>CAWAMU010000018.1:0-645405 GCA_963783265.1 uncultured Alphaproteobacteria bacterium | reverse complement strand
CGGAAAGTCGGCCAGAAAATGGTCCTATAAGAGAATTGACGTTTATATTCAAGGGGTTGGTGCGCGAAGCAGTCCGTAGCGAACCAGTCTCTTGCCTCTTTTCCCTGTTTGCAGGGAATTGACAGGGAATTCGGTAGTTTTGAGCCTTTCGAGACCCGCAAGGACCTTGCTCGGCCTGGTGATACTCCAGCCACCCGATTGGTGCAGGGGCAACTCGAGCGCCATCTTATCGTGCAGCTCACCCTGCTGTTGGAGGATGAGCATGCACTGCGCCGACTGTCAGGCATCAACGAAGCCGGGCAACTGCGAACCATATTCGAGACGGGTCGGTTGCTTGCCTGTCGGCTCGCCTTGGACGGTTAGCGCGAAACAAGTCCTGCAGACCCTTGTCGTGTCCTTACTGGTGCGCGCCGACTAGGATCGAGGTCGTGCTAAACTCAGAAGTCCTGGCGGTCGCAGAAGGCGATCGATCTTAGCTGGAGTATCGCGCTTCCGGAACAGAATGCCATTCCGCGAGGCCAAGCTCAGGATTGATGCCGAGGACACGGGGCAGCAAGCCGGATACACAAGCTGCTCCAACTTGTTGGCCAACGCATTCGAGGCTCGGCAGCTCGTCGTCAGCAATCCATGAACTCAGCATCAACCAGATTGCAAACAAGGAGGGTCGCTGCCGCAAGCGGCTAACCAAGCTCCTGAGCATGAGCTGGCTCAGCCCCCGGATTGTTGAATCCATTGCTGCAGGCACACAGCCGAGAACGATCAACCGCACCTTGCTGCTCGAGACAGCACTGCCCACCGATTGGGCCGAACAGGAAGCCTTGCTCGGCTTTGAAGCCTGAGCATGATCCCTGCATCATTTCCTGACGCCACCGTGGGCGGGGAACTTCCATACAGAGAATCGGGCGGGATATTGGCCACTCGCAAGCGAAGGAAGCGGTGTCTCTCGCCCACGACTCAGAATTACATGCCGCCAAACCCCGCAGAACTGCGCCACTTTCCAGGCACAGCTCGCCCGAAGGCGAAAATATGTCTGCTTGTCAGACTGTTTGGTGCGGTCGAGAAGACTCGAACTTCCACGGCCTTTCGGCCACAACGACCTCAACGTTGCGCGTCTACCAGTTCCGCCACGACCGCACATCGATACAGACAGGCGGGCCGCAGCCCGCCGTGGTAGGAGCGCGCCACTAGCAAGAAGGTTATCCGGCTGCAAGCAATCAAATGCAGCCAATCTCGAACCAGCCGAAATTCGCTGGGATTACTCGGGATTCCAGCCAAATTCGGCGTAGGCCGCGCGCTTGGGAATATCGGTGACCGCTTCGTTGATCGTCACCGTCTCACCCGGAGCCAGTTCGCGCTGCGGGGGGAACACTTCATAGCTGTAGACGATGGCATCGCGGGCATCGCGCAGCACGATCAATATCGTAGGAACGCTGCGCGTCTGCGTGCCGATGTTCGTGATGCGGCCACTGGCACCGAAAAACTCCGTCCCGTTGGGCAGGGTCCGGCGTTCCTGTTCTTCCTGTGGGAAATCCAGTTGCAGGTCGGGCTGGGCGGCGGCGAAGGTCGGACGTTCGACCGGAACCCAGTCGGGCAGTCCCCAATAGCTGACGGCGAAGATCGTACCTGCGACCACGGTTGCAAAAATTGCCGCGGCCCAGGTCCACATTTTCAGCGGATTGCGACGCGAGCGGAAAGGCGGTTCGGCGTCGAATTGCGAATGCCCGTCATCGTCGTCGTCGACAGGGGTGCCATAACCCTGCGGTTCCACCACGGGAGGCGGGACGACCTTTTCCTGCTCCTCCTGCACCGGCGGCGGGTCGGCGATCGGCTCTGCCGCGCGTTCTGGCTCCGCTGCGCCGGGGGACGATTTCGGGCTCTCGCCATTGTAGGAGAAGCCGATGTTCTGCGAAGGCTTGTGCTGTTGCACAGACCTGCCGCCATCCACCGCATCGAGCATGTCCTGACCCGGCGCCGCGGGCTGCACAGGCCGGGGTGCGGGCGGGGGTGCGGGCGGGGGCGTTGCAGGCGCGCGTGGTGGCGGCGGAGATGGAGCGGCTTCAGCCGAAGTCGGCAGGGATGGGCCTTCCTGAAACCAGCTGTGGCGGCATTTGGCGCAACGCACGGTGCGGCCTTCCACGCCAACGGCGGTATCGGGCACGACATAACGCGTCGAGCAGGCGGGGCATTGTAAAATCATCTCGCTCCCCCGACCCTACGCCTAGCGGATATGCGTGGGCAAGCTTGGCCAGGCCCATCAATGGCACCGTTCCACCTTTTTTCCACAAGCACCAGCGTCTATATCCGCCCGAAATGCCCGCAAAGCCCTTCCCCGCGCCGATTACAGGCACTAGCACCCGGTCATGAGCGGGAGCGAAGATTCCATTGTCCAGTTCGACAACGTCGGGCTTCGCTACGGCACCGATCGCGAGGTGCTGAGCGATATCTCCTTCACGCTCTACCCCGGCAGCTTCTATTTCCTCACCGGAGCCAGCGGTGCCGGCAAGACGTCGATGCTGAAACTGCTGTACCTTGCGCAACGGCCCACGCGCGGGGCCATTCGCATGTTCGGCCACGACCTGATTACCCAGCCGCGCCTCGCCCTGCCCGAATTTCGGCGGCGCATCGGCACGGTTTTTCAGGATTTCCGCCTGATCCCGCACCTTTCCGCGTTCGACAATGTCGCCTTGCCGCTGCGGGTCAGCGGCATGAGCGAGGGCAACATCCAGAAACCCGTGTCCGACATGCTGGACTGGGTCGGGCTGGAACACCGGCGAGACGCACGCCCGGCCACTCTGTCGGGCGGAGAACAGCAGCGCGTCGCCATTGCCCGTGCCGTGATCGCGAGGCCCGAAATCCTCGTGGCAGACGAACCGACGGGCAATGTCGACCCTGAGATGGCGGTAAAGTTGCTGCGCCTGTTCGAAGCGCTGAATCGATTGGGCACCACCGTGGTCGTGGCCACCCACGATGTTCACCTGCTGCGCAAGGTTCCGGATTCGCTCATCATGCGGCTGGACAAGGGTGCGCTGTCTGATCCCACTGGTGCCCTGCGCTATCCCCCCAAACGCGGCCTAGCTGGCTGATGGCACTGGGCCCCCTTATCCGTCGCGGCACGCCCCGCTTCGGCAGCGAGAGCGCGCGCCTGTTGCCGCAGACGCGCATTGCCGGGCCGATGCCGTGGGTGATGGCCATCATGATCGCGCTCACCGTGATGGCGGCGGGCGCAGGACTGGCGCTGAGCAATGTCGCTTCCAACGCACGAGAGGAGATTGCCGGAGGCATCACCGTGCAGGTCGTCGAAGGTGCGCCGGCCTCGCGCGAGCGGCAGGCCCGCCGTGCAGTCTCATTCCTGAGCGCGCGCGAAGATGTCGCCTCGGTCCGCCGCGTGCCTGACGAGGAACTGGCAAGCCTGCTGGAGCCATGGCTTGGCGAGGCCGCGTTCAATGCAGAAGCAGTGCCGACGCCGGCACTGATCGATGTGCAATTGTCCGGTCCTGTTAACGCCGAGCGCCTGCGCAAGTTGCGCAGCGAATTGCTGGCGGAAGTGCCCGCTGCACGGCTCGATGCGCAGGCAGGATGGCTCGCCCCGGTGTTCGAGGCGCTGCGTTCGTTGCAATACCTTGCCATCGGGCTGGTGGTATTGCTGGCGGCCACCAGCGTGGCGGCAGTGTGGCTGGCCGCACGCAGCGCGCTCGGCTCCAACCGCGATACGATTGAGGTGATCCACCATCTGGGCGGCACGGACGGGCAGATCGCCCGCATTTTCCAGCGTTCCATCGGGATCGACGCGGCGCTGGGCGGTGTGGCCGGCCTGGCGCTGGGAATTGGCGCGATTTTCGTGCTGGGACAGCAATTTGCGGAACTGGGTTCCGGGCTTGTGGCCGGCGGAACGCTTGACTGGCGCGACTGGCTGGCGATTGCAGCCGTCCCTGCCGCTGGCATACTGCTTGCCGTATTGACTGCGCGCATTACCGTCATTGCCGCGCTAAGGAGGATGTTATGACCATGCGCCGCCTCCTTGCCATCCCTCTCGTGGCGTGGGCACTGGGCTTTATCTGGTTCACCGTCGCCTTGCCGCAGCCCGCTGCCGCTTTCCCGGACCGATGCCATCGTCGTGCCCACCGGCAGCGGCGGACGCATCCAGCGCGGACTGGAGATGTTACAGACAGGCGCGGCGCAGCAGATGCTGGTGACCGGCGTGGATGCCAGCGTACAGCCTGCCGAATTCGTCGCCGAATTCGAAGTGCCGCAACGGGTTATGGATTGCTGTGTGACGCTGGGTTTTTCCGCGCTCGACACGCGCGGCAATGCCCGCGAAACGGCGCAATGGCTGGAGGAGCGCGACTATAATTCGCTGCGCCTCGTCACCGCCGACTGGCACATGCGCCGGGCAGCGCTGGAATTGCAGGACCAGTTGCCCGATAACGTCTCCGTCATCCGCGACGCAGTGCGCTCGCAGCCCAGCTTCGGCACGCTGTTCATGGAGTATCACAAGCTCATGGCAGTCTGGATATTGCAGGTCCTGGGGTGATCTACCTTCGCAACATCGCTTTTTACCTGACCTTCTATGGTGGCTCCATCGTGCTGGTGCTGGCAGCCGTGCTGGCCGCCTTTGTCTCGCCGTCGTGGGTTCGCCGGGTCTGCGCCGTGTGGTCCGGCCTGCACCACTGGGCCTGCGAGAACCTGCTGGGCATCCGCATAGTCGAGACCGGCCAGCGCCCCGATTTCCAGGTCTTCTACGCCATCAAGCACGAGAGCTTTTTTGAAGCGATCGGCCTGCCCTACCTGTTCGATTATCCTGCCCTGTTCGCCAAGCAGGAACTGTTCGATATTCCCGGCTGGGGCCTTGCCGCTCGCAAATATGGCGTGATCCCCGTGGCGCGCGAAGAGGGCGCCAAGGCACTGCGCACGATGATCCGCGAAGCTCGCCCCCATGTCGAGGCAGGCAGGCCCATCATCATCTTCCCCGAAGGCACTCGCGTTGCACATGGTGAACGGCCGCCCCTGGGCGCGGGCTTTGCGGCCTTGTACAAGCTGCTGGGCCTGCCGGTCGTGCCGGTGGCGGTGGACAGCGGGCCGACCTATCACAGCTTCTGGAAACGTCCCGGCACGATCACCCTGCATTTCGGCGACGTGATCGAGCCCGGCCTTCCCCGAAGGGAAATAGAGGCGCGCACCCATTCGGCCATGAACGCGCTGAACAACGGCGGCGGTATCGAACGCGTGCCGCAGGAACAACTGGACTAGCGCGCAATTTCGGCGATCACCGCCGCCAGCCAGTCGTGCGCATCCGTGCGATTGCCGATATCGCTCACGAATTCCTGCCCCCGCGCCACGCTTTGCAACCGGCCATCCTCCCGCCAGCGATCTGCGCGCTGGTGGTATGACATCCCGGTTTCGAACAGCCATTGCGGCACCTGCCACAAGCTGGGCGGGCCATCGGGAACGGTCAGGCGCAAGGCGTCGCTGGCCCGCCTCGCCATCTGCCCTGTGCCGATATAGGCCGTGTCATTCGCCGCATGGAGGCCAATGGCGTGCGGGACGCCCAGCGCGGCCAGTTCATCCAGCCGCGCGGGTGGCGCGTCTTTCAGGGGCAGCACCTCCTCGATTCGCAGATAGGCGAAAATGCGGTGGTGCGGTTTTGCGCCTTCTTCGCGGAAGAGGCCGAAAAACAGGAAACAGTCGCCTACACCGACGTCCTGCCGTTCCAGGTGCGTCTGCGCAGCGCCGCATTGGCCCAGCACTGCGCGATTGCCGGGAAGAAACATCGGGTCGTGGTGACAAAGGTCCGCCGCGCCGATCTTGCCACGGCTGGCCAGCTGCCGCATGTTCGCCAAGGCCAAGGTCGCCGTAGCTGGTTCGCGACAACTCGCCAGTTGCCGGGATGGGCAGGCTCAGCGGGCGCCCCTCGACGATGGGCGAAGGGCCGCCGCCTGCCGAAGTGTCGAAACCTTTGCGGCTGAAAACTGTTCTCATAGCTCGCCCCTAGCCGCCAATGCGCGGCTCACCCACCCCCGACTTCGCTTGATTACGGGCGAAACCAAGTGCATGTGACCCCCCAATGGCATTAGACAGAACCGCGCTCAGAAACGCTTACCGCCTTGATGAAGATACCTGCCTGGCTGAACGGATGGAGCAAGCCTCGTCCGTCACCCAGTTGCATGAGAAATCGGCAGATCTTGCATCGAAGCTGATCCTGGAGGCGCGCAAGCGCGAGAGCAGCGGTCTCGACGCATTCCTGCATTCCTATGGCCTCAATACCGATGAAGGCATTGCGCTGATGTGCCTGGCAGAGGCGCTTCTGCGCGTGCCGGACGAGGCAACGCGCGACGCGCTGATCCGCGACAAGGTAGCAACACAGGACTGGGCCGAACATATCGGCGAAAGCGGCAGCGTGTTCGTGAACGCAGCCACCTTCTCGCTGATGCTGACGGGCGAAGTCATCAAGGGCGGCAAGACGCAGGAAAAGGGCCTGGCCAGCGCCCTACGCCGCGCAACGGGACGCATGGGCGAGCCTGTAATCCGCAATGCCACCGGACAGGCCATGCGCATCATCGGCGGGCAATTCGTCTATGCCCGCACCATCGAGGAAGCGATGGGCCGGGCCAAGCCGGAAAAGAAGCGCGGCCTGAGCCACAGTTTCGACATGCTGGGCGAAGCGGCGATGACCTTCGACGATGCCGACCGCTATGCCCGCGCCTATTGGGACGCGATCGAGCGGCTGGCGCAGGAGCCGGGCGATGTCCACACCGGTCCCGGCATTTCGGTGAAGCTGTCCGCGCTTTACCCCAAGTATGATTTCTTCCACGCCGAAGCTGCGCGCAAGACCATCGTGCCCATCGTGCGCGAACTGGCGATGAAGGCGCGCGAGGCGAATATCCACTTCACCGTCGATGCCGAAGAGGCGGAGCGGCTGGAGCTGAGCCTCGACATCATCGAAGAACTGATGGCCGACGACGAGTTGTTCGATGACGGCACCGAAGAGGGCTGGCAGGGTTTCGGCCTGGCCATCCAGGCCTATCAGAAGCGCGGTGTGCCGCTGTGCCGCTGGATCGCCAAGCTGGCTCGGCGGCATGAGCGAAAGCTGTTCGTCCGGCTGGTAAAGGGCGCCTATTGGGATGCCGAGATCAAGCTGAGCCAGGTGGGTGGTTACACGGATTACCCGGTGTTTACCCGCAAGGTGGGTACCGACGTGTCCTTCCTTGCCTGCGCGGCAGAACTGCTGAAAGCGGAGGATTCGATCTTCCCCGCCTTCGCCACGCACAACGCCTATACGATTGGCGCAATCAAGGCGATGGCGGGCGATACGCCGTTCGAATTCCAGCGCCTCCACGGCATGGGCGAGGATGTTTACGGCGCATTGGGCCGTCTGGAAGGCGACAGGAAGACGCCGGTGCGCATCTACGCGCCGGTGGGCGGGCACAAGGAATTGCTCGCATATCTGGTGCGCCGCCTGCTGGAAAACGGGGCCAACAGCTCTTTCGTGAACCGCATGGCCGATGCCGATGTGCCGGTGGGCGAGCTGGTGACCAATCCGGTCAGCGATCTGGCCAGGTGCCAGCCGTACCGCAACCCCACCATCCCCCTGCCGATCGACATCTACCCCAACCGTCGCAATTCCAAGGGCGTGGATCTGGCCCACCCGCCCGAACTGGCGGAATTGCGCGAGCAGCTGGCCTATTGGCGGCAAGACCATCCCGTGGCCCGCCCCACCCTGATGGCCGACGTGGAAGGCGAGAAAATCGAGGTGCTCGCCCCGCAGACGGGCAAGGTCGTAGGCCACCAGATCATGGCCAGCGAACGCGATCTCGACCTTGCCATGTCCCGCGCCGTTGCGGCGCAGCCGATGTGGGATGCGCTGGGCGGGCAAAAGCGCGCCGACCTGCTGATCGCCGCGTCCGACCTGTTGGAAGACAACATGGCCCGCTTCATGGACCTGTGCCGCCGGGAAGCGGGCAAGACCATGATGGACGGCGTGCTGGAGGTGCGTGAGGCAGTCGATTTCCTGCGCTATTACGCGTGCGAGGCGCGCATGCTGTTTACCGCGCCGCAGCCGCTGCCCGGTCCCACGGGTGAACAGAACCTGCTGCGCCTGCACGGGCGCGGCGTGTTCGCCACGATCAGCCCGTGGAATTTCCCGCTGGCGATCTTCATGGGTCCGGCCGCAGCCGCGCTGGCCGCAGGCAACACCGTGCTGGCCAAGCCAGCCGAACAGACCCCGCTGATCGCCGCGCTGGCGATTGATCTGTGCCATGAGGCAGGCATTCCCAAGGATGTGCTGCAGCTGGTGCCGGGCGGCGGCAAGGTGGGCGCCGCGCTCACCTCGGACCCGCGGATTACCGGCGTGGCCTTCACCGGCTCCACCGGAACGGCACATGCCATCAACCGCTCGCTGGCCGCGCGCGAAGGCGCCATTGGCACGCTGATTGCCGAGACCGGCGGAATGAACGCCATGATCGTCGATTCCAGCGCCCTGCCCGAGCAGGTGACGCGCGACGTGGTAGCTTCTGCCTTCCAGAGCGCCGGACAGCGCTGCTCCGCCTTGCGCGTGCTCTACTTGCAGGAGGACGTGGCCGACGAGATGCTGGAGATGATCAAGGGCGCGTTCAAGGCGCTGGTGATTGGCGATCCGGCAAATCTCGAAACCGATGTAGGCCCGGTGATCGACGTCGAAGCGCGTGAGAAATTGCAGGACCACGTTGCCGAGATGATCGAGGACGGTTTCCCAGTCTGGCGGCGCTCGATGCCGACAGATTGCGAGAAGGGCCAGTTCTTCTCGCCCACCATTATCGAAATCGGATCCATTCTCGACCTGGATGAAGAACAGTTCGGCCCGATCCTGCACGTCTGTCGCTATCCGGCGGGCAGCATGGGCAAGGTGCTGGATGACATCAATTCGACCGGCTACGGCCTGACGCTGGGCCTGCACAGCCGCATCGACGAAACGCGCCGTTTCGTGGAAGCCCGCGCCAAGGTCGGCAATTTCTACGTCAACCGCAACCAGATCGGCGCAGTGGTGGGCAGCCAGCCTTTTGGCGGCGAAGGCCTGTCGGGTACCGGGCCCAAGGCCGGTGGCCCCCACTACGTGACGCGCTTCGCCACGGAGCGGGTGACCACGATCGACACGACAGCGGCGGGCGGCAATGCCAGCCTGCTGGCGGGAGGCTAGCCCAGGGGCCCAAGCCCGTGACCATGATGCAACGTCTTGCAGTTGTCATCACGGCGTAACCGATGCGTCACCGATAAGACCAAAGCCTGTCATGCAGCGCTTCTAGCGCGGCCTTCGAAACCTGGACTCGGAGGTCTTCCTGACATGAAACTTGTACGCCTGCTTGGCTCTGCCAGCGTTGCCGCCATCGCCTTTACTGCCTCGCCTGCCATGGCAGGCGACGTTACCGGCGTCGTTATCGATGAAACCGATACGATTGCACTGCAAGCGGCGGTGGTGCGCATCCCCGAACTCGGACGTTCGGTCACCACCGAGCGTGACGGCTCATATCGGATCACCGACCTTCCCGAAGGCAGCTGGACCATCGAGGCGCGCTTCATCGGCGTAGCCACCGAAACGCAGACTGTGGACGTGCCAGAACAAGGGATGGTGACGGCCAACTTCCTGATGGGCGGCGAAAATGCCGCGAATATCCTGGTATATGGCCAGCGCGCCAACCAGTCGAACGCGCTGTCCCGCGAATATGCCAGCGACACGATCGTCGATGTGCTGACCCGCGATGCTATCGGCCAGTTTCCCGATCAGAACGTGGCGGAAAGCCTGCGCCGCCTGCCCGGCATCAACGTGCTGAACGACCAGGGCGAAGGCCGGTTCGTGGCCGTGCGCGGGCTTGATCCCAGCCTCAACGCCACGTCGATCAACGGCGTACGCCTGCCCTCGCCCGAAGGCGATATCCGTGCCGTGGCGCTGGATGTCGTGGCGAGCGACATCATCGAAAGCATCGAGGTAAAGAAATCGCTGACGCCCGACATGGATGCCGACACCATCGGCGCCAGCATCGAGATCAACACCGTTTCCGCCTTTGATCGTCGCGGCAATTTCGTCACCTTTTCGGCAGAGGGCAGCTACAATGAGTATGCCGAGGAGCTGAACCCCAAGGCCAGCGTCAACTTCGCCTATCGCCTGGCCGACAATCTCGGCATCTCGGGCGGCCTCAGCTATTACAACCGCTTCTTCGAAACGGACAATATCGAGGCGGACGGATGGGAAGCGGACGATGGCCTCGTCTATTCCGAAGACCTGGAATACCGCGATTACGATGTCGAGCGGGAGCGGATCAGCGCCTCTCTCGGCTTCGATGTGCGCGCTTCCGATACCACCGACCTCTATGTGCGTGGCCTCTACAGCCGGTTCGACGACCAGGAATATCGCCGCCGCACCACTTTCGATTTCGGCGATGCGTTCGTCACCGGCAGCGGGCTTACCGCCAGTTTTTCCGATGCCGACCCGTCCGATCCGGGCGAGGAATATGCGATCACGGTCGAGCGCGATATCAAGGACCGTTTCGAACGGCAGGAAATCTACTCGCTAAGCTTTGGCGGGGAAACCAACACCGGCCCCTGGACTATCGAATACATGGGCAGTTTCGCGCAATCCAGCGAAGCCGAGGACGACAGCCTCGACCCCACCCAGTTCGAACGCGAGTTCGAAGCGGAGGGTCTTGTTGCCACCATCGACTATTCGGACGCGCGCGTACCGCTCTATTCCATCAGCGGCGTTGGAGACTTCTTCGACGCCTCGACATACGAGCTGAATGACGTCGAACTCACCGACCTTTCCGATTCCAAGGACACCGAATATTCCGCGCGCTTCGATGTAGGGCGTGAATTTGCTTCCGATACCGGCGTGTTCTCGCTCCAGACCGGCTTCAAAGGCCGCTGGCGGGAAAAGAGCTTCGATGGCGAAATCCGATTCTACGAGCTGGATGGCTACACTCTGGCCGATGTGCTGGGAGAGCAGACCTACCGCATCACCGATATTGGCCCGGTGGCCAGCTATTCCGGCGCGACAGATTTCTTTTTCGACAATTTCGCCAGCTTTGAATTGCAGGAGGCCGACAGCCTGTTCGACAGCGCGGCGCAGGATTACAACATCCAGGAGGACATCTATGCGGGCTATCTGCTGGGCCGCTGGGAAAGCGACAGCCTGACGGTAATCGGCGGCGTGCGGTACGAGCACACGCAGACCGATATCGTGGGCAATTTCACCCTGCTGGTAGAAGAGGACGGCACCCTGCCAGACGGCACGACTGCCACCGACGATACCGTCATTGTCACCCCGCAGACAACGCCTGCCAATTACGGCTTCTGGCTACCCAGCCTCAACGTGCGCTTCGAACCGGTGAACGATCTGGTGCTGCGCGCAGCGGGCTATCGCAGCCTCGTGCGTCCCGGTTTCTCGCAACTCGCCCCACGCTTCATCACGGAACGTAACGATGATAACGAGGTGGAAGGCGAATTCGGCAATCCCAATCTCCAGCCCTACAAGGCATGGAACCTCGATGCCGGTGTCGAATACTACTTCAGCGGCAATGGTGCGGTGAGTGCAGGCGTCTTCTACAAGGACATCTCCAACTACATCGTCACCGTCGACTACGAGGCGGAAGACCTGAACGACGATGGCGATATAACCGCCGACGAACTGCTCTCCTTCAACGGCATTCCCTTCAACGAGGCGGCAATCCCGGTGAATGGCGACAGTGCCGAGGTGTGGGGCGTGGAACTGGGCTTCGCCATGCAGTGGGACATGCTGCCCGCGCCGTTCGACGGGATCATCACGCAGGCCAACTATACCTACACTGATGCCACGGCGACAATCTCGGACAATGCGATCGATCTGTTCGGCCAGGGACTGGGCGGCGGAACGAGGGAAATCCCGCTTGCCCGCCAGCAGCAAGCACACGCTGAACGGCGTTCTGGGCTACGAGAAGGGACCGATCAGCCTGCGCCTGGCCGGCACATATCGCGACGATTACCTGGATGAACTGGGCGGCGATCCGGCAGAGTACCGCTTTGTCGACAGCCATTTCCAGCTTGATGCCAGCGCCCGTTTTACCGTGACCGAGGGCGTGCAGGTTTTCGTGGAGGCCATCAACCTGACCGATGCCGAATACTTCGCCTACAACACTGTGGGCGGTCGGCAGAACAACTACCAGTATGAAATCTATGGACGCACCTTCAAGGGCGGCGTGAGGGTGACCTTCTGATGCGCATTTCGGCAATAGCAATGACGGCCATCCTGCTGGCTGGCTGCGCCACCACGCCAGTGGGCCTTCCTCCGGTTTCGGTTGTCGCCCTCGGCGAGACCGAGCCGGTTGGCACCGCGAACGAGGATGCCGCAGACGATCCGGCGATCTGGCACAATGCGGACAACCCGCTGCAAAGCCTGATCGTGGCGACAGACAAGAAAGCGGGCCTCTATGTCTATGGGCTGGACGGAAAGGTGCGCAGCTTCACCGATGCGGGCGCGGTGAACAACGTCGACCTTGTGACGCTGGAGGATGGCACGGTGTTCGTGGCCGCCAGCGACCGGATCGACCTCGCCAATTCGCATATCTCCACCTTCACGCTGGATACGGTCAGCGGTGAACTCACGCCGCTGGGCCGCATTCCCAGCGGGCCGGGCGAAGGTTACGGTTTCTGCCTTGGTCAGCATGGCTCGCTGAAAGCGCTGGCCGTGATCAAGGACGGCACCTTGCGTGAATATCAAATCGCGCGGGTGACTTCGGGCGAAACGCCGCGGGGCGACTCTGGTGCGCGAAATGTCCGTGCCCAGCCAGCCGGAAGGTTGCGTCTATGACGACCGCGATGGCACGCTTTACGTCGGCGAGGAGATGGCTGGCATCTGGCGTTTCCGCGACGGGGAGACGCAAGGCGAACTGGTCGCCCCGATAGACAACCAGTATCTGGTTGCCGATGTCGAGGGACTGGCAATTGCATTGCAGGGCGAGGATGGCGGCTACCTGATCGCGTCCAGCCAGGGCGACAATGCCTATGCCGTCTATTCGCTGCCCGACATGGCTCCGCTGGGGCGTTTCGCCATCGCGGCGGGCGCTTTCGGGGCGACCGAGGAAACCGACGGCATCGCGCTGAGCACGCAAGACTTCGGGCCGGACTATCCGCAAGGCCTGTTCGTGGCGCAGGACGGCATCAACCCGCCTGCCGCACAGAACTTCAAGCTGGCAAGCTGGGCCGATATCGTGGCGGGCTTGCAACTGGACTAGGAGCGATTCGCTCTTTTTAGACCGAGCTGGCCAGGCTGTCTGGAGTGCGTCGCGGCAAGAGCTGCGGCGCACTTTTTTCTTCAATAGCGCCGCCTTCAAGCATCTGAAATTATACATTTCTCACTAAAGACCGCGCTGTAAAACGATAAGGTGCATATCGTTTTTCAATATTATTGATTGACAATAAGGTTTGCGTTGGCCATATCGATTATCAACAAGCCCAATCAAGGAGATCGATAAATGTCAAACCTGCTCAACAACACCCTCGCCGCCGTTGCCGCCGTGGTGATCTCGCTCACCTCGCTGTCGGCCATCACCACGGTTCCGGCGCAATCCAGCGTCGCCATCGCCGCGCCCGTGCTGGCCTAGACACTGGACTGACAGGAGGATCACCATGACCAGCGCCACCCGCCCCAACGATCTGCTTTTGCTCGCCGGCAAGATCATCGCCATACTCATGCAGATCGGCATGGCGATCGGCATCGGCGCGCTGGTAATTGGCCTGGGGGCATTGCTGCTCTATGGCAGCGGCGCGCTCGATGCGTTCTCGGTCGAGGCAGAGCCCCTACCTTTCCCATTGCCGCTGCTGTTAGGTATCCTCCTGATCGGGATGGCTATCGTCATCATGCTGTTCGTGTTCTTCGGCTCCTTGCGCAAGATCATCAATACCGTTGGCGAGGGCGATCCTTTTGCCCCCGCCAATGCCAACCGCCTCTCGCTGATGGGCTGGCTGATGCTGGGCGTGCAGCTGCTTTTGATCCCTGCTCTGGGCCTTGGGTTGCTGCTCGCCAAGTATGCCGATGAGATGGAGCATTCCCGCATAAACATAGATGCGGGGCTGGATATGGAAGGAATTCTGCTCGTCATCATCCTGTTCATCCTCTCCCGCGTGTTCCGCCACGGTGCTGCGATGCGCGAAGACCTGGAAGGAACCGTGTGATGGCGATCAATGTCAAACTCGATGACCTGCTCTACGAGCGCCGCATGACCCTGACCGAACTGGCAGAGCGCGTGGGCCTTACCCTTGCCAACCTCTCGATCCTGAAGACCGGCAAGGCCAAGGCCATCCGATTCTCCACGCTGGAGGCGATCTGCCGCGAACTCGCCTGCCAGCCGGGCGACCTGCTTGGGTATGACGAGGAGTAAACGGTTGGAATTGTGGCGATAGTGTGGCACAGCCTGCGGGCCCGGTTCCGCGGGCGGAAATTACAGGACTTTGAAATGAAGAAAATCATGCTGGTTGCCGCTCCTCTCGTGTTTGCTCTCGCCGCTTGTGACGGACCTGCCGAAGAAGCTGGCGAACAGGCCGACGATGTCGCCGAGATGGAAGCTGAAGTGATGGATGCCGAAGCCGGCGTTTCCGAAGCTGAAGCTGAACTGGCTGACGAAATGGGCAACGAAGCTCTCGAAGACGATCTCGAAGCCGAAGCCGAGCAGCTTGAAGAAACTGCCGACGAAATCTGATATTTCGCGGCATTCGGCCCGAAAACAGATGCGGCCGCGCATTCCACCGGGATGCGCGGCCGTTTCGCTTTCGGCTTGACTGACGGGTCATAACAGCTACTAGCCCGCCTCGACCACTTAGGTGGTCATCCGTCCGAGACAGTTGGTGACCGGGATTTGCCGGTCTTAATTTCCAGCCTAGGCGGGGAAAAGAGTTTTTGCAGGCGGCCATTGCGTCTCCTGCCATCCGTGTGATGTTCACACACCTCCTTCCCCATCAACGGACTTTGTCCCGTCGCATGAGCGGCGAGATGATTTGAGCCGGTTGCGGCGGGCCTGCCAGGTTTGTGGCGGGCCATCCGCAGCCATAGTGAAGGAGTACGGCATGGATCGTTCGCAGAAAACCGAAGCGGTCGCCCAGCTCAACGATGTGTTCAACGAAGTTGGCGTGGTGGTTGTCACCCGCAACCTCGGCCTGACGGTGGATCAGTCCACCGACTTGCGGAACAAGATGCGTGAAGCCGGTGCGTCCTACAAGGTTGCGAAGAACCGTCTCGCCAAGCTCGCCCTGAAAGACACCGATTATGTCGGCATCGATGAATATCTCATCGGTCCGACAGCACTGGCCTGGTCAACAGACCCGGTTGCAGCCGCCAAGGTTGCTGTCGATTTCGCCAAGACGAACGACAAGCTGGAAATCGTCGGTGGCTCGATGGGCACGCAGGTTCTCGACGAAGCAGGTATCCGGTCTTTGGCCTCGATGCCCAGCCTCGACGAACTGCGCGGCACCATTGTTGGCCTCGTCAACGCCCCGGCGACGAAAATCGCCCGCGTTGTCAACGAGCCGGCAGCCAAGCTTGCCCGTGTCTTCGGTGCCTATGGCGCCAAGGATGCCGCATAAGAGACGCTTTCTCGCATTCGAGACGAAACATTCAGGGGCACATTTACCGCCCCGCCCAATTTGGAGTGAAACATCATGGCTGATATTGCCAAGCTTGTAGAAGAACTGTCGTCGCTTACCGTCATGGAAGCCGCTGAACTCGCCAAGGCACTGGAAGAAGAGTGGGGCGTTAGCGCCGCTGCTGCCGTTGCTGTTGCCGGCCCCGCCGGTGGTGGCGATGCCCCCGCAGCCGAAGAAAAGGACGAATTCGATGTCGTCCTGACCGGCGACGGTGGCAAGAAGATCCAGGTCATCAAGGAAGTCCGTGCCATCACCGGTCTCGGCCTGACTGAAGCCAAGGCTCTCGTCGAAGGCGCGCCCAAGGCCGTCAAGGAAGGCGTGAACAAGGCTGAAGCCGAAGAAATCAAGGGCAAGATCGAAGCTGCCGGCGGTACCGTCGAGCTGAAGTAAGCCTTTATGCAGATTTCGTGGGTGTCTTGAAGCGCCTGCGGATAGGAGGGCGGTGCCGCAAGGTGCCGCCCTTTTTGTTTGTGTTGCAATCACATCCGGCGTCTCGATTGCGGACTTTCGCAATTCGTTTAGGCTCACCCCTCGCAGCCAGGTATTGGGGGGAGCATCGGATGCTTATCGAAGGCTTTGCTGGACATGTGATCGAGCAGGACCACCACGACTTCGACACGGCGCGAGCGGGGTGGAACGGGATGATCGACCGCAAGCCAGACTTGATAGCACGCTGTTCCAGCGCAGAAGATGTTTCCGCCGCAGTGCGCCATGCAGCCAGGCACGGTCTTCACGCAGTCGCGCGGTGCGGGGGCCATTCGGTTTCGGGTGCCTCGCTGAGAGAGAACAGCATCCTGATCGATCTTGGCGGACTCAAGGAGATAGACGTCGATCCGGAGGCCAGGGTAGCGCGCGTGGGCGGCGGCGCGTTGCTGGGCGAACTGGATGCGGCGACCCAGGTCCACGGATTGGCGGTAACAGCCGGTGTCGAACCGGAAACCGGCGTCGGTGGGCTGACACTGGGAGGCGGAATTGGCTTTCTTGCCCGCAAGCTGGGTTTGACGATCGACAATCTGATCGCAGCACAGGCGGTTCTGGCAGATGGCAGCATCGTGGAAGCGAACGCCGATGACCATCCCGACCTGTTCTGGGCGCTTCGCGGCGGCGGCGGGCAGTTCGCCATCGTCACCCGTTTTGACTTCCGCGTCTCCCCCGTGGGCCCGGACATCATCACCGGCTGGGCCTTCTATCCGCTGCACAAGGCGCAGGAGGTGCTGCGGTACGTCAAACACTTCATGCACAATGCAACGGACGACGTGAGCCTGGTGCCGGCATTCATGAAAGTGCCTGCCGATGAAGGCTTTCCCAAGGAGTGGCACGGCCAGCCCTGCGTCGTGATCGTTGCCCTTCACCTGGGTGACGACAACACGGCCCAGAGCGAACTCCAGCCGTTGCTGGAGATTGGCGACTTGATCACCGGCTTCATCGCTCCGCAGCCATATCTTGATTTCCAGAAGGCTTTCGCCGGAGCCTCGCCGCACGGTGGGCGCTTCTACTGGAAATCCATCTTCGCCGAAGACATCTGTGACGAACTGGTGGATGCGATGGTCGAGGGCATCACCACAATTCCGGGCGAATACTCGATGGTTTTCATGGAGACGCTTGGTGGCGCTGTCGCCCGGGTCGGCGTGACGGACACCGCATTTCCCAATCGCACCGCTCGCTATAACATCGGCATTTCGGCAGGCTGGATCGATCCGGTGCAGGACGAGGAAGTTACCGCCGCAGCGCGCGCGGTTTACGACAAGCTCAAGCCATTTTCGGACGGCACTGTGTATCTCAACTACCTCGACCGGGACGAGGCCGATCGGGCGAAAGTCGGGTTTGGGCCGAACTACGATCGTCTCTGCAAGGTCAAAGCCGAATATGACCCGCAAGGACGGTTCCCCGGCGTGCTGAACGGCGATTGACCAAGGCTGCAGTTGGCTAAAGCCGCCAGTTCGCCCGAACCCCGATCATGTCGATGCCGGGGTTCTGGTCACCGTCGAAGATCTGGCCTTGGCTGATGTGCATCCAGTGGGCCTCCACCGATGCCCGCTCGCTCACCCGGTAGCCCACGCCGATTTCGGGTTCGAACAGTACGCGGCTGCCGAGGTCGGTGCGAAAGCCGGTCTCAGGGTTTACGCGGAATTCCGGACCGTCATGCACGACCAAGCCGATACCGGGCCGCACATAGAACGGGCCTTTGCCGATGGTCCACGCCAAGCCCGCGCCGGCGAAGCTGGTATCGCCCGAGGTGTTGAGGTTGCCCACCACATAGGGTTCGGGCGAGCCGATGAAATTCAGCGCCTCGATCCCGCCAAAGCGCACGCCCGCGGCGATATCGACGGAGCCCGACTCGGTGGTTTCCAGCGTGAAGGGCGTATCTACGGCATGGGCGTAGACGCCGCCGAAGACTTCCTGCGCGTTGGCCTGTGTGGGTGTGGCGGCGGAAATGGCGGCAAGCGTGACGCCTCCCGCAAGCAAGGCAATGAGTTTGAACATGAAACCCGAATGCCACCCCCCTGCTTTCCGCAAGCTGACCGAGAGGGTCGGCTCGCTGGCAGCAGCCGCGTCAGAGAGTCTTGAGGTAGTTTACAACGGCCTGCGTCTGCGCCGCGTCCAGCCCGGGGTTGGGCATGGTGCCGCCCGGCACAACCGCACTCGGATCGCGGATGTAGCGACGCAGGTTCGCCTCGGTCCAGGTGATGTTGGCAGACTGCATCGCAGGGCTGTAATTCGCGCCCGAGACGCTGCCTGCCCTGCGACCGACGACACCGGCCAGCGACGGGCCGATCATGTTCTGGCCGGGTTCAACCGAATGACACACGCCGCAGGTGGTGAAGGATGCAGGCGGCTCCATGCTGGCGACCTGCGTCGGGGCGGCACTGGGAGTGGCCGTGGCTCGGGGCGTGGCAGAAGCGCTGGCCACCGGCTCGGGCTCGACTTCTTCTTCACCCTCGGTGGCATCCTCGGCCCCGTCTTCGCTGACCTCGGCGCCTGCCATATCGCCTTCTCCAACGGCCTCGCTCGCGGGTTCGGCTGTCACGACTTCTTCGACCGGGGACATCTCCTCTGCATCGTCATCAGCGCTGCCGCCGCAAGCGGTAAGCAATACAGCAAGGGCAGTAGTGGTGGCGAGGGCAAGCTGGTTACGCATAAGGTCCTTCCGCTGAAACATTGACTATGTCCTTTAGGCGCGCAGGAGCCTGATCGGCAAGTGTTGTTACCTCACCGCCGCACCCTTTTCGCTTTAGGGCAAGAGAGCAGGCTTTGCCCTTTCCCGGCGCGGCGCGCGCGCCTATCCGGTCCGGCTGCCCCGACAGGCGGTCAATACAGATGAGGCCAGTTGCCCACCCCCCCACGCCCGGCTGGAAAGCCGAAGGCATTGAAACGCTCCGGCTCGCGGGGCCGCTGGCGCTTGCCAACCTGTTGCAGATGCTCACCTATGCCATCGATGTGATCTTCATCGCCCGCCTGGGTGCGGACGAACTGGCCGCATCGGCGCTGGCGGTTGCGCTGTTCGGGCTTGTCCTGTGGTCTTTGCAAAGCCTGACAGGAGCTGTCGCCCCGATCATGGCCGCAGAAATCGGCGCGCGCGGCCCCGCCCTTCGCCCCGTTCGCCGCGCCGTTCGCATGGCTCTCTGGCTGAGCATACTCGTCTCGGTTGTCGGCATGGGCGTGTGCCTGCTGATCGGCCCGCTGATGCAAGTCACCGGGCAGCAACCGCAAATCGCCGCACTGGCGACAGATTACATGTGGGTGCTCGTCTGGTCCTGCCCGCTGATGATCGTGGCCGGGGTGCAGCGCAATTTCGTTGCCGCCCTTGGCCGCCCGCTGTTCGCCACGCTGATCACGGCGCTGGGCATCGGCGTGAATGCGCTGGGCAATTACGCCTTCATCTTCGGCAATCTGGGCGCGCCGCAAATGGGCCTGCCGGGGGCTGCAATTGCTACATTCATAACGTCAGTCGCGATTGTCGCCATGTACGCAGCAGCAATCCGCGCCGATCCGTTCCTGCACCGCTATCATATCATGGGCTTCTTCTGGCGGCCCGACTGGGCGCGCTTTGGCGAGATTGTCCGCATCGGGACGCCAATCGCGGTTACCGTGCTGGCCGAGGCGGGCGTGTTCGGCGCGGCGGCCTTCCTGATGGGGCGTGTCGGGGGTATCGAACTGGCCGCGCATACCGTCGCCCTCAATCTGGCAGCCTTTGCGTTCCAGGTGCCCTTTGGCGTGGGCCAGGCGGCGACGATCCGGGTCGGCTATTTCTACGGCTCTCGTGACGTGGTCGGCATGGGTCGGGCGGGCTGGGCCGGGGTGATAATGGGCACCGGCTTCATGGTGGTGACCGCGTCGGCAATGATGCTGATGCCCGAAGCCCTGCTTTCGCTCTATGTCGATCCCGGCAACCCGAACAATGCGCAGCTGATCACGATTGCCACCGGCTTCCTGATGATAGCGGCTGCCTTCCAGCTTTCCGACGGCGTGCAGGCGGTTGCCGCTGGTGCGCTGCGAGGGATGAAGGACACGCGCGTGCCGATGTGGATCGCAATCTTTTCCTACTGGGTTCCCGGGTTTGGCCTGGCGGCGGGGCTGGGACTGGCCACGCCCCTTGCCGGAAAGGGCGTCTGGATCGGCCTTGCCACTGGCCTGACCTGCGCGGCGGTGCTGCTGCTGTGGCGCTGGCACGCCCGCGAGAAGCTGGGCCTGACCTTGCGCAGCGCGTAGGGCGACCCATCTCGCGAACGCCCCGCGCCAGCGCGGCAAAAATTCTGCCCCGTCCCATTGACTCCATGTGAACGCAGCACCAAATGCGCTTCGCTGGCACTCTCGGTCGGAGAGTGCCAAACCTGTAACAACACTCAAACTGGAAGAGGTCATACTTATGGCATTCCGTCCGCTGCACGACCGCGTACTGGTCCGCCGCCTCGAAGCCGAAGAAAAAACGGCCGGTGGCATCATCATCCCCGATAGCGCCAAGGAAAAGCCGAGCGAAGGCGAAATCGTCTCCGTTGGCGAAGGCACTCGCGACGATTCCGGCAACCGCGTCACTCTCGACGTCAAGGCCGGTGATCGCGTGCTTTTCGGCAAATGGTCCGGCACCGAAGTCAAGATCGACGGTGAAGACCTGATCATCATGAAGGAAAGCGACATCATGGGTGTGCTGGGCTGATCTGCCCGCACGCTGCCTGATTACGCTTACCCGAAACACATAAATCTCCAGGAGAAACAATTATGGCTGCCAAGGACGTACAGTTCGGCCGCGATGCGCGTGAGCGCATCCTGAAGGGCGTCGACACGCTCGCCAATGCCGTGAAGGTCACGCTGGGCCCCAAGGGTCGCAACGTGGTGATGGACAAGAGCTTCGGTGCCCCGCGCATCACCAAGGACGGCGTTACCGTCGCCAAGGATATCGAGCTCAAGGACAAGTTCGAGAACATGGGCGCGCAGATGCTGCGCGAAGTCGCCAGCAAGACCAATGATCTGGCCGGCGATGGCACCACCACCGCCACCGTGCTGGCCCAGTCCATCGTTCGCGAAGGCATGAAGTCGGTTTCCGCCGGCATGAACCCGATGGATCTGAAGCGCGGCATCGATCTTGCCGTGACCAAGGTTGTCGCGGACCTGCAGAACCGTTCGCAGGATGTGAAGGGTTCCGAAGAGATTGCCCAGGTCGGCATCATCTCCGCCAATGGCGACCGCGTGGTTGGCGAGAAGATCGCCGAAGCCATGGAAAAGGTCGGCAAGGAAGGCGTGATCACCGTCGACGAGAGCAAGGGCCTCGAGTTCGAGCTCGAGACCGTCGAAGGCATGCAGTTCGACCGTGGCTACCTCTCGCCCTACTTCGTCACCAACCCAGAGAAGATGACGGTAGAGCTGGAAAACCCCTATATCCTGATCCACGAAAAGAAGCTTTCCAACCTGCAGGCCATGCTGCCTGTGCTGGAAGCCGTGGTGCAGGCCGGGCGTCCGCTGCTGATCATCGCTGAAGACATCGAAGGCGAAGCGCTGGCCACCCTCGTGGTGAACAAGCTGCGCGGCGGCCTGAAGGTTGCAGCCGTGAAGGCACCGGGCTTCGGCGATCGCCGCAAGGCCATGCTGCAGGATATCGCTATCCTGACCAACGGCGAGATGATCTCCGAGGATCTCGGCATCAAGCTGGAAAACGTCGGCCTCTCAATGTTGGGTGAAGCCAAGACCGTCACCATCGACAAGGACAACACCACCATCGTCGACGGTGCAGGCGAAGGCGATGCCATCAAGGCCCGCGTCGAGCAGATCCGTTCGCAGATCGACAACACCTCGTCCGATTACGACAAGGAAAAGCTGCAGGAACGTCTCGCAAAGCTTGCTGGCGGCGTTGCCGTTATCAAGGTTGGCGGCGCTTCCGAAGTCGAAGTGAAGGAGCGCAAGGACCGTGTCGACGACGCGCTGCACGCAACCCGTGCTGCCGTTGAAGAAGGCATCGTTCCGGGCGGTGGTACCGCCCTGCTCTACGCCACCAAGGCCCTTTCCGGCCTGACCGGCGAGAACGACGACCAGACCCGCGGCATCGACATCGTTCGTCGTGCATTGCAGGCTCCGATCCGCCAGATCGCCGAAAACGCCGGCCATGATGGCGCGGTTGTTTCCGGCAAGCTGATCGACGGCAATGACGAGAACATGGGCTTCAACGCTGCCACCGACGTTTACGAGAACCTCGTGAAAGCCGGTGTGATCGACCCGACCAAGGTCGTGCGCACGGCCCTGCAGGATGCAGCCTCGGTTGCCGGCCTGCTGATCACCACCGAAGCGGCCATCGCCGAATATCCGGAAGACAAGTCCTCCGGCGGCGGCATGCCCGATATGGGCGGCATGGGCGGCATGGGCGGCGGCATGGGCTTCTAAGCCCGCCAACCGCTCTTACCGACGCACAGAAACGGGGCCGGAAGGAGCAATCCTTCCGGCCCTTTTGCGTCTATTCGGGAAGCTGCGCGATAAATGCGTCGATAGCGTCCATCATCTGCGCGAAGGCCGGTTCGGTTTCGATGGGGATGTGATTGCTCGACGGCAGAGTCATCATCTCGGCATTTGGCATGGTTGCCGCAATCTGGGCCCCCATCTTCGCCGAAACGCGCTGATCGTCGCGGCAATGCAGAACAAGCGTGGGCGTTTCTACCTTCGCCATCGTTTCGCGAACGTCGATATTGCCGAAGACATCGATGAAGCGCGCGGCATTCCTTGCATCGGTTGTCTGCTGCTGGAAGCTGTTGAACCTGTCGAGCTGTTCGGGCGAAGCGCTGGGCAGAAAGCTGTGGGAGAAGATCTGCCGGTAGGCGGGTGAATCGTCCCCCCAGCCATGTCGCACCAGTGTCATCTCCGCTTCCCCGCGCTCCACCTTTGCCGGATCGGGATTGGCGCGCCAGCCGGTGGGGTAGGCGCCAATGAGAATGAGACCGCTGACGCGCTCCGGGTGTCGGGCGGCGTATTCTATCGAGACGGCCCCACCCTGGCTGACCCCGATCAGCGGAAAACGTTCCAGTTTCAGCTTATCCGCGACACACTCAAGATCGCTGACGAAAGCCTCAAAGGAAATATCGTCGACATTCCAGTCGCTAAGGCCGTTGCCGCGCTCGTCATAGCGGTAGAGGCGGTAGTTGCGCGCAAGCCGGGTGACGAAGCCGGACCATACCGGCACCTCCAGCTCTGCATCGAGATGGCTCAGCCAGTTTGCGGCTTTTAGCACGGGGCGCCCCTCACCCATCGCGGCATAGGCCACGCGGGTGCCGTCTTCTGCATGGGTGTAGCGGATTGTCTGGCGTGGGTTTGCGTCTGCAACAGGCGGGGGCGGCGGGTCATCCTTCTGGGCCAACATGCCCTGTTCCACATCATTCTCGCGCAGATTGACGAGCCAAGCCGCGTAATCATCATGCTCACCGCTTTCGGTCGCCACCAGCAAGCGGTCACCAGCCGACCGGTCTATCGACAGTGCGCCTTCCGGAACCTTGAGGCGCACGCCGATGCGATCGGCTTCCAGCCAGTCGCCATCCCCCCCCAGTGCCTTTTTCAGCCGGGTAAGCGCCCAACGAAGGCCGCCGCGTGGATCTGCGGCAGTATCCCAGAACATCTCGCACAGCCGCAGCCGATGAATTCGCCGCCCCTCCACGGCCAGATAGGCCAGCAGAGCACGGGCTTTGCGCGACTTCGGCAATTCGACCGGCACGCCGTTGGCGAACAGGGCGACATCCTCACTTAAAATGATGCGGATCATGCGGCTTTCCCCTCGGCAAAGCGAATATGGCAAACCGAATACCACGCCAATACCACGGAACGAGAGGCAATTACCACGACCGCGACTTCGCCCGCTCCCATGCAGTTCGATCAGATAGGCACTATTGAAACATTGGAGACTAAGAAATGACTGACAGTTTATTCGCCTCGATTATCGCCGGATGGGCGCTCGTTATGCTGAGCTTTGCCACTTCGGAGCACGTCGCAGTCGCGGCGGGTGTGTTGGCCTGATCGAAACGCTCAACCAGCTTGCCATCGCCAGCATCAACTCGCTGGCAGGCCGGTGTGCCCCTCGTTTACGTGCGCATGGAACCGGGGCCGGAGGGAGCAATCCTTCCGGCCCTTTCCTGTTGCCCGCATGGCGAATGCAATTGACTTGTCTCTTGTCTTCCTCAAGCCTGCCTGGCTTCGGGGGTATTGCCAATGGCCGAAAGACATAAACCGCCGCGCGTTATCGGGCTGGCAGGCGCCGTCCTGATCAATCTCAACGGCGTGGTCGGCGCCGGGATATTTGCCCTGCCTGCGCTGCTCTATGCAGGGGCAGGCAGCTATGCTCCGCTGGCGATTTTCCTGTTCGCGCTGCTGACCGCCGCCAGCCTCGCCATCGTCGCCAAGATCAGCACGCGGTTCGACCAGTCGGGCGGCCCACAGCTTTACATAGAAAACGCCTTCGGGCGCTTCGCAGGGTTCGAGGCGGGCTGGTGCATCCTTGGCGCGAACCTGGCAGCGCGGGCCGCCAATTTCCATGTGATCGTATCGTACCTCGCGGCGATCTTCCCGGTGTTCGACAATCCCGCATTGCGCGTGGCAACGATCATCGCGCTCATCACGCTATTCACGCTGTTTGCCATTTCGGGAACGCGGCGCTCTATCGGCGCGATGTGGTTGGGGACGGCGCTCAAGATCGCGCCCATCCTGCTGCTGTGCGTCGTCGGCCTTGCCGCCAATGGGCTGCCTGTCGGATATGTAGCGCCGGATTTCAGCCAGGTCGAGGCAACCGCCCTGCTGCTGGCCTATGCCTTTTCAGGAGGGGCAGTGTCTTCGATATCCGCCGGGGAAACGCGCGATGCCCAGCGCACGGTCTTCCTTTCCATGTTCATCAACATCGCCATTATCGCCCTGCTCTATGCGCTGGTGCAGCTGGCCTATGTCGCCATCGCACCCGATGCGGCGAATGCAGACCGGCCACTGGCATCGGCGGCGGAGGCAGTGTTCGGCCCGTGGGGCGGCGTGCTGATTGCCATAGCGGCGATCTTTTCCATCGGCACCGGCCAACTCACCTATTTCGTCGCCATGCCAAGGCTGCTTTACGGGATGGGCCGCCGGGGTCTGCTGCCGGAGATATTCGCCAGCATCTCCCGCTTTGAAACGCCATGGTTTGCCATTTCCGTTTACGGCGTGGTGGTGGCCGGGCTGGCGCTGAGCGGCACCTTCCAGTCGCTGGCCACTCTCATGGTGGCGACAGAAATGCTGGTGGTTTTCGGTGTGCTCGCGACCTTCGTGGCGATGTGGCGCCGCAATACCGGAGGCATTGCCGCTGATCTTGGCGTCGGCTGGGCCGCGATCACTGCAATTGCGGTGGCATTCGCGCTATGGTTGCTGGCGCAAATTCCGTGGAGCGCAGCCCTGCCGACGCTTGGCATCCTGGTGGTCGGCGGCGTGGTATTCATGCTTGCACGCCGCAGCGGAGGCGCCTTCGAACCGGTCGTCGTCCGACGGGCCTAGAGTTCGGGAGTTGGCGTCCCTTCGTTAACCTCGGCCTCGAATTCGGGCACCTGCCGCCCCTCGGCTTCGGCCACTGTGGACGCGACGCCATTGGCTTCGATATCGTCCAGCAGCCAGCGCATTTCATCGATCTCGCGGCGCTGGGCGCGGATGATGCCGTTGGCCAGCTTGCGCACGCGCACATCCTCGATACCCGCGCGCTCGCTTGTCATGATGGCGATGGAGTGGTGCGGGATCATGGCGGACATGTAATCGCTGTCGTCGATCGTGGTCTGGCTGCGCATCAGGAACAGCGAGAGCGCGAAGGTGATGACGGCCACACCGATGATGATCCAGTTCTTCGTCCTGTTCCTGTACATGCCCCACATGAAGGCGAGCATCACCACCGCCATCACCGCGCCCATCACGAACATCATCCAGAAGCGGGTTTCGCTCCAGAATACGTGATCGATCACATAGGTGTTGAGATACATCAGCCCCAGCATGATGACGGTGGATGTGCCCACCATCGCCATGAAGCGTTTGTAATTGCCTTCGTTCTGCATGTTTCCTCCTTCTACGATAATTACCGCTTTGCCTTGGCGAAAAGGTCCACCAGCTCACCGAACTTGGCGCTTTGCTCCTCCGCGCTCCCCGAAGCGATCGCCTCTGCCACGCAGTGGGAGGCGTGGGTCTTGAGGATCTCGTCCTCCGCCTTGGCTAGCGCCGCCTTCACCGCCTGGATCTGGTGCAGGATATCGATGCAATAGCGATCTTCCTCCACCATGCGGGTGATGCCGCGCACCTGGCCTTCGATGCGGCCAAGCCGATTGCGCAGTGATCGGGTTTGCTGAACCACGGTCCTTCGTCCTCTTGAAATACCCCCCTAGGGTATGTAATTGAGCGCCATGACACAACCCCTCCTGTTTTCTCGACGCAGTTTTATGGGCACGGGTGCGCTTGCCTCCGCCGGTCTTGCCATCCCCGCATGGGCGCGCGGCGAATCCCTCACCCACGCTCGCAAGGGCATCGGCGAGGTTTCGGGAGAGCGCATCGACCTTGCCATCGGCAACCACCATTTCAGCACAGGCGGGCGCAGCGGCCATGCGATTGCCGTGAATGGCAGCGTCCCCGGCCCGCTGGTGCGCCTGCGCGAGGGGCAGGACGTCGTGCTCAACGTCACCAACAATCTGGCAGAAGACAGTTCGATACACTGGCACGGACTGCTCCTGCCCTTCCAGTTCGACGGCGTGCCCGGCGTCAGCTTTCCCGGCATCCGTCCGGGCGAGACGTTCCAGTACCGCTTCCCCATTCGCCAGAACGGCACCTACTGGTGGCACAGCCATTCCGGCCTGCAGGAACAGGCTGGGCACTACGGCCCCATCGTGATCGAGAGCGCCGATCCCGATCCGCGCTATGACCGCGATTACGTGGTGCTGCTGAGCGAGTTTACCCCGCGCCACCCGCATGACATTGCGCGGATGCTGATGGTGGGGGAGCATTACTTCAACCGCCAGATGCAGACCGTCGGCTACGGCGAGATGAGCCTGGAAGACCGCCTGATGTGGGGCGCGATGCGGATGAACCCGCGCGATATCTCCGATGTGACTGGCGCGACCTACACCTTCCTCGTCAACGGCCATGGCCCGGCGGACAATCTGGAATTCGGGTTTGCGCCCGGAGAGCGGGTGCGCCTGCGAATCATCAACGGGTCCGCCATGACATTCTTCAATGTCCGCATTCCCGGCGTGCCGATGCAGGTCATCGCCGCCGACGGGCAGGAAGTCGACCCGGTCGAGGTTGACGAATTTCAGATCGGCGTGGCCGAAACCTACGACGTGATCGTGACCCCGCCCGATGGCAGCCATGCTCTCGTCGCAGAGGCGATGGACCGTTCGGGCATGGGTGTTGCCAGCCTCACCTCCCACGCCGGCCACCGCGCCACCCCGCCGCCGCTGCGCGAACCGGTAACGCTGGACATGGTGGATATGGGCATGGGCGGCATGGCGCAGGGTTCGATGGACCACGCTTCGATGGATCATGGCGCGCACGGCGGGATGGAAGGCATGGATATGAGCGCGGGCGGCATGGATCACTCCATGCGCGACACCTCGCTGCTTCCCCCCGATGTAAAGGTAGGCCCGGGTATCGACATGGTTGCGCCGATGCCGATGGATCGGATGGATTATCCTGGCCTCGGCCTCGACAATGTGCCGCATCGCGTGCTGAACTACACCGATCTGAAGGCGCGCAGGGCCAACCCGCACCGCATGCCGACGCGCAGCCTGGAAATTCACCTCACCGGCAACATGGAACGCTACATGTGGTCCTTCGACGGCAAGCAGTTCAGCGCCGTTACCGACGATCCGATCCGCTTCGGTTTCGACGAGCGGGTGCGGGTGAAGCTGGTGAACGACACCATGATGGCGCATCCAATTCATCTGCACGGCCATTTCTTCGAACTGGTGAACGGCGCCGGGATGATGAACCAGCCGCTGAAACATACGCTGGTTGTGCAACCCGGCAGCACCGCCACATTCGACCTGACCGCAAACGAGCCGGGCGACTGGGCCTTTCACTGCCACCTGCTGTATCACATGCACGCAGGCATGATGCAGACAGTTACCGTGCGCCCCTTCCCCGATGAGGGAGAAGCATGATGCGCGCGCTCTATCTTGTTCCGCTGCTTTCGATCGCCACGCCTGCCGCCGCGCAGGATCACTCGGACCACGCAGGGCACGAGGCTCCGCCGAAGGAGGAAATGGATCACTCTGCGCATGGCCAGATGGATCATTCGCAGCACACGATGGACGCGCCCGAGCAGCCCGCGATGGACCATTCACAGCATCGGGAGATGGACCATTCCTCGATGGACCATGGCGCGATGGACCACGGCGATGGATCATCGGCGATGGACCACGGCGAAATGGACCATGGCGCGATGGATCACGCCGGGCACGGGATGGATATTCCCACAGGCCCGCCGCCTCCCCGCGCCTTCGAAGGGCCGCAGCACGCTGCCGAAATGTATTTCGACCCCGACAGGCTGGCCGCAGCGCGCGCTTACAACCGCATTGCCCACGGCGGGATGACCACCGGCATGGTGCTGGCAGAACGGCTGGAAGCGCGCATTTCCGATGACCACGACGCCTACCTTTGGGATGTCAGCGCCTGGTACGGCACCGCCACTGACAAGATCGTGTTCAAGAGCGAGGGCGAGGGGGAATTCGGCGGCGAGGTTGACGACGCCGAGATGCAGTTGCTCTGGGGCCACGCGATCGGCCCGTTCGTGGACTTGCAGGCCGGCATGCGCGTGGACGTGGAACCGGATACGACTGCCCATCTCGCCGTGGGCGCGGCAGGCCTTGCGCCCTACATGATCCACTTCGATGCCGCCGCCTTCCTTTCCGACGAGGGCGACCTGACCGCGCGCATCGAGGCCGAGCACGACATGAAGTTCACCCAGAGGCTGATCCTGCAACCACGCGTGGAAGCCGAATTGTCGGCACAGGATATCCCCGAACGCGGCGTGGGCGCGGGGCTCTCCAGGATCGAGGTAGGCGCGCGGCTGCGCTACGAAATCGCCCGCGAATTCGCGCCCTATATCGGCGTGGAATACGAAGCGGCGACCGGACAGACGGCGGACTACATCCGCGCCGCCGGGGATGACCCCGACGGCGTTTCGATATTGCTTGGCCTGCGCTTCTGGTTCTAGCCAGCCGAGGCCGGGGCAGGCTTAACCGCCCATCCGGCTTTCTTCGACCGCTTCCAGCACGTCCTCGCTCCAGGTGACCGGATACTGCGTCTGCGGGTTGAACACATCGCCCTGATAGCTGGCGGCTTCGGCAGCCGCGATTTCCTCGGCGGTCAGGTACTCGCTCGGCTCCAGTTCAAAAACATCGATGCCGCGCGCGATCTCGGTCGCGTAGATGCGGCCATTGTACCAATAGGCAGACCAGTATCCGCCGGTCACCAGCTGATCGGCATCGATCGGGCCACGGTCGAAATAGGCGATCTCGAACGGGTTGGCGGGATCGGTGAAATCGATCAGCGAGATGCCGCCCTGGTACCACGCCTGCACGAAGATGTTGCGTCCCGGCACCGGAATGATCGAGCCGTTGTGCGCCACGCAGTTTTCGGTATCGCCCTGCGGTGCGGGCAGTTTGAAGCTGCCGCGATATTCCAGCTGGCCATCCTCGATGGCGTAGAAGGCATTGGCGCCCCACTCGCGCGGATCGGTAGCCTGGCAACGCGGACGACCGCCGCCGCCCCACTCGTCGGTGAACAGCACGATATCGCCGGTGTTGTTGAAGGTGGCGGAATGCCAGTAGGCGAAGCCGGGATCCACCACCTCGTCCTTGCGGACAGGATTCAGCGGGTCTGAAATATCGAAGATGATACCATTGCCCGAACAGGCCCCTGCCGCCAGGTTGAGCGACGGGAATACGGTAATGTCGTGGCACTGGTCCGTGCGGCGGGTGTCCTGCGTATCGTCACCATGATCGCCGCCTTGCCAAAGGCCCGCCAGTCGCCCGGTCTCGGGATCGGCGAAGACGGCGGGGCTGGAAACGATGCGCGCCAGCGAAGGGTCGGCAAGCGGGATTTCCACCACATCGATACGGAACAGCGCGGTGCGATCGTCGCCCGGCACATCGCCGATGCAGATGTCCAGCTCCTCGGTCTCGCGAACCGAGCCGGTGCCGGAGTTGTAGACGATCAGGCTGTCATCGGTTTGCGTGACGATGGAATGGGTGTGGCTGCCACGGCAGGTCTGCACCTGGCCCACCTGCACCGGCCGGGTAATGTCGGAAATGTCGAAGATGCGCAGGCCACGGAAACGGTCGTCGCTCACGCGGTCGGTTACGCCCTGCAGGCCGCAATCGGTGCGGCCGCGGGTTTCCTCGACACTCATCACCAGCAGGTCGCCCGCGATAGACACATCGCCCTGCCCGCCGGGGCATACGACCGAGCTGACCAGTTGCGGCACCCCGTCCGCACCAAGCCGATAGGCGTTGAAGCCATGGTAGTTGCCCGCCACCATCAAGTCGCCCGCAAAAGCGAGATCGGTGTTCGAGAAGCTGAGCATCCCGCCGCGCTGGGCATAGCGGCGCTCGTCCTCCTCCTCTTCGGGATCGCGCATGGCAGCCGCAGTCATTTCGGCATGGTCTGCATGGTCCACGTGCTCGGCATGGTCTTCGGCCTGCGCCTCAGCCTCTGCGCCGTCTTCCTCCTCATCGGAAAGAATTTCGGGACGCAGGCCGCCCGGATTCTCGGGATCGAAAAAGCCTGCCGGTTTGCGCAGGAACGCAACGTGGCGCAGGTTGCTGATTGCCTCCTCGGCATCGAACACGCCGGCGCGCAAGGTGGCGCGCGGATCGTCGGAAAGGCTGGCGAGGAACGCGTTCATTCGTTCGATTTCCGCGTTCTGATCATTCACCACATCGCCGGTGAATTCATACATTACCGGGTCTGCTGCGGTGCCTTGCTGGCTGTGCAGTTCCTGCACCATGGTAACGGCGCCCTGGTGGTGGCGCACCATCATTTCCAGGAACAGCCGGTCGAAATTGGTGCCGCGCGCGACAGCCAGTGCTTCCATCTGCTCCGGTGTCGCCATGCCGACCATGCCCGAATGCGCGGCGTGGCCCATGCCCGCCATTTCCAGCGGCTCGCTGCGATCCGACAGCCAGCCGCGCATGAATTCTATCTCGTCCTCCTGCGAGGCGTCGATCCGGCCCGCCACGGCCAGGATTTCCGCCGTGTTGGTGCGATCTTCCACCAGCGCCGCCATGTCCACGGCCTGCTGGTGGTGCACGATCATGCCCTGCATGAAGGATACGTCCGCCGGGGAATAGGCGTTGCGCGCCAATTGCGTCGCCTCGTCCTGGCTCAACGTGCGCGGGGCCTGGCCCACGGCGCCGGGCTGCACAATGGTAACTTCCTGCGCGGATGCGGTGGTGGCGCCGGCAAGGAGAATTGCCGCGAGCGAGGCTCCCGAAGACAGGCGAAGGCGATTTGTCATGTATTGCGATCCCGAAACTGTTTTCTTGCGATACCTTTAGGAGCGGCAAAGCGCCCTCTCGTCAAGCCGGTACCTTTGACCAGTAAGCTGCCTGCCCCCGTGGACTTGCCGGGCCTGCACCTTGGGAGTAGCTTTCCCCGCACAGGGATCGAGGGGAGAAAATCGATGCGCACTGCCATTATCGCCGGCGTACTGCTGCTGGGCCTTTCGGCCTGTGGCGGCGATGCAGAGACTGCCGATACCGAAACCGCCGCATATTCGCCGCGCCAGTACATGCAGGCCATCAACGATGTCGCCCGCGTGGACGATCGCCAGTACGACGAGAAGCGCCAGCCCGGAGAGTTGCTGGCCTTTGCGCAGATCGACAAGGGCGAGGCGGTCGGCGACTACATCATGGGCGGCGGTTACCTCACTCGCTTGCTGGCGACGGCGGTGGGCGCCGATGGCAAGGTCTATGCATTCCAGCCGGAAGAATTCATCGGCTTTCGTCCCGAATATGCGGCAGAGCAGGACGCTGCTGTCGCGCCCTATTCCGATAATGACGGCAATCCGGTCAGGGTCGTGCCGCTCCGCGCACCCATTGCGAAACCGGGTTGGCCCGAACCGCTCGACACCATCATCACGGTGATGAATTTCCACGATCTGTATATTGCGCAAATGCCCGAAGGCACGGCCGATGCGGCGGTGCAGATGCTGTATGATGCGCTGAAGCCCGGCGGTACCCTGGTGGTGGTGGATCACCTGGCGGCAGAGGACGGCGGGCAGGCAGCGGCAGACGAGTTGCACCGGATGGACCGGCAAATAGCGCTGGATGCGCTGACCGGCGCAGGGTTTGTGCTGGAAGAGGAATCGGATCTCTATTCCCGCCCCGACGATCCGCGCGACGCCAACGTGTTCGACGATTCCATTCGCGGCAATACCGATCAGTTCGCATGGCGCCTGCGCAAACCCGAGGCCGGTTGACCCGACACTTGTCCGGGCGCTTTTTCCGGCACGATTCTCCCGCCTGCCCGTTGGTGAAAGACAACATCAATTGCAGGAGAGCAAAGCAATGAAAGTCCCGCACAAGGCCCATGTCGCCCTCGTCGATGGGGAGCGATTCGTGCTGTTGCGCAACGACGGACAGATTTTCGAGCCCAAGCTTTCGAAAGTGGCGGAACCCAGGCTCGACCCCACCAATTTCAGCGCCGGGGTAAAGCATCAGGACCAGGGCGGACAGATGACCGGCAGCACCGATCTGAACGAACTGGCGCACGGCGCGGCTGCTGCGGAATGGCTCAATGCCAAGGCCATCGCCAACGAGATCGACGAACTGCTGATTGTTGCCGATCCCAAGACGCTGGGTGAAATGCGGCGGCATTATCATGTTGAACTGGAAAAGCGGCTGGTTGGCGAAGTCGACAAGGCGCTGACTCATGAACCGTTGGAAAAGATCGGGCAGGTGCTGGCAAACGCTTGATTCGCCTTTGCGGAAGCACAATCCGCCATTTCGACTCGGTACACCGTCAATTCCGCGCGACTCGTCGCGCGGGATTGTCCTTTCCTATGCGATTAATGATTTGCTAAGCACGTTTCAGGCAACTTCGCTTCATGGATAAATCGGTGATCGCACGAATTCTTACGCCCCTCGCCCTGATGCTTGCTCCGCTGGCAGCCACGCCAGCGGTCGCGCAGGACCTTGAATCCGCTTTTGACAGTGCCTTTGGCACCGAGTTGCGGGAGCCGCCGGAAATCATCGCCCGGCCCAGCACCCCGCTGGAAATGCGGATTGCCCAGATTGCCGATGGCAGCGACGGGCGGATCGGGGTCGCCGCGATCGACCTTGTCAGCGGTCAAGAGGTCTCCGTACTGGGAGACCAGCGCTTCCCGATGGCATCCACCAGCAAGATCGCCATTGCGGCGACCTTCCTTGAAGGGGTGGACCAGGGCCGCTGGAGCCTGACGAGCGAGTTTCCGCTGATGTGGGCTGTGCGCTCCCCGCGCTTTTCAACCGCTGTCGCGCCGGTGCGTGCAGGCGAGCACATGTCTGCCAACCAGCTTATCGACCTGATGATCACGCGCAGTTCCAACCCGGCAACCGATGCCCTGCTGGCAGCGGTAGGCGGCCCTTCTGCCGTCAATGACTGGGCACGGCGCGCCGGACTCGCCGAATTCAGCCTTGATCGCGATATCGCCACGCTTGTGCGTGACGACGGCGAATTCGATCCCACCTACCACATCGATCCGCGCGACAGCGCCACGCCGCAGACGATGGTTCGCCTGCTGGCCGGCATTTACCAGGGCGAGTGGTTGAGCACACGGAGCCGTGAAGTCATTCTCGATGCAATGGAGCGTTGCCGCACCGGCCGTCGCCGTATTCCGGCGATGATCCCCGAGGGAGCGACCGTTGCCCACAAGACGGGCACGCTGAACCGCATGGCTGGCGACATCGGCATTGTCGAGATGCCCGATGGCCGCGCGATTGCCCTCGCCATCTACGTCACCGGGCAGAGCGCTTCGCAGGCCGATGAAAACCGCAACAAGTCTGAGGCCCGGCGCCGCCGCGATGCCCGCATCGCCTCGATCGCGCGCGCGCTCTACGATGGCTATGCAGAACAGGCCGAAGCGCGAAGCTTCGCCAATGCCGAGTATTCCTCCGCCGGGACAGCAGCTGCGCGCTGATCCAGCGTATCACCAATATCGGCAGGGCATAGAAAAAGGGCGCGGCCATCGCTGGCTGCGCCCTTTAACTTCTTGAGGCTTGAAAGCCGTAAACCGATTACTCGGCTTCGACGGCTTCGGCTTCCATTTCGGCGCCGGCATCCTGCATTTCTTCGCCAGCAGCAGCCATGCCGTCTTCCATTTCCATTTCAGCTTCGGCGGTTGCTTCTTCAGCATCCTGCTCCATGGCTTCCATGTTGGCTTCGGTGTCGGCAGCTGCGCTTTCAGCGGTTGCTTCTGCAGCGTCTTCGGTGCCTTCCGAGCAAGCGGCGAGGGTGAGAGCGCCAGCAGCTGCGGCGGCGACGAGAACGATCTTACGCATAGGTATAATCCTTGAATTACATAGTTTTGGGTGCGGCCAGTGCCTTTCCCGAAGCCAGCCTTCCGGCCAGCTCTGTTGCCCAAATAAGGCCACAATTGTCACCGCGCAAGCGGAATGTGGCACAAATGCGGCGAACCGAGGGCAGGAATAAGGCAGGATCATTCGTGCTTACAGGGGGGCGATGCCCGTGCTAGCAGGCGCAAATGGCCGACAAACAGCATCTCTACCTGGTCGATGGTTCGGCCTATATCTTCCGCGCTTATCACCGTCTTCCGCCCCTCACCAATCCCGAGGGAACGCCGGTGGGTGCCGTTTATGGCTACACCACCATGCTGTGGAAGCTGGCAGAAGATCTCGACAAGGCAGAGGGGCCGACGCACCTGGCGGTCATCCTCGACAAGTCCAGCCACAGCTTCCGCAACGAGATCTACAGCGAATACAAGGCCAACCGCCCGCCCCCGCCGGAAGACCTCGTGCCGCAATTCCCGCTGATTCGCGATGCCACGCGCGCTTTCTCGCTGCCCTGTATCGAGGAGCCTGACGTCGAGGCGGACGACGTGATCGCCAGCTATGCGCGGGCTGCCACGCGCAAGGGTTGGGATGTCACCATCGTTTCTTCGGACAAGGACCTGATGCAGTTGATCGGCCAGTGCGCCGATGACGAGCTTGAGGACGGTGTGGGCGAAGGCGGCTGTATCGATATGCTGGATACGATGAAGAACGCCCGCATCGGCCGCGACGAGGTGATCGAGAAATTCGGCGTGCCGCCGGAAAAGGTGGGCGATGTCCTCGCGCTGATGGGCGATTCGGTGGACAATATTCCCGGTATCTTCGGAGTCGGCCCGAAAACCGCCAGCAAGCTGATCGCAGAACATGGCGACCTGACCGCCGCGCTCGATTCAGCGGAAGGCATGAAGAAATCCAAGCTGAAGGAACGGCTGATCGAACACCGCGGGGATGCCGAGCTTTCGCGTATCCTGGTGACCTTGAAGGAGGACTGCGAACTCCCCCAGCCGCTCGACGATTTCAAACTGGATGGCGTGCCGCCCGGACCGCTGGCCGCCTTCCTCGAGACGCACGGCTTCTCCAGCCTGTTGCGCCGACTCGATGCCGGAAACGGCAGCCCCGACCGCGCGAATGAGCTGAATCCCGCAAAGGCCGACAACAAGGGTGCCGAAGCCTCTCCCCAGGGCAATCGCCAGCCCATGCCCGAATGGCCTGCCATCGACCGTGCGCAATATGAGTGCGTGCAGACTCTGGAACGGCTGGAAGAGTGGGTCGCGCGCGCCTTTGCCGCGCGGTTGGTGGCGGTGGACACCGAAACCTCCGATCTCGACGCCATGGTTTGCGATCTCGTCGGCTTCAGCCTCGCGCTCGGGCCCAACGATGCCTGCTACGTCCCGCTCGCCCACGGCAGCGACGACATGTTCGACGAGAAGCCGCAACAGGTGGAGCGCGCTGCCGCCCTCGCCGCGATCAAGCCGCTGCTGGAAAGCGATGCGGTGCTGAAGGTGGGGCAGAACGTCAAATACGATATCAATGTCCTGAAACGCTGCGCCGGTATCGACCTGGCACCGGTTCACGACACCATGGTCATCAGCTTCGACATGGATGCGGGTCGTTCGGAGGATGGCATCGGCGGCGGGCATGGCATGGACGAGCTGGCAGAGCGTCACCTCGGCCACACCTGCCTGAAGTTCAAGGATATCTGCGGAACCGGCAAGAAGGCGATCCCATTCGGCCAGGTGCCGCTGGACAAGGCCACGCAATACGCCGCCGAGGATGCCGATGTGACATGGCGCCTCTATCAGCACCTGCACCCGCGCCTGCCGCTGGAAGGGGCCACGCGCATTTACGAACGGGTCGACCGGCCCTTGATACCCGTCGTTGCGGCGATGGAACGCGAGGGCATCAAGGTGGACCGCGCCGCACTGTCGCGCCTGTCCGAACAATTTGCCGAAACCACCGCCCGGATCGAGAAGGAAATCCACGAGCAGGCGGGTGAGGAATTCACCATCGGCAGTCCAAAGCAACTGGGCGACATCCTGTTCGACAAGATGGGCTACAAGGGCGGCCGCAAGGGCAAGAGCGGGCAGTATTCCACCGATCAGGCGATACTGGAGAAGCTGAGCGCGGCGGGCGCGACCATCGCCGACAAGGTGCTGGAATATCGCCAGCTCTCGAAACTGAAATCGACCTATACCGACGCGCTGCAGGAGGCGATCAACGCCGAAACCAGCCGGGTGCACACCTCCTATTCGCTGGTGGGGGCGCAGACCGGGCGATTATCCTCCACCGATCCCAACTTGCAGAACATTCCCATCCGCACCGAGATCGGGCGCGAGATTCGCAAGGCCTTCGTGGCGGAGCCGGGCAATGTGCTGCTGGCGGCGGACTATTCGCAGATCGAACTGCGGCTGGCCGCGCACATGGCCGATGTGCCCCAATTGAAGGAAGCCTTTGCCGAAGGCGAGGACATCCACGCCCGCACGGCGAAGGAAATGTATGGCGAGGTGGACCGCGATACGCGCGCCAAGGCCAAGACCATCAACTTCGCCATCCTCTACGGCATTTCACGCTGGGGGCTTGCGGGCCGCCTGGGGGTAGAGCCGGACGAGGCGCAGGAGGTGATCGACACCTACTTCAAGCGCTTCCCCGGCATCCAGAACTACATTCACCAGACGCTGGAGACAGTGCGTGCCAAGGGCTATTCCGAGACGTTGTTCGGTCGCAAGACCTGGTTCCCGCGCATCGGCTCGAAAAACCAGGCAGAACGGCAGGGCAGCGAGCGCGCCGCGATCAACGCACCGATACAGGGCACCAGCGCCGACATCATCAAGCGCGCGATGGCCCGCATGTTGCCCGCACTTGCCGAAGCCGACCTTCGCGACGTCCGGATGCTGCTGCAGGTGCATGACGAGCTTGTGTTCGAAATGCCCGAAGGCGATGTGGCAGCCGCCTCCCCCGTCATCGAGAAGGTCATGGCCGAGGCTGCCCTGCCCGCGGTGGAACTGAGCGTGCCGCTGGGCATCGAGATCGGCACGGGAACGAGCTGGGACGCCGCGCACTGATGAACGGGATGCTGGCATCTCTGCGCGACGCCATACCCGATCCGATGGAGGCGCCGCTGGTTGCCGCGCTGGCTGCCTTTGTCGGCGTGCTGGTGGCGCTGCTGGCGCATCGCATCCTGTTCGGCATCCTCAAGAAGGTCGCCAAGTCCAGCGACAGCGACGCGGACAATATCGTCGTGCGCCACCTGGCCCGGCCAACCAAATGGGCGATGGTGGCGCTGGGCATCGTGCTCGCCGCGCGCGAGGTGCCGATACTCGATTCGGCATGGGAGAAAATCGCCGGTTTCGTCATGCCCGCCCTGATCGGCTGGATTGCCCTTTCGATCATGCGCGCTCTCGTCGCAGCGATGGAACTGCGCACCGATATCGACGTGGACGACAATCTCCAGGCGCGCCGCCGCCGCACGCGCCTCGCCATTTTCAGCCGCATTGGCACCTTTGTGATCGTCTTCGTCACCATCGGGCTGATGCTGCTGTCGATACCCGGCGTGCGCGATATCGGGGTGACGTTGATGGCGTCTGCGGGTCTTGCCGCGCTGGCCGTGGGCGCGGCGGCGCAACCGGCGCTGAAGGCCCTGATCGGTGGCCTGCAAATGGCGCTGACAGAGCCGATCCGCATCGACGATGTCGTCATCATCGATGGCGAATGGGGCAAGATCGAGGATATCCGCACCACCTATGTCGTGGTGCGCATCTGGGACGAGCGGCGACTGGTGGTGCCGGTCAACAAGTTCCTGGAAGAGACTTTCCAGAACTGGACCCGCAAGGGATCGGAACTGCTGGGGACTGTGTTCCTGCACCTTGATCCGTTGGCAGAAGTGGATCGGCTTCGTGCCGAGTTCGAGCGGCAGGTGGAATCCAATCCGCTGTGGGACAGACGCGTAAAGGCGGTGCAGGTCACCGAGACCACGCTCGATTCGATGGAATTGCGCCTGTTGATGAGCGCCCGCAACGCCGCAGATGCTTTCGACCTGCGCTGCCAGATTCGCGAGGCCATGCTGGCCTTCATCCGCGAAAACATGCCCGAGGCGATTGCGGTACGCCGCGTTGCCTCCGCCAGCGAGGCGCTATGGGAAGCGGGCGAAGCCGGGATGGACACGCGTTGATTTGTTTTTCGCACCTGCCTCCGCAGGTGCGTCCTCGCTAGATGCGCAGCAAGCTGCGCCCGCTGCGGGCGGCCGTCCGGACTTGCGGTCCGCTAGGCGCAGACCGTGTCCCGCGCTGGATTTCAAACCTGGTGAAATTCTCGGTCGCGACCAGCGACCGCAAGCGCGAACGCGCGCCCGAGCTTATGCGAGGAAAGCCAGGTAGCGCGGACGCGCTGCGCCCGGCGCTTGAGAAATCCAGCACTCTAATGCTTCGATTCGCGCGTGCTCTCCACCATGCCTTCGGTGATGAAGCCGATGGGGTTTACTTCCAGCGCGCGCTTTTTCAACTCGCCCTTCATCTTCTTGTATTCGGCTTCCATCTTTTCCGTCACCGTGGCGCGGCTGTCTTCCAGCGCTTCGGTAAAATCCTGCTTGGAAACAACGTCTGGCGAACCCTTGGAGCGGCGAATGGCATTGAGGCCGGCGCGGCGGACCACGTCTTCCAGATCGGCTCCGGTGAAGCGTTCGGTCTCCTTCGCGATGGCCGCAAGGTCCACATCGTCCGCCATCGGCATGGCAGAGGTGTGGATGCCAAGGATGTGCTCGCGGCCCTTCTGGTCGGGCGCGCCGACATAAACCAGTTCGTCGAACCGGCCCGGTCGCAGCAATGCCGGGTCCACCAGGGTCGGGCGATTGGTCGCCCCGATCACCACGATCGAAGACATTTCCTCCATCCCGTCCATCTCAGCGAGGATGGTGTTGACCACGCGCGCCGTCACCTGCGGTTCGTTGGCGGATGATCCGCGGGCCGGAACCAGCGAATCAATTTCGTCGATAAAGATCACGCAGGGTGCCACGGCGCGGGCACGGGCAAACATCTTGGCAATCTGCTGCTCGCTCTCGCCATACCATTTGGACAAGAGGTCGCTGCTCTTGATCGAGATGAAATTGGCCTCCGCCTCTTTCGCAACGGCCTTTGCCAGCAGGGTCTTGCCGGTGCCGGGAGGGCCGTAGAGCAGAAAGCCCTTGGCCGGGCGGATGCCCAGCCGTTCGAAAGCGCGAGGGTTTTTCAGCGGCAGTTCGACGCCTTCCTTCAGCTTCTCCGCCGCCTCGTCCAGCCCGCCGATATCGGCCCAGCCCACGGTGGGAGCCTGCACCATAACTTCGCGCATGGCGCTCGGCTGCACCCGTTTCAAAGCCTCGCGGAAATCGTTCTTCTCGACGCAAAGCTCCTCCAGCACCTCGGCCGGGATTTCGCGCGCATCAAGATCCAGCTTTGGCATGATTCGGCGGACCGCCTCGATCGCGGCCTCCCGCGTCAATGCGGCAAGGTCTGCGCCCACAAAGCCGTGGGTGGAGCGCGACAGTTCCTTCAGGTCGACGCCCTCGCCCAGCGGCATGCCGCGCGTGTGAATGCCGAGGATTTCACGGCGTCCGCCCTCATCGGGCACGCCGATCACGATCTCGCGGTCGAAACGGCCTGGGCGGCGCAATGCTTCGTCAATGGCGTCGGGCCGGTTGGTGGCGGCGATGACCACGAGGTTCGCGCGCGCCTGCAACCCGTCCATCAGCGTGAGAAGCTGGGCGACGAGGCGCTTCTCCGCCTCGCCCTGCACGCGCTCCCGCTTGGGGGCGATGGAATCCACCTCGTCGATGAAGACGATGGCGGGCTGGCTGCGCTCGGCCTCCTCGAACACCTCGCGCAGGCGCTTTTCCGATTCGCCATAGGCGCTGCCCATGATTTCCGGGCCGTTGATGGTGAAGAATTGCGCGTCCGATTCGTTCGCCACCGCCTGCGCCAGCCGGGTCTTGCCGGTACCGGGAGGGCCATGCAGCAGCACGCCCTTGGGCGGGTCCACGCCCAGGCGGGTGAACAGTTCAGGATAGCGGAGCGGCAATTCAACCATTTCGCGCAAGGCGGTGATGGTGTCTTCCATGCCGCCGACGTCGTCGTAATTGATCATGCCACGGGCATCGCGCGGTTCCTCGAACTCGGCGCGCAGCTCCACCTCGGTATCCTCGTCGATATGGACGAAGCCCTTGGGGACGGTGGAAACCACCTGCAGGCGGATCTGGGTCAGCGCGTAGGCGGGCGCGTTGAACATGCGGCGCACTTCGGGCGGCACGTTCTGCACCGGCTGCTGGCCATGCGTCGCCACCAGGTCGCCGGTGGTCAGCGGTTGCTTGAAGAAAACCCTCTTCAACGCCTCGCTGGGGCCATGCAGCCGCATTTCGCGGCGCGACGGGGCGAACACCACGCGCGTGGCGGGCTTGGTCTGTGCCCGGCGGACGATGACATGCTCACCCGACGCGGTTTCGGCATTGCCGCGTTGCAGGCCATCCAGCCGGATCACGTCGAGCGCCTCGTCCTCTTCATAGGACGGTGCGGCCACGGCCACGGTGGCGCGCTTGCCTTCGATCTCCACGGGATCGCCTTCGGTAATACCCAGTTTCTGGAACGCGCTGCGCGGCATGCGCACAACGCCGCGCCCGGATTCTTCCTGGCGGGCGGCGGCGACTTGCAGCCTTACCGTGCCTTCTTCCACTTTCGCTGCATCCGCCTCGGCCATCGATGTCCTGTCCTCTTGGGAATTGTCTCTCCAGCGGACCTAGGAAGCGCCCACTGTTATTGCAAACCTGCCAGTGCAACTATGGTGCCGAGAAACCTGCCCGCAACCGGCGGATTGCCGGCCGAAAACGGGGACAAGAAAAAAGGCCCGGTCGTTGCCGACCGGGCCTTGAAGTTTTGGGAGAGGATGCCTGAAAGGCAGGGAGACATATGCGTCGATCGCGCCCATCTCGCAAGTGCGAAAAGAGCATCGCGTGTTGCGAAATGTGCAAGAATTATTATTATTTGTTCATAATCAACGTTTTACTTTTTACACTCGCGTCAGCGCAAACGCAATTTGAATGGTGAATCACCTTTTGGAAGCTGAAATGCTGCGCTGCGCCATTTGCTGGTTTGGCTGGTGACATCGAGTCCGCTTCGCATTATTGCGCTGGCACAACCTGCACCGACCATATTGAAGGACGCCGCGATGCAAAAACTCTTCCCTTCCGCCGAAGCCGCTCTGGAGGGCGTGCTGCAAGACGGCATGCTGATAGCCAGCGGAGGCTTTGGCCTGTGCGGCATCCCCGAACGGCTGCTGAAGGCAATCCAGGACAGCGGCGTGCAGAACCTGACTTTCGCCAGCAACAATGCCGGGATCGACAATGAAGGCATCGGCATGCTGCTGCGTTCGAAGCAGGTGAAGAAAATGATCTCCAGCTACGTCGGTGAGAACAAGGAGTTCGAGCGGCAATTCCTTTCCGGCGAACTGGAGGTGGAATTCTGCCCGCAGGGCACACTGGCAGAACGCATGCGCGCAGGCGGCGCGGGCATCCCGGGTTTCTACACCAAGACCGGCGTCGGCACGCAGGTGGCAGAGGGCAAGGAAGTCAAGAGCTTCGACAAGGGTGACGGTCCGGAGGATTTCATCCTCGAGCATGGCATCTTCGCCGACCTTGCCATTGTAAAGGCGTGGAAGGCGGACGAGACCGGCAATCTGATGTTCCGCAAGACCGCGCGCAATTTCAACCAGCCCGCCGCCACTTGCGGCAAGATCTGCGTGGTAGAGGTGGAAGAGGTGGTGCCCGCAGGCGCTCTCGATCCCGATTGCATCCACCTGCCCGGCGTTTTCGTGAACCGCATGGTGGTGGGCGCGCCCTACGACAAGAAAATCGAATTCGTCACTACTCGCGAACGGGAGACCGCATAATGGCCCAGGAATCCAACGTGCAAACCAAGGGCTGGACCCGCGATGAAATGGCCGCGCGTGCGGCAAACGAATTGCAGGATGGCTATTACGTCAACCTGGGCATCGGCATTCCCACGCTGGTGGCAAACCACATCCCCGCAGGCATGCAGGTAACCCTGCAAAGCGAGAACGGCATGCTGGGCATCGGGCCCTTCCCCTACGAAGGCGAAGAGGATGCCGACCTGATCAATGCCGGCAAGCAGACCATCAGCGAACTGCCGCATTCCGCCTATTTCGACAGCGCCACCAGCTTTTCCATGATCCGCGGTGGCCATATCGACCTCACCGTGCTGGGCGCGATGGAAGTGGCCGAAAACGGTGACATCGCCAACTGGATGATTCCGGGCAAGATGGTGAAGGGCATGGGCGGCGCGATGGACCTTGTCGCAGGCGTGAAGAAGATCATCGTGGTGATGGAACACACCAGCAAGCACGGGGACCCGAAATTCATTCCCGAATGCACCCTGCCGCTGACCGGCACGAACGTGGTCGACATGATCATCACCGATCTGGCCGTGTTCCAGCGCCCGGATCATGACAGCCCGTTCAAGCTGGTGGAACTGGCCCCCGGCGTGACCGCAGAGGAAGTGGCCGAGAAGACCACGGCGCATTACGTCAGCTGAGACACGTCTGGCCACGGCAATCCGCCTGATCTGGATAGGCGGGTTCGTGATCGGCGCGCGAAACCACGCGGCCGATGTGCTGGCGCGCGGGTGGTTGCCGTATGATTTCGCTCCGCTGGCATTGAACTGGTTCTGGACGATGCTGCTGCCGCTGGACCTCCTCGCGGGCGCCTTGCTGGCGCTGCGCAAGCGGGCGGGAGTGGTGCTGGGTCTCATCGTCATTCTGGCCGATGTTGGCGTGAACAGCTGGTATGCCTATCGCACCGACTGGCTGGACCTGTTTCGCGCGCTGCAATTGCAGAGCCTGTTCTGCGGCTTCGTGATCGGCACCGCGCCCATGCTGTGGCGATATCAAACGCAAGGGGAAGTCTGATGCCCTACGAACTGATCACGGCGAACCGCAATTATTCCAGCTGGTCGCTACGTCCGTGGCTGCTGATGAAAGTTCTTGGCGTCGAATTCACGGACAGGGTCGAACCCTTCACAAAGCCTGTAAACTGGGCGGATTTTCGCAGCTTCTCGCCTACGGGGCAGGTGCCCGTGCTGATCGATGGCACGCGCACGATATGGGATTCACTCGGCATCGTGCTTTATCTGGCAGAGCGGCACGAAGGCGTGTGGCCGCGTGACGAGGCGGCCCGCGCCTTTGCACAATGCGGCGTTGCAGAAATGCACGGCGGGTTCTCTGCCCTTCGCAACCAGTGCCCGATGAATGTCGGCGTGCGCGTGCGCATTGGCAAACCGGACGACGCTCTCGCAAAAGACCTGGCCCGGCTGAAGGAACTGTTCGAGGATGGGCTGGATCGCTTCGGCGGTCCGTGGCTGGCCGGGCCTGATTTCAGCGCGCTGGACGCGTTCTTCGCTCCGGTCGCCTACCGCATTCGCACCTTCGATCTTGATGTCGGGCGCGCGCAGCCTTGGGTCGCGCAGATGCTGGCACTTCCGGCGATGCAGGAATGGGAAGCAGCGGCCCTGGCCGAAAGCTGGCGCGAGCAGAGCCACGAGGCGGAGGTCGGCGCGGCAGGCGAGATCGTCGAGGATTTCCGCACCGGCTGACGCGACCGAGCGCTTGACACAGTTAGCCGGATCGTTCATTTCTGAAATTACAGAAATCAGGAAAGGTGCGCCCGACTCGTGCAGATTACCGACATCCCCGAGGCCGAAGCATTCATCCTCCACTGGGGGGAAATGGGTTCGCACTGGGGCGTAAACCGCTCGGTCAGCCAGGTGCATGCCCTGCTCTACCTGTCGGACAAGCCACTGCATGCCGAAGAGATTTGCGATACGCTGGGCCTCGCCCGCAGCAACGTCTCCACTGCGCTCAAGGAATTGCAGGGGTACGGCATCATTCGCCGCACCCACATCATCAGCGACCGGCGCGACCATTTCGTGGCCGAGACGGACCTGTGGGACATGCTGATGAAGATCACGGTGGAGCGCAAGAAGCGCGAGATCGACCCCACGTTGCTGGTACTGGCGGACCTTTCGGCGAGGCTGAAAGACCGCGACGACGTGCCCCCGCATATCGCGGAACGCATCGGGCGGATGCACGAATTCATGGGCACGCTGACAGGCTGGTTCGACGATGTTCGTCGCCTGCCCCGCTCCACCCTCGTCACGTTGATGAATCTGGGCGGCAGGGTTGCCCGCTTCATCCCCGCCCGCAAGCAAGGCGACAGCTAACTCCACACAGGAAGGATCAATTGCCATGACTGCCGATCCACGCGACACGATTTCTGGATTTACAGAAATGACCGACGCCGAACTGGCACAACATATTGCGCATTTTTTTCGCGCGGTTGGTGCCGGGATGCTGGCGGGCGGTGCGCCTTTCGCGGTGCTGACCGTTCCCGCAGGTGCCGTCACGGCAATGCGCGGCGAAGTGGTGGGCGGGCTGTTCTTCGCCGCCTCACCACTCCTGATTGCCGGTGGCGTGACCCTGCTGGGCATGCTTCTGCTCGGCATTCCTCTCACCATGATCCTGTTCGAATTGCGACGAGAGAGCGCAGCGATCTACGCCTGGGCAGGCGCATTGTTCGGGCAACTGGCCTGCGTGGCCTTCACGGTGCTCACCATTGAATCGCTGGGCGCGGGAATACTTCTCGGCATCCCCGGAATGCTGGCCGGGGCCGTAGCGGGCAAAGTGTGGGGCGAACGGCGCGCCGCGCTTTCGCAAGGAAGGCAATTTGGCGGCCCCGCAAGCAGAGGCACCGCCGCGGCCCGAAACCCCATCCACGACATGATTTACTAAGCAGGAGAAGACCGATGACCGAACTGAGCTATTTCGCCTATCTCTTCATCGCCATTGCCCTGACGGGCTGGGTGGCGCGCACGCTGAGCGTGAACGGAGAAGTCTTCCTGGTCGATTGCTTCGGCCATGACGAGGTGCTGGCGCGCAGCACCAATCACTTGCTGGTGGTGGGGTTCTACCTCGTCAACATCGGCTTCATCCTGCTGACGATCAGCCTGGGCGCAGAGCCGACCACGCTGGCAGAGGCTATCCGCTTCGTCGCCACCAAGGTGGGGCTGGCGGTGATGGTGCTGGGCTGCTGGCACTTCTTCAACATGCAGATGATCGCCCGCTATGGCCGCAAGGTGGGCCGCTGGGTGCGCGAGAACCACGGCGCAAAGCCTGCCTGACGGCAAAACCAGCAACGCACTCCAAAAGGCGGCTCCATTGCGGGGCCGCCTTTTTCGTATATGCCCTGGCGCGGGAGAGCACATGAAAACACGCAAAGCATCGCCAACGCTGGCACTGGTGGTGATCGCATCGATTGCCACGGTCGGCTTTATCGACCGGATCGTGGTGAACGTGCTGGTGGAGCCGGTGAAGGCCGAATTCGGCCTGTCGGATGCGCAAGTTTCGCTGATGGCGTGGGCCTTTGCCTTGCTGAACATCGTCGCGGGCCTTGTGGTGGCGCGCATTGCGGAACGGGTACGGCGGCTGACGCTGATTTCCTTCGGCACCATCTTCTGGTCTGTCGCCACGGCGGCGTGCGGCTGGGCGGGAAGCTGGGTGCAGTTGCTGGTGGCGCGCATGGGCGTGGGGCTGGGCGAGGCGATCGGCCTGCCCGCCAACCAGTCCGTGGTGGCGGACTATTTTCCCGCCAACCGACGTGGTTTTGCGATTTCCTGCCTGCTTTTGTCCCCGCCATTGGGCGCATTCATCGGCTTTGTCGGCGGCGGCTATATCGCCCAGGAATTCGGCTGGCGAATGACCTTCCTGATTGCCGCGATACCCGGACTGGTGATGGGCTTTGTCGCGTGGTTCTTCGTCGCAGAGCCAAGGCGCGGGCAGCACGATCCCGGTGCAAGCGAGGATGTGCCGCCGATTTCCGCCGTGCTGGCAAGATTGTTTCGCCTGCCCAGTGCGCGCAACCTGGTGATCGGCTCGGCGCTGGCGGCGATGCTGGGTTTTGGTCTCAACTTCTTCTTCGCATCGTTGATGGTGCGCGAATTCGGCGTCGGGCTGGCGGAGGCGGGGCTTTACGCGGGCTTGATTGCCAGCCTGCCTGCCGCGCTTTCGGTGGTGGGCAGCGGGTGGCTGGGCGACAGGCTCGGCGCAGGCAATCCGCGCGCCTATGCGCTGATTCCGGCGATCTCGCTGGCGATAGGCGCGCCGCTCTATGCCTTTGCCATCACGCGGACGGACCTGCCGTTGTTGCTGGGCCTGGTCAGCATCGCGACTTTTCTCAACTTCGGCTATCTGGGCATCACCTACGCCACCTTGCAGAACCTGATGCATCCCCGGATGCGCGCGACAGCGGCGGCGATCCTTAACGGGGTTTATGGCGTGGCAGGCGGGCTTGGCCCCTCGCTGCTGGGCCTGCTCAGCGATACACTTTCGCCCGAATACGGCGCGGCGCGCGGGCTGGCGATTGCGATGGCAGTCAGCGGGCTGGGCTATCTATGGGCCTCGGTGCATTACTTCATCGCGGCGCGGCGGCTGCCTGCCGACATGGCCAGCGTCAGGACGCCCGATCCCGCCGGAACGGCAGGCGCCTGAAACGCGCAAGGCTGCGCCACAACCACTCCATCGGCCCCTGCCGGAAACGCGCCAGCCACGGCGCAGACCATACCAATATGCCGATGATGGGCACGAGGCTGAGGAGCAGGGCCTCGTGCCGCGACACGTCGCCAAACAGGCCAAGGCCCCAGCTGGCGAAAAGGCTCGCGAAGATCAGGCTGGTGGCAAGGTAATTGGTCAGCGCCATGCGCCCGGCCGCGGCCAGCAGGCGCGTGGCGCGATGGTGCTTCAACGCACCGCCGAACAGTGCCATTGCCAGCGCTGCAAATCCGGTGCCCAGCGCGATATCGAACGGTGCGGAAATCACGATGGCATTGGCAGCGGTCACGATGGGATCGAAACCTGTCAGGATAGACCAGGCGGCCAATGCAACGAGAGCCGGGATGGTCAGGAGCGCGCTGGTCTTCGCCAACCGCAGCGCGCGGCGCGCGGGCCACTCTCCCGCCAGCAGTCCACCGCGCCACAGCGCCACGCCCAACAGCATGGAGGCAAGCGCGGAAGGGATCGAGGCGACGACAAAGCGCGCCTGCATCGCGAGGCTACCCGTGCGCCGATCCAGCCGCTGCGCAAAGCTCTCGTTGCCCTGTTCCAGTGCAGCGGCGATGGTGGCCGGATGTGCACCATATGCCCGCTCCGCCACCTCCAGCGGCGCCGGGTCCACGATTTTGCCGCTGGCGTGCTGGAACCAGTAATCCAGCCAGCCCCAGGCATAATAGCCGGACACCAGCAATTGCCCCGCAACCAGCAGGCCCGCCGCCCATAGCAGGCGCTTTACCGGCCAGCGTGCGACCAGCGGCAGCAGCAGGCCGCACACTGCATAGATGCGCAGCACATCGTTGTTGGCCAGCAACACGGCATGGGCCATGCCGATAATTAAGAGCACCCCCATGCGCGCATAATGCGACCGCAGCGGATGCGCCCCACCTTTCTCCAGCAGGATCGCCACGCCTGCGCCGAACATCATGGCGAACAGGGCGCGGAACTTGTCCTCCACCAGCACGAAGCCCAGCGCCCACAGCGCCGTCTCCAGCGCGCCGGTGCCGCCCCATACGCGCGGGTTGAGATAGGCGCCCGCAGGCATGGCGAAGGCGATGACGTTCATCAGCGCGATGCCGATGACAGCCACACCGCGCAAGGCATCCAGCGCGGGTATCCGGCGGTCGGGCGGATGCCCGCGAGTTGGGGGCGCGGCAGTAAGGGGGGTGCCCATGCTGCTCACGCCGTCATATCTTCAGGAAAGCGCCGCCTTGAGCTCATCTGCCAGGTCCGTGCGCTCCCACGGAAAAAGATCACCCTCGGCCTTGCGACCGAAGTGTCCATAGGCCGCGCTGACCTGGTAGATCGGTTTGTTCAGACCGAGATAAGTGCGAATGCCGCGCGGGGTCAGTCCGCCCAGCTTTTCGATCCCGCGAATGGCGTCCTCGATCTTGTCGTCGGCCACAGTGCCGGTGCCGTGGGTGTCGACATACAGCGACAATGGCTCCGACACGCCGATGGCATAGGCGATCTGGATCGTGCAACGCGTGGCAAGGCCCGCGGCCACCACGTTCTTGGCAAGGTGGCGGGTGATATAGGCGGCAGAACGGTCCACCTTGGTCGGGTCCTTGCCACTGAAGGCACCGCCACCATGCGGGGCCGCGCCGCCATAGGTATCGACGATGATCTTGCGACCGGTAAGACCGGCATCGCCATCGGGGCCGCCGATCACGAACTTGCCCGTGGGATTGATGTGCCAAGCGGTTTTATCCGACAGGAAGCCGTCCGGAAGGATGTTGCCGACCACGCGCTTCACATAGGCGTGAAGCTCGGCTTCCTTGTCGCCCTTGTCATACCCTTCGGCATGCTGGGTGGAAACGACCACTGCGGTGCAGGCAACAGGCTTGCCGTTTTCGTAACGCAGCGTCACCTGGCTCTTGCTGTCCGGTTCCAGAAAGGGCGCTGTGCCGTTTTTGCGGTCCGTCGCCAGCTGTTGCAGGATCTTGTGGCTGTAATCGATGGTGGCCGGCATCAGGTCCGGCGTCTCGTCGCAGGCAAAGCCGAACATGATGCCCTGGTCGCCTGCGCCTTCATCCTTGTTGGAACCCTCGGTGCCGGCATCCACGCCCTGCGCGATGTCCGCGCTTTGCGGGTGGAGGTGGTTGACGAAGGTCAGGTCACCCCAGTGGAAGCCTGCCTGTTCATAGCCGATTGCCCTGACCGTATCGCGCACGGCTTTCTCGATCTCTGCCTTGGCACCGATGACCCAATTGCCATCTGTATCGATCATGCCCTTCCCGCGCACTTCGCCCGCCAGCACCACATTGTTGGTGGTGGTCAGCGTTTCGCAGGCTACGCGTGCCTCGGGATCCTTCGAGAGGAAAAGATCGACGACAGCATCGGAAATCTGGTCGGAAACCTTGTCGGGATGGCCTTCGGAAACGCTCTCGGAGGTGAACAGGTAGGATTGGCGCATGTTGGAGATTGCCTTCTCGTTGGAAATTGGACTGCTTCGACGGGCGGCCCTAACTGGCCTGCCGACGCATGGCAATATAACCTGCCAGCATCAAGACGAGCGACCACGCAAGCGCGAGCATGTTCCCGAAACGGGAAAAGAGCGTTGGCTCGCTTGCGGGTGGAACGATGGCGTCGATCCGGCCCTGCACGTGCTGGCCGAGATGCTGCCGCACCACGCCGCGCGCATCGATCACCGCGCTGATGCCGGTGGTGGTGGCGCGCAGGACGGGCAGGCCCTCCTCTATCGCGCGCATCCGCGCCTGGGCCAGATGCTGCGGCGGTCCAAAGGCGCCGAACCAGCCATCATTGGATGGGTTGAAGATGTAATCGGGGCGGCTTTCCGGATCGACCACTTCGCCGGAAAACACGATCTCGTAACAGATCTGCACACCCGCCTTGCCATGTTCGCCAAGATCCAGCGTACGCGGGCCGGGTCCGGGCCAGAAATCGATGGAGCCTGCCACCAGCCGGGAAAGGCCAAGCGGCTCAAGCCATTCGCGCATCGGCAAATATTCGCCATAGGGGACCAGATGCGCCTTGGCATAACCGCCCAGCAACGCGCCATCGGCGCCCACGGCGGTAACGGCGTTGCGCGCACCCAGCGCGCGCACGAACCCGGTCTCGTCAGCGCCGATTTCGAGATCGACCGCGCCCGTCAGGAGCACGCTGCCTTCCCCCACGGTCGCGCCAAGCCTTCGGCGGGCATAGAGCGGGCTGCCCAGCGCGGTGGTGCGGTCGTAATAGCGTTGCGGATAGCCCTCTCGCAGGTAATCCACCATGCCGCTTTCGGGCCACAGTACGACGCGTGGCTTGTCATCCGGCTGGGCGCCGTCCTCCAGTCGCGGAGAGAGCCGAGCCAGGCGGTTGAAATTGGCTTCGAAGTATTGCGGGTCGGAAATCGCCTCCTGCCGGATATCCGGCTGGGCAATGGTGACCAGCAGCTTACCCTCCTGCGCCTCACCCGCAGGCCAGTACATTCCGGTGACAAGCAGCACAGCGGTCGCCCCGCCCGCCAGCCAGTTTCGCTCGCGCGCCAGCAGCACCAGCGCGCAGCCCAGCAGCACGGCCAGTCCGGAAAGGGCGTAGGTGCCCATCACTGGCGAGAGCGCGGCCAGGCCGGAACGGTCGAAAGGGCCAAGCAGGGCCATGCCGAAAGGGTTCCAGGCATAGCCCGAGAACACCCAGCCGCGCATCCATTCGGTAATGATCCAGCCGCCCGCAAAGGTGAGCGCGAACGCCCAGGCGGAGCCGTTTCTCACGATCAGCCGCGCGATCATCGCGGCCAGCGCCGGGTAGACTGCGAGGTAGAGCGCCAGCAGTGGCACGGCAACCCAGCCCAGCACGGCGGGCATTTCCGCCTGGTAGGTAAAGGCCGTGGCGATCCAGTTGTTGCCGAACGTGAAATGCGCGAAGCCGAACAGCCAGCCAAGCTTGAAGGCCCGCAGCCAGCTTGCTGCATTCGCGGCTAGCAGGGCAAACAGGCCCATCGCCAGCAAGGCAACAGGCCACAGCCCCAGCGGCTGGAATCCGGTGGCGGACAGCAGGCCCAGCACCAGCGCAGCCACGCGGGGATGGGCCTCAAGCCTGTGAAAGAGGGACAGCCCGCTGGCCATTGTTATCGCGTCCTGCCGAGCCGGTCTTACTCTCAGCCCGCGTGTCAGCTGACGGCTTCGAGCGCCTCTCCGCCGTCATCGTCGTCCGACTGCTTGCGACGCGAGCGGGGGGCGAGCTTGCGCTTCGGCTTTGCATCCTCATCATCATCCGATGCGCGCGCGATTGCGGGCGGCAGCATGCTGGGATCGAGGCTGCCGTCGTCATTCACCTGGTCATCCGCATCCTTGCGCTTGCGGGTTGCAGGCTTGCGTGCGGCAGTCTTGCGTGGCTTCTTCGGCTTTTCATCGCGGGTATCGCGGGTGAAGGGATTTTCATCATCCTCCTGATCGCCCGAGGTGCCTTCGACGCCTTCCTGGTAATCGCCATCATTATCGTGACGATTGCGGGTGTTTTCGCGACGTGAACGACCACGATCATTACGATCCTGCCGATCATTGCGATCGTTGCGATCATTACGGTCGTTGCGATCGTCATCGTCGTTGTCATCATCGTCGTCGTCGGAATTGTCCGATCCGCGCTCGGCATTGCGCTTGGCCTGCGCCTCGTCCTTCTGCGCCTTGATATCGGCGATGACGCGGAAATAATGATCCGCAAATTGCAGATAATATTCGGTCTGCACGCGGTCGTCGTTCAACTGCGCTTCGCTGGCCAGCTTCTTGTACTTGTCCAGCATCTGCGGGGCATTGCCACGCGCGCGGGAATCGATCCGGTTGTTGGGCTGGTTGCCACCGCCACCGCCTCCGCCACGATTGTTGTTATTGTTACCGCGGCCGCGACGACGATTGTTATTACGATTGCTATTCAAGGGCTATTCGCTTCCTCAACCTGGCTGCGGCCCAAGGCCGCTTCGCCATATGATCCCTCGTGAATACAGCATGCCACGAGGCATTCCTGATCCCTTGTCTGCCCTATTCGTATTCTGAACAGTCGCGCTGCGGCCTTATCGCCGCTGAGCTGGCAAATGTTGGGGTTTGATCCAGCGCCTTGCGCCGTGGACCTGTTGTTAGAGTTAGCTACTCGATTCGCCTTTGCCAAGCCTTAATCGTAGTAAAAGCCCTCGATCACGCTGGCCAAGGTCTTTATGTGCGGTTGCGGCAAAGCCATGGTCTCGCGCGATTTCGGCAACTTGTGCGGCCTGTGTCGCACCTGTTTCAAGCATGACAGCGCCGTTTTTCATCAACAGTTGCGGCAATTGCGGGATCAGAATTCGATAGTCGTCGAGCCCCTCGGGTCCGGCGAAAAGGGCGCTGGCTGGCTCATAATCGCGCACATCGACATCCAGATCGGCATCGCTTTCGACATAGGGCGGATTGGCGATGACGAGGTCGAACCGGCCAAGATCGTTCGCCCAGCCGGGCATGGTCCAGTCTGCCAGGCAAAACTTCGCCCTGCCGGCCAGGCCGAGCTCGGCGGCATTCCTGCGCGCCACTTCAAGCGCCGGCCCCGAGGCATCGATGCCCACGCCTTGCGCTTCCGGCAGTTCGGCCAGCAACGTCAGCAGCAGCGCACCAGAGCCGGTGCCGCAATCGAGGATGCGCCGCGCATCGGGCGCAGCCGCCAGTGTAGCCTCGACAACGCTTTCGCTATCGCCACGGGGGATCAGCACATCGCGTGTCACCGCGAAACTGCGTCCGTAAAATTCCTGGGTGCCGGTGATATACGCCACCGGCTCGCAAGCCGCGCGGCGCTCTACCAGCGAGGCGAAACCGTCTGGCACATCGTCCTGCATATGCCGCAGCAACAGGTCGGATCGCGAACAGCCAAGTGCATGCGCCAGCAGCAATTCGGCATCGAGGCGCGCGGTGTCGCTGGTAGCGGCAAGGCGCGCGGCAGCCTCCCGGATGGCGCTCGCTACCGTATTTGGCGTGTCAGCCATCCATCGCCGAAAGCCGCTTGGCTTCGTCCTCGGCGATCAGCGCGTCCACCATTTCGCCAAGCCCTGTGCCTTCCAGCACCTCGGGCAGCTTGTGCAGCGTCAGGCCGATGCGATGATCGGTCACGCGGCCTTGCGGGAAATTGTAAGTTCGGATGCGTTCGGAACGGTCGCCGCTGCCCACCATCGCCTTGCGCGCCTCTGCCTCCGCACCCTGCGCTTCGTCGCGGGTCTTTTCGTACAATCGCGCGCGCAGCACCTGCATCGCCTTCTCGCGGTTCTTGTGCTGGCTGCGCCCGTCCTGGCAGGTGACGACGATGCCGCTGGGTTCATGCGTGATGCGGATCGCGCTGTCCGTGGTGTTGACGTGCTGGCCGCCTGCCCCGCTGGCGCGGTAGGTATCCACCTTCAGGTCGGTGGCGTCGATGTGGATATCCACCTCGTCCGGCTCCGGCAAAACGGCGACCGTCGCGGCGCTGGTGTGGATGCGCCCGCCGCTTTCGGTAACCGGCACGCGCTGCACGCGGTGAACCCCGCTTTCGAACTTCAGCTTGGCGAACACGCCGTTGCCCTTGATGTTGGCGACAATTTCCTTGAATCCGCCGACATCGGCGGCGGCCATGCTGACAGGCTCCACCTTCCAGCCCTGCTCGGCGGCGTATTTCTCGTACATGCGATAAAGATCGCCCGCGAACAGCGCGGCCTCATCCCCGCCCGTACCGGCGCGAATTTCCAGCATGGCGGGCCGTGCATCAGCGCTGTCGCGCGGAAGCATGGCGAGGGCGAGGTTGCGTTCGGCTTCGGGCAAGCGCCTTGCGCAGCTGCTTCCAGTTCATCCTCCGCCATCGCCTTCATTTCGGGGTCGGAGAGCATGTCCTCCAGCCCCTCGATTTCGTCGCGCATGGCGGAGATTTCGGCGGCGATCCTGGCCACCGGCTCCAGCTCGGAATAATCGCGACTGGCCTGGACGAATTCCTCGCCCTCCAATTGGCCAGACGCCATGCGCGCTTCAAGCTCGGCAAAGCGGTTGGCGATCTGTCGCAGGCGTTCGGCGGTGATGGTCAATTCAGCACCGCCTCGATACGCGCGGTCATGGCATCTTCCGCCTTGACCCGGACATTCTTCTCACCGTCCTGCAGCGAGAGGCCGACGATGGCGAGCGCGCCTGCCTTCACCGCCTTGTCGAAACGTTTACGGGGGCTGCCGCTGGCGATCATTTCCGCAGACAGGCCTTCTGCGCGAAGCTTGCCCAAGGTGCGCACGCCCTCGGTCATCAGGCTGTCGTCTTCCACCACGACGATCGCATCCGCAGCAGCCTCGCCTTTCTCACCAACCAGCATCGCCAGCCGCTCGATCCCCGCAGCCCAGCCGACCGCTGGCGTCGGCGCGCCGCCCAGCGATTCCATCAGCCCGTCGTAGCGCCCGCCGCCCAGGATCGTGCTCTGGCTGCCCAGCGCATCTGCCGCCGCGCTGCCCTCGTCGGGAATGAATTCGAACGCCGTGTGGCGATAGTAATCCAGCCCGCGCACGAGGCTCTCGGCGCGGGTCCATTTTACGCCCGCCGCATCCAGCCCGCTTGTGACGGCATCGAAAAATGCCTTCGCATCGTCCGACAGAAACGCGTCGATCTTGGGCGCGTCGGCAACGAACTTCTGGTCGCGGCGATCCTTTGAATCGAGGATACGCAGCGGGTTCTTTTCCAGCCGCTCCTGCGAATCCTCGGACAATTCACCCTTCACCGCGCATGAAATATTCCACCAGCGCCGCGCGCCATGCCTCGCGGCTGTCGCCGTCGCCCAGCGTGTTGAGATGCAGCGTCACGTCCTTGATCCCCAACTCCTTCAACAACTGGTCGGCCATCGCCAGCAGTTCCACGTCGGCCTGCGGTTCTGCCGCGCCGATGATCTCGGCGTCGATCTGGTGAAACTGGCGATAGCGGCCCTTTTGCGGGCGCTCGTAGCGGAACAGCGGGCCATGCGTGCCCACCTTCAGCGGCGCGTGCTGCTGCCAGCCGTTGGTCAGATAGGCGCGGGCGATACCGGCGGTGAATTCCGGGCGCAGCGTGAGGCTTTCTCCGCCACGATCATCGAAGGAATACATCTCTTTCGACACGACATCGGTGGTCTCGCCGATGGCGCGGCTGAACACCTCGGTCTTCTCGAACACCGGCATTTCCACCCGGCGAAAGCGGTACAGCTTGCGCACCCGCTCGAAGGTCTCGACCACGAAGGCGAACGCCTCTGCCTCGGGTCCGAAAATATCCTGTGTGCCGCGAATGGCCTGAGGGGTTTTGGTCTTGCTCATGGGAGGAGCCTTTAGGGCGCGCGCATGGTCCCCGCAACAATTCCCGAAATGGCGCGGTTGCAGCTTGCGGCAGCGCCAGGGCGATTCAATTGCAACGCGCCCTTTTCTTTCCGAAAGCGCGCGGCTACGTGCCCGCCAAGATCAACCCGGCGCCGGGTTGGGAGAGGAACGGCGCCCGTATGACAAGGTATAGCAATGCGCATCGAACATATTCCGGTCGGCGACAATCCCCCCGAGAGCCTGAACGTCATCATCGAAGTGCCCACCGGTGGCGAGCCGGTGAAGTATGAATTCGACAAGGCGAGCGGGGCATTGTTCGTGGATCGCATCCTCCACACGCCGATGCGCTATCCCGCCAATTACGGCTTCGTGCCGCACACGCTTTCGCCCGATGGCGACCCGCTGGATGCACTGGTGATTGCCCGCTCCCCCTTCATCGCAGGCTGCGTGGTGCGGGCGCGCCCCATCGGCGTGCTGAACCTGGAAGACGAGCACGGCGGCGACGAGAAGCTGATCTGCGTGCCGGTGGACACCACCTTCCCCTACTACTCCGACGTCGGCGAGACGAAGGACCTGCCCAGCATCATCTTCCAGCAGATCGAGCACTTCTTCACCCACTACAAGGATCTGGAGAAGGAGAAGTGGGTGCGCGTCGGCGAATGGGGCGACGCGGCCGAAGCGAAGCAAGTCACCATCGAAGCCATCGAGCGCTACAAGAAGGACAAGGGGTAACCGTTCCCCCGAGGCCGGTTGCGAACTAGACGGGGGGGTTAGGGCGAAATTAACCCTGGCAGCGCCAAGGATGGCCCAGACGGTGGGGCCTATCTATGTTTGCAAAATTCAATGTGGCAAGAAAGCTGCCGGCAAGGTGGGTCTTCTGGTGGATCGTGATGCCGAACCTGGCGCTGATGGCCATGTGGTTTGTCGGCGGTCCCAGGCTTTCCCTGCCGATCATGATCGCCGGTGTTGCCGCGCTCCTGTTCGGCTCGGTCCAGAGCCGCATCGTGCGGGTCGTTGGCATGGTTGGCATCTATGCGCTTCTGCTGATTTCCTATTTCTCGCGGGTTTTCTATCTTACCCTCGACAAGGCGTTCACCTCGCTGATCTATCTCTCCGAGATGAACCTGTCGATATCCTCGGCAAGGAGCCGGAAAACGCAAGCTCGTCTATTGGCTGACGTTGAATGGCCACCTGCCCGTCGAGGACAGCGCCAGATCGCTGTCGCGCTTCACTGCGAGTTAAATACCACCGGTTTCGCCCATACGGACATCATGATCGTCGGCGATCACATACCGCCTCTTTCCAAAGCTCGATCCGGACCCGGTTCAAGACAGGAGTCGTGCCCTACATCTACCTCCACCCTCAGCAAGAGACCGGAAGAGCGATCCTGCGGCCCCGTCTGTAGATCGGGAGACTATTCGACCGGTGTGACGACAACAGTCGTCCTATCGTCTGCGATTGCAGTCCAAGTGCCCTCCTCACCAAGTGGCTGCGATACCCGTCAACGGCGGGCGCACGGCGAAGCTCTACTGAACCCGAGGCGGAGGCATGTCCGTTATCCGCCCAGTTTCAGACAGGGGCGGATAACCCCCTGATCACTCTACCGGGCGCGCCGAATCGAGCAAATCATTCGCCTGGTCCGGATCGGTCGCGCGTTCGTCTTCCACCATGCGGGCAATCTCGTCCTCGGGGCCGACATCCTCGTCGACGGCCACCGGCTCCGGGCGCGCTGGCGGCGGTGGGGGAGCGGGCTGCGCCTTGCTTGTGCCGCCCTTGCCGATATTCTCGAACGGGAGAGAGGCCGTGCGCTGGTCGAAGCGCAGGCGATAGATCGGTTCGGGCAGAGCAAAACCGGCGTCTTCCAGCGCAGTCTTGCAGGCGACGATCGAGCGGCTGCGGGCCTTGTACCAGTCAGCCTCTCGCTGATCCACCCAGCCAAGGAAGCGCAGCACCACATTGGAATCGCCCACTTCCGCAATGCGCACTTCGGGCGCTGGGTCGTTCAGCACGAAATCGAGGCCGGCCAGCGTATCGCGCCCCAACTGGCGCGCAGCTTCGACATCATCGTCCGCATCGACGCCCAGATCGAAGTCGAAGCGGCGCTGCGGGTTGCGGGTGTAGTTGAGGATCACCGCCTTGAAGACGGTGGAATTCGGAATGCGCAGATGGTTGCCATCCAGCGTCATCAACACCGTTGCGCGGCTGGTGAGGCGGATCACGCGGCCCTCGTGATTTTCGATCATCACGTGATCGTTGGCGCGGAAGGGCTGGCGCAGGCTCAGCATCAGCGAGGCGACGTAGTTCTCCACCGTGTCGCGCATGGCAAAACCCAGCGCGATGCCGATCACACCTGCGCCGCCCAGAACCGCGCCCATCAGCGCACCGGCACCGACCATGTCCAGCGCGACGACGATGCCGGCCACCACGAAAACGAAGCGAATGGCGGAGACGATCAGTTCGGCAAGGAAGGAGTTGGTCGCCACGCGGCGCCACAACGCGCCGAAGGATGCGAGCAGGTATCCGAATGCTGCAATCAGCAGCGCAACCACCAATGCCGCGCCCAACAGCGGCAGCATGCGGGTGAATTGCCCCACCCGGTCGCCCAGTCCGCCGATACCCTCCTCGAAATCGACCGAGACGTCGCGCTCGATGCCGTTCTCCACCGTGACCACGCCTTCCACGCCGGTGGCGATCGCCTCGGCGCGTGCGGTGGCATCCTCATCGGGCGCGGTGCCGGACAGGATTACCACGCCCTGGCGCACGCTGACCTCGACCTGCGAAAGGCTGGGGACGTTGGCGAAGATATCCGAAAGCCGGGCCTCTATCCGCCCGTCATCGCCTGCGGCCTGGGCAACGTCGATGGAGCCAGGTTCGGGCGCGGGGGCGGCAGACTCAGTGGTCGGGGCCGCCTCGGGGATCATGGCCGCGGCATTGACCTGCGTTGCCAGCATTCCCAGCAGCAGCGCGGCGAAAAGGCGGCGAAGAATTCTCAGAAACAGGCTCAGAACAGGGAAGCGACGGCCTTGAAGCCGAAAGTCAGCGCCGCGGGCAGGCCGATGGCAGTGAGCCACAAAAGGACAACCTCTCGCCTGAAGACGGGCGCCAGTGCCGGATCGCCGGCTTCGGCATCGGAAAGGTCGCTCCACCGCTTTTCGAACCAGCGGCAGGCCGGAATGATCGCCGCTACCAGCACCACCAGCGCCATGTACGGCAGCAGAGAACCGCTGCCGGACCCCAGTTCCTTCATCGTCAGGAAGATATGCAGCCCGGTGTATACCAGCAGGCCGTAGGCAACATGGTTGCTGATCTTGCGACGCCAGTCGAGCTTTTGCTCACCATGCGCCAGCGCCGCATCCTGCGCGCGCGATTGCCGCGCGTTGCGTTCTTGCGACCTGTCGAGTGCCTTGTTCATCAGGCTATCCTCTCTCATTTCCCGAATCGAAGGTATTTCACTTATGCACCATTCTTGCAAGGCTGCTAACCATAGGTTCATCCCGATGTCCCACTTCGTGCCACGTGCCATGCAGGAATCTTGCCAAACACCCTTCAATGCGTGGCCTTTCATGCTAGATGGTCCTGATGCTAAGGATTGGCCATGAGTGCGCTTGACGACGAATTCCTCGATGAAGAGGCACTGGCCCAAGCGATGGTGGAAGCGCCATCCAACGCCGCGCCCGACCTGCCCGAAACGGGCGGGCTGGAGGTGGTTTCCATCGCCAAGAGCTATGACAAGCGGGCGGTGCTGTCGGACATTTCGCTGACCGTCGCCAAGGGCGAGGTGCTGGGCTTGCTGGGACCGAACGGCGCAGGCAAGACCACCTGTTTTTATTCGATAATGGGGCTGGTGAAGCCCGATAGCGGCCGCATCCTGATGGATGGCATAGATGTTACCAGTTTGCCGATGTATCGCCGTGCGATCCTGGGGCTGGGCTACCTGCCGCAGGAAACCAGCATCTTTCGCGGCATGACGGTTGAACAGAACATCCGCTGCGTGCTGGAAATGGTGGAGCCGGACAAGGCTACGCGAGAGGCGGAGCTGGAGCGGTTGCTGGAGGAATTCCACATCACCCGCCTGCGTGACAGCGCCGCGATGGCGCTTTCGGGCGGTGAGCGGCGCCGCTGCGAAATCGCCCGGGCGTTGGCGGCAAGGCCATCCATCATGCTGCTGGACGAACCCTTCGCCGGGATCGACCCGCTTTCCATCAGCGATATCCGCGACCTGGTGAAAGACCTGAAGCGGCGCGGCATCGGCGTGCTGATCACCGATCACAATGTCCGCGAGACGCTGGATATCGTCGATCGCGCCTGCATCATCTACGGCGGGCAGGTGCTGTTCGCTGGCAGTCCACAGGAACTGGTGGCGGACGAGAATGTGCGCCGGCTTTACCTTGGCGAAGGCTTTGAATTATAGTGCCAATCCGACAATGATGTTCGGGATGGGGGGTTTGATATGGCTCTGGGGCCAAGACTAGACCTCAGGCAATCGCAATCGCTGGTGATGACGCCGCAGTTGCAGCAGGCGATCAAGCTGCTGGCGCTGTCGAACCTCGAGATCGAGACCTTCATCGGCGATGCGCTGGAAAGCAATCCGCTGCTGGAGGCGGGCGAAGTGCGCGCCGAGGATCGCGAAACAGCGCCCGAAAGCGAAGAGCCCCAAATCGCCGATTCCACCGCCGCCGACGGCAACGAGGCGCTGGATATCGATGCCAGCGCGCTGGATACCGATCGCGACACCGGCGACTGGTCTGCCGAAGCATCCGGCGGCAGCGCCGAGGCGCCCGATTTCGAGAATCGCAGCAACGAAGAGCTGTCGCTGGCCGATCACCTGGACGCGCAGGTGGGCGCCGCCTCCCCCGACCCGCAGACCGAATTCATCGCCCGCCACATCGTGGGCCTGCTGGACGAGGCGGGTTATCTCTCCGTTCCCTTGCGCGAAGTGGCCGAAAACCTCGAAGTTCCCCTTGCTCGCGTCGGAAGCCGCGCTGGAGGTGGTGCAGTCGCTCGACCCCACAGGAGTGGGTGCGCGCACGCTGTCCGAATGCCTGATGCTGCAGGCGAAGGAGGCGGACCGTTACGACCCCTGCATGGAAGTGCTGATCGCCAATCTCGAACTCGTCGCCAAGGGCTCGTTCGCGCACCTCAAACGCATCTGCAACGTGGATGACGAGGATTTTGCCGACATGCTGTCCGAATTGCGCGAATACGATCCCAAGCCGGGCCTCAGGTTCGGCGGCTCCCCCAGCGGCGCAGTGGTGCCCGATGTGTTGCTGGCGGCGGGCAAGGATGGCGGCTGGGATATCCAGCTGAACGAGGCGACCCTGCCGCGCCTCGTGGTGAACCGCAGCTATTACGTGGAACTGCGCGCAGGCTGCACCGCCAAGGATGCCAGGGGCTGGCTGAGCGAGAAGCTGGCCGATGCCAACTGGCTGATCAAGGCGCTGGACCAGCGGCAGAAGACCATCCTGAAAACCGCCGCCGAGATCGTGAAACAGCAGGACGGCTTCTTCCGCAAGGGCGTATCGCAACTGCGCCCGCTGACGCTGAAGACCGTGGCCGAGGCGATCGAGATGCACGAAAGCACCGTCAGCCGCGTCACCAGCAACAAGTTCCTCCACTGCGAACGCGGCACGTTCGAACTCAAGTATTTCTTCACCAGCGGCGTGGGCGGCGGCGCCGATGGCGAAGGCGCGAGCGCGGAGGCGGTAAAGGCCCGCATCAAGGCGCTGTGCGATGCCGAGGACCCGAAGAAGATCCTCTCCGACGACAAGCTGGTGGAGCTTTGAAAGCCGAGGGGTTTGATCTGGCACGGCGCACGGTGGCGAAATACCGCGAGGCCATCGGGATCGGGTCTAGCGTGCAGAGAAGGCGGGCGAAGAAACTGGCGGCGATGGGGTGATAGTGGTTTGTCCGTTGAAACACGGAGCCGCGAGATGGCGCCTCAAGAAGGAGCGCTGAAGAGGCATCCGCTTTCCACCGTACTTCCGGACAATCCCGAGAACACCTGGACCGACCATACGCAGACTGGCAGCTTGCGTTCTGGCTACGTTAGAAGCAGAAATTCAGCTAATGGCCGAGAAAGGGACTCTCCCGCAGAAAAATTCGTAAGCTCCACCCCTTCTGGAAGAGCATCAGAAGAGTTGCGCGAGCCTGCAAGGCTTGTCCCACTCAGTATTTAGTCGATCGCTTCTTCGCCAGCTTCGCCTACAGACTCAATGTCTTCGCCCACGCCTTGAACCGTATTGCATGCAACGGCTGCCAGACTTATCGCGACCACTCCGAACGTCTTGAGCACCTTATTGATCATGTCACATCCTTCTATTCTAGAGCCTGGAGAGAAAATCCAGTGATGTAAGAACCAAGGTTGGACTGGAACGTTCCTCCGATCCTGTCGTGGGATGAGGGCGTCTGCGCTCACAATGCTCAAGAAAAGCCGTCCGCTCACCACCCCGATTTTCGCCGTTAGATGGTGAAGAACTTGGTCTTGCAAGCAGACGCACATCTCCGGGATGATTCGCCCGTCAACACTTCCCTCTTCCCTACAGCCCCCATCCCATGCCTCCCTCCCCGGCATGACCAAGCACACACACATTATCGCCGCCGACGATCCCATCCATGCCGATCGCCACGATGGCTGGACGCCCGAAAAACAGGCGAGCTTCCTGCGCGAACTCGCAGCGTCCCATTCCGTCTCCGCCGCGGCCAGATCCGTCGGCCTGTCGCGCCAGTCCGCCTATGCCTTGCGCGCGAAGCTGAAGGGGGAGCCGTTCGACAGGGCGTGGGCTGCCGCGCTGCTGTGCCGGTTCGACGCGCTGGCGGAAGCCGCGATGGAGCGGGCGCTGAACGGGGTGGAGGTGCCGCATTACTATCGGGGCGAAATGGTCGGCACCTCGCGCAAATATGACGAGCGGCTGACGGTGGCGCTGCTGGCCATGCGCGAGAGCTTTCGCCCGGCTCTGCCGCGCTATCCGACCGATCCAGCCGCCGCATATCAGGCCGACGAGTTCGGACCGCTGGTGGACCGGGTGGAGCAAGGCCCGGCAACCTGGCGCGAGGAGGTCTGGCTGCGGTACGAGGATGGTGAGGAGGAGGAAGGCGAGGAGGAAGACGCGAATTGATCGCGCAAGGTGTCAACTTCGTGTTGGATGCGAAAACGGAGAATTTCTGCGGGTTTGCGGCAAATGGCGGCATCGTCACGGTGTCAACTTCGTCAAGCGTTCTTGGTGTTACGCCCTCGCCTTGCGCGAGGGCATCCTCGGTGCTGTTCCCTCCGCTCCGCTGCGGGGCACCTGCGGGCGGCCGTTCGGCCTTGCGGGCCGGTGGCCCGTGGCTGGCACGACTCGATCTGCCCGTTAATACTTTGCAACGCGCAACTTAACGAATCTTACCCAAACGCGAGCGCAGCGAGTGCAAGGGCGAACGCCCGCCCGAGCCAATGCGACGAAAGCCAAGGGCGCCGGAGGGCGCCCGCCCGGCGCTTGAGGGGCTAAAACGAACTGTCACCCAAAGGACTCACCATAAAGTGTTAACGTGTGAAACGCTTTGTTAACCTTTTTCGGTGAGATATTGCGTGGTTAATAACGGGCAACACCTCCTAACCGGAGGTTACCTGTGGGGACGAAGGGGTTTCAGATAATGCGCGTTCTGTTGATCGAAGACGAGCCGACAACCGCCAAGGCGATCGAGTTGATGCTCACGACCGAGGGGTTCAACGTCTATCAGACAGACCTGGGCGAGGAAGGCCTCGATCTGGGCAAGCTGTATGATTACGATATCATCCTGCTCGACCTCAACCTGCCCGACATGCACGGCTATGATGTGCTGAAGAAGCTGCGCGTTGCCAAGGTGCAGACGCCGGTCCTGATCCTTTCCGGCATTGCCGAGATGGACAGCAAGATCCGCTCCTTCGGCTTTGGCGCAGACGATTACGTGACCAAGCCTTTCCACCGCGACGAACTGGTTGCCCGCATCCACGCCGTGGTGCGCCGTTCGAAGGGCCACAGCCAGTCGATCATCCGCACCGGCAAGCTGGCGGTGAACCTCGATGCCAAGACTGTCGAAGTCGATGGTGCCCGCGTTCACCTGACCGGCAAGGAATACGCGATGCTCGAGCTGCTTTCGCTGCGCAAGGGCACCACGCTGACCAAGGAAATGTTCCTGAATCACCTGTATGGCGGGATGGACGAGCCGGAACTGAAGATCATCGACGTGTTCATCTGCAAGCTGCGCAAGAAGCTTTCCAGCGCCTGCGGCGGCGAAAACTATATCGAAACGGTCTGGGGCCGCGGCTATGTGCTGCGCGATCCCGATGCCGTGGAAGAAACCGAAGCGGCCTGATTTGCCCTGAGATCTACGAAATACCCGGACGGGGGACCAGTGCTCCGGCAGGATGATCGCCTGCCGGGGCACTGTCGTCTCTAGCCCGCCTTCAAACCCTGCACATCCAGCCCGCTGGGCTCCTGGAAAAGGCGCAAACCGAATTCGGGCAGGATGGCAATCAGGTGATCGAACACATCGGCCTGGATGCGCTCGAACTCGCCCCAGTTGGTGGTATCGGCAAAGCAATAGACTTCCAGCGGCAAACCCTGCGGCGTGGGATCGAGCTGGCGCACCAGCAGCGTGAAGCCCGCGCCCTTCAGTTCGGGATGGGCGCGCAAATAGGCCACCACATAGGCGCGGAACGTGCCGATATTGGTGATGCGCCGCGCGTTGACGGGATTGGCATCGCCCGCCAGCTCTCGCTTATTCCACTCCGCCAGTTCCTTGTCCTTGCCTACAAGATAGTCGGAGAGCAGGCGGAACCGGCGCAGGTCGTCCACCTCTTCCTGCGCCAGGAAACGGACGGAATTCTGGTCCAGCGGCAGGGCGCGCTTGATACGCCGCCCGCCGGCATCGCGCATCCCGCGCCAGTTCTTGTAGCTGTCGGCAATCAGTTTGTAGGTGGGGATGGTGGTGATGGTCTTGTCGAAATTCTGCACCTTCACCGTGTGCAGCGCGATATCGATCACGTCGCCATCGGCATTCATCGAGGGCATTTCGATCCAGTCGCCCACGCGCAGCATGTCGTTGCTCGAAAGCTGGACCGAGGCGACAAGGGAGAGGATCGTATCCTTGAACACCAGCAGCAGCACGGCGGCCATCGCCCCAAGACCCGACAAGAGCAGCAGCGGCGATTGTTCGATCAGCGCGGCAATCGCCAGGATCGCACCAGCGCAATAGACGATGATCTTGACGACCTGGATATAGCCCTTGATCGGCTTGTTCCTCGCCTGCGGCTGGCGATTGTAGATCTCGTTGATGTAATCAAGACCCTTGCTGATCGCCATCGCAATGCTGAGCACCACGCAGGCCATCGCGATATTGTGGACCAGCGTGCTCACGCCGGGATAAAGGTCCGGCACCAGTTCGATGCCGTTGGCGATGATCAGCAGCGGTGCAACCGTGGCGAGGCGCGCCGCGGCCTTGTCCGCCGTCAGCGTTCGCGTATCGAGAAAGGGTGCGGCCAGCCGCAGGATCACCTTCTTGAGAAGGAAGTTCACCGCCAGGGCAACCAGCGCCAGGCCGATGAGCCACAGGGCCGATTGCGCCCACACCGGTTGCGCGTTGAAAAGCGTGATTGCGTGTTCCATGCCAGTGCGCGCCTAGCCGAGAGCGATGTCGTTTCTCAACCCCGGAGGCAAACATGCCATCTGGACAAGACCCGCCTGTCCGCTCTAGCGAGCGCGGCATGACAGCCCACAAGGACGGCGATCCCACCACGCTCAACCGGCTCTATGGCCGCTCCATAGGCAAGCCCCTGCGCGCCCAGCAGCAGGAACTGGTCGACAGCTTCCTGCCGAAGATCTCCGTGCCAAGTGAAGGGCCGGTAACGGCGACACGTCTGTTTGGCGAAGATTGCCCGCTGCATTTCGAAATCGGCTTTGGCGGCGGCGAACATCTTGCCTACCGGGCGGACCTTTTGCCAAACCACGGTTTCATCGGTGCCGAGCCTTTCATCAACGGTGTTGCACAGGCGCTCACCCATGTGCGCGACGGGAAGCTGGCCAACGTGCGCCTGCACGCAGGTGACGCGCTGGAAGTGCTGGGCCGCGTTCCCGATGGCGCGCTGACCATGGCCTACCTGCTCCATCCTGACCCCTGGCCCAAGGCCCGTCACGCCAAGCGGCGCATGATGAACGACGGCCCCGTGCAGATGATCGCCGACAAGCTGAAGCCCGGCGGCGAATTCCGGTTCGGCACCGATCACCCGATCTACGTGCGTCACGCGCTGATGGTGATGCGCCGCTTCACCGATCTGTTCGAATGGGTCGCCGAAGGGCCGGACGCATTCCGCAATCGCCCCTCCGGCTGGTGCGAAACGCGTTACGAGAACAAGGCCCGCACGAAGATGGGCCACGAGGTCTGGTATTTCCGCTATCGCCGCAAGTAGCGAGGGGCCGCCTTCTGCGCAGCGGCCCCTTGCCTGTCGATCTGCGGGTTAGAAGCGAACCCCCACACCGGCCACGACCTGATCGGTAGTTGCATCGCCAAAGTCGGCATCGCCGACGTTGTTGTACTGCGATCTGCGGTATTCGAGGCGCGCTTCCAGCGGTCCCGGCAGCTGTATTTGCACACCGCCGCCGAAGCGGAAGCCATCGGCATTCTCGTCGAGTTCCGAGAGCGAACCCGCCGTCGTGAAGGCCCGCGTGTCGAGCGAAGTATATCCGACCTTGCCGTATGCCGCGATGCCCGGCGTCAGCGCCACGCCAGCGCGGGCGCCGACGTAATATTGGCCGTCGGTTTCAAGACCATCCCGCGCACCTGCGAAACTGCCGGGAAACTCGGTCGAGCCGCCGCTTTTCGAGATTTCGCCCTCGACGCCGACGAAGGCGTTACCGAGCGAAAGATCGTATCCCGCCGTCACACCGTATACGGCGGAGTCGCCATCTGCGGTCACCGTGCCGTCGCCCGAATCGACGCTCAGCCCCTCGTAACCGGCGAGGGCACCGACGTAGAGCCCGCCGGATGCGGCATTGCGATCCTGCGCCATGGCAGGTGTTGCGGCCATGCCGACGACGATTGCGACCGCTGCGAATGTCTTTTTCATTGTATGTCCTTTCATGTGCAGTTTCATGCACAAGGCCGCCAATCCGACGACACCACTTGCTCGGAAATGAACCGCAAGTGGAAACCCACGCGGACGCGACGGATCGCTCCGCCCGTTCCATGGAACGAGAGCGCAGCGGCAGGCCCCCCGGAAAAGGACCTGATCCCCGCCTGTCGCTAGCCCACCACCCCGGCGCTGGCCAAAACCGCCAGCGTAAGCACGTCGGGCGCGATCGAGGTCATCGGAGCGATCTGCACCGGTTTCTCCGAACCGATGAGCATCGGCCCGATCACCGCGTCGCCGGAAAGCTCTCGCAGCAGCTTGGCGGAAAGATTTGCGCTTTGCAGACCCGGCAGGATCAGCACGTTGGCGGGGCCTGACAGGCGGCTGAAGGGATACAGTGCCATGACCTTGGGATTGAGCGCGGCATCGGGTGCCATCTCGCCTTCGTATTCGAAGTTCACGCTTTCATCGGCATCGAGGATGGCCACGGCATCGCGAATATTGCCAAGCCATTGGCCCGATGGATTGCCGAAAGTGGAATAGGACAGGAAAGCGACGCGCGGCTCGTGGCCCATGCGCGTGGCGACGGCAGCAGTTTCCTTCGCGATATGCGCAAGCTGTTCGGAAGTCGGTCGCTCGTTGATGGTGGTATCCGCAAGGAATGTGGTGTGGTTCTTGCCCAACACCATGTGGATGCCGAACGGCGTTGCACCCTCCTTGGCATCCAGCACCTTGGCCACGTCGCGCGCAGACTGGCTGAACGGGCGGGTGAGGCCGGTAATCATGCCATCGCCCTTGTCCAATGCCACCAGCAGGGCAGCAAAGACATTGCGTTCCTGGTTCACCATGCGGCGCACGTCGCGTTCCGTATAGCCACGCCGCTGAAGCCGCTTGTAGAGATACTCCACCATCGGCTCGATATGTTCGTAATTGGCCGAATTGGCGATCTCGTAGCTTTCGGGATCGTCCACCTTCAGCTCGCGCAGCTTCTCCAGCACGCTATCGGTGCGGCCCACCAGGATTGGTGTGCCATAGCCGAAATCGCGGAACTGGATGGCGGCGCGCAGCGACACCTCTTCCTCACCCTCGGCAAAGACCATCCGCTTGGGATTGGCCTTGGCATCTTCGTAGACACGGGTGAGCGCAGAGGTCGTTGGGTTGAGGCGGCTGCGCAAACGCAACGTGTACTCGTCGAAATCCTCGATCGGATCCTGCGCCACGCCGGAATCCATCGCCGCCTTCGCCACGGCGCAGGAAACGCGCTCCATCAACCTTGGATCAAACGGGGCGGGAATGATGTATTCGCGGCCGAACTGGTGGTTCGTGCCATAGGCCGCGGCCACTTCCTCAGGCACGCGCTCTCGCGCCAGCTCTGCAATGGCGCGGGCGGCGGCGACTTTCATTTCTTCATTGATCGCGGTTGCACGCACATCCAGCGCGCCGCGGAAGATGAAGGGGAAGCCCAGCACGTTGTTGACCTGATTGGGAAAATCGCTGCGCCCGGTAGCTATAATTGCGTCGGGACGAACGGCCTTTGCCTCGTCCGGCATGATTTCGGGGACCGGGTTCGCCATCGCAAAGATGATTGGGCTGTCGGCCATTTTCGCCACCCACTCCGGCTTCAGCGCGCCGGCGGCAGAGAGGCCAAGGAAGATATCCGCGCCATCCAGCGCTTCCTCAAGATTTGTCGCATCCGTGGCAACGGCGTGGGCGCTCTTCCACTGGTCCACGTTTTCGCGGCCCGGAGTGATCGGGCCGGAACGGTCGCACATGATGACGTTGTCATGAGGCACGCCCATCGCCTTTATCAGCGCGGTGCACGCAATGGCTGCAGCGCCAGCGCCGTTCACCACGACTTTGACATTCTTGATGTCGCGCCCTGTCAGGTGACACGCATTCAGCAGCCCGGCAGCGGTGATGATCGCCGTGCCGTGCTGGTCATCATGCATGATCGGGATTTTCATCCGGTCGCGCAGCGCCTGTTCGATAATGAAGCATTCGGGTGCCTTGATGTCCTCAAGGTTGATACCGCCGAAGGTCGGCTCCATCAGTGCAACCGCTTCGATGAACTTCTCGGGATCCTCGGTATCCAGCTCGATATCGATGGAATCGACGTCGGCAAAGCGTTTGAACAACACCGCCTTGCCCTCCATCACGGGCTTGGAAGCCAGCGCGCCCAGGTTCCCGAGGCCGAGGATAGCCGTGCCGTTGGAAATCACCGCAACCAGGTTCGATCGCGCCGTATATCTTGCAGCCAGCGAAGGATCGCGGGCAATCTCCTCCACCGGGACGGCGACACCGGGAGAATAAGCCAGGCTGAGGTCGCGCTGCGTGGTCATCGGCTTTGAAGCGATGATCTCTATCTTACCTGGACGGATAGTTTCGTGGTAAAACAGTGCCTCGCGCGCTGTGAAGCTGTTGTTCTGTTTGTCGGCCAAGCTGTCTCTCCCCGTATCGAATCGGGCCATAGAGCCCTATTGGCCACCGCGATAGGGGAAAGCAGGTGCGCCGCCCTTCCCGAATCGGCGTGGTGGCCTGTATTCGCGCAAACTCGATGGCTGGCTCTGCAACTCCGATGATGGCGCAATATTCCGACCTCAAGTCAGAGGCCGGGGATTGCCTGCTATTCTATCGAATGGGCGACTTCTTCGAACTGTTCTTCGACGATGCGAAGATAGCCGCTGGCGTGCTCGACATCGCGCTGACGACCCGCGGAGAACACGCTGGCGAGCCTGTGCCCATGTGCGGCGTGCCCGTCCATGCGGCGGAAAACTATCTCGCCCGGCTGATCCGCGCAGGCTGCCGCGTGGCGATCGCCGAACAGGTGGAGACGCCGGACGAGGCAAAGGCCCGTGCCAGGCGGGAAGGCACGCCCTCCTCAAAAGCGCTGGTAAAGCGCGCTATCGTTCGGTTCGTGACAGCAGGCACGCTGACGGAAGAGGCACTGCTGGAACCGCGCCGCGCCAATATGCTGGCCGCCGTTTGCGAGTTGCGCGGCGTGTGCGGCGTAGCGGCCTGCGATATCTCGACCGGAGCGATGCAACTGGAAGAATGCGAGCCGCAACGCCTTCCCGCCGTGCTGGCGCGGATCGGCGCAAGTGAAACCGTGGCGCCCGAAGCCTGGGAAAATATGCCGCTGGATGCCGTGGTACGGCCGCGCGGGGAATTTACCAGCGATGCTGGCGAGGCACAGCTGAAGGCAGTGCATGGCGTCGCGACGCTGGATGGCTTTGGCCAGTTCAGCCGCGCGATGCTGGCGGCGGCGGGGGGGCTGATGGCCTATCTCGACCACGCGGGTCGCGGCACGTTGCCATTGCTGCTGCCTCCCACCATCCGCGCCAGCGGTGGGCATATGGCGATGGACGAGGCGACGCGCGCCAGCCTGGAAATCCTCGCCAGCCAGCAGGGTGGACGAACCGGCAGCCTGATCGCTGCTATCGACCGCTGCGTGACTGGCGCTGGCGCGCGGCAACTGGCCGAAGATCTTTCGGCGCCTCTTGCGGACCGTTCCGCGATCGAGGCGCGACTGGCGCTGGTCGATTACTTCCTTGGCGATCCGCTGCTGCGCGGCGATGTGCGCGCGATCCTGCGCAGCCTGCCCGATATCGGCCGCGCACTGGGCAGGCTGGCAGCGGGACGCGGCAGCCCGCGCGATCTTGGCCAGATCCGCGATGGCCTGGGCGAAGCGCGCCGCCTGCACGAGGTGGTCAAAGCCAAGGGCGAGCGCCCGGCCCTGCTGGACGACCTGCTGCCCAACCTTGCGGGGCATGGCGAACTGACGGACTTGCTGTCTCGCGCACTTGTGCCATCCCCGCCCACGGAGCGGCAATCGGGCGGCTATATCGCCGAGGGGTACGACGCATCGCTGGACGAGCTGCGCGAAGTCAGCGGCAGCGCGCGGCGCGCCATTGCGGCGATGGAGGCGCGTTATCGCAGCGACACCGATACGCCTTCGCTCAAGATAAGGCACAATGGCGTGCTCGGCTATTTCATCGAAGTGCCCAGCAAGCATGCCGACAAGCTTATGTCCGCCGACAGCGGCTTCACCCACCGCCAGACAATGGCCAACGCGGTGCGCTTCAATTCGCTCACCCTGCACGAGGAAGCGAGCCGCATTGCCGAGGCGGGCGGACATGCGCTGGCGGCCGAGGAATCGCATTTCGAGGAACTGGTCGAGCGCGTTTCCGCCCGGCGCGAGGCGATAGCAGCCACCGCGGCCGCCCTCGCGCGACTGGACGTTGCGGCGGGCCAGGCCGAACGCGCTTCCGATGGTGAATGGTGCCGCCCGCTGATAACGGATGAGCCTGCGCTCGCCATAGAGGCAGGCCGCCATCCGGTGGTGGAGGCGGCGCTGGCAGCAAATGGCGAGCGTTTCGTGGCGAATGATTGCAGCCTGTCAGAAACCGACCGTCTGTGGCTGGTGGGCGGACCGAACATGGGCGGCAAGTCCACCTTTCTGCGCCAGAACGCCCTGATCGTGCTGATGGCACAGGCGGGCGGCTTCGTGCCTGCACGGTCCGCCAATATCGGCCTTGTCGACCAGATGTTCAGCAGGGTCGGTGCGTCGGATAATCTTGCCCGCGGACGATCGACCTTCATGGTGGAAATGGTAGAGACCGCCGCGATCCTGAGCCAGGCGACCCCGCGCAGTTTCGTGATCCTCGACGAGGTCGGACGCGGCACCAGCACCTATGACGGCCTCGCGCTGGCATGGGCCGTGGCCGAGGCTATCCATGAAACCAACCAGTCCCGCTGTCTCTTCGCCACCCACTACCACGAGATGGCGCGGCTGGCGGAAACTTGTGACGCGCTGTCGCTTCACCACGTTCGCGCCAAGGAATGGAAGGGCGACCTTGTCCTCCTGCACGAAATTGCCGAAGGCGCGGCGGACCGTTCCTATGGCCTCGCCGTCGCCAAGCTCGCCGGCGTGCCCGCTGCGGTGGTGAAACGGGCACGCAGCGTGCTCGACAAGCTGGAAAAGGGCCGTGCCGAAACCGGCGGAATTGCCGCTGGCCTGGGCGAATTGCCGCTGTTTGCCGCCGCGATGCAAGCGGAGGAAGCCGAGTGCGACACGCTCCGCGAGAAGCTGGGAGGCATCGATGTCGATGCCCTGTCCCCGCGAGAGGCACTGGACCTGCTTTACGAACTCAAACGCGAGGTCTGATCAACTGTTGTCGGACGGCTTGTGGCCCTTGCCGTATTTGCCCGTGTTATCGTCATGGTTCGGCTCGCCGTCAAAGGCGTGCATGTCGATCCGGCCCGAACTTTCCATATCGCGCATCTTGTCGACGGTATCCTGCGTGGAATTGCCCATGAGGTCAGACTTGGTCGGACTTTTCTGACTCTCGGTCGGCATCTGGGTTTTCACCGTGGTACGCCGGGCCTCTTCCGAGACTTCCTGCGCCTGCATGCGGTGATCGTCCTGCTCGTCGTTGTGCATTTCCGGCGCGAGGTCGGCCATGCGCTGTTCCTTGGATTCCGGGTCGGACTTCTTGGTAGTGTCAGTCATGGAATTCTCCTTTGCCCTATCAACGGGCGGCAAAGGCGGCTTGTTCCAGACTAGCGATTGGCGCCGGGCACCCAGTTTATGTCAGCCTTGCCATCGTCGTTGGCGATGCGGGCGGCGACGAACAGCCAGTCCGACAAGCGGTTGATGTAGGCAAGCGCAGCGGGGTTGACCGGCTCGGCGTCCGCCAGCGCGGTCATGCACCGCTCTGCGCGGCGCGTTACGGTGCGCGCATGGTGCAGGCGGGCGGCAAGCTCGCTGCCGCCGGGCAGCACGAAGCTGGTGAGCGGCTCCAGCCGTTTGTTCAGCGCGTCTATCCGCGTTTCCACATGGTCAGCCTGCGATGACACGATGCGCAGCACCATTTCCGAAGGCTCGAAATTCTCTCCGCCAACCTCGCCAAGAGGCGTTGCCAGATCGGCGCCCAGATCGAACAGATCGTTCTGGAAGCGGACCAGATCGGCCTTCAGGTCGCCATCGGCCAGCACCGCTGCAGCGCCCAACGCCGCATTCGCCTCGTCAACATCGCCAACCGCCTGCATGCGCGGTGCATGCTTTGGCAGGCGCGATCCATCGACCAGGCCAGTGGTGCCATCGTCTCCGGTGCGGGTGTATATCTTGTTGAGTTTTACCATTTTGCTTCTTTCGCTCACGCCTGCGCGAGAGCATCCTCGCTAGACGCGCAGCAAAGCTGCGGGCGGCCATTCGGCCTTGCGGTTCAAAATGTATGAACCGTGTCCCGCGCTCTCCCTCATCTGTTCACCATCAGCAACACGGCAACCACCACGATCGCCAGCGCCTGGTACTTGATGCGGTTGAACATCGCCTTGTTCTGCGCTTCCTGCAGCCGTTTCGAGTTTTCGCCGCCTGTTTCAAGGTCGACCTTGGTCGTTTGCAGGAAAGCGATGATGCCGCGCACCAGCGAAACGACGACCAGAATGGCAAAGACAGCGATGAGAATGACGAGAAATGTGTTCATGTTCCACCATGTGGGTAGCGCGATAGCGTAATGCCACACGGCATTTGGCCTATACGCAGGCTGTCGGCAAGCGCAGCGCCATCTTCGCCCGCTTCGCGCATTTCCGTGAGGCCCAGCGCACTCTCGCCCGACTTGCGGCTTTTCGCCAGTTTCCGGCCATCCTCGTCCAGCAGCAGCCGGTGATGGTGCCAGCGCGGCACGGGCAGATCGAGCAGCGCCTGCAACATTCGATGGATGTGGCTGGCGAAGAACAGGTCCATGCCGCGCGTTACCAGCGTCACCCCGTCGGCGGCGTCATCCAGCGTGGCGGCGAGGTGGTAGCTGGCGGGCGCATCCTTGCGCACCAGCACCACGTCACCGAATTCGCGCGGGTCCGCGACAATGCGGCCAGCCTCCGCATCTTCCCAGACGAGCTTGCCTGCCCGCTCCATCGCTGCGTCCATGTCCAGCCGCATGGCCGATGGGCGCGAGGGATCGAAACGCTCTCCCTTGCAGGTGCCGGGATAGACGATACCTTCGGGTCCCATACGCGGCTGCCTGGCCTGAATCTCGGCGCGGGTGCAGGTGCAGCGGTAGAGCAGCCCCTCATCCATCAGCCTGCGCGCCGCGGCCTCGTAGCTATCCAGCCGGGTGGATTGCGCTGGCACTTCCTCCCATTCCAGCCCCAGCCATTCCAGGTCGCGGCGGAATTCGTCGGCCAGTTCGGGGCGAGAGCGCGCGCCGTCGATATCCTCGATCCGCAGCAGGAAACGCCCGCCTGCGTCGCGCGCAAGATCATGCGCCACCACCGCCGAATAGGCGTGGCCAAGGTGCAGCGGGCCGTTGGGGCTGGGGGCGAACCGGGTAACGATCATGCGCGGTGCAACTCGAAAATTGGCTTAGGCCTTGTGAATATCACTGTGGATAGCCTGTCTGTAACAGGCTTGACGCATCTGCGTGCAAGTGCATTCTTGCGCCTATCAGAGAGGACACCGAGTGTTCAAAGCCGAACTGATTGAACGGGCCGCGAAATTCCGGAGCGCGGCGGAAGACCCGACCCGGACGCTGGAAAGCTGCCCGGCACTCGTGCTCAATGCCGATTACACGCCGCTGTCCTATTACCCGCTCAGCCTGTGGCCGTGGCAGACCGCGATCAAGGCGGTGTTCCTGGAGCGGGTGGATATCGTGGCGAGTTACGACCGCGCGGTGCATTCGCAATCGCTGGATATGCAGGTGCCCAGCGTGATCGCGCTGCGGCAATATGTGAAAACCAGCGAATTTCCCGCCTTCACCCGCTTCAACCTGTTCCTGCGCGATCGCTTCTCCTGCCAGTATTGCGGCAGCCAGCAACATCTCACCTACGACCACGTGATCCCCCGCCGACAGGGCGGCAGGACCACCTGGGAAAACATCGCCACCGCCTGCGCCCCGTGCAACATGAAGAAGGGCGGCCGCACGCCGAAAGAGGCGGGCATGCATCTCTATGTGAAGCCCTCCCGCCCCACCAGCTGGCAGTTGCAGCAACACGGCAAGGCGTTTCCGCCCAACTATCTGCACGAAACCTGGCGGGACTGGCTCTATTGGGATATCGAGCTGGAGGAATAGCGCGGCTGACGTGGAACGCCGAAGGGGGTTTTTGCGAAAATTCCCGGCTTGCTATTTTGTTATTAACTTCAGAAAGTTCGGCGGCATCTTCGGTCACGGAGTGTAACTTTCCGTTTGTCTGACCGAGAGTGGCCTCCGCATTGCTCATGCCATCGGTTTGCGCCGAGGTCCGGCAGGTAGGAAAGCGACCTGGTGAACCCATGATGCGTTTGCGTCCGAATGACCGCTAACGACCTTGTAGCAGTCATTTCGCCAATTACGGTCGAGCCACCGCTCTACGTACTTGTCCTAAGTCTGCTGCCAGCTTCCGTGCATCGCGGCTGAGTTCGGCCAAGCGAGACATGGCAGTTGATTGTTCGAGCAGCACCAGTCCGGCATCCACTTGTCGCCCGCGGATTGCAAGTGTGCGGAGAACCAGCATCCATTCGCCAGCGCGAACCACTGAAACTACTATATGCCCATGACAAAGCTGCGTCCGGAACGACTCATGGCGCTCCCGATATTGCTCCAAGGCTTTGAAAGCGGCCTTTCCTTCCTCCCCAAACGGCCCTTCCGGTTTGATCGCTTCGGCTAGGTCTTCAAACCGCTGGCCAATCAGGTGGCGCAAGCGAATTTTGGCGCGATCTTGCTTAGCCGCGTCCATGACCAGCAATGTTTTGGTGACCGCTTGTTCCACCACAGAAAAGTGGTGCATGCACTCTCCACGCCAAGCGTTGACCTCTGCATAGATTGCTTCCCAGTTGACCGGGATTGAAGCCAGCGCTGCTTGATCTGAAATTGCGTTCATTCAGCGAGCATAATTGCGCACCGGTTTCTGAAAGATTATTTGCTCGCTGAATAGTCCCGTCAGAACCGTTGATCGAGTGGCGGCTTTTCCATCCCATCCATCCCTTTCACGTAACCGCCCCGCGCTCCGCATATTCCGGTTTGCGCCACTCGCCGCTGTCGAGAATGTCGCGCAGTTCGCTCACCGCGCGCCAGCAGTCGGTGAAGCGGACGTAGGCGGGGGCAAAGCCGAGGCGCAGGATATCGGGGGCACGGAAGTCGCCCACCACCTTGCGGGCGATCAGCGCCTGGCACAATTCATAGGCGTGTTCATGGCGGAAGGAGAGCTGGCTGCCCCGCCGCTGCGGATCGTCCGGGGAAATGCAAGGGAGTTCCGGCACCATCTGCGCCATCGCGGCGCGGGTGAATTCGGAAAGCGCGCGCGATTTTGCCACCAGCGCATCGATCCCGATGCCCGCCATCAGGTCCACGCCCACTTCCATCGCGCTCATCGAGAGGATCGGCGGGGTGCCACACAGCAATTGATCGACGCCGGGCGCGGGCTCGTAATCGTCGGAGAAGGCGAAGGGCGACTTGTGGCCCATCCAGCCGCTCAGCGGTTGTTCCAGCGCATCGTGATGTCGCTCAGCCACGTAGGCAAAGCCGGGCGCGCCGGGGCCGCCGTTCAGGTATTTGTAGCCGCAGCCCACGGCGAAATCCGCGCCCGCTCCGTTCAGGTCCACCGGCACCGCGCCAACGCTGTGCGACAGGTCCCACAGCACCAGCGCGCCTGCATCGTGGGCGGCCTTTGTGAGGCGCGCCATGTCGAACATTTCGCCCGATTTGTAATGCACGTGGGTGAGCAACAGCAGCGCCACGTCTTCGTCCAGCGCATCCTCGATAGCGCCGCGCTCGGCCAGCCGCCGCTCGGCCAGCCCCTGCCCTTCCAGCCCTTCGATCATGTAGAGGTCGGTGGGGAAGTTGCCGGGTTCGGACAGCACCACCTTGCGGCCATCCTGCATGGCCAGGGCTGCGCTGATCAGTTTGAACAGGTTTATCGAAACGCTGTCCGCCACCACGACCTCATCGGGTTTCGCGCCCACCAGCGGAGCGATCTTCGCGCCGATGCGCTGGGGCAGGTCGATCCAGCTGGCGGTGTTCCAGCTGGAAATCAGCCCCTTGCCCCATTCACCGCGCACGACCTCCTCGATCCGCGCAGGCGTCGCCTTGGGCAGCGCGCCCAGCGAATTGCCGTCGAGATAGGCGAGCACGTCATCCAGCAGGAAATCGCCGCGATGTTTCGCCAGTGGATCGGCCTTGTCGAGGCGCTCCGCTTCGGCTTGCCAATCGGTCAAATCTCGGTCCTCACGGCCAGCAGTTCGGGGAAGAAGCCCAGCTTCAGCACGCTTTCCAGATAGGGCACGCCCGCCGTGCCCCCGGTGCCGCGCTTGAAGCCGATCACCCGCTCCACCGTTTTCAGATGCGCGAAACGCCAGCGCTGGAAATGGTATTCCAGATCGACCAGCTTTTCCGCCAGCTCATACAGATCCCAATATTGCTGCGGGTCGCGATAGACCTGCGCCCAGGCTTGCGTGACCGCCTCTACCGGCTCGTGCGGGGCCTTCAGGTCGCGGTCGATCAATTCGTCGGGAATGGCAAAGCCGCGCCGCTTGAGCAGGCGCAGCACCTCGCCATAAAGGCTGGGGCGCGCCAGTTCCGCTTTCAGCTTCGCCGCCACCTCCGGCGTTGCTTCGTGCATGGTCACCATGTCGGGATTACGGCCGCCCAGGATGAATTCCATCAGGCGGTATTGCGCCGACTGGAAACCGCTCGAATTGCCCAGATGCGGGCGGACCAGAGAGTAATCATGCGGCGTCATGGTGGCCAGCACGTCCCAGCTGGCGATCAGTTGCCGCTGTGCCTGCGCCACGCGCGCCAGCATCTTGAACGCGGGCCCAAGCGTATCGGCAATCACCAGTTCGCGCGCTGCCTCCAGTTCGTGCAGGCACAGCTTCAGCCACAGCTCGCTGGCCTGGTGGACGATGATGAACAGGAACTCGTCATGCGCATCGGACGCAGGGTGCTGCGCCGACAGGATGCGATCAAGATCGAGATAGGATGAGTATGTAACGTCGCTTTTCGCCATGGCCCTGCCTTAGCGACATGCGGTCGCGTTTGAAACTACCCCTCGATCACCTTTGATCCGGGGTGGTGCTTGTCCAGGTGCTTCTTCACGATCCGCAGGTTGCGGGTGTTGGAGCGGAACATGAAGTCGAACAGGTCACCCACAACGGGCACTGCGCCCACCGCACTGTCGAACACCACGTTGCCGGCCATGCGCATCAGCTTCCACTTCGGCATGCCAAGGTTGCGGGCTTCCCACACGATATAGGCGCCCATGCCCATGGCGATGATGTCGCCCACCACCGGCACCAGGCCGATGATGGCATCAAGACCCACGGGGCGGTTGATGCCGGGGATGACGAAGCTGCGTTCCAGCACCATCTCCATCGCCTCTATCCGGCGGCGGATCGACGCCGGATCCTTGCCCAGCGGCAAGTCCTGGCTCATCGTCATCGGACGTGGCTTCTGGGGCCGCGGTCTTTGCAGGTCTTCGGGCATGAAACTCGTGTCTCCTTCCCGCTTATCTGGGGACCTGGGCCAGTTCCGGCAAGGGATGGAAGGCATAGGGGTTGGGCACGAAGGCATCCACGCTGCCGCGCACCAGCGACCAGCGCAAAGGTGCGCCAAAGGGGATATAGACATTGGCCAGCGTCAATTCGGCTTCGGCCTGCGCCAGCGTGCGGGCCCGAGAGGTGGGGTTGGTATCCGCCAGCGCCTGTTCGACGAGCGCGTCGACTTCCTCCTCGCAAAGGCCCCGGTCCAGTGTGCAATTGAACTGGTTGAGGAACCAGCGCGGCGCGGGGTATCGGGCCACACGGTCGACAAGCACGAAATCCGCGGTGCGTGCGTCCTGCGCCCGTTCCAGCCGCAGGCCGATGGACGCCAGCTGGCGAGCCAGGTCGCGATAGAGCAGGTCCCAGCCGGGCGCATCGCCCATGGCAATGGTGACGGTGGCCGGTTGCGAAAGATCGCCTTCGCCAAACTGCTCGCGCCACGCGGCAATCCGGGCAGCCGCCTCGGTCCGCAAATCTTCCAGCGCCTCACCATCCCAGCGTTCGCGGATCAGGCCGGGATCGCCCGGAAGCCCCGGTGACACAGGCCGCGTGGTCGGCACCCAGCCACTGATATTGTAGGGCGCCATCAGGGCCTGCCTGTCGATCGCCATGGCCAGCCCTTCCCGCACGCCGGTGTTGGAGAGCAGGCCATCGTCGGCGCGCACCTGCAGGCCGAACAGGCCGAAGGTGGTATCCAGCCGCAAAGTGCCCGATGACAGGGGGCCGGTCTCCACCAGGGTGAAATCACCCAGCGTCCCGCCCAGCACGGCCTCGGCCTCACCGCTTGCGAACAAGGCGATGGCTTCGCGGGCGGGCTGGATATGCAGGCGGATTTCGCGCACGTCGCCCTGCCATTCCTCATCGTCGGGAAGGCCGCGTTCGAGGGGAGGCTTCAAGGCCAGCGCAAGGCTGTCCTCTTCTCCGCGTTCAAGCACCATCGGGCCGGTTTCCCCGCCGGGCTGCCGCAGCGCCATTTCGGGCTGTGCCAGCATTTGCAGCAGGTATGGCTCCGGCTTGGAGAGGCGCAATTCGATCACGCGCCCGGCCATCGCGCGGACTTCCTCAATCGGCGCAAGGTCGAGGGCGAGCGAGGTGCCTCGCAGGCCGTCGATCGCTTCCAGCAGCGCATCGCGGGCGCTGGCGGCGCTCATCGGGGTGCCATCGGGCCAGTTGCCTTCGCGCAAGCGGAAGATGAAGCTGCGCCCGTCATCGGTCACGATCCAGCGTTCTGCCAGGGCGGGTACGGTTTCACCCTGGGGATTGAGCGCCACGAGCCCCGATTGCGTGGCGGCACGCACATGCTGGGCGGGGCTGTTCAATCGCAGGCTGCTGGTCAGCACGTCTTCGGGCGAGCCGATCAGCGCGACATCGATAGCTCCGTCGTCACTCGATCCGCAGGCCGCAAGGGCCATGCACAAAGCAGTCAGGAAGAGGGGTCGGCGCGCGATCATGGGCCAAGCGAATAGGCCGCGTTGGCAATCGCTTCAACCGCGCTGACGCCGGATTACAATTTGCGGAAGACCTGCGCATCGGGATGTTGCGCCCCGGTGCCGGAATGCTGCGATACGGTGGTGCCGGTAATCTGTGCCCGCGCGCGCCGGGGGTCGATCTCGTCGACAAAGGCAATGCCGAAGCGATTGTCCTGCTTCCAGGCGACTGTCCCCTCGATCCAGCCAAGGTTGCGCAGTTCCACTTCCACCAGTGCACCGCGAATGACCCGTACCTCGCCTTCGGCCATCATGCCGCCAGCCGAAAGGTTGCGCACCTTCACACGATGAAGCTCGCTCTGCCCGTCGACGCGCAATTGCGCCAGCAGGAACAGGCTGTCGCGATCGACCTGGCGGGTATCGACATTGCTCATGCGTGGGGCCTCATCGGTGTAGTCACGATCCTGTCTCGGCCGCAAGGCCGCCGTGGAAGCGGCAATTCCGGCTAATGAATAGACCACGCCGGAATGCGGCAGGAAGGCTAACCAGAAGTTAAAAACAACTGCATTTGCATCAACTGTCCCATTCTGGGCCAGCCGTCAAAAAAGCTCAATCGTCGCGAGAGATTTTCTCGCGGCGTTCGTGCGCCTGCTGCGCTTCCACCGTCATAGTGGCGATGGGCCGTGCGATCAGGCGGTTGATCCCGATGGGTTCGCCCGTCTTGTCGCACCAGCCGTATTCCCCCTCGTCGAGGCGGCGCAAGGCCGCGTCGATCTTGGCGATCAACTTGCGCTGCCTGTCGCGCGTGCGCAGTTCGATGCCCCAGTCGGTCTCGCTGGAAGCACGGTCGTTCAGGTCGGGCTCGCGCATGGGGCCGTCCTGGAGGCTTTGCAGCGTACCCGCAGAAGCCGAGACAATGCTTTTCTTCCATTCGAGCAACAGAACACGAAAGTAGTTCAGCTGCTTTTCCGACATGTATTCTTCATCTTCACCGGGCGAATAATCGGCAGGCAGGGCGCGCTTCGCCTTGGCGAGGATGTCGATATCGTCATGTGTGGCTATGGCCATTCAGTCGCTCCGAAATCCGATCGCGGGGCTTCCCCTGCTGCATCCGGAGACCGGCCCATTTTGATTCGGGCTCTATCCCCCCCGGCTGCTGAAGCCATGATCCGGCGGGCCTATACGGTGCCCGCATTCACGGCACAAGCGGCAATCTGGATTGGCGGGGGACGAGATGCCTCTAGCAGGCTAAATCCATAAATACGCAGGCTTGTTAACCATTTCTTGAGCACGTTCGTCAAAATATCGCCCTGTCCGGACATTGGGGATCGGACGTAAACAGGGGACTTGCGATCATGGAACTTGCCAAGATCGAGACTTTCGCAAAGGTTCAGCCGGCCGACGTAAGCGGGATGGACATGCTTGTTCCGCGCTGCCTGGCAGCTGCGGCCGAAGGCGATACCAATGCCTATTACGACCTGGGCGTTGCCTATTCCACGGGCAGCCACGGCGTGGATTGCGACCTGATAGAGGCGCACAAATGGTTCAACCTTGCCGCCGCACACGGTCATGAAGCCGCCTGCTGGTGCCGTGCCGATGTGTCGGACGAGATGACCGCTCGCGATATTGCCGAGGCCCAGCGCCGCGCGCGCGAATGGCTCCGCCAGGGCGCCACCAAGGCAGCCTGAAGTACGGTCCGAAGCGGCGCGGCGCCGCTAACGCCGCTTGAACGGGGTTCGTTCGGCCAGGTGCAACTGGTCCATGCCGATGCCCATGCGTTCGCGGGAGAGGAAATCCTCCACCGCATCGCGAAAACCCGGATCGGCGAGATAGTGCATCGACACGGTCGCCACCGGCTCATACCCGCGGGCCAGCTTGTGGCCGCCCTGCGCGCCAGCCTCCACGCGCTCGAGGCCAAGCTCGATCGCGGCATCGATGGCACGGTAATAGCACAGCTCGAAATGCAGGAAGCGCCGATCCGCCAGGCAACCCCAGTAACGGCCATACAGCGCCTGGCCGCCGATGAAGTTGAGCGCGCCCGCAATCGGCATGCCATCCTCGAAAGCCAGCAACAACAACAGCTTGTCCGCCATGCGCTGGCCCATCAGGTCGAACGCTTCGCGGGTCAGGTAGGGCGTTCCCCACTTGCGCGCGCCGGTATCCTGGTAGAACAGCCAGAACGCGTCCCAGTGCTCTGTCCTGATATCGTCTCCGGTCAGCGATCTGATCTCGATACCTTCATTGGCCGCGAGCCGCTCCTTGCGCAGATCCTTGCGCTTGCGGCTGGTCAGGTCGGCCAGGAACTCATCGAAATCGGCATAATCGCGGTTGTACCAGTGGAACTGGATATCCTCGCGCCGCAGCCAGCCGGCTTTCTCGAACAGGGCATGCTGGGCAGGCTCGACGAACGTCGCATGCGCGCCAGACCATCCGTTCTGCTGCACCAACTGTTCGGCAGCGCGCAGCAGGGGCGTGGCATAGCGATCATCCTCCACCAGCAGGCGCGGGCCGGTGGCGGGGGTGAAAGGCACGGCAATCTGAAGCTTGGGATAATACTCACCGCCCGCCCTGTGCCAGGCATCGGCCCAGGCATGGTCGAACACGTATTCGCCCTGGCTGTGGCCTTTCAGGTAGCTGGGCAACGCGCCCACCAGCCTGCCATCACCCTCTTCCAGCAGCAGCGGGGCGGCCTGCCATCCGCTGCCCGGCCCGACACTGCCCGATTCCTCCAGCAACGAGAGGAAGGCATGGCTGGTAAAGGGATTGTCGGAACCTGCCAGCCGATCCCAATCGGCCTGCGCAATTCCGCCAATGGCAGGAGCAATTCTTGCGGTGAGCGCGGGATCGGCCATCAGCCGTTATCTAGGCACCATCCTGCCACGCTGCCACCCCTGCCGCTTCCAAAATCGGCACCGCGCCGCTTTCCCGCGCCGTTTCCAGTTGCGCAGGCGTGCGCACGGTCCAGCTGAACAGCGCCCTGCCCTTGCTCGCCTGCGTGCGGGCAAGGCTGCCGGGCAAGTCGCGAATATCCAGCGCCAGGAAGTCGGGCTTCGCGCTGAAGATCGCCAGCCTGCGCTTCATCGCGGCGGTCAAGGTGCGCGAATTCTGCTGGGTGATCACAAGGCCACGGGGGCAATCAGGCTCGTGCACGGCAAACCAGCGCGATACGCGCGGATCGAAGCTCATCACGCCTACAGGGCCCCGATAGCCATCCAGGTCCCGGCGCACGGCGCGGCAAAGGGCATCGATGGGCCGGCGGTCGTCGCTCTTGATTTCCAGCAGCAGCGGCACCTGCCCGTCCACCAGTTCCAGCGTGTCGCGCAAGGTCGGGATCGTTTCCTCGCTGCCGGTCAGGCGCATGCCGGTCAGTTCGCCAACCGGGCACGCGCCGGTGGCTCCTGCACGGCCCGTCAGCCGCTCCAGTTCGGCATCATGAAAAACCACCGCGCGGCCATCGCTGCTTTTGCGAATGTCGCATTCGATGCCGAGGCCAGCGGCGATCGCCGCGCGAAACCCGGCAAGAGAATTTTCGGGCACCGCGCCATCATGCAAGCCGCGATGGGCATAGGCATGGGCTGCCAGTGCGGCGATTTTCCCAGCCCGCAAATCCTCGGCGCGCGGCATGGTCAGTTGCCGCGTATGGCGATCACCGCATCGACTTCCACCGCAGCGCCCAGCGGCAGGCTGGGCACGCCCACGGCGGCGCGGGCGTGGCGTCCGGCCTCGCCAAACACCTCGAACATCAGGTCGGACGCGCCGTTCACCACCTTGTGCTGGTCGGTAAACGACGGGGTGGAGGCGACGAAACCGCCCAGCTTGACGATCCGCTCCACCTTGTCGAGCGACCCGATGACGCCCTGCAACTGCGCAAGGATCATCAGGCCACAGGCACGCGCTGCGGCGTTGGCGCGATCCACTTCCACGTTATCGCCCAGCGTTCCTGTAACAAGCTCGCCATCGATGAAGGGCAGTTGCCCCGAAACAAAGGCAAGGTCGCCCTGCACCATGACCGGCACATAGCTGGCCAGCGGCGGCGCCACCTCGGGCAGTTCGATGCCAAGTTCTTTCAGGCGCGCTTCGATGCTCATCGTGTCTCTCCGTGCAGGGTTTCCTGGATCCATGGCAGGGCCTCGGCCCAGTTGTCTATCCGCGCATGGGCATGGCCTGCCTGTCGGGCGCAGGGAATATGCGGGGCGATGGCGGGTTCGCCGCAGAAATGCAGGCGGTGGACATGCGGCACGGTTTCGGCAGCCGATTCATGATGCTGGGCAAGGTCGTCGATAAAGACGATGCGGCGCGCCTCGTGTTCTCTCACGATCCGGTTCAGCGCCTCGCCCTTCGGCCCCTGGTTGGTATAGACCTTCGTTTCGATACCCAGCGCTTCCAGCTGCCTCTGGCGCGCTTCGTTGCGCTCGTCGGTGAGATTGGTGAGCACCACCACATCGGCATCTTGCTGCAACTGGACGATCGCATCGACCGAACCCTCGATCGGCTGCTGCTTGCCCATTTCCGTATCGAAAAACCCGCCGAGCAAGGCCCAGACGTCTTTTTCGGCAAGTGCGACATCGCTGCCACGACGCCGCATCGACTGGACGAAGGGATTGCCCTCCAGCTGGAAGTCGATGTCATGTTCGGTATCCAGCCACTCGCGGAAGTGGCGCACCATGTGCAGCAGCACTTCGTCGCAATCGGTCACCACCAGTGGACGTGTCATCGGCGAAGCTCCCTGCCTGCGGCAACCAGTTGTTCAGGCGCGATTTCCAGCGCGTCTGCCGCGCCCAGAAGATCAGGCTCGTGCTGGCAGAGGAAATCCAGGATCGCGCGGTGGGTCTCTGTCTCGGTGATGGCATCGCGCAGGCCATCGGGTGTGAGGCCCGTCAGGTCGAGCAGGCGCTGCGCCCGCGCGTCGTCCGCCAATACCCAGCCCAGCGCCGCCAGTGCGAGGGCGGAGGCATCCTTAACCGAATCTTCATAAGCGTTGCTAATTGTAACTGGTCCAATATAACGATAGCAAGGTTGCAAACCTCCACATCAGCTGGAGGCGTTCGGGGGCTAAATGACGAAGCGTATCCTCGTTGTCGAGGACAACGATCTAAATCGAAAGCTTTTCTGCGATGTGCTGCAAGCGGGCGGCTTTTCCGTGGAGCCGGTAGCCGACGGCAATCTGGCCATAGAGCGGGCGCGGGCCTTCATTCCCAATCTTGTTGTCATGGACATCCAGCTGCAGGATGTTTCCGGGCTCGACCTGATTGCCATCCTCAAAAAGGATGCCGACCTTGCCGATGTGCCGGTGCTGGCGGTTACGGCCTATGCCGGCAAGGGCGACGAACAGCGCATTCGCGAATTGGGTGCGGAAGGCTACCTGTCCAAACCCGTCAGCATCGGACCGTTCATGGCGGCGGTAAGAGGGCTGGTTGAGGATGTGACGGCCGAAGCGGCCGAATAGGCCCTCAGTACGTCACGCCGAATTCGACAACGAAAGCCGCCAGCGTCACGAACAGACCAACGACAAACACCCTGTAGGCATATCCCAGATAGCGGTACTTGCGCTGGTGGAGCACCTGCCCGTTCTGGTAGATATCGTGCAGCATGGTGCGGAACACCTCTTCATCCCCCTGCAACTGCGTCAGCACTTCGCGCACCCATTCTTCTTCATCGCGATCGGCGAAATGGCCGAAGAACACCAGGTTCGGCCGCTGGTTCGTGGCTGGGTTGCGCACCGAAGGCAGCACTGCCAGCACGGCCAGCAGCGCGCTGAGGAAGGCAAAGACGGCCAGCACCGCCAACGCCCAGGGCATATCGCCTGCGAGCGACCGGCTGACAGCGATCGAAAACACCAGGAACGTGGCACCCATCAGAATCGATGCCTTCTGGTCCGCCATTTGCGAAAGCAGGAGAGTATTCACTTGCACGGTGCGCAGCAATTGCACCGCATTCACGCTGAATTCTGCGTTGCCGGGATCGGGATCGGTCGCTTTGCCGTTGTCTTGCAAGACCTTATCGCTCATGCTGCCCCTTTCAGCGAATGGCGCGAACTTGTGGGGCGAAAGCTGCCACCGTGCCGCGCGCTTGACAAGCGGCGACGCGAAAGCTTTGCCGCAACGCGTCCCCTGCACTATAGGGGGCAACCGCTTTTTAGCCCGAGGAATTTTCCCTGATGGACCGCGCCGAAATCGACAAACGTATCCGCACGATCATCGAACCCTTCAACAAGAAGGGAATAGTCATCACCGAAGACACGACCTTTGCTGGCGACCTGGAGTTCGACAGCCTGACCGTGATGGATTTCGTCGCCGCGATCGAGGATGATTTCGACATCATCATCTCGATGAACCAGCAGGCCGAGATCGAGAAATACGGCCAGCTCGTCGATGCCGTGCACGACCAGGTCAGCAATTGAGGCGATCATGAGCGAAGGTATCATGCAGGCGGACAAGCCGTCCCAGCACACGGGCGACACGCCCGATCTTTTCAGCAAGTTCGACGACATCATCGCCCTGCGCGAAAACCTGCTCGCGAGCGGAGTGGAGGATCCCTTCTCCCTCGTGATGGAGAAGGTTCTCTCGCCGACCCGGGCAATCTGCAACGGGCGCGACACGATCCTGCTCGGCACCTACAACTACATGGGCATGACGTTCGATCCCGACGTGATCGACGCAGGCCAGCGGGCGCTCGCCGATTTCGGATCCGGTACCACGGGCAGCCGGGTGCTGAACGGCACCTACCAGGGCCACCGCGAATGCGAGGATGCGCTGCGTGAGTTCTATGACATGGACCACGCCATGGTGTTCTCCACCGGATACCAGGCCAACCTCGGCATCATCTCCACCATCGCGGGCAAGGGCGACTACGTCGTGCTCGATATCGATAGCCACGCCAGCATCTGGGATGGCTGCGCGATGGGCAATGCCGAGATCGTGCCCTTCAAGCACAATGACATCACGGCCATGGAAAAGCGGCTGAAGCGCATCCCCGAAGGTGCGGGCAAGCTGGTGGTGCTGGAAGGCGTATATTCCATGCTTGGCGATATCGCACCGCTGAAGGAAATGGTGAAGATCGCCAGGGAAAACGGCGCCATGGTGCTGGTGGACGAGGCGCATTCCATGGGCTTCATCGGCGAGAACGGTCGCGGCGTAGCGGAAGATGCAGGCGTGATGGACGATGTCGATTTCATCATCGGCACCTTCTCGAAAAGCGTCGGCACGGTGGGCGGCTTCTGCGTTTCCAACCATCCCAAGTTCGAGATCATGCGCCTGGTGTGTCGCCCCTATGTCTTCACCGCTTCGCTGCCGCCAAGCGTGGTGGCAACGGCGGCGACGTCGATCCGCAAGCTGATGACCGCTTCTGACAAGCGCGAGCATCTCTGGAAGAATTCGCGGCGGCTTCACGGCGGCCTGAAAGACCTTGGCTTCACACTGGGCACGGACGAACCGCAAAGCGCCATCGTGGCCGTCATCATGCCCGACCTTGAGAAAGGCGCCGCGATGTGGAGCGCGCTGCTGACCGAGGGGCTTTACGTCAACCTGGCGCGTCCGCCGGCGACACCTGCGAACATGACGCTGCTGCGCTGTTCGCTGTGCGCTGAACATTCGGACGAGGAGGTGGAAACCATTCTCGGCATGTTCGAACGCGCGGGCAAGGCGGTGGGGATCATCTAGCGTCGGAACAAGCGCCCGTGGCTACTCGTCTTCATGGGGAAGGAGATTTCCCATGAAGACCACCAACACAGGTTCCGCCACTTACGAAGGCCTCGGCAAAGAGGGCAAGGGTCATGTCTCCACCGGCTCCGGCGCGCTCGCCGCGCAGCCCTATGGTTTCCAGACCCGTTTCGAAGATGCCCCCGGAACCAACCCCGAAGAATTGATCGCCGCCGCCCACGCCAGCTGCTTCACCATGGCGCTCAGTTTCAAGCTGGCGGAGGCGGGCCATACCGATGGCTCTGTCACTTCCCATGCCTCGGTCACGCTGGAAAAGGATGGCGATGGCTTCACCGTCACCAAGTCCGAGCTGAAGACCAAGGGCAAGGTTCGTGGCCTCGATCAGGCGAAGTTCGAGAAGCTGGCTGGCGAAGCCAAGGAAGGCTGCCCGATTTCCAAGCTGCTCGATTGCGAAATAACGCTGGAGACCAGTTTCGAAGGCTGAGATCAGCCTGGAAACTTCCCCCGCGAACGGTTGGCCAGCGCTACCAGCGACAGCATCACCGGCACTTCCACCAGCACGCCGACCACGGTGGCAAGTGCCGCGCCGCTCGACAGCCCGAACAGGCCGATGGCAACGGCAACCGCCAGTTCAAAAAAGTTGGACGTGCCAATCAGGGCGCAGGGGGCGGCAATGTTGTGCGGCACCCGCCATGCCCATGCCGCGGCGTAGGCAACCGCGAATATGCCATACGACTGGATGATGATCGGTATCGCGATCAGCACGATCAGCAGCGGTTGCGAGACGATCGTTTCCGCCTGGAAAGCGAACAGCAGGACGACCGTGGCCAGCAGTCCGAGAATGGAGAACGGCTTGAGCCGGGCGGTGAAACTGTCGACGGCCCCGGCATCTCCGCCAGAGCGCGCGATAACGGATCGCCGGGTCAGCCATCCGGCCAGCAGCGGGAATGCCACATACAGCACGACCGACAGCAACAGTGTCTCCCACGGCACGACGATATCGGTAACACCCAGCAGCAGCGCCACGATGGGCGCGAAGGCCACGATCATGATGAGATCGTTCACCGACACCTGCACCAGCGTATAGGCGGGGTCGCCCCTGGTCAGTTGCGACCAGACGAACACCATCGCCGTGCAGGGCGCTGCACCCAGCAGGATCAGTCCGGCGATATACTGCTGCGCGTCGCCCTCGGCGATCAGGCCGGAATAGAGATAATCGAAAAACAGCACGGCCAGCGCGGCCATCGTGAAAGGCTTCACCAGCCAGTTCACCACCAGGGTTATTATCAGCCCCTTCGGCTTTGCGGTGACATTGCGGATGCTGGCAAAATCCACCGCCACCATCATGGGGTAGATCATCGCCCAGATCAGCACCGCCACCACCAGGTTGACGGACGCGTATTCCAGTCCCGCCAGCGTGGTCGCAACGCCCGGCGCGACGAGGCCAAGTACTACACCGGCGGCGATCGCCAGGCCTACCCAAAGCGACAGATAGCGTTCGAAAAGCGCCATCAGGTCGCCCCTTCCGCCTGTTGTCCGATACCCGTCAGCGCATCGCGCCATTCGCGCTCGGTCAGCCCATCTTCGTCCAGGGACAAGCATGGCCTCCACCCGCGCGACAAGGCGTCGATACGCGATTTCGAAGCCGCCCGGGTCGCCGTCGATGTGGGTGCCATCCGTAGCGATGTCGGCCGGATCGGGGATGCCCCAATGCGCCTGCACCGGATGGCCCGGAAAGATGGGACAGCTCTCCCCTTTGGCATTGTCGCACACGGTAATCACGGCTTGCATGGCGGGCGCGTCAGCCGTGGTGAATTCGTCCCAGCTCTTGGATCGCAAATGTTCCGTGTCGTGCCCCTTCGATGCCAGCAACTCCAAGGCCAGCGGATTTGGCACGCCGCGCGGGGTGCTGCCTGCTGAATAAGCGGCGAAGCGGTCCTTCCCCGCGTCACGCAGGATCGCCTCGGCAAGGATCGAACGGGCCGAATTGGCCGTGCACAGAAACAGGATATTGCGCATTAATCAGCCACATTCCTCGGCCAGCCTCGAGGGCGTGGCTTCGCAATCGTCCCCCTGGCAGCAGTTTTCAGTCAGGAAACCTATCAGCGCGTCCATGCGCTCATAGTCGGCGGTATAAATGAGCGAGCGCCCCTCGCGGCGCTGCCTGACAAGGCCTGCCTCCTGCAATTGCGCGAGGTGGAAGGAAAGTGAGGAATTGGGCACGCCCACTTGCTGCGCGATCTCTCCCGCAGGCAATCCATCACGCCCTTTGCGCACCAGCAAGCGGAACACTTCCAGGCGCAGGTTCTGAGACAGTGCGGAAAGCGCGGTGATTGCGTGTGACTGAATCATTTCGACGCTTATCGAAATGTTTTCTCGGCAACGCAAGCTAATATTTCGAGAATTCTCGAATTAAAGCTGATCCATCGAGGTGACGTTGGCGCAAGGATCATCCGACGCATTGCCGCCTTCTTCGCCCCCGCCAAGCTGGGTGAGCGCGAGGAAGCCCCCCACCACCAGCACCACGAAGACCGTGGTGACGGTGCCAAGATACTTGTCGATGATGGCCTTGATCGGTGCGCCAAAGTACTGGAACAGCACGCCCACCACCATGAAGATCAACGCACGACCGGCGATGGCCGCGATCAGGAAGGTGGCGAGGTTCATCTCGATGAAGCCCGCCGTGATCGTCATCAGCTTGAACGGGATCGGCGTGCCTGCCGCCAGGAACACGGCGATCGCGCCCTGCTCGCGGATATAGCAGGCGGCGACGGGGAAGCTTTCGGTCAGGCCGAGAACGCCGATCAGCCATTCGCCAATCGCCTCGTACAGGAAATATCCGATCATGTAGCCGAACAGCCCGCCCAGCACCGATGCCGCAGTGCAGATCAGCCGCAAAGCGGATCGCACGCTTTGGCTCTGCCAGGCACATCAGGCCCAGCAGCGGATGCGGCGGGATGGGGAAAAAGCTCGATTCGACGAAGGCGAAGAATGCCAGCCACCCCTGCGCATGGGGATGCGCGGCCTTGGCCATCGTCCAGTTGTATAATCCGCGAAGCATGGCTGATCCCGAGTGGTTTCTCGGCGCTTAGGGCAGGATGCAGCGCCCCGCAAGTCCTACAAAGTAACCGATATGGCACTTTAATATTGACATCGTGACACTCTTTGGTTAGAGAAACGGAACATCGCGATAAAGCGAGTCGGCAGCAAGGCGTTTCAAGGGCGGTCCCGCAGGGGAGCCGCCCTTTTTCATGCCCGAAGCCAGTCTGATTGAACGCAAGAACAAGGGTGGGGTCACATGGCAAAACGCGTAAAACCGCGGAAGGACCAGAAAGGTCAGAACCTCTGCCAGAACTGGAAGTTCATCTTCCTGGAAACACTGGCAGAAACGTCCAACGTCTCCGAAGCGGCTCGCAAGGCGGGCGCGATGACATCCTATGTCTACAAATGGCGGCGCGAGAGCCCGGAATTCCGCGCCCAGTGGAGCGCGGCTCTGCTGGAGGGTTACGAGCACCTGGAAATGGAAACGTTGCAACGCCTGCGTTTCGGCACGCCGCCGGGCGAAACCAAGTTCGATATCGCCAACGCCCTGCGCCTGCTTGCCGCCCACCGCGAGGCAGCGGCGAGGGAAAAGGCGAGGCAGGGCAAGCGCGACAAGGCCACCGTCCTTGCCAGCCTGAATGCCAAGCTGGACCGGATGCGTGAACGTCGCGCCGCCGCCGAACGCCTGCTGAAAGAAGACACAAATATCGAGATCATCCCCAATGTCCGGGACTGAAAACCGGCGCGCGCTCACCGCGCTGGACGATCCCGAACGATATGATTTCCTCGACGAACTCTCGGGAGACGAGCGGGACCTGCTGGAAGGTTATTGGCCGCTATGGGCACGCACCGAACAGATGCCGCCCAAAGGCAACTGGCGGCTGTGGCTGATTTGCGCCGGGCGCGGCTTTGGCAAGACGCGGGCGGGCGCCGAATGGGTGCGGCATATCGCCGAAGAAGATCCCCATGCCCGCATCGCGCTGGTGACAAGGTCGATTGCAGAGGCGCGCGCGGTGATGGTGGAAGGAGAAAGCGGAATTATTGCCTGCCACCAATATCCGGACGGGCCGGACTTCGAACCCTCATTGCGAAGGCTCACCTGGCCCAACGGCGCGCAGGCCACATTGTATTCGGCCAGTGAACCGGAATCGCTTCGCGGACCGCAGTTTGGTTATGCGTGGTGCGATGAGATCGCCAAATGGGATAACTCCTCAGAACGGGCGATCAAGGCATGGGACAATCTGCAAATGGGCCTGCGCCTTGGTGATAACCCGCAGGCGCTGGCCACCACCACGCCGCGCGCGGTGCCTCTGATGCGCCGACTGATCGAACAGGGCAGCGAACCCGACGTCGTGATCTCGCGGGGCAGCACCTATGACAATGCCGACCACCTGCCGCCGGGCTTCGTGCGCACCATCCGCAACCAGTATGCGCGCACCGCGCTGGGGCGGCAGGAACTGGACGGCGAATTGCTGGCCGATGTCGAGGGCGCGCTCTGGTCCCGGTCTTTGCTGGAGCAATGCCGGGAGCCGTTCAGCATCGAACCACTGGCGCGCATCGTGGTGGGCGTGGATCCGCCAGCCAGCGCGAGAGGCGATGCCTGCGGGATCGTGGTGTGTGCGGTTACAGCCGAGGGTCAGGGTAAGGTGCTGGCCGACGCCAGCGTGCTGCGCCCCAGCCCGGAACGCTGGGCGCGTGCGGTGGCCTCCACCGCGCTCCACTGGAAAGCCGACCGCGTTGTTGCGGAGGCCAACCAGGGCGGCGCGATGGTGGAAAGCGTGCTGCGCGCCGCCGACTGCCAGATGCCGATACGGCTGGTCCACGCCAGCCGCGGCAAAAGCGCCCGCGCCGAACCTGTCGCGGCCTTGTACGAGGCGGGCCGGGTGAAGCATGTCGGCCAGTTTCCAAAGCTGGAGGACGAGCTTTGCGGGGTGATGGCGGGCGGCAGTTACGAAGGTCCGGGAAGATCGCCTGACCGCGCCGACGCATTGGTGTGGGCACTGACGGAACTGATGCTGGGCAAGCGGGGAGTGCCTGCCGTGCGCAGCCTTTAGAAACACGCAACCAAATGCCTGCTCTCGGTCGCTCGCCCATGCGACCGCAAGCGCGGCTGCACGCCCGCAGCCGCCCCGCAGCGAAGCGGACGAATTCAGGCGAGGATAGCCAGGGGGCCGGACGGCCCCGCCGGCGCTTGAGGAGAATATAATGCCCTTCATCGATCAACTCCGTGCCGCTTTCAAGGGCGGCGGCGGAGCAACAGCCGTGCCACTTGCGCGCGGTTTTCACAGCCCCTGGTCGTGGACGCACGAGAGCGGCGGCGCGCGCGCACCCTTCGATTATCGCAGCGCCGTGCGCCAAGCCTTTCTTGACAATCCGGTGGCCCAGCGGGCGGTCCGGATCGTGGCGGAAGGCGTGGGCAACGCGCCATTGAACGACACCGCGCCGGACATCGCCGCCATGCTGCGCCACGGGCAGGACGGCGGCACATTGCTGGAAACGCTGGCCGCGCACCTGCTGCTGCATGGCAATGCCTTCGTGCAGATCGGGAAAGGCGCGGGCAACCTGCCCGTCTCGCTGTTCGCCCTGCGGCCAGAGCGTGTCTCTGTCGTGCAGGGAGAGGATGGCTGGCCCGTTGGCTATCGCTACCGCATCGGAGATGCTGTGCGCGATATTCCGCTGGAGGACGAGGATGGCTGGCCCTGCCTCATCCACCTCAAGGCCTTCCACCCGGCGGACGATCACTATGGCGCAGGCTGCCTCTCCGCTGCCGAACAGGCCGTGGCCATCCATAACGAGGCCGCACGCTGGAACCTCGCCCTGCTGGAAAACGCAGCCCGTCCCTCCGGCGCGCTGGTGTACGACAGCGGCACTGACAGCATGGGCCTTTCCGCCGAGCAGTTCGACAGACTGAAGGCGGAACTGGCCAGCGCATACCAGGGCGGAGGCAATGCCGGGCGGCCCATGCTGCTGGAAGGCGGGCTGAAATGGCAGAGCCTGTCGCTCTCGCCCGCCGACATGGATTTTGCCGAGCTGAAAGCGGCAGCCGCGCGGGACATTGCGCTGGCGTTTGGCGTGCCGCCGATGTTGCTGGGCCTGCCCGGCGACAACACCTACTCCAATTACCGCGAGGCAAATCGCGCGCTGTGGCGGCTCACCCTATTGCCGCTGGCGGGCAAGATCCTCACCGGCCTCTCCACCGGTCTTGCACCCTGGTTTCCCGATCTGGCGCTCACCATCGATCTGGACCGTGTGCCCGCGCTTTCGGAAGACCGCGAGAAGCTGTGGAAGCAGGTGAGCGAGGCCGACTTCCTCGAACCGCATGAAAAGCGCGCGATGCTTGGCCTCGCACCATCTCAACCTACTGGAGACACACAATGAACCGGCAGGACATGCTCGCCTCGCTGATGGCGCAGGCCAAGGATACCGGCACCGACCTCATCACCCTTCGCGCGATCGTGGAAGAGGCAAGCGAACTGGGCGCGGACCGCGTGATGGGCCGCCTCGGCCTGGACGACGATAACGCGCAGAACGACCTCGATGAACTGCGCGAATTGCTGGGCGCGTGGCGCACTGCCAAGGCGAGCGCCTGGAAGGCCGCCGTCGAATGGATGGTGCGCGGCGTGATGGCGCTGCTGCTTATCGGCATTGCCGTGCGCCTTGGCGTGCCGGGAATGCTGCGTTGAGCGGCAGGGCCTCGGTTCGCATCGCCGGCTACGCCGCCCTGTTCGACATTGCAGATGCTGCAAGAGATACCATCGTGAAGGGCGCATTTGCCCGCACGCTGGCGGATCGGCGCGAGCCCATTCCGCTATACTGGCAGCACCGGCCAGACCAGCAGATCGGCGTGGTGGAACGGGTGGAAGAGGACGCCCGCGGCCTTCGCGTGATTGCCCGGATCGACAATCCCGACGCCCGCGCCACCACGGAACTGCTGGCCCGCCGCACCAACGGCCTCAGCTTCGGCTACCGGGCGCGCGGTTTTCGCCGTCATCCGGCGGGCCGCGTGCTGGAGGATATCGACCTCTTCGAAGTCAGCCTCGTCACCCACCCGCTCCAGCCCGGAGCGCGGGTGCATCTGTTTGCCTAGCCCCAACCCCCTCCACTTAGGGCGCGCATCTGCGTCCGGAGTCCTCGTGAAGTCCCACCCAAGCAAAGGAATATCTCCCCTTATGGATATCGAAACCCCAACCGACATCATGAACGACAGCTTCGACATCGTGGCCCGCCAGGACAAGGCGGATGAAGCGATCAAGGGCTTGCGCAGCGATGTCGACGAAGTGAAAGCGCGCGTCGACAAGATTGGCCGGGCCGCCGTTCGCCCCGCTATCGGCACTGCAACCACCGAAGAACCCAGCGCTGAAGTGAAAGGCTTCGTCAACGGCTACCTGCGCCGTGGCCGCGAGACCGAGATCAAGTCCATCTCCGGCGCAACGTCCGTCGACGGCGGCTATGCCGTGCCGCGTGAAATCGACGCCTTGATCGCTGCCGAGCTGAAGGAAATCTCCCCCATCCGCCAGCTGGCGCAGGTGGTGCAGGTCGGCTCTGCCGGTTATCGCAAGCTGGTAACCACCGGCGGCACGGCGTCCGGCTGGGTCGGCGAAACCGCGCCGCGTCCGGAAACCGATACGCCGGACTTCGCTGAAATTTCGCCGCCCACCGGAGAACTTTATGCAAATCCGGCGGCAAGCCAGTCCATGCTGGACGATGCAGCTTTCGACCTTGAAGGCTGGCTGGCCAGCGAAGTGGCGATGGAATTCGCCCGCGCCGAAGGTGCTGCCTTCGTCAATGGCACAGGCGCAGACCAGCCGCTGGGCTTTCTCGCTTCGCCCACTTCGATGGCGGGTGACGCAGTGCGTCCCTTCGGCTCGCTGCAGTATATCGGCTCCGGCGATTCGGAGGGTTTCGATGCCAGTCCCGAAGGTCGCCTGATCGATCTGGTGCACACCATGAAGGCCGGTCACCGCCAGGGTGCCAGCTGGGTGATGAATTCGGCCACGCTGTCTTCCGTTCGCAAGCTGAAAACCACCGATGGTGCATTCCTGTGGCAGCCTGGCCTGGTCGAAGGCCAGCCCGACCGCCTGCTGGGCTATCCGGTGATCGAGGCCGAGGACATGCCAGATGTTGCTGGCGGTAGCTTCCCGATTGCCTTTGGCAATTTCAAGGCCGGCTACATCATCGCGGAACGCAGCGCCACGCAGATCCTGCGTGATCCGTTCACCAACAAGCCCTTCGTGCATTTCTACGCCACGAAGCGCGTTGGTGGCCAGGTGCTGGATTCCTCGGCCATCAAGCTGCTGAAAATCGAAGCGTAAGCGCTAGGTTTACCACACTTCCACCAGCGGGCGGGTGTGAGATTCTTATCTCATGCCCGCCCATCCGGGCGGTCGTCCTCGGTGCTATTACCTCCGCTTCGCTGCGGGGCACCTGCGGGCTGCGCGGTCGCGCGCTGTCGGTCGCTAATCGCGACCGATGGAGGTGCGAGCCTCAATGTAAAATTGGTGACACGGCGCGCACATCGCGCGCCGCAAGAGCGAATGCGCGCCCGCAGCGGGCGCAGCTTGCTGCGCATCTAGCGAGGACGAAAGCGCGGAGGCGCTTTCGAGAACAAAAGGAATTTCAATGAAGCGGGCTATCATCGTGCCGACCGCCCTGGCGGACGCGGCGCTTGCAGAGCTGAAACACTGGCTCGCCATCACCACCACGCGCGATGACGAGTCTCTCATCGCGCTGCTGCATGCGGCGCTGGATACGTGCGAAGCCTTTACCGGTATCATGCCCCTGGAAACGGGCTGCGAAGAGGTGATGCGTGCACACCGTGACTGGCAACGCATCGCAACATCACCCGTCGTCGCGATCACCGGCGTCGAGGCGCTGGCTGTTGACGGCTCGCGCATGGCCCTGCCGGTTCACGCTTACCTGATCGATATCACCGCCGATGGCTGCGGTCGCGTGCGACTGACCGGGGCGGTGGCGCAAACAAGGATCGTGGTTCGCTTCGATGCCGGCCTGGCGCCCGATTGGGCCAGCCTGCCCGACGGGCTGCGTCACGGCGTCGTCCGCCTGGCCGCCCACCAGTATCGCGAACGTGACGAAGGTCCGGCCGGCCACGGGCCGCCTGCTTCGGTCGCTGCCATGTGGCAACCCTGGCGCCGGTTGCGCCTCGCATGATGAAGGCAACCATGCGCCCCTTCCAGGCCATCGCCCAGCGGCTGGCCGGGCACGCCCGCGCCGTGGCTGAAACGCATGTCGAAACCGCATTGCGCGCCCGTCGGCAAGACCCCGGTCGCTGGCGCGATGCACGCCTTCTCTGGCCCAACAGCACACAGGAGCCCTGATCGATGGAAAGCCAATTGCGCACGATACTGGTCGACTGGCTGGCCAGCGATCCGATCCTCTCCACAGCGCTGAACGATGTGACCGAAGAAGCGCCCTCGCGCGCTAGCCTGCCGTGGCTGGGTATCGCCGCCAGCGCCAGCACCGACTGGAGCACCAAGACTGCGCGCGGACGCGAGGTTCGCATCGCCGTTGAATTGCAAACACGCGGCGACGTCGCTGCCGAGACCGCCGCCCTCGTTGCGCAGGTAGAAGAGCGGATCGAGAGCCTGCCGCGCATGCATCCTGCCTTTTCGCTCGCCAGCACCACCTTCCTTCGCGCCCGTGCAGAACAACGCCCGCGCAACACGCGCGGCGTGCTGCTGGAATACCGTTTCCGCATCCTCGAAGCCTGATTCAAAAACCGGAGAAACACCCATGACAGCCCAGAAAGGCAGCGCCTTCCTCCTCAAGATCGGAGATGGCGCACAGCCGCCCACCTATGAAACCGTCGCCGGCCTGCGCACCACGCAAATGTCGATCAACGGCGATGCCGTGGTCGTGACCCACAAGGAATCCGGGGGGTGGAGAGACCTGCTTTCGGGAGCCGGTACGCGCTCCGTCTCGGTCAGCGCGGCGGGGATTTTCCTCGCCAGCAATGCCGAAGCGTCAATCCGCGCCCATGCACTGGCCGGCACGATCGAAGACTACGAACTGTCCTTCGAGGACGGTGCCAGGCTGCGCGGCAGGTTCCTGGTCCAGCGGCTCGACTATGCGGGCGATTTCAACGGTGAGCGCAATTACACGCTGCAGCTGGAAAGCTCGGGAGCCGTGGTCCCCGCATGACGAACGTGGCCGCCAATCGCGCGCGTGGCGAGGCAGCGCTGCTGGTCGCGGGGCGCCTCCAGATCTTGCGGCCCACATTCGCCGCACTGGTGGCAGCCGAGGATGAACTTGGCCCGCTGTTTGCGCTGGTTGACCGCGCCAGCGAGGGGCAGTTGCGGCTGTCGGAGATTGCCGCGCTGTTCTGGCACTGTTGCGACAACCGCGCCTCGCTCTCGCGGGAGGAGGTGGGTGAAGCGGTTATGGCGATGGGCCTTGCCGGTGCCTCCACCCCCTTGCGCGAATTGCTGAAACAGATCCTGCAGGGGCGGGCATGACCGATCGTTTCGGCGATCACGCCCGACGCCTGGCAGGCGCGGCAAGTCGATTGTTCGGCTGGCCGCCACACTGGTTCTGGCGCGCAACCCCCAGTGAATTTGCCGCCATTTTCGAAACACCCGAGAATCAGCAGGGGGGCATGACCCGCGCCCAGCTGGATCACCTATTGGAGCAAGATAGCAATGGATGAAACGGTCGAGACCCTGATGGTCGACGTGCGCGCCAGCACCAGCGGTTTTCGCGCCGATGTGGAAGCGATGCGTTCGGCGGTGGATACGTCGCTGGTCGATGGATTCTCACAGGCGGGCAGTGTCCTTGAAAGCGGCCTGCTGTCGGCGATCCGGCGCGGCAAACTGGGCTTTGACGAGCTGAAGGATGTTGCCTTCCGGGCGCTCAACCAAATCGCTTCGCAGGCCCTGCAATCGGGCATTTCAAACCTCTTCGGCAGCACGCCAAAAGGTGGTGGAGGCGGCGGCAATTCGCTCGGTGCGCTGCTGAATGGGGCGCTTGGATCACTTCTCGGCCTGCCCGGACGCGCCACCGGCGGACCGGTCGCGCCCGGCAGCGCCTATCTTGTCGGCGAGCGCGGACCGGAGCTGTTCGTTCCCACCAGTTCCGGGCGGATCGAGACGGGCAACCAGGCGGGCGGATCGCGCGACGTTCGCGTGTCCATCAATCTTGCTGGCCCGCGCGGGACGGATGCGCCGGTCATGCTGCAACGATCATCGCGCCAGGTCGCCAGTGCCGTTGCCCGCGCGATGCGCGAAGCCTGAGGGAGAACGGGATATGGCCTATTGGCTCGCCACGGAAAGAACCGGTCAGCAGACCGACTTCATCCAGCGTTTCGATCCGCGGTTCTGGACAGTCGACTTCCCGCGCGGGGACATGGCTTCGGTTATTTCGACCGGACCGGATTTGCTGCGCCTGGATGTCGAGCTGAACCTGGGCAACGGCCTTATCGGCCTGATCTGGGAAAGCCAGGACCGCTTCGATCACCCGCTATTGTCCTATGATACAGACCGCGACTATTCGCGCACGACGCTCAGCTTCCGCTGGCGGTCGGACGGTATCCTGCCGCTGGATGCGGTGCATGGACCGACGCTCACCATCGAAGGACGAGACGGCACCGGCGCTGCGCGCACCTGGTATGTGCGCTTGTGGAACTATGCCGATGGCGCGCCGGACGATGCGACAGTCACCTTGCCGTTCTCCCAACTGCGCGAAGGCTGGCTGGCCGATGGCGCAGCGGTAGAACCTGCAGATATCGACCGGATGTTCATTTCGCTGGTCGCCCCCGCTTTCGACCCGGCATCCACCGGCTTGCTGCCAGAGCGGGTGGTCGGCTCTCTCGAACTGACCGCGATCCACTGCGACGGTGACCGCGCGATGCTGACCATCGGCGATGTGCTGGTACCGCCGCACGACCTCCATATGGCCACGGCCTATGACGACAGCTACAACCTTACACCGGCGCGGATGCTGCGCGCGAGCATGCACCTGGGCTATCGCGATGCGCTGGTTCATTACGTGGGCATGAGCCACTATTACCAGCTCGATCGGCTGAACGGTGCGCTGGTAGCGGGAAGGGATGGCGCACTGAGCCAGCCGTGCATCGCGTGGCACGAAAATTTCTTCGCCCAATGCATGCAGTTTGGCTTCCTGCCGATTGTCTCGCTGTCTTTCGAATTGTTTGCCGAGCACTGTCCGCCCGAATGGAGCCAGCGCGCTTTCGACGGCGAGCAGGCGCTGACAGGTTGGTTGCCGCCCTCCACGCTCATTTCCCCGGCATCGACCGACGGGGTCGGGTTCCTCAGCCGGATCGCCGAGACCTTCGTTGATCTGGTCAAGGCGGGCGGACTTCCGGTCACGTTCCAGATCGGCGAACCCTGGTGGTGGGTGACGCCGCAGGGAAAGCTTTGCGCGTATGACGAGGGCGTGCGCACCATGCGACATGGTGCCCCTGACATTCCTGACCTTACCGTGACGCTTGATGCAGCGCAGCTTCAACATCTGGACTGGGCAGGCACGCAATTGGCCACTGCCACCGGTACGGTTCGCGATGCCGTAATCGCAAGGGCTGGCGGCAGCGCCGAAGTCCTGCTGCTGTTGTTCACGCCCACCATTCTCGATCCCAAATGGCCTGAGCTGCGCCGCGCCAACATGCCATCGGGCTGGGCCTATCCGGCATACGACCGCCTACAGCTGGAGGATTACGACTGGCTTACCGGCGGTGCCGAGGCCAATCGTCTCACCGCCTATGCCGAGGTGCAACAGCGGCTCGGCTATCCGCTCGAACTGCAGGATTATCTCTCGGGCTTCGTGCTCGATCCTGCCGATGCGGAGGAATTCTGGCCGCTGATCGATGCCGGGATCGACGAGGCGCGCGCACGGGGCGTGGAGCGCCAGTTTGTCTGGGCCATGCCGCAGGTCTTGCGTGACGGTTACGTACGGCTTCCGCGAAACGAGGAGGATCAATTGCAAGCATTCGACGATGTTCTTTACCCGCTGGCGCTGGGCCGCGACACTGCGGCAAGCCCGGAATTTTCCACCTCCATCTCGCTGACGGCATCGGGTTTTGAACGGCGCAACAGCCAATGGAGCGATGCCCGGATGCATTATGATGTCGGCCCCGGCATCAGGTCCGAGATCGAGCTTGGCACGCTGCTGGAATTTTTCCGCGCACGCCGCGGGCCAGCGCGTGGTTTTCGCCTCTCCGATCCGTTTGATTTCAGCTCCAACGGCCTGACCGGTAACCCGACCGCGACTGATCAACTGATAGGGATTGGCGATGGCCTTAGTGCCAGCTTCCGCCTCTCCAAATCCTATGGACCCGGTGCCGATCCGCAAGTCCGCCACATCACCCGCCCGCGCGGCGAGACCATCCTAGTCAGCGTGGATGGCGTTCTTGCCAGCGGCTGGACACAAGGGGCAAATGGCCGAATCGTGTTAACCGAAGCGCCAGCACATGGCGCCGAGGTGCGAGCAGGGTTCCTGTTCGATGTGCCCGTTCGCTTTGCGCAGGACCGCCTCGACATCTCAGGCTCCACCTTTTCCGCCGGCGAAGTGCCGTCTGTACCGCTGATCGAAGTTCGGGAGGAACTATGAGCGGGGCTTTCTTCACCACCGAGCTGGAAGGCGTGGCGACCTGGTGGCGCATCATGCGCAGCGACGGCGTCGCGCTTGCGTTCACCAGCCACAATCGCCCGTTGCGCTTCGACGGCATTACCCATCTGGCAGCGCCGGGAATGCTGCCGTCAGCCATCAGGCGCACTGCGAAACTGGAGCGAGACAGTGTGGAAGTGCAGGGCATCCTGTCACATGATGCGATTTCGGCAACGGACCTTGAGCAGGGCCGCTTTGCCGGGGCGCATATCGCGATTGGCCTGGTCAATTGGGAAAGCCTGAAACGCAGCACACTGTTTCAGGGAAGCCTGGGCAATGTCTCTGCGGAGGATAATAGCTTCACCGCCGAACTGCGATCAGCCAAGGCCAGCCTGGAACAGGACTTCGTGCCGCGCACCAGTCCTACCTGCCGCGCTGTATTCTGCGATGCGGCATGCAAGTTGAACCCTGCCGCCTACACGCGGATCGCCAGTGTCAGCACTATCGATCCGGTTGCGAACGCGGTTCGCTTCGATGGAATGGCGCAGGCGTCAGATTTCTTCCAGGGTGAGTTACGTTGGGTGGATGGCCCGCACGCCGGAACAGCGATGCAGGTGGTGGATGCTATAGATGGCGCGCTGGTCGCCGATCAGCCCCTCTCGGCCACACTAGAACCGGGCCACCGCGCCTACGTGAGAGAGGGCTGCGATCATACCATCGCCACCTGTTCATCGCGCTTTGGCAATGCGGTGAATTTCCAGGGCGAGCCGTTCCTGCCGGGCAATGATGTGTTGACCCGATATCCGACCAGTTCCTCATGAGCGACGCTGTCGCGTTTGCACGCGCAGCACACGAAATGATCGGCACGCCATTCAGGCTTCGCGGGCGTAGCTTGGATGGCGTGGATTGCATCGGATTGGTGCGCCTCGCCCTGTCGGGCATCGGTCGCGCGTCTCCGCCGTTGCCACATTACGGGATGCGAAATCTTGGCAGGGCGCGCTTCGCCGGATTGATCGACGCTGTCGGGCTGAGGCTGACCGAAGATCCGTCGCGCGCCGGTGATCTCATCCTGCTGCGCCCTTCAGCAGCGCAGTTTCACCTCGCGATCGTCGGCCCGACAGCGAAGCTCATCCATGCCCACGCCGGGCTCGGGCGGGTGGTTGCCAGCCGCGCACCGCTCCCCTGGCCGATAGAGGCGCGCTGGCGTCTCGACGAAACCTGAAGGAAATCCAATGGCTACACTTGTCCTGACCACTGTCGGCACGGCCCTCGGCGGACCACTTGGTGGCGCAATCGGTTCTGTTATCGGAAGCCAGTTGGACGGCGCCCTGTTCGGCAGTGGCGGTCGCGAAGGCCCGCGATTGCAGGAATTGTCCGTCACCACCTCCAGCTACGGCATGCCGGTGCCCCGGCATTTCGGCACGATGCGCACGGCCGGTTCAATCATCTGGGCGACCGATCTTGTCGAAAGCAGCGAGGAATCCGGAGGGAAGGGCCAGCCGACCGTCACGACATACAGCTATTCGATCTCCTTCGCCGTCGCATTGGCCAGCCGTCCCATTTCCTCGGTCGGTCGCATCTGGGCAGATGGCAATCTGCTGCGCGGCAGCGCGGGCGATCTGAAGGTGGGTGGTAGTTATCGTCTTTACACTGGCCATGGTGACCAGCAGCCCGACCCCCTTATCGCGGCTGACAGGGGCACCGAATGTCCCGCTTTCAGGGGCCTTGCCTATTGCGTATTCGAAGACCTGCACCTGGCGGATTACGGCAATCGCATCCCGGCCCTTACTTTCGAGATCGTGGCCGACGATGGCGAGGTAAGCCTGCAGTCCATTCTTTCCGCAGGCGGACAGGATCATGCCGTGGATCGCGCGCTGGCGGGACTGCAGGGGTATTCGGATGGAGGAGGCCCTCTCCAGTACACGCTCGAAGCGGTGGACCGCATCTATCCGCTGGCGTGCGACGCCAGCGGAGCGCGTCTGGCCTTCTTTGACGGGCATCCTTCTGGTGCCGCCAGCGCCAGATTGCCCGAAGCCGCCATCGATGCTTCTGCTGACAGTTTCGGTGCGACTTCGGGCCGCACCAGCCAGCGACGTGCCGACACGACACGCGTGCCGAGCGGGCTGCGCTATTACGACGTGGATCGCGATTATCAGGCTGGCCTGCAGCGTGCAGGCGGCCGCGCCCAGCCGGGGCGAAACCATATTCTGGAATTTCCCGGCGCTCTGGCGGCCAACGAGGCGCGCGCACTGGCAAATGACGCCGCCGAGAGGGCAAGCTGGTCGCAGGAAAGACTTGCCTACCGCATCGCCGAGCTTGACCCCGACCTCGGGCCGGGGCGCACGGTCTCGATCGACGCAAAGCCTGGAAAATGGCGTATCGAGGCATGGGAGTGGCGCGAAAACGGGCTGGAGCTGGAGCTTCTCAGGATGCCCTATCTGCGCGGCGCGGACGTCGCCAGCGATGCGGGCAGCGCCCTTCTTCCCAGGGATGCCGTCGCCAGCCCGACGATCTTGCTTGCGTTCGAACTGCCGTGGGACGGGCAAGGCTCCCCCGACCAGCGACAGGTTTTCGCCGCCGTTAGTTCGGCAACGTCCGGATGGACCGGCGCCACGCTTTATGCAGAGCGAGGCGGTAGCCTTGTCCCTGTCGCGGGAACCGGCTCCCAGCGCAGCATTACCGGACGCACGGCAACCGCACTTTTGCCGAGCAAATCGCTGATAATAGACCGCCATGCTACACTGGATGTGCAGCTCGATTCCCTCGACTTCGCGCTTTCCTCCGTCACATCGGAAGATCTTGCGAACGGCGCAAATCGGGCGCTTGTGGGTGACGAAGTTCTGCAGTTCTGCCAAGCGGAAAGCTTTGGGGACGGTTTGTGGCGACTTTCCGGCCTCCTGCGTGGTCGCGGGGGTACGGAGCACGCGGCTCTTGCCCAATCGCCCACCGGTCTCGCCTTCTGCTTGCTCGACCGCAAGTCGATTGCACTGGACGCCGCCGAGATTGGCGACAGCAATACCGTTGCGGCAATCGGACTTGCCGATAGCGAGGCCGTGGTTGCCGCGATATCCAATCCGCGAAGGAGCCTCAGGCCACTGACCCCCGTACACGGCATGGCGTCATCGACAGCCGAAGGCGGCATTTCCCTGTGCTGGCAACGACGATCGCGCGGGGCCTGGAACTGGCAAGGACGTGTCGATGTACCGTTGAACGAGCAGTTCGAGCGCTACGAGGTAGGCCTGGGCGATCCCGGCGGACCCGACCGGGTCTGGGAAACCGAAACCAGCGCGCTCCTCCTGGATGCCGCGGCATACGGCCAGCTCCGGGCCGATTTCGAAGGCGCGGTTCTCTGGGTGCGGCAAATCGGCACGCATGACCGTTCCGAACCCCTTTTCCTGACCACCATTAGCTGAGGTCCCTATGTCCGATCCATTTACTTTCACGTCCACCACCCCGCGCATGGGCCTGCCCAATCTCTTCGCGGCGCAGGCGCAAAAAGAATTCACCGTGAACGAAGCATTCGCCCTGATCGATGCACTGCTCCATCCCGTCGTCGAGGGTGAAACCGACAATCCCCCTGCATCGCCGATCGAGGGAGAATGCTGGATTGTTGGTAGCCAGCCCACTGCGGAATGGGTGGGCAATGCAGGGCGGATTGCCTGCCGCCAGAGTGGCAACTGGCTATTCGTATCACCGTCCGAGGGCCTGGTGGCATTCGACAAGTCGGCAGGCCGGATTGCTCGCTATGACGGCGCATGGCTTTTGGCCTCTGTTGTTAATATGCCCAGCGGAGGTGCAACCGTAGACGCGGAGGCCCGCGCTGCAATTGGCGAGATCGTTGGCGCCATGACGGCAGCCGGCATTCTTGAAGCGAAGTAGTGGACCCTTCTGCGATCATACGCGTAGTAGTGATGAGACAGCCAAAAGGAGCCATCATGCACCCTCGCACCCTTCCCCTTCTCGCCATTGCCCTGCTTGCCACGTCCGGCTGTGCAACCGCCTATGAAGAGACGGGCAGTGAAGTCGGATCCGCCATGCTGATGGATCGCAGCGGCAACAATGTCGGCTCGGCCATGCTGTATAGTGAAGGCGACGAGGTCATGGTCTCTGTGTCGCTGGAAGGGCTTTCTGCCGGAACCCATGCAGTCCATCTTCATACGACCGGTAATTGCAGCGCCAGCGATTTCACGTCCGCAGGCGGTCACCTGAACCCGATGGGGAAGGAACACGGCAGCCTGAACCCGCAAGGCGCCCATCTTGGGGACCTGCCCAATGTCGAAGTCTCTGCAGCAGGCGTCGGAACGGTCAGCGAAACGCTTCGTGGTTCACGGACTACAGTGCTCTCGCAAATCTTCGATTCGGATGGAACGGCCCTTGTCGTCCACGAAGGCGCCGATGATTATCGCACCGATCCCGCCGGAGATGCCGGGAGCCGCGTGGCTTGCGGAGTTTTCTCGCAAAGCTGAGTGTACGCCCGGCGCTGTGGGGCCAAACAACTCAATCAGGCTTACATGCGTAAGCCGTCGTATCCGTCACGCCGGCTTCGGCGAAGCCCTTCAGCCGCAAGCGGCAACTGTCGCATAGCCCGCAGGCCAGGCCCTCCGGCGTCGGGTCATAGCAAGACCAGCTCCACGCGGGATCAAGATCGAGTCTCTCGCACTCGCGGGCAATATCCGCCTTTGTCAGGTGCTGTAGCGGCGCGTGGATCGCGAAAGGTCGCCCTCCGATGCCCTGCTTCGTGCCCAGCCTCGCGGTCTCCGCGAAGCTGGCGATGAATTCCGGTCGGCAATCAGGGTAACCCGAATAATCGAGCGCATTGACCCCGATGAAAATGTCGCTGGAGCCCGAACTTTCGGCAAATGCCGTTGTCAGCGCAAGGAACAGCAGGTTTCGTGCCGGTACATAGGTAATCGGAATATCGGCCCCAACGCCCGATTTGGGAACATCGATATCGGCCGTCAGCGCGGATGCGCCGAATTGGCGCAGATCGAGGGGTAGTTTCACATGCCGCTCCACACCCAGCTTTCCGGCGATGAATTCTGCCGATTGCAACTCGCGAACGTGGCGCTGGCCGTAATCGATGGTCAGCGCATGGACGCGAAAGCCCTGCTCCATCGCCATGGCGCTCGTCACCATCGAATTGAGTCCACCCGAAAGCAGGACAACTGCGATCTTTCCCGTCTGGTTCATCGGATTTGGCTAGGCATTCGCGCCCGGTTGGGCAAGTGGGCGCGATCAGCAGGATCCGACGTGGCGCGCTTCGCCCTCCATGGAGAACGGCGCGCCGCCGTGGATGCCCTGGCTGCGGATCTGGACGACATCGTGACTTTCGCGGCGAATAGTGGTGCGGCCATAGCCGTTGCCCCGACAGGTATATTGCACCGTCACTTCGCTGGATTCATCCTGCACGACGAACCGGCTGCATGCTGGCTGGCGGTGGCGCAGCTGGATCAGTTCACGCCCTGTACGCAGGCACACGCGGCGGGTGGTGTCTTCGGACCGCAGGCGCAGCTCCCAAGCGCCGCGCTCCAGCGTATCGAGCATGGCAAGCTCCGGCGCCTGGGCAGACACGGGCGCGAACGCGAACACAGCTATTGCTGCCGCACTCACCAGACCGAATTTTCCCTTTACACCTGCCACGGCAGATTTACTCCTGTTGCAGGCTCTATAGCACGTTCGGTATGAACGACCAATTGCCCTCCATGCGCGATGAATCGTCAATCCTCGATGGGAAAGACCTTTGAGCAAAATGCGCAATCGACAAGAATGATCCCTTCGTCATCGGCCATGTCCCGGCGATCCGCCTTGGGGAAACGTGCCAGAACCTCTTCGAAATGCGCAACCGTGCAGCGGCACCCCTTCGAAAGTCGCGCGCCCGAAGAGACCAGGACCTTCTCTTCCTCGTGGTAAAGTCGCCAGACGATATCTTCCAACGATAAACCAGGCTCGACGAGTTCGTCATGGCGCAGGCTGTCGGCCAGGATGGAAACATGCTCCCATTCCGGATGGTTCAGCTCGACATGCAACCGCTCGCGACCCTCCTCGCCCTCGGGTAAGTGCTGGACCAGCAGACCTGCCGCCACGGTCTGGCCATTGCCGGAGCGGATGGCGGTGCGGATAAGGGTGGGGATTTGCTCGCTCTGCGCGAAATAGCTTTCAACGGCCGCCGACAGCGAATTGCCTTCCAGTGGCACGATGCCCTGATAGCGCTTGCCGGTCTTCGCGATGTCGAAGGTGATGGCGAGGTGCGCCTTGCCGAACAGCACATCCAGCGATGGATTGGCACCTTCGGCAGCCATTTGTTCCTCGTCATGCTCGATGTAGCCGCGGATCTCGCCATCGCGAAAATCACACACCAGCAGGCTGACGATACCGCCCTCGCCCTGCGCCTGCATGGTCAATTGGTCACCGGCATCCTTCATCAAGCCGCCCATGAGGGTGGCCAGAACCAGCGCTTCGGCCAAGGCGTGCTTCAGTGCTGGCGGGTAATCATGCGCCGCGAGTATGTCTTCGATCACGGGGCCCAGCCTGACGGCGCGCCCGCGCGAATCGCGCGACGGAATGGAAAAGCCCAGCAGTTCGTCCGAGAATGTTTCTGATCGGGTTTCGTTCATGCGCACCATATGGTGCGCCGCCCTCGATTGTGAAGCGCGCCTATCCCAGCTTCCCGAAACACCATAGCAGGATTGATTTCTGCGCGTGGATACGGTTCTCCGCCTCGTCGAAGACGACGGACTGCGGCCCTTCGAAAACCTGTGCGCTCACCTCATCCCCGACGTGGGCGGGCAGGCAATGCAGAAATATTGCATCGGATTTCGCCTTGCCCATCAGCGCAGCATCGACCCGGAACGGGTTCATCGCCGCAAGCTTCTCGTCGGCATGCGCCTGGCCCATCGAAATCCAGGTATCGGTGATCATCACATCGGCCCCGGATGCAGCGGAAGCGGCATCGTCGGTCAAAGTCACCGTGCACCCAGCGTCGCGCGCCACCTGCACGAATTCCGCCCCCGGCTCATATCCCGCAGGGGTGGCCACGCGCACGTTGAACTTCATCAGCGCCGCCGCCTCCAGGATAGAGTGCAGCACGTTGTTGCCATCTCCGAACCAGGCGACTTCCAGTCCCGGCAGGGCCTTGCGGTGTTCTATCATGGTCAGCAGGTCGGCCACGATCTGGCAGGGGTGCGAACGATCGGTCAGCCCGTTGATCACCGGCACATGCGCGTAATGCGCCATTTCCTCGATCTTCGCGTGATCGTCCGTACGAACCATGATCGCGTCGGCCATCCGGCTCAACACGCGGGCGGTATCCGCGATCGATTCGCCGCGCCCAAGTTGCGTGGTGCCCGAATCCAGGATCAGCGCGCTGCCGCCCAACTGGCGCATCGCGACATCAAAGCTGACACGGGTGCGGGTAGAGCTTTTCTCGAACACCATGGCCAGAACGTGACCGGTCAGCGGCTGGTCGGTATCGGGCTTTCCCTTGGGCCAGCCACGGCGCGCGGTCTTGCGATCCTGGGCATCGTTTATCATGGCAGCGATGGCATTGCCGCCAGCGTCCGATAGATCGAGAAAGCTGCGCACCACGGGCGCGATCTCGAGAGGGGGCGCGTCGGTCATGAGCCTGCTGGAACCTCGTAATCCGCGGCCCCGGCAGAGAGCTTCTCCATAAACTCGTCAATCTCGGCATCCTCGATAACCAGCGGTGGCAACAGCCGCAGGGTCGAATCGCCTGCAGCCACGGTCAGCAACTGGTGATTGTCGCGAAGGTGCTGCATGAACGGCCTAGGCTCGCTTTTCATCTTGATGCCCAGCATCAAGCCCATGCCGCGCACGCTTTCGAACAGATCGGGGTAATTGCCGATAAACTGCTCCAGGCGCGACCGCAGGCGCTCGCCCTTGGCGCGCACGTCGGCCAGAAACTCGTCATTTGCGACCGCATCCATCACTGCCATTCCGGCTGCCATCGCCAGCGGATTGCCACCGTAGGTGGAGCCGTGCGTTCCGAAGACCATGCCGCGCGCGGCCTTCTCGGTGGCAAGGCAGGCGCCGACCGGGAAACCGCCGCCGATGCCCTTGGCCGTGGCCATCACATCGGGAGTGATGCCGAATTGCTCATAAGCATAGAGCGTTCCGGTCCGCGCAACGCCGCACTGCACCTCGTCCAGCACCAGCATCAGGTCATGCTCATCTGCCAGCTTGCGCAGTCCTTGCATGAATTCCTGCGAAGCGACGCGAATGCCGCCCTCGCCCTGCACCGGCTCTACCAGGAAGCCTGCCGTATTCGGACCGATGGCTGCCTTGACTCCTTCCAGATCGTCGAAATCGACGTACTTGAAGCCGGGCAGCAGGGGGTTGAAGCCCTTGTGCATCTTTTCCTGATTCGAAGCGCTGATGGTGGCCATCGTGCGTCCGTGAAACGCGTTCTTGAAAGTAATGAGCTCGAACTTTTCATCATTGCCCACGTGCTGGTGATAGGCGCGCGCGACCTTGATCGCGGTTTCCACCGCTTCGGCGCCGGAGTTGGTGAAGAACACCGTGTCGGCGAAGGTCTTGTCCACGAGGCGCTGCGCCAGGGCTTCGCCTTGCGGGCTGCCATAAAGGTTGGAGACATGCATCAGTCTTGCCGCCTGGTCCTGGATCGCGCCGATCAGGCCCTTGTGCGAATGGCCAAGCAGGTTGACCGCGATACCGGCGGCAAAATCGAGATAGCGGGTGCCGTTCTCGTCAATCAGGTGGCAGTTGTCGCCCTCTACGGGCCGCACGTCGCACCGTGGATATACGGGCATTAGCGGAGTGATCGACATGATGGATGCGTCCTTGATGAAATCGTTAAACCAAAAAAGCGGCCTCGCCGGACCGCCAATATGTTCTCATCTAGGAGGGTGGTGGCGGCCGGTCAAACATACTCGGCCGCCACTACATTAGCTGGTTGAAGGGTGGGGCGTTCAGCCCTGCACCGGCACCAGGTTCACGGCCGAATGCTTGCCTCGTCGATCGACTTCGAGGTCAAATTCGAATCGGTCACCTTCGGCAATGCCCTGCAGGCCGGAACGCTCGACCGCGCTGATATGCACGAAAGCATCTTCCTTGCCATCGTCGCGGGTGATGAAGCCGAAGCCCTTCATGGTGTTGAAGAACTTGACCGTGCCCACGGCCTTTTCGCCCGTCAGCTCACGCTGTGGGGCCGCCTTGGCAGGTGCTTCGATTACATCGCCTACGACCTGGATGTCGGCAGCCGACACCTTGCCCCCGCGATCGACGAGGTTGAACTGCAGCTCCTGTCCTTCGGCAAGGCCTTCCAGCCCCGCACGTTCGACCTGGCTGATGTGCACGAACACATCTTCGCCGCCCTCATCGCGCTGGATGAAGCCGAAGCCCTTCTGCGCGTTGAAGAATTTTACCTTGCCCTGGCCTGCACCGACAACCTGCGCCGGCATTCCGCCACCGCCGCCGCCAGCGCCGCCACGCGGTCCACCGCGACCACCGCCGCCGCCAAAGCCGCCACGATCGCCACCGCCGCCGCCAAAGCCGCCGCCACGGTCGTCGTTGAAACGGCCACCGCCGCCACCGCCGCCAAAGCCGCCGCGGTCATTGCCGCCATCGCGCCAGCCACCGCTCTCCATGGGCGGAGAGCCGTCCATGAAGGGATCAAATCCTTCTTCGCCGATGTTGTCCCGCTTGTCGCGTCCCCGACCGCGACGTCCTCGATCATAACCCATGAATTCGCAAAACCTTCATTCCCGCTCTTAAACACCAGCCGCCGACGCGAGCGAAATTCTCGGCAGCCGGAAACGACGGACTTTCCCCGCCACTTCGGGCAGGGTTTATAACGTATAAGAGCGCCAGATGCGAATGATTTAAGATTACAGCACCGCGACAATTTGCGAAGCTACCTGACTTGGGCCATTGATCGCACGAATTACGCAGCGCGCAGGACGACATTTCATAGATAGGACGACGGCAGGATGAGTGATTTTCGCAAGCTGACAGAATCGATGTGGGCCAGCCCGCAGGTCACCCCGCAAGATGTGGCCGATGCGGCGCAGCAGGGCGTCACTATGCTTATAAACAATCGCCCCGATAACGAGGAAGAGGGGCAGCCGCAGGGCGATGAGATCGGCGCCGCAGCAGCGGCGAATGGCATGGCATACGTGGCCATTCCCGTTGGCCACGCCGGATTTGGTGATGCGCAGGTCAAGGCGATGACCGATGCGCTGGAGAAGGCCGAGGGCAAGGTTCTGGCCTATTGCCGTTCGGGCACCCGCTCGACCTACCTGTGGGCGCTAGCGCAGGCCAGCCGGGGGGAAGATCCCGCGCAGCTGGCACAGGCCGCCCAAGGGGCAGGATACGATATCAGCCCCATCGCGCCAACGCTGGACATGCTGGCAGCAAAGGCCCGCAACTGACGGGATGGATGGTCCGATGGATGGCGAAGCGATGCAGTTTGCAGGCTCGCTTCTTGCCGTCGCCCTGCTCGTCGCACTGACCTATTTCCTTGGCTTTCGCCAACCGGGGACGCTGGATAGCGAATCGGAAGCGAAGGCGCTGTTCCAGCTTGCACCGGGCGGCTTCGAGCCTGCCGAGCTGGCGCTGGATACCAGCGGTGCGGCAGCGATAGCGCGCGATGCCGAGGGGCGAATCGCCGTGCTGGTGCCGCATGGCAACCAGTTCGTTGTGCGCCCCCTGCACTCTGACATCGTCATCACCGCGCACGACGGCAAGCTGCGAATCCCCGGGATGGAATCGGTGCACCTTGAGCTGGGAGAACGCGCCGGGGACTGGGCCGCTGCTGACAGTGATGCTAACAAGGCCTGATGCCGTTCGATCCTGTTGCCTATGCAATCCCCGTTTTCGTGGCGATGATCCTGGGTGAACTGGTCTGGTCCCGCGTCAGGGGCGCGGGCCACGCCTATGAATGGCGCGACACGGGCACTTCGCTGGCGATCGGTCTTGGCAGCACCGTAGCAGGCGCGGCGACCGGCGGGCTGACGGCAGCAATGCTGGCGTGGGCGCACGCACTCTCCCCCCTGTCGATCGGCTGGGTGTGGTGGGCGTGGCCGCTGTGCTTCGTGCTCGACGATCTTGCCTATTACGTGTTTCACCGCAGCGCCCACCGCGTCCGCTGGTTCTGGGCGGCCCATGTGAACCACCATTCCAGCCAGCACTACAATCTCTCCACCGCGCTGCGGCAAAGCTGGACAGGCTTTGTCGCCCTGTCCTTCATTTTCCGCCTGCCGCTGGCTCTTGCCGGGTTCGAGCCGGGCATGATCCTGGCCTGCGCCGGTTTGAACCTGGTCTATCAGTTCTGGATACACACAGAGACGGTAAAGCGCCTGCCGCGCTGGTTCGAGGCGGTGATGAACACGCCTTCGCACCACCGTGTTCATCACGCAGTAAACGCGCGCTACCTGGACCGGAATTATGCCGGGACATTCATCGTATGGGACAAGATGTTCGGCAGTTTCGCAGCCGAGGATGACGAGGAGCGGATCCGCTATGGCATCGTCAGCCAGCTGGGCACGTTCAACCTGCTGTATGCCGTGTTCCACGAATGGCTGGGTATCGCGCGCGATGTCTGGAAGGCGCCCTGGCGGCACAAACTGTCCTACATCTGGCGCGAACCGGGGTGGAGCCACGATGACAGTCGCGAAACCTCGGCCATGATCCGCCAACGCTGGCAACGATCCCGGACGCCCCGCGACAAGCGATGAGATGCACCTACTGATGAGGGGCCAACAAAAAGGGGCCGGAGGATCGCTCCCCCGGCCCCTTTTTCACGTAACGGAGAAGCCGCTTACATGCCCGAACCCGGACCGTAAGTGATTTCCACGCGGCGGTTCTGCAGTTCGCGAACACCGTCAGCGGTGGCGACACGCGGCATGCTCTCGCCGAAGCTTTCGCTAGTGATGCGGGCTGCCGGAATTCCGCGCCCGGTGAGGTAATCCTCGACCGATTCGTTGCGACGCTCTGCCAGGCCCTGGTTGTAGGCGACAGTACCAGAACGGTCAGTGTGACCGGCCAGCATGATGGCTGCCGTGCCGCAATCACCATAAGCCGTAATCGCGCTGTTCAGCACCGTGGCTGCCTCTGGCGAGATATTGGCCTCGTCCCAGTCGAAGAACACGATGTAGGGGCCCTGCTCACACACTGCGGCCGCAGGAGGCGGCGGGGGCGGAGGAGGAGGCGGCGGCGGCGGGGGAGGCGGCGGGGGCGGAGGCGGAGGCGGAGGCGGTGGGGGAGCTTCCGGCGCACCGAAGTTGTAAATGAAGCTCACCAGGCCCGAATGCGAATCAACATTGTAGTCGACCGTCCGACCAAGTCGAATCCCTGATCTCGAAATCGCCGGTGCGGAAATAGCGATACTTGAGTCCCAGCTCGATGTTGTCCGACACCGGCAGGCGAACCTGTGCGATAGCCTGATACGACCATGCATTGTCCTCATCGTCGAGGAAATTACCGTCCAGCACGGTGTTGTCCGTGTCGATGCCCATCCAGGTGCGGCCAAAACCGCCGCCCAGCGAAAAGGCGACATTGCCATCTTCACCGCCGATATCGAACAGGGCGTTCGCCATGACCGAAGTGAGACGCTGTTCCGTACCGGCGAAATTGATGGTCTGCGGAGGGATCGGTGCACCGACGGCGGCGCTGCTGAGTTCCTCGCTGCCGACTTCCTTGTAGGAGCCTTCCATGCTCAGTCCGGATCGGACCCCAGTCATAGCCGAGAACGGCGCCGACTTCGAAGCCGGTATCGAAATCCATTGTCGCGGAGGAGACGCCGGGAATTTCGAGTTTGGTCTCTCCAGCCTCGACGGCACCGGCATCGATGCCGACATATACGTCGCCATCGCGAGCCATCGCGGGCACGGCAAGCGCCGAAGCGGCGACGCCAATGGCCAAAGCACTCTTACGCATCATTGAATTTCCCCAAGTTGTTCTGTTTTGGTCATAAGTCCGGTTACGGGCGCATGACAATCTAAAGCGACCTTTTGCCGTATTGTTCCCTATGATGGAACTTCGATGACAGATCGCCCGTCACGGCCTTCCTGATATGGGCTAGGAAATTAATTCATATAATTCAATTGCTTGCCGCATCTCTCGGGTCGGGAATGGCGCGTTTTGTTGCGCGAATATCACATTCGCGCCCTAAGCGATTGTCAGCCCGTCGTAATTCTACGCCTGCACGAATTCATACCGCCAGTTCGCCGGTTTCCCCGGTGCGGATGCGCGTGACCCCGCCCACTTCCAGCACGAAAATCTTGCCATCGCCGATGGAATCCGTGTTGGCCGCCTCGCGAATGGTCTCCACGATCTTGGGCGCGATTTCATCGCTTGCCACGATCTCCAGGCGCACCTTGGGCAGCATGTTCACGGCGTATTCCGCCCCGCGATAGATTTCGGTCTGGCCCTTCTGGCGACCGAATCCCTTGGCCTCGCACACGGTCATTCCCGAGATGCCGATGGCGGCCAGCGCCTCGCGAACTGCTTCCAGTTTGAAGGGCTTGATGACTGCGACGACCATTTTCATGGATATTTCCCCGGTTGCTTTGCGTCCGCCGCATCCGCGCGGCACCTCGTGCGCTTGTAAACGAACAGGCGGGGCGGCTGGCAACTAAAAAGTTCAACCCTGGATTTCGCCGGGAAGCGAGCGCAAAAAAGGGGCCGGAGCTTTGCGGCTCCGGCCCTTCAGAGTTGTACGTTCGCAGGAGGAACGGGTGTTGGCGGAGTCGGGGGAGAGGAGGAGGAGAGGTCCCGACCCCGCCAATTCGGTGAGGGGTTACGCCTGGTTGGCGAGCCCCGGATAGGCTTCCACGCCGGTCTCATGAATATCGAGGCCGGCAAGTTCGATCTCTTCCGAAGGACGAAGACCGATGGTCACCTTGAGGACAAGCCACACGGCAGCCGATGCGAGCGAGACCCAGACAGCGGTGAGCGCAACGCCGACGAGCTGGCCGCCAAAGGTTGCATCGCCAGTCCAGGCCACGATCAGCGTGCCCCAGATACCGGCCACGAGGTGGACCGGAATGGCGCCGACGACATCGTCGATCTTGAACTTGTCGAGCAGCGGTACGGTGAACACCACGATGGCGCCGCCGATCATGCCGATCAGGATCGACTGGCCAACGGTAGGAGCCAGCGGCTCTGCGGTGATCGATACGAGGCCGGCCAGCGCGCCGTTCATGGCCATGGTAACGTCGGCCTTCTTGTAGCGCAGTTGCGTCAGGATGATTGCCGTCACCACGCCGCCACAGGCAGCCATGTTGGTGTTGACGAAGATCTTCGACACGTCCGACACGTCGCCCACGGTGCCCATCGCAAGCTGCGAAGCGCCGTTGAAGCCGAACCAGCCGAGCCACAGGATGAAGGTACCCAGTGTTGCCAGCGGGATGTTGGTGCCCGGGAAAACCTGGACCTTGCCATCGACATAGCGGCCAAGACGCGGACCGAGGATCAGCGCGCCGATCAGCGCAGCCCAGCCGCCCGTCGAGTGGACGAGAGTGGAACCGGCAAAGTCGGAGAAGCCCCAGACGCTGTCGAGGTAGCCGCCACCCCATTCCCAGCTGACCACGACCGGATAGATCACGGCAGTCAGCACGGTAACGAAGATGAAGAACGGCACGATCTTGATGCGTTCAGCCAGCGTGCCCGAAACGATCGAGGCGGTGGTGGCGCAGAACACCATCTGGAAGAACCAGTCGGACGCAACCGAATAGCCAGTCTCGAGGTCGGCTTCGCCAACGCCCTGCATCCCGTAGGATGTGCCGGCCATGCCGAACAGACCGTTCATCACGGTTGCATCGCCGGGATAGGCAATGTTGTACCCGATGATCCAGAACATCAGGCCGGCAATCGAATAGAGGCCGATGTTCTTGAGGCACTGCGTGGAGGTGTTCTTGGCGCGCACGAGGCCCGCTTCCAGCATGGCAAAGCCTGCTGCCATCCACATGACCAGGAAGCCGCCGATAAGGAACAGCAGCGTATTGAGGATATAAGCCGTTCCGCCACCAACGCTGTCCAACGCCACTTCGGCGGCAGGCACGGCGGCGTAGGCCGGGCTGGAGGCGAGCAGTACTGTCGCACCGACTGCGCCTAATTTGAGAATTGCAGATTTCATTGTGTCAGACCCCCTGGTCAAAGCGCAGTTTCGTCGGTTTCGCCGGTGCGGATGCGCGTGGTCGATGCGAGTTCGAGCACGAAAATCTTCCCGTCGCCGATGCTTTGCGTGCTGGCGGTTTCCTGGATGGTCTCGACGACCTTCGGCATCAGGTCATCGCTGACCGCGATCTCCAGCTTCACCTTCGGCAGCATGTTCACCGAGTATTCGGCACCGCGATAGATTTCGGTCTGCCCCTTCTGGCGACCAAAACCCTTCACTTCCGACACGGTCATGCCGGCGACGCCCAATCCGGCGAGTGCTTCGCGCACTTCGTCGAGCTTGAATGGTTTGATGATGGCGATGACGAATTTCATCCCTGACCCCTATGACTTGCCGGGTCGCTCCCGGCCGCCATGGTGCAATGCAACAGGCGTGCCAGAATTGGCGAAGCGTTAGAATTTCGGGAACTTGGAAGTGGGCTGGCCGCTGCTGTTTTGCGCCAGCGCCTAATTCTTCGGCACGCTGCCTAAGAATTGAGCAGCGACAGCTTTGCGTAGATCGGCAGATGGTCCGACGCCTGCCGTGCCGTCGCGCTGGTGTGAACATCCGCAATTTCCAGCTTCCAGTGCGATGTATGCACCACGCGGTCCAGCGACAGCATCGGACGCTGGGAGGGGAAACTGCGTCCCGGCTCCACCATGTGCCAGTGCGCGGCCAGCCCGCGCGATCCGCCGAAAGGCCGCAGCCATTCGTTGCAGTCACCCAGCATCACCGCAGGCAATCCGGGCGCGCGGCTGGCATTGCAGACATGCGCGAACTGCCGCTTTCGGCGCAGGCCGGAGAGATCGAGATGCATGCCGGTGACGCAGATTTCCTGCCCGCCGGAGCGCAAAGTCGCCCGGATGGCGCCGCGCGGCTCTACCTGGGGAAGATCGTGGGCATCGACGTCGACGATTTCCATGTTGTCGCGAACCAGCAGGGCATTGCCGTGCCAGCCCATGCTGGCGGGCTTGGTCCGCTTGCTGGCGATCTGGTAGCCAGCCTCGGCAAGCGCTTCGCGATCCAGAACGGCGCGCCGCGTGCCGAAACGCTCGTCCACTTCCTGCAATGCGATGACATCGGCATCCAGTTCCTCGATCACCTCGATGATGCGATCGGGATCGCGGCGCCGGTCCGCACCGATACCCTTGTGGATGTTGTAACTGGCGAACGTGAACTGCATCAGCCTTCTTGCGCGATGTCCCCGGCGATATAGCGATCGGTGGTTCGGGTGGGCAGCCCGTCGATGCTTTCGCGCCGGCGCTTGTACTTTCCCGCCCAATCCTGCGGGTCGGCATTGGTGTGCGCCTTGATCAGCGTCTTGCGCTCGCGCTCATGTTCCATGATGGGCACGCCCCAGCCGCAGCTGGTCTGCACGCTTTCCACCGTGATATCGAAAATCTGCCGCGTGCCGGGCAGCATGGTGAAATGCTGCGCGATTTCATCCCAGCCGCTTTCCCACGGCAGCACCGGCTTGCCCGTACCGTAGATGCGCAGGATCAGCGCAGGCTGCTGGAAATTGCAGAACATCACCGTGATCCGCCCATCCGCCAGCAAATGCGCGTTCGTCTCGTTTCCCGAACCGCCCAGATCGAGATAGGCGACCCTGCCCGGCGAGATCACGCGGAACGTATCCCTCAGTCCCTTGGGCGAAAGATTGATGCGAGCATCGGGCGCGGCGGTGGCAACGAAGAAGACCGGTTGCGACTCGATCATCTCGATGTGCTTGAAGTTCAGGGCGTCGAAAAATTCCATTCCACAAGACTACGCACGAAGCGGCCCCATGTCACCGTTCCTTGGTGGCGGAGAATTTCAGATCGGGGTTCTTCTCTTCCTGATAGCCGACGTCCCACGCGCTCTTGGCCATGAAAACAAGGTCCCCGTCGCGGTCGCGCGCCAGGTTGCCCTGGTTGAAGCGCTCGAAATCGCGCAGCGCCTCGTCACTGCCTTTCAGCCAGCGCGCGGTGGCGAAGGGCGATGCCTCCAGCCCCGCCTCCACCTTGTATTCCGCCGACAATCGCGAGACGAGCACATCCAGCTGCAACTGGCCGACTACGCCCACGATGCTCGATCCGCCGATCTCCGGGTAGAAGACCTGGATCACGCCTTCCTCGGAAAGATCGTCCAGCGCCTTGCGCAACTGCTTGGTCTTGGTGGGATCCCGCAACTGCACGCGGCGCAGGATTTCGGGTGCGAAATTGGGCAGGCCGGTGAAACGGATCTCGTTCTTCTCGCTCAGCGTATCGCCCACGCGCAAGGTGCCGTGGTTGGGAATGCCGATGATATCGCCCGGCTCCGCGGTGTCGGCGATCTCGCGGTCCTGGGCAAAGAACAGGATGGGCGAATGGATCGCAATTGGCTTGCCCAGTCCCGACGGCGTCAGTTTCATGCCGCGTTTGAAGGTGCCCGAAACCTGCCGCATGAAGGCGATACGGTCCCGGTGGTTCGGGTCCATGTTGGCCTGCACCTTGAAGATAAAGCCGGTCACCTCGTCATTGCCGGGCTCGATCAGTTCCTCTCCTGCCGGCTGCGGGCGCGGGGGCGGAGCGAGGCGCGCGATGGCGTCGATCAGCTCCTCGACGCCGAAATTTTTCAGCGCGCTGCCGAAATAGACCGGCGTCAGGTCGCCGTTGCGATAGGCTTCCAGGTCGAATTCGGGATAGCCCGCCTGCGCCAGCTGGTATTCTTCCTCATACTGCTCGGGGATTTCGGCATCGGCATCGCGTTTACCCAGATATTCGCTGGAGCCGCCCTCGGGCCGCGCCACTTCGCCGGTCCTGAAATCCAGCAGGCCTTCGAACAATCCGCCCATTCCGATGGGCCACATCTGCGGGGATACATCCAGCGCCAGCATGTCGGCCACTTCATCCAGCGTCTCGAACGGGTCGCGGCCTTCGCGGTCCACCTTGTTGACGAAGGTAATGATCGGCACGGAGCGCAGGCGGCAGACCTCGAACAGCTTGCGCGTCTGGGGTTCGATACCCTTGGCCGCGTCGATCACCATGATCGCCGAGTCCACAGCGGTAAGCGTGCGGTAGGTGTCTTCGGAGAAATCCTCGTGACCCGGCGTATCGAGCAGGTTGAAGGTGATGGTTTCACCCTCGTATTCCTTCTCGAAAGTCATGACAGAGCTGGTAACCGAGATACCGCGCTGCTGCTCGATCTTCATCCAGTCCGAGCGGGCGCGCCGCGCAGCACCGCGCGCCTTGACCTGCCCGGCCAGATGGATCGCGCCGCCTTGCAGCAACAGCTTTTCGGTCAGCGTGGTCTTGCCCGCGTCAGGGTGCGAGATGATGGCAAAGGTGCGGCGGGAATTGGTCATGGACTAGCCGCGCAGCTCCGCGCCCTGTTTGCCAGCCGCAGCCACCACCTTGTCGCTGATCGCCTTCAGCTCCTCGTCCTTGTAAGACTTCTCACCCGGCTGCAGCGTCACCTCGATAGCGACGCTCTTCTTGCCCTCGGGCACGCCCTGGCCGTCGAAAACGTCGAACACGCGGGCATCGACGATGTTCGCCTTGTCCGCCCCCTTCACCGCGCGCAGCAAATCGCCTGCGGCCAGGTCCTGCGGCACGAGGAAGGCGTAGTCGCGCGCCACCGATTGCAGCGCGGGCGGGGCGTAGGCAGGCTTTTCAAAGCCACCCTTGCCCTTTTTCGCCGGAATGGCGTCGAGATAGATTTCGACCGCGACCACGGGCCCGTCAATATCGAAGGTGTCGAGGGTGGATGGGTGTAGCGCGCCAAACCGGGCGAGTACGTTCTTGGGACCGAGCCGCAGGGTGGCAGACTGGCCCGGGTGGAACTGGCCCCCCGCCCCATTTGCATCCGGGCCGAATACCATCAGCTTGTCGACTGGCGCGCCCGCCTCTGCCAGCAGCGCCTCGGCCTCGGCCTTGCCGTCGAAAGCGTCTACCGGGAACGCCTTGCCGGTAGCCCAGCCGCGCGGTGTCTTTTCGCCCGACAGCAGGACTGCCAGCGTGGAACGCTCGTCACTGGTGCCATCCTTTGCACGCAGGTAGCGGCGGCCGATTTCGAACAGACGCGAACCCGCCGCGCCGCGATCGCGCATTGCGCTTGGCAGCACTCAGCAGGCCGGGGAGGAGCGAGGGGCGCATCGCCTTCATGTCTTCGCTGATCGGGTTGTCCAGCACCCACAGCGCTCCGCCATCGGAAAAATGTTCGGCCTGGGTCATGGGCAGGAAGGACCATGTCACCGCCTCGTTCAGCCCGCGCGCAGCAGCCGCACGGCGCAGGCGGCGTTCGAGCGCCTGCATCGGCGTTGCGGTAGGACGCGCAACGCCATCCATGCGCGGCAGCGCCACGCTCTCCACTTTATCGAGGCCATGGATGCGCACGACTTCTTCGACGATATCCGCAGCCCCTTCAATATCGTGGCGGCGGGGAGGGCAAGTGACCTGCCAGTCAGGCGCAACCCCAAATTCGAGCGCCTCGAGGATGCGTTTCTGCTCGGCTTCGGGCACGTCGACACCGCCAAGACGTGCTGTGAGAGCGGGATCGAAAGAGATAATTTTCGGCTCGGTCGGCGGCGTACCGGCGCGGACGATTTCCGATGCCTCGCCGCCGCAGAAGCGCTGGATCAGGCTGGTGAGGCTTTCCAATCCCTCGTCCAGCCATGCGGGATCGACGCCGCGCTCGAACCGGGTCCGGGCATCGGTGGCAAGGCCCAGCTTGCGGCCCGTTACGCCGATGGCCTCGGGATCGAAATAGGCGATTTCCAGCAGCACATCGGTAGTTTCCGGCTGCACGGAGGAGTGTTCGCCCCCCATGATGCCGGCTATGTCGTGCACGCCGTTGTCATCGGCAATCACGGTCATGCTGGAATCGAGCGTGTAGGTCTTCTCGTTCAACGCCAGCACCTGCTCGCCATCCTGCGCACGGCGAGCGACCACCGGTCCGGAAAGCTTATTCAGGTCGTAAACATGCGCCGGACGGCCAAAAGCGAGCATCATGTAATTGGTGATATCCACCAGCGCGCTGATCGGGCGCTGACCTGCCGCCATCAGGCGCTTCTGCATCCATTCGGGACTTTTCCCATTGGTCACGCCCTTGATGACGCGGCCATAGAAAGCGGGGCACCCTTCCGGATCATCGGTGCGTACTTCCACCGGACAAGGGAAGCTGGCGGCAATGTCGTGCTCGCGCAACGGCTTGAGCGTTCCCATGCCAGCCGCCGCGAGATCGCGGGCGATGCCGTAGACGCCCATGCAATCGGGGCGGTTGGGCGTAATTGCCACGTCGAAGACGGGCGAGGCGCCGTGATAATCGGCAAAAGGCTGGCCTACAGGCGCATCGGCGGGAAGCTCTATGATCCCGTCATGCTCCTCACCCAGCTCCAGCTCGCGCACGGAGCACATCATGCCGTTCGATTCGACACCGCGGATCTCGGACTTGCGCAGCTTCATGCCATTGGCGGGCACCTCGGCTCCGGGAAGGCCAAGCACGCCCTTCATCCCGGCTCGCGCATTGGGCGCGCCGCAGACGACTTGCAGCGGATCGCCTTCCCCCGTGGTAACCGAAAGCACCTGCAAACGGTCGGCATCGGGATGCGGCTTGGCGGTCAGGACCTCGGCGACACGGAAACCGTCCAGCTTGTCTGCCGGATCTTCGATATCTTCCACCTCGATGCCGATGGCATTCAGTTTGGCGGCAATTTCAGCGGTGCTGGCGTCGGTTTCGAGGAAATAGGTCAGCCATTCGAGCGAGAACTTCATGAGCGCGCTCCTACACCGGCTGAAAGGGTCGGCGTGTCGAAGGGGCTGAAGCCATAATGGCCAAGCCAGCGCGTATCGCCGTCGAAGAAGGCGCGCAGATCGTCCATCCCGTATTTGAGCATGGCAAGCCGATCGACACCGACACCGAAGGCAAAGCCCTGCCATTCGTCGGGGTCGAGGCCGGACATCTCGATCACGCGGCGATTGACCATGCCGCTGCCGAGCAGTTCCATCCAGCCATGGCCCGGCGCATCGCCGCTACCGCCGAGGATGCGTTTGCCGTTCTCGATGGCGAAACCGACGTCCACTTCCACGCTGGGTTCGGTGAATGGAAAGTAGCTGGGGCGCAGGCGCAGAACGATTTCCTCGGTTTCGAAAAACGCCTTGAGAAAGGTCTCCAGCGTCCATTTCAAGTGGCCGAGGTGGATGCCCTTGTCGATAACCAGTCCTTCGATCTGGTGGAACATCGGCGTGTGTGTCGCATCGCTGTCGCTGCGATACACGCGGCCCGGAGCAATGATGCGCAGCGGCGCGCCTTCTGCCAGCATCGTGCGCACCTGTACCGGCGATGGTGTGGGTGCGCAGCAGCATCTTGCCGCCCTTTGGAGCGGTATCGGGGAAATAGAACGTATCGTGCATCGCGCGCGCCGGATGGCTTTCGGGCATGTTGAGCGCGGTGAAATTGTACCAGTCGTCCTCGATCTCAGGACCCGTGGCGACGGCGAAGCCGAGATCGGCGAAGATTTCCGCCAGCTCGTCCATCACCTGGCTTACCGGATGCACGCTGCCCTTCGGGGCCTGGGGTGCAGGCAGGGTAAGGTCCACCGTTTCGGTAGCAAGCCGCGCTTCCAGTTCCGCCGTTTCCAGCTCCGCCTTGCGCGCGGTGATGGCGTCGGCCACCGACTGGCGCAGCGCCTGGATAGCCGGAGCCTTCTCCTGCCGCTCTTCCGGGGTCATCTTGCCGAGCGTCTTGAGCAGGCCGGAGATGCTGCCCTGCTTGCCGAGATATTCGACGCGCAGTGATTCCAGCGCGTTCAGATCCTCTGCAGCGGCAATGCGTGACTGGGCCTCTTGGCCGGTTTGATCGTGGTCGGACATGGGTTGTCTAGGGGTACTTCGATTTGTTTCACGGACAGGCCGCGCCTGTTAGCCGCCATGCCGCCCGCGCCCAAGCCCTAATTCTCTGCAACCGGACCGCGCGCTTTCAGTGGGCGCCCTGTTCGGTGAGTCTTCTGGTAAAAATAGTCTCGAGAACGGGATGTGGCATTTGCGCGTATTCGCTGGGCGTCATTCCCATGAACGCGCGGAACTCGCGAACAAAATGCGCCTGGTCGACATAGTGACCATCGAGCGACGCGCTCCAGCTGCGCCCCGGTTTGACAGTGAACTTGGCAAGGCTTCGCAGGAACCGCTGTCGGCGCAGCATGGTCTTTGGCGGAAAGCCGAAAAAGCGCGAAGACAATCGCTCCAGCGTACGGCGGCTGAAGCCGACACGTTCCGCAAGAACTTCCACATCTCCCACGGCCGGGTCGCGCAGCGCCTCGTGCACGGCGATGACCTTCTCTTCATGAGGACTGCGCGGCGGGCGGGCATCGCACAGGAAGCTATCAATTCGCCGGGCAGTTGCCTCGCCATCGTCTGGGGCGGCGCGAACGATATCCAGGATGGGCGCAAAGGCCTCGAAGGCGGGGTGGTCCGATGCATCCACGATACGGTTGGCGATCTCGCTCGCCGGGCCTTTCGCGAACCGCGCCCAACCCACCGGGTTCAGTCCGATGCTCCAGGATCGCGACGTTCGAAACTGCACATTGAGCGCCCGGCTGGTGGGGCCATTGGCAGAAAGGACTGCGCTTTCCTGCACCGGGGTCCCAGCCTTCGAAACGAGCTGCGGATCGCCCTGTGCGAGAATATGGAGACCCGCCCAGTCGGGATAGTGACAATCCCGGACTACCGACGAACCCGGCGCCTCCACATGAAAATGATAAAGCGAACTGAAGTAAGGCTGCACTGCGGGTGACAACTCATAAGCCGTCACACTGACCTTACTGTCGGAATTGCGATCGCTTGAAATCTTCGGCCCCCAACAGATTCATATTCGACAGTACAAGTCGGATAAAGACCGGATTTTACGGCATTACGCAAACAAATTACAGAAATTGTTGCAAATTGTCCCTCCATCACAGGCAAAAAGGCTCTTGGCATGGTCGCACAATGCCTCTTTGCGCTTTCGCAGGATTGCGTGCTGGCGAGGTGATCGGTTTTGCCGGACAGGTGACGAACCCTCACGCACTCCCGGGAAGGGCCGTTATCTCGCGGAGGTGGAGTTTCCTTGGGGAAGCCCGGCGCAGCGGTATGCGAAACGCGAACAAGTCAGTCCTGGTTGGCGCAAGCCCGCAAAGAAAAGGGCGCGGATGGAACAGACCATCCGCGCCCTTCTTAATCGGCAAAACCGATAATTGTCAGGAAGCGGGAAGCGCTTCCTTGGCCTGCTTGATGATGAGGCCGAAAGCTTCGCCTTCGTTCATCGCCAGGTCGGCCATCACTTTCCGGTCCAGTTCGATACCGGCGAGCTTAACGCCGTGCATGAACTGCGAATAGGTAAGACCTTCGGGGCGAACCGCAGCGTTGATACGCTGGATCCACAGGGCGCGGAAGTTGCGCTTCTTAACCTTGCGGTCGCGATAGGCGTACTGGCCGGCCTTTTCGACGGCCTGACGAGCGACGCGAATGGTATTCTTGCGACGACCGCGATAGCCCTTGGCCTGATCGAGTAACCGCTTGTGCTTCTGGCGCGTGGTGACGCCGCGTTTGATGCGAGGCATATCTTTATCTCCTTAGCTGCGGCTCAACTCAGGCCGTATGGGGCCCATTTCTTGACGGCAGACCAATCGGCCTTCGACAAGACTTTGGTGCCGCGCTGCTGGCGGATATACTTCGCATTATGGCTGATCAGGCGGTGGCGCTTACCGGCGACACCATGCTTGACCTTGCCTGTGGCAGTGAGCTTGAAGCGTTTTTTCACGCCGCTCTTGGTCTTCAGCTTGGGCATTTTCATCTCCTTTGCAGAGACACGTCCAACCAGCCCTGGCAGCCCTTACGGCCAGACCGGCGATGAATCACGTGTCGGTGAAGGGGGCGCAATTAGCGATTCTGTGGGTAAATGCAAGTTCGTTGATGAAGTCATGCGAGGCGGGCTGCGCAGAACCTCCGGAAGGGGCCTCGCCTGTCGATCGGTCGTTGTTTACGGTTTATCTCTTCTAGGAATCGAGTGCCAACAAAGAGACGGGAACTTCACAGTTCATTCTATTTGCTCTTCAGACTTGCCAATTTCGGGTGGCAGCGTGTTAGTGATCGGGTTGTCTGGATCAGTGCGATATTGTTTCAGGTCACCCAACCACCCCAACCGCTCCTCGATGCCCGTCGTCACCGGATCATCGGTAATCTGCACGGTGATGCGCTTCAGGCTTACGCCTTCGCCAAAGCTGGCGGCGAAATCGTCCGGATCGACCCCTCCACGCAGGTCACCAGCATTGGATAGGCAGAGCGCCTTGGCAAATGCCCAACCGCCGGCCACATGCGCGGCACGACGCGCTCGCCCTCAAGCGCCAGCATATTGTCGAACTGCTTTGCCCAAGGTTCACCCCTCCGTTTCGGAGCAAGCAACTGCATCACGCTAGCTGACCCAGTCGTTATCATTCTCCGATCGAAGCAGGGCGAAGAGAGTCTGTCCCAAAGGCAGCTCAACCGCCACGGCCTCACCCCGAATGCGACGCGATATCCTCTGGCCAGCGGGATTCATGGCCGACCGTCCAAGCGATTGCTGCACCTCGATCACGCTGGAGCCGGTTCGCAAACCCTCGGACGTTTCGACCTCCACCGTCAGGCGATAGCGGAAATCGGGAACGTCATCCGCCGCACCACACCCCGCCAGCGACATCGCCGCCAGCAGCAGCCCGAATATCCCGCCAATGCGCATCACGAAACCCCGCTCAAAACCGAACGAGGCACGCAATCGCATGATTTGCTTACTTTTTCGTCACGAGCCGCGATGGCAACCAGCCTACTGGCCGCCCATCGCCTCCAGCACATCTTCCAGCCGCGCGGGATCGCCCAGTGCCAGCACGGTGCCGTCGGACCCTGCGTGCAAAGGCTCGCCCGCCCAGTCGCACATCATGCCGCCTGCGCCTTCCACCACGGGCACAAGCGCGGCGTAGTCGTGCAGCTTCAGGCCCGCTTCGCACACGATGTCGAGATGGCCGGAGGCGAGGCAGGCGTAGTTGTAGCAATCGCCGCCCATCACCATGCGCCGGTGATCGGTCTTGGCGGCCAGCGCCATGAACACGTCGCCTTCCGACTGGCTGAGATAATGCGGGCCGGTGGTGGCGAGGCTGGCGGCGGACAGTTCGCGGCAGCGGCGGGTTTCCACGCGTTTGCCGTTGAAGGTGGTCGGCTCTCCCGCCACGCCCAGCCAGCGTTCGGACGCGATCGGCTGGTCGATCATGCCCAGCACCGGGAATCCTTCCACCAGCAGCGCGATCAGCGTGCCGAAGATCGGGCGACCGGCGAGGAAGGCGGTGGTGCCGTCGATAGGGTCGAGCACCCATTGCCGCCCCGATATGCCGTCCTTCACGCCGAATTCCTCGCCGTGGATACCGTCGCCGGAAAACTCCGCCTCGATCAGCTTGCGCATCGCCTCTTCGGCGTTGCGATCGGCCACGGTGACGGGCGAGGCATCGTCCTTGGCTTCGCTCTCGACACCGGAACGGAACAGCGGGCGAATTTCCTCCCGCGCCACGTCGGCAAGGCGGTGGGCAAGGGCGATTTCGGCGTCGAGGTTCATGTCAGTCGAACAGGCTGGAGACGCTGCTTTCGTCGGCGATGCGGCGGATCGCCTCGCCCAGCAAGGGCGCGATGGGCAGGATGCGGATGCTGTCTGAATCCTTGGCAGCATCGGTCGGCTGGATGGAATCGGAGATCACCAGTTCCTTCAGCGCGGACTTGTTGATGCGCGCAACCGCGCCGCCCGACAACACGCCGTGGGTGATATAGGCAGCGACGCTTTTCGCGCCCTGATCCAGCAGCGCCTGCGCGGCGTTGCACAGCGTGCCGCCCGAATCGACAATATCGTCGATCAGCACGCAAGCGCGGCCCTGCACGTCACCGATGATGTTCATCACTTCGCTCTCGCCGGGGCGATCACGCCGCTTGTCGACGATGGCGAGCGGGGCGTTATCGAGCCGCTTTGCCAGCGCGCGGGCGCGCACCACGCCGCCCACATCGGGGGAGACGACCATCAGGTCCTTGTCGCCGTAGCGCGCCTGGATATCGGCGGCCATCGTCGGCGCGGCGTAGAGATTGTCGGTAGGGATATCGAAGAAACCCTGGATCTGGCCTGCGTGCAGGTCCACCGCCAGCACGCGGTCGGCACCCGCTTCGGTAATAAGGTTCGCCACCAGCTTGGCCGAGATCGGCGTGCGCGGGCCGGGCTTCCGGTCCTGCCGGGCATAGCCGAAATAGGGCACCACGGCGGTAATCCGCTTGGCCGAGGCACGGCGCAGCGCATCGATCCCGATCAGCAGTTCCATCAGATTGTCGTTCGCCGGGAAACTGGTCGACTGGACGATGAAAACATCCTCCCCGCGCACGTTCTCGTGGATCTCGATGAACACTTCCTCATCGGCAAAGCGGCGAACGCTGGCGTCGGTAAGCGGGACTTCGAGATAGCCGGCAATGGCACGGGCGAGCGGCAGATTGGAATTGCCGGACATGATTTTCATGGATGCGAATCCCTTTGGTGGCGCGGAAGGTTTCGCCCTAGCCCAGCGTCATCGAATTGCAACAGAGGGGGAGGGGGTTTTCCGACCCCGGCCCGATCTACGAGGGCGGCGCCTGCCAGCTTGCGACCTTGCCACGCCAGACATCCTCCGGCTTCCCATCCACGATCCACCATACTCGCCCGGAAAAGGGAATCGTGCGTCCATCGCTTTCGCGCCAGTCGGAAAAGACGCCGTGCCATTCGCGCTCGATGAACCCTCCGCCTTCTCTCGCCGGCCTTGTGCCAGCGATGCTGGAAGGGAGGCCATCGTTATCGAGGGTGACGGCAATTTCTCCCGAGACCGGGCCGACCGACGCCGAGACGCGAAGGTGCTGCTCATCGACCACCTCCCATTCGAGCGCCGCGTTGGAAAGCAGGCTGTCGGGTGACCAGGGGAGTTCCGCCAGATAGCGCATCAGTTGGCCCTTTATCAGTTCGGGCGACACCTTGGCGCGCGCCAGCGGGACCAATCCCAAAGCTGTAACCGCGCCTGTCGGCTGCCCGTCCATCAGCGCATCGCGTATTCGCAACACGCCGAGGGGGCCTGTGCGCGCGCGCCAATCGAAATTGCATGTCGCAATGTCGATCGATTGCGTGGCTGTGAACCGCATCCACTTGCTGCTGCCGATATTGCGCAATTCTCCCGCCTGGCGAAAGCGCGTCTGACCGCCGGGAAGCTGGCGAGCACCCAGCCTCTCCGCCATCCGCCTGACTGCATGCGGCAGTTCAGGGCGGTCCGGCGTTGCCACTAGTCGATCCGATGCTCGCCCTTCACCCAGCGCACGGTGCCGGAACTGGCGCGCATCACCACGCTTTCGGTGGTCATGATGCGTTCGCCGTTGGGCCGGCGGATGCGCTTCACGCCGTCCAGCAGCGATCCGTCGGTCACGCCGGTGGCGGCGAAGATGCAGTCGCCCTTGGCAAGGTCGTGCAGCTTGTAGATGCGGTCGAGATCCTCGATGCCCCACTTGGCGGCGCGCTTGCGCTCGTCATCGTTGCGGAACAGCAGGCGGCCGTTGAACTGGCCGCCCACGCAGCGCAGCGCGGCAGCCGCCAGCACGCCCTCGGGCGCGCCGCCTGAGCCCATGTAGATGTCGATGGTGGTGTCCTGATCCGTGGTGGCGATCACGCCGGCCACGTCGCCATCGCCGATCAGCACCACGCCGCAGCCGATGCCGCGAAGTTCGGAAATCAGTTCGGCATGGCGCGGACGATCCAGCACGCACACGATGATATCCCTGGGCTCGACACCCTTCGCCGCGGCCACGGCCTCGACGTTCTCGGTCACGCTCTTTTCCAGGCTGATCACGTCCTCGGGATAGCCGGGACCAACCGCGATCTTGTCCATGTAGACATCGGGCGCGTTCAGCAGGCAGCCTTTCTCGGCAGCGGCCAGCACGGCCAGCGCGTTGGGGCCAGCCTTGGCGGTGATGGTGGTGCCTTCCAGCGGATCGAGCGCGATGTCGATCTTCGGGCCCCGGCCCGGCGCGCCGCCGACCTTTTCACCGATATAGAGCATGGGCGCTTCGTCGCGCTCGCCCTCGCCGATTACCACCGTGCCATCGATTTCGAGCGTGTCGAAACATTTGCGCATCGCCTCGACGGCGGCGGCATCGGCGGCCTTTTCATCGCCGCGCCCCACGAGGCTGGCGGCGGCAACGGCTGCCGCTTCGGTGACGCGCACCATTTCCATGACGAGGACGCGATCGAGGACGCTGTCTGCGGATTTATCGGAGTTCATTGGTAATTCAGGCTCCCATCTGAATCTGGCCGGGGCTTCGTGCAAAGGCGCTTAGGTCGAGGGGGTGGGAATGTCGAGCCGGTCAGCCGTGTTTTTCGCGCCGTTGCTCGCAATAGTCGCGCCGGCGATCCAGGCCAGCGCGCAGGATGTTTACGGCCCCGCCGATTTTCCCAGCGAATCCGGGGCGGATCGAGACCCTGTCCCCTTGCTGGAGCCGGAACTGTGCGAGGAAGATATCCGCGAGGACGGTGCAATCGTGGTTTGCCGCGAATTGCCCGATGCCGAACGCTACATGTCGCCCCTGCCGCGCCCGGTGCAGTCGGACCGCCGGCACGTTCCCGGCCTTACCGATCCGCCGTGCTGGGTTTACGGCCTTGGGCCGCCCAGTTGCATCCGCATGGGCTACGTCCCGCCCTATCCGCCGATGATCGACACCACCGCCTTTCCCGAACCCCTCAGCGAAGAGGAAGCTGCCGCGGTGAGCGCCATCGAAATCGAGAGGGAAGCCACCGAGCTGACCGGCGAACGCGTGCCGATAGACCTGTCGGAAGATGACTAGCCGATCAGGCGCATGACCAGCGGCTCTTCCACAAGGCTGGCCGATCCTTCCAGCAGCGCCAGCGCCTCGGCGACGCCGCGTTCGGGGCCTTCGTGGGTGACGATGGCAACCAGCACGGGCTCCTCGCCGCTGTCGTCGGGCTGGCCGTGCTGGATCATGCTTTCGATCGAAACACCCGCATCGCGCATGGCGGCGGTAATCTCGGCCAGCACGCCGGGCCGGTCTGCCACGGTGAAGCGGACGTAAGCGCGGTTGCGGCGGTCACCCGGGTCGGCAGGGGTGCTGGCCTGCAGCGAATCCACCGGCTGCGAGAACGGCGCCATGCGATTGCCGCGGGCAATGTCGATCAGGTCTGCCACGACGGCGCTGGCGGTGGGGCCATCGCCCGCGCCCGCGCCCTGGAACAGCAGGCGACCGACATGATTGCCCTCAGCCACCACGGCGTTGGTCGGCCCGTCCACCGCCGCAAGCGGATGGCGCACGGGCACCAGATAGGGTGCAACGCGCTGGAAGAGGTGCCGCGTGCCATCCTTGTCGATGCAATCGGACAGGCCGATCAGGCGGATAACATAGCCCAGCGCACGGGCCTGGGCGATATCGGCGGCGCGAATGCGGCTGATGCCGGACGTATCCACCGCCGCGAAATCCAGCTGGGTGCCATAGGCAACGCTGGCGAGGATGGAGAGCTTGTGCGCCGCGTCCACGCCCTCGATATCGAAGGTCGGATCGGCCTCGGCATAGCCCAGCGCCTGCGCATCGGCGAGAACGTCGGAAAAGTCGCGACCTGTCGTCTCCATTTCGGAAAGGATGTAGTTGCAGGTGCCGTTGAGAATGCCGTAAATTCGCTCGATGCGATTGGCAGCCGCGCCCTCGGCCAATCCCTTGATGACCGGGATTCCGCCGGCCACCGCCGCCTCGTACCGCAACGGCGCATCATGGCCTTCCGCCAGCCGCGCCAGTTCCAGCCCGTGATGCGCCACCATCGCCTTGTTCGCGGTGACCAGGCCCTTGCCGCCACCCAGCGCCTCGCGCGCCAGCGCCAGGGCCGGGCCATCCGAGCCGCCGACCAGTTCCACCACCACGTCGACATCGTCGCGGGCGGCAAGCACTGTCATGTCATCTTCCCAGGCGTAGGCAGACAGGTCGACGCCGCGATCCTTGCCGCGGTCGCGGGCGGAAACCGCCACCACTTCGATGGCGCGCCCGGCGCGGCCCGCAATCAGCTCTCCATTCTCGGCCAGCAGGCGCAGCACGCCCGCGCCCACCGTACCCAGACCCGCCAGTGCGATTCGCAAATTCTCTGCCATCGAAATCCCCGTCTGTCTTTTGACCTGTTTTCTGGGGCGCAGGCGTTAGGCAAGGCCGCGCCTCTTGGCCAGAGCAGTAATGCCGCGAAAGATCGGGGACTCAGGTAAAGCGTCGCTCGCAGGTGCCGAGTTCGGACAGGATATAGGCATAGTCCGCCCGCGCCTGATCCTGCGAAGCGCGATCACGCTGGAGGAAGGAATCTTCCGGCAATTCGCGGGGCAGGAAGCAGGCGAGGCGATACCAGGTAAGCGTATCACGCTCTGGCGGCTGGGCCGAGGCGTCCACCAGTTCGCCCAGCGACACGCCCCACTGCGGCGTCATTCCGGGGCGGCGAATCACCGTTAGCGAAACCGGGGCACCGGTATCGGTTTCGACGAACATCTGCGTTTCCGATTCGCCGACCAGGTTTCCCGGCACCGAAATAACGTCGCGCAGGCCGGTAACGGCGGGTGGCACATCGGCGGCGGCAAGCTGGGTCAGCACGCGGCGAACGCGCGCCTCCAGCTGCGGGCCGGCGGGCAGCATCGAATCGGACGACAAGAGCTGCAACGCGCCCGGCTGGCTTTGCGACAGATCGCCGAAGACCAGGAACCGGCGATCTTCCAGATCAGGAGCATCGCCATCGGGTTCGCGGCGCTGGTCGACAACGAAAGCCAGCTGCGCGCCGACGGCCTGCGGCCCGGACAGCAGGCTCTGGGTAAGCGTTTCTAGATAGAGGCGAATGTGCGAGGGTGGCACGTCGGGGGCGCGCTCCTCGGGGAACGCGATCTGGTCCTCCACCGCGACGATGGCAACGGTATCAGCGGCCATGGCCATGGTGACAAGGTCGGCATAGGTTGGTGCCTGTGCGGGGGGCAATTCTGCTGCGGGGACATCCTGCGACAGGGCTGTGCCCGTGCTGGCGCAGGCCGCAAGTGCAAGCGCCAGCGATGCGCCCAGTGCAGCGCGCAGGTTCGGGGGGAAAGAGCGGTTCGACATGGCATTCCTTATGCTCGCGGGTATCCCTTCGGACAATGCGCAATATCGCTATTGGGGTCCGGTTGTTCGCGTTCCTCGGCTTTTCCGTGCTGAATCGCGACTTAATCAACAAAGGGTTTGCCCCATCCCTTCCAGCCCGTTAAGAGCCGCCCAAGTCTGTCCGGGAGAGCAGAATATTTATCGTTGTGATGTTTTTGGCACAATAAGACTTGTGCCGAATCGATGTCACGAAGGTATCATCCGGTAGGCAAATATTTTATGCTGGATCGTCTGGGCGTTACCTGGATTGTCCTTAGGAGAGCCGGATTTCGGGTCCGGCTGGATGATAAACGGAGTGAAGGGACTGGATGGCTTACGCTGACCAAGAGATGAGCGGCAGTCGAGTAATCTCGATTGTCATCGTTGCCCTCATCCACGTGGCCGTGGGCTACCTGCTCATTTCCGGACTCGCCATTTCGGCGGTGAAGGAAATCGCAGAGCGGGTTACCACCGTGGATATTGAGGAGCCTGAACCGGAGCCGGAGGAGGAACCACCGCCCCCGCCGCCGGAGCAGGAAGTTGCACCGCCGCCGCCGGTAGCGCCGCCGCCGCCGATTAACGTGAGCGTAGCTCCACCACCAATTCGGACACAGGCGAACATTCCGCCGCCGGCACCCCCGGCGCTCCGGATTCCGCCACCGGCTCCTGCCGCACCGCCGGCACCGCCACCAGCGCCGCCGCCGCCTTCGCAGGCACGTCCGGCTCGTCCTGACGGGCAGGAACGCTGGCAGCGCCGGATCATCGAGAACTACCCCTCACGCGCCCTGCGTCGTGAAATCGAGGGTACCGTGGGTGTTGCAGTAACTGTTGGTTCGAACGGTCGCGTATCATCCTGCCGGGTCACCCGGTCGGCCGATCCGATCCTGGACCAGGCTGCTTGTGACGACATGGAGCGTTACGCGCGTTTCGAGCCCGCACTGGATGCCGCCGGCAACCCGACCTCCGGGAGCTGGTCAACCAACATCGTTTACCGGATCAACTGATCGAACAGATTTTCTCTAGGAAGAGGACTTAATCGCATGCTAATCGAGATTTTTGCAGCCACGGGTGGTGAAGCTCCCGTCAACGAATTTGGCTTCATCAAAGCCATGGAAGAAGGCGGCCCGGTCGCCTGGACCATCCTTGCCATCATGATCATCATGTCGGTCGGTTCCTTCTACATCCTGTTCACGAAGATTTTCGAACAGAACAAGGTGATGAAGGAATACCGCTCCAATCGTGCCGCTTTCTGGCGTGCCGGTACGCTGAAGGAAGGCGCCGCCAAGTTCGACAAGAACAGCGCCTGGCGTCAGCTCGTCGACGACGGCATCCGTGCCGGCGACGAATCCGCCAAGATGGACGATAACCTCGAATTGCACGACTGGTTGCACGGTACGCTGCAACGTTCGGAAAGCTCCATCATGGCGCGCCTGAACGGCGGCCTGCCGTTCCTCGCCACGGTGGGTGCTACCGCTCCTTTCGTCGGTCTGCTCGGCACCGTGATCGGTATTTACCGCGCGCTGATCAACATCGGCATCTCCGGTTCGGCTTCGATCGACAAGGTCGCCGGCCCGGTTGGTGAAGCACTGATCATGACCGCCATCGGCCTGATCGTCGCTGTGCCTGCGGTGTTCGCCTACAACTACCTGATGGCGCGCAACCGCAAGATCTCGGCGATGCTGTCCGGCTTCTCGACCGATCTGCAGGCCAACATCACCTCGAACGGTGCGGTGAAGCCTGCGATGGCTCCGGCCAAGTCGACTGCGACGACGGCCAAGCCCGCTACCACCAAGATGGGCGCGACGAGCACCTCGACTGCACCCAACGCACCGAACGCTCCGAAGAGGTAGGCGTTAGGCACATACCGATTGGCGGGCGCTTACGCATGCGGGCGCCCGCCACCAGATTACGTAACCTGAGATAGGACAAGAGACATGGCCATAGCGATGGGAGATGGCGCCGGCGAAACGCCGATGTCAGACATCAACACCACGCCGCTGGTGGATGTCATGCTGGTGCTGCTGATCATCTTCCTGATCGCAGTTCCTGTAGCCATCCAGACTGTCGAAGAGCTCGAGATCCCGATTTTTGAATCGATCGAGTCCGACGACAAGGTTGAGAACCTGCTGATCACGGTAACCACGACCGATTCCGCTGGTCGCACACCGAGCACGATCAACACCGCATTCGAAGGCGCGACCCGCGACGGAGAATGCCGGATATTCCTGAACAACACCACGCTGGTGGATTCCGGCGAGTTGTATGACCGTGCATTCGAGCGCCTCGATGCAATCGTTCAGCGCGCCGGTGGGCCGGAGGCGATCATGGCCGATCCGGAACTGATCCCGCAGGTGCATATCCGTGGCGATGTCAACGCGCCGTGGCGCTGCGTTGCTGGCACGATCTTCAACGTCCAGGCGGCCGGCTATCCGACCATCGGATTCATTTCCAACCCCGTCGATCCCAACGGTTGATCGACGCGGGTTGAGCGTTTCAAGGAGTAAGAACCCATGTCAATGTCAGGCGGAAGCGATGATGGCGAACCGATGATGGACATGAACATGACGCCGTTGATCGACGTCCTGCTCGTGCTTCTCATCATGTTCATCATCACCATTCCGGTCGCGACGCACGCGATCAATATCGATCTTCCCTCGCCGACCAACAATCCGGATACTCCGGATGTCGATCCGATCAAGAACAAGATCGTGTTGACGCCTGCGGGGCAGATACTCTGGAATGCAGAGCCGATCAGCCAGGGTGAACTGGTGGGCAACCTCCAGCAATCCCTCGCCTTCGCGGTGGAACCGGAACTGCAGTTCGAGCCGGAAGCAAATGCCGGCTACGACCTCTCGGCCAAGGTGCTCAACATCATCAAGGCCAGCGGCGTGACGAAGTTCGGCTTCGTCGGGAATGAAAAATACCGGAGCTTTGGCAAGGGCGAATAGTTCGCGCCACGCCTGGCAATTCGAGACAGATGAGGGGCGGAGCGATCCGCCCCTTTTTTGTGTCTGGTGCCGGCATCACCTCGGCGACTGCCAAATGCCTGTTTGACATGAGAAAGGTGGTGTGATGTTATGCTGTCTCATGCAAGGAGGATAACATGGCCATTCGCTCCCGGATGCTCGACCGCAGCTTCAACACCATGCCCCAGCCGATGAGTGCGCTGAACATAACGCCGCTGATAGACGTGCTGCTTGTCCTGCTGGTCATGCTGATCCTTTCCATCCCCATCGCCGCGCACAGGCTGGACGTCGATCTGCCGGGGCCACCCAAGGGCCTTGCCAGCGACTACGAAAGCGTCGCGCTCGTCGTGCAGCAGAACGGTGGCGTGCTCTGGAATGGCGAAAACGTCTCGCAGGCACAACTCGAGGCCCGGCTCGCCAGCGCAGGTGCCCAGTCGGAAATGCCGTTGATCCGCTTCGAACCCGAAGCCAGCGCGAGCTATGAGGACAGCGTCAACGTCATCAATGCGGTGGCGGACGCGAAACTCGACAAGTTCGCTTTCGTGGGGAACGAGAGGTATCGCGAATTCGATGCGGAGTAGGCGGCGGCGAGAAGTCTGGCAGCCGCCTGGGCTGATATCGAAAGCCGACTATTCGGTAATCGCATTCGTCACGTTCCTGGCGTTCGGCATCATTGAACTTGCGACCATCCCGCCAACGACCCACGTCCGGTTGGTGGACATGCCTGTTCGCGGTCCGTTGGAAAGCTCGCTCCTCGATTTCAATGAGATCGAACACTCGGCATCAGCCCGGAATACCCATCTGCTCGCGCCTCAGCGAAGTGGGGCGATCGAATGGAATGGAGAGGCCGTCACGCTCGTCGAGTTACGACAACTCGCAATCAGGGGACTCTATGAAGAGATTGAACCTCAGATCGTTTTCATACCGGATGCCGACGCCAGCTACGGCCTCTCCGCAAAAGCCATCAACATCGTAATGTCGGCGGGTGTCACGAAATTCTGCTTCGGCGGTCTCGCCAATCATCGGCAATTCGGGAGCGAAACGCCCAGCTACCGCCTTGGCCTGAGTCTGCTTCTTCCCCCGAATATCGAAGTTCCGCCGCCGCTGGGGGAGCCAATGCAATGCTCAATGCCTGAGAAGCGGACAGCACGTGGCTAGGCTTCCCCCAGCCCTTCCGGCATTCCATCCACCCGCATCGCCGCGCCCGCCAGCGTCTCCGCTTCCAGCAAGAGCTCGTCGTCCTGCGCGCCCTGCGGCACGGATTCGCGTCCGATCATCACCATCACCGGCACAGCCAGGGGGCTGACCCGGTCGAGCGTCACGTGGTCCAGCCGTTCCGCTGCACTGTCCAGCAGATCGCCCAGACGCCCGATATCGGTCATGCGAGTGCGGGCATCGGCCCACGCCGCCTCGATCAGCACATGGTCGGGCTCGTATTTGCGCAACACGTCGTAGATGAGGTCCGTGCTGAAGGTGACTTGCCGCCCGGTCTTGCGCTTGCCCGGATGCTGGCGCTCCACCAGCCCGCCGATCACTGCCACCTCGCGGAAGGCGCGGCGCAGCAAATGCGAATCCTGCACCCAGTCGATGAATTCCTCGGTCAGGATATCGGGCGATAGCAGCGGGCGCGGATCCTCCACCGGCTTCAGGCCCCACACCGCCAGCGAGTAATCATTCGCCACGAAGCCGCCCGGCATCAGCCCCATGTCCTCCATCCGCTTGGTGATGAGCATGCCCAGCGACTGGTTCGCGTTCCAGCCAACGAAAGTGTAATAAACGGTGTAGTGCCGCTTGGCGTGGGGGAAGCTTTCCACCAGCAGATTGTCCGGCCCCGGCAGGTGACTGCGCCAATCCTGCACCTCGAGCCATTCACGCACATCGTCGGGGAAGCGCGCCCAGCCCGCGCGATCGACCAGTAACGCGCGCACCCGATCCGCCAGGTGGGTGGTGAGCGGCAGGCGCAGGCCGCCATAGCTTGGGATCATCGCCGCCTTGGAACTGGCACGCACGATCAGCTCCATGTCCTTGAGCTGCTCCACCTCCACATTCACGCCCGCAAACTGGAACGTGTCTCCGGGGCGCAGGGAGGCGGCGAAACGTTCCTCGACCTTGCCAAGCGAGCGCCCGTTGCGAAAGCGCACCTCCAGCATCTCGGAGTCCACGATGATGCCGGCGTTCATGCGGTGGCGCTGCGCCTGCTCTGGATGGGTGAGTCGCCAGACGCCCTCCTTGTCGCGCGTGATCCGCTTGAACTTGTCGTAGGCCTTCAGCGCGTATCCGCCGGTCGCCACGAATTCGAGCACGCGGGAAAACTGTTCCGCATCGATCATGGAATATGGCCAGCAGGAGCGGATTTCGGAAAGCAGCGCATCCTCGCGAAACGGCGCGGCGCAGGCGCAGGCCATCACGTGCTGGGCCAGCACATCGAGGCCGCCGGGGCGAAAGTCCTCGCCATCGCGCTGCCCCTCGTCCACCGCCTGCATCGCCGCTGTCGCCTCGAGGAATTCGAAGCGGTTGCCCGGCACCAGTAACGCGCGGCTGGGCTGGTCCAGCCGGTGGTTGGCGCGGCCTATCCGCTGCAACAGCCGGGACGAGCCCTTGGGCGCGCCCATCTGCACCACCATGTCGATATCGCCCCAGTCGACACCCAGATCGAGGCTGGCAGTGCACACCAGCGCGCGCAACTCACCGCGCGCCATCGCCCCTTCCACCTTGCGCCGCGCCTCTTTCGAGAGCGAGCCATGGTGGATGCCGATGGGCAGGTTCTCCTCGTTCGCATCCCACAGGTGCTGGAAGATATACTCGGCCAGGAAGCGCGTGTTGGTGAACACCAGCGTGGTGTTGTTCTGGCGGATACGTTCGTAAAGCTGGGGGATCGACCAGGTGGCGGCATGCCCGCCCCACGGCACGCGTTCCTCGACCGGCAGCAGGATTTCCACCTCCGGCTCCGCGCCCGCCTCCCCTTGCACCAGTTCAACCGAATCCACATCGCCCCAAGGTGCAATCCAGCCGCGATACGCTTCGGGATCGGCCACTGTGGCAGAGAGCGCCGCGCGCTGCATGTCGGGCGCGATGGCTTGCAGGCGGGACAGTGCCAGCGCCAGCAGATCGCCACGTTTCTGGGTGGCGAAAGCGTGAATCTCGTCCACCACCACGCGCTTAAGCCCTTCGAACAGCGTGAGGCTATCCTCGAAACTCAACAGCAGCGAAAGACTTTCAGGCGTGGTCAGCAGAATGTTGGGCGGCTTGCTGCGCTGGCGGCGCTTGCGGTCTGACGGGGTATCCCCGCTGCGCGTTTCGATGCGCAGGTCGAGCCCCATTTCCTCCACCGGCGTGAAAAGGTTGCGCTGCACGTCGTGCGCCAACGCCTTCAGCGGAGAGATATAGAGCGTGTGCAGGCCCGGCGGTCGTTCGCCCTCGCCAATGCGCGAGGGGCAGAAGGCCGCCAGCGTCGGCAGGAACCCTGCCAGCGTCTTGCCTGCACCTGTATCGGCCACCAGCATCGCGTGCTTGCCCGCGTCGGAGGCGTTGAGCATCTCCGCCTGGTGCCGCCGGACACGCCAGTCACGGCTGGCGAACCATTGCGTAATCTCGGGCGGGATGGCGGGGGCGGTCACGATGATGAAGCGATAGAGCTTTACGGCGGTTCCGTCATGCGTTCTGCATTGCCTCCTCCGCTGTCGGCACAGGATGACCGGGCGGGACGAGCGGACTCCTTAACCTTTGTAAAGGCGGGTTATTCCGGAGTGACTGGTATGCGGCAAAATGTCCTGCCGTCGCGCTGAGGCGAATGGCCAAGCAAGCAGGTTGCGCGTTGTTTCAATATAGACCCCGCATTTCGAATGCGAGGCACGGCCGGTGGAGGCTGCCCCCTTCACTGCCGGAGAAAAACAGGCAAATTGCAGGAGAGAATACCATGGCACATCGGAACAGAGACCGGACGCGGGGCCAGCAGGGCCATTATAGCGACGACGGCCAGCGCCAATACGGACAGCAATACGAGCAATTCGACCAGCAGTCGGAGCGCCAGCATGGTGACGACTTTGACTACGGCTACGATGACCGTGGCTCGCGCATGGACAATGCCGGTCGCTACGGCCAGGGCCGCCAGGATCGCAACTTCGGTCGCGATTTCGAGAGCGAGCGCGGCTACAGCGACCAAAGCCACAGCAGTTCGGGCCAATACGATCCGCTATCGGATTACGATCGTGAGCAGACACGCTCGCGCGGCAGCTACGGCGCACGAGGACGCAACCGCGACTTCGACCAGAGCTACGGTGGGAGCCGGTCGACATCGTCCAGCCGCTCGAATTATGGCCGGGGCGACTACGCGCCAGCCGAGCGTCGCGACCACGACCGCGGTTTCTTCGACAAGGCGGGTGACGAGGTGGCAAGCTGGTTCGGCGACGACGAAGCGGAACGGCGCCGGGAAATGGATTATCGTCGCCAGCAGGACGAACATGCCAGCCGCGGCAAAAGCCATCGTGGCCGTGGGCCCAACAACTACAGCCGCACCGACGAACGCATGCTGGAAGACGCCTGCGAGCATCTGACGCATGATCATGGTGTCGATGCCAGCGACATGGAAGTCACTGTCAAGAATGGCGAGTTGACCTTGGACGGCAAGGTGAACACGCGCTGGGAAAAGCGTCGCGCGGAAGATTGCGTGCACGATATCTCGGGCATCACCCACGTGCAGAACAACCTGCGCATTCGAGAGGCGGATATGCGCGCCGACCGCAACGAGACGCCGCGCGATGAAACCACCTCGGGCAAGATTGCCTGATCGGCAGGAGAACAGGCCTTCACGCCGGAGGGCGTCGAGGGAGTGGGGAAAGGGGCTCGCGCTTGCGGGCCCCTTTTCTGTTGGCGCCCCCGCGGACGTTACTTTTTCAAAGTATCTGTACAGTCCGTCCGGGCCCATCGCCCAAGGCGTTGGCAGTCTTACAAGGATAAGCTGCGCTTCAATGCCCCGCGCTGTCGCCGCGTTCGAGGCCGCTTAGCGCCAATTGCTCGTCGATAAGGCCCATGAGCCGCGCCAGCCCTTCTGCGGTATCGCTTTCGGCGCGGGCCACCAGCACGTCCTGCGTGTTGGATGCCCGCAGCAGCCACCAGCCATCCGGCGTGGTCACGCGTACGCCATCGGTGGCGTTCACCTCGACGCCGGGGGGCACATCGTCGCCGGTCAGCCGCGCCTTTACCTCGTCAATCGCGGCGAACTTGCGGCTCTCGTCAACCTGGAACCGCAATTCCGGCGTGTTGAGCATGTCGGGCATTTCGCCGCGCAGCTGCGTGACCGATTTTCCCAGCCTTGCTGACGCCGCGATCAGGCGGACACCGGCATAGAGAGCGTCGTCGAAACCGTAATAATCGTCGGCAAAAAACACGTGGCCGCTCATTTCACCGGCCAGCGGCGCGGAAACTTCCTTCATTTTGGACTTAATCAGCGAGTGGCCCGTCTTCCACATGATCGGCTTGCCGCCGTGCCTTTCCACGCACTCGAACAGCGCGCGGCTGGCCTTCACATCGGCGATAATCGTGGCGTTAGGTAGTCTTCCGAGGAGGTCTTCGGCGTAGATCATCAGTAATTGATCCCCCCAAATGACGCGGCCCTCGCCGTCGATCGCGCCGATCCGGTCGCCATCGCCGTCGAAAGCTACTCCAAAGTCGAGGTTCTTCTCGGCGACAAGCGTCCGCAGGTCGGCAAGGTTGGCCTCAACAGTGGGATCAGGATGATGATTGGGAAAATTACCGTCGACTTCAGTGAACAGCAGGTGATGCTCACCCGGAAGCCGCTTGGCGAGGAGCTCAAGCGCGGGGCCGGCAGCGCCGTTGCCCGCGTCCCAGCCGACCTTGAGGCCGGACAGCGCGGACGCGTCCACCCCAGCGAGTGCAGTCAGGAGGCGCTCGACGTACTCTTCGATGATTTCGACGCGTTCAACGCTGCCGGACCCGTTGATCCAATCGCCCTGGGCCGCGAGTTCCCCGATGCGCTGGATATCGACACCGAAGAAGGGTCGACCTCGAAATACCATCTTGAAGCCATTGTAATTGGCGGGATTGTGGCTGCCAGTTATCTGAATGCCGCCATCTACCTCTTCGGCTGAGGCTTCGGCGTAATACAGCATCGGCGTTGCCCCCATGCCGATGCGCCGCACATTGCAGCCGCTGCCGGTCAATCCTTCGATCAGCGCGTGTTCGAGCATGGGTGAGCTGACCCGCCCATCATAACCCACGGCGACCATTGGTGCGCGATCGCGGCCTTCCGGATCACGGCCCAGATCGCGGCGCAGCAGCGTGCCGAAGCTGCGCCCGATGGCGCGGGCATCATCGGCCCCCAGCGTTTCACCGATGATCCCGCGAATATCGTACTCGCGCAGCACCGTGGGATCGAACACGTGATTCATTTCATTTCCTTGGGCGATGTTTGCCGTCGCCCTATCGCAATTCGTCGGGCAATTCATCCAGCAACAGATCGCGCGCGGCATTTGCCTCGTGAACCTGTGCATTGCTGCCACCCCGGTCCGGATGGACCGTGGCGACAAGGCGCCTGTGCGCGGCAACTATGTCGCTTCGGTTGGCATCTTGTCCGACACCCAGTGTCTTGCGCGCGTTGAACACGGCTTGCTGGCGGGCGGAGATCCTGGGTTGCCAGGGCCAGCGCTTGAAAATCCAGTAATAGACCAGGATAACCACGCCGATGATGATGAGGAACTTGCCCATTCGGGTCAGGCCGGCTCAACCATCGGCGTGGTTGCCGGCTTTGGGGCATCGCCGCCTTGCTTGGGCACCCGCAGTTTGAGGTTTGCCACCAGGTTGCGCAGTTCCTGCCGGGCTACCAGGTGGCTGGTGCCCAGCTCGCCCAGGTGGCCCTTGTCCAGCAAGGTCAGACCCGAGGGAAACAGTTCGCGATAGACCACGCGCTCGGACAGGCCCTGGACCGCACGAAAGCCGACACGCTTGGAAAGTTCGGTCAACGCCTCGTCGATACGGCGCTGGTTGCGGGCATCGGTGTAGCCGGTGCGGTTGCGCACCACCACCCAGTCCATCTCGCGCTTCTGCTCCTCCAGCTGAACCCGGCTGCGCTTGATCCGCGCTTCCCAGATCAGTTCGGCATAAAAGCTGAGCTTGCGCACCTTGAAGGTTTCCGCGTCGACCTGGCCGATCAGGTCGAAATCCACGAAACTGTCGTTCATCGGCGTTACCAGCGTATCGGCGCTGGCGGCCACGTGGCGGGCGAAGGGATCGTCCCGGCCCGGCGTGTCGAACAAGAGGAAGTCCATGCCCTCGCCGATGCGTGCGGCCTCATCCTCCAGCTGCTCCACCGTATCGCCATGGCAGACATCGAACACCGGGCCGGGCAGCTGCACCTTGCGGCGGCGCTGCGTTTCGCTGCGGTTTTCGCAATAGCGGAAGAAGGTCTTCTGCCGGGTGTCCAGATCGAGGGCGGCAACCTTCGCGCCCTGATAGGCCAGCGCCACCGCAATGTGCACGGCAGTGGTGGATTTGCCGGTGCCACCCTTTTCATTGGCGAACACAATACGATGGGGCGTTGTCACAGGCGGTCTTTCTCTTGGTTGTCCGGGGCGCTAGGCCGTGAAGGTGCAGTCTATCGGAGCGCCGCGCCCATGCAAACCGTCACCACCCTTCCCAACCTTCGCCAAGCTGTGGATGAAATCCGCAAAACGGGCACAATTGCGCTCGTCCCGACAATGGGCGCATTGCATGAAGGGCACCTTACACTGGTGCGCGAGGCGGCACGGATGGCCGATCACGTGGCCGTCTCGATCTTCGTGAATCCCCGGCAATTTGGCGAAGGCGAGGATCTGGATGCCTATCCCCGGCGGCTGGCAGAAGACTCTGCCAGGCTGGAAGATGAAGGCGTGGCATTGCTTTGGGCACCGGTCACAGAGGCCATGTATCCGCCCGGCTATGCCACCAATATCTCGGTCAGCGGCGTTAGCGACGGGCTGTGCGGGGCAGATCGGCCCGGCCATTTCGACGGGGTGGCGACGGTGGTGTGCAAGCTGTTCAACCAGGTGCGCCCGGACCTGGCGCTGTTTGGCGAGAAGGATTGGCAGCAGCTCGCCGTGATCCGCCGCATGGCGCGCGACCTCGACCTTGTGCTTCCGCACGCCGATGCCATCCACGGTGTGGCAATCGTGCGCGATCCCGATGGCCTGGCGATGAGCAGCCGCAACGCCTATCTCTCCGCCGATCACCGCGCCGCCGCCGCCACCTTGCCGCGCGCCATGGACGAGGCCATCGCCCGCATTCGCGATGGGCAGGAAACCTCGCCGACGCTGGCGGCTCTGGAAGATGCCCTGCTGGGCGCGGGCTTTTCCCGCGTCGACTATGCCGAATTGCGCGATGCCGACAGCATTGCCCTGCTGGATGGCGATAACGGCAATGCGCGCCTTTTCGTCGCTGCACGCATTGGCGGCACGCGGCTGATCGACAACAAGCCGGTTTAAGAACACTAGCTTGGGCCAGGAATTCTGACGAGCGGGCAAATTCGATCTCTGCACTGCCGGTGGGCCGCCGTATTGCCCTGGCCTTTCAACGAATGGCGCACCCGTACGATGTGGCGGCCGCTGCCAGCGGCCAGCCGGCCGACGATCTCTGTCGAATGGATCGTAATGTCACCGGAGAGGGCAGGGGAACGGAAATTGGCCGAGCATGAGAAGCCAGTTCTCGCTCTTCGCGACGCTATCGGGATCGAATATCACCGGGCACCTGGGATCTGGCCAGAAACGTTTGACGCGGAAACATGGGAATGGAGCGGGTAGCGGGAATCGAACCCGCATAACCAGCTTGGAAGGCTGGGGCTTTACCACTAAGCTATACCCGCCCGCTCGGTCCAGCCGATTGCCACCGCTACGGGGCTCTCGTCAAGCGTCCTGATCGCTCCGGGCATTTTCTCCATCCGGATCGGCGTCATTGCGATCGGGTGGAGCAATACGGATTTCCACGCGGCGATTGGTGCGACGGCCTTGTTCATTGGGCGAACCATCGGGCAAGGCATTGGGCGCGATCGGGTTCTGTTCGCCAAAGGCGATGACCTTGATCCTGTCATCATCCACGCCGCGCTCCACCAGCCAGGCGGCCACGGCTTCGGCGCGCGCACGCGATGCTCGCATGTTGGCCTGGTCGTTCCCGCCCGAATCGGTGTGTCCGGCAAGGATGACCGGCCAGTCCTCGTCGATAGCGCGCTGGTTCATCAGCCCCACCAGCCGCCGTTCCGCAGAGGCGCTAAGATCGGACCCATTTGGGAAAGGCAGCGTCACCTCCACCGGCTGGACCGGGAGTTCAATTTCCTCGGTCTCGGGCGCCGCATCGTCGCGGATAATGGAAACCGCTGGCGGGGTGGACGCGGTGGGCGCCGGAGAAGGCGAGGCCGTGGCAGTGGGATCGCCAGGTTCTGCACCCTCTATCGGAGCGGGTTCCTCCTCGGTTTCGTCCCGTCGCAGTTCGCAGGCTGTCAGCGCGAGGGATAACGTTGCCGCGGCGGCGATGGTGAAAATTGGTCTCATGTCCTGCATCCTCATGCGGGTTGCGGCTTCTGGCCGCCCTTTCCGTTTCGCTTCGCGGCCTTTTCCTCGGCCGTGGTGGCCCGTGGCGGCGAATAGGAGATTATCGTGTCGCCGGGCTCCGGTTCGGGCGCAGCGGCATGGGTGAAAAAGCGCAGGTCGCCGTCGGGTTCAACCAGCAGCAACATGCTGGCGGCTTCGGGCAGAGCTTCGCGCGCGTCTTCCAGGCTGAACTTGTCCGAAAGCTTGGTCCGCCGGAATTCCCAGCCTTCCATCTCTCGCTGCTGCACGTCGTCCACGCCAAAGCCCGAATGAAAAAGAGATCGTCCCCGCAGGCTGGAAGGGATGGCGCGATGATCGTCCTGATCGGCTCCTTCACCCAGTTGGTAGACGCGGTCCGTGCCGATTTCCGGCGCGAATTCCGAGCATACCAGAGTGTTGTAAGCCTCGTTATCGGTGGCAGCGATCAGCACCTGGTACGGTGTCATGTCGAGATTGTGTTCGGTCGCCTCGTTGAGGATTTCACCGTGATAGGTGGGCAGCCCGGCGGCCCGCGCGGGTTTCAGTTTCTGCCAACTGGAATCCACCAGCATCACTGGCGTGCCCAGATCGTGCATCTGGCGTGCCAGCGCAATCGTCCACTGGGTGGAGCCGACAATCACGATGCCCGGTTGGGTTGCCCCCTTCACTTTCAGCAATTTGGCGACCAGATCGACAGTGAAGCCGTGGGCCACAATGGTTGTCACGACCACGGCGAAACTCAGCCCGATCAGGATCGTGCCGTCGGCATAGCCGAGATCTTCCAGGCGAAGGGCGAACAGGCCGCAGATCGCCACCAGCACGATGCCGCGCGGTGCGATCCAGGCGAGGAATAACCGCTCGTTCCACGGCACATCGGAGAACAGCAGGCTGATCAGCACCGTTGCCGGGCGGACAACGAACAACAATGCCAGCAGGAACAGGCCGAACTGCCATTCGAACTGCCGCAATTGCTCGAGATCGAGGCTGGCCGATAGCAAAATGAAGATGCCCGATACCAGCAACACCGCAATGTTCTGCTTGAACGGGTGAATGCTGCGCAGGCTGGTAACGTGCATGTTCGCAAGGGCGATGCCCATCACGGTAACGGCCAGCAGGCCTGCCTCGTGCTCGATCATGTTGCAGAGCACGAACGTACCCACCACGGCGACGAGCAGCACCGGCACCTTCAGGAATTCCGGCACGAACCCGCGCGGGAAACTCCAGGCGATGATCCATGCGGCGGCGAAACCGATCAGGCCGGAAATGCCCGCCGCGATGGCGATTTCGGGCACCACCTCGTAGGCGGTGCCGCCTGTTGCAGCGGTGCTGCGGAAATATTCGTAGGCGATCACGGCGCAAAGCGCGCCGAAAGGATCGTTGACGATGGCTTCCCATTTCAGCAGGGCCGCGGGCCGCTGCTGCACGGCGCTCTGCCGGAGCAGCGGAATAACCACTGTCGGGCCGGTAACCACCAGGATGCCCGCAAACAGGATCGCGACGGGCCAGACCAGCCCGGCGACGTAATATCCGGCGAGCGATCCGAACAGCCAACCCAGCGGGACGCCGAATATGACAAGCCGCCACACGCCGCCGCCGTATTTCCTGAATTCGCGGAAATCGAGGCTCAGGCCGCCTTCGAACAGGATGAGCGCGACACCGATGGAGATCATCGGTTCGAGCATGCTGCCGAATGCGGCCGTGGGGTCCATGACGCCGAGCACCGGCCCGGCAAGGAAGCCCGCCGCCAGCATCAGCACGATTGCGGGCCAGCCGGTCCGCCAGGCAACCCATTGCGCGCCGATGCCAAGGACACCGACCAGCGCGATTACAAGCGCCTGTTCTTCCATCAGTCTCCCGCTTTCATGAAACCCCGTCTATGCAGCAACAATGCCCGAGACCCCAGAACTTTCCCACAGGGACCAACGTCCGGCATGAACCGAAGCTCAGTGGCCGCAGAAGTCCATCAATGCATGCGCCCTGATCTGCGCATCGGCCAGAGCTTCGGCCCCGCCCAGTTCCGGAAGGTCGATCACGAATAGCGCGTCAGTCACTTGCGCGCCTGCGCGGCGCAACAACCGCGCGGCGGCAAGGGCCGTGCCGCCGGTGGCGAGCAGGTCGTCAACCAGCAGCACGCTTTCGCCGCCAGCAATAATCGAAGGGTCGATCTCGACACGCGCCTGGCCATATTCCAGCGCGTAGTCTTCACCGATGCATTCGACCGGCAGTTTGCCCGCCTTTCGCACCGGCACGAAACCAACGCCAAGCCGGAGGGCCAGCGCGGTCCCGAAGATAAAGCCGCGCGCCTCGACCCCGGCGACCTTGTTGGCACCGAGGCCAGAGGCAATCCCCGCCAGCATGTCGATAGACGCTGCCAGCCCGTCGCCATCGGCAAGCAGCGTCGTGATGTCGCGGAACTGGATGCCGGAAGAGGGAAAATCCGGGACCGTGCGGATGAGCTTCTTCAGCGCATCACGCGACAGTCCCGGTTTTTGCTCCCGCAAGGTGGTGTCAGTCCTTGCGGCGCTTGGGCTTGGCGTCGGACCAGATCTGCTTCTTGGCAAACCAGGCCAGGATCGTGGCGAACAGCAGGAAGCCCAGCACCGGCCAGCCGGTCTGCTTGCGCTTGATCAGCGCCGGCTCTGCCGTCCATGTGAGGAAGGCAGCGACGTCCTGCGACATCTGCGAGATCGTGGCCTCGGTGCCGTCGGCGTAGGTGACCTGCCCATCGGTGGTAAGGGGTGGTGGCATCGCCAGGTTGAGGTTGGCGAAATAGGGATTGTAATAAAGCCCTCGTCCCGGCGCAGCATCGGGGAATTCCGCGAGCAGACGAGCAGGCGGCTCCTGATAGCCGGTGAGCAGCGAATAGAGGTAGTCGCTGCCATTGTGCCGCGCCTTCGCCATCAACGAAAGGTCAGGCGGGATCGCGTTGTTGTTGGCAGCGCGAGCAGCCACGTCATTGGGATAGGGCGAAGGGAAATAGTCGGTCGGCAAAGCCTGGCGCATTTCGCTTTCACCGGTATTCGGGTTGATACCGGGCACCTGCCAGGTGGCGGCTTCGGCCTTCACCTGTGCTTCGGAATAGCCGAGCTGCGACAGGTCGCGAATGGCGACGAAGTTCAGCGAGTGGCAGGCCGAGCATACTTCCTTGTACACCTGGTACCCGCGCTGCAGCTGGGCATAGTTCCACGTGCCAAAGGCCCCGTCGAAGGAATAGCCGGCTTCGGGGCCGTGCGCTTCTTCGTGGAAGGCGTGTTCGGCGGTTTCGGCCACCTCTTCAGTCGCGGCGGTATAAGCGCCGGTCACGAAGGCAAGCAGCACCACGAAGGTGAAGCCGAGACCGATAAGGATACCAACAAGGCGGATCATTTTTTCGTCTTTCCCTTAATCTCGGCTCGTCAGGTGGCCACCGGCTCGGCGTTTTCGCCCAGCACGGCTTTCTTGTCGGATCCCAGGACCGCCTCGGAAATCGAGAACGGCAGCGGATCGGGCCGTTCAATCGAGGAGATGATCGGCAGGATCACCAGGAAATGGAGGAAGTAATAGGCCGTCGCGATCTGGCTGATCATGACATAGGGCTCTGCCGCAGGCGCGCCGCCGCAATAGAACAGCACCGCCATGACCGGGATCAGGCCGAACCAGAAGAACTTGCGGAACAGCGGGCGATAATGGCCGCTGCGTACCGGGCCCTTGTCCAGCCAGGGCAGGAAGAACCACACCAGGATGGCGCTGAACATGGCCAGCACGCCCCACAGCTTTGCCGGCAGGATGAAGTCGAAGGTGAATGCGCGCAGGATCGCGTAGAACGGGTAGAAATACCATTCGGGCACGATGTGTGCGGGTGTGGAGAGCGGGTTCGCCTCGATATAGTTATCGGGATGGCCCAGCGTGTTCGGCAGGAAGAACACGAAAGTCATGAACACGATCAGCGCCACGCCCAGGCCGAAACCATCCTTGGCGGTGTAATAGGGGTGGAACGGCAGCGTGTCGCTTTCGCCCTTCACTTCCACGCCGGTGGGGTTGCTGGAACCCGGAATGTGGAGCGCCCAGATGTGCAGGATAACGGCACCCATGATCACGAAAGGCAGCAGAAAGTGCAGGCTGAAGAAGCGGTTGAGCGCGGCATTGTCAGGCGCAAAGCCGCCCAGCAGCCAGGTTTTCAGCGGCGGGCCGACCAGCGGTATCGCCTCGAACAGTCCGGTGATGACCTGCGCGCCCCAGAAGCTCATCTGGCCCCACGGCAGCACGTAGCCCATGAAGGCGGTGGCCATCATCAGCAGGAAGATCACCACGCCGATCAGCCAGATCATCTCGCGCGGCGGCTTGTACGACGCGTAAAACAGCCCGCGGAAGATATGGATGTAGATGACGACGAAGAAGAAGCTGGCGCCGTTGGCGTGCGTATAGCGCATCAGCCAGCCCCAGTTGACGTCGCGCATGATGTGTTCGACCGAAGCGAAGGCAATCTGGGAGTTGGACGCATAGTGCATCGCCAGCACCACGCCGGTGACGATTTGCAACACCAGGAAGAACCCGGCGAGCACACCGAAATTCCAGAAGTAGGAAAGGTTGCGCGGCACCGGATAGCCGGCACCCACCGCGTTGTAGACAAATCGCGGAAGCGGGAGTTTCTCGTCGAGAAACTTCGTCAGTCCGTTCTGCGGAGTATATTCCTTGGCCCAGGGGAAGCTCATGTTCTTCTCTCTCGCCTCAGCCGATCACGATTGTCGTGTCGGACGTGAATTCATAGTCGGGAACGACCAGGTTGGCAGGTGCCGGACCTTTGCGGATGCGCGCGGCGGTATCGTAGTGCGAACCGTGGCACGGGCAGAAATATCCGCCGAACTCGCCCTTGTTCTCACCTTCCTGCGCACCGAGCGGCACACAACCCAGGTGGGTGCATACGCCCATCACCACCAGGATATTCTCGTGGCCGGGCAGGGTGCGTTCGTCCAGTGTCTCGGGATCGCGCAGAGAGCTGACGTTCACCGCCTTGGCAGCTTCGATCTCGGCTGGCGTGAGGTGCCGCACGAAAACCGGCTGTTTCCGGAACACGGCCTTGATCGACTGCCCCACTTCGAGGCTGGAAATATCCAGCTCCGTCGTGCTTTCGGCCAGCACATCTGCCGACGGTGCCATCTGGCTTATCAGTGGCAGCAATACGGCGAGCCCGCCGACACCGGCTGCGGACACCGCAGCGATGTTGATAAAATCGCGCCGACGAACACCGTCTTCGCCCTCGACTCCTTCGGTTACGTCAGGAGTTGCGTCAGCATTACCAGTGGTGGATGCCATACCTTTGCCTTGCCTGCCGCCCCCAGATGCCATGCGGCCCCTGGTGACAATGAAATTCATTCGAAAGCCGCACGACGAACCGTTGCCGGGCGGCGGCTTGGCGCGGCTGATAGACGAGCAAAGTCGCGCTGCCAACCCGCCTTTTGGTGGTAATGCGACAAGCGCGGCGGCGATGGCGGCAACAATCTAGGCTGGCAGGCCTATCAGCGAAACCTGTCGACCCATGGCGGGTTCCCCGCGATGGGTGGAACGGCGATAGGAATAGAACCGCCTGGCAGCGGAATAGGTATCCATTTCCAGCGGGCAGATCGATTCGATACCGGCCGCAGAGAGCCGGGCCGCGACAAGACCTTCGAGATCGAAATGCCATTTGCCCGGACCGGTGGCCTCGAAGAACTTGTGATCGGCGGCCGCGAAACTGGCGCGCATGTCCGCGCCGACCTCGTAGCTTTCCTGTGCGATGCACGGACCGATGGCAGCGGCAACCCGCTCTCGCCGTGCGCCCAGCGCTTCCATCCGCGCAACGACGGCCTCCACCACGCCGCCCTGCGCACCGCGCCAGCCTGCGTGGGCCGCGCCTATGACGCCGGCACCTTCGTCCGCCAGCAGGATTGGCGCGCAATCAGCGGTTACGATGGCGAGGGCGAGGCCGGGTGTGGCGGTGGCCATTGCATCCTTTTCGGGTCGTTCGCCTTCTGCAAAACCCGCCGTGACGGCAATGGCGTCGGGCGAATGTACCTGTTTCACCATCACCAGCTCGGCATTCCCCACAGCCAGATCGAAAGCGTGTGCATCGCTCTGCGCGGCGTCGAGGAAGCCGTGCGGTACGGAGAGGTTCTCCGCCTTGATGATCCGGCCGGTGTTACCCAAGGCTGCGGCTCACCTGTTCATAGGTATCGCGCGACAGCGTTGGCGCGGCGGCAATGCGTTCGAGCTGCTCCTTCATCATCGCCGATCGCTTCGGCTCCATCCGCCGCCAGCGACCCAGCTGCGGCACGAATCGCGCGGCGGTTTGCGGATTGATCGGGTCGAGCGCGAGGATCACGTCTCCAATCAGCCTGTATCCCTCGCCATCCTGGGCATGGAAGGCGTGCGGGTTGTAGGCAAAAGCCATATACAGAGAGCGCACGCGGTTGGGGTTCCTCATGGTAAAGTCCGGGTGATCGGCCAGCGCCTTTACGTGGCTGATCGCGTTGGGATGCATGGAACTTGCCTGCAGGGCAAACCACTTGTCCACCACCAGCGCATTGCCCTTGTAGCGGTTGTAGAAATCCAGCAGCGCATTGGTTCGTTCGATTCCCGAAACACCCGTCAGCACCATCAGCGCACCCTGCCGGTCGGTCATGTTGTCGGCGGCTTCATATTGCGCCCATGCAAGGGCCCGGCCCTTGTCGGGATTGCCAGCGGCCAGGTACATCAGCGCCTGCGTCTTCACCTTGCGCGCGCCCCGCGCCTCCGGCTCCAGGCTGTAAGGCACGGCGGAGGCGCGCTCATGCAGGTTGCCAAACTCGGCTTCGAGCGAGGCCCCGATGGCCGCCCGCAAGGCCTGGCGTTCCTCATGAATACGGCCGGGGTCAGCAATCAGCATGGTTTCAGCCAGATAGGATTCACTTGGCAGCACGAGCAATTCGCCGCGCATCAGGTCATCAAGAGTGTCGTCCTCCAACACGGACCTGATCGCAGCGGCAATGGCGGCGCGCGCCGCATCGCGTTCCCTTTCGTCAAGATCACCAACCACCGCCTGCTTGAGATGCGTGACGACCAGATCCTGCAGCGCCTCGTACCGGGCGAAGGGATCATCATCATGCGCAGCAAGAAAGACGAGGTCGTCCTGCGCAATTTCACGCTCGATCACCACGGGGGCGGAAAAGCCGCGATTGATCGAAAGGACCGGCGGCTGCGCAAACCCTTCGAAGGTGAAGCTGGCCTCGGACTTGTCGAGAACCACCAGTTCTTCCCCCTGGTGCGCCTGCAATTCGCGATCGAACAGCGCCAGCTTCAGCGGGATCGGCATGGGCTTCTTGTCCGGCTGGCCCGGTGTTGCCGGTATGACCTGCGACAGCTTCAGCGTGGCCGTATCGCCCTCATGCCGCAGTCTGACAGAAACCTTCGGCGTGCCCGCTTGCGAATACCAGCGGCGGAATTGCTCAAGATCCATCCCCGCACCTTCCTCGATGGCGCGCACGAAATCCTCGCAGGTGGCAGCTTCGCCGTCGTGGCGGTCGAAATAGAGGTCGGTGCCTTTGCGGAACGCCTCCGGCCCGCACATGGTGCGCATCATGCGAATGACTTCGGCGCCCTTGTTGTAGACGGTGGAGGTGTAGAAATTGCTGATCTCGCGATAGCTGTCGGGCCTGATGGGATGCGCCAGCGGGCCTGAATCCTCGGGGAATTGCGCCCCGCGAAGGACGCGCACATCCTCGATCCGCTTTACCGGCGCGCTGCCCATATCCTGCGAAAACAATTGGTCGCGCAGAACGGTGAAGCCCTCCTTCAAGGACAGCTGGAACCAGTCGCGACAGGTGATGCGATTGCCGGACCAGTTGTGGAAATATTCGTGCGCGATCACGCCTTCCACACCGTCGAAATCGCCATCGGTGGCGGTGTCTTCGTCGGCCAGCACGTATTTGGTGTTGAACACGTTGAGACCCTTGTTCTCCATCGCGCCCATGTTGAAATCGGACACGGCAACGATGTTGAACAGGTCGAGATCATACTCGCGGCCGAAGGTTTCCTCGTCCCACTTCATCGACTTCTTCAGCAATTCCATCGCATGGCCGGTGCGGTCGAGGTCGCCGTCACGCACGTAGATGTTCAGCGTGACTTCGCGGCCGTTCATGGTGGTGAAGCTGTCGGTGTTGGCCACCAGTTGCCCTGCCACCAGCGCGAAGAGGTAGCTCGGCTTGGGCCACGGGTCGTACCACTCGGCCCAATGCGTGCCGTTCTCGCCATCGCCCGTGGATTCCAGATTGCCGTTGCACAGCAGCACGGGGAAGGTCCTGGCATCGCCGCGCATCGTCACACGGTAGGTGGACAGCACATCGGGCCGGTCCGGGAAGAAGGTGATACGGCGGAACCCCTGCGCCTCGCATTGCGTGCACAGCATGCCGTCCGACGCATAGAGGCCCATCAGCTGGGTGTTGGCCGAAGGATCGATTTCGGTTGCGATCCTAATTTCATGCGCCTCGCCCGGCAGGGTGACGAGCAGATCATCCCCGTCCATCGACCAGCTGTTGCTCAGTTCTCCGTCGATCGTCACCGAAATCACTTCAAGCCCGTCACCGTTCAGGCGGATCGTGGGCGATGGTTCGGCCCTGGCGTTGCGCGCAACAGTCAGCGTCGAGACGATGCGCGTCGCTTCCAGCCCGAGGTCGAAATCGAGGCTGACTTCGGGCACGAGCCAGGGGAACGGCTGGTAGTCCTCGCGCCGGATCGCGGGCGGTTCCTTCGGGGTGCGCGCGGCATCGGCGAGTTCGGGGTTGCCATCGGGGGTGGAGGGTGTGCGGGCGATATCCATCATGCTGGCCTAAAATCCTTCCGTTGGCGCGTCGAGTGTTTAGAACGCATGACATGGCGCATCTGTTCATTTTCGGCCTTGGTTACACGGCAAAACGCATTGCAAAACTGGCGACTGCGTCAGGATGGCACGTTTCAGCAACGGGTTCGGATGGCGATCTGGAGTTTGCGAATCGCGATTCGGTGCTGCGCGCGCTGGACGCGGCAAGCCATGTCCTGTCTTCCATCCCGCCCGAGCGGGAGAGCGGGATGGACCCGGTGCTGGCTGCCTATGGCGATGCGCTGACAGGCAAATGGCTGGGCTATCTTTCCTCCACCGGCGTGTACGGCGACACCGATGGCGCCTGGGTGGATGAAACCGCGCCCACGGGCACCGGCAGGCGCACCGCGCGGGCCGAATGCGATGCTGCGTGGCTGGAACGGGGCGCGCGGGTGTTTCGCCTGCCGGGAATTTACGGTCCGGGCCGCAGCGCTTTTGACCGGATTGCCTCGGGCAAGGCGCATCGCATCGACTTGCCCGGGCAGGTGTTCAGCCGCGTGCATGTGGATGATATCGCCAGCGGCGTGATGGCCGCGCTTGGCGGCGATGCTCCGCCCGGCGCCTATAATCTCTCCGACGACCTGCCCACCAGCCAGAACAGCGTGATCGAGGAGGCCTGCCGCCTGCTGGGCGTCAATCCGCCACCTTTGCAAAGCATCGAGGACGCCGGCCTGTCCCCGATGGCGCGCGGGTTTTACGCAGAGAACCGGCGGGTGGCGAATGGCAAGGCGAAACGGGTGCTGGGCTGGACGCCCGCCTATCCCACCTATCGAGAGGGCCTATCCGGCCTGATCTGACGGCGCTTCCCGAAGCCGGCCGGACTGTTGCACCTGCACGCCCTTTTGCCGCCGTGCGCGCAGGGCCAGCACCATCCCGACCAGCGCCAGCACCATGCCGCTCGCCGTCAGCCAGGTCCATTCATAGCCTTCGAAAAGGGTCGAAAGCAGCATGGCGACCGAGATGGTGATGATGGAATTATAGGCCGCGCGGCCCGCGCCGATCTCTCGCACGAGATTGTAGTGGAGTGGGAAGGTCACCACAGACCCGATCAGGGCCAGATAGACGATGCCGCCCCAGTAGCCCGCCCCGGTTGGCATCGGCGGTGGGCCAGCGGTCAGCCACGCAAAGCCAAGATCGAACAGCGTGCCATACAGCATTGCCCATGCCAGCAGGCTGACCATTGGCACGCCGCGCCCGGTGGGGTTGGCCTGGATCACATTGGCAAGAGATGCAGCAAGGATGCCGATCACCGCCAAGACGATGCCCAGCCCCACGTTGCCGCCAATTACGCCTGCATCGGGATTGGCCTGCCATTCGTGCCACAGCAGGAACGACACGCCGACGATCGCCACCGCGCTGCCCAGGATGAAGCCGCCCTGCACCCGCTCCCCCAGAAAGATCCGCGCGAACAGGGCGTTGGGCACCATCAGCAGCGCGAACATCATCGCGACGATGCCGGAGGTGACGTAAAGCTCTGCGTTATAGACGAACAGGAAATTGCCGCTGAACTGCGCCACTCCTACGCCAAGCGCCAGCACGTGTTCGGGCCGGGTCAGCCGCAATCGCCGCTTCATCAGCACTGTAACAAGGAACAGCGCCGGGGTTGCCAGCGCAAAGCGATAGAACACCGACCACGCCGCCGGAACGCCGTCAATCTGCCCGGTGATGACGAACCACGTCGATCCCCAGATCGTGCCGGTCAGCACGAAGGGCAGGATCACCCGCCAGCTCAGCATGTTGCTCTGCGTGTTGCTAACCGGTTTTGTCACAGCGCAGCGATAGCCTTGCCCAGCGCCTGTGCATGATCAGGGTTGGTCGCCCAGCTGGTGACGAGACGGACGCAAACATCGTCCCAATCGTAGAAGGCAAAACCCTGGCCACGCAGCGCGGCGCGTTCATCGGCGCTCATCGTCACGAACAGTTCATTGGCTTCCACAGGATACAGCAACCGATCGCCCGCAGCCTGCGCGATCTCGCCGGCCGCAGCGTTGGCCGCCCGCGCATTCGCCAGCCACAGATCATTGTCCAGCATGGCGACAATTTGCGCGGCGAGGAAGCGCCCCTTGCTTTGCAGGTGCCCGGCGCGCTTGCGGCGAAAGCGGATCATGTCCGCCTTTTCGGGGTCGAACAGGATAACGGCCTCTGCACCCATGCCGCCGTTCTTTACGAACCCGAAGCTGAGCGCATCCACCGGGCCTGCGGCCTTGGCAGGCGAGACGCCCAGAAAGGCCGTGGCATTGCCGAAACGCGCGCCATCCATATGCAGGCCAAGGCCCTGGCTCTGCGCCAGCGCACCTATCGTCTCCAGTTCGCCGGGCCGGTAGCAAAGCCCGTATTCGCTCGCCTGCGTGATGGAAATCGCCTGCGCCGGAACCTGGTGCACACCGCGGGTGATGCCGGATAGAACATCGCTGATCGAATCGGGCGTCAACTTCGCGCCTGCGCCTTTCGCCAGCAGCAGTTTCGCGCCGTGCAGGTAAAAACCCGGCGCGCCGCATTCGTCCATCTCGATATGCGCTTCTTCATGGCACACCACGCCGCCGTGCGGATCGACCATCGTCGCCAGCGCGAGGCAATTGGCCGCCGTCCCCGTTGCCACCCACAGCGCGGCGCACTCTCGCCCGAACATGTCGGTAAAGCGCGCATCCAGCTCGCGGCTGAGTGCATCGGTATCGTATGGCGTATCGGCGCTATCGGCAGCGCGCATCGCATCCCACAGGCGGGGATGGACGGGGGCAGCGTTGTCGGACAGGAATTGCATCGCGGAACGCCATGGCCTTGGCCAGCGTTCAGCGCAAGAAGGAGAAATTCATGTCAGAGATCAGCGTAACCGATCAAACCACCCACGGCGCCTATCGCGTGGAGGTGGATGGTGCCGAGCAGCCGGCCGAACTGACGTGGCAGGCACGCGGGAATGCGCGGATTGCAGACCATACTTTCACCCCGCCCGCCGCACGCGGCAAGGGTATCGCCTTCGACCTGGTGGAATTCATGGTGCAGGATGCGCGCGACAAGGGTTTCACCATCGTCCCGCAGTGCCCCTATGTCGCCGCGCAGTTCCGCAAGCATCCCGAATGGGCGGACGTTCGGGCAGAGATCGCAAGCTAGGCCAACGGGTTACCGGGGCAATTTGGCGAAATCGACGGCGGCAATCGAATCCAGCACCTCTGCACGGATCGCCCGGCCTTCCTCCAGCGGCAGGCCCTCGATGGCGAAACTGCCGCCCGCAAGGCCGAATTTCAGGTCGCAATAGCCGCGAAGATTCGCCAGCGGTCCGCGCGCGATTTCAATGGATTGCAGTTTTACGCGGCTGGCAACATCGGTGCGCGGTGAAAGCCACCCGCGCCGCGTATACACATAGCGCGCATCGAGAGCGTGGCGCTGGTAACGCCAGAGGAACGCCTGCTGGAGAGCAAAGATGACGCCGAGAACGGCCATGATCGCAGCGCCGATACCCAGCCCCTGCGCCTCGGGCGGCAAAACCCACTTGGCCACCAGGAAGGCCAGCGCAGCAAGGAAACATAGCCCGGCGCTCAGCACCATCCTGTCGGCGCGATACTTCGCACTGGGGCGATGCCATGCCACACTTGCGTCAGGCAGGGCAAAACCGGAGGCGTCGACGATGGGCTGCAACTCATCCAGCTTCGCAAACGGCGCGACATCGTGGTTCGCGTTTTTCGCATCCTGCGCCAGGCTGATGAAGGACAGGCCGTGCCAGCCGAACAGGCGGCGGACGAAGCCGGTTTTCAGCACCAGCGCCTGAACGCGGTGGACGGGCATCACCACATCGGTCTTCGTCAGCAATCCGCGACGGCGGCGGAACCCCTTGGGTGTCCGATCCAGCCGGAACTCCCAGTCCCGCAGGAAGGTGGTGACGATGCCACTGGCCATGCCGACGATGACCAGCGCCACGAGTGAATAGAGGATGGCGACAATCTGCGCCGCCACGCCATAGCCGGAGACCAGCGCTTCGGCCTCGGCGATCCCGTCTCGCCGGAACCAGTCTCCAACCGCATCCCACAGGTCGAACGGCAGCAGGAATTCCAACTGCTGCATCGCGCCCAGCAGCACGGCGAAGACAACCAGCGAGAAACTGAAGAGGCCGAAGGTCAGCAATCGCTTTGTATCCATGGCGAAAAGGATTTCGCCCTCCGGCTCTGCGACAGTTCCGGCCTGTGATCTGCCATCGTGGGCGGGAGCTCTCTCTCCCTCCACCATCTCGCGCACCGTATCGCGCAGCTTTGCTCCCTCGGCCTCGGAGACATAGGAGAGCTTCAGTTCGTCCTTGCCGCCGGCGCCGGTCTCGAATTTCACCTCGACCAGTCCCAGCATGCGCGGGATCAGTTTCTGCTCGAGGCTGACATCCTGGATGCGATCATAGGGAACCGAGCGTGCGGAGCGGCTGACGATGCCCTGCTCAACCCGCACATCGTTTTCGCCGATCCGGTAGCGCAATCGATACCAGGACAGCCAGCCCGCGCCCACCATCAGAGCGACCAGCAGGACGCCGCCAACACCGAACAGCAGCACGGCAAGTCCCGTCCCGCCGTCCTTGCTGGCAATGCCGTACAGCGCGAAAACGATGGGTATCAGTGCCTGCGCACCTGTGCGCACGGTGTTCACGGCGACGGTGAGCTTGCTCACCCGCTGCCATTCGCCAACCTCGATTGCGCCATTCTCGATTCGCGTCGGTCTCGACTGCGCCAGCCTCGTTCACAGCGATTCGCGCTTCACATGGGCACGGATATCCTCCCGCATGGCCACGGCATCGGTGTGGGCAAGCCCCGGCAGCGTGACGGAAGAATTGTGCGTGCCCGCCGTATGCAGGATCAGCCGGGCTATGCCGAAAGCGCGTTCCAGCGGACCCTGTTCCACATCCAGATGCTGGACCCGGCTGAAAGGCACCACCGTATCGGCATGAAACATCACGCCCTTGACCACGCGCAGCCGGTCATCCGACATCTGATACCCGCGCGCCATGAAGCGCTTTATGGGCACCAGGATGACAAAAACGAGGGCAATAAGCGCAGGCACGATCATGGGTGCCCAGGTCCAGGGCGACGGCACGACGCCAACGACACCCAGTACCGTGGCGGCGACGAGGAACGGCAGAACGATCAACGCCCCCTCGATCCGCATGACGGTGGTGTAGGCAGGATCGAGTTTCGTGAGCGGTTCTGTGTCCATCCGGTGGTTTATAACCGCAACACACCTTTTGGAAAGCCCTCAAGCGCCGGGCGCTGTTTGCCTTGTGCACCGGCCTCCGCCGGTGCGTCCTCTTCGACGCGCACAAGTTGGCCCGCTGCGGACGGCCATTCGCGCTTGCGGTCTGCGGCGCGGACCGTCTCCCGATCACTCCGCCCGAATTTCAGTGCTGCATCGGTTCGCGATTAGCGGATCGCAAGGCCGAACGCGCCGCCCGCAGCGCATGCGAGCGCTGCCAAGTGAGCGAGGACGCGACCTGCCGAGCGCATGTGCGCAAAACAAGCAATAAGGAAAATGGTGCCACGAGAGAGAATCGAACTCTCGGCCTCACCCTTACCAAGGGTGCGCTCTACCACTGAGCTACCGCGGCTTACCCGAAACAGGCGCGCCCTATTGTCGCGTATACCATGAAAGTCAAGCCAAGCTTGAGCCGAAACGCGCCTTGGGCCAAGGGTATGCGCCATGAGCAAGGATTTGTCCCGCGAAGAACGACTGGCCGCGCAGCTGCGCGCCAATCTGAAACGGCGCAAGGCGCAGAAGAAGGCGATGGCATCGGACTGCGCCTCCATGCCCGCCGGTGGGGAAGGCGATTCGCAAGACCTTCCCAAAACCGACGTCGAGAGCTAGTGCGCCGGCTCCTGCAAGCCCGTTCTCGTAAACTAAGGTGAGAGAGACATTGCCCAAGCTGATCCTCGTGCGCCACGGCCAGTCCGAATGGAACCTGGCCAATCGTTTCACCGGCTGGTGGGATGTCGATGTGACAGAACAGGGCGTTGCCGAAGCCAGAGAGGCGGGCCGGCTGCTGAAGGAAAAGGGCGTGCTGCCGACCATTGCCTTCACCTCCGTCCAGAAACGCGCGATCAAGACGCTGCACCTGGCGCTGGAAGAATGCGACCGCCTGTGGATTCCGGAAATCAAGGACTGGCACCTGAACGAGCGGCATTATGGTGGCCTCACCGGGCTCGACAAGCAGGAAACGCGCGACAAGCACGGTGACGAGCAGGTGCACGTCTGGCGCCGCAGCTTCGATGTGCCGCCGCCGCCCATGGAAAAGGGCGACAGATACGATCCCGGCAATGATCCGCGCTACGAGAACATCGACGTGCCGCAGACCGAAAGCCTGAAGCTGACCATCGAGCGCGTGCTGCCCTACTGGCAAAGCGATATTCTGCCCAAGCTGGAAGCGGGGGAGACGGTGATAATCTCCGCCCACGGCAATTCCCTGCGCGCGCTGGTGAAGCACCTCTCCAACATTTCCGACGACGAGATCACTGGCCTCGAAATTCCCACCGGCCAGCCGATCATCTACGAATTCGAAGGCTCCGCCCCGGTGGGCGAGCGTTATTACCTGAAGGACGCCTGAGCTTATGAGCGCTCCCGTTGCTATCGTCATGGGCAGCCAGTCCGACTGGCCGACGATGACCAAGGCCGCCGCCGTGCTGGACGAGCTTGGCGTCGAATATGATGCGCGCATCGTTTCTGCCCATCGCACGCCGGACCGGCTGCATGCTTTCGGCAAGAACGCAGCGGAAGAAGGCTTCAAGGTCGTGATTGCAGGGGCTGGCGGCGCAGCGCACCTGCCCGGCATGATCGCCGCACTCACGCATCTGCCGGTGCTGGGCGTACCGGTGCAAAGCCGCGCGCTGTCCGGCCTCGATAGCCTGCTTTCCATCGTGCAGATGCCCGCAGGCGTGCCCACCGGCACCCTCGCCATCGGCGATGCAGGCGCCACCAATGCCGGGATCATGGCAGCATCCATCCTCGCGTTGAACGACGATGCGCTGACCGAAAGGCTCAAGGCCTATCGCGCGGCGCAAACGGACAAGGTGGCGGAAAAACCTTCGGACGACACATGAGCGCGCTTCCTACCGGTTCCACGATAGGCATTCTGGGCGGCGGGCAGCTGGGCCGCATGCTGGCCATGTCGGCCGCGCAGCTTGGCTATCGCTGCCATATCTTCGCACCCGAACGCGAATGCGTGGCCGCCGAAGTCTCTGCCCGGTTCACCAGCGCAAACTGGCACGATGCAGAGGCGCTGACAGGGTTCGCCCGCGATTGCGACGTGATCACCTACGAGTTCGAGAACGTGCCCGTCGGCCCGCTTGGCAAAATTGCCGCAGGAACTGCTCGCCCCCGGCCCCCGCGCGCTGGAAGTGGCGCAGGACCGGGTGCGAGAAAAGCGCTTCATCCAGGAATCGGGCGGGACACCTGCCGATTTCGTGGCGATCGACCATGACAGCGAACTGGCCGATGCGGTGGAACGGATCGGCGTGCCCGGCATCCTGAAAACGCGGCGCGACGGCTATGATGGCAAGGGCCAGTGGTCGATCAACGATCGCGCCGATGCGCAAGGCGTGCGTATTCCCGAAACCGGCTGCGTCTACGAGGCACGGCTGAACTTCGAATGCGAATTCTCTGTCATCCTGGTGCGCGGACGGGACGGTGAAGTGCGGTTCTGGGATTCCACCCGCAACCGCCATGATAACGGCATCCTTGCCCACAGCGAATTGCCCGCGCCCGCCATCGTCGGGGCGCAGGTGAGCCAGGCGCGCGAGATGGCGCACAAGGTTGCCGATGCGCTGAATTATGTCGGCGTGCTGACGCTGGAGTTCTTCGCCACCGCCAATGGCCCGGTGTTCAACGAGATGGCACCGCGCGTCCACAACTCCGGCCACTGGACGATCGAAGGGGCTCTCACCAGCCAGTTCGAGAACCATATCCGCGCCATTTGCGGCCTGCCGCTGGGCGCGACGGACAGCCTTTCCGGCACGATGATGATGGACAATCTGATCGGTGAGGATGCTCTCGATCTGGTGGGCCATCTGTCCGATGGCCGCGCGCATGTGCACCTCTACGGCAAGACCGAGGCGCGAGCGGGCCGCAAGATGGGCCATATCACGCGGGTTGGATGATGAGCCGGGACGTCATGTTCATCGTCGCACGGGCGACCAATGGCGTCATCGCGAAGGATGGCGATGTGCCCTGGGCCATCTCTGAAGATCTGAAGCGGTTCAAGCGCCTGACCATGAGCAGGCCAATGATCATGGGCCGCAAGACTTTCGAGAGCCTGCCCGGCCTGCTTCCTGGTCGCCGCCATATCGTGCTCACGCGGCAGGCTGACTGGCAGGCCGACGGGGCAGAAACCGCAAATACACCGCAAGAAGCGATGGCACTGGCGGGCGATGGCGATATCGCCGTGATCGGCGGCGCGGAAATCTTCGACCTGTTCTGGGATCGGGGAACGACCTTCGAACTGACCGAGGTGTTTGAGAATACCGAAGGTGATGTCACCATGCGATCCCCCGCGGACGACGCCTCGTGGCGTGAAGTCGCCCGTGAAAGCCGCCCGGCAAAGGACGGTTTCCCGCCCTATGATTTCGTGACGTTCGAGCGGGCAGGGCCTGCATGAAGCGCGTCCTGATCGGCTTTGGCGGCGTGCTGCTGCTGGCGGCAATCGCGTTTTTCACGCTCGCCCCCGGCATCGCGGAGCGGCAACGCAACCAGATCGACGACCAGCCGCTTCCGCAGATCACCCCGGCAGCACGCGCCCTGCATGCAACGCTCAGGGTGGTGGACCTGCACGGCGACACGCTGCTGTGGAAGCGCGATCTGCTGGAGCCTGCCGAGCGCGGCCATATAGACCTGCCGCGCCTGCAGGAGGGGAACGTCGCGTTGCAGGTGTTCTCCAGCGTCACCAAGACGCCCAAGAACCAGAATTACGACAGCAACACCGACGAGACCGACAACATCACCCTGCTCGCCATCGGCCAGTTGCAGCCGGTGCGCACATGGGGTTCGCTGCTGGAACGCACCCTGTGGCACGGCGAGAAGCTCGCGCGCGCTGCGGAGGGGTCTGACGGTCAGCTGACGATTGTGCGCACCCCCGCCGACATCGTGCCCGTGCGCGCACCCGATGCAGACGAACCGCCGGTTGCGGCGATGCTGTCTGTCGAGGGGCTGCACAATCTGGAAGGCGATATTGGAAACCTCGATGTCCTCTACGATGCTGGCGTGCGCATGGCGGGTCTGGTCCACTTCTTCGACAACGCGCTTGCCGGGTCCATGCACGGGGTCGAGAAAGCAGGACTGACACCGATGGGCCGCGAGGCGGTGCAGCGGATGGAGCGCATGGGCATGATCGTCGATATCGCCCATTGCAGCCATGCTTGCGTGCGCGATGTCGTGGCCGTGGCAACGCGCCCGGTCGTCTCCAGTCATGGCGGGGTGCAGGCCACCTGCCCGGTAAACCGCAACCTTACCGATGCCGAGATTCGCGGGCTTGCAAGCACCGGCGGCGTCATCGGCATCGGCTATTGGCCCGGCGCTGTGTGCGACACCTCTCCGCAGGCGATTGTCGCGGCGATGGCGCACGTTCGAGACCTTGTCGGTATCGAGCACGTGGCGCTGGGCAGCGATTTCGATGGCTCTGTCACCACCGGCTTCGATACCGCGCAACTGGTGCAGGTGACCCAGGCACTGATGGATGCGGGTTTCAGCGACGAGGAAATCCGCGCGGTGATGGGCGGCAATGCCCTGCGGGTACTGGAAGAAGGGCTGCGCCCCCAGGGCAGGGCGTCCGCATGACCCGCCTTTCCCACCGCGATCCGGTGCCAGAGAGCTTGCGTGGGGCGATAGTGGCGCTGGGCAATTTCGACGGGTTTCACCTCGGCCACCAGCACGTGGTGCAAGAAGCGGTGGAATGGGCGCACGCAGAAGGCCGCCCGGCCATCGTCGCCACCTTCGATCCGCATCCGGTGCGCCATTTTGCCCCGCACGTGCCGCCTTTCCGCCTCACCTCGCTGGACCAGCGCGAGGCATTGTTCGAAGAGGCTGGCGCTGCCGCCATGCTGGTGTTCGAGTTCGATAACGCGCTGGCGGCCACCACGGCAGAAAGCTTCGTGCGCGATTTGCTGGCCGGGCAGATCGGCGCATCTGGCGTGGTAACGGGGGAGGACTTCACCTTCGGCAAGGATCGTGGCGGCAACACCCAGGTCTTGCGCGAAGTGGGTGCGACATGCGGGATAGAGGCGCGCGCCATCGGTCCCGGTGGGTGACGGCGCGACCTGGGGGCCAGGTGGTCTCCTCCAGCCGCATTCGGGACGCGCTGAAGGCAGGCGAGTGCGAGACGGCTGCACAATTGCTCACCCGCCCCTTCACCGTGCGCGGCACCGTGATCCACGGCGACAAGCGCGGGCGCGAACTGGGCTATCCCACCGCCAATATCGACATGGGCAGCTATATCCGCCCGCGTTTCGGCATTTATGCGGTAACCGGCCGCGTGCTGGCCACCGGGCAGGAATTGCAGGGCGCGGCCAACCTTGGCGTGCGGCCCAGCTTCGATCCGCCCAAGGAATTGCTGGAGCCGTATTTCTTCGATTTCGAAGGCGATCTTTACGGGCAGCAGATCGACGTCGCCTTCCATCACTTCCTGCGGCCAGAAGCAAAGTTTGACGACCTCGAAGCGCTGAAGCGCCAGATGGAAGAGGATTGTGCGCGGGCGCGCGAGCTACTAGGTGCCCGCCCAAAGGAATAATGGCGCGATGACCGACGAAACAGCCAAGCGGGATTACCGGGACACCGTCTTCCTGCCGAAGACCGATTTTCCCATGAAGGCCGGGCTCCCGCAAAAGGAGCCGGGCATCCTTGCACGCTGGGAAGACGAAGGGCTGTACCAGCAGTTGCGCAAAGCCCGCGCGGGTCGTGAAAAATTCATCCTCCACGATGGCCCGCCCTACGCCAACGGCAACATCCACATCGGCCACGCGCTGAACAAGGTGCTGAAGGACGCGGTCGTCCGCACGCAGACCCTGCTGGGCAAGGATGCGCCCTACGTTCCGGGCTGGGATTGCCACGGCCTGCCGATCGAGTGGAAGATCGAGGAAAAATACCGCAAGAAGAAGCGCGACAAGGACCAGGTTCCGCCAAAGGAATTCCGCCAGGAATGCCGCGAATACGCCGCCGAATGGGTGGCCGTGCAGGCCGCGCAGTTCAAGCGGCTGGGCGTGATGGGCGAGTGGGACAAGCCCTACCTCACCATGGCGCCCGAGGCCGAAGCGGGCATCGTTGCCGAACTGCTGAAGTTCGCCGAGAACGACATGCTCTATCGCGGCGCGAAGCCGGTGATGTGGAGCCCGGTCGAGAAAACCGCGCTGGCCGAGGCCGAGGTCGAGTACGAGGATATCATCTCGACGCAGATCGACGTGGCGTTCGAGATTGTCGAAAGCCCCATCGAGGAACTGGTCGGCGCGCACGCGGTGATCTGGACGACCACGCCGTGGACGATCCCGGTGAACCAGGCTTTGGCTTATGGGCCGGATGATCGGACTTATCGATCATGTGCCGACGCCTGACCGATGGCGGACGGCGCTACATCTTGCGTCAGTGTAATCTTGGTCGCGGAAGATGCTTGGCCGCGCTGAGTTGCTCTCAGATCGCGTGTCGGGATTCGCAGCGTCGAATTGCGAGAATTACTCGAAGATTGTCTAGCCTCTCGCCGAAGACGAATTTCTTCAAAGGCTCCGACCTCGCCGGAACCAAGGTCCGCCACCCGATGCACCACCTCGGCGGCTTCTTCGCCGAGCCGCGCCCGATGCTGGCGGGCGATTTCGTCACCACCGATGCGGGTACGGGCATCGTCCACATGGCGCCCGACCATGGCGAGGACGACTTCGACCTGTGCAAGGCCAACGGCATCACGCCCAAATTCGTGGTCGACGACGATGGCCGTTACCGCGAGGACTGGGGCTGGCTGCCGCGCACCGACGAGCGCAATGCCTCGGTCATCAATCCCAAGTTCAACGCGCCCGACGGGCCGATCTGTTCGGACCTGCGCGAGGCGGGCGCTCTCCTCAGCGCATCCACAGATTATCAACACTCTTATCCACATAGCTGGCGCAGCAAGGCGAAGATCATCTTTCGCTGCACACCGCAATGGTTCGTGCCGATGGACAAGCCGCTGGGCACGTTCGACTATGATGTCGCGCCTCTCGGCGGGATAGGCGGCGCGGTTGCGCTGGGTACGCAGGGCGACAACACCGCTACCTTGCGCCAGACCGCCATGGCGGAAATTGACAAGACCCGCTTTATCCCGGCCAAGGGTAAGAACCGTATCGGTTCGATGGTGGAAGGCCGACCCGACTGGGTTCTCAGCCGCCAGCGCGCCTGGGGCGTGCCGATCACGCTGTTCGTGAGCCGCGAAAGCGGCGAATACCTCGTCGACAAGTCTGTAAACCAGCGCATCATCGAAGCCATCAAGCAGGACGGCGTCGATGCCTGGACGCAGGAAAACGCCGCCCAATTGCTCGGCCCCGATTACGCGGTCGAGGATTACGAGATGGTCACCGACATTCTCGACGTGTGGTTCGACTCCGGCTCCACCCACGCCTTCGTGCTGGAAAGCGACAACTGGCCCGACCTGCAATCGCCCGCCGATCTCTACCTCGAAGGCAGTGACCAGCATCGTGGCTGGTTCCAGTCTTCGCTGCTCGAATCGTGCGCCACCCGCGGCCGCGCGCCGTACAAGCAGGTGCTGACCCACGGCTTCACCATGGCGGCAGACGGTCGCAAGATGTCGAAGAGCCTCGGCAACACCATCGACCCGCTGAGCGTGATGGAGCAATATGGCGCCGACATCATCCGCCTCTGGGCGCTGAGCGTCGATTACACCGAGGACCACCGCATCGGGCCGGAAATCCTGAAGGGCGTCGCCGACCAGTACCGCAAGCTGCGCAACACGCTGCGCTACATGCTCGGCGCGCTGGGCGAGTTCGACGAAAGCGAGCGTGTTGCTGTTTCGGAAATGCCGGAGCTGGAGCGCTATGCACTCGTGCTGCTGGGCCAGCTCGACGCCACCTTGCGCACCCATGTCGATAATTACGATTTCGACGCCTACACCCGCGCGCTGGTGGACTTCATGAATGAAGACCTCTCGGCCTTCTTCTTCGATATCCGCAAGGACCGGCTCTATTGCGACGCGCCCGGCTCGGCAGAGCGCCGCGCCTATCGCACCGTGCTCGATACGCTGTTCAACGCATTGATTCGCTATGCCGCGCCGGTGCTGGTGTTCACCGCCGAAGAGGTGTGGGGCACGCGCCATCCGGAAGGCGGATCGGTGCATTTGCTCGAATGGCCGGAAATTCCCGCCGCCAAAGCTGATTCGGAGCGCTGGGACGCGCTGCGTTCGCTGCGAGAGCGGGTGATGGAAGCCATCGAACCCCTGCGCCGTGAAAAGACCATCCGCTCCGGCCTCGAGGCCGAAGTCACGGTGCCCGCCAGCGCCGTGCCCGAAGGCTTCACCGCAGACGATCTCGCCACGCTGTTCATCACCGGCACAGTGACGCTGGGCGATGGGGAAGCCGTGAGCGTGGTGAAATCCGACGATGCCAAGTGCGGCCGCTGCTGGCGCCTGCTTCCCGAAGTTTCGGAAGACGGCGACCTGTGCAACCGCTGCGAGAATGTCGTCGCCCAACTGGACGCCGTAGCATGAGCGCGATCGCCAAGTTCCGCCTTTATGGCATTGCGCTGGCGCTGGTGATTTTCGCTATCGACCAGTGGGTGAAGAATTTCGTGGTGGAAGATCTTGGCCTCACCCGCATCGGCGATCACTATCCGCTGCTGCCTTTCTTCGATTTCACCCGCACCAACAATTACGGCGTCTCGCTCGGCATGTTCGAGGCTACATCCATGGAAATGCGCTGGATCCTCGTCGGCATGACCGCGCTGATTTCGGTCGTGGTGTTCATATGGATGCTGCGGGAAAAGCTGCTGGGCGAAATCCTGGCGCTGGGGCTGGTGCTGGGCGGTGCGCTGGGAAATATCCGCGATCGCTACCTTTACGGTTATGTCATCGACTATGCCGATCTGCATATCGGCGATTTTCGCCCGTTCCTGATTTTCAACGTCGCCGATGCAGCGATCACCATCGGCGTGGTTATTATCCTTGCCCGCGCCTTGTTCATGCGCGAGAAACCGTCCAATGAGCAGGACGCTGCTACCGAATAGACCGATGGCGAATAGACCGATGGCCCACGAGCCCGGAGAATTGAAGACTATGCGTAAACTCAACCGCGCCGCCCTGACCCGCACGATGGTCGCCAGTGCCGCCGTGCTTGGCCTTTCTGCCTGTGGCGGCATCAGCATCGATCGTGAACGTCCGGATGAATTCGCCGTGCAGCGCCAGGCGCCGCTGGTGATTCCGCCCGATTTCCACCTTGTACCGCCCGCACCCGGCGCCCCGCGTCCTGCAGAAGGCACCGCCTCGCAGCAGGCGCTGGAGGCATTGTTCGGGGGCCGTTCGGCGCGCAGCGACATCGAGACTTCCGCGCTTGACCAGGCGGGCGACGCCGCCCCCGGCATCCGCTCTGCCATCGGCGATGCGGACACCTATACGGTGGACAAGGGCACCGCCACGCAAGCCATCATCGCCGCCCCCGAAGGCGACGGACAGGCAGCGCGGGCCGTAATACCTTCTTGATTTAGGCCCTCAGGCGCCGGGCGCAGCGCGTCCGCGCTGCTTGGCTTTCCTCGCATAAGCTCGGGTGCGCGTTCGCGCTTGCGGTCGCTTATCGCAACCGTCTCTTTCGCCTCACTTGAATGCTAGTGCCGGATCGGTCCGCGCCCAGCGGACCGCAAGGCCGAACGGCCGCCCGCAGCGGGCGCAGCTTGCTGCGCGTCTAGCGAGGACGCACCTGCGGAGGCAGGTGCGAAAGACAAACAAATCCTGCGGAACCCTGGCTCGACCTGTCCAACCTACTCTTCGTCCGACTCCCCGGCCTTCTCCCGCGCGACCAGCAATTTGTCGATCTTGCGCCCGTCCATATCGACAATCTCGAAGCGCCAGCCCTGGTCCGTGAAATACTCGCCCTCGGCAGGCAGGTGCTTCAGCACGAACAATACATAGCCAGCCGCCGTCGCAAATTCCTTGTTCTCGGGAAAATCGAGATCGAGGCGATCGGCCAGGGCATCTGCCGCCAGCGCGCCGGAAACGAGATAGCTGCCGTCCTCGCGCTCTGTGAACATGGGCGTGTCGCCTTCGTCCTGGTGGCTGGCGAAATCGCCGGCGATGGCGGAAAGCAGATCGGCGGTGGTCACGATCCCATCGAGATGGCCGTATTCATCATGCACCATGGCCATGCCGGTGCCCGACTGCTGCAACACGCGCAGCACGTCCATCGCGTCGAGCTGGTCGGGCACGACCTCGCTCTTGCGCAGCAACTCGCGCAGCACGACCTTGCGGCCCGTCATCAGCAGCGTCAGCACCTCCCGCACCTTCACCACGCCCAGCACCTTGTCAGCCGAACCATCCGCAACCGGAAGAAGGGAATGGGGCGATTCGGCTATCGTCGTCCGAAGTTCGTCCTCATCGGCATTCACATCGATCCAGTCGAGCTGCGTGCGCGGAGTCATCAATTCGCGCACCGGGCGATCCTGCAGGCGCATGATGCCTGAAAGGATGGCACGCTCCTGCTCCTCGATCACGCCGGTGCGCGTGGCATCGGCAAAGATCATGTGCAGTTCTTCTGCCGTCAGGCGGTGGTCGCCCTTGTTGCGCATCCCCAGCATCGCCAGCAGCAGGCTGGACGAGGCGTCCAGCAGCCAGACGAACGGCGCGGCAACCTTGGCCAGCAGCGCCATTGGCCTCGCCATGACCAGCGAAATCGGCGTCGCCGCGCGCAGCGCCAGTTGCTTTGGCACCAGCTCGCCAACAATCAGGGTGGCGAAGGTGGTAAAGCCGATAACCACTGCGAAGCCGATGTTGTAGGCGGTGTCTTCGTCCACCCCCAGCCAGGCAGAGATGCGTTCGCCCACAGGCGCGCCCAGCGCCGCGCCCGATACAGCGCCCGCGATGATACCGATCAGCGTGATGCCGATCTGTACGGTGGACAGGAACTTGCCCGGCTCTGCCGCGAGCCGCATGGCGACCTCGGCGCTCTTGCTGCCCTTTTCGGCAGCCATGCGCAGCCGTGCGGTGCGCGCAGAGACGATCGCCAGCTCTGACATGGCAAAAACGCCGTTGAGGACGATCAGGAAAGCGAGCGCGGCCGCGTAATGCCAGGGGAAGGGGCTCATCAGGATAGCCCGCTAGCAGGTTTCGCGGGGGACGCAAAAGCCTCAGAAAGCGCGCGTTCACGGAACAGGGTTCAAAAACATTCGTTAAGAGGTTCACATCGCGCGACGAATGATTTGGGGATGCGCGGCAAATTGGAGGAATTATTGCATGAATATCAAGAAGATGCTTGTATCCACGACGGCAGCGCTCGCGCTTGTCGGCACCACCAGTGCCTGTGTGACAGACCCGAATACGGGTGAAACCAAAATTTCACGCACTGCCCTTGGCGGTATCGGCGGGGCTGGTCTCGGCTATTTGCTGGGCGGCCTCATCGGCGGCAAGACTGCCCGCATCGTAGGCGCAGGCATCGGCGGCGCGGCTGGCGGCTATGTCGGCTATCGCATGGACGAGCAGATTCGCGAGCTGGAAGAAGTCACCGCCGGCACCGGCGTCGACGTGAACCAGACGCCCGAGGGCGACGGCATCCTGGTGAATTTCCCGGATGTGACCTTCGCAGTCGATTCCACCAGCATTTCGCCGACGATGCGCAACACGCTGGACGGCGTGGCACAGTCGATGATCGACTATCCCGATTTGCTGATCGACGTGATGGGCCACACCGATTCGACAGGTAGCGAGCAATACAACCTCGACCTTTCGCGTCGCCGTGCCGAATCGGTCGCCAACTACCTCGTCTCACGCGGTGTTTCGCGCGCCCGTATCGAGACGATCGGTTACGGCGAGCAATATCCGGTTGCAGACAACTCCACCGCAGCGGGCCGTTCCGACAACCGCCGCGTTGAAATCCGCATCACGCCGATCACCCAGGAAGACGTCGAAGCGGCCTATTGATAGGCAGCCAGACAAGGACACACGAAAGGGGCGTTCCTGCGGGAGCGCCCCTTTTTGATTGAGGGTTACTTCCCCACCAGCCGCTCTGCCCGCTCACCCAGCCGGGCAACCGCCGCGCGGTGAATGCCGGGCGCGCTGGCGAGCAGGCCGAAGGCGCGCGGGTCGCGCTTGTTGTAAGCCAGTGGCTGGCCGAAAGCGTCGGTAACGGCCGCTCCGGCCTCGCGCGCAATCAGGGCGGCGGCGGCGATGTCCCATTCGTACCCCCAACGAAGGGTGGCGACGAGGTCTGCCCGGTCATCTGCGACCATGGCGACGCGCAAGGCAATGGAATTGGGCTGTTCCACCGCGGTGAGATCACGGTCTTCCCTGGGCAGGTCGTGAACCGGGACTCGCGAACCCGGGAATTTCTCCCGCGTGCTCGCCTTGAGTCGCTGGCCATTCAGCCACGCGCCCTTGCCCGCCACGGCAGACCACACTTCCTCGCGCGCAGGTGCCACCAGCGATCCTATCAGGGGGCGCCCGGCCGAAATCAGCGCGACCGACACCGCCCAGCCCTTGCGACCGCGAATGTAATCGCGCGTGCCGTCGATCGGATCGACCAGCCAGATCAGGCCTTTCTCTAGCCGGTCGGCATTGTCGGCGGTTTCTTCGGACAACCAGCCGGCGGCGGGCAGCAGCGTAGCGAGTTCGCGGCGCAGGAATGCGTCGACCTCCAGATCGGCCTCGCACACCAGGCTGCCGGGCGATTTCTCCCAGCTTTGCAGGTCATGGCCGCCCGCAGGCCACTTGCGAAGCGCCATATGGCCCGCCTCGCGGCAGATCTGTTCGAGTTTCATACTGTCGATCATCGGTGCGATGGCATGTGCGCAAGGCCGGAACCGATTGCAAGCGTCGCGCGATGATGCTTTAGCGCCCGCAAACCCGCTTCTCTTACGACTCTCATTCACTGAAACGAAGGTCCGCCCCATGAACATCCATGAATACCAGGCCAAGGAACTGCTCGCGAAATTCGGCATCGGCGTGCCCACGGGCTATCCCGCGCTCACCGTCGAAGAAGCCGTCGAAGGCGCGAAGAAGCTGCCCGGACCGCTTTACGTGGTGAAGGCGCAGATCCACGCGGGCGGGCGCGGCAAGGGCAAGTTCACCGAACTGCCCGCCGATGCCAAGGGCGGCGTGCGGCTGGCCAAGAGCATCGAAGATGTCGAAGCGGACGCGAAGGACATGCTCGGCAACACGCTTGTCACCATCCAGACGGGCGATGAAGGCAAGCAGGTCAATCGCCTTTACGTTACCGATGGCGTGGACATCGCCAAGGAATTCTACCTTTCCATGGTGGTCGACCGCGAGACGAGCCGGGTTGCCATGATCGTGTCCACCGAAGGCGGCATGGATATCGAGGACGTGGCGCACGAGACGCCCGAGAAGATCACCACCATCACCATCGACCCTGCCACCGGCTTCATGCCGCATCATGGCCGCGCGGTGGCGTTCGCGCTGAAGCTTTCGGGTGATCTCGCCAAGGCGGCGCAGAAGCTGTCGAAGAAGCTGTACGAGGCTTTCGTCAAGCTGGATTGCGCCATGCTGGAGATCAATCCGCTGGTGGAAACCAAGGACGGCGAACTGCTGGTGCTGGACACCAAGATGAGCTTTGATTCCAACGCCCTCTATCGCCATCCCGACGTCGAAAAGATGCGCGACGAGACCGAGGAAGACCCGATGGAGGTGGAAGCCTCCAAGCACGATCTCGCCTACATCAAGCTGGACGGCAACATCGGCTGCATGGTGAACGGCGCAGGCCTGGCCATGGCAACGATGGACATCATCAAGCTGAACGGCGCGTTCCCCGCCAACTTCCTCGATGTGGGCGGCGGCGCCGACAAGGAAAAGGTGACGGCCGCTTTCAAGATCATCCTGTCCGACCCGGCGGTGGAAGGCATCCTCGTCAACATCTTTGGCGGCATCATGAAGTGCGACATCATCGCCGATGGCATTGTGGCAGCGGCCAAGGAAGTGAACCTCTCCGTGCCGCTGGTGGTGCGTCTTGAAGGCACCAATGTGCAGAAGGGCAAGGATATCCTCGCCAATTCGGGCCTGCCGATCATCCCCGCAGACGACCTTGGCGATGCGGCGAAGAAGATTGTCGCGCAGGTGAAGGAAGCGGCCTGAATAAAGCAGCCCGGTATCGGCTGGCCCGTCCGGGTCAGTCGACCGGGTCGAAGTTGAACACCAGTTCCTGGATCTCGTCGCCGACGCTTTTCATGCGCACGGCGACGACTATCCCGTCATCCGTGTTTTCTCCATTGGCACAGCGATACGTCAGCGCGCTGAAATAGGCGGCGCATGGCTCCATGGCGACAAGCCGGAAAGTCAGCATGTCGTCCTTCTCTTCCCAGCCGGTAAGGTCGGGATTGAAATGCTTGAGCCGGACGACCAGCGAACCCTCCGCTTCGCTGATATACATGTGCTCTGTAAACATCAGACCGCCAGCGCCATCCTCCTGCACGAACAGGCCGACCATCGTATCGCCGGTGGGCGGCAACCAGATTTCGTGCGCTGGCGCGCTATTGATGCCGGAGCCGCTCCAGCTACCGGCCAACCATGATAGCTGCTCCACTTCGGCTGAAGGTGGGATGTGATCGTCGGCAGCCACGCGGGTTTCCTGCGCATGGACCGGAGCCGCAAAGGCCAATGCGATGGCGGGGGCGAGGGCCATCGCAGGGGCGGGAACGGGCAGGCGCATGCAGGAGTCTCCTTTACACAGGGTTGCTGGAAGCTAAGGCGAACAGGCGACAGCGTAAAGCGATCCTGCTTGACCTATACGTCAAGCAGCTTACATATGCGGCAGAATGCAAAACCAGTGAGAGGGTGAATCCATGAAGATCCTCGTGCCCGTGAAGCGGGTGATAGATTACAACGTAAAGCCCCGCGTGAAAGCGGATGGGTCCGGCGTGGACCTCGCCAACGTCAAGATGAGCATGAACCCGTTCGACGAGATCGCGGTTGAAGAGGCTCTGCGGCTGAAAGAAGCCGGCAAGGCGGAAGAAGTCATCGCCGTGTCCGTCGGCCCGGCCAAAGCGCAGGAAACGCTGCGCACCGCGCTCGCCATGGGTGCAGACCGCGCGATCCTGGTGGAGACCGATGAACTGGTCGAGCCGCTGGCCGTGGCCAAGATCCTGAAAGCGATTGCCGAGGAAGAAAAGCCCGGCATCGTGATGTTGGGCAAGCAGGCGATCGACGACGATTCCAACCAGACCGGCCAGATGCTGGCGGCGCTGATGGACCGTCCGCAGGGCACCTTTGCCAGCAAGGTCGAGATCGACGGCGACAGCGTCTCCGTCACCCGCGAAGTGGATGGCGGGCTGGAAACGGTGAAGCTTTCGCTTCCCGCCATCGTCACCACCGACCTTCGCCTGAACGAGCCGCGCTATGCCTCGCTGCCCAATATCATGAAGGCGAAGAAGAAACCGCTCGATACCAAGTCACCTGCTGACTTTGGTGTCGATGTGGCGCCGCGCCTTACCACCACCAATGTTTCGGAACCCCCGGTTCGCCAGGCAGGCGAGATCGTGGAAGACGTCGATGCCCTGGTGGCCAAGCTCAAGTCCCTGGGAGTTGCCTGATGACTGCTCTTGTATTTGCCGAACCTCATGGCGATGACGTTGCCGATGCAACCCTCGCCACGGTTACCGCCGCTGCTGCGCTGGGTGGCCCTGTCCATGTCCTGGTGACAGGATCGCAGGCCGCCGCCGATGCCACCGCCAAGGTTGCCGGCGTAGAGAAAGTGCTGTTTGCCGATGATGCGGCCTACGCCCATGGCCTGGCCGAAAACCTCGCCCCGCTAATTGCGGGACTGATGGATGGCTATGACGCCGTGCTCGCCCCTGCCACCACGACCGGCAAGAACGTTCTGCCGCGCGTCGCCGCGCAGCTGGACGTGATGCAGGTGTCGGACATTATCAGCGTGGAAGGCCCCAAGAGCTTCACGCGGCCCATCTATGCCGGCAACGCGATCGCCACGGTGGAATCGTCCGATCCCAAGCTGGTCATCACCGTGCGTACGACGGCCTTCGAAAAGGCCGAGGCGACAGGCGGTTCTGCCAGTGTCGAGGCCGCCAGCGGCTCCGGCGATGCGGGCCTGTCCGAATTCGTGAAGCTGGACGCGGTAAAGTCCGACCGTCCCGAACTCACCAGTGCAGGCGTCGTCGTTTCCGGCGGCCGCGCGCTGAAGGATTCCGAGACATTCGAAAAGTACATCACTCCCCTTGCCGACAAGCTGGGTGCCGCTATCGGAGCAAGCCGCGCGGCGGTTGATGCAGGCTATGTGCCCAACGATTACCAGGTCGGCCAGACCGGCAAGATCGTGGCACCGGAAGTGTATATCGCCATCGGTATTTCCGGCGCGATCCAGCATCTCGCGGGCATGAAGGATTCCAAGGTGATCATCGCGATCAACAAGGATGCCGACGCGCCAATCTTCCAGGTAGCCGACCTCGGCCTTGTGGCAGATCTTTACACCGCCGTGCCGGAACTAACCGAAAAGCTTTGATCCGACCCTATCGGGCAAAGTCATTGAAGCTCTCCTCCCGCGCGGATAGTATGGCGCGCGGGAGGATTTCTCATATGCAATTTCGGACTTTCGCATTCGCCTGCGCCGCAACCGCGATGGTCCTGCCAACACCTGCGCTGGCGCAAGATGGGGCGCCGCGCGTGTTTGAGGGATCGGGGCCCTGGACGGCTGATTTCGGCGAAGATTACTGTCGATTGATCCTCCCCTTGCGAAACGGCGCAGACGAAATTACCCTGGCTTTTGAACGGATCCAGCCGGGCCCCACGATGCGGATGCTGATCATCGGGGACAGCTTTCGTACTTTCCGCGGGGCGGACAGCATCGGTTATCATTTCGACCCAACACGAGGATACGCCTTCGCACGAGAAATCGAGCGGTTTCGCCTCGTCGCGCACGCCAGATGGCGAGCGACTGACAGTCGTCAGCTTCGTCTCACTAGGGCTCCCGCCACAAATCACGCAAGTATTCCAACGACGCACGAATGGCGGCGATGAAACCACCTTTGCAGTCATGCCCGCCACGGGAGAGCCGTCGCAGCAAAGCTACGTTCCCGAAGCGGAGCGACAGCGCGCAGCTACCATTGAAAGTCTCGTGTTCGACAGCGGCCTGCAACAATCGCTGCAATTCAACACCGGGCCGATGGACGATGTGATGGCGGTGCTGCAAACCTGCACAAGCGACCTGCTGGGCAGTTGGGGCATCGATTCACAGCGGCATGCCACCCTACTGCACGGCCCGATCCCGCTCGAAGGCCCTCTGATCGGGCGAGGCGTCTTACCTTTCGATCAGTTCGCCAAGCTAACAGGCAATTACAATCAGGTGCGCGTGATGGTCAGTGCGAAGGGCGACGCCACGTCTTGCCACATCCATTTCCCCACCCTGGATGCGCGCGTGAACGAACAGATTTGCGAGCAGGTGCTGGAAAACGCACGCTTCGATCCCGCGCGAGACGCCGATGGAGAGAGCGTGAACAGTTACTGGCTAGTGCCAGTCCTTGCGCTACTCGGTCCGCCGCCCGAGTAGGACCGCCTTAGAAAATCTCGGTCAGGAAGTGGATGGTCACCCCCACCAGACCGCCCACCAGCGTGCCGTTGATACGGATGAATTGCAGGTCGCGGCCCACGGCGCTTTCGATGCGGCCCGTTACCGTGCTGGCATCCCAGCTTTTTACCGTGTGCGAAACGAGGCCAACGATCTGGTCGCCATAGCGGTTCACCACGCCCACCAGCGTGCGGCGGGCGAAGCGGTTTACCTGCAATTGCAACATAGGATCCTGTCGCAGCGTCTCGCCCAGTTCGGCAAGGGAATGGCCCACTTCGCCGCCCATCGCCTTGTCCGGATTGCGGATGTTCTCGATCAGCGAGCGCCGCAGGCGTTCCCACACGCCCATCCACCAGTCCGAAACGGCAGGATTGGCGAGGAGGTCGTTCTTCATCCGCTCCACCTTGGCGCGGGTTTCCGGGTCATGCTGAAGGTCGTGCGCCAGCTTTTCCAGACCCTGCTGCACCTTGCCGCGCAGGGGATGTTCGGGATCGACCAGTATTTCGGCCAGCAGCCGATAAAGCCCGTCCAGCACCGAATTGGCGAGGCGTCCGTCCAGCCCGGCCCAGCGGATGATCGAATTCGCCCGCTCCTGCACCATGTTGCGGACCATGTCCTCATTGTCTTCCAGCGTCAGCCCGGCCCAACGGATCATGCTGTCCATCAGGGGGCGATGGCGATTATCGGCAATCGCCGCTTCCAGCATCCGGCCCAGCAGCGGCGAGACATCCAGCTTCGCAATCTGCCGCGCCAGCCCCGCCTTCACTTGCAGGCCAAGCCTGTCAGGATCGAGCGATTCGAGCAGTTCGACGAACATCTGTGCAGCGCCTGCTCGCAATCGGCCCTCTGTCGAATTGCCACGCTTCACCAAGGAAATCGCCCGCCGCGCGCGCCACGTTCATGTCGCGCATGCGCCGCGCCACCACGATCGGCGTAAGGAAATTGGAGCGGAGAAATTCCGCCATCGTATCCGCGATCCGATCCTTGTTCTGCGGAATGATCGCGGTATGCGGGATGGGAATGCCCAGCGGATGGCGGAACAAAGCGGTCACCGCGAACCAGTCTGCCAGCCCGCCCACCATCGCGGCCTCGGCAAAGGCATGCACATAGCCCCACGCCGGATGCACCGTCAGCATGTTGTGGGCGAGCAGGAATACGCCCCCCATGCCCACCAGCAGCAATGTGGCAGCGATGCGCATACGGCGTGCGCGATCGGGCGGCAGCGGTGCGCCGCCCTGCGTCGTCAGGCCGCCCTTACTCGGCAGGCTGGGCCTCCGGGTTGGATGCGGTTTCGTCGCCCGGCTTGTAGGTCAGCAACTTCTCGCGCAGCCATGGGCCGAGCTTCTTTTCCAGTCCGTCGGCAAGGCTGAAGCCTGCGGGCACGATCAGCAGGGTCAACGCAGTCGACAGGATCAGGCCGCCGATCACGACGGTGCCCATGGGTGCGCGGAACGCCCCGTCACCGCTTAGCGAAAGCGCGGTTGGCACCATGCCCGCCGTCATGGCGACCGTGGTCATCACGATAGGCTGCGCACGTTTGTGCCCCGCTTCGAGAATGGCGGCGAGCTTTTCCTTGCCTGCCTCCATTTCCTCGATCGTGAAATCGATCAGCAGGATCGAGTTCTTGGCCACGATGCCAAGCAGCATCAGCATACCGATGAACACAGGCAATGATATCGGGTCGGGGATGCCGTTCTTGATGTAGCCGGAAATATAAAGAGCGATCAGCCCGCCGAGCGGCGCAAGAAGCAGCGACGTCATGTTCACCAGCGGAGAGACAACCCGGCGATAGAGCAGCACCAGCACAGAGAACACCAGCAGCAGGCCGGTGATCACGGCGGTGACGAAATCGCCGATCAGTTCGGCCTGCCATTCGTCGGCGCCCACGGGCTTGTTGGAGACGCCGGTTGGCAGGTTGGTGAGGATCGGCAGATTATTGATCTCGCTCAGCACATTGCCGCGCGACACACCCTGCGCCACATCGACGCCCACGAACACGCGGCGTTCCTGATTGTAGCGCTGGATGGAGGTCGGTCCCATGCCCAGCGTGATGTCGGCAACCCGGCTGAGCGGCACCGATCCGCCAGTCGCGGTGGGGACCGGGAGATTCTCGATTGTCGAGAGGCTGCGGCGATCATTTTCGGCAAGCCGCACGCGGATCGGGATCTGCCTGTCGGAAAGCGAGAACTTGGCGGCGTTCTGGTCGATATCGCCCAGTGTTGCGATGCGGATGGCCTGGCTCAGCGCACTGGTGCTGACGCCAAGGCTTGCGGCCAGGTCCTCGCGCGGCTCGATCAGCAATTCGGGGCGCTGGAGATCGTAATCGATTCGCGGTGCCACGGCACCCTCGACCGCTTCCATCTGTTCCACCAGCGTGCCCGCCGTCTCATACAGCAGTTCCGGATCGGAGCCGGCCAGCATGATTGAGATTGCGCGACCGGTGCCGCCCCCGCCCTGGCGGTTCAGGAAATTCACGCGGGCATCGGGAATATCCTGCAGCACCGGCGTCATTTCCCGCTCGAAATCGATGCTGGTGCGCACCCGATCATCGCGCAGCACAAGGCTGATCCGGCCCGAGCCTTCGTTCGCGGTGCCCAGCGCCAGCGCCACTTCCTGCTCTTCGCTCAACCGGGCAGCCACTTCGTCCACCACCGCTTCTGTCTGTTCCAGCGTGGTGCCCGGAACCATCGAGATGCTTACGCGGCTGAAATCGCTATCGCCATCGGGGAAGAACTGTGTCGGCAGGCTCGCGCCGATCAGGATGGTCATGATCAGGGCAAAGATGCCCACCAGCATCATCCACACGCGATGATCGAGGAAGCGCGCGCCCATGAAGCGGGCGCGCTTCGAGAAATGCGTTGCCCAGCCGGTGAAGAAGCCGAGCACGAGCCCCACGATCATGTTGACCAGGCCACCCACGATGTAGGCCGGGATTGCCAGCAGCAAGAGCATGCCTATCGAGGGGAAACCCGAACCCGCGGCTCCTTCCGGGCCAGCTTGCGCCGCGGTCGCCGCCACCCATCAGTTGCGCAATAATCGCGAACAGTCCGAACCCGACCAGCAAGGCCGCGACATGGAAATACCAGCGCGAGGAAACATGCCCGGTCCGCTTGCGCAGGGCATGAAACGCCTTGGTGTCGAGCGACCAGCGCAAGACCTTCATGTAGCGATCCATCAGCGGCCCTTCGCCATGCGAGGCCTGACCTTTCGCCTTGAGGAAATAGGCCGCGACCATAGGCGTGATGAGACGCGCCACCGCCAGGCTCATCAGCACGGAGGCAACCACGGTGCCGCCGAAATTCTTGAAGAACTCGCCCGATATGCCGGGCATCATCGCAACCGGCAGGAAGACCGCAACGATACAGAATGTGGTGGCAACCACGGGCAGGCCGATCTCGTCCGCCGCGTCGATACTGGCCTGGTACGCGCTTTTGCCCATGCGCATGTGGCGCACGATGTTCTCGATCTCCACGATGGCGTCATCGACAAGCACACCCGCGACAAGCCCCAGCGCCAGCAGCGACATCGTGTTCAGCGTAAAGCCGAGCATGTCCATGAAGTAGAAGGTCGGGACGGCTGAAAGCGGGATGGCCAGCGCGGCGATGATCGTGGCGCGCCAGTCGCGCAGGAACAGGAACACGACGACCACGGCCAGCAGCGCCCCCTCGATCAGCAAGGCCATCGAGCTTTCGTACTGGTTCTTGGTGTAATCCACCTCGGTGAACAGGCGCGTGAAGCTGATGCCGGGATTGGATTCCTCGATCTCCTGCAGCACTTCCACGGCATCGTCGTAAACGCTGACATCCGATTCGCCGCGCGCGCGGGTGATGGAGAAGGTGATGACCTGCTTGCCATCGACCTTTGCGACGCTGCGAACTTCGCCGAAGGAATCCTGCACGCGGGCGATATCGGCAAGCTTGATGGAGCGGCCGCCGCCCAGCGCAATCTGCGTTTGCGACAGTTCGTAAGCGTCTTCCGCATTGCCCAGCACGCGCACCGACTGGCGCGATCCGGCGATTTCCGCCTGCCCGCCGGCAGCGTTGATGTTGAGCTGCCGCAGCGCGCCGTTCACCTGGCTGGCGGTGACGCCGAGCGACTGCATGCGGCCTGGGTCCAGGATCACCAGGATCTCGCGATCCACCCCGCCGCTGCGCTGTACTTCGGCCAGCCCCTCCACGGTCAGCAATTGCTTGGTGACGGTGTCGTCGATGAACCAGCTGAGCTGCTCCAGCGTCATGTCCTCGGCCGAAACGCCGTAGGAAACGATGGGCTGCGAACTCGTCGCCTGCTTGAAAACGCGCGGTTCGAGAATGCCATCGGGCAGTTCGCCGCGAATGTTGTCGATCTCGCTTTTCACCTCGTTGGTGGCTTCGGCAATGTCGGTGCCGATTGCGAATTCGATAACTGTCTGCGAATTGCCTTCCGCCGCGGTGGAGCGGATGGTTTCGACGCCGTCGATTGTCTGAACCGCGGCCTCCACCCGCTGGGTGATCTGGTTTTCGACTTCGGGCGGAGCGGCGCCGGGCTGCGAAATCGAGATGATCACCACCGGGAATTCGATATCCGGCTGATCCTGAACATCCATATCCTGAAACGCGAGAATACCCGCCAGCATCAGGCCGATAAAGGCCAGGATGGGGACAATCGGGTTGCGGATCGACCAGGCAGAGATCTGGTTCAGGTTCATATATTGGAGCCTATTGTGCCTATTGGGTTACCGGGCGTACTGTCTCGCCCTCGGTCAGGAAACCACCGGCACGCAGCACGACCCGCTCATTTCCTGTCAGCCCGGAGGAGACCACGATGCCCTCATCGCTGATCATGCCGACTTCGATCGGACGACGGACCACGGTGTTGTCCTCGTCGACGATATACACGTAGCTTCCGCGATCGTCCGACAGGATGGCACTTTCCGGAAGGCGCGGGGCAACCACCGTTTCGGCTGCCAACTCGATGCTGGCAAAGCCGCCGGGTCGCAACGCGGGATCGTAGCTGAGCGCGCAGCGGGCGGTGCCTTGCCGGGTCTGCTCGTCGATCACGGGCGATTTCTGCCATACGGTGCAGCTAAATTGCTGGTCGCCGCCTACGGGGGTGACCGTTCCGACAGCACCGACGTTGACCGAATCAAGCTCGGCCTCCCCTATGCGAGCGAGCAATTCCATCTCGCCGCCGCGGGCAATGGTGAACAAGGCGCCGGCGCCGGGGCCAACGACCTGCCCGGGCTCCACTTCACGCGTCAGGACAAGGCCTGCTGCGGGGGCGACGATATTGAGCTGCGCGTTGCGGGCGCGGCGTTCGCCCAGTTGGGCGCGCGCCACGGAAACGCGCGCGACGGCCGCATCGCGGGTGGCGGTAAGGCGGTCGATATCGGCCTGGCTGATGAACCCTCGCTCCACCAGTTGCAATGCACGGTCGAGATTGGCCTGCGCAAGGTCGGCATCGGCCTGCGCCACCTGGATCTGCGCTGCCTGTGCCGATTCCTGCTGGCTTTGCACGGAGCGATCTATCACGGCCAGAATCTGGCCCTCACGGACCCAGTCGCCTGCATCGACCGGCACCGAAACCACACGGCCCCCTTCGCCAACTGCGCCAACGGGTATCTCGCGGCGCGCGGCCAGGGTACCGGTCGCGTTGATCGCGCCCTGCAGCGTGCCAGCGCCGGGAGCAAGGACGGTGACGGCGGGCACAGTCGTGTTGTCGTCCGGCGCGAAGGCAACTTCCTCTTCACCGCCGCTCAGCATCAGCGCCGCTATCAGCGCGCCGGCCACCAGAATTGCCAGCACGATCCACATGCGCTTGCGGCCCTCGCGCCGGTCCTCGGCGGAGGGTTCATCGTCCAGGATGATGCGATCTTCGGTATCGGCCGGATCGACTCGGGTTTCATAGTTCATCGGCAACATGCCTCATTTATGCGCGCGCGAGTGTCATACCACGAGTGGCACCACCGCGCGACCGGCCCCTTTGGCCGTCTATCGGGCGCCATAGACCCATGTTGGTGCAGTGCGCAACGCAGCCCTCTGCCAAAGCGCGACTGTCTCCGATGAAAGGTGCTGCGCGAAATGGCAAAAGGGGCGGAAAGCCGTGGCCTCCCGCCCCTCTGGCGCAATTTGTATCAATTTGTCGTCTCACCTGTCCGACATCATGTCGGTCGCTGTGATTAACGAACGCGCTCGATTAACGAACGCGTCCGCGCTGGATCAGATTAACGATGCCAAGCAGGACAACGGCACCCAGCAGGCTCATCAAGAGACCGGGGATGCTGAATTCGGTGAGCGTGGAGCCCACTCCGATCAGCGAGCCGATGAAACGACCGATGAACGAACCGATCACGCCGACGACGATGTTCCAGAAAATGCCCATGGAGGCATCACGGCCCATGATCATGCTGGCGATCCAGCCGATAATGCCGCCTACGATAATCGCGATTATCCAACCCATATTATTCCTCCTGCGAAATGCCCCCGTTGGTGGAGGTTGCAGGAAAGGAAACGTCGGGTGCAGCAGGAGGTTCCGGCCTTGCTGCTTTACCTCGATGGACTGCCCGCAAGATGCGGAAATCGTTCAGTATTTCAGCTGGCGCTCGTAAAGATCGCGATAGTGCTGGATGCGGGTTACCCGAAGGCCCTGCATGCCCGAACGATCAACCGCGCGCTGCCACCCGGCGAATTCCTCAAGCGTAAGGTTATAGCGTTCAAGAACCTCGTCGATGGTCAGCAGGCCGCCATTTACGGCGGCGACGACCTCGGCCTTGCGGCGCACGACCCAGCGTTTCGTCTTGGGTGACGGCAAGTCATTGATCGTCAGCGGTTCCCCCAGGGGGCCGATCACTTGCGCCGGTCGTATTTTCTGGTTCTCGATCATGTATTTCCTCGGGTGGCCGGTTGGTCGCGATCAGCGCGCGGTTCACCTTGTGCCGCGCGGCCTTTGCCATTAGCTAAATTATCAGGGTTAACATCCCGTTCGTCATCGCCCTGCAGCTGGCATTCGTATTGCGATGCAAGGTGACGTGCGGAGTCGGCATCGAAGCTGGCGAGAACGGTTGAATGGCTTGCCGACAGTTCGGCACGCAGTTCCCTGGCTGCGGTCAGCCTGGCGACGAGATCCGCCCATTGCAGCTCGCACAGCGTATCCTCCGGCTTTTCACCGGTGGCGGAATCGCGCGAGTCGGGCGCGTGGGTGAGTTTCCCTTCGAACATGTCCATTGCCTCTAACGGGCAAGCGTCAAGATCAGGTAAAGCGCGCCTTAACCGAAATTTGACCCGCGCATTGGGGGTTTTGCGTGGCGGCCCGCGTCGTGTATGCGCAAGGCCACCATGTCCACCATCGCCGACTTTCCCCTCTCGGTTAACGCCGAGCAGCTTTTCGACCTGCCCCGCCCGGCTTCCGAATGCCGAATCGTGGTGGCCATGTCGGGCGGCGTCGATTCCTCCGTCGTGGCGGCCCTTGCCGCACGCAGCGGGGCGGAAGTGATGGGCATTACGCTGCAACTTTACGATTACGGCGCGGCCACCGGGCGCAAGGGCGCGTGCTGCGCGGGTGACGATATCAACGATGCGCGCATGGTCGCAGACAGGCTGGGTATCGCCCATTACGTGTTCGACCACGAAAGCAGCTTTCGCGAAGACGTGGTGGAGACTTTCGCCGACGAATATCTGGCCGGGCGCACGCCGATCCCCTGCATTCGCTGCAACATGGGACCGAAATTCACCGACCTGCTGCGCATGGCAAGGGAGCTGGGCGCCGATTGCCTAGCCACCGGCCATTACGTGCGCCGCGTGGAAGGAGAGGCAGGGCCGGAACTGCACCGTGCGCTGGATCCGGCGCGCGACCAGTCCTATTTCCTCTTCGCCACGACGGAAAAGCAGCTGGATTTCCTGCGCTTCCCGCTTGGCGGCCTGCCAAAAACCGAAGTGCGCGCCATTGCCGAGGAATTCGGCCTGCGCGTGGCCAACAAGCCCGACAGCCAGGATATCTGCTTCGTTCCCGATGGCGATTACGCCAGGATCGTGAAGTCCATGCGCCCCGAGGGCGGCCGCGCTGGCGACATCGTGCATGCCGAAACCGGCGATGTGCTGGGCCAGCATCCCGGCATAATCCACTATACCGTCGGTCAGCGGCGCGGCCTTGATATCGGCGGCCAGCCGGCCCCGCTGTATGTCGTCGGCCTGGATGCGGAAAAGGCCGAGGTGCTGGTTGGCCCCAAGCACATGCTGGCGGTGCAGGCGGCCGAGGTGATCGAGACCAATCGCATCGGACCGCTGCCCGATGTGCCACTCACCGCAAAGGTGCGATCACTGGCGCAGCCGGTGCCAATTACGCTGGAGGGCAATCTTGGCAACGGCGAAACGATCATGATTCGCTTCGAATCGCCAGAGTTCGGGGTGGCGCCGGGACAGGCCGCGGTGATCTATGCGGGAGAACGCGTGATCGGCGGCGGCTGGATCGAAGAAACGCAGAAGGCCGCTTCGGTTCAGGCCTGACCGGCGCGCAGACTTAACCGTCCCAGGCTTCCAGCACGCAGCCCTCGCCTTCGCGGAATGTCGCCGTGGTGCTTTCGACCAACGGCACGCTGGCGGTAACGCTCTTCTCGCCCGCGTCTTCGCTGATCCACAGCGCGCCCATCCCGGCCAGCAGATCTTCGCGACACTGGCCGATTTCGCGCCCGCCGATGTAGCGGCAGGAGCAGGTGTACTTGGCAGCATACCCCGTGCCCGCCTGCGAATAGCCGGCGATCGCCTCGCCATAAAACCAGGCCACGCCGCCACCGATCGCGGCCAATACGACGAGAAGTTTCAGCCATGGGAGGCCGCGAGTGTCGCGCACCTGTTTTGCGGTTGCCATTTGCCGGGTCCTGCAGGAAAGGGTGAGCGCCAATGACGCTTCTGCTCCCCCCTAGCCGCCCACCTGCCCGCTCGCCAAGTGTGTTTGCGATGCTCCGTTTTGCCTCGGTGCTTCCGCTCGCCCTGCTGGCCGCCTGTTCGCAGGATGGCCCGCCGCCCGAACCGCCGCTGCCGGAAGGAGCGCTGGAGGCCGTGGTATCCGATCCCGGCGTACCGCGAGAGAGGCTGGCCCGCGCCGTGGACGAGCTGTTCATGGCCGAAAACGTGGGCGAGACGCATGCCGTCGTGGTGATGCACGCGGGCGAAGTGGTTGCGGAGCGTTACGGCGAAGGGTTCGATCCCGAAATGCGGTTTACCGGCTGGTCGCTATCCAAGAGCGTGACAGCCGTGCTGGCCGGAATGATGGTGGCGGATGGGCGCATGGCTCTCAATGGCCCTGCTCACGTGCCGCAGTGGCAACGTTCGGGCGATCCGCGCAGCGCGATCACGTTGCGCCACCTGCTGCAGATGCGATCGGGTCTGCGGCATCACGAAGGCAGCGAACCGGCTTACCAGTCGGACGATGTCCGCATGCTGTTTCTCGATGGGCGCGGCGACACTGCCGGCTGGGCCGAAGCGCAATCGCTGGAATACGAGCCCGGCACCACCTTCGCCTATTCCAGCGCCACCACCGCCATCCTCAGCGATATTCTGGCCGATACGATCGCGCCCGGTGCCAGTGACGACGCCCGGCAACAGGCCATGCAGGAATTCGTCGAAGCGCGCCTTGCCGTGCCGCTCGGCATGGAATCGCTGACGGGAGAGTACGATGCCAGCGGGACGCTCCTGGGCGCGAGCAGTTTCTGGGCAACGGCGCGCGACTGGGCAAGGTTCGGCGAATTCCTGCGCAATTACGGCTCGATCGCGGGCGCCCAGATCGTGCCGCGCGGGTGGATAGAATTCATGCGCAGCCCCAGCCCCGCCGCGCCCGATTACGGCGCCCACCTCTGGCTCAACCGCGCCGTGGACGGCGAACGCAGAGTTCTGTTCGGCGGCGATCATGGCGAAGACATCTTCGCGGCGGTCGGCCACCTCGGGCAGTACGTCATCGTCGCCCCTGACCGACGGCTGACGGTGGTGCGCCTTGGCTGGACGCAGGACGAAAACCGCGACCAGCTTACGCAGGAGCTTGCCGATATCGTGGCGCTTTACCCCTCGAGGTAGAAACGCCCTTCCACTACGGTCACGCAGTCGCCGGACAGCACCGCACGGTCTCCTTCCAGTCGGCATGTGGCATGGCCGCCGCGCTTCGAGGCCTGGAACGCGGTAAAGCTTTCGCGGCCCAGCCGATCGGTCCAGAATGGCGTGAGCACGGCATGGGCAGAGCCTGTAAAGCTGTCCTCGTCCACCCCGCCGCCGGGCACGAAATTGCGGCTGATGACGTCCGTTTCCCTGCCCGGCGCGGTGCAGATGAACTGCGCGTCGCCCAGCCTGGCAAGGCCGCGCAGATCAGGGTCGAGCGCGCGAATTGCGGCGGCATCCTTGTACAGGAAGATGTAATAGCCATCCGGGTTGCACCACACCTCCTCGGGCTCGGCACCCAGCAAGCGGACAGCCTCGGCATAATCGCCTTTCAAGGTCGGGATGGCAGGCAAGGCCAGTTCGTATCCCTTACTGGCACGGCGCACTTCCAGAATGCCCGCCTTGCGGGTCGAGAAGGTGACCATGTCGCGCGTATCGCTCTGCGACAGCAGCACATGGCCCGAGGCCAGCGTCGCATGGCCGCACAGCGCCACCTCCAGCGTCGGCGTGAACCAGCGCAGGGCATAGTCCGCATCCCTCTCGGGGGTCTCCACGAGGAAGGCCGTTTCGGCAAACATGTTCTCTTCTGCAATGGCCACCATCACCGCGTCGTCGGGCCATTTGTCGACAATGACGACGGCCGCCTGATTTCCGGAGAAGGGTTTCGAAGCAAAGGCATCGACATGCCAGTAGGGGATTGTCTTGCGGGTCATTCGCTATCCTTGAGCTGGGCAAATTCATTTGTCTCGACCAGCGGATTGTCCGGTTCATCCACGTGGCCGAGCGGATCGATATGGATCAGCAGTTCGAGACCGGGGAAACGGCTGCGAAGGTCTTCTTCCACCCGCTCGATAATGTCGTGCGCGTCGTCCACCGTCATGCTGCCCGGCAGGTCGACATGGAATTGCGCGAAATCGTGATATCCGCTGGTCCGCGTGCGCAGATCGTGGAGGTTGGAGAGTTCCGGATGCCTCGCGGCAGCTTCGACGAAGGCGCGGCGCTTTTCCTCGGGCCATTCGCGATCCATCAGGTGGTCGATGGCCTCCGTCGCGGCAGACCAGGCATTCCACAGCAGCCACGCCGCAATGGCCAGGCCGAACAGCGGATCCGCCTGGGAAAAGCCCAGGTACTGGTCAAGAACCAGCGCCGCAATCACCGCGAGATTGAGCAACAGGTCGGACTGGTAGTGCACCGAATCGGTCTTGATCGCGACCGAGCCTGTCCGGCGGATCACGTAACGCTGCCACGCAATCAGGCCGAAGGTGGCGATGATGGCAATGACCGATACCACGATGCCCTGTTCGGCAGCCCGCGTCTCTCCGCCCTCCGCCAGCCGCAGAACCGCGCGAAAGCCGATCGCGCTGGCCGAAAGCACGATCAGGATGATCTGGAACATCGCCGCCACGGGTTCGGCCTTGCCGTGGCCGAAGCGGTGATCTTCATCGGCAGGCTGCGCGGCCACCCAGACTCCCACCAGCGTCGCCACGCTGGCCACGAAATCCAGCGAGGTATCGGCAAGGCTGCCAAGCATGGCGGTGGAACTGGTCTGCCAGACGGCCCACAGCTTCAGCGCGCCGAGGAACAACGCCGTCAGCATCGATGCCATGGCGGCACTGCGGGTCAGGGAGGCGCGGGCATCGCTCATGGGTAGAGCAGGGCGCTGGTCCATTCGCCGCCCTGTGCATCACGCACGAAGCGCCGCCGTTCGTGCAGGCGATTGGGCCGGTCCAGCCAGAATTCCACGGCGTGGGGCGACAGGCGAAATCCGGTCCAGTGCGGTGGGCGCGGGACTTCGCCTTGCGATTCGTATGCGCTGCGGACTTCTGCGACGCGGGCATCATAGGTGGCGCGGCTATCCAGCACGCGCGACTGGTCGCTGGCGGCAGAGCCCACCTGGCTGACGAAGGGACGGGAATGGAAATAGGCATCGGCCTCTTCCTCGCTCACTTCGCTGAGCGGGCCTTCGATCCGGATCTGGCGGCGCAGGCTCTTCCAGTGAAACAGCAGCGCGGCCTGCGGGTTGGCCAGTATTTCCCCACCCTTGCGGCTTTGCGCATTGGTGTAGAACACGAAACCGCGTTCATCGTGGCCTTTCAGCAGCACCATGCGCACCGAAGGCGCGCCATCCGCCGTGGCCGTGGCCAGCGCCATGGCGTTGGGATCATTGGGCTCGCTGTCCTTCGCCTCGGCAAACCATGTGTCGAACAGACCGAAAGGATCAGCTTGCGGGATGGCATTTGCGGTTTCACTCATGGAACGCGGAGTAATCCCGCTTTGGGCCTTATGAAAGGCCCTGCTTGCCAAATATAATTGCGTTACCTAGCTAACACACCATGGCTGATCCCTATTCCACCCTCGGCGTGAGCCGTTCCGCGACCGAGAAGGACATAAAGTCCGCCTATCGCACGCTCGCCAAGAAACTGCATCCGGACCGCAACAAGGACAATCCCCAGGCGGCAGACCGCTTCGGCGAGGTCACGCAGGCCTACGATCTGCTGTCCGACAAGGACAAGCGCGCGCAGTTCGATCGCGGCGAAATCGATGGCGACGGCAATCCTACCAGTCCGTTCGGCATGGGCGGTGGCGGTTTCGGCGGTACGCGCCCCGGTGGTCCGGGAGGAAGCTATTCGTCGCGCGATTACCAGAACATGGGCGGGGCCGATGAAATGGACCTTGGCGACCTGTTCGAGGGCCTGTTCGGTCGCGGCGGCAATGCGCGCGGCCCGCGGCCCGGAGGACCAATGGGGGGCGGCCAGCAGGGCTTTCGCCGTCCGCCACCGCCTCCTCCGCAAAAAGGTGCGGATATCCGTTACAAGCTGTCGGTAGCCTTTGTGGATGCCGCCAGCGGTGCCAAGCAGCGCATCACCCTGGCAGATGGCAAGACCATCGATCTCTCGCTTCCCGAAGGCGTAGAGGACGGCACGACCATGCGTCTGAAAGGCAAGGGTCAGAAGGGCCCGCGCGGCAATGGCGATGGCATCGTGGTGGTCAATATCCAGCCGCACCGCTTTTTCTATCGCGAAGGGTGACGATGTGCGTATCGATCTGCCCATCTCGCTCGACGAGGCGGTGAATGGCGCGAAAGTGAAGGTGCCGACGGTCGATGGCGCTGTCATGCTCACGATCGGCGCAGGCTCCAGCTCGGGCAAGGTTCTGCGCCTGAAGGGCAAGGGCTTCACCAAGAAGGGCGGCAACCGGGGCGACCAGCTCGTGACCCTGGAAATCCAGCTGCCGGAGGACATTTCCGAGCTTTCGGGGAAGCTGGAGGGCTGGCACGATAGCAGTAACCCTCGCAAGCATATGGGGATTTGATGCCTGTAGGCTGATGGTCGGCGCTCGACACCGCCATCGTAACTGGTAGACATCGAAGACAATGGCTCCACCCGGCATCACCGACGAGGAAGCGACTTCAGGACCGCCGCAGCGGGACTTTTCGCCAGAGGCGCGCCAGAAGGCCGCAGTCGAGGACCCCGGCGCCCTGGCACGCTGGCGCGGCACGCTGCACATCCACGACAGGGTCTGGGAAATCACCAAGCGGGTGGCCGTGGGGTGCTTCAACGACGGGCTGATCCATGCCGGCAACCTTGCCTATATGTCGGTGCTGGCGATCTTCCCCTTCTTCATCACCGCTGCCGCCATATTCTCCGTGATCGGCGAAGAAGGAGAGCGCGCAGCCACGATCAACGCCATTCTCACGGCCCTGCCGCCGGTCGTTGGCGAGGTCATCGGCCCGGTGGCGCGCAACGTGGTGGAATCGCGCAGCGGCTGGCTGTTGTGGATCGGCGGCCTGTTCGGGCTCTGGACCGTGGGCAGCCTGATCGAGACGATTCGCGACATCCTGCGCCGCGCCTATGGCACACGGCGCACCCATGCCTTCTGGAAATACCGATTGTTCTCCACCGGCATCATCATTGCCGCTGTATTGCTGTTGATGACATCGCTGCTGGCGCAGGTGATGATCGGTGCCGCGCAGGAAGTGATCGCCGCCTATTTCCCCGAACTCAACCAGGCGCTGGGGCAGTTGGCATGGTCACGCATCGTTCCCGCCATCGGCCTGTTCGGCTCGATCTTCATGCTGTTCTACGCCCTGACTCCGGCGAAATACCGGCATCGCCGCTATCCCAAGTGGCCCGGCGCCCTGTTTGTAACGATATGGTGGATTACAGTCACCATCGCCATGCCGCCGGTGCTGCGCAGCGTATTTTCCTACAATCTCACCTACGGATCGCTGGCCGGGATCATGATCGCGCTTTTCTTTTTCTGGCTGGTGGGCTTAGGGATGGTGGCAGGCGGTGAATTGAACGCCGCGCTAGCCGAAACGCCGGAAGAAGAGCGGGAACGCAAGAAGCAGGAAAACCCCGGGGACGTCGGGGACGCGCAGGATACGGAGGAAACCGTCGCATGAGTGGATTGATGGCAGGCAAGAAAGGCCTGATCATGGGGCTCGCCAATGACAAGTCACTGGCATGGGGGATTGCGAAGAAACTGCACGAACAGGGCGCAGAAATGGCCTTCTCCTACCAGGGGGAGGCGCTGAAAAAGCGCGTCGGCCCGCTGGCGAGCCAGGTTGGCAGCGATTTCCTGATCGAGTGCGACGTATCCGATATGGAGGCGATGGATACCGCCTTTGCCGAGATCGAGGCGCGCTGGGGAACGATGGATTTCCTCGTCCACGCCATCGGCTTTTCGGACAAGAACGAACTGCGCGGCAAATATGTCGATACCAGCCTCGACAATTTCCTGATGACCATGAACATCTCCGCCTATTCACTGGTGGCCGCCGCAAAACGCGCACGGCCGTTGATGAATGCAGGCGGCTCCATCGTCACGCTCACCTATTACGGCGCGGAGAAAGTGGTGCCGCATTACAACGTGATGGGCGTGGCAAAGGCAGCGCTGGAAACCAGCGTGCAATATCTCGCCAACGATCTTGGGCCGGAAGGCATCCGTGTCAACGCGATCAGCGCCGGTCCGATCAAGACGCTGGCCGCCAGCGGGATCGGCGATTTCCGTTACATCCTGAAGTGGAACGAGCTGAACGCCCCGATGCGCCGCAATGTGACGATCGAGGATGTGGGCGGCGCAGGGCTGTATTTCTGTTCCGACCTGTCATCCGGCGTGACGGGGGAGACCCACCACGTGGATGCAGGCTATCACGTCGTCGGAATGAAGCAGGAAGACGCGCCCGATATCGCGCTGACCTGACGGCTCCGGCTCAGTCGTCGGAAGACGGCGTGTTCGGAATGCTGTCGGGATCGACAACTTCGGGCAGGGCTTCGTCCTCTTCACCGGGCAAAGGCGCACCTTGCGCTTCGCGGCGGCGCTGCAATTCCGCTTCTTCCAGCTCCTCGACACGGCCTTGCGTTGCCGCAGCATCGCTGTCGATCGTGGAAAGGCGTTCGGCACGTTCTTCGGCGATCAGTTCGGCAAAGCGAACATCGCTGGAATTTGCGCGTTCTTCATAGGCCGCCTCGATCATGTCGATCGTGCAGCCAAGATCGCCGCCTGCACCGACAGGGGTACAACTCAGCGGCCCGAAATCGCCGACCGCTTCCAGCGCCAGCGCGCGCTGGGTCCAGCTTTCGTTCTCGGGAGAGGTGCTGGTGCGCAGGTTGGGCGGAATGCGATACCGTTCACTTTCGTCCAGCCGCGCGCAAACCGTGATCGTATCGCCCGAGCTTTCCGGGCATTCGTCCTCGCCGAAGATTATGACCTGGTTCACGCGGTCGCCAGCATTGTCCTGCGCGACAGCGGGCGCAGAGCCCAGCCCCACGGCGATGGCAGAGGCGGCAGTAAGGGCGAGCAAGCGGGTCATGGTGTATCCTCAGTTCTGGTATTTCGCGCAATTGGCACTTCATCGGTTGAACGCATGATGAAGCCTGGCTGTTTCAGATTTTCTCCGAGATGCGGATCGCGGCCCGGCATCCCATCCGGATCGCAGCGGAAAGCAGCGGGTAGGCAGGGGCTTTCTCGGCGCCTGCCGCCAGCGCTGCATCGCGGTGCTCGCGTTCGTCCTCGCGAAAGCGATGGATCATGTCGGCCAGTTCGGGATCGTCGCCATCCTTCTCCAGCTCGTCGAGCTGTGCCGAATAATGCGCGTCGATCTCGGTTTCGACTGCTGCCGTGCAGGCCATGGCCGCTTCCGGGCCAATCAGCGCCGTTCCTGCACCCAGCGCGTACCCGGCCAGATCCCAGAATGGCTGCAATGCCGTGGGCCGCACCCCGCGTTTCGCCATCAGTGCATCGAATTCCGCACGATGGCCCGCTTCCTGCTCGGCCATGCCGCGAATCTCGGCGGAATGCGGTCCGCGGTCGCCCATCACCGCCAGTTGCCCGGCATAGATACGCGTCGCGCCGAATTCGCCCGCCTGGTCAACCCGAATCATCTCGGAACGGTCCTTCGCGTGGGGTTTCGTCATGCGCGCTTCTCCTCGGTCTGCTTGTCACGGGCCAGCAACAACACCCATATGGCGATTGCACTGCCGATGGAAAGGAGAGCATTCCAGCCAGCCAGCGAAATCCCAAACAGCGTCCACGCCGCCTGGTCGCAGCGCACGAATTCCAGCGAGAACGGATCACCGCCGGTGCAGCCCAGCGGACTTTCCCACCAGTGGTATTCCACCCCGGCGTGATAGGCCCCGATTGCACCGGAGATAAAGATCGCCAGCGCCGCCAGCCCGATCCACACCCGTTTCGGCGGCGCGACAGTGGAAACCAGCGCCAGCCCGATGGCGAGGAAATGCGGATAGCGCTGCCACCAGCACATCTCGCACGGGAACAGGCCGAAACCGTATTCGGAGATATAAGCCCCGGCGAGCAAGAGCGCGGGAATGGCCAGCGCAATGCGCTGTGCCAGCTTATCGGACATGGATAGCGTAGAGGTCATGAAGCCCTCCTTAGGCTACCCGATCAATTCCTCGCAATGGCCACACCCGCTGTTCGCCGCAATGTTCGTGCGGCGTAATCCAGCTGGAAGTCCTCGATACCCTGATCTTCCAGTTCGGCGGCGGTCAGCTGAAAACGCGGATCGTCAAGACGGTCGCGCTCCAGGACTTCGTCCTGTCCACCGATTTCGCCGACGAGATGACCGCGCAGGTCGCTTTCGCGAAGGGCCATGCGCTGACGCCGCTCGGCATCGGGATCGGACAGTTGCGGCACGCGGATATCGGGCTCGATCCCGCCTTCCTGCACGCTGCGCCCCGAGGGCGTGTAATAACGCGCCGTGGTCAATTTCAGCGCGGAATCGCGGCTGAGCGGTAGGAGCGTCTGCACGCTGCCCTTGCCGAAGCTGCGTTCGCCCATCACCAGCGCGCGGCGGTGATCCTGCAATGCGCCCGCCACAATCTCGCTGGCGGAGGCCGAACCCTCGTCGATCAGCACGATCATCGGCAGGCCCGCCGCCGCATCGCCGCGATACACGGTTTCGGCATCGTAATAGATGGTTTCGCGGCGCGAACGGCCACGCTGCGAGACGATCTGGCCTTCGGAAAGGAACAGGTCGGACAAGGCCACTGCCTCATCCAGCGAACCGCCTGGATTGCGCCGCAAGTCAAGGACCAGACCGTCAAGGCGACCGGTCGCCTGTTCCTGCAGTTCGCGCAGGCCCTTGCGCACATCGGCGCCGACATCGGCGGAAAACTCATTCACGCTGATATGGCCGATATTGCCATCCAGCAGCTCCCACGTGACCGGCTCCAGCTCGATAACGCCGCGTGTCACGACGACCTCAAAGCTTTCCGGACGACCGGGGCGGAAGATGGTAACTTCGATATCGGTGCCCGCTTCGCCGCGCATCTGGGCCACGGCATCGTTCAGTTCGAGGCCGTAGATCAGATCGCCGTTGATGTGAGTGATGTAGTCACCGGCCTTGATCCCGGCTACTTCGGCAGGACTGCCGCGGAACGGAGAGATGACTTTCACCGCGCCCTCTTCCATCTGCACCGAGATGCCCAAGCCCTGATAATTGCCGTCCATCATCGTGGTCAGGCGTTCCAGCGCCGTGCCGTCGAGATAGGCGGAATGCGGATCGAGTGCGGCGAGCATGCCATCGATCGCGCCGCGAATCAGCACCTCGTCCTCGACCGGCTCCACATAGCTTGCCTTGATTCGCTGATAGGTCGCGAACAGCTTTGCAAACTCAGGAGAGGCGCGCCCTTCCACCTGCGCAATGGCAGCGGTGGTGGCGGGCAACAGCGCGACTGCGGTACAAAGCGCGGCGGCGCGGATGGCGGGTGCAAACTTCATAAAATCTTTCGTCCTCGGCAAGGAGGGAGTCCCAGCCTTGTATCTATCGCATGACGGGGCTTAACGCCAGATGAGGAGAAGCCGCCGCCCCTTCTCGATACAATTATTCAACCGCGACACAGCTATCGGGTATAGAGCAATGGATTGACCGGCTCGCCATCGCGGCGCAATTCCAGCGTCACGCTCGGCTCCGCCGGGGCGGCAGAGCCCAAAGGCGCGCCGCTGACAACGGATTCGCCAATGTCGACGTCGCTGCGCGCCAGCCCGGTGACAAGGCTGGTCCACCCTCCGCCATGCTCGATAATCACGATATTCCCATAGCCGCGGTAAGGCCCGGCAAAGGCGATACGTCCCCGTGCGGGCGCAACAACTTGCGCACCGGCGATGGGTGCAAGGCTAAGGCCCTGGCTGGGACCAGAGGCCTGCGGCGCGCCGAAACCGGTCAGGGTCCGTCCGGTCACGGGCAGGATATAGGGTGACGGGGCATTCCTGCGCGCCGGGTTGTTGGTGGAGGTCGTGGTGCTGGCCGCCTGCGATTGGCCCGGCTGTGCAGGGCGCAAACGCGGCCCCGGCAGATCGGCGAGCCGCTGGCGCAGGCTTGCTGCACGGTCCAGTTCGTCCACCAGCCCATCGAGGTCGCGCACCTCTTCGGCCAGCGCCAGCGCGCGGTCGGCCTCGCGGCTGGCGGATCCGCCTGCGGCCCGCGCAGCCAGACGCCGCCGGGTCTCGATATCGGCCAGCCGCTCTCGCCGCTCGCCCAGCAATACCTCTTCCGCTTCGAGGACTTGCGCCGCCGCCAGCGCTTCGCGGCGCAGTTCGCGCGCGCGACCGATCCTTGCGCGCAATTCCGATGTTCCGGCGCGCACCTGCGGCACCGTGTCGTGCAGCATGGCGCGCAGGTAGACCACATCCTTCACCGATCCGGGTCGCAGTATCGACAATCCAAGCGGGCGGCGGGAGAATTGCTGGAGCGCGGCGGTCAATTCCACCACCGGCTGCTGTTCGCGGCCCAGCTCTTCTCGCAAGGAGAACTGTTCGCGATCAATCATCGCGATGCGCGCCCGTGCTGCGGATATTCCGGATTCCGCCTGCTGGATTCGCGCCGCAAGCGCAGCGGCTTGGCTGGCGGCGCGTTCGGCAGCGTCCTGTGCAGCCTGCGCCTCTTCCTCGAACCGCTGGCTACGGGCTTCGGCGTTCTCGCGTTCCGCCAGCGCCTCTGCCAGCACCTTGCGCATGTCCTCCGGACTGTCGCTGACCGGCGCACGCTGGGCAAATGCCGCCACGGCGCAGAAGGCCAGGGAGCCGAGCAGGAGGATAGTGCGGTGCATCGCGCCTATCCTGCCCGATGATAGGGATGGCCGGCAAGGATGCTGGTGGCGCGGAACAATTGCTCTGCCAGCATGGCGCGGGCCATGAGGTGCGGCCACGTGGCCTTTCCGAATGAGATCAGCAGGTCGGCATCGTCGCGTTCCTGGCGCGAGTGGCCGTCCGCTGCACCAATGACAAAGCGGCATTCCCGCATGCCGTCATCGCGCCATCGCTCCAGTATCTGTGCGAACTCTTCGGATCCGAGGTTCTTGCCCCGCTCGTCGAGCAGCACGGTTCTGAACGGAGTCTGGGGGTCGGGGATGCGTCCACCGGTCTCGGGCAATTCGGTAAACTTGAGCGGCCACTGGATGCGCCTGGCATAGCGCTCCACCAACTCCTCCTCCGGCGAACGGGCGATCTTCCCGCGGGCAATAACATGTAGAAGCATGACCCGACCCCTATCGATCCGTAATCAGGGGATCGCAAGGTCGTACGATCAACCGCAACGCGCGCTTCTAGCTGATACGATCACGCGGGGGGCGTGAGCGCGGAGATTGTCACGCGCTGAACATATGCCGCGTTTCGCCATCTTCGCCAAATCCCCACATACGTTCCAGATTATAGAAACTGCGCACTTCCGGGCGGAACAGGTGGACGACGACGTCGCCCGCATCGATCAGCACCCAGTCCGCTGCCGGCAGGCCTTCGATGCGCGGGCTGGGTTCACCCGACTTCTTCAGCTTCTCGGCCAGCTTGGTGGCCATCGCGGCAACCTGCCGGGTGGAGCGGCCCGACGCGACAATCATGTGATCGGCGATCGAGCTTTTGCCTTCGAGCGGGATGGAAACGATCTCCTGCGCCTGGTCATCATCGAGCTGCTCGAGGATCATGGCGTGGAGAGAGCCGGGTTCGGCTACGATGGGGGTATCTGAATCAGGCATGGAGATGATGCTGGCTGTTGCGGTGCTGTTGCCATTTCTGGCGGAACGCGAAGGCGTTCCAGTGTTGGCAGGTGTCATCGCGAAAGTTCATGCTCCGTATAAGGTGTGATGGGCGAAAGCGTTCCGAGACAGGCCGCATCACGCGTCCATCCCTTTTCCGCTATCATGGATGATGGAATGCGTCACTTCATCCCTTGGAGCAGGTCCGGCCATGCCGTCTACCCATTCGGGATCCGCCCGGCGTATCTGTGTCGCCGAACGCGGATCGGGATCAAAACGCAGTTCAATCAGCGCAGGTGCGCTCCATTCGCCCCGGTTGCGTAATCGCGCTGCGGATAACCGGTAATCTCGCAGCCAGGCCATTGCGGGGCTCGCAACAGCATCGTCTTCATACCCCGGGCGCGCGATTACGGCAATGGGCATTTCCCGCGCGATGCGGCGCCAGTCTTTCCAGCGGTGGAACTGCGCGAGATTGTCGGACCCCATCAACCACACGAAGCGACGACGCGGATAGCGGCGTTTCAGCGCCCGCAAGGTGTCGATGGTGTAGCGCGTGCCCAGTTCGCGCTCGATGGCGGTCACCCTGATCGGCGCGCGTCTGCTCATCGCCTTTGCGGATCGAACGCGTGCAGCCAGCGGCGCCATGCCTTTCTTCGGCTTGAGCGGGTTGCCGGGGGAAACCATCCACCACACTTCGTCCAGCTGCAGCGCATCGATGGTGAACAAGGTGATTCGGCGATGGCCGGCATGCGCGGGGTTGAAACTGCCGCCCAGCAATCCGGTGACCGGCCCGCGCATCAATCGGATAAATCGTGGTATTGCCGAGGAGGCGAAACGCGAAAGCCGTGGCGCGTTTCCTGCGATTTCAGCGCCCAGGCAGGATATTCGTCGTCCAGCCTGCCGATGGAATCGAGAGTGGCAAGATCATCGGACGTCAATTCGATGTCTGTCGCTGCAAGATTTTGTGCCAGTTGCTCCTTGCGCTTCGCCCCGATTATAACCGAAGTGGTTACCTGCTGGTGCAGCAGCCATGCCAGGGCGATTGCCGGAACGGTGACGCCGTGCCGCTGCGCCATCGGTCGCATCGCTTCCACTGCCTGCGCCGCCGAGTGCTTGTCGGCCTTGGGAAAATCCAGCTTGGCACGGCGGCCTTCACCGCTCACATCGCCCTCGGCATCGAAATCGTATTTGCCCGACAGCAAGCCGCCCAGCAGCGGGCTCCACACCATCAGGCCAAGACCTTCGGAAAGCATCATGGGCACCAGTTCGCGCTCCAGCTCGCGGCCCGTGACAGCATAGAGCGCCTGGTTGGAGATGAACCTGTCCCATCCGCGCCGCTCCGCGATGCCCAGGGCCTTGGCAATCTGCCACGCGGCCCAGTTGGACACGCCGATGTAACGCGCACGGCCAGAGCGCACGATGTCCTCCATCGCGCGCAATCCCTCTTCCATCGAGGTGTGCGGATCCCAGCCGTGGATCTGGTAGAGATCGACATGGTCCAACTGCAACCGCTCCAGGCTGGCATCGATCTGGTTCATCAGGTGATAGCGTGAGTAGCCACCATCGTTAGGGCCTTCGCCCATCGGCCCCATGCCCTTGGTGGCAATCACCACCTGGTCACGCGCAACGCCGATGTCGCGCAGGGCCCTGCCGACGAATTGCTCGCTCTGGCCCGCCGAATAGACATTGGCCGTGTCGATGAAATTGACGCCGCGCATCCAGCGCCTGCTTCAGCAGCGCGGTGGAGCCTGCCTGGTCGAGATCGTGCTGGAAGAAGGCGGAAGGCGCAGTTCCGAAGGTCATCGTGCCGAGGCACAGTTCCGAAACCACCAAGCCGGAATTGCCAAGCCTGTTGTAGCGCATCCTCGCCTCTCCCTATGACACCCTCAACACGTCAGGGACGGGCTTGTCCCGATCCCTTCACCTGCCACTTGTAAGTCGTCAGGCCTTCCAGCGCTACCGGGCCGCGCGCATGCAGCCGGCCCGTTGCAATGCCGATTTCCGCACCCAGCCCGAATTCACCGCCATCGGCAAACTGGGTGGAAGCGTTGTGCATCACGATCGCGCTGTCGACTTCGCCAAGGAACCGGCTGGCGGCATCGTCGCTATCGGTAATGATGGCCTCGGTATGGCCGGAACTGTGGGCTGCGATATGCTCCATCGCGGCATCGATATCGTCCACCACGGCAACCGACAGGATCGCGTCCAGATACTCGGTATCCCAGTCCTCTTCGGTGGCGGGCTTTACGCGGGAATCGAGCTCCTGGGCCCGCTTATCACCTCGCAGTTCGCAGCCCGCATCGGCGATTGCCGCCAGCACATCATCACCCTTGGCAAAATTGGCGTCGATCAGCAGCGTTTCCATCGCACCGCAAATACCGGTGCGGCGCATTTTCGCGTTCACCGCGATTTCTCGCGCCATGTCAGGATTGGCGTCGGCGTGGATGTAGGTGTGGCAGATACCGTCAAGATGGGCGAGCACGGGCACGCGCGCATCCTGCTGCACGCGGGCGACAAGGCCCTTGCCGCCGCGCGGCACGATCATGTCGACCAGCCCCGCTGCCTTCAGCATCGCGCCCACGGCTTCCCGGTCCTGCGTCGGCATCAGCTGGATGGCTTTTTCGGGCAGGCCAACTTCCGACAAACCCTTCACGAAGGCGGCGTGCAACGCATGGTTGGAATGGATAGCCTCGCTGCCACCACGCAGCAGTGCAGCATTGCCCGATCGCAGGCAGAGCGCGGCGGCATCGGCGGTTACATTCGGACGGCTTTCGTAAATGATTCCGATCAGGCCGATGGGAATGCGGACGCGCTCCAGCCCGAAACCCGAAGGCGATTCGCGGCTGTCGATCACTTCGCCCACGGGATCGGGCAGGCTCGCGACGTTCTCGATTGCGCCGGCGATGGCTTCCAGCCGGTCTTCGTCCAGTTTGAGCCGATCGAGCAGGGCGCCGGTCAGCCCGTTGGCTTCACCGGCTTCCATATCCCGGGCGTTCGCCTCGAGGATAACTGCCGAATCGGCGCGAATGGCCTTGGCGGCTGCGCGCAGGCCGGCTGCCTTTTCGGCATCGGTCGCGCGGGCAAGCTGGCGCTGGGCGGAGCGACCCGCGTGAGCGAGTTCCGCTATGAGGGTGGAGTAGTCTGTCTTGGTGTCTGTTTCATCAGTCATGCGGGCGCCTCTAGCATCCTGCCCGCCGCCTGTCAGGCCGATTCGAAAAACACTGCGAACGGGGTTTCGACAAGCGCAAGCCGCCGATTAGTTCCCGAAGAAGAACAATTTTTTCGCCGTGCTGGAACGATTCACCGCGCGACGGGTTCAACTCGCCCCAAAGGTTAATTTCTTCCCTCGACCTCCGCCGTTCTGCGGTTATCACCATCGCCATAAATTAAGCGGACTGACGGGGTCGTCTTGGATAAACAATCGACGGGCGGATATTTGAACCGCCTGCGCAGCTGGTTTCCGGAGCGCGAGTTTTTCATGCGTTCGCACGGGCAGGTGCGCTTTCTCACCATCACCACGCGGATGCAGATGACGGTTGCCGGGACCGCGGCAGCGATCATGATGGTCTGGGTCCTCTCGCTTGGCGTGATGGCTATCAGCCAGTGGCAGACAAGTTCGGAACGCGCATCGTTGCTGGAGCGCGAAGCGCAGGTCGCAACCGCCGAAGACCGCTTCAGCGAATATTCCGACAATCTCGCCACCACCGTCGCCGACCTCAAGGCCCGGCAGGACCTGCTCGATGGCCTGGTCGAGATCCTGCCCGAAGACGTGATCGCCGATGGCGACACCACGGTTACGGATTCCGCAGCCGAAAGCGAAGAGCTGATCAGCATGATCCGCGAAGTCTTCCCCGAAGCCGAAGGGCTGGCGCAGATGGAAGCCCGCCAGCTGGCCTTCGCCGAACGGTTGACGCTTTACGCCGATCGCCGCGCCGCTCGCGCCGAAGATGCAATGCGCCAGCTTGGCCTTGATCCACGCGCGGTCATGCGTGCGAATGAGAGCGCCATGGGTGGTCCGCTGGAAAGCCTCTCTTCCGAAGGCGACGGCTCGCTCGATCCGCGTTTCGAGCGGCTTGGCCTCAGCCTCGCCCGGATGAGCGCGCTGGAGCGTGGACTCAACCAGATCCCGCAGGTCATGCCTGCCGATCTCAATTCGATTTCCTCCGGCTTCGGCTATCGCCGCGATCCGTTCCGCGGAACCGCTGCCATGCACCGGGGACTGGATTTCCGCGCACCGCATGGCTCACCCATCCATGCCGCCGCCGATGGCCGCGTGTCCTTCGTCGGCTGGAAGTCGGGCTACGGCAAGGTTGTCGAGATCGATCACGGCGCCGGCCTGGTAACCCGCTACGCCCACATGTCGCGCTTCAATTCAGAGGTCGGTGCGCAAGTGGCTGCCGGCGCCGTGATCGGAGCGATCGGCAGTACCGGCCGTTCGACCGGCCCCCACCTGCACTTCGAAGTGCGTATCAACAACAATGCGGTAAATCCGCGTCCCTTCCTGGAGACAGCTCCCCATGTTCTCGAGCAAGTCAGAGCCGAATTCGCCCCGGGCGACGGACAAAACAACGGTGAAATCAATGGCAAACCCTAATGGAACCTTTTCCGTACTTGGAACCGACGTCACTATTCGCGGCGATGTCGAGGCTTCGGCAGACCTGCATGTCGATGGCAAGGTAGTCGGCAACATCGCCTGCGCCAGCCTGGTGCAAGGTGAAGGCAGCCGTATCGAAGGCGAGATCAAGGCCGAAACCGCGCGCCTTTCCGGCGAAGTGCAAGGCACTATCGCCGTGCGCAACCTGGTCGTTCTCAAGACTGCGCAGATCAATGGCGATGTCAGCTATGATACGCTGACCATCGAGCAGGGCGCTTCTGTCGAGGGTCGCTTCGCCCCGCTCAGTGCCAAGTCAGGACAGGCAGCAAAGCCTGCCGCCGAAGGCAAGCAGTCGGATGGGCAGCCCGGGCTTACGCTCGCGAGCTAGAAACTCTTAAAGTGATTTGGAGGGGATGGGGCGGTTCGCAAGGACCGCCCCTTTTCCTTTGGCAGTTGGCCTCAGGCGCCCTGCTCGGGCTCGGCCTCGCCTTTTTCCTCGGCCGACCGCTTGGCTTCCAGCCATGCCTCGGCTTCGGCTTCTTGCGCAGCACGCGCCGCAGCCTTCACCGATTCCTCACGCTCGCGGCGCAATTCGGCGATCAGTTCCTGTTTGTCATCACGCGGAGCGACGACTTCGACTGGTTCGGCATCGCTGTCTTCGGCCGGCTCGGTCGCGGCGACCCGCTTGGCAGCCTTGGCCACCGCCGCATCAAGTTCGCGCTGCGAACAAAGGCCCAGTGTCACGGGATCCTTCGGCTGGATATTGGAGATGTTCCAGTGGCTGCGGTCCCGGATCGCATTGATCGTATTGCGCGTGGTGCCGATCAGGCGACCGATCTGGGCATCGGAGATTTCTGCGTGGTTACGCAGGATCCAGGCGATACCGTCGGGCTTGTCCTGCCGCTTCGAGACCGGCGTATAACGCGGGCCCTTGGTGCGGCTGACGTCGACCGGGGCCTTCTGCATGACCAGCGAATAGTCGGCATCGGCCTGGCCGCGCTCTATCTCCGCATGCGTCAGCTCACCCGAATGCACAGGGTCGCGGCCGGTATACTTGGCGCTTGCCAGATCATCCGCCATGGCCTGCACTTCGAGAATATGCAGACCGCAGAAATCGGCGATCTGGGTAAAGCTGAGTGCGGTATGGTCCACCAGCCAGCTGGCGGTGGCATGAGGCATCAGGGGCGTGGGCTGATCAGCCACAACAATTCTCCAAACTGAAAATAAAAGGGCCGCCCCTCGCGGGACGGCCATCGTTGCACGATCATGTAGAGCGTTTGCAGGCGAACGGCAAGCATTTGGCACTTATGCCACCGCAATAGTCGTCTTGGCCCGGCCATCAGTGTCGAAAATACCGGTTTTGTTGCGCTCCGTTCAAACCCGGCACCCTCTAACCCGGAGCGGGGCGATGGGAGAACGCTTTTCGCCCCTCTTCGTACGTTATCGGAGCAAGGCCGGCCAGGAACTGGTCTGCGCTCGCCTCCCAGGTGAACGCGCGGCCAATCCGGTGGCAGGCGTCGCGATCCAGCCGCAGGGCGCCTGCAATCGCTTCGCCCAGGTTATCCGCCATGACGCCGCCCCCGGCCTCCAATACGTCGAGAGGTCCGGGCACCGGATAGGCTGCGACGGGCGTCCCACAAGCCAGCGCTTCGATCATCACGAGGCCGAAAGTGTCCGTCTTGCTCGGGAAAACGAACACGTCCGCCCCGGCATAGCAGCCTGCGAGCGCATCACCTGTTCGCTTGCCAAGGAACCGGGCGTCGGGGAAATCCGCCCTCAGCCTCTCCAGCGCCGGGCCATCACCGACCACGACCTTCGTACCCGGATGGCTGTTGGCGAGAAATGCCTCGATGTTCTTCTCGACGGCCACGCGTCCGACATACAGCTGGATCGGACGCGGGAGGTTGAAGAACAGGTCGGGCGGGGGGTGGTTCGGGTGGAAAGTCTCGGTCGCCACCCCGCGGCTCCAATGGTGCAGGCGGTCGATGCCGTGTCGGTGCAATTGCGCGCGGATCGTGTCGGTCGATACCATGGTGCGCGCGGCGGGTGCGTGAAAGCGACGGATAATCGGCCAGAACCAGCTTGCGGAGATTCCGCAACGACGCGCCATATAGTCCGGAAATTGGGTGTGATAGGCGGTGGTAAAGGGCAGCTTTTCGCGCAGGCAAGTGTGCCGCGCCGCCCATCCCAGCGGACCTTCGGTGGCAATGTGGATGGTGTCGGGCCGGAACTGCTCCAGCCGCCGGGCAATAGCGCGCGGACCTGCCAGGGCGAGGCGAATCTCGGGATAGGACGGCGCCGGGCAGGACCGGAACAGATCGGGCGAAATCACTTCCACCGCGTGCCCCCGGCTGCGCAGTTCGGCGATCACTGCCGAGAGGGTACGCACGACCCCGTTCACCTGAGGATGCCAAGCGTCGGTTATCAGGGCGATCTTCATTGGCGGCGTCCCGTCAGGCCGCGACCGCTGCAGGAGCAATCGACGCGGCTTCGCGTGCTTCGCGCCGGGCAATTTCTTCAGGCCAGTGGAGGATTTCCATCGTCCCATCGGCATGCTCGACAAGGGCGTTGCACCCTTCCACCCAGTCACCGTCGTTCCAGTATTCGATGTCGTCGATCATCCGGTGTTCGGCGGTGTGGATGTGGCCGCAAACCACGCCGTCGACGCCGCGCTCCGCAGCGGCGCGGGCGACCACCTCCTCGTATTTGCCGATAAATTCGACGGCGTTCTTCACCTTGTGCTTCGCCATCCGGGAGAGCGACCAATACGGCAGGCCCAACGCCTTTCGACCGGCGTTCACCCAATTGTTCAGTCCCATCATGAAATGGTAGAGCGCGTCTCCCACGAAGGCGAGCCAGCGGTGTGACAGCATGACGGCATCGAATTCATCCCCATGCAGCACCATCAACCGCCTGCCGTCGGCGGTGTCATGAAATGCGGCACGACGGATTTCGATGCCGCCGAAATTGAGGCCGGTGAACTGGCGAAACATCTCGTCGTGATTGCCGGGAATATAGACAATTCGCGTGCCGCGCTTCGCCCGCTTCAGGATCCGCCAGACGATATCGTTATGCGCAGGCGGCCAGTAGAATTTCTTCTTCAATCGCCAGCCATCGATAATGTCGCCGACCAGGTACAGCGTGTCTGAATCCACCCGGTCGAGAAAATCGATCAGCAGTTCGGCATTGCAACCCTTTGTCCCGAGATGGATGTCGGAAATCCAGATCGTGCGGTATTTGCGACGACCCTCACGCGAACGCTCCGGTATGGCGGGTTTGTGCGTGTCGAGATTCGGAAAGACCGAAACTGCGCCGGTGTTGCCAAATTCGCCGTCGAGGTAATTGCCAAACATATCGTGCCGCGCCTCATCGCTGCCTGTCTGGCTAACAGTCTATGATCGCAGGATATGACAGCCTCACCACAGTTCGCGGTCAGTTCCGCGACAGTATGACATTTCCCGGACCACGGGTGTTTCAGCGAACGACGTAAGGCTGCGGCGCGATCCAGGGTGACGGCATGTTATAGGGCACGGTCACGAAAACCGCTTCCACGTCCGCGATCTTGCCATCCACGATCTTGAACATTTCCAGCAGGGCGAAACTGTGCGGGAAATGAAAGATGGAATCGTGCTGGCTGCCATCTGTCCAGGTCACCTGCGTCAGCCTGCCCGAATGGTCGATGAAACCGGCGGCCACCACCAGGCCCTTCTGCTCGTCAACCAAGGGGAAGCGGCGGTCACGCAGCCGGTCGTCGTATTTGTATTGGCCGAGGCGGAACTGGTCTGCCGTGCCCATCGCGGCGATGGGGTAGCCCTCGATTTCGACGTTGGTCGTTTGCAGCCCGTTCTCGATCCGGTCGCAATCGTCGGTGAAATGGGTGAACAGCGTGCCATCGTTCAATTGCAGCGTGTCGAAATAGCCATCGGCGAGGCTTATCATCCGCTCCCGCCCGACCCGGCGATTTTCCGGCACATCGGCCAGCAGGCCTGCACGGGGGCGGCGAGCGGGATCGTAGACCGGGAAGGGGCCGTATTCATGAGGGCGCGAAATGATCGCCTCGACTTCGGCGATGCGATCCTTTTCGATACGCAGGCGCAGGCACGCGACGGCAACATCCGGCCCTTCCTCGATATGGCCGAACCAGCACACCTGCCCGGCAGCGGGATCGACGGCCTTCAGATCATAGGCATCCTGCACGGACGTCACCGTGTTCCAGACACCATCGCCCACCGCCAACTGGACGTTGTTCTCGGTGAAAACAACGTGCTCCGCCCACTTGACGCGCGAGGGGTCGCGAGCGGCCAGCGCGCCAAGGAAATTGTCGGCATGCGCGTAAAGTTCTTCGCGCGTGGCAGGGCTCGCTGGCATGGAGTTGGCCATCAACCTGTTGTTCCCGCCACTTCGAGAACGATCTTGCCGACATGTTCGCCGGCTTCCATTCGGGCGTGGGCCCGGGCAGCTTCTGACAATGCGAATGTCTCATCCATGACCGGGCGCAGTTCCCCGCTTTCGACCAGGGGCCAGACCTCGCGGAACAGCTCGTCTGCCAGCATGCCTTTGAAAACATTGCTGCGAGCGCGCAGGGTGGACCCGGTAATCGACTGGCGGCGTACCATCATCTTGGCCATGTTGATTTCGGACTTCGGTCCGCCCAGCACCGCAATCACCACTAGCCTGCCTTCTTCACCCAGGGCATCCAGATTGCGCTGCGTGTAATCGCCCGCAACCATGTCCAGCACCAGTTCGGCGCCCCGGCCATCGGTGAAGGCCCGGGTTTTCTCGACGAAATCATGCGTCTTGTAGTTGATCGCAAGGTCTGCCCCGACCTCTCGCGATACGGCGCATTTCTCGTCAGACCCGCTGGTGGTAATCACGGTCATATCGAACAGCTTGGCCAGCATTGTCGCCATCGTGCCGATGCCCGATGTGCCGCCGTGGATGAGGATGGTCTCCCCGTCGCGGGCCATGCCCCGCTGGAACACGTTGTGCCATACGGTGAAAAGCGTTTCGGGGATCGCGGCGGCCTCTGCCATCGAAAGCCCGTCGGGAACGGGCAGGCAATGTTCGGGCCGGGCGATACAGTATTCGGCATAGCCGCCCCCGTTCACCAGCGCGCAGACATTCTTGCCAAGCTCGGAAGGGTCCACGCCCTCGCCAAGCGCGACGACCTTGCCGGAAATCTCCAGTCCGGGCAGATCGGATGCACCCTTGGGCGGTGGGTAGGAACCGGCGCGCTGCAGGCAATCCGGTCGGTTTACCCCGGCATGGCTGACCCGGACCAGCACTTCCCCCTGGCCGGGTTTCGGCAATTCGCGCACTTCCATCGCCAGCACATCCGGGCCGCCCGGCGCGCTGATTGCAACAACGGACATGGTCTTCGGCAAGTCTTCGGCCACCCAGGCTACCCCTCTTCGATCCCTCTTACGATGCACAGCCCTAATGACAGGCACCATTGACAGCAAGCGCCCGGATGGAGATGCTGGCGGCAATGGAAGACGATGACCTTCCCCGGATGCGTTCCGACTCGGCCAGCCAGTTGGCCGGTGAAAGCCTCGATACCTATTCGCAGGACGAGCTGATGGCGCGCATTGCCTTGCTGGAGGCGGAAATCGCCCGCGTGAAGGCGCATCACCAGAAGGCCAGCTCGCACCGCAAATTTGCAGACGCGCTGTTCAAACCAAGAGAAACGGACTGATGGGCCGGATACGGTCCTTTGCACCCCTCGAAATTGCGCGGACGCGCACCATATCCCTTTCAGACGCACTGCGCAGCGCAACCACGCGCAAGTTTACCATCTGCGTTAGGCCGGTATTCACCATGCCTCGCGCACACTCGATCAGACCCCTCTCGGCCTAGAGCTGCCCAAGGACATTCATGCCAAGTTTCGCGCAAAATCTCGAAAAGACCCTCCACACGGCGATCCAGCACGCGATCGATCGCAGCCACGAATATGCCACGCTTGAACATCTCCTGCTGGCACTGGTGGACGATAGCGATGCGGGCGACGTGATGAATGCCTGCGGCGTCGACATGGACGAGCTTGGCGGCGTGGTCCGCCAATATCTGGACCAGGAATACCAGTCGCTGAAAACCGACGAGGATGCAGATCCGCAACCTACCGCGGGTTTCCAGCGCGTGATCCAGCGCGCCATCCTCCATGTGCAATCGTCCGGCAAGGACACCGTAACCGGTGCGAATGTGCTGGTGGCCCTGTTTTCGGAGCGCGACTCCTACGCTGTCTATTTCCTCCAGCAGCAGGATATGAGCCGGCTGGATGCCGTCAGCTTCATCAGTCACGGGATTGGCAAGGGTGGCCGCCAGCTGGAGGATCGCTCTCCCGGCAGCCCGGATGACGAAGGAATGGCGCGCGGCGAGGAGAAGCCGGAGAAGAACAAGAAGGATTCCGCGCTCGACCAGTTCTGCGTCAACCTCAACCAGAAGGCGCTGGACGGCAAGGTCGATCCGCTGATCGGCCGCGGTCCCGAGGTGGATCGTACGGTGCAGATCCTCTGCCGCCGCTCCAAGAACAACCCGCTTTACGTAGGCGATCCGGGCGTGGGCAAGACCGCGATTGCCGAAGGCCTGGCGCGCAAGATCGTCGAGGGCGAAGTGCCCGAAGTCCTCGAGGATGCGGTCATCTACTCGCTCGACATGGGCGCGTTGCTGGCCGGTACACGCTATCGCGGTGATTTCGAGGAGCGACTGAAGCAGGTCGTGAACGAACTCGAAAAAATGCCGGATGCCATCCTGTTCATCGACGAAATCCACACCGTTATCGGCGCTGGTGCCACCAGTGGCGGCGCGATGGATGCGTCGAACCTGCTGAAGCCCGCGCTTTCCAGCGGTGCGATCCGCTGTGTCGGCTCCACCACCTACAAGGAATTCCGCAACCACTTCGAGAAGGATCGCGCCCTGTTGCGCCGCTTCCAGAAGATCGACGTGAACGAGCCGACGATCGAGGATACGATCAAGATCCTCAAGGGCCTGAAAAGCGCCTTCGAGGAGCATCATGGCGTGAAATACACGCCCGACGCGCTGAAGACCGCCGTGGAGATGAGTGCGCGTTACATCAATGACCGCAAGCTGCCCGACAAGGCCATCGACGTGGTGGACGAAGTGGGCGCGATGCAGATGCTGGTGCCGCCCAGCCGCCGCCGCAAGACGATCACCGCCAAGGAAATCGAGAAGGTGGTGGCGACGATGGCACGCATCCCGCCGAAATCCGTCTCCAAGGACGACAAGAAGGCGCTCGGCAGCCTCGAGAAAGACCTGAAGCGGGTGGTGTATGGACAGGACGATGCGATCAATCGCCTTTCCACGGCCATGAAGCTGAGCCGTGCAGGCCTGCGCGAAGCGGACAAGCCGATCGGCTCTTTCCTCTTCTCCGGCCCCACCGGCGTCGGCAAGACCGAAGTCGCGCGCCAGCTTGCCAGTATCATGGGCATCGAGCTGAAGCGGTTCGACATGTCCGAATACATGGAGCGCCACAGCGTTTCCCGCCTGATCGGCGCGCCTCCGGGCTATGTCGGTTATGACCAGGGCGGATTGCTCACCGATGCCATCGACCAGCATCCGCATTGCGTGCTGCTGCTCGACGAGATCGAGAAGGCGCATCCCGACCTGTTCAACATCCTGCTGCAGGTGATGGATAACGGCAAGCTGACCGACCATCACGGCAAGACGGTGGATTTCCGCAACGTGGTCCTCATCATGACGACGAATGCCGGCGCATCCGATGCGGAAAAGCAGGGCATCGGCTTTGGTGCCGGGCAGAAAACGCAGGCTTCGGAAGAGGCGGTGAAGAAGATGTTCACCCCGGAATTCCGCAACCGCCTCGATGCGGTCGTGCCGTTCGGCTATCTCGGCAGCGAGACGATCAGCCGCGTGGTCGACAAGTTCATCCTGCAGCTGGAATTGCAGCTTTCGGAGCAGAACGTGCATATCCAGTTTGATGGCGATGCGCGCGAATGGCTGGGCAAGCGTGGCTATGACAAGCTGATGGGGGCCCGCCCGATGGCTCGCCTGATCCAGGAAAAGGTGAAGCAGCCGCTGGCCGAGGAGCTGTTGTTCGGCAAGCTGGCAGGTGGCGGCGAGGTGCACGTCAGCGTGAAGGAGGATGCTCTTGTATTCGAACTGACCTCCGCACCGCCCAAGGCGAAGCCGAAGCGCAAGAAGAAGCCCGCGGCCAAGAAGCCGGAGACACCCAGCGCCGACAAGGATGCCGGACTGGACTCCGAAGACTAGTCCAAAGGGACTGGGCGAATTGCATGGCGCGGCCTAGGCTCGAGCCATGACGATGGCCATGAAGATGAAAGCAGCATTTGCAATTGTGGCGGCGGGGGCTCTGGTTCCCGCCGCTGCTGTTTGGGCGCAAGACACGACACCGCTGCATGAACGCACGGCGCAAACCGACCTGCCGCTGGAAGGCCCGCGCGCAGCAATGCGCCTGGAACATGTCGCGCTGTCCATTGCCGTCGATCCGCAGACACGCAGTATCGCCGGCGACGCGCGGTACCGGATTTTGGCCGAGGCACCCCTTGAAAACGCTCGTGTTCGACTTCGATTCGCGCTTTGCAGTCCGCAACGTGGCGGTCGGCGAGATTCCGGCTGGATCGCACGCGCTGGACAAAGGCGGATGGGCTGCTGACGATCCGCTTGCCAGAACCTGTCTCCGGCGGGGAGGCGGTGGAGGTCCGAATAGACTATGATGGCGCGCCGCATGTTGCGGCAAATGCCCCCTGGGATGGCGGCTTCGTCTGGGCCGAGACCGAAGACGGCCAGCCCTGGATCGCAACTGCCGTCCAAGGCGAGGGTTGCGACCTATTCTGGCCCTGCCTTGACCATTCATCGAAGCGCATCGACACGCTCGACCTTTTGGTGACAGTACCGAATGGGTTGGTGGTGGCGGGCAATGGTCGCCTCGTTGGCACGTCCGAAACGGCAAATCACACGACTTTTCACTGGCGCGCCCGCGATCCGAGCAATTACGGCGTGACACTCCAGATCGGACCCTATGAAGTCGCACAGCGTGACTACGAAAGCCGGTATGGCAACACCATCCCGCTGATGTTCTGGCACTTGGCGGACAATGCCGACGGTGCAAACCGGTTGCTTGACGAAATGGCCGACCAGCTTGCCTTCATGGAAGATCGTTTCGGCCCTTATCCCTTCGGCGACGAGAAGGCCGGCGTGGCAGAGACGCCGCACCTGGGCATGGAGCACCAGACCATCAACGCCTATGGCAACGCCTATCGCCCCGAAGCACTTGGCCACGACTGGCTGTTGCAGCATGAATTTGCGCATGAATGGTTTGCCAACCAGCTTCGCAACGCGACGATAAACCACATGTGGCTGGCCGAGGGGATCACCACCTGGACCCAGCCGCTCTATCTGGAGCATGCGCGTGGCGAGATGTTCTACCAGGCCGAGATGTGGAAGAACCGCCAGCGCGTATGGAGCCGCGTGCCGCTGGTGCCGCCCGAAGGCGAGCTGCCCGATTACAATGATCGCGAGGCCATGTGGGGCGATGACATTTACTTCAAGGGCGCATGGATCATGCACAGCCTGCGCTGGCTGGTTGGCGACGATGTCCTGTTTCCCGCGATCACGCGCCTGACCTATGGCTCGGCCAATCCGCAACCCGGGGCGATCCACCCGGTGAACCGCACCACCGAAGATTTCCGCGCGATACTTGAGGATGTTACGGGCCGCGATCTCGAATGGTTCTTCGACGCGTATCTCTATCAGGCGCCGTTGCCCAGACTGCTGGCGGTGGAGGATGGCAGTGCGCTGCTGCTGGCCTGGCAATCCCCATCACGGCTTGCGTTCGAAATGCCGGTGGAGGTGCGGGTGGGCGACACTGTGCGCCGCGTGGACATGGCCGGGGGACATGGCCGTATCGAATTGCCCGGCAAGGATACCCACTACCTGCTCGATCCCGCCAACCGCATTCTGAAACACGATGCCGCAATAGAAGCGTGGCAGAACCGTGATTCCCCGGACTAGCGCGGAACGAAACTTGCGCGGCGCAACTTTCTAGAAGCGATGGCAGCACCTTTCTCATGGATTCGGCCCGAGCCGCACGGTGTGCATGTCGTGCCCGCCGATGCGTGGATCGATCCCTCCAGGGCAGTCGACCGCGCGCTTGTCACCCACGGCCATGCAGACCACGCCCGCGGCGGACACGGGCAGACGGTCGCAACGCCTGAAACGCTGGCGATCATGGAATTGCGCTACAACACGCGCGATGGCGCAACCCCGGTCGAATATGGCGAGACGATCCGGCTGAAGGGCGGCGTGGACGCAACCTATATTCCCGCAGGGCATGTGCTGGGCAGCGCGCAGATCCTGCTGGAACATGCGGGCGAGCGCGTGGTCATCACCGGCGATTACAAGCGCCGCGCCGATCCCACCTGCCCGCCGTTCGAAGTGACGCCCTGCGACATCTTCATCACCGAGGCGACCTTTGGCCTGCCGTTGTTCACCCATCCCCCCATTGCGGAGGAGATGGCGAAGCTGCTGACCGGCTGGCAGCGCATCCGGACAGGTGCGTGCTGGTTGGCGCCTATGCGCTGGGGAAGGCGCAGCGCGTGATCGCGGAACTGCGCGCGGCGGGTCATTCCCAACCCATCTACCTGCATGGCGCGATGGAGAAGATGTGCCGCCTGTACGAGGAATTCGGCGTCGATCTTGGCGAGCTGCGCCTGGTGGCCGACCATGAAAAGGACGACATGCGCGGCGCCATCGTCATCTCCCCGCCCTCTGCCCTGAACGACCGCTGGAGCCGCCGCCTGCCCGATCCCATCACCGCCATGGCAAGCGGCTGGATGCGGGTGCGCCAGCGCGCGCGGCAGCGCAATGTGGAGCTACCCCTCATCATTTCGGACCATGCCGACTGGAATGAGCTGACCCGCACCATCCAGGAAGTCGATCCGCACGAGACATGGATCACCCACGGCCGCGAGGAAGCGCTATTGCGCTGGCACCAGTTGCACCAGCGCCGCGCCCGCGCGCTGGCGCTGGTGGGTTACGAGGATGAGGACGACTAGGCGTGGAAGCCTTCGCCGCCCTGATCGACGCGCTGATCTACACGCGCAGCCGCAACGAAAAACTGCGGCTGATCGCCGAGTACCTGCGCGCCACGCCCGATCCTGATCGCGGCTACGCGCTGGCTGCTTTGACCGATGGGCTGGATTTCAAGGCCGTGAAATCCTCCACCATCCGCAACCTGCTGAAAGAGCGCGTCGATCCGGTGTTGTGGTCGCTCAGCCGCGATTTCGTGGGCGATACGGCAGAGACCGCGAGCTTCCTCTGGCCCGATCCCGTGGGTGACATCGCGCCGCCACCCACGGTCAGCGAGACTGTCGATGCGCTGGCAGCGATGACGCGGGCGAACGCCATGGCCGAACTTCCCCGGCTTCTGGACCGGCTCGATTCCGCCGGGCGATACGCCTTTTTCAAGCTGGCCACAGGCGGAATGCGCGTCGGCGTGTCCAGTCGGCTGGCCAAGGTGGCATTTGCGCAGGCTTTCGATGTGTCGGTCGACGATGTCGAGGAATACTGGCACGCCCTGGAACCGCCCTACGCGCAACTCTTCGCCTGGGGTGCCGATGGCGAGGATCCTCCCGACACGGCCAACATGCCGCTGTTCAAGCCGTTCATGCTGGCCCACCCGCTGGAAGAAACGGTCGTCGATCTCGGCGAGTATGCGGCGGAATGGAAATGGGACGGTATCCGCGTGCAACTGGTCCACGTGGCAGGCGAAACGCGCCTCTATTCGCGTAGCGGTGACGATATCAGCGCGACGTTCCCGGAAATGGTGAGCGCGCTCGACCTGCCCGCCGTTCTCGATGGCGAGTTACTGGTCCGCGGCGATGCGCAGGGCGGGGAAGAAGGCGGTGCGGCCAGTTTCAACGCGTTGCAGCAACGGCTTGGCCGCAAGACCGTGAGCAAGAAGATGCTTGCAGAAAGCCCGGCCTTCGTGCGGCTTTACGATGTCCTCTCGCTGGATGGCGAAGACCTGCGCGGCCTGCCGTGGGAGAAGCGGCGCAAACGGCTCGAAGCGTTCATGCCGCGTCTGCCCGATACGCACTTCGATCTCAGCCAGCTGGTGGAGGCTGATGATTTCCAGCACCTCGCGCAAATCCGCGAGGGCGCGCGGGACGATGCCATCGAAGGGCTGATGCTGAAATCGCGCGCCAGCCCCTATGTCGCAGGTCGCAAGGCCGGGCTGTGGTACAAGTGGAAGCGCGATCCGTTGCTGGTGGATTGCGTGTTGATGTACGCCCAGCGCGGCAGCGGCAAACGCTCCAGCTTTTATTCGGACTACACCTTCGGATGCTGGGATGGCGACCCCGATGCAGGCGCGGAACTTCTGCCAGTGGGCAAGGCCTATTCGGGCTTCACCGACGCAGAACTGAAGAAGCTGGACAAGATCGTCCGCCAGAACACGCTCAACCGCTTTGGCCCCGTGCGCGAGGTGGAGCGTACGCTGGTGTTCGAAGTGGCGTTCGATTCGGTGCATTCGAGCAAGCGGCACAAATCCGGCCTCGCCATGCGTTTCCCGCGCATCCACCGCATTCGCTGGGACAAGCCGGTGCACGAGGCCGACCGGCTGGAAAGCCTGCGCGCGCTGATCCGGGACTAGCTATCGATCCGCAGCAGCTTGTCGCGCGAAGTTGCGCCGCGCAACAATTCGATTCGTGAAGGGGCGCAGCCCAGTGCCTTTGCCAACAGTGCGATGACCGCCGCATTGGCAGCGCCGTCCTGCGCCTTCGCCCGGGTCTTCACCAGCAGACGTCCATCCTTGATGTCGATTGCTTCGCTGCGTGCGCCCGGTGTCACGCGAACAGCCAGCCGACCTTCGCAATCGGCAAGGGCGCGAATATCCGCGCCGGGCAAGAGGTCAGTCTTCGGGCGTGCCACGGAGCAGTTTGAGGTGTTTTTGCGCCAGCTTGCAATAGCGCTCTGTCTGGAATTTGATCTTGGCGATCTGCGCCTCGTCCTGCGTACGATAATACTTCGCGGGGCGGCCAATCCAGATTTCTCCAGGGCCGATCTGCTTGCCTGGACTGAGCAGCGCGCCCGCGCCCAGCATCCCGCCTGTCGCAATGCGCGCGCCGTCCATGGCAACCGCTCCCATTCCCACGAATGCCCGGTCGGCAAGCTGGCAGCCGTGCACCACCGCCATATGGCCGATCACGCAATCCTCGCCGATAATCGTGGGCTCTCCGTCGGTGTCGGGACGCGGCCCTTCCACATGGAAGACGCTGCCATCCTGCACATTGCTGCGCGCGCCGACCACGATCCGGTGGATATCGCCGCGCAGTACGCAATTGTACCACACGCTAGCTTCCCGCCCGATAGTGACATCGCCGATTATCCGCGCACCCGGTGCGACAAAGGCCGTGGAATGGATCTGCGGCAACTTGCCATCGAACGGCAGGATGGTCGCGCCGGGAAAGCGGGGATCGTCGGTATGATGGCTGTTCACGGTCAAAGGAAATTCTCCCAGACAAGATAGGGCAGGACGGATGCGTAATCATCTGTCCACACGGGGCCTTCGGGCGCGACAAGCAGGCGCCAGTCGGCCGTGGTCGAAAGCGCGTCCAGCGGAGCGCGGTCTGGTGATAGCGCAATCCAGGTGGAGGAGTAGAGGTCGTTTCTGCGCTCCGGCTCATCCTGCCAGACCATTGCGGAAAGCTCCCGCACTTCGGCCAGCCTGGCGACCACGGGCTCGAGGCGAACATAGCGGTTGGAGGTGTGCAGCAGCAAGCAGCCCGTCCGGCGTCAGCGCGCGCTCGTAAATTGCCATGGCCTCCAGTGTCAGCAGGTGCAGCGGGATGGCGTCCGAGGAAAAGGCGTCGATCACCAGCACATCGAAACTGGCGGGCGGCAGTTCCTGCAGGCGCAGGCGAGCATCGCCGATCAGAATATCCGCATCGGGCGCGCATTCTTCCATGAAGGAAAATTCGCCCGATCGGGAAAACTCCACCACCGCCGGATCGATTTCGAAAAAGGTCCAGTGCTGGCCGGGCTGGCGATAGCAGGCCAGTGTGCCCACGCCCAAGCCGACGCTGCCGATGCGGGCATCGGGTCCGATAACCCGCTCGGCCGCTGCCAGCGCAAGCCCTACGCCCGAACTGCGCCCGTAATAGGCCGTGGGCTCCTGCGCATCTTCACCCGCACGCTGGATACCGTGGATCGTCGTGCCATGCATCAGTATCCTGTCGCCATCGGCGCGCTGGGTGATTGAATAGATGCCGAAATAACTGCGCTCGCGCTCTCCATTGATGCTGGCAAGAAAGTTACTGAGGCCACCCAGCGCCATCAGCAGCGCCGCGCAAGCCAGCACGAACGACAGGCGCCGGGCAGCCAGCACCATGGCGAGGCACAAGATCACAAGCAGCGCCAGCCAGTCGATCCAGCCCAGCTCTGTTTCTGCCTGGACGCGGGCGTAGAGGAGGAGCGCGGCGTTAAAAACCAGGAAGACGCCGACCACCAGTATCATTCGCGCCGTTTGCAGGTCCCTGGTCATGAAACCCATCAATTTGCGCCACACGCCCAGCGGGATCAGCGCAGCCGCCGCCAGGATGAGCAGCGGGTGCTCCCACGTCCAGTCGAACAGTACCGGCGCAAGTATGGCCGTGAATACGCCGCCCAGCGCTCCGCCTGCAGCGGTATAGAGATAGAATTGCGACAGGCGCGACGGGCTGGGTCGCAGATCGTAAAGCCTCGCATGCAAGGCGGTCGCCACGACAAACAGCAGTATGACGCTGGCCGTCGCCGCAAGCAGGTCTGCGCGCCCGGCGGCGAATATGGCGATGCCGCCATCCACCAGCAACACCAGCGGTGCGAGGAAGAGGAAGAGTTTTGCCAAGCCGCGCTTCTCGGCGAAAGCGATTGTATAGCTGAGCAGGTACAGACCCAGCGGGATCACCCACAGCAGCGGGATGGCCATGATGTCGGTGGTGAGAAATGTCGTTGTCGACAGCATCAGGCCCGAGGGTACAGCGGTCAGCATCAACCACATGGCCTTGCGCTTCCAGTTGACGGCCACCCCGTCGGCAGGATGCACTACGCCGTTCGACGCGGCGTCACGGCGGCTGAATACGGCGTAAGCGACCAATGCGAGCAATGCGACATAACCCGCGGTCCAGCCCCGGCTTTGCTCTCCCAGTGTCAGCAGCGGCTCTGCCAGCAGGGGATAGGTCAGCAACCCGGCGAAACTGCCGAGATTGGATGCGGCATAGAGCGGGTAGGGATTACCCGCCCGCGGATGGGCGGCAAACCAGCGCTGGATCAGCGGGGCCTGTGCAGAAACGGCAAAGAAAGCGGGACCGACCGTCAACAGGAACAGCCAGGGCACCCCCAGCACTTCCCACCCTGTCTCCGGCTGCGAAACGGGAGCCAGCGCCAGTGGCAAGGTGAACCCGGCCAGCGCCAGCACCGCCAGATGGATCAGCCCCTGCCGGCGCAGCGAGAAGCGCCCGATTGCATGGGCATAGGCATAGCCTGCCAACAGCAGCGCCTGGTACACCAGCATGGCGCTGTTCCAGACATTGGGCGCACCGCCGAGTTGCGGCAGGGCCATGCGCGCCACCATCGGCTGCACCAGGAACAGCAGGAAACTACCGGCGAAAATTGCCAGCGTGAAAAGCCAGCGGCGCGGGGCACCCGCGGCTTCAGCCACTGCTGCGCTGCGCCCACTCCTGCGCGGTGATGGCGTAAACGATGGTGGGATTGAGTTCAGCGGGCCAGTTGTCGTCCTGGTAGTCGAGATCGTCGCGCCGCGTCATGCCGAGTTTTCGCATGAGGCCCCAGCTTGCCGAGTTGCCTGCCACGGTAAGCGCGACAATCGTCTCCGCACCGAACCTTGCGAACCCCAGATCCAGCGATGCGCTGGCCGCTTCCTTGGCGTAGCCGCACCCCCATGCGTCCTCCCGCATGCGCCAGCCGATCTCCACCATATCGAACACGGGCGAGCCTTCCACGTTGGCGCGTTTCAGCCCGCAGAAGCCCAGCATCTCGCCCGAGAGGTGGCCACCATCGTCCTTGCGCTCCACCACCCAGAACGTGTGGCCGAATTTGCGCCGATAGGTTGCGAGGCGATCCATGGCAGCCTTGCGAGTGGCTTCGCTCGCCACCCCGCCCAGCCAGCGCATCACGGCAGGGGTGTTGGTCAATTCCCAGAATCGCGGCCAATCCTCGTCGCGCCAGTCCCGCAGGACCAGGCGCTCGGTCTCATGCAGGAAATCAGCCATTGAGCAGGCGCGCGGCAACCGGGGCGTGATAAGTCAGCACGCCCGAAGACCCGGCGCGCTTGAACGCGATGAGCTTTTCCATCAGCAGCGCGTCGCGGTCGCCCACACCAGCGGCGGCACCGGCCTCTATCAGCGCATATTCGCCGCTCACCTGATAGGCGAAGACGGGCACTTCGAAGCGCTGCTTTACCCGCCAGATCAGGTCAAGGTAGGCGAGCCCCGGTTTCACCATCACGCTGTCAGCACCCTCGGCAAGATCCAGCTCGACCTCGATCAGCGCTTCCAGAGCGTTCGCGGGGTCCATCTGGTAGGTTTTCTTGTCGCCCACCAGCCGTCCGCCCGAACCCACTGCATCGCGGAACGGGCCGTAAAAGGCAGAGGCGTACTTGGCGGCGTAGCTCATGATCTGGACATTGTGATGTCCGCCCATTTCGAGCGCCATGCGAATCGCTTTCACCCGGCCATCCATCATGTCGGACGGCGCGATGATGTCGGCCCCGGCTTCTGCCTGGTTGATCGCCTGGTCCACCAGCATCGCAACCGTATCATCATTGGCGACATAGCCCGCATCATCGACCAGCCCGTCCTGCCCATGCGTGGTGTAGGGATCCAGCGCGACATCGGTTAGAATGCCGATATCGCTGCCGCAGGCGTCGCGCACGGCGCGAATCGCGTGGCACATCAGATTGTCGGGATTGAGCGCCTCGTCCCCCTTGTCGCTTCGCAATTCCGGCTGGGTGTTGGGAAACAGTGCGATACACGGAATACCCAGTTCCACCGCCTCTTTCGCGCGTTTGGCAATGCCATCGGGCGACCATCGCGAAACGCCCGGCAGGCTGGCGACGGGATCCTCCACGCCTTTGCCGGCGGTAACGAAGAGCGGCCAGATCAAATCGGCCGGGGTCAGCACGGTTTCGCGGTACATCGCGCGGCTCCATGCGTTGGCACGGGTACGGCGAAGACGGGTGTTCGGATAGCTGCGTGTCATCGGGCGCCACCTCTGCCGCAAAAGCGCGGCGCGGGCAATCGGACAGATTTGCTGGCGCGGTTGCCTAGTTGACCACCTGGCGGTTCTCGATCCGGTCGATCTCGCGCACGGGCTCCTCCGCTATCGAGGGATCAGGCGCAAGATCGGAGAGTGCCTCTCCGGGCTTGATCATCTGCAGGCGGACAAGTTGCTGGCGGAAATTGGCCATCTCCTGCGCCGAAAGCTGCGCGCGATTGACAAAGCGGACGCTGGCGGGATCGATCTTCTGACCGTTACGATACATTTCGTAATGCAGGTGCGGCCCGGTCGAAAGACCGGTTGACCCGACATAGCCGATGACCTGCCCGCGCCGCACTTCCTCGCCATTGCGCACGGCAATTCGGCTCATATGCGCATACCCTGTCGAAAGGCCACCGTCGTGCCGGATCCGCACGAAATTGCCGTAGCCGCCATTGCGGCCGGAAAAATTCACCGTGCCATCGGTAGCAGCATAGATCGGCGTGCCGTGACGAGCACGGAAATCGAGCCCGGAATGCATGCGGCGATAACCGAGGATCGGGTGGCGGCGCATGCCATAGCGCGAACTGATGCTGCCGGGGACAGGAGCGATAAGCCCTTCCTGCACAACACCTTCGCCCGATGCATCGTAGAAACGACCTTCGCGGCCGAAGCGCATCATTTGCTTGCGCGGGCGATCACCGCGAATGACAGCAGCGTACAGCAGGTCGCCGACTTCGACTTCGCCGGTGGCGGCGCGACGATAGTCGACGATCAGGTCGAATTCGTCGTCCGCGGAAATTTCGCGGTTCATGTCCAGGTCGCCATCCAGCGTTCGCAGGAATTCCTGCACAGCGCTGGGGGGCGCACCGGCTGCGCGGGCGGACCGATACAGGCTGTCACCCACCTTCGCGCGAATGCGCAGCGGCGTGTTGTCGACCATGATCGGGCGCGGATCGAGGACAAGCCGGCCATCGCGGCGCTCCACCGCCAGTTGCAGATCGAAGCGGGCCCGGAAAGACAGCGCATCGACGGGCCGCGGCGCATCGGGTGCGGCACGGCGGCCAAGCGTGATATCGACCGGAGTGCCCGATGCGATATCGTCGAGAGATACCGCATTGCCCACCATCGCGGCGATCAATTGCGCCTCGTCCTTGCTGACGCCGGCGCGGCGCAGCATGCGGTCGAAACCGTCGCCCTGCGCCAGCGTGGCGACAAGATCGAGACGCGGACGCTCCGGCGCGGCGGCAAGCGGCTGCACCGCATTCGTTGCACCCATGCGGCGGCCGGTGTCGGCACCCAGCGCGAGCGGCAGGATCATCTGGCTGCGGAATTCGTCACGCACACGATCGTCTATGCGCATGGCGGGGGCGGCCTCCACGGTGGAGAACCCCGGCCAACCGGCAATTGCGATGGCGGAAAGGCCGATCAGCGTGGCAACGCCGCGCAGCCAGCGCCGCGAACCGATGTCGCGGCCCAGATCGGGCGCAAGGTCCGCGCGCGAGAGGCGATCGGACAAGGCATTGCGCCAACTGCCGTAGCTTTGCGAAAGGGTCGCAGCTTTGCGCGAGCGGCGAGCCGGCTTTGCTTCACCGTCATCCAGGACCTGCGCGAGAGTAAGCTCGGCGGGCGGATAATCGCCCGGCGCCGGGGCATGCTCCTGCTTGTTGCGGTCCTTGAACAAAGCGCCCTCCCTGGTGGCTGCGTAAACCCGCCTTCCAGACAGAAGCGGCGCGGCCCGTATTTTGGCACATGCGTAATTGGCAGAAAGCCTGACGCTATAAAGTAAATTTCGCCTTAACGTCGATGAGTTGAGTCTATCCAGCGTCGAAACGAGACAGAGGGGTAAGCCATCGGCCCCGGTTGCGCCGGAGACGTGGAACCGCCATGTGAATCGGTACTGTGACATCATCCCGCTTCGACAGCCATATCCGCGCGGTCCTTGGTCCGACGAACACCGGCAAGACCCATCTCGCGATCGAGAGGATGTGTGGCCATTCCTCCGGCGCAATCGGTTTCCCGCTGCGACTGCTGGCGCGCGAGGTTTACGACAAGGTGTGCCGGATCAAGGGCGAGGACGCCTGCGCGCTGATCACCGGCGAGGAACGGATCGAGCCGCCCAATGCCCGCTATTTCTTGTGCACGGCGGAAGCCATGCCGCGCGATGGCGGGGGGCGGGCCTTCGTGGCACTGGACGAGGCGCAGATCGGCGCAGATCGAGAGCGTGGTCACATCTTCACGGACCGGTTGCTGAATGCACGCGGGCGGGAGGAGACCATGTTGCTGGGTTCCGCCACGCTGGAGCCGATGGTCCGCAAGCTCGTGCCCGAAGCCGAGATTCAGGAGCGACCGCGCTTTTCCACACTCACCCACGCGGGAAGTTCCAAGCTGTCGCGCCTGCCGCCGCGCTCTGCCATCGTCGCCTTTTCGATCGAGCAGGTCTATCAGGTGGCCGAACTGCTGCGCCGGTTCCGGGGCGGTGCGGCGGTCGTGATGGGCGCGCTTTCACCGCAAACGCGAAACCGTCAGGTAGAATTGTTCCAATCCGGTGAGGTTGATTATATCGTGGCGACCGACGCCATCGGCATGGGCCTCAACCTCGATGTCCACCATGTCGCCTTTGCAGCCCTTTCCAAGTTCGACGGCCTGCGACAACGCCGACTTGTTCCGGCGGAAATGGCGCAAATTGCCGGGCGCGCCGGGCGGCACCAGACCGATGGCAGTTTCGGCACGCTTTCGGGCAACAGGCGTGGCGCCCCGCTGGAGCTGAGCGAGGACGAAGTCTACGCCATCGAGAACCATCGCTTTGCGCCGATCACCCATCTTTTCTGGCGGGAGCCCAATCCGCGCTTCGATACGCTGGATGTGCTTATCGGCGACCTGGAAGCCCGACCGATGGAGGATGGCCTTGCCCTTGCCCCCGAGGCCATCGACCTCGCCGTGCTCAAGCGCCTGGCAGAGCAGCCCGATATCGCCGACGACGTCACGACGGCAGGGAATGTCCGCCGGTTCTGGGAAGCGTGCCAACTTCCGGACTTCCGCCAGCAGGGCGCGGATGCGCATTCGCGATTCGTTGCCCGCCTGTGGAGCGACCTGCGCCACGGCTACATCGGCGCAGATTTTGTCGCGGCGCGCATTTCCGAGCTCGACAACCCCAACGGCGATATCGACACGCTGCAAGGCCGCCTGTCAGCCATTCGCAGCTGGGCCTATATCTGCCAGAGGCCGGACTGGGTGCTGGCGCGTGACGAAATGGCCGCGCGGGCGCGCTCTGCCGAGGCGAAATTGTCGGATGCCTTGCACCAGAAGCTCACGGAACGTTTCGTAAATCGCCGGACGTCTGTATTGATGAAGGGTATGGGAAAGGATGCAGGACTCTTGCGCGTTGAATTGAAAGACGATGGTCAGGTCACGGTGGAAGACCAGCCGATCGGCCATCTGGATGGCTTCCGCTTCGTCGTCGATGCCGATGCCACCAGCGAGGAGCGCAAGCTGATGCTTGCCGCCGCTGAAAAGCACATGGCGGGACTGCTGGCGCAAAAGGCGCACAAACTCGTGGCGGACGAACTGGGCGAGCTGCGCATCGAGAACGGGCAGGTTCTGCGCGGCAATCAGCCGGTGGCGAAGCTGGAAAAGGGCAAGACGCCCAGCCGTCCGCGCCTTGTCATGGCAAAGGAGCTGGGCCAGCTCGACCCCGCCCATCGCTCCCGCCTGGAAGACGCGCTCCAGCTGTGGCTCGAAGAGCAGCTTGCCCCGCTGGCTCCTCTTCGCGCGCTGGAAGACGCTGCGACCGATCCCGAGGCCGGCACAGAAGTGCGCGCACTGTTGCTGATACTGGCAGATCGCAACGGCACGACCCGGCGCGAGGATGCAGGGCTTGCCCATGTGCCGAAGGAGAAACGGCCGTTCCTGCGCCGCCTTGGCGTCACTATCGGCTCGCTCGATGTTTTCGTGCCCGCCCTGCTCAAGCCCGCTCCGCGCCAGTTGCTCAAGCGTCTCGGCCTCGATCCCCGCCCCGTGCGCGACGCGATGGAAGCGGTGATCGAAGGTGGCAACCAGCTTGCTGCGGGGTATCGCCGCGCAGGCAAGCAGGCGATCCGCATCGACATGGCGGAGAAACTGTTCCGCGCCGCGCACGAAAGTCGCGCCAGGGCTCCCCAGGGCAAGGATGTTCGTGGTTTCCGCGTCGACAGCGCTCTTGCCACCAGCATGGGCCTGCTGCCCGATAACTTCCGCAGCCTGATGAGTGATGCCGGCTTTCGTTCCGGCCAGCCGGTGGAGCTTGTCGAAGGTGCGTTCGGACCGCCGCAGCCCCTGGCCTGGACCTGGCGCGCCCCGCGCAAGGACTTTGCACCCAGGACCAACCAACGGGGTCCGCGCAAGCCACGCAAGGATGCGCGGGCAAGGATCACGGGGCAAGGATCACGGGGCTGGGGAAAACAGAAGCAAGGATTCCCGAGCCAGGGGCTTCAAGGGCAAGGGTGGCAAGCCGCCAAAGTCTGCACCACCACCCCGGCGGGAGCCCAAGGGCGACGGCGGCCAGGCCTTTGCCGGCCTTGCGGACCTCCTCAAGAAGGGCTGATGCGGCTCGACCTGCTCCTGGTGCGGTTACGCTTTGCCAAGAGCCGTTCCATTGCGCAGCGCTGGATCGAGGACGGCCACATGCGGCGCAACGGCACTCGCGTAACCCGCAGCGACCTCGTAACCGCCATGGGTGATGTGCTCACGCTGCCTGTCGGTCGCCATGTGCGAGTGATAGAAATCCTTGCTTTACCTGAGAGGCGCGGTCCTCCAGTCGAGGCCCGGTCCTGCTATCGGGAGCTTGACGCTCGCCCGTCTATCGCCATAGCAGGGGCCGAATCGCGGCCACGCCCGGCCGAGCTTGAAGGACGAACGAACCAATGACCTATGTCGTCACCGACGCCTGCATCAAATGCAAGTACACAGACTGCGTTGAAGTCTGTCCGGTGGATTGTTTTTACGAAGGCGACAACATGCTCGTCATCAACCCGTCCGAATGCATCGATTGCGGTGTCTGCGAGCCGGAATGCCCGGCCGAGGCAATCCTTCCCGATACCGAGGGCGGCATCGAGAAATGGCTGGAGATCAACACGAAATTCTCCGCCGAATGGCCGAACATCACCGAAAAGAAGGATCCGCCCGCCGATGCCGACGAGCACAAGGGCGAAGAAGGCAAATTCGATAAGTACTTCTCCGAGGAGCCCGGCGAAGGCGACTAATTTCTCTTGTGTCTGAACCAATTCCCGCCGTTTGCGTTGGCGGGGCATGGGCATTCTAGACACATTGAAACGCGCGTGGGCCGCTTCGGGCCAGGACAATATCTCGATCCTCGCGGCGGGCGTCGCATATTACGCCTTCCTCGCGATGGTGCCTTTGCTGGCGGCCATTGTCCTTTCCTATGGCCTGGTCGCCGATCCGGCGATGGTGGCGCAGCATATCGGAACGCTCGCAGCCAGCCTCCCGCAAGCTGCAGCCGAGGTAATCGGTGGCCAGCTCGAGTCGGTGGTTGAAACATCGGGTACGGCCAAGGGGCTTGGCCTGCTGCTGGCGATAGCTCTCGCCCTGTTCGGTGCGCGCAATGGCGCGGGCGCAGTTATCACCGCGATCTCGCTTGCCTTCAACGATACCGAGCAGCGCGGTTTCCTGCGCGCCAACCTGCTGGCGCTCGCAATCACCATCGGCGCAATCGTGGGCATGGGCATGGTGGCTGCGGCAATGGCAGCAACCGCCGCGATTACCGATCTGATCCCCAACCTCTCGGGTGCGGGAAAGGTGTTCGGGCAGATCGCCACATACGCGATTCTCGCGGCGCTTGGTGCGCTTGGTGCAGGATGGCTCTATCGCCGGGTGCCGAATGATATCGCGCCCGGCTTTCGCGACGTGCTGCCCGGCGCGCTGGTGGCCAGCATAGGGCTTGTCGTCCTGACACTGGCGTTCGGCTTTTATGTCGCCAACTTCGGCAGCTACAACGCCACGTATGGATCGCTGGGCGCGGTGGTGGTACTGCTGACCTGGCTCTATCTCTCGGCCTATGTGCTTTTGTTCGGTGCCGAAATTGCCGCTGTCTCGTGCCAGGAACCAACCAGTTGAGCGACCCTGCGCATGGGTGAATTGCAAGACTCGCAATATTGCCACGGATGTGCTATATAATGGGCCTACTGCACAATCCTTGCGGATTTGCAGGCGGATAGGAAGGCAGGTCTCCGCATTTAGCGACAGGAACGGCAATCTGGAAACGTCGCGTGGATTTGCGGCGTTCAGAGTCTTTCCGCTGCGGAACCCGTTAAGAAAGGAATTTTCATGGCCGCGAATGCGACCGCCTTTGAAGTGGGCGATTACGTTGTTTACCCCAAGCACGGCGTTGGCCGTGTGATCGAACTGCAGAATGAAGAAATTGCCGGGATGCAGCTCGAACTCTACGTGCTCCGGTTTGAAAAAGAACGCATGACCCTGCGCGTCCCGACCAACAAGGTCGAAAGCATCGGCATGCGCAAGCTTTCCAGCGACAAGACGCTGAAGGAAGCGATGGAGACGCTGAAGGGCAAACCCAAGGTAAAGCGCACCATGTGGAGCCGCCGGGCCCAGGAATATGAAGCGAAGATCAACTCGGGCGACCTCGTGTCGATCGCCGAGGTGACGCGTGACCTGTTCCGTCCGGAAGACCAGCCAGAGCAAAGTTATTCCGAGCGGCAGATTTTCGAGGCAGCGTCCTCGCGTCTGGCCCGTGAACTGGCAGCAATGGAAAAGACCGACGAGCCCACCGCGCTCACCAAGATACTCGACGTGCTGAAAGAGCATGCGCCGCAGTATTACGAGAACACCGAAGACGCCTGACCCCTGCCGCAAGGCAACCAGGCAAGCCGAGGGGCCGTTCGCACTGCGCGAGCGGCCCCTTGCTTTTGTGCCATCTGGCGGGGCGGTGTGTCTGCCGAAGGCAAAGACTGCTCGACGAACGCCTTTGCAGTCGCTTTGCCCTTGGTGTATTGTCACACTAACACGCGAGGACAGGAGTTGGGAATGGGCATGGGAAATATCTTCAGCAAGGCGGCGCCGCTCATGGCCCTGGCTGCGGCGGCAGGACTTGGCGGCTGCGATAACGTAAATGTGGAATTCGACACCGAAGGGGTGCCGCTGGCCGAGCTCGATATGAGCGGTGCGCCCACGGGGGTGGTACTGGCCGGCCCCGACACCGTGTTGATCTCCACCGGCGACGAATTCACCATCGACGTTGAAGGCAGCAGCGAGGCAAGTGACCGGATGCGCTTTGCGATGGAGGACGGCTCGCTTGTCATCCATCGTCAAGATGGAGATTGGAATAGCGGCGATGGCGGGGCCACCGTAAATATCACCATGCCCGCGCCTGAATCGCTTGTGATGGCAGGTTCGGGGAGAATGGCCGCCGATGCCATGGCCGACCGCTCCGAAATCGTCATCGCCGGTTCGGGTACGGTCACAGCCAATGGTCTCGAAGCGGAGCGGATGGAAGTGATGGTGGCGGGCAGTGGCTCGGTAAGGGCATCGGGGACGACCGACAGGCTCGAGCTTACCGTGGCAGGCAGTGGTAGCGCGGAGATGGCCGGGCTTCAGGTCGATGAAGCCGAAGTAACCATCGCCGGATCGGGCGACGCCGAATTCGCATCGGACGGGCGTGTCGAGGCGGATATCATGGGATCGGGCAACGTGCGCGTTCGTGGCTCGGCCAATTGTGAGAGCAACTCGGTTGGTTCGGGAGAGCTAATTTGCGAAGCCAACGTCTCATCCGCGGTACCCGAAGACGCCTGAGGCGCTTTATCGCAAACCGGATTGCGAACAATTGCTTGCAGGCCCATGATGGGGATCATCCCCCGTTGCGGACCTCGATTGATGAAACCTTCGATCACTTTGGCACTGCTCGCAGCACTGGCATTGAGCGGGTGCGTAGCCAGGACCGCCTTCGATGTCGCAACGGCGCCCATCCGTGCCGGGGCGAAGGTGGCCGATTGGGCCACCACGAGCCAGGATGAGGCCGACCGCGAACGCGGCCGGGAAATCCGCCGGCGGGAAGAGCGGCTGGGCGAGTTGAACAAGAATCTTGCCGAGCTCGAGGATGATTGCCTGTCCGGCGATGATCGGGCCTGCCGCGAAGCCGTGGCCACCCGCCGGGAAATCGAAGCGATATTGCCGTCCATTCCGGTCGAACGGAATAGCTAAGACGCAGCAGCGCGGTCCAGCCGATCATTGATCGCTTGCCCCATGCCCCGTGAAGGGATCGGCGCGACGCAGATGAACTGCCGATCGGACTCCGCGGCCTGATGCAGCGCATCGTAAAGCTTCGATGCTGCTTCGGCCAGGTCACCGGAGGCGGATAGATTCACGTCGCCCTCCACATCGCCGAAACCGATCATGAAACAATCCGGGTCGGGATGCATGCACTCCAGCAGGACAGGCTTGCCAGGCGAGTAGTGTTTCTGCAGCTGGCCGGGCGCCTCGATAGTCGCGCCGCGCGACTTTGCCGGTGGGCCGAGCAAAGCCTCTATGTCCTGCCCGGAGATGGGGCCAGGTCGCAGCAGCCTCCACCCACCGTCCATATCCAGTGCGACAATCGTCGATTCAAGCCCGGCATCGCACGCGCCGCCATCGATTACCGGTGGTGACTGGTCCCCGAACGAGGCGAAGACATGATCTGGCTGCGTGGGGCTCACGGCATTGCTTCGATTTGCAGACGGCGCCGCCAAGGGCAGCGCAAGTTCGCGCAACAATCGCGCCGCAACAGGATGGCCCGGCTGGCGCAGGGCGATGGTGCCGAGGCCTGCCGTCACAGCCGGGGCGATCTTTGCACCGTCCCTCACGGGCAGCACCAGCGTGAGCGGGCCTGGCCAGTACTTCGCCGCCAGCCGTTCCGCGATATCATTGAACTGCGCCAGATCCCGCGCCATTTCCACCGACGCGACGTGCACGATCAGCGGGTTGAAATCGGGTCGTCCCTTTGTGCGGTAGATTTGTGCCACCGCATCGGCGCAGTCAGCCCGGGCCGCAAGTCCGTAGACCGTCTCTGTCGGCATGGCGACAAGACCGCCATTGCGCAGGATATCCGCTGCGCGAGCGATCCCTTCCGCGTCGGGTGTGATGGTCGATTGCTTGCCGCTCATTACGCTCGCCTATAGGGATGATCGCGATGGAAGACCAAGCCCAACTCCTCGCCCGTATTGCTACCGCGCTTGAAAAACTTGCGCCTGTCGGTGCGCAGGAGACCAACTGGCGCACAAGCCCGGCCTTCGTATGGGACTCCACCGGCGCGCGCAGCGTCGCGACTATCGATGCGCCCGCACTCGACCTGTTGCGTGGTATCGACAGGCAGAAGGAAGCCGTCGTCAGGAATGTCGAGCGGTTGGCGAAGGGCGCACCTGCGCATGACATCTTGCTGTGGGGCGCGCGCGGCATGGGCAAGTCTGCACTGCTGCGCTCTGCCGCGGCCAGTGCACAGCACAAGGGCGGGAACATTGCCCTGGTGCAGGTGGCGACAGACGCCGTGACGTCGCTCCCCACTCTATTCGCCCAGCTCGCGAAGGAGGCGCGCAACTTCCTGGTTTTTCTGGACGACCTGGGGTTTGCAGAAGGCGATACCACCACCCCGCGCCATTTGCGCAGTTGGCTGGATGGCGGGGTGGAAGCACGCCCCCGGAATGTTCGCATTGCCGTTACCTCCAACCGGCGTGCGATTCTCGCGCGGCATGGCAGCGAACAGGACGATCCGATCAATCCGCGTGACGCCGTGGATGACAATCTTGCCCTGGCAGATCGATTCGGCCTCTCGCTTGGATTCCATAGCGCCAGCCAGGAGGATTATCTCGAAATCCTGCGCGGTTATGCGAAAGAATATGGCCTCGCGCTGGACGAGGCGGAAGCTCTGGAATGGGCCAAGCGACGCGGGGCGCGCTCTGGCCGCGTCGCGTGGCATTTCATTACCGAGCTGGCCGGGCGCGCCGGCAGTCCCCTCGCCTAGCGAACAGCGTTTCCCAGCCGATTACATGATATCGCTGGGATCGATCGCACCTTCCTCGAACGCGCGTGACGGATCGTCGGTCAGCTGGCGGCGTGGTGGCAGGCGTTCGCCCGTGTTGCGCTCGATGGCAGTTGCCCCTTCGGAGCCGGGCGCAGTGACACGCCAGATGATGCCGCCAGTGTCGTCGCTCACCAGCAACGCGCCGGTGCGGTCCCATTCCACCCAGGTCGGGCGACCGTAGGTTTCACCTGCGCGGGCGAGAAACGGCTCGAGCACGCGGCGCGGTTCACCCACCGGGTTGCCGCGATCGTCGAACGCCACGAACACGACATCGTAGCCCGATGCCGGAATGCGGTTCCATGAGCCGTGGCGGGCGACAAAGGCGCCCTGTCCGAACAGCTCACCCATCCGGGTGCCTTCTTCGGTGAACACCATGCCCAGTGCAGCGACATGCGCGCCAAGCGCAAATTGCGGCGTCCGGGTATATTCGGTGAGGTAGTTCGGCATTGGCGATTCCACGCGCTCGTCGATCACATCGTTGTAGTAGACCCATGGCCAGCCGTAGTGGACGCCGATGGGCACGTTCGACATGTAATCTGGCACGAGATCGGAGCCAAGCATGTCGCGCTCGTTCACGGTCGTCCACAATTCGCCGGTCCACGGATTGAACGCAAGGCCGTTGGGATTGCGCATGCCTGCCCCATACAGGCGCGCCTGGCCGGTTTCGAGGTTCATTTCATGAATCGCGGCGCGACCCTCCTCGATTTCCATGCCGCCTTCCCCGATGTTCGAGGCTGAGCCGACCGCAATATAAAGGTGGGTACCATCCTCCGACAGGATGATATTGCGCATCCAGTGATTTCCTGCGGGCGGAAGGTCCGCCAGCTTTTCCGGTTCCCCGGTCACTGCATTTGCGCCCTCTTCATAATCGAAGCGCAGCACCGCATCGTGGTTGGCGACATATAGATTGCCGTCGGCCCAGGCGATGCCGGAGGGCGAATCGAGGTCGTCTTCGCGCAGGACATAGCGCTCGTCGGCCTCGCCATCCCCATCGGTATCGCGCAGCAGCACCAACTGGTTTGGCGATGGCCCGGCGGATCCCGCTTCGCTGAACAATATTCCGGCGATGAAGTTGGTGAGCCAGCCGCCGGTCACTTCGCTTTCCGGCGCGCGCGTCAGCGTAACGAGGATGTCGCCATTGGGCATGGCATAGATGACGCGCGGATGATCGAGGCCTTCGGCAAAGCGATTTACAACAAGTCCTTCTGCCGCCCGAGGGGCCGCACCATCGGGCCAGCCGATTGGTTCGGCTATCTCGACAGTCGGCACCAGTTGCGGATCGGGCGCGGCCAGTGTCGGCTCGGTGCCGGTTGTCTCTTCCAGCGTGTAACTGGCGGGCTCGCCTTGCAACAGCCACCAGACAACGGCCGCTGCCAGTATCAGCAGCACGAGGATTGCGATCAGGATTTTCTTGAAAGTGCTCATATGAGAAGGATTAGGCGAGGTGTGGCTTTGCGGCAATCTCTTTGCCCGCTAAGGGCATGCCCATGTTCGACTTTGCACCAGATCCCGATGCCAGCAAGGCAGACCTTTATCGTGAGCTGCTTTCCGCTGCCGAAGCCCTCACCGCCGGAGAGCCCGATAGCGTGGCCAACATGGCCAATATCGCGGCGCTGCTGGGAGAGTTCCTGCCCGACTGCAATTGGACAGGCTTTTACCGGATGGTGGGTGGCGAACTGGTGCTCGGCCCCTTCGCGGGGCGCCCGGCCTGTATTCGTATCCCTCTGGGCGTCGGTGTCTGCGGCGTCGCCGCGCAATCGGGGGAAACGCAACTGGTAGAGGACGTCCACGCCTTTCCCGGCCATATTGCTTGCGATGCGCGCAGCCGATCCGAACTGGTCGTTCCGATTGCAAGGGATGGCGAAGTGATCGGTCTGATTGATCTCGACAGCCCGGACCTTGCCCGATTCGACGAAGAAGATCGCAACGGTATCGAGGCGCTTGCTGCCTTGATTGCGGATCGGATCTAATCCTGCGATCCTGGCCCGGAACGGGACAGCTTTTCTGAAAGTCTAGGAATGTTGCGGCTTTCGTAGGTAAATATGGGGTTAACCGGGCAATTGGCCCGATTCCGCATGAGGAACCTTGCGCGATGTCGAACCGCTTCACGTTGCTTCTATCCGGCGCCGCCATGCTGGCGCTTCCCCTTCCGGTCTCGGCGCAGGACGACCACACCATCCGTGCCGAGCGCGTGGAGGTTGTTGATACGGTTGGTGGCTATGAGGGGGAATGGCAAGGTCAATGGCAGGACGATGGCACCTGGAGCGGCACATGGGACGGTGTATACGCCACGCCCCGTGGCGACGAGCTGGACGGTGAGTACGAGGTCCATATCGAGCGTCACTCCATAGACTTGGGCGCTTCGCCAGATGGCCGATTGGGGTATTCACTGGCAGAACGCGAGGCGTGGCTTGCCGATTGTCGGCTGCTGATGGCCGATCAGGGCGGGTATGCACGATATGACGACAGGGACGACGATCTTGGCGGCGGGCTTATCGGCGGCCTCCTTGGGGCAGTGGTAGGTGGTTTTGCCGGTAACCGCATCGATGACGATGGCAGCAGGCTGGCCGGCACCTTGATTGGCGCTGGCATTGGCGGTGTGGCTGGCGCTGTTATCGGGTCGCTGATCGATGGTGCTGACGACGATTACCACGAAGGGCGCGAGATCGATGCCAATGAGCTTTGGGCCGCGCGCTATTGCGACGCCTACCTGCGTCGCTACGAAATGGGCGGCGGTGCCGGCTTCGCAGGCCAAATCAGCTATGGCCAGCCGATGATGATGGTGCAGACTGTGGCCGCAGGTTCAATGCATGGGCAGCACGGTCATCGCCACGGTCCGGAATGCACCACGACAGTGCGAGAAGAGTGGGTTGAGGTCGAGGGCCCTCCCCCAACCATTCCCCCTGCGCGACGCGTCATCCCACCACTGCAGCCGAGCGGCAAGACTGTCCCCATCCAGTAAAATGGAGTGGGCCCAGAAGTCGCGCCACGCAACTTCAAAACCACCCAAGCTATTGAATCCGTTTTATATTCCTCCGCCCGTCAGGCGCTGACAGATCAGGTCAAGCTGGTCCAGTGTGCGGAAACGCACGGTGACCGAGCCGGAGCGAGGATCATCGTCTGCGGTGATCTTCACGGGCAGTCCAAGAAATTCCTCGAGGTGATTCTCTACTGCCGCGATATCGGCATCCTGCGCCGGATCGCGCGAAGGCCGCGCCTGGCGGCGTACCGGCGCTTCACCCCCGTTGCGAGCCTTGCGCGCCAACTTCTCGACATCACGAACCGACAGCTTGTCCTTGACGGCCCTGTCGGCAAGCTCGGCAGCGTCGTCCAGGCCAATCAGGGCACGCCCATGACCCATGTCGAGCCGACCAGCCTGAAGATGGTCAAGCACACCTTCGGGAAGCGACAAAAGGCGCTGGAGATTGGCCACGTGGCTGCGGGACTTTTCAACCAGCCCCGCGATCTCAGCCTGCGTCATATCTTCCAGGTCAGCCAGACGCTGGTATGCCCGCGCTTCCTCAACCGGGTTCAGATCTTCGCGCTGGATATTTTCGATCAACGCCAACGCCATGACGTCGCGCTCATCAAGATCGCGAATTATGGCTGGAATTTCATGCATTTGCGCCTTCTGTGAGGCGCGCCAGCGACGCTCCCCGGCAACCAGCTGGTATCTGCCTTTCGCCATTGGCCGCACGATCACCGGCTGGATCACTCCGCGGGCTGCAATGGACGCGGCAAGTTCGGACAACGCATCGTCGTCGAAATGGCTGCGCGGTTGATCGGGATGCGGTTCGATATCCGCGATGGCCAGCATCGCGAGACCGTCGGCGCGCCTTCCGCCATCTTGCGCATACGCCGCCGGTGCACCATCGGCTCCTTCGCGGCCAGTCGCCCCTTGTGCAACAAGCGGCTCTTCCCGCTTCATATCTCCCATCAGCGCCCCAAGGCCCTTGCCCAGTTTGCGGCGAGCTGCCGGGGGACGCGGAGCTGCGGCGTCTTTCGTGGCGCTGTTGCTTGGGGCTTTTTCGGCCTTGCTCATGCCGCTTTCCTCTCTTCGGGCAGGCGACCAATCAATTCTCGCGCCAGCGCCATATAGGCGCGGCTGCCTGGGCACGAATGGTCATAAATCAATGCGGGGAGCCCGTGACTGGGCGCTTCGGACAGGCGAACGTTGCGCGGGATCACCGATTCGAAAACCAGATCGCCAAGACATTCGCGCACATCGTCGGAAACCTGGTCCGTGAGTCGATTGCGGCGATCGAACATCGTCAGGGCAATGCCGATGATCCCAAGATCGGGATTGAAGCGCTGCTGAACCTGCTCGACAGTCTGCAGAAGCTGGCTGAGGCCTTCGAGGGCGAAGAATTCGCACTGCAGCGGTACCAACAGCGTATCTGCGGCACAAAGCGCATTGAGCGTCAACAGACCCAGTGATGGCGGGCAGTCGATAAAGCAGATGTCATGACCCTGGTGCTTGGCGAAGGCCCGCCGGAGGCGATGGGTGCGTTCCTCCACGCCGACAAGCTCTATTTCGGCACCACTCAGGTCGACCGTGGCTGGAAGAAGATCGAGCCCGGGTATCGAGGAAGCAACGATGCAGTCGCTGACCGGCACCTCATCGACAAGGACGTCGTAACTCGACATTTCCCGTTCTGCGGCCCGCAATCCCACACCCGTGGAGGCATTGCCTTGGGGATCCAGGTCCACCAGCAGGGTTCGCCAGCCACTCGCGGCCATGGCGGTGGCGACGTTAATGGCTGACGTGGTCTTGCCCACTCCGCCCTTCTGATTGGCAATGGCTATGACGATCATCGAAGCTTGGGCCTCCCTTTGCCAACTAGAATTCCCGCAGCAGGATCGGTTGCCGATTGTTCCACGTGGAACATTTCCCGAATCGCGATGGGCTGTTCTGATAGTTCAATCGCCCCCTTGCGCCCTTTCGGCAACAACCACGCGGTCGAGCGTGTGGAAAAGCGCGCGGATAACTCAAGCAGTTTACCGAGCGGCGCGAAGGCTCTCGCTGTGATTACGTCCACTTCACAGCTTTCCACACTTTCCAGACGAGCGCCTAACACGCGACAATTTTCAAGCCCGAATTCCCGGCAGATGCGCTGCAACCACTCGACCCTGCGCTTCCGTGATTCGACCAACATCATGGGCATGCTCGGGCGGGCGAGAGCCAGTATCAAGCCTGGAAACCCAGCTCCCGTACCAAGATCAAGCCATAACCCTGTTTCACGTGGAACATGGTCCAAAAGTTGCAGGCTGTCGGCGATGTGACGCGTCCAAATGTGGTCCAGACTCGATCTGGAGACAAGATTCTGTTGCGCGTTCTCATCAGCCAGCAGCGGTATGAATTGATCAAGCCTTTCCATCGCTGCCTTATCACATCGCGCTGCGCAATATTCGCGCGCCTCCTCCTCTGTCTCGATCATGCGGTCTGATTCCTGCGCTTGGCATGGACAAGCAGCGCCGCAAGCGCCGCCGGCGTAATGCCGCGCACCCTGCCCGCTGCTGAAAGGTTATGCGGTCGAGCCGAGCTTAATCGTTCGATCATCTCATTCGAGAGCCCGGGCACTTCCGCGAAAGGGAAATCGGGTGCGAGCGCCAGTGCTTCACTACTGCGCAAATCGCGCAGTTCTGCATCCTGCCGTGCGAGATAGGGCGCGTAGGCCGCGTCCTCCACAAGCTCATCGGCAAGAATGGTGTGCGGATCACAGCCATCCGGCAACCAACGCGAAAGGTCCTCCAAATTCAACTCCGGAAGGGATAACCACTCTGCAAGGTTCTTGCGTCCAGCATCCCTCTTCACCGGCAAACCCGCGCTATGTAATTCAGTTGCGGAAACGACGCGATCCAGAGCAGTGTTCCACGTGGAACGTTGGGACTCGCGTTGCGCGAACCACTCTGCGCGTTCAGGTCCAACGCAGCCGACTTCGCTGGCGATGGGCGTGAGGCGGGATGCAGCGTTATTGGCACGCAGGCGAAGGCGGTACTCTGCTCTTGCTGTCAGCATGCGATAGGGTTCGCTCACGCCGTGCAGGGTAAGGTCATCAATCATCACCGCCATGTAGCTGTTCGAGCGATCTATCGCCGGCGGATCTTGATTGCGAATAACGGCAGATGCGTTCAGGCCGGCGATCAAACCTTGCGCCGCGGCTTCTTCATATCCCGTTGTGCCGTTAATCTGACCAGCGCAGTACAGACCCCCAAGGGCTTTCGACTGCAAGTCCGGTCCAAGCGCCCGCGGATCGATGTGATCATACTCGACGGCGTAGCCCGGCACCTCCATCTTCACCTGCTCCAAACCCTCCATCTGACGGAGCATCGCGAGTTGTACATCGGCCGGAAGGGATGTGCTGATTCCGTTGGGATAGACGAAATGCGTATCAAGGCCCTCTGGTTCAAGAAACACCTGGTGCCCATCCCTGTCTGCGAAGCGATGGATCTTGTCCTCGATCGATGGGCAGTAACGCGGGCCCGTCGCGTCGATAGCGCCCGTGAACATCGGTGACCGATCGAGGTTCCGGGCGATGATGTCATGCGCACGCGGATTGGTTCGGGTAATTGCGCAAAATATCTGCGGATTTACCCTATGGTTGGAGAGGTCAGACATCGTCCATTCTTCGCTGTCGGACGGCTGTTCTTCCAAGCGCGCCCAGTCGATTGTCCGACCATCCAGACGCGGCGGCGTTCCGGTCTTGAGCCTGGCCATCGGCAGTTGCGCGCCGCGAAGCTGTTCTGCCAGTTTCCTCGCGGAATTCTCGCCGATACGCCCGCCTTCGAAGCGCTCTTCGCCTCTAAACAGCGTGCCGCCAAGGAAAGTGCCCGTACAAAGGATAACTGCGCGCGCACCTATTTCCGAGCCGTCAGAAAGTCGGATGCCTTCCACGCGATCACCGGACAGGAGCAGTTCGCTAGCTTCGCCCTCAACTATGTGGAGACATCCCTGGCGAGCGAGCATTCCCTGGACCGAAAGCCGAAACAGCCTGCGATCCGCCTGGACGCGAGGCCCCTGTACCGCGCTGCCCTTGGACCGATTAAGCATGCGGTAGTGAATCGCTCCGGCATCGGCAGCGCGTCCCAACAGGCCATCGAAGGCATCGACTTCGCGAACGAGGTGCCCCTTGCCCAAACCGCCGATAGCGGGATTGCAACTCATCGCGCCAACGGTTGCAGAATCAAAAGTCACCAATGCCGTTCGCACACCGGTACGCGCGGCGGCGGCGGCTGCCTCACATCCGGCATGTCCCCCGCCGATCACTATGATATCGAAATTGTCCATTGCCTGACCGCGTTTAGCTGATCTGTTCCACGTGGAACAGGCTATTTCCCGATGCAAAACCTACCGAACAACGCGTCGAGGACATCCTCGGTCGAGGTTCGGCCGACCAGCGCGTCGAAAGCCCTGCGCGCCCGGCGCAAATTTTCAGCGATTAGCAGCGGATCGCTTTCCGATTTCGCGGCAGAAAGACTTTGCGCAGCCTCTTCCAACCGCTCTCGCTGTCGCGCATTCAAAGCCGCTACTCCCGGTTTGGGCATCGCGGATCGTGCAGTTTCTATCAAGGCACCTCGCAAGATTCCGATCCCCTCTCCGGTGTATGCAGAGACGGCGAAATCGGGAGCATCCTTCCTGGCCGCTTCAGCGCGGTCAATCTGGGCTGCAATGTCCCAGCTTCCGTCTGGGCCCTCCCCTTCATCCCCCAACCAGAGAACGAGATCTGCCTTTGCGATTTCCTCTCTCGCTCTGGAAATACCGATGGTTTCGATCGCATCGTCGCTTTCATCACGAAGTCCGGCCATGTCTGCAAACGTGAACGGGATTCCCGCGATCGCTATGGATCGCGTCAGCACATCTCGCGTGGTCCCCGCGATGTCTGCCGTTATCGCCGCTTCACTCTCGACCAGAACATTGAACAAGGTCGACTTCCCCGCGTTCGGAGGGCCAGCCAATGCGAACTCGAAACCCTTCCCGCAGCGTCTCGGCATGTGGCGCATCCATGCTATCACGCAGTCTGGTTTCAAGGTCAGTCAGGGCCTCGGTAAAACTTTGCGGCAAGCCACCCACGTCATCCTCATCGTCGAAATCGAGAACAGCCTCGACCTGTGCGGACAGACCCAGCAGTTCTTCCCGCCAGCCTTCCACTTTTCGCGACAAGGCACCGCCTGCCATTGCCAATGCACTGCGGCGCTGAAATTCGGTTTCGGCTGATAAGAGGTCAGCTAGTCCCTCTGCCTCGGCAAGGTCGATACGTCCATTGGCGAAAGCCCGCCGGGTGAATTCACCCGGTTCGGCGCGCCGGCAACCGTCAATCGCGCCAATCGCGCGCTCTACGGCGGCAATGACAGCGCGGCCGCCATGACAATGAAATTCGGCAAGATCTTCGCCCGTTACCGAGTTGGGTCCGGGAAAGAATAGAGCGAGACCATCGTCCAGTGTTTCACGTGAAACATCGCAAAATGTCGTCCGTTTGGCGCGGCGTGCTTCGGGAACGCTTCCGGCGACGGATTTCAACACCGCTCGGACATCCGGCCCGGTCACCCGGATCACACCTATCCCGGCAGGCGGCTGCCCGCTGGAGAGCGCGAAGATCGTATCCATGGGAGAGCCTAGTCGGAAGAATCTTTGGAGGTAGCGGTCGATCCAGCACCGGTGCCCTTCGCGGCATTCTCCATGAAGTTCTGGAACATCTTCATCCCCATCTGCCCCATCGGGGCTAGCTGTTTCGCGTATTGCTCAAGCTGCTCCATGTTCGAAACACCTTGCATCGCCTTCGAAATCGATTCGACATAAATCTCGTTAGCCTGCTCGACGTCAGGTAGACCCATAAAGCGGCGCGCCTCCTCGGGCGAGCAGTCGATCTCGATATTGACCTTCATTGCGGACACCTTTCTCGATACGCGCGTAGTTTAGGCACAAGACCAATTTTGACGCCCAGGAGAACTATATATGAGTGAGACAGTGCGGATTACCACCCTGGAAGGCCCCGACGCGTTCGATTGCTATATCGCGAGGCCTGAGGAGGAACCGAAATCAGCGATCATAGTAATCCAGGAAATTTTTGGCGTGAACGCGGGTATCCGCCGCAAATGCGATAAACTGGCCGAGGATGGCTATCTCGCCCTTGCCCCCGATCTTTTCTGGCGTCTCCAACCTGGCGTCGAACTTGATCCCGACATAGAGCCCGAATTCCAGACTGCGCTGGAGTTGATGGGCAAGTTTAACCAGGATCAGGGCATCCGCGATATCGAGGCGACCATTCAATACGCCCGTACGGTTGCCTCTTCAGGCAAGGTTGGTGCGGTGGGTTACTGCCTTGGTGGTCGCCTTGCCTACATGACTGCAGCCCGGACCGATGTGGATGCCAGTGTCGGCTATTACGGGGTGGGGATTGACGAGCTGCTTCGCGAAAAAAATGGGATTGCACATCCGCTGATGCTCCATATCCCGACCGAGGATGGCTTCGTCGACAAGGATACACAGAAAGCCATGCACGCCGGGCTGGACGATCATCCCAAGGTTACCTTGCACGATTACGAAGGGTTGGACCACGGCTTTGCCACCGAATTCGGCAAACGGCGCGATGAAAAGGCGGCAGAGCTGGCCGACAAACGGACGGCGGAATTTTTTGGCAAACACCTCGCGTGATGCCGTTCCGTAGATAAAAAAGGGGGCTTCGCAGCCCCCTTTTCCTTGGTTTTCAGACACTCAGGTGGAAAACCTACTGGTTCATCGTTTCGAAGAAATCTTCGTTGGTCTTCGAATCCTTCATCTTGTCGAGAAGGAATTCCATCGAATCCACCGTACCCATCTGCATCAGGATACGACGCAGCACCCACATCTTGGAAAGCTGGTCCTTGTCCACCAGCAACTCTTCCTTGCGGGTGCCGGACTTGCCGACATCCAGGGCCGGGAAAATCCGCTTGTCCGCAACCTTGCGATCGAGCACGATTTCGCTGTTACCCGTGCCCTTGAACTCTTCGAAGATAACTTCGTCCATGCGACTGCCGGTATCGATCAGCGCGGTGGCGATGATGGAGAGCGAACCGCCCTCCTCGATGTTGCGCGCAGCACCGAAGAAGCGCTTGGGTCGTTGCAGCGCGTTGGCATCCACGCCGCCAGTCAGCACCTTGCCGGATGACGGAACGACGGTGTTGTAGGCACGGCCAAGACGCGTGATCGAATCGAGCAGGATCACGACGTCCTTCTTATGCTCCACCAGGCGCTTGGCCTTTTCGATCACCATTTCGGCAACCTGCACGTGACGCGATGCTGGTTCGTCGAACGTCGAGGAAATGACCTCGCCATTCACGCTGCGCTGCATGTCGGTAACTTCTTCGGGACGTTCGTCCACCAGCAGCACCAGCAGGAAGACTTCCGGATGGTTGTCCGTGATGGCCTTGGCGATGTTCTGCAGCAGCACGGTCTTACCCGTGCGCGGCGGTGCCACGATCAGGGCGCGCTGGCCTTTGCCCTGCGGCGAAATCAGATCGATCACGCGGGCCGACTTGTCCTTGACCGTCGGATCCTTGGTATCGAGATTAAGACGGCTGTCGGGATAGAGCGGCGTGAGATTGTCGAAATTGGTGCGATGGCGAACCGCGTCAGGATCCTCGTAATTGACTTCCTTCAGCTTCGTCAGCGCAAAATAACGCTCGCCATCCCTCGGTGCGCGGATTTCACCTTCCACCGTATCGCCGGTGCGCAGGCCCCATTTGCGAACCTGGTTAGGCGAGACATAGATGTCGTCAGGCCCGGCAAGATAATTCGCTTCGGGGCTGCGCAGGAAGCCGAAGCCATCCTGCAGCACTTCGATCGTGCCGATTCCGAGGATTTCCTCGCCCTCTTCCGCCACTTCCTTGAGAATGGCGAACATCAGTTCCTGGCGGCGCAGGGTCGAGGCGCCTTCGACGCCCAGTTCTTCGGCCATGGAAACCAGCTCTGCCGGCGCCTTTTGCTTGAGTTCTTTGAGATGCATTGTCTTTATATTCCAGATAGTTGGGATGCCGGCAGGTCGTATGGGCTTGGAGAAAGCAGACCCGGTCGCGCGGAAAACTGGCGACCTCATGCCGATTGAGACCTGTGCAAATATGCCTTTCGCGAACGCCGGTCAATCGCAATGCGCTCCGCGCGCGAAAACCCGCCCGAGATTCAGAACGGCTTGACGATCACCAGTATGACGATCAGCGCCACGGCCACGCCGGGCACCTCGTTCAGCAGGCGCAGTTTCTTGCCCGATAGCGGCCGCTCTCCGCGCGCCAGCTTCTTTGCGTAGACGCTGAGATATCCGTGATAACCCGAGAGGATCAGCACCAGCAGCAGCTTGGCGTGGAACCAGCCCTGGGTATGCGCCCCGATGGCAGACATCAGCCCCAGGCCGAGCACCCAGACGACGATGATCGATGGCAGCAGGATGATCTTCAGCAGCTTGCGCTCCCGATCAATGTACTTCGCAGCCTCGTCGGATCCTTCGGGCGCTTCCTGGTGATAAACGAACAACCGTGGCAGCATGAACAGCCCGGCCATCCAGAAAATCACGAAGATGATATGGCCAGCCTTGAGCCACAGATAGATCATCGAGAGCACATCCTGCATAGGGCGTATCTAGAGGCGCAAAACGCTTGCGTCATCCCCTCATCCGCGCACGAGTTCCAGAAGACGTTCGACATGGGCGATCGGCGTTTCCTTGTCGATCCCGTGTCCCAAATTGAAGATATGCGGACGGTCGGCGAATGCGGAAAGAATGAAGCGAACCGAATTGTCCATCGCTTCCCCGCCGGCCAGTAGCGACATGGGATCGAGATTGCCCTGCACCGGCATATCGGCAGGCAATTCCGCGTTGATCCAGACCGGATCCGTAGTCTCATCGATACCAAGCGCGTCAACGCCGGTTTCGCGCGCATAGGCAGGCAGCTTTGCGCCCGCACCCTTGGGAAAACCGATCACCGGAATTCCCGGACGCTGATCGTGAATCGCGGCGGCAATGCGAGAATTCGGGGCGATGACCCATTGTTCGAACTGCGAGGGGCTTAGCGATCCGGCCCAGCTGTCGAAGAGTTGCACCGCTTCGGCCCCTGCATCGATCTGGCCGATGAGATATTCGATGCTCGCGGTCTCGATTGCCCCGATCAACGAAGCGAATGCTTGCGGATCGCGGTAGGCCAGCTTGCGTGCCGCGCCCTGGTCTTTCGAGCCCTGCGCCCGCGACCATGTAGGTCGCCACGGTCCACGGCGACCCCGCAAAGCCCAGCAAGGTGGTCTCTGGGCCCAAACGCGCCTTCACAGCCGCCACGGTACGATAGATCGCTTCGAAGTGATGGAAGGCCCTTTCAAGACCATTCCAGACCCCATCCACAAGCGGAGGTGCAAGTCGCGGACCCTCGCCAGCCTCGAACCACAGATCCTGGCCCAGCGCATGCGGGACAATCAGGATATCCGAAAAAAGGATGGCGCCGTCGAAGCCAAACCGGTCGATCGGCTGGATCGTCACTTCGGCCGCAGCCTCGTGATCGTAGACCAGTTCCAGGAAGCCGCCCTTTTGCGCGCGCAGTTCGCGGTATTCAGGCAGGTAGCGTCCTGCCTGGCGCATCAGCCAGACCGGGCGCCTTGCGGTCCGCTGACCGACAAGCGTTTCGAGGAGACAACCGGGCATCGAAGAGTCCAATCAAACAATAAATATATATATTAAGAAGGATTCAGGACGTTGTTGGCCCTGTGGATTTCGGGGATTGCGAGCCTTTGCCTGATTTCTCCCGTTTTGAGAACCCATTTCCAGCCGTGCGAACTCATGCTCCGGGTTGAGTCAAACAAGTCTTCTCCCCACTATCCCCAGACTGTTCAAAAACAGCCTCGCCTGTCCATGACTCGTCTCATCGATCCGGTTTGGATCCGGGGCTAACTTCATCGACAGCTTGTCCGCAGATCGATCCCGTGGTTTATGGCTGTGCTTATCCACATGGCCAGACTGCATCTTCATCTTCTCTCTGACTCGACCGGCGAAACGCTGGAAATGCTCGCGAAAGCGGCACTGGCGCAATTCGGTGATGCCGATGTACAGCGTCATTTCTGGCCGATGGTCAGATCCGTCCAGCATCTCGAGCGGGTCATCGACGACTTCAAGACCAATCCCGGCCTCGTGCTCTATACGCTGACCAACGAGGCGACACGCAAACGGCTTGAAGAATGCTGTCGGCAGCTTGCCCTGCCCCATGTCGCCGCGCTGGATCCCGTGGTCGAAGCGCTGGAGGAGCGGCTGGGACAGGAGGCGCACGGGCGCCCCGGCGGCAAGAACAAGATGGACGACGCCTATTTTGAACGTGTCGATGCCATCCAGTTCACCATCGCCCATGACGACGGCATCAGCTGGGACGATTGGGAAGAGGCCGACATCCTTCTGGCGGGCGTGTCACGCACCTCCAAGACGCCGACCAGCATCTACCTCGCCAATCGTGGCTACAAGGTGGCCAACATACCACTGGTGGTGGAAAGCCCGCCGCCCAAGATGCTGTTCGGATTGCGCCATCCCATGGTTGTCGGCCTGACGACGGCGCCTGCCCGCCTGATCCAGATCCGGCGCAACCGCCTGCTTTCCCTGAACGAGAAGACCGAAACCGCCTATGTCAACGAGGACAAGGTCAGCACGGAGGTGGCCTTTGCCCGGCGCATGTTCGCCGATAATGGCTGGCCCGTCATCGATGTAACCCGTCGTTCCATCGAGGAAACGGCAGCGGCCATCATCAAGCTCTATCAGGAGCGCGAGGGCCGCCGGGAAGACAACCGTCCTCCGCAAACCGGATCGAAACCGATATGATCGTGCCGATATGATCGTGCTGGCGTCGAAGTCCGCCTCGCGCCGCGCCATGCTGGAGGCTGCGGGCGTCGCCTTCGAAGCGCGGCCCGCAAATGTTGACGAGCGCGCCATCGAAAATTCCGTGAAGGGACTGCACCCTGCGCTCGTCGCGCAGGAGCTGGCGGATGCGAAAGCCCTGGCTCTGAAGAACGAGGATGCACCCGTCCTCGGAAGCGATTCGCTTGTGGTTGTTGACGGGCGTCGATTCGACAAGCCCGAAAGCCGGGAGGAAGCTGCCGAGCATCTGCGCTTCTTTTCTGGAAAGGTGATGCATCTCCACTCCGCTGCGAGCATCGTCGTGCAGAACCATCTCCATTGGCGTTGCGCTGCAGAAGCGCAGTTGCATGTGCGCGAACTGTCCGACGCTTTTATCGAAAGCTATCTCGACGCCGAGTGGCCTGAAGTGGGATATTGTGTCGGCGTGTTCCGCATCGAGGCGCGCGGACCGCAACTTTTCAGCAAGATCGAAGGCGACCAGTTCACCGTTCTGGGCATGCCCCTGCTGCCCGTGCTGGAGGCGTTGCGAGAGCTGGGGGAGCTGCCGCGATGACCCGTCATGCCGAGGTGATCGGCGATCCGATTGCCCAGTCCAAGTCGCCTGCCATTCATGGCCACTGGATAGAACGGCTGGGTATCGACGCTGCTTACGATTGCCAGCATGTAAAGGCCGCTGAGCTCGCAGACTATCTGGCCAGCCGCGCCGCAGATGCGCACTGGGCGGGATGCAATGTCACTATGCCGCACAAGCTGGCCGTGATGCCTCTTCTCGACCGCCTGGATCCGTTGGCCAAGCGCATCGGTGCCGTAAACACGATCGTTCGCGAACAGGACGGATCATGCACCGGCTACAATACCGATGCCGAGGGTTTTCTTGAACCCCTGCGCGACGATCTTGCATGCAATCACTATTTTCGCATGGCGCGCGTGCTGGGCACGGGCGGCGCGGCGCGGGCCATCGTGGCGGGCCTGCTTGAGCATGGCTTCACGATCGTCCTGGCCGGCCGCGACCCCGCAAAGGCGCAGGCCATGCTGGACGAACTTGCGCCAGACGGACAGCACCATGCTGCGCCCCTGTCGCATTTCGCCGAGCCGACCGATTTCGCATTCGACGACCGCGAAGGCTGTCTGGACTTGATCGTGAATGCCAGTCCGCTGGGGATGCAAGGCCAGCCGCCGCTGAAATTCGATTTCAGCCATGCTCCTCCAGGAAGCGTGATCTACGATATCGTCACGGCTCCGCTGGACACCCCATTGCTTCAGGAAGCGAGGGCGAAAGGCTTTCGCAACATAGATGGTCTATCCATGCTTATCGGGCAGGCTGCCGTGGCTTTCGATAAATTCTTCGGCACGGCCCCGCCCCGCGAGGAGAACGACGTGGACCTGCGCAGGATATTGACCCGGTGAGCGAAACCCGGCCACACCTTATCGGCCTGACCGGATCGATTGCCATGGGCAAGAGCACGGTTGCGCAGATGTTCGAGGACGCAGGCGTGCCGGTGTTCGATGCCGATGCCGAAGTGAGACGGATGCAGGGGCCGGGCGGTGCGTTGCTTCCCGACATCGAAGCCGCTTTCCCCGGCAGCACCGGACCCGAAGGCGTGCGGCGTGAGGAACTGGGTAGTATCGTGTTCGGGGACGCCGATGCGTTGGCCCGGCTGGAGACTGATCGTCCATCCGGCGGTAGGCCGGCAGAGGGAAAAGTTTCTCGAAAACAATGCCGGCGCGCGCGATGGTCGTTTTCGACATACCATTGCTGTTCGAAAAAGGTGCCGCCTCGCTGGTCGATACCACCGTGGTCGTATCCGCACCGGCCGACGTCCAGCGTGACCGGGTCATGGCTCGCAAGGGGATGACGGAAGAGAAATTCGCGCAGATCCTGGAAATCCAGCTGCCCGATGCGGACAAGCGCGCCCGCGCGGACCATGTGATCGACACGGGCGTACCGTTGCAGGAAACGCGGGCGCAGGTGCAGGCTCTGGTGGACAAGCTCAAAGCCGACTTGCGCAGCTGAGCCAACACGCGCGATAGGGTGGCCATGCGCGAAATCATCTTTGATACCGAAACGACAGGGCTCGACCCCCGGACGGGCGACCGGCTGGTGGAAATTGGCTGTATCGAAATGGTCAATCGCGTGGCGACCGGTCGCAGCTTCCACGAATATTTCAATCCCGACCGCGACATGCCCGCCGAGGCGGAGAAAATTCACGGCCTCTCCGCCACCTTTCTCTCCGACAAGCCGCGCTTTCCCGAGAAGGTGGAGGCCTTGCTGGACTTCATCGGCGATTCCCCGCTGGTGGCGCACAATGCCCAGTTCGATTTCGGCTTCCTGAACTTCGAACTGGAGCAATGCGGACTTGGCGAAATCGGCAACGACCGGATGATAGATACGCTGGTACTGGCCCGCCGCCGCCATCCGGGCGCCAAGCATTCGCTGGATGCGCTATGCTCGCGTTATGGCGTGGATCGCAGCCACCGCACGTTGCACGGCGCTCTGCTGGATGCGGAATTGCTGGCGCAGGTCTATGTCGAATTGACCGGCGGGCGGCAGATCGGTTTGCAACTGGCCGTCGACAACACGTCCGCGGAAAAATCTGCACCGACACGTTTTGTCCCGAAAACAGGGGAGTACCGCGCACCCCGCCCCCATGCCGCCAGCGCGGCAGAAATAGCCCGGCACAAAGCATTTCTGGAATCGTTGGAATCTCCACTCTGGACCTCGTGAGACTTACGTCCCACATGGGGTAGAGAAGCGAACGAAAAGAAAAGGAGCAACGCCTCATGGATATTCGCGTGTCGGGACACCAGGTCGATACAGGTTCTGCCTTGCAGGAGCATGCATCCGACCGACTTGAGACAATTGTCGACAAGCATTTCAAACGCGCGATTTCATCCTCGGTCACTTTCGGAAAGGCGCCCGCCAGCGGGTTCGCCGCCGACATTGTCCTGCATGTGAATCACGGGCTTATCCTGAAAAGCCACGGGCAGGCGCAGGACGCGCATCTTGCGTTCGATCAGGCTGCCGAGAAGATCGAAAAGCAGCTTCGCCGCTACAAGCGCCGACTGAAGGACCGACATGAGCAGGTTGCCCATGCCGCGAAGGAAGAAGAGGCTGCCTACACGATCTTTGCATCAGAGGAGCCTGCGACCGAGGAAGAGGCTGGCGAAGAATCCCCGCCCATCATTGCAGAAACGCGAATTGACGTGCCCGAAGTCAGCGTGTCGGATGCGGTGATGCTGCTGGACTTGCGGCACACCAACGCGCTGTTCTTCAAAAATGCTGGCACCGGACGCCATAATATGGTGTACCGCCGCGAAGACGGCTCGATCGGATGGGTCGAACCGTCCTGATCGCCAGCAGCGCTTAAGCCGGACTAGGCGGTATTAACCGGGGAGGGGTGTTTGCACTGGACGGTGCGCCAAAAGGCGCACCGAACCGCCGACAGGGTAATACGAGTTTTCTGAACCAATGGATCCGATTTTTCTGATGAAACCCGAATCGGTCTGCGTGACGCAGGCCGATGGCAAGGACGATATCCTTCGTCGCCTTGGCGACCTGTTCGCCGAGGCGTTCGACCTCGATGCGCCACTGGTTCTGGAGCAACTCGAGGAACGCGAAAAGCTGGGCAGCACAGGTTTTGGCCGCGGTGTGGCCATTCCCCACGCACGCATGCCCGGTCTGAAACGACCGGTAGCCGCCCTGCTGAAGTTGCAACGCCCGGTTGGTTTTGCCGCGGCGGACGGGTTGCCGGTGGATCTGGTATTCGGTCTTCTTTCTCCCGCGAACAGCGGCGCCACGCATCTGCACGCGCTGGCTGCGATTTCGCGCCTTGTCCGTGACGAGCGCGTCCACGACGCACTTTGCGACGCTCCTGACCGAGAAGCACTATACGGCGTGCTCACCAATGCGACGGACTGTGACGCTGCCTGATTCTGCCCGAACAGCGGATGGCAGCGCGCAGGAGGCGCATTTCCGCGCGTTGGAAAATCTTTATTCCTGTGCACCCGTAAACGCCTTGTTCGAGTCGCAACTGGAGATCGTCGAGGCGGGCCGCGCGCGCATCTCTTTCCAGGCACAGGAACGATATTTTCATGCGGCCGGGGCGACCCATGGCACGCTGTATTTCAAGATGCTGGACGATGCCGCCTTCTATGCCGCGAATTCGCTGGTATCGGATCGCTTCCTGCTCACCACTGGTTTCAACCTCCATTTCACCAAGCCGCTGCGGGAAGGTCGCGTCATTGCCGAAGGCAAGTGGATCAGCGGAAAGCGGCGAGTGTTCATTGCCGAAGCGCATCTGATGGACGAGGAAGGCGACGAGATCGGGCGGGGTACAGGTACCTTCATGCGGTCGCACATCGCGCTTTCCGGCCTCGACGGCTATGGGCAGCCTGGCTGATCGCATGGTGGACGACCGTATTCCTGCGCACCTCGAAGTGAGTGGCCTTATCCGCGCGGTGGAGGCGGCAGGAGGGTTTGGCATGGTGCTGTCCAAGGGTGATCGCATGGCAGGAACCTTGATGGTAGTGTGTTGTAATCGCGCCACTTTAGCCCGGGCTTACGAGCGCATGCCGCAGCTGGACGGCTCGCGGAAATGGACGCTTTCCAAGCAGCAAGATACTGAAAATCCTATGGGATTTTCCGAGTACTGCCAGCGCAGAGGACAGCAGGATCCCGATCTCTGGGTGGTGGAACTGGACATCGAAAATGCAGAACGCTTCATCGATGTTGCACCGCACAATAGTTGACTCTGAAATCTAACTGCCTATTTGGCGGCGGACTTTCCGACAGCGTAGGTTGCTAGGCATCGCACTCCGGCGATGGTTTTCAGCGCGCAGACGGGGGGACGACCGGCAGGTCCGTTTATGACGGACGCGGGCGACAGACGGTAAGTTTACACCGCGTCCGCAAGCCTGCTCAGGTCTCTCACCGCCTTAAGTAACGGGATCGATGAAATTCATCAGCAAGCGAGTTGGGGCAAGCGCCCTGGCTGCACTCTTTATTGCGACCAGTTTCGGCGCCGCAGGTAGCGATGCCGTAGCTCAGGCCCCGGACCAGGCAGAGCAGGACGTGCTCGAAATGGCCCAGACAACACCGGCTCTCTCAGCGTCCACCACAGAACCCGAGGTCCGCTTCGTGATGAACGAGGTGGTGCAGGAACTGCCCGAAGAGCCCGAAGTTCCCGAATTCGACTTCTCCATTCAGAGCGACGCTGCATCGCTGCGCGAACTCGTGAGCGAAGTGGATACCAGCGGCGAGATGTCGCGCGAAATGATGTGCCTGGCGCAGGCGGTCTATTTCGAATCGCGCGGTGAGTCGCTGGATGGTCAGCTGGCTGTGGCACGCGTGATCATCAACCGCGCCGAGAGTTCGCGCTTCCCCGATGATTATTGCGCGGTCGTGACCCAGCGCTCCCAGTTCTCTTTCGTGCGTAGCGGGCGCATTCCTGCCCCCAATCGCGGATCAGGTGCGTGGACGAAGGCCAAGGCCATCGCCCGGATTGCGCATCGCGATTTGTGGGAAAGCCCTGCACATGATGCGCTGTATTTTCATGCGACCTACGTGCGTCCAAGCTGGGCCGGCCGCCTGACGGCGCGGGCCACAATCGAAAATCACGTGTTTTACAAATAGGGCATCCCGGCTCCGGTTCAGTCCGAGGCGCGGGAGTCTCTCTAAAGCCGATCTAGTCGCTTTTCTCGGTCGGCCAGTCCAGTTCTACCCAGACTGGCGTATGGTCGCTGGCCTTTTCCCGGCCGCGATATTCCTTGTCGACACCGGCGGCAGTCATGCGGTCGGCCGCTTCGGGTGAAAGCAGCAGGTGGTCGATGCGGAAGCCGTGGTCGCGCTGCCAGGCGCCCGCCTGGTAGTCCCAGAAGGTCCACACCCCCCCGCGCGGGTTGAGCGTGTCTATGGCATCGGTCCAACCGTCACCCAGCAAGCGGGCGTAGGCATCGCGCGACTCGGGCTGCATCAGAGCATCGCTGGCCATGGCTTTTACCGACCAGACGTCCTTGTCCTCCGGGATGACGTTGTAATCACCCAGCACGACGGTGGGCTGCTCCAGCGCGGACAGTTCCGCCATGCGCGCACGCAGGAGTTTCATCCACTCCAGCTTGTATTCGAACTTGGGACCCGGCTGCGGATTGCCGTTAGGCAGGTAGAGATTGCAGATCCGCACGCCGTTTACGTCGGCCTCCAGATAGCGGGCCTGTTCGCCCTCATCTTCCTTGGGGCCATCGATTCCCAGCCCGCGCCGCGTTTCAACCGGCGCCTGCCCATCGGCGAGGATGGCCACGCCATTGAAGCTTTTCTGGCCGTGCCAGATGGCATGATAGCCGATGTCCTCGAACTCGCTGGCCGGGAAGTTCTCGTCGGGGCTCTTGATTTCCTGCAGGCAGGCCACAGAGGGGCGCGTCTCTTCGAGCCATTCCTTCAGGCGCGGCATGCGCGCCTTGATGCCGTTGATATTATAACTGGCGATCCGCACGAATGCGCTCAGATGCCGAAAGAGCTGCCGCAGCCGCAACCGGCCGCAGCATTGGGATTTTCCACCCGGAAGGCTGCGCCGCCCAGCGATTCGACATAATCCACCGTGCAACCCGCAACGAGATCGAGGCTGACCGGGTCCACCACCAGCTTCACCCCGTCGGTTTCGCTGACCGCATCATCGGCCTCTGCCGTATCGTCCAGGTCGAACTTGTACTGGAAGCCCGAACAGCCCCCGCCTTCCACCGAAAGGCGCAGGATCGGCAGGCTTGCCCTGTTTCTTGGCAATCAGGCCGATGCGCGAGGCGGCGGCTTCGGTGAGAGTAAGAGAGCTGGTCATATCCACCGATGTAGTGCTCCTGCGCCCCACCCTCAAGCGGTGGTGATATATTCGCGCATTTGCTGCGCCTCGGCCTCGATGATCTCCATGCGGTATTTCACCAGGTCTCCGATGGAAACGAAGCCGACCATCTTCTCGCCATCCATCACCGGCAGGTGGCGGATGCGACGGCGCGTCATCAGGGAGAGCGCTTTCAATACAGATGTTTCCAATCCGATCGTTATGGCGGGCGATGTCATCACTTCGCCAACCGGGCGCGGCAGCACGTCGGCCCCGTCGCGCGCAACGCAATACAGCAGGTCGCGTTCGGAGAAGATCCCGACGATTCCGTCGCCATCCATTACCGGCAATGCGCCGATCTTCTTGTCCGCCAGCAGTTTTGCCGCCAGCTGCACGCTGTCCTGCGGAGTGCAGGAAACGATGGTGTGATCGCGATTCGCAACGATCTTCGAAATGGACATTCACGCTCTCCTTTGTGTTGCTCACCCCCGGAGCTCGCCGCGATTGTGCCACGACAGGCCGAGTCTCGGCAAATCATGGCCTATTGGACCGTTGCAACACCGCCCGAGCACGGGCATGGCACAGGATATGGCCAAGCCTTCACCCCTCGACAATCCTGAAAACGCCGCCTTCGCATGGGCGCGATACCGCCGCTTGATGCGCCTGATGATGGGCATCACGCTGGCAACCGTAATCATTGCGGTGGCGATCATCTACAAGCAGGTGGACGAGGTTTCTCCGCATTTCTTTATCGCCACCGCACTTGGCATCGGTTTTTCCATGTTGCTGATGAGTGCGCTGATGGGGCTGGTGTTCCTGTCCAGCGGCACCGGGCATGACAGTTCGGTGGAACACAATCTGGATGAGCTGGACCCCAAGGCACCGCGCAAGGATCGCCGCACACTGGGCTGGAAAGAAGGCGCAGAGCGTTAATCGCGCTGCGGCCGGAGGCGGAATTCTTCCACCGGTTTGCCGCCGATCAGGTGTTCCTGGATAATCCGCTCCAGCACGTCTTCCGTGCAAGATCGATACCACACGCCATCGGGCCAGACGACCGCAACCGGTCCGGCCTCGCAAACCTGAAGGCAATCGGCTTTTGTTCGTTGCACGCCGCCCTTGCCCGGCAATGCCGAGCTCTTTCAGGCGGCGCTTGAGATACTTCCAGGCGCGTTCGCCAACCTCGCGGTTACAGCACTTTTCCTTTTCGGACATCGCGCAGATGAAGATGTGCCGCTCGATTTTCTCACCCCCGATCTTGGCGAGGGCGCGTTCGGCCTTGGCGATGTCCCGCTTGGTGCTCAGGGCTTCTTCCCGGCGATACGGGCGATTTCGGCTTTCACCAGGCGCTCGACAATTTCGGGCAGGTTTGCATCCAGCCATTGTGCCAGCATCGGCCGCATCATCTCGCGCACCATGCCTTCCAGCGATGTCTCGCCAGAGCGCACGATTTGCGGTTTCGCAGGCGGATCGGACAGCATGGCAAGCGCGGCAAGCGACTGGCGCATGGCTTCGGCGGCGCGATCTGTGGTCAGGTTCTCCGCACTTTCGCCACCCTCCTCGATCAGTTCGCTTTCGCCGTCATCATCATCATCATCATCACTGAGGGCAGAGCCGATTACGCCGAGATCGAGTATCTCGTTCTCGTCGGATTTTTCAGTTTCCTGACGGGCGACGAGGCCTTCGCGGCGGCGCGCCTTGGTGGCCTGCGCTGCGTCGCTGGCATCGCGCGCAATGACTTTCTTGATCGAATCGAGAATTTCTTCGACCGACGGTTCGCCTTCCTGCCGCATTCAGTCCCCCTGCGTATCCAGCCGTGGTGGTGCCGTATCCGAGTAATCGATGATTTCGGTATCGAATTCCTCGAGCGGCGCGCTGTCTTCAACTTCCCCGTCCGGGGCCACGATGTCAACGGTGCGCGAACTGGTGGCAGCCGGTTCGGGATCGCGCTGCCAATCCCAGATTATGCCGCGAACGCGATCGTAGTTGTCGATCGGATCGTAGAGCACGCCCTCATCGCCCAGCCCAAGGTCGCGGGCCTCGGCCTTGCCCATCGCGGCCAGCAACGAAAATCCGGCGACGTAGGCATTGCGCCGCGCCGTCACGAGCTGGACCTGGGCGCGGAGCAATTCCTGCTGTGCATCGAGGATATCGAGAACCGTCCGGTTGCCCACCGTGTTTTCCGCCCGCACCCCCTCGAGGCTGAGAGCAGCGGCATCAACCGCGGCCTGGCTCGACGCGATGATGGCATTGGCCGCGCGCCAGCTGGAAAAGGCCGCGCGAACCTGGGCGATTATGTTCCGCTCGGTCGCGATCACCTGCTCAAGCTGGGCCTGTGCCTGCGCAGTGGCCTGCCGTTGCTGCGCGGCAACGCGGCCACCCTGGAACAGCGGCAGGGTCATGCGGACACCGGCGGTGGCGCTGGTGGCGGTCTGGTCTGCCGTGGTGCCAGGCACCGCGCCCAGCGTGCCGAGAAAATTCTGGTAGCCGCCGTTGGTGAAGGCGCTGAACGTGGGCAGCCGGCCTGCCCCTGCAACTTCGATATCGTAGCCTGCGGCAACGGCCCGTTCCTTGGCGGCAATCAGGTCCGGATTGTATTCCAGCGCGACATCCACGGCCATGTTGGGGCTTTCCGGCAGGCCGGGAAGCGGCGGCGGCGGCTGCAGATCGGTCGGCGCTTCTCCGACCAGTGCGATATAATTCTCGCGGGCGGAAAGCAGGTTTGCCTCTGCCGTGCGCAAATCGCCCCGCGCCAGTGCCAGCCGGCTTTCCGACTGCGCCACATCGGTGCGCGTCAGGTCTCCGATTTCGAAGCGGTCGCTGGTGGCTTCAAGGTTGATGGAAAGCACTTCGACGTTGTTGGACGAAAGGCTGACCAGCGCCTCGTTCAGGATGACATTCATGTAGGCCGAGACGACTTGCGTGAAAATCGTGCTTTCGGTGCCGCGAAGGTCTGCCCGGCCCGCCTCGACCCGGTTTTCCGCCGCGCGGATACCATTCTTCACAGCGCCGCCCTGATAAAGGGGAACGGCCAGGTCCACACCCGCATTCAACTGCCGTTCGGGCGCGATGAAGCTGGTGGAGTTCTGCACCAGGAATTCCGAATAGGTCGTGGTGGTGTTGACCGACGGCAGCCCCTGCGACCGCTGGATCACCACGTTTTCGTCGGTCGCCCGCTGCTGCGCGCGCGCGGCCTCCAGGGTGGGGTTATCGAAATAGGCTTGCGTCAGCGCTTCCTTCAGCGTGTCAGCCGAAGCGGGCGAGGCAAGCAGGCCGACACCCGCAAAGGCGGTGGCCAGCCGAAAGGTGGCGCGCATGGTCAGAAGCTCCAGCCCTTGGGCTTGTCGAATTCGTGAAGCTGCGGAATGCCGATATCGTAAACCGGCATCATCGAGACGCCGCTGTCGTCCTTTCGGCCAACGGCAATGCGCGTGACGCCGCTGCTTACCAAGCCTGTCACGATACGTGCGCCATCGGCAAGGCGCTTGGCGAGAGCGGCAGGCACTTCCTCCACCGCGCCATCGATCAACAGCAGGGTTGCGCCATTGCCCTTGGTGCCTTTGCCAACCGCTTCTTCGGGGCTGATAACGGTCAGCTCGGCCACCATCGGGCGCAGGAGTTCGGCCAGATAGCCAGAGCCCGCATCCACCACGATCGCCTTCTCGCCACCGACGGGCGCGGCTTCTTCCAGCATCTTCCCCTGAACCAGCGGAGCGGGCAGCCACGCGCCGCTTTCGAGGCGGATTGCCCGATCGACATAGGCCACGCCCTTGCTGGCGGCGGGCACGAAATCCTCGCGCGCAACTTGCGACATGCGGCGGATGACATTGGGCGCATTCACGCCACTGGTGCGCAACTGGCTGTCGATCATCGCACGGCGTGCGGGATTGCTGGCAATGTTGGCTGCTTCGGCAGAATTGAGCGGGTCGGAAATCACTGCGTCAAACTCTCGTGTTGGCTGGACGAATTGGCCTTAGGGACTGCCGGGGCCACGGGCAATGCCCGCGTTGTCGCAATTCGTCACACCCAATTCGTTATAGTGCGGCATTGGACAGTGAAACGCTTTTGACGACAAAGGCCGGCAAAGCCTATGGGCAACTCGACCAAGAGGAGTGCAGGAACGATGAGCGACATGATCACCATTCGCGAAGAGGACTTGATCGAGACGATCGCCGACGCGTTGCAGTATATCTCCTATTACCACCCGATGGATTATATCCAGGCGCTGGGAGAGGCCTACAAGGCGGAACAAGGCCCGGCGGCAAAGGACGCGATTGCGCAAATCCTGACCAACAGCCGGATGTGCGCCGAAGGGCACCGGCCGCTGTGCCAGGATACCGGCATCGTGAACGTGTTCCTGAAATGGGGCCAGAACTGCCGGCTTGAATCGAATTCAAGCTTGCAGGAGGTTGTCGATGAAGGCGTGCGCCGCGCTTACAACAATTCCGAGAACAAGCTGCGCGCCTCTATCCTGGCGGATCCAGCGTTCACCCGGCGCAACACGCGCGACAACACGCCTTGCGTCCTCTCCGTAGAGATGGTTCCGGGCAATACGGTGGGTGTCGACGTCGCCGCTAAGGGCGGCGGCAGCGAGAACAAGTCCAAGTTCAAGATGATGAACCCCAGCGACAATATCATCGACTGGGTGATCGAACAGATCCCTTCGATGGGCGCGGGCTGGTGTCCGCCGGGAATGCTGGGCATCGGCATCGGCGGCACGGCGGAACACTGCATGAAGCTGGCCAAGCAATCGCTGATGGACCCGATCGACATGGCGCAGCTGAAACAGCGCGGCGCGCAGAGCGATATCGAGCAGCTGCGGATCGACATATTCGACGCGGTAAACGCGCAGGGCGTTGGAGCGCAGGGGCTGGGCGGTCTCTCGACCGTCCTCGACGTCAAAATCCTCGACTGGCCGTGCCACGCTGCGGGCAAGCCGGTGGCCATGATCCCCAATTGCGCCGCAACGCGCCACGCGCATGTCACGCTGGATGGCAGCGGCCCTGCCTATATCCCGCAGCCCGACCTGGATGCCTGGCCCGATGTGCAATGGGAGCCCGATGCAGAGGCAAAGCGCGTCGATCTCGACAACCTAACGCCCCAGGAAGTGGCGAGCTGGAAGCACGGCGATCGTCTGCTGCTGAATGGCGCGATGCTGACCGGACGCGATGCCGCCCACAAGCGCATCAAGGATATGCTGGACGCGGGCGAGGAGCTGCCCGTCGATTTCAGGGGCCGCGCCATCTATTATGTCGGCCCGGTAGACCCGGTGATGGGCGAAGTGGTCGGCCCTGCCGGTCCCACCACGGCAACCCGGATGGACAAGTTTACCGAGATGATGCTCGACCAGGGCCTGCTCGCCATGATCGGCAAGGCCGAACGCGGGGCGGACGCCGTGGAGGTGATCAGTCGGTTCAAGGTTGCCTATCTGATGGCGACGGGCGGTGCTGCATACCTCGTCGCGCGTGCAATCAAGGAATCGAAAGTCGTCGCTTTCGAGGAACTGGGCATGGAGGCGATCTACGAATTCACCGTGAAGGATATGCCGGTTACGGTGGCAGTGGATGCAGAAGGCAACAATGTTCACACGCTGGCGCCGCTGCATTGGCGCGAGAAGATTCGCGAAGAGGGGTTGCTGAACGCATAATAGGGCGCGAACCGATGTCCACCCGACAGTCTGATCGACCAATGCCCTACCGGTTTCGATGGAAACCGCTGCCCGGGCTGGTTGCATTTACGCCCTTGGGGTAAAACCGCCCGATGGATTTTGCTGCACAGCCTGAAAAACTTACCTCGCGATTGCCGTTCAAGACGGTGCTCGTCTCTGTCGTCGGCCTGTGGGCGACCTATTTCATCCTGGTTTCTACCCGCGCCGAGTTGCTCGAGATGCCTTTGGCTGACGAGCTTATCTGGTTGCGCCTCGCCTCGGTGGCCGTCGGTGTTCTCATCACGCTGGGCTTGTGGGTGGTCCTGCGCGCGTTCGATGGCAGGCCGCTATGGATGAAGATTGCCGCTGCTCTTGTCTTTGCACTGCCCGCCGCGCTGCTCTGCGCGCAGGCCAACCGGGTGATCTTCGCCGATGCGCAAGCGGCGATGGATGAAAAAGTGTTGCAGGAATTCGTTCAGACGCGGGGCTTCTCGTCGGATGAGGAAGAGAGCAGCTCCCAGCTTTTCGAAGGACTGACAGAACTGGTCACTGTCAGCTCCCGCACCCAGCTGATCGAGATCACCTACAGCCGCTATTTCATGCTGCTTGCATGGTGCGCGCTGTACCTCGCACTTCTGACCGGAGAGAAAGCTCGCGATGCCGAGCGGCGCGAACAGCAGTTTCGCAATGCTGCGAAGGCGGCTGAACTGCAATCGCTGCGCTATCAGGTAAACCCGCACTTCCTGTTCAACACATTGAATTCGCTGTCTGCGCTGGTGCTGACCGGCAAGACCGAAATGGCCGAACGCATGATCCAGATGATCAGCACTTTCTACCGCCGCAGCCTGGCCGACGATACCACGTCCGACGTTCCGCTGCGCGAGGAGATTCATCTCCAGAAGCTGTATCTCGAAATCGAGGCCGTGCGTTTCCCCCTGCGACTGCACGCGCAATATGACATTCCCGATGATCTGGAGAATGCCCTGATACCAGGCATGATCCTGCAACCGCTGATCGAGAATTCTGTGAAACATGCCGTCGCGCCGTCATCGGGCCAGGTCACCATTACGCTTTCGGCGCGGGAGGAATATGATCGGCTCGTGGTCACCATATCCGACAATGGCCAAAGCGCGGAGGACCGCGACGATACGCGTCCCGGCTTTGGCATCGGCCTGACCAATGTGCGTCAGCGTCTGGAGGCGCGTTTCGGCAATGAGGCGACGGTCGTTTCCGGCAAGGTGCCCGGCGGCTATGCCACGCATCTGCGCATGCCGCTGCGGCGGATTAAGGATAGGGTGGCAGCGTGAACGACAACGAGAACACTTCCCTGCGAACACTGATCGTCGATGACGAGCCGCTGGCGATCGAGCGCATGCAGGTGCTCTGCTCCGAGATTCCCCACCTCACCGTCATCGGTACTGCCAGCGATGGCGAATCGGCCTTGCGTCTGTCTGAAAAATTGAACCCGGACCTGCTGCTGCTCGACATGACCATGCCAGGCAAGGATGGGCTGCAAGTCGCCCGCGAGGCCGGCAGGCTGGAAACGCCGCCTGCGGTGATATTCGTGACGGCGCATGAGAATTTTGCTGTCGAGGCCTTTGACCTTGAAGCAATCGATTATGTCCTGAAACCTGTCGCCACAGAGCGGCTGGAGCGGGCGATAGAGCGCGCCTTTGCCCGCAAGGGGCGTAGCGCCGAGGACGCCGCGAACAGGTGGCTGAGTGAATTCTGGGTGCCGCACCGCTCTGAATTGCTGCGGATCGACGCGTCTGAAGTCTACCGGATCGATGCAGAGCGCGACTATGTGCGGTTGCACGTGGGCGAGACCAGCTACCTTCTCTTGCAGACGATTGCGGGGCTGGAGGAGAAGCTGGACCCGGAGAAATTCATCCGTATCCACCGCTCGACGATCTTGCGCCGCGATTTCATCACCGGTCTCAAGCACGAAGGCCTGGGCGTATGGTGCGCAGAACTTGCAGATGGCGAGGAACTGCGGATCGGGCGAACCTACCTGAAGAAGGTAAAGGCGATGGCGGGCCGCTGAGGACTCGCTTTCCTGAGAAGCCACGCAAAAGGGGCACCTCGCAAATTGCGGGGCGCCCCTTTTGCCTATCGCGGGATGAAGCTTGTCAGCCGCCGCGCTGGGCGTCATTCACGATCTGTGCAAACCGGCGATCGAGCTCGCGCTTGGCCTCGCGATAGCATTGCCGCCCCTCGCGGGTTCGAGCGCGAGTGCCGACTTCCACTTCGTTGAAGCCGCAGACCTCTTTCGCGGCGCGGTCGATACGGCGCTCGAGTTCCGCGACGCCTTCATCAGTCGCAAGGTCCAGGTCTGTATGGGTGACACCGGTGGTGCGGTTCTCTGCATCCTGTGCCGATACGGCCGGAGCGAAGGCCAGGCCGCTCGCTGCGAGTGCCAAAGCACCAGAGCTTAAAAGTCGGGTGAACAAACGGTTTTTCATGATGGTTCTCCTCCTCTCAAAGCCCCGGATTATTTTGTCTTGGGGGGGTCGCACCGCAGCCGATGGGACTGGAACAGCTGCGGTGCGATTAGGTATGTAGGCCAGACATTTGGGCCGCGCTGCAACAGGTCGACCTGTGCGCAAGGCGCATCGACGAGCAGGCCTCCAACCCGACCAAGGGGCCACCCGGCTCCACCAACGACCATTTGCGAAGGCAGCGCCAATCGTGCAGGGCCGCGGTCATGGCGCTGATCATCACCTTTCTCCTGGGCATGGGCAATTTTGCCTGCCATCAGGCTGTGATCGCCAGCGGGCACAGGATGCTGACGGAGATACCCCCACGCACGCTGCGGATTGCCCGCGCCTCCAGTCTTACCTTGGAATTCGCCTTGCTCTGCGGGGCGCTTTACGCAGCGAAGGTTGGTGCCGTGCACTGGACATGGTTGTACGGCGGATATTTCCTCATCAACCTGGCGGCGGCATGGTCTGTCGTCACGCGCCGCATATGACGGGAACTGCCGGGCCTCCCCGGTGATTTCAACACCATGGCAAAAGCAAGGCCCCTCTGGCTGGTTCACAATGATGCAAGCGGGTCCAACGACCGAGAAGCACTGGAGCGGATGAGCGAAAGCTGCGCCGATTGCGGCCTGCGCGTTGCCTTCAGCACCAGTTTCCCCACCGATGACCTGCCCACGCCCGAAATGCTGGACGCGGCTGGCCTGGACCTTGTCGCCATCTTCGCCGGGGATGGAACGGTGAATGCCGCGCTTGACGCACTGGCGGGCTGGGGTGGCCAGGTGCTGGTGTTGCCGGGCGGGACGATGAACCTGCTCTACCATCGCCTGTTTGGCGCGATGGAGGTGGACGAGGTGCTTGGACTTGCGGGCAGCGGCGCTCTTGCTGCGCGGCGGCCCGGCATCATCACCAGCCCGCTGGGCACGGCATATGCCGGATTGCTGGCCGGACCGGGCACCAGCTGGAACGAGGTGCGCGAAGCCATGCGCGACACAGATGTGCTGGGCATGGCGGCAGAAACACGCGAAGCCTTTGCCCGCACGTTGCGCGACGAACGGCTTCGATGCCTTGAACCACCGCTTGGACGGCCGGAGGGCTATCCCCTGCTGCTGCTGGAGCCGCGCGACGGCACTATCGAGGTGAATGCATACCACGCCGAGACAACAGGCGAGTTCATCGACCAGCTGCTGGCGCTGGCAAAGCATGACTTTCGCGAAGGACCGCACGAAATTATCGGCAGTGAGCAGGGTGTCACGCTCTCTGGTGCGCAGGATGGCGGGTTTGGCGTGTTGCTGGACGGCGAACCGGCTATCGCCACCCGATCGACGCGGTTCCAGCTGTCGACTTGCGAGGTGGACCTGCTAGCGATGCCCGCCAATGATCGACCGAATGATCCGGGTACCGATGACTGACACGAAATTGCTCTTCCATCTTTCCGACATCCATTTCGGGCTGGAGGACAATCACGCGCTCGATTGGGTAAAGCAGGAAATAGCCGAACGGCAACCCGATGCCGTGGCGATCACCGGCGACCTGACGATGCGCGCGAGACAGCGCGAATTCGATGCAGCAACCGCCTGGATCAAATCGCTGGAGGCGCCCGTCACCGTGGAAGTAGGCAATCACGACCTCCCCTATTTCAACCCTGTCGAGCGGTTCTTCGATCCCTACAAGCGCATCCGCGCCATTTCCGACAAGGTGGAGCGCGAAATCGATTTGCCCGGACTGGCGATTGTCCCGCTCAAGACGGTGCGCCGCTGGCAGCCCCGCCTGAACTGGTCCAAGGGCTGGGTCACCGATGCCGCGCTGGGTCGGTGCCTGACGGCCCTGGACGCCTTGCCCAAAGGCACGCAGGCGCTGGTTACCGTTCACCATCCTTTGCGCGAAGTGGGCACCCAGGGAACCGCGCTTACCATGCATGGGCAAAAGGCACTGAACGAACTGGCGCAGCGCCCGGTGCTGGCAGTCTTGTCCGGCCATGTGCACGATGCTTTCGATATCATGGAGGAAACGGTTCACGGCAAGGTTCGCATGATCGGCGCGGGCACCCTGTCGCAGCGCGTGCGCTCCACCCCGCCCAGTTTCAACGAATTGCACTGGGATGGCGAAAACCTGCGCGTCAGCGTACGCAATCTCGAGGATGTGACTACGCCGGACATGATGATCCACGACGTGCCCGAAGATGCCATGCCCCCGCGCGAACCGGGCGAGCCCGTCGCGCCCATCGGAAGAGTGCCACGAACCGATCCGCCGGTGCATTGATCTGCACTGACCTTACGCAAGCGACTCCAGCTGGCTCCACCGACTTTCCCGGCCCGCAAGCAAGTCGCAGACTAACCAAACTGCCGGAAACAGCTTTTTGCAGCCGTTTGTCGATTAATCGGTCCATTTGGTCGCAAGGGCGGGATCGAAACGAGAGTTTTAGCGTAACTTCCCGAAATGACGATCAAAGTCCTCATCGTGGAAGACGACCTGTTGAACCGCATGTTCTACGAGGCCGTCTTTAACCAGCGCGGCTACGAGCTCATGCTCGTGGACGATGGCGCGCGCGTGCTGGATGCCGTGGACGACTTTGCGCCGGATCTCATCACCATGGATATCCACCTGCCGCATGTCTCCGGTCGCAAGCTGATCCGTGAGATAAAGCGCAACCCGCAGACCGCGCAGATTCCGATCCTTGCCATCACCGCCTATGCAGGCAAGCGCGACGAGGAAGGCATTCGCCGCGCTGGAGCCAGCGGCTATCTGGCGAAACCCCTATCGATCGAACAATTGCTGGGCGAAGTCGATTCGCTGCTGAACGAGCCTGTCCACTAGGCCAGCCGGCAATTTTCCCGAGCCGGAATGCAAAAAGGGCGACCCCTCGTGGGAGCCGCCCTTCGCATTTTCCTCCGTCGAGGAAACTCTTGAGACACGCAGTAGCGCGTCGATGATTAGCGCTTGCTGAACTGGAAGCTGCGGCGTGCCTTGGCGCGGCCGTACTTCTTGCGTTCGACCACGCGGCTGTCGCGGGTGAGGAAGCCAGCGGCCTTCACCGTTGCGCGCAGCGCAGGTTCGTAACGGGTCAGCGCCTGGCTGATGCCGTGCTTCACCGCACCGGCCTGGCCGGAAAGACCGCCGCCCGAAACCGTGGCAACCACGTCATACTGGCCTTCGCGGTCAGAGATCGTGAACGGCTGGTTGATCACCAGACGCAGCGTGGGACGGGCGAAGTAGATTTCCTGGTCCTTGCCGTTGACGGTAACCTTGCCGGTGCCGGGCTTGATCCACACGCGAGCGGTGGCATCCTTGCGGCGACCGGTAGCGTAGGCACGGCCCTGTGCGTCGATTTCCTGTTCGCGCAGCGGCATGGTGGGGGCAGCAGGTGCGGTTTCACCTTCACCGGTGGTTGCAGCGTCAGCAGCAGGTGCCTCGCCAACCACTTCCTTCAGATCGGACAGGTCGCTGGCGGTGTTCTTCTCTTCGGTAGCCATTATGCGGACACCTTGTTCTTGCGGTTCATCGAGGCAACGTCGAGCACTTCGGGCTTCTGGCCGTCATGCGGGTGCTCGGTGCCGTTGTAGAGGTGCAGGTTCTTCATCTGAACCCGGCCCAGCGGACCCGTGGGGATCATGCGTTCGACAGCCTTTTCCAGCACGCGCTCGGGGAAACGACCTTCGAGGATCTTCTCGGCAGTGGTTTCCTTCAGGCCACCGGGATAGCCGGTGTGCTTGTAATAGACCTTCTTGGCAGCCTTGTTGCTGGTGAACTTCACCTTGTCGGCATTGATGACGACGACATGGTCACCGCAATCGACATGCGGGGTGAAGCTCGGCTTGTGCTTGCCGCGCAGGATGTTGGCGATGATCGAAGCAAGGCGGCCGACGACGAGCCCTTCGGCGTCGACGATGTGCCACTTCTTTTCGACCTCGGCCGGCTTGATCGACCGGGTGGTCTTGCTCAGAGCCTTCATGGCTTAATTCCTCAAAAATCAGTGCGAATGGATCGCCACTGTCCGAATCGAAGGCTTGTCACCCGCTCTCGAAGCAGCGAAGGCGCGGCATTTGTCGCTTCGGGGGTCGCAAGTCAAGCAAATCCGCGCCTTTCGGGAGAGGTAAAATAATACCGCAGAAGAATCAGGCTGGCGTCAGGCTCCAGTTTTCAAACGTCGTGCGGCGATTTCCCTCGACCTGGGTCAACACATTGCGGCGAGCCGCACGCATGAGGCCGGTTCCCGCGTTCCAGTCGCTTTCGAACAGGGTTTCCACTTTGCCATGCACGCCGCCGGGCAGGGCGATGTCGCGCGCCTCGTGGCGGGAACGCATGGCGGGGGCAAAAAGGTCTGTCGGCAGGTAGGCTGTCACATGCTGGCCAGCCTGCTGCAATGCCGTGAGGAATTGGGAGAACTGCTCGCGCTCGCCGACGTCGATCGGCTGGGCTGCCAGCATGCCAAGCGCCTCATCCACCGCCCGGGCCAGCACACCTTCGGGAGGCTGGGCAATCTGCGAGGAGAGGATTTGCCCGAACGGGTCCAGAAAAATCGGGAAAATCCCGCTTTCATCGCGCGCCTCTTCCAGTGCCGCAAAGTCTGCCAGTTTATCTGGGGCTTCCACGCGGGCGCGCACTTGCTCACCATGCAACGTGAAGCCGTCTGCGAACCGGGTGAAGCTGACATCGAATTCACGCGTGACCGTGAGAAGCGCACCATCGACAAGTTCGCGCGCGATGGCGCGGGTGTAGCGCATCGGACCTTCGGATGGCGCTATCAACCGGGCCGAGGTTGCTCCTGCGGCGCGATTGGCGAAGATCGCTGGCGTGATCGTCGCGGCCATCGCCAGCTGCAATGCCCTGCGCCTGTCCGTCCGGTTCATGCTCAACCTTTTCCCGGCAGTGTCCCTGCCAACCAGTTCCGCGTCGCCTGCGGGGTGCTGTCTGCAAGCCACCCGCATATCGCGGGTGTATCATAAGGATGCAACTCGGCCAGTCGAGCGATGGCCGCATCAAGCAGGATGGCCCTCGTCTTGAACAGCACGCCAACCTCGCTGGCGGATTGCACCTGTCCTTCGTAGCGGAAAACGGAAAGCACCTGAGGAACGATGTTGGCGCAGGCGGCCAGCCCCTCACCCACCATGGTCTCGGCCACGGCCCTGGCGCTTTCGATCGAATCGAACGGGGTCCAGACCAACGCCGCCTGTTCAGCGCTGTCCGATGTCACTGCCGTGTCCTGCCCAGCACATGCGCGCCCCATGCAAAGGATGCCACCAGCAACGCGCCGACCAACTGGTGGGCCACGGCCAGCCACAGGGCGACCCCGGTCATGACAGTGGCGATGCCGAGCAGGATCTGGATGCCGAAAGCGCTATGGATGGCGATGGAGGCACGTCTGTCCAGCGGCCTTATGCGCCGGGCCATCACCACCAGCGCGGCCACTGCGACCCAGGCCCACCAACGGTGGAGAAAATGGAGCCAGTAGGGGTCATGGGTGAATGTCCACCACGCACCGCGAGACCAGTCCGCCTCCGGCACGAGTCGCCCCTGCATCAGCGGCCAGGTGTCGGATGCAAGGCCCGCGTTCAGGCCGGCCACCCAGGCGCCCAGCAACAACTGCAGGAACAGCACAATGGCAACGGTGAACGACAAGCCGGTGATACGGGCTGGAGAGCTTCTGCCGTCGAAGCCGAGGCGGCGAAGGTCCAGGGCGGTCCAGACCAGCCCACCCAGCGTTGCAAAAGCGGTCAGCAGGTGAATCGAAAGCCAGAAGTGCGAGACATCGGTCATTTCGCTGCCAAGGCCGGAGCGGACCATGAACCAGCCGAACGCGCCCTGCATCCCGCCTAGCGCCAGCAGGGCGACAAGCCGCGGTTTGTAGCCAGCAGGAATCGCACCGCGCACCCAGTACCAGGCCAGCGGCAGTGCAAAGGCAAGGCCGATCACCCGTCCCAGAAGGCGGTGAAACCATTCCCAGAAGTATATAAACTTGAACGCCGCCAGATCCATTCCCGCCGGACCGGTGACGCTTTGGTACTCCCCGGTTTGCTGATAAAGATCGAACTCAGCTTGCCAGTCCGACTCGCTCAACGGCGGCAAAGCGCCCGTTACGGGCTTCCATTCGGTGATCGACAGCCCGCTTTCGGTCAGTCTCGTAATTCCGCCCACGGCCACCATGATGAGAACCAGCGTCGCCACGGCCAATAGCCAGCGGGCAAGGGCAAGCGGACGAATGCCCGATTGCGGGCTCGATGAAGCAGCGGAAATTGCCTGTGCGACCATAACGGTGGCGATCTGCAACTTTGGCAGGGAAATCGCAAGCATCCCTTTGGTTGGTAGGCGTGCGCGAGGGGCGAATGTTGCATCATTACCTCTTGCGCAATGTTATGACGTTACATACATGCTCCACATGGCTTCGATCACCCCTTGGATTCGCGGTCGCCTCGATCGCGCCGGCGTCATGCTCTCCGCGTTGTGCCTTATGCACTGCGTGCTCGGGCTGGTGCTTGTTGCCGGCCTTGGCTTTGGTGGCACGTTCCTGCTGGATCCGGATCTGCACCGCTGGGGCCTGTTGCTGGCCACCATCGTGGCAGGCGTCGCCATCGGGCTTGGCGCGATTCGCCATCGCCGGGCCATGCCCTTCGTGGTGGCGATGACTGGCCTTACCTTCATGGGCGGCGCATTGGCCGTAGGCCACGGCTTCGAGGAGGCTGTTCTGACCATGATCGGCGTCACATTGGTGGCCGCCGGACACATCCTCAACTTGCGCCACGCCTGACAGGCTTTATGTGGCGCTGGTGATGACCCAGCCAAAATCCCTTACCGTCAACGGTGAAACCCGCCGTACCCCCGCCTCCACCATCGCCGATCTCGTGCGCGAACTGGGCCTGAAGCCCGAAAAGGTCGCGGTCGAGCACAATGGCGAGATCGCCCCGCGCTCCACACTGGAAGACATTGCGCTGTCGGATGGCGACCAACTGGAAATCGTGCATTTCGTGGGCGGAGGCTCTGGCCACGACTCCGGTGCGGATGACGATAGCTGGGAAGTGGCAGGCCATCGCTTCAACAGCCGCCTGATCGTGGGCACGGGCAAGTACAAGGATTTTGCCCAGAACGCCGCAGCGGTGGAAGCCGCCGGGGCCGAGATCGTGACCGTGGCCGTGCGCCGGGTGAACATTTCAGACCCGAACCAGCCTGTGCTGATGGACCATATCGATCCCAAGAAGGTCACCTACCTTCCCAACACCGCCGGTTGCTTCACCGCCGACGATGCCATCCGCACGCTGCGTCTGGCGCGCGAGGCGGGCGGCTGGGACCTGGTAAAGCTGGAAGTGCTGGGAGAGGCGAAGACGCTCTATCCCAATATGATCGAAACCATCCGCGCCTGCGAAGTGCTGGCCAAGGAAGGCTTCAAGCCGATGGTCTATTGCACCGACGATCCTATCGCGGCGCAGCAGCTGGAAGAGGCAGGCGCGGTGGCGATCATGCCACTCGGTGCGCCAATCGGCTCCGGCCTCGGCATCCAGAACCAGGTGACGATCCGTCTGATCGTGGAGGGCGCGAAGGTGCCGGTACTGGTGGATGCGGGCGTAGGCACCGCGTCCGATGCAGCCGTTGCCATGGAACTGGGCTGTGACGGGGTGCTGATGAACACCGCCATCGCCGAAGCAAAAGATCCCATCCGCATGGCGCATGCGATGAAGCTGGCGGTGCAAGCCGGGCGTGAAGCCTATCTGGCCGGGCGCATGGGGCGGCGCAAATATGCCGATCCCAGCAGCCCGCTGGCCGGACTCATCTGATTGTTTGAGCGCCTTCGCGCTCACATCCTTGGTGCAGTGCGCTCCGCTTCGCTGCGTGGCCCCTGCGGGCTGCGACTTCAACGCAGGCCGGAGCGAAACACAAACAATCCCGCCAAATCCAAACGAAAAATTAACCATAGGCGCGCACACCTTCTCTCATAATCCGCAAGGGAAGGGTCGAAATGGGCTACGAGTCGAAGACATTTTCGCTGACGATCGCAGAGATGCGCGAGTTTGCAGGTTTTGCCGCATCCGAGCAGCGCTTCATCGAGCGTTCGCTGGATATCGCGCTGACTCGCAACGATGCCTTCAAAAGCTGGAGTGGCTCTCCTCAAGACCAGCGCGCCATTCGCGGGCAGTATCTTGCCTATCGCGAACTGCGGCAATTGCGCGCGATGATTCCCGATTGCGATGGCTTCGATGGCGTCGAGGGCCTGATGGGCACGCTGATGCGAATTTCCGCGCAGGATCTCGCGATGGAAATGCTGGACAGCTTTTCCGCCTACCGCTTTCTTTATGAGCGCCTGCTTGGCGCTGCAGTGCGGCCATTCCTTCCTTCAGCCTTCTGCGCTGCGGCCGCACTGCCCCAGATTCGCCCGGAACGTCGTCGCATGCTGCTGCAAAGCCTGAGCGAGGCTGCGGCCACCGCGCCTGCATGGTCGAAGAAGGAACCGGCCTTCTTCCCGGAGAAGATCGACGCCGAAGCCGCCTGAGATACAAGACCCAGGCCCTTCGCCCCGGCCTTAATAAAGCGCGTCTAGCTGGTTCTGGTAATTCTCGCGGATCTGCATTCGGCGTATTTTCATCGTCGGCGTCATCATGTTGTTGTCGACCGTGAAAGGCTTCGTCGCGCGAGCACGAATTTGCGCACTTTCTCGATGACCGACAAATCCTCGTTCGAGCGGTCGATGGCGGATTTGATCGCAGAGCGGAACGCGGGCAAATCCTGCAACACGGCCATATCGAACGCTTCGCCATTTTCGCGCGCCCACTGCGCCGCCCATTCGGCATCGGGCACGATCAGCGCGACCATGTATGGCCTCTTGTCTCCGGAAACCATCGCCTGGCTTATCTCTGGCTGGAGCGTCAGCATTCCTTCCAGCTTCTGCGGCGCGACATTGTCGCCCTTGTCGTTGACGATGATATCCTTCTTGCGGTCGGTAATCTTGATCCGGCCCTTGTTGTCGATGTGGCCAACGTCGCCTGTATGCAGCCAGCCGTCGCGAATGGCGGCTTCGGTGTCTTCGGGACGCTGCCAGTATCCCAGCATCACCAGTTCGCCGCGCACCAGGATTTCCCCATCTTCGGCGATCTTCACTTCCACGCCGCGCAGCGGCGGGCCGACCGTATCCAGCTTGATGCCGGCGCTGGGATAGTTGCAGGCGATCACCGGGGCGCTTTCGGTCTGGCCGTAGCCCTGCAGCATGTTGAGGCCCATCGCCTGGAAGAAGCCGCCGACCTCGGGGTTGAGCGGCGCACCGCCCGAAACGAGCGCCTTGACCCTTCCGCCGAAGCGTTGCTTGATCTTCGGACGCAAGGTGGCCGACAGCAACCATTCGTCGGGCTTGCTCAGCAGTCCGTGGCGCCCGGCAACCTGCTTTTCACCAAGGGCAAGCGCGCGACCCAGCAGGAAGCGGGCCAGGCCGCCCTGCTTTTCGATGGCCTTGATCATCTTGCCGCGCAGCACTTCGAACAGGCGCGGCACCACCACCATGACGGTGGGCGATGCTTCCTCGAGATTGCTGGAAAGCTTGTCCAGTCCTTCGGAAAACCAGATATCCGCGCCCAGCCCCAGCGGCAGGTAGAAGCCCGCCGTATGCTCGAACGCATGGCTGAGCGGCAGGAAGGAGAGGAAACGCTCTTCTTCCCAGCCCAGATCGTGTTCGATCACATGCGCCGCCGCGCTGACGTTGTGGAGGATGGCGCCGTGGTGCAACATCACCCCGCGCGGGGCACCGCTGGTGCCGCTGGTGTAGATGATGCAGGCCATATCCGTGCGCTTGATACTGGCGATACGCGCATCCACCGCCTTGCGCGCCTCTGCCGCATCGCCCGCTGTCATCTCTGCCCAGTGATGCAGCTCGATCGAGCCGGATTGGGAGGACGGAACGGGATCGATCGCGATCACGTGGTGTCCGCGTCCGGTCTTCATGATTGCGGGAAACAGCGCCTTTGCCAGCTTGGCGTTGCCCACCACCACCGCGCTGGCACCTGAATCGTCGAGGATGTGGCTGTGATCGCGCTCTGTATTGGTGGTGTAGGCTGGCGTGGTGATGCAGCCTGCCGCCATGATGGCAAGATCGGCAATGCACCACTCGGGGCGGTTTTCGGCGACGATCATCACGCGGTCGCCATCGCGAAGGCCGATTGCGCGCAGCTTCTCTGCCAGCAAGCACACTTTCTCCGCCGCCTCGGCGTAGGAGACCGACGTCCATTCGCCGTCGATCTTGGCGGTGAGGAAAGGTTTTTCTCCGCGCTCGTCCGCGCGCTGAAGAAACAGCGCCACGAGGCTGGTGGCATTGTCGATATCGCTCAGTTCCACGCGGAACGCTCTCCCGTTTCAATCCATTATTGCGCAATGACTAGGACCGGGGGCTGGCTACGGCAAGTGCATGCGCCTCAGTCTGCCGCGACCGGCGTTGCCTCAAGCCGACCGCGAAAGCGCGGGTCATAGGCGGTGGTCCAGCCCTCTGGGGTGTTGATTGCGCCCACTTGCCCGACAGAGCCGAACGGCTGCGGTCCAAGGCGGATATTGGCATAACCCAGTGCTTCCAGCGCATCGGCCTGACCGGCCAGCCAGGTGTCGCTTTCGACAAACAGGCTGGGGCCGAAGCCCATGACGATGGGCAATGAAAACGCCTCTTCCAGCGCCATGTCGAAATCGATGATGCCGATGATGGAACGCGCGGTCTGCACCGGGATGAACGGGCCGCCTGCTCCGCCGATGACAAGGAAGGGTTCGCCATCCGGGGCCCACACCATGGCGGGCGACATGGAGCTGCGCGGTCGCTTTCCGCCCTGCACGCGGTTTGCCACGGGCACGCCGTCGCGCTGCGGGCTGAAGCTGAAATCGGTCAGCTCGTTGTTGAGGTAAAATCCGCCGAATTGCAGGCCGGAGCCGAAGCCGCCCTCTACCGTGGAGGTATAGCTGACCATCGCGCCATCGGCATCGACGGCCACGAAATGGGTGGTGCCGTGTTCGGCTGGCTCGTCCCCGTCGGCCTGGCTGGTGAGACTGCCGACAGGATCGCCTGCTTCGTAGTTGCCCAGCGCGCGGGCGGGATCAATCAATCGGGAGCGCGCGGCGATGTATTCTGGAGCCACCAATTGGCGTGCGGGCACCGATACATAGTCACTGTCGCCCGTGTAGATTTCGCGGTCGGCATAGGCGAGCAGTTGGGACTGCGCGAACAGGTGCCAGAACTGCGTCGATTGCGGACCCATGGCGGCCAGGTCGAATTGCTCGAGCTGGCCCAGGATCTGCAACAGCGCGATGCCGCCGGAGGTGGGCGGGCCCATCGAACAGATGCGGTAATCGCGGTAGGTGCCGCACAGGGCCTCGCGCTCTTTTGCTTCGTATCCGCTGATATCGGACGGCTGCATCGCGGCATCGCCGGGCGTGTTGGCGGCAATATGGGCAGCCAGGGCTTCGGCGGCATCCTGCCCGTAAATGGCTTCCGGCCCTTCTGCGGCGAGGAGGCGGAAAGTCGCTGCCAGTTCGGGGCGCGCGATCACCGCTCCGACGCTGCGCGGTTCGCCGTTGTCTTCATAGAACGTGGCGCGCATCAGCGGATCCTGCCCGGCGCGATCGATGCTGCCTTCCAGCGACTCGTGCAGGCGCGGGTTCATCACGAAGCCCTCCGCCAGCGCGATGGCGGGCTCGAACAGCTCTGCCCATTCCAGCTTTCCGTGTTGCGCATGGGCGCGCGCCGCGAGAGCGATATTGCCCGGAACGCCCACGCTGAGGCCGGTCAGGACCACGTCGCGGTATCCCTGCGGCTCGTCATCGGGCCCCAGGAACCATTCCGGAGAGGCCGCGGCTGGCGCGGTTTCGCGTCCGTCGAAAGTGGTTACTGTGCCGTCCGGCAAGCCGCGCACCATGAAGCCGCCGCCCCCGATGCCCGAGCTTTGTGGCTCCACCACCGTCAGCGCCAGCATCACGGCGATGGCGGCATCGGTGGCGCTGCCGCCCCGTCGCAGCATTTCGCGCCCCGCCTCTGCCGCGCGCGGATCGGCGGCCTGCACGACGCCGATGTTGGCGGGCGCCTGCGGAGCGGGGATGGTCTGGCAGCTGGCAAGGCAAAGCGCAGCAATGGGGGCGAGCATGGAGCGAAGGAAGGTCACGGCGCGACTGCTATTCACTTCCGACCGCCTCTGCAATCGTAGCGAAGCCATCGCGTTTCATGAGTTTCTCCAATCCCCTGGTAATCTTTTTCGCAATGCCGGGCCCCTGATAGGTCATCGCGCTGTAAAGCTGGACAAGGCTGGCACCCGCCCGGATACGCTCCCAGGCGTCGTCTGCCGTGGCAATGCCGCCCACCCCCACCAGCGGGATTGCGCCGCCAGAGGCCTTGCGAAACGCGCGCAGCGTTTCCAGCGCCAGCGGCTTTAGCGGGGCACCGGAAAGACCCCCGGTTTCGTTCGCATCGGCAGAGACGAGATCGGGACGCGAGATCGTGGTGTTGGCCACGATCAGTGCACCCAGGCCCTTGTCCACCGCAATGCGGGCGATGGCATCCACGTCCGCCGGTTGCAGGTCGGGCGCGACTTTCAGGAACACAGGCGGACCATTCTCGCCCCGCGCTTCCAGCACACCGTCCAGCAATTCCACCAACGCGTCTTCATCCTGGAGGGCGCGCAGGCCCGGCGTGTTGGGGCTGGAGATATTGACGGCAAGGTAAGTGGCATAGGGCGCCATGATTCGCGTCATCGCGGCATAATCGGCAATGCGATCATCGCTATCCTTGTTGGCGCCGATATTGATGCCCAGCACGCCCGGCCGGTCTCCGCGCGACGCGACCCGCACCGCCGCCGCCTCTGCCCCGCCATTGTTGAAGCCCATGCGATTGATGACGGCGCGGTCTTTCTCGAGCCGGAACAGGCGCGGCCTGGGATTGCCGGCCTGCGCCAACGGGGTGATGGAGCCGACCTCCACAAAGCCGAAACCCATCCCCAGCAGCGCGTCTGCGACCTCCGCATCCTTGTCGAAACCGGCGGCCATGCCGACAGGATTGGGAAAGGCAATTCCGGCAACCTGTGTGGCCAGCGGCCCGCCGGGCCTGGCAGGCTTTCCGGCGGGAAGCGCCTTCAGAGCCTTGATGGCAAGTCCGTGCGCGCGTTCGGCGTCGAGAGTAAAAAGGGCAGGGCGGATCAACGAATAGAGCATGGCGCTTCCCTTGGCAGCATGGCGGCCTGTGGCGCAATCCCCGTTTGCAAGCGCGCCCCGTCAATCGAAAGATGTAGATGCGCACCATTATGGGTCAACAGCCCGGCTCGGGTGTGAAATGACGCCTTCTTACAATTGCTTTGGGCAAGAATCGGCTAACTCTCTTCTTGCGACCCGAAGGACTCGAAGCGGTAATCGCGATAGAGTTCTCTACTTTATAGGGGCGGCTATCCTCTTGGGGACAGCCGCCCTCTTTTTTGCGGCTTTCGATAGCGACGTTCATCCTCTAGATCGGCTAGACCATTCAAGAGGATACCCCCCAATGATCCGTCCATCATTTCGACTTGCATTGACACTTTCCAGCGCGATCGCCCTCGCCGCCTGCGCCACCGCGCCCTCCATGGGCGACAGCGAAATTTCCGCGACCCAGTCGCAGGTGCCCGCCGATATCGGCACCTTCTTCGAGCAATATGACGAGGCGCAGCTCGCGTTGTCCCCGCAGACCAAGGCCTATCGCGGCATTCGCGATGATGATTATGGCCAGTGGAACGATCGCAGCGAAGCGGCGGACGAGGCGAGCGATGCATTGCGCGACCAATGGCTGGAGCGGATGCGCACTGGCTACGACCTCGCCAGCCTTTCGCCCGAAGACCAGCTTTCCTACCGCCTTTTCGAAGCCACGGCAGAACGGTCGGCGGCGCTTGATCCGTTCGAGGATTACGGTTGGTTCTTCGACCAGATGAATGGCGAACAGAGCGGTATCCCCGCCTTCCTCATCAACACCCATGCGGTGCAGAACGTCGATCACGCGCGCGATTACATCAGCCGGATCGAAGGTATTGCACCGGTGCTCGACACGCTGATCGCCCGCTCTGCACAGCGCGCCAACGAAGGCGTCATGCCGCCCGACTGGGTGTATCCCTACGTCCTCTCCGACATCCGCAACATGCTGGATGCGGGCATGGACAATGCCGTGCTGGAGGATTTCCGCAGCGAAGTGGGCGAGCTGGACATCGCCGATACACAGCGCACCGCGCTGATCGCCGATGCGCAGGCCGCGTGGCGCGATCGTGCGGCCCCTGCCTACACCCGCCTCCTCGCCGAAATGGAACGCCAGCAGGCGATGGCACCGGACGAGGACGGTATCTGGCGCTTCGAAGAAGGGGCGGCCTATTACGAGGCCTTGCTGGAATATTATACCACGACGCAGCTCTCTGCCGACGAGATCCACAATATCGGCCTGCGCGAGGTGGATCGCATCCAGGACGAGATGCGGGCCATCATGCAGCAGGTGGGCTTCGAAGGCACCTTGCAGGAATTCTTCGAATTCACCCGCAGCGATCCGCAATTCTACCACACCAGCCGCGAGGATTACCTGGCCGAGGTGGACCAGGCGCTCAACGCGATGGAAGCGCGCCTGCCCGACTATTTCATCACGCTGCCAGAGTACGAGTTGCAGGTGAAAGCCGTGGAGGCCTTCCGCGAACAGAGTGCGGGCAAGGCATTCTACCAGTCTCCGGCCACCGATGGGTCGCGTCCCGGCACCTATTACGTCAACCTTTACGACCTGAATTCCATGAGCCGGAACGAGCTGGAGGCCCTCGCCTATCACGAGGGGCTGCCCGGCCATCACCTGCAGCGCGGTATCCAGACCGGGCTTGGCGAATTGCCGCCGTTCCGCCGCTATGGCGGTTTCACCGCCTACACCGAAGGCTGGGGCCTCTATTCGGAGGAGCTGGGCAAGGACATGGGCTTCTACACCGATCCCTATTCCGATTTCGGGCGGTTGCAGATGGAGTTGTGGCGTGCGGCGCGTTTGGTCGTGGACACGGGGCTTCACCACAAGCGCTGGAGCCGCGAGGAGGCGATCGCCTATTTGCAGGAAAACACGCCCAATCCCGAAGGCGATATCCGCAAGGCGATAGAACGCTATGCCGTCTATCCCGGCCAGGCGACCGCCTATATGATCGGCAAGCTGAAGATCATGGAATTGCGCGAACGGGCAAGCGAGGCGTTCGGCGAGGATTTCGATATTCGCGAGTTCCACGAACTGGTGCTGGCCAACGGACCTGTCCCTCTGTCCATCTTGGAAGAACAGGTCGATGCATGGATTGCCGAGGAAAGCTGAGCAGGGATAAAGCGGGGGGTCGCAATGAAAAGGGATGATCTGACGGGCGGGGAGCTTACCCCGCCCAACCATTTCAAAATCGATTATATCGAACCGGAAGGCGACATCGCGCAGTTCGTCACGATCTTCTATCACTTCCGCTGCGATGACCCGGTCGTGCGCGATATCCAGCCGGCGGCCATCGGTCACCTGTCCTTTTTCCCCACCGGGCGCGGGCGGTTATTCCTGCCCGACGGCGGGCATGATACCTCGCACGAGGTCAATCTTCTCACGCCGCTTGCTTGCGCCCTGCCGATCGAGGTTGATGGTCCGTTTCACGCCGTGGGTGCCGCTCTCTCCCCGCTGGGCTGGGCGGCGTTGACCGGGCTTAACGCGCAGGATCATGCGAACCGGCTGTACGAGGCTGCCGATTGGCTCGATCCGAAAATTGGCGAGATCGGCGTCGAGCTTTGCGCCGCTTATCGCGACAATACGGCGAGCGCTGCCGAGCTGGTGGAAGCGCTCTCCGGTTTCATCCTCGCGAATGCGAAACTGCCGCGCCCCCGCCACCTGCAGTTGATGGCCACTGTCGGCAAGTGGCTGGCGGGAAGCCTGCTACCCGATGTGGAAGATCTGTACGCGGCCAGCAGCTTTTCCCGTCGGCAGACGCAGCGGCTGGTGCAGCAGTATTTTGGCGTCTCTCCCGTGACGCTGCGGCGCAAATACCGCGCCCTGCGCGCCGCTGCCGCCTTGTCGCAGCCCGATCTTCCGTCGGAAGAGGAGGCTGCGATCTACGATGCCTTTTACGACCAGCCGCACATGATCCACGAGCTTCGCGAATTCGTGGGCCGCACGCCCGCGCGGCTGGCCGACGATGCCTCGCCCTATCTGAAAGAACTGATCGACGGAAAGAACCTGCGCGAATTGCGCTGACCTGCCGAACGGCATTCGAAACAAGTAATTCGGGCGGCCAGGCCGACCGCAAGGGCGAACGCCCGCCCGCAGCGGGCGCAGCTTGCCTGCGCGCCTAGCGAGGACGAATGCGCGGAGGCGCATTCGCAAAACAAGAAATGCTAACGACTCGCAACAAGCGGAAATGGCTTGATTCCGGCGCTTTTACGCATAGATGACCAATCGGAACAATTTGGTCCGATTTAAATTATGCGCCTATCAAACCTTGCAGATTACGCCGTCGTCACGATGAGCCAGGCCGCCCGCCATTGCGGCGGCGGGCGCACGAGCGCGGCTGAGCTGGCCGAACAGTCGGGCCTGCCGGTGCCGACCGTGCAGAAGGTGGTGAGCAAGCTGACGGCTGCGGGCCTCCTGCGCTCCACCCGCGGTGCGGGCGGCGGATTGCAACTGGCGCGTCCGGCGGCGGCGATCAGCCTTGCCGATATTGTCGAGGCGATGGAGGGGCCGATTGCGCTCACCTCCTGCGTCGAGGGCGGGCGGCATGATTGCGCACTGGAAGGCAATTGCGCGGTGCAGCCGCACTGGCCGATCGTGAACACAGCTTTGCGCAGCGCACTGGCGGATATCTCGCTGGTGCAGCTGGCAAGAACGGAAGAAATGGCATGAACGAACAAGTCGAACTCAAGGCCAAGCCCGAGCGGGACGCCGAAGCACGCGAAGCTGCCGACAAGGCGGCCGAGTACGAGCATGGCTGGTCCTCCGATATCGAAACCGAATTTGCGGAGAAGGGTCTCACCGAGGATACCGTCCGCTTCATCTCCGGCAAGAAGAACGAGCCGGAATGGATGCTGGACTGGCGGCTGAAGGCCTTCCGCCTGTGGCAGGACATGGAAGAGCCGAACTGGGCCAAGCTCGGCTATCCCGAAATCGATTACCAGGATGCCTATTACTACGCTGCGCCCAAGAAGAAGGTGCAGCTGGATTCGCTCGACGAGCTCGATCCCGAGATCAAGTCCGTCTACGACAAGCTGGGCATTCCCGTGGCAGAGCAGGAAGTGCTGGCGGGCGTAAAGGGCGCACGCAAGGTGGCCGTGGATGCGGTGTTCGACAGCGTTTCGGTCGCCACCACCTTCCGCGAGGAGTTGAAGAAGGCTGGCGTCATCTTCCTTTCCATCAGCGAGGCTTTGCAACAGCATCCCGACCTTGTGAAGAAGTGGCTGGGCAAGATCGTGCCGCAGCGCGACAATTACTTCGCCTGCCTCAACGCCGCGGTCTTCTCCGACGGCACCTTCGTCTACATTCCCGAGGGCGTTCGCTGCCCGATGGAGCTTTCCACCTATTTCCGCATCAATGCGGAGAACACCGGCCAGTTCGAACGCACGCTGATCATCGCCGAAAAGGGCAGCTACGTCAGCTATCTGGAAGGCTGCACCGCCCCCATGCGCGACGAGAACCAGCTGCACGCCGCGGTGGTGGAACTGGTCGCGATGGAAGATGCCGAGATCAAGTATTCCACCGTGCAGAACTGGTATCCGGGCAATTCCGAAGGCGTGGGCGGCATCTACAATTTCGTGACCAAGCGCGGGCTGTGCCAGGGCGCGCGCAGCAAGATTTCGTGGACGCAGGTGGAAACCGGCAGCGCGGTGACGTGGAAATACCCGTCCTGCGTGCTGAACGGCGTGGACAGCGTGGGCGAGTTCTACTCGGTCGCCGTTACCAACAATTACCAGCAGGCCGACACCGGCACGAAGATGATCCACAACGCCAGCGGCACCCGCTCCACCATCATCTCCAAGGGGATTTCGGCGGGCAAGAGCAACAACACCTATCGCGGCCGCGTGGCGATTGCCGCCAATGCCGACAATTGCCGCAACCGCACCGAGTGCGACAGCCTGCTGCTGGGCAGCGAATGCGGCGCGCACACCGTGCCCTATATCGAGGTGAAGAACCCCACCGCCCAGATCGAGCACGAGGCCACCACCAGCAAGATCAGCGACGACCAGTTGTTCTACGCCATGCAGCGCGGGCTGGACGAGGAAGAGGCCGTGGCGCTGATCGTCAACGGCTTTGCCAAGGACGTGCTGAAAGAACTGCCGATGGAATTCGCCGTCGAAGCGCAGAAGCTGCTGGCGATCTCGCTTGAGGGGAGCGTGGGGTGATTTCGAAAAGCGTTCCCTACCGACTTCTCTGGACGATGTGGCTCTTCATCGCGATACCCGCTTTTGGTTTGTCGTTTTGGCTGCTGGGCGAGCCTCCGCTTTGGCCCTCATTCAGCGATGAGGCGACCGCTAGTGGTCGTGCTGTCTTGGGCAATTTTCGCTGGGGCTTTCTACGGCCTTCCCATTCTCTTGATCACCATCCGTAAACTGGGCCGAGAGGGACAGCTGCAATGACTGAACGCAAGAAACTCCAACTCCGCGATCCGTCGGACACCGCCGAAGCCCCCGCGATCAAGAAGAGGGGTCGTGGCTGGGAAATTTCGCGAGAAGCGGCTCGACAATCTGCATGAGCAGGCGCGCAAGATGCGGCGTCATGCCAGCGAGGCGCACAAGGCGCTGGCGGAGCGGTTCTCCAAGGCGGACCTTGGGCGGCACACGTTCAAGAAATTCGCCGTGGTGGGCAGCGCGATTGTCGACTTCAATTGCCATACGCTGGGCATGGCCATCGTGATCGACGAGGAGGGCGAGGACGAGAAACTCGCCCGCCGCCGCGACAAGTCGCTGGAATCGGTGGGCGTGAAGGTGATGCACCTGAAGGCCGCCGATATCCTTGAGAACATGGACGAGGTGCTGGCCCGCATCACCGCCGGAATGCGCCTGCGCATCGCCGACAAGGGCGAGGCCCGCCGCCGTCATGACGCCGAAAATCCGCGCCAGGCCCGCCCGCGATACGATCGCGACGGCAATGGCCCTCCGCGTGGCGGACGCAGCGACAGGGGCGACAGGGGCGAGAGACGGTGACGCATGAGCGGCGCAATCGAGAAACTCGTGGCCATGGCAAAGCGCCAGGGCATGACCGGAGAACTGGTCCGCTGGTCGAAGGCGGATGTCTGGACCTTCGAGGGCGCCATGCCTGACGACATCATGCTGGCCGGCACGGCCGACCCCGCGCTGGAATACTTCTGGCAGGCAGCCAACGGCCCGCACCGGGCAGACACAGGATTCATCGACGGCGCGGCCAGGCTCGCGATCTCGTTCGACAAAGAGAAAGACGACAATGCTGAAAATTGAAAACCTCCACGCCGAAATCGACGGCAAGCAGATCCTCAACGGCCTCTCGCTGGAAGTGAACGCGGGCGAGATGCACGCGATCATGGGGCCGAACGGCGCTGGCAAATCCACGCTGGCCTATGTGCTGGGCGGACGTCCCGGCTACGAAGTGACGAAGGGCACTGTCACCTTCAACGGCAAGGACCTGTTCGAAATGGAGCCGCACGAACGCGCCGCTGCCGGCATGTTCCTGGGCTTCCAGTACCCGGTCGAAATTCCCGGCGTCTCCAACGTGCAATTCCTGCGCGAAGCCCTGAATTCGCAGCGCAAGGCGCGCGGCGAAGAACCGCTGTCGGGCGGCGAATTCCTGAAGCTGGCGAAGGAAAAGGCCGGGCTGCTGAAGCTCGACATGGAAATGCTGAAGCGCAACGTGAACGTCGGCTTCTCCGGCGGCGAGAAGAAGCGCAACGAGATGGTGCAGATGGGCATCCTCGACCCTGCCTTCGCCGTGCTCGACGAGACCGATAGCGGCCTCGACATCGACGCGCTGAAAGTCGTCGGCGAAGGCATCAATGCCATCATGCGCAAGCCTGACAAGTCCGTGCTGCTGATCACCCATTACCAGCGCCTGCTGGACTACGTGCAGCCCGATTTCGTGCACATCCTCGCCAAGGGCCGGATTGTGAAGACCGGCGATGCCGAGCTTGCCAAGCAGCTTGAAGCGGAGGGCTATGACGAGGTGATGGCGGCATGAGCGAACTCCCCACCATCCGAGACGAATCCTGGCGCTATGCCGATTTCGATGCCGTTGCAAAACTCGGTGTCGAGGCCCTCGACCAGTGGAAAGACGTATCCGTTCCCGCTGGCGAAACGATGCGCCATTGCATGATCGTGGGCGGCGATGCGCCTGAACTCCACCGCATCCGCCTCAACATCGGCAAGGGCGCGCGGGCAGAGATGTTCGTGGTCGTGATCGGCAGCGATTACACACGCGTCGAGGTCGAGACCGATCTTGGCGAAGGTGCGCATTTCGAGTTTGGCGGCGTGACCATCGGCGGCGGCGATGCCGTGCGCGAATTCGTGACCCGCACCGCGCACAACAGGCCCGATGCCACTTCCAACCAGGTGGTGCGCGCGGTTCACTGGAACGAGGCGACGGGCAATTTCCTTGGCGCGATCAATGTTGGCCGCGAAGGCCAGCGCACCGATGCCGCGCAGGATTTCAAGGCGCTGGTGCTGGAAAAGGGCGCCACCGCCAACGCCAAGCCCGAACTCGAGATCTTCGCCGACGACGTGAAATGCGCACACGGCGCGGCCATCGGTCAAATGGACGAGATGGCGCGCTATTACATGGCCAGCCGCGGCATCGCGCCCGATGTGGCCCAGCGCCTGCTGGTGCGTGCTTTCATCGCCGATGCACTCGCCGCGCTGGAAGACGAAAGCGAGGCAGAGCGCCTGCTGGAAGCTGCGCTGAACGTGCTGGAGGCCCGCCGATGAAGCGCGCCCCATCCATTCTGGCCATTCTCGCCGCGCCATTGGCGCTAGCCGCCTGCGCCACCACGCTGCAAACCGTCGATGCCCCGCCCGCCAGCGCCTATACGCCGTTGAGCCTTTCGGACCGGGTCTTCGATACCGAAGATCAGGTGATCGATTACTATCTCGCCCGCGCCAACACCGCCGATGCCGATATCGACCGTGAAATTGGCCGCGATGGTTCGGGCCTTGGCGCCCGGATGATCCTGGTGACGACCGACGGCTATCAGGACGATTTCGTGCTGGGCGAGCAATGGCGCATTGTGCTGGGCGAGGCGAACGACGGCTTTCGCGTGTTGCAGGCGGGCATCCGCTACAACTGCGCGCGCGGGACAAATCCGGGATGGAGTCGCGATTTATGTCCGTAACCCAAACCATGTCCCGAAAGGCCGATTTTCCCGGTCTGCTCACCAATGATGGCAAGCCGTGGCATTACCTCGATTCCGCCGCGACCGCGCAAAAGCCGCAGGCCGTGATCGACACGGTCAGCCGCGCGATGGGCAAGGACTACGCCACCGTACATCGCGGCGTTTACTCCCGCTCGGCAGAAATGACGTTGGGCTACGAGGCCGCGCGTCGCACCGTCGCCAGCTTCATCGGCGGGCAGGAGGACGAGATCGTCTTCACCCGCGGCGCGACAGAGGCGATCAACCTGCTCGCCTACTCCTGGCCGGACAAGGGCCGCGTGCTGCTTTCGGAACTGGAGCACCATTCCAACATCGTGCCTTGGCAATTGGCCGGTTGGCAGGTGGATGTCTGCCCGCTGACCGAGGATGGCCGCATCGATCTCGACGCCGCCGAAGCCATGTTGACCAGCGAGCACAAGATGGTGTCTTTCGCGCATGTCTCCAACGTGCTGGGCAGCGTGGTGGACGGCAAGCGCGCTGCCGATCTGGCGCATGCAGTGGGCGCGAAACTGCTGCTGGATGGCTGCCAGGCCGTGCCGCGCATCCCTGTGGATGTGGCGGCGCTGGATTGCGATTTCTACGCCTTCAGCGCGCACAAGCTTTACGGACCGACAGGTATCGGCGCGCTGTGGGGCCGGGCAGACCTGCTGGCAGCAATGCCGCCGTGGCAGGGCGGCGGGGCGATGATCGACAAGGTCACCTTCGCCAACACCACCTATGCCCCCGCACCGCAGCGGTTCGAAGCCGGCACGCCCGCCATTATCGAGGCCATCGGTTTCGCGGCGGCGTGCGATTACGTGACGAATATCGGCATCGAGAGCATTCATCGTCATGAGGCACAGCTTGTGCACGCCACCCGCGAGGCGCTGGGCGCGATGAACGATGTGACGCTCTACGGCCCGGAAGACAGCGCCGGGATCGTGAGTTTCCTGATCGACGGGGTTCACCCGCACGATCTGGGCACCATATTGGACGAAGAGAACGTGGCCATCCGCGCAGGGCATCACTGTGCGCAGCCGCTGATGGAAAAGCTGGGAATCACCGCCACCGCGCGCGCCAGCTTTGGTATTTATTCCGACGAAGACGACGTCGCCGCGCTGATTCGCGGTATCGAACGCACCAAGAGGATTTTCGGCTGATGGAAAATCAGAAAGACGACAAGGATTTCATCGCAGCGCCCTCGCCCACGGAAGATGTGGTCGAGAAGCCGCCCCGCGCGCGGGTATCCGACGCGCCGCTTCCTGAAGAGGAAACAGCGGGCGAAAAGCTGGGTCGCAAGCGCGATTACCTGGAAGGGTTCCTGCAGAAAAAGCCCGAAAGTGTCTCCAGCCGGAGAGCCCGGCGGCGATCTGCACCAGTCGGTGATCGATGCGCTGAAGGATATTTTCGATCCGGAAATCCCGGTGAACATCTATGACCTTGGCCTGATCTACAATGTCGAGGTGGCCGAGGATGCCGATGTGAAAGTCACCATGACCCTCACCACGCCGCATTGCCCGGTTGCCGAAACCATGCCCAACGAGATCGAAATGCGCGTGATGGGCCTGCCCGGCGTGCGCGATGCAGAAGTGGTGGTGACGTGGGATCCGCCGTGGGACCCATCCAAGATGAGCGACGAGGCGCGTCTCGAACTGGGGATGCTGTGATGACCGACACCAAGACCAAGACCCGCCCTGCCCCCAAGGCCGCCGTGATCCTGACGCCCGCTGCCGAGCAGCGCGTGGCAGACCTGATGGCGAAGGCCCCCGACGATGCCATTGGCGTCAAGCTGTCGACGCCGCGCCGTGGCTGTTCGGGCCTCGCCTATTCGGTGGATTACGTGACCGAGGAGCAAGCCTTCGACGAGAAGATCGAAACACCCGGCGGCATCTTCTACATCGACGGTGCCAGCGTGCTCTACCTGATCGGCAGCACGATGGACTGGGTCGAGGACGATTTCACCGCCGGTTTCGTGTTCGAGAACCCCAACGCCAAGGGCGCTTGCGGTTGCGGCGAGAGCTTCATGGTCTAGGCCCGCAGGCCAGAACCGTCAGGCGACGCCGGTTTCCTCGGCGATAAATTCCAGCAGCGCCTTGTCATAGGCATCGACCTCGCCGCTTTCGGCGATCTGCTGGTCAAGCCAGGCCTGTTCCATACCGTTCACCTCGGCCTCTGCAGCAACCTGCTCGGACCGGCTGGGGCCTTCGTCCTTCTTGCCGAACACCACGCCGAATGCGTTGGGTGCGGTCTTGGCCATGCTGCCCATGAAGCGCCCGATGCTGGCCTTGTTGCCGGCCACGAAGGCTTCCAGGTCCAGCATCCGCTCGTGGCTGATCTGGCCGTTGGAATGGGCAAAACCCATCAGGTAGTTGCCAACCGACTGCACGAACAATTTCTCGAACTCGGGTGCATTGTCCTGTCCGGCCACGGCATTCTTGATCCGGAACAGCACTTCGGCTTCGCGGCGGCTTACGGCGGCCGGGCGATCGCTGGCCTGGCCGAAGACGACGCGGCGCAGGATGCGGCATTCAGCCTGGCTGATATGGGTGTCGGACAGTTCTCCACCGCAGCGGGTGGGGCCGACCCCTTCCAGCACTTCGCGTTCCAGTACGCGAAGGACGAAGGTCTTCAGCGTCTCCGGCACATTGTGCGCGCGTTCGATGATGCGGACCAGCAATTCCAGCTCCGTCATGGAGCAGACCTTGCCGTCCAGTTCGACCTGGCCGATCAGCCATTTGGCTTCCTCGGCACTGGCAAAGCCGCGCGGATCGCTGCCGTTGAGGACGAAATTCTGGATTGCCTCGACGAAAAAGTCCGACCATTCGCGCGAGGGATTCTCGATGGCATGCTCGGTGGCGAATACGATCTCCGCCTCTTCCCGCGACATCCGGCCATCGGCCCAGCCAGCACCGCGAAGGGCACGCACCTCTTGCGAAGTGATCGAGCGGTCGGCTGCGGCGTGCCTGGCGATCTCGGCAAATTCAAAACTCATGGGGGTCGGTCCTCCTGTCGCGCATACTATGCGGCAACAGGCTTAAATTCGGGTTACCAAGCCATCGAATTTCACCGCCTCAACGTCGACGCGAAAGGGCCTGGATGCAGGCCTGCCTGTCCACTGCCGCCCCATCACTGGCGCGTCGCGCCTCGATCCATGTGGCCACGGGCTGCGCGCCGGGGGCGAGCGGATAGAAATAGATATCCATCACGCACGCTTCCCCGCTGAATTGCAGCTTGCGCATGTCGCCTTCCGGCGTGTCGAGCCGCGGCTGACCGAAGCGCGCCACCAGCGTCGAGGCAGGCTGGCGAATGATGCCGCCAAGGCCCGGACCTTCCAGAATTTCCGGCACGCGGAATCCTGCAACCTGCCGAGGGGGCGGAGGGGCATCTGTTGGCGGAACGACGCGCGGGTCCACCGTAATGGGCGGAGGCGGCGGCGATTGCGATGCCGGGATGGCGGCGCAGGCGGATAACGTGGCGGTAATCAGAAGGGCGGCAATCAGGCGCATAAGAGGCGGCTTTCCAGACAGGCTGTTTCTAAAGCGATTTGCGATGGAGAAGATGGGTTGCCGATGCCGCCCCCAGGACCGGCGCAAGGAAATTGGCGAAGGGTACGGCCAGCATGGCTGCAACAACACCGCCCAGCAGGAAGCGTTCTCCCCTGCCGATTGGCGCGCTGCTGCGCCCGGTCTGCTTGCCGGCAGGGCAGTGCCGCAGCCATACCATGTCCTGTAATTCGCGGCCAAGCAGGAAGGCGTTCACCAGCAGGAAAAGGGCAAAGGTGCCAACGCCCGTGAACAGCAGGACCAGCGCGAACGGCAAGACGACGAGATTGGCCAGCAGCGCGCGTCCGGCGCTGGAGAGGGCTGCGCGCATCTGCTCGAAGAAAGAAAGGTCGCGCGCGGTCTTGGCCGCTTCCGGATAGTATCGCGCCTCCACCGCCTGCACCACGTCGTCTGCATAGAACTGGATCACGGCCATCGCCACGATCCGCCACACCAGCCACAGGCCGACCAGCGCCATGATGAAGGACAGGGCACCGCGCAAGGCGTCCGCGCCGCTGAACAGGCTGTCGTCCAGCCCGCCTTGCGCCAGGATCCAGTCGAGCAGGAACCACCCGCCTGTCGCCACGATAGCGAACAGCACGATGGTGACCGCGATGCTCTTCAACAGGATGCGCAGAACCGCGCCGTCGAACATCTGGCGCAGGCCCAGTCCCAGCGAAGTGACGAGAGAACCCATAGGTGCTTGCGATTGCGCGCGCCATCGGCCAAGTCAACGCCGCTTGGCGCTGCTGCGCCGGATAATGTTCAGGAGAATGCATGACTTCCCCCCGTTACGACGTAATCGCCATCGGCAATGCCATTGTCGATGTGATGGCTCCCGCTTCGGATGAACTGGTGGAAGAGCTGGGCATGACCAAGGGCGGAATGATGCTGGTGGATGCCGACCAGGCAAAAGACCTGTATGACGCAATGGGCCCGGCGAAGGAAATTTCCGGCGGTTCGGCGGCCAATACGCTGGCAGGCCTTTCGGGCATGGGCGCGCAATGCGCTTTTGTCGGGCAGGTTGCGGATGACCAGCTGGGCAATGTCTTCACTCACGATATCCGTGCCGTGGGCATCGATTTCGACGTGCCTGCGCGCGCCACAAGCGACAAGGAATCGGAGCCGCCCACGGCGCGCTGCCTGATCTTCGTGACGCCCGATGGCCAGCGCACCATGAACACCTTCCTCGGTGCCACGCAATTCCTGCCCGCCGATGCGCTGGATGAAGAAGCCATCGGCGGTGCGGAAATCCTCTATCTCGAAGGCTACCTCTGGGATCCCGAAGAGCCGCGCAAGGCGATGCGCGCAGCGATCAAGAGCGCCAAGGAGGCGGGCCGCAAGGTCGCCTTTACCCTGTCCGACGCCTTTGTGATCGAACGCTATGGCGATGATTTCCGCAAGCTGATCGAGGATGGCATGATCGACATCCTGTTCGCCAACGAAATGGAGCTCGGCGCGCTGACCGGCGAAGAAGACTTTGAGGCCGGGATCGACGCGCTGAAGGACAAGGTGCCGACGCTGGTCGTCACCCGCAGCGAGAAGGGCGCGGTTTGCGCCACCGGTGGCGCGCTGCACAAAGTGGCAGCGGAGCCGGTTGAGAAGGTGGTGGACACCACAGGGGCGGGGGATCTGTTCGCCGCCGGATTTCTGTTCGGCCATGTGCGCGGAGAAGAACCTGGCAGGTGCCTGAAGCGCGGCGCCATCGCGGCGGCTGAAATCATCAGTCACTATGGCGCGCGTCCCGAACGCGACCTCGCCAGGCTGATGGAAGAAAAGCTGGCCGATTGACGGGCAAGGCGGCAAAATATTGCGGGTGGCGTAGAAAAGTTCAGATCGGGACGACCATCCCATCCTCGGCCACCAGCACCGGCCCGCCAAAATGTTCTGCCACGCCCGCCGTATAGGTGCTGGCTGGCACATTCAGCAGGGCTCCTGGTGCCAGATGGGTTAGAACCACACGGCCCACTCGGGCTTGCGATGCCATGCGGCCCACCTGTTCGGGTGTGGCGTGGGTGTCCACCATATGCCGCCAGACGCCCTCTTCCGCCCCGGCAAAGGCACCGCCTGCCACCAAGGCATCGAACGCGCGGCGCATGGCGACAGGCTCCAGCACCTCGCACACGAAAACGTCGGCGCCATCGGCCAGAGCGACCAGCTTCTCGGAATAGGTCGTGTCGCCCGAAAAGACGATCGATGCGCTCGATGCGGGGTGCTGGCCCCAGTCGAAGCGGTAGGCAAAGCTTTGCTGCGTTTCCAGTCCGTCGATACTGGTGGGGTAGTGGGTGTTTTGCGCAGCTGAAACGCGCATGCCGCTTTCCCGAATGGCAATCGCGCCTTCTGCAACCTCTACCGCGTGGATGAAATCGAGGAAACCGGCGGGCCGGGCCTCGTCGAGGGTGCGGATGGTGGCGTTGGGGGTGAGTCCCGCGCGAAGGCCATCGACATAGGCCTGTGTCCCGGCAGGGCCGTAGATCACCACATCGCGCCCGCGCCCCTGCGTTGCCATGTGAGTGAGGATGGCGAACAGGTCGGATGAATGATCGTCATGCAGGTGTGTCAGGAAGATGGCGTCCACATCCTGGTGGTGCAGGCCGGCGGCCACCATGCTGGCCAGCGTCCCATAGCCGCAATCGATGAGGAACAGGTTCTCGCCCACGCGCAGCGCATTGGCGCTTTCGCTGCGGGATGGGCCGTAATTGGGGCCGCCTTGCGTGCCGAGCAGGATAAGCTCTGCCGTGGCCGACGAGCCGGATGTGCGGGCCTGGGGTCTGGCCTGCGCACCCGAAACGCAGGCGGCCAGCGGCAATGCCACCGCGCCCGCCAGGATGGAACGCCGCGTCAACGCGGTGCATATCGTCGAACGGCTGCCGGATTTGTCCACGCGCAATTCTCCCTCTCCACAACAGCGCTACCCTAGGCGGCGATTTGGAAGGAGCAAGCGCGCGATACAATTGTGCGGTTGCGTTCTTGCAAGGCATTCGCAATAAGCGCCGACCAGTTCAAGTGCACATCACAACGAAAGGGATTCCCACATGCGTAAAATCGTCCTCTCCGCCGCCCTCGCCGGCACCGCCCTCACCTTCTCTGCCTGCAGTGAAAACGCCGACGTCGCCGATCCGGTGGAAGAGGAAATGACCGCAGGAGCCGAAGAGACCGTCGTCGAGCAAACGGGCGTCATGGATGCCAACACCGCTACGGCAGAGCAGCTTGCCGGCGTTGACGGTATATCGGCCGAACTGGCCGCCGCGATCGTGGCCGGCCAGCCCTACGCCGACGTCACCGCGTTCAACGCCGCGCTGATGGAAAGCGTCACCGAAGAAGAAGCTGCCGACATCCGGACCCGGGTTTTCGTGCCGGTCAACCTCAACGATACCAGTGACGAGGCCATCGCCCTGATCCCGGGCATGACCGATCGCATGATCCGCGAGTTCAACGAGTACCGTCCCTACGCCGACATGGCCGAATTCGACCGTGAAATCGGAAAGTATGTCGACGAAGAGGAAGTCGCGCGCTTCCACAACTACGTTACGCTCTAACGGCGTTGTAGCCACACTCTGACGATCTCGATCATGGCCAGTATCCCGATGTGGATATAGGCCGTGGTCGGATCGAACGCCGTCAGCGCCCAATGCACGAACATCAGGATCGCGGCGGGATAGACCAGCCGATGCAGCCGCTTCCACGTCCGCTTCAGCGCACGCATCGATACATCGTTTGACGTAATCGCCAGCGGCACGAACAGCATAAACGCCAGCCACCCGGCCAGCATGTCGGCAGACGTTGCCTCTGCCAGCACCGGCGCGAAAGCTGCCTTGTTCACCAGATAAATCAGCGTGTGTCCCGCCGCATAGGCAAAGCTGCCGACCCCCAGGTCGCGCCTGCGCCGCATCAGCCATTGCGCCCAGCCATGCTGGCGGAACAACAGGCGAATCGGTGTTACCGCCAGCGTCACCATCAGCAGCCACGCCGCCCAGTCGCCGCTATCGACGATGGCATGGCCATAGCCATAGACAGCGGGCGTAAACGCCCATCGCCCGAGGATCCACACACCGGGCAGCGCCAGCACGAGCCAGAGCAGGGGGCGCGAATTGGCGATGGATTTCATGGACATGCGCGTATCAACCCTCGCGCTCGATTTCCCGCCAGCCGATATCCTTGCGGTAGAACCCGCTGGGGAAATCCACCTTCGCCACCGCGGCATAAGCGGCTTCCTGCGCGGCTTTCGTGCTGGCGCCGCAGGCAGTGATGTTCAGCACGCGCCCGCCGTTGGCAACCAGCGCGCCATCCGCCAGTTTCGTGCCCGCGTGAAAAACCTTGGCACCTGCGCTGTCGGCATCGCGGCAATCGATTGCGCCGCCCTTTTCCGGTGTGCCGGGATAACCGTTCGCGGCCATTACCACCGTCATCGCGGTATCATCGGCAAAGGTGGGTTCCGGCAGTGCGGCCAGCGAGCCACCGGCGGCGGCGAGCATGTATTGCGCAAGGTCGCTTTCCAGCCGCATCATCAGCACCTGGCACTCGGGATCGCCGAAGCGGCAATTGTATTCTACCAGCTTCGGCCCCTCGTCCGTCAGCATTAGGCCCGCATACAGCACGCCGACATAGGGCATGCCGTCCTTTGCCATCTGCCGCACGGTGGGAAAGACGATGCGCTCCAGTGTCTCTGCCACCAGCGCATCGGTCAACACGCGTGCGGGGCTGTAGGCACCCATGCCGCCGGTGTTGGGCCCGGTATCGCCCTCGCCCACGCGCTTGTGATCCTGCGCGGTGCCGAAGGGAATCACGGTCTCGCCATCGGTCAGCGCGAAGAAGCTGGCTTCCTCGCCCTCCATGAATTCCTCGATCACGACTTCCGCGCCAGCATCTCCGAAAGCGCCGCCAAACATGTCCTCCAGCGCCTCGAGCGCGTGCTCCTCACTCTCGGCGATCACCACGCCCTTGCCTGCCGCCAGTCCGTCTGCCTTCAGCACGAAGGGCGGAGAGAAGGTGGCCAACGCCTGCTTCGCCTGTTCCAGCGACGTGCAATGGACATAGGCGGCGGTCGGAATGCCCGCGCGGTCGCACAGCGACTTGGTGAAATTCTTGCTGCCTTCCAGCTGGGCCGCGGCCCTGGAGGGGCCGAACACGGCATTGCCAGCTGCGCGCAGCGAATCGGCCAGGCCATCAACCAGCGGTCCCTCTGGCCCGATTACCACCAGCCCGATGGCGTTCTCGGCGCAGAAATCCGTTACCGCTGCATGATCGGTAGCATCCAGCGAAACCAGCTGCGCACATTCGGCAATTCCGGGATTACCTGGCGCCGCGTAAAGCTTTCCCCCATCTGTGGCGATGGCCTTGGATTGCGCCAGCTTCCAGCAAAGGGCATGTTCGCGGCCGCCTCCGCCCAGCACAAGGATATTCATGGCGCAAAGCACTCCCTACGACGATTCTTCGGACGACCGGCTGTTAGCGACCAGCGACGCGGGCGACAATTCCGCACCGCTTTCGATCACCGAGATTTCGCAGGCACTGAAGCGCACGGTGGAAGATCGCTTTGGCTACGTGCGCCTTCGCGGCGAGCTTTCGGGTGTGAAGCGCGCGGCCTCGGGCCACCTGTATCTTGCGCTGAAGGACGAGAAGGCGGTGCTGGATGGCGTGATGTGGCGCAGCGCAACGCCGCGCCTGGCCTTTCAGCCGGAAGACGGCATAGAGGTTGTCGCCACCGGCAAGCTGACCACCTATCCCGGCCGCAGCAAATACCAGATCGTGATCGAGAAGATGGAGATCGCCGGCGAAGGCGCGCTGCTGGCCTTGCTGGAGAAAACCAAGGCGCGGCTGGAGGCCGAAGGCCTGTTCGCGCCGGAACGCAAGCGTGCCTTGCCGTTTGCCCCGCGCATCATTGGCGTGGTGACGTCGCCTACCGGTGCGGTGATCCGCGATATCCTGCACCGGCTGGAGGATCGCTTTCCCACCCACGTGATCGTGTGGCCCGTATTGGTGCAGGGCGATGGCGCGGCGAAGCAGGTGGCAGAAGCGGTGCGCGGTTTCGGCGCGCTCGATCCCGATGGCCCGGTGCCTCGGCCCGATTTGCTGATCGTGGCGCGAGGGGGCGGCTCTATCGAGGATTTGTGGTGCTTCAACGAAGAAATCGTGGTGCGGGCCGTTGCCGAAAGCTCTATCCCGATCATCAGCGCCGTGGGCCACGAGACCGATACAACGCTGTGCGACTATGCGGCAGACCGCCGCGCACCCACGCCCACTGCGGCTGCCGAGATTGCCGTACCTGTGTTGCGCGATTTGCGCGCCACGATAGACGACCTCGCCCACCGCCAGGGCAAATGCGCGCTGCGCCCTGTTGAACTGGGCCGCGAACGTTTGTCCGCCCGCGCCGATCGCCTGCCACGCGCGGAGCAATTGCTGCAACCCCATGCGCAAAAGCTGGACGAGCTGGGCGAACGCCTGCGCAGGGGGCTGGTGGACTGTGCGGCAAAGGGGCGCGAAAGGCTGTCCGACCTGCGCCTCTCTCCCGCCATATTGCGTGGCAATTTGCGCGATGCGAAGCAGCGCCTTAACGCGGCCCGCCTTGCGCCTTCGCTTGTCACCCGCCCGATTTCCGAAAAGCGGGAGCGCCTCGCCGCGCTGGAGCGGCTGCGTCTGCAACTGGACCCCAAGGCTCCGCTGAAGCGCGGCTATGCGCTGGTAAGCGCCGAGGGCCATCCCGTCATCGCCTCGCAGGAGCAGGCGGCGAAGCAATCCCTGCTGACGCTGGAATTCGCCGACGGCAGCCTGCAGGTCGTGCCCGGCGCAACCCCGCGCAAGCCACCCAGGCGCCCGAAGGAAGCGCCTGAAAGCGGCCAGCCCAAACTGCTGTAGGGGAAAAATGCCGCAGCGCTGTAAATTGCACTGAAAGCCTCGACCCACTACATAGGCCAGCATGTTGATGTCATCTTCTGAAAAAGCCGCGACGCTGATGTACGGCCCCAATGGCTTTCGCATCGTGAAACCGGGTCATTTCGTGCTTTGCGCCCAAAGCGGCGTGCCTGTTCCGCTGGAAGAGCTGCGCTATTGGAGCGTCGAGCGGCAGGAACCCTACGCCAGCGCGGAACTTTCCACCCAGCGCGCGCTTGAGGATCTGTGACGACCAAACCCAAGTATTTCGCGATACCGGCCCTTTTCGCGGTGTGTACCGCCTGCGCCGTTGTTCCCCAACCGAGCAATTCCCCAGCCACGCCCGCACCGGCTGCGCAGGTGGAGACGGTGCAGCCTGTCGCGACGCCCACCCCTGCTCCAACGCCCACACCCGCCGCCACGCCGACAGGCCCATCCACCTTCGTCTATGATGGTGCGCTGACGCAAGGTGGATGGATTCGCGGCCAGGCCCCTGGTGGCACGGCCTCCGCGCGGCTGGGAGAAACCGAGCTGGCCTTGGATGAAGAGGGCAATTTCTTCGCCGCTTTCGACCGTGATGCCAGCGCGCAGGAAGTGCTGGTCGCGACGCTGGAGAACGGGCGCGAAGTGCGCAGCCCGCTGACCGTGTCCCCGCGCGACTGGGATATCGAGCGCGTGAATGTCGCGCGCCGCGCAGGCGGTGCCAGCGAAAGCTTCATGCGCCGGCGCCAGCCAGAACTGGACGCCATCTGGGATGCGCGCACCGCCGATTCGGATACTGACGGCTGGAAAGAGGACTTTATCTGGCCCCTGACGGGCCGCATCTCGGGCCGCTTCGGGTCGCAGCGCATCTATCGCGGTGAACCCGGCAGCTATCACTCGGGCATCGATATCACGACCGGCGGTTCGGGGGATCCTTTCGTCGCCCCGGCAGGCGGCGTGGTGACATTGGCGACCGGCACGCCATTCAGCCTGGAAGGCTATCTCCTGATTATCGATCACGGAGCCGGTCTGAACAGTGCTTTCCTGCATCTCTCGGATATCGCGGTGGAAGAAGGCGACGTGGTGGAACAGGGACAGACGCTGGGCCGGATCGGCTCTTCGGGACGGGCTACGGGTCCGCATCTTCACTGGAGCCTGAAGTGGCATCTCACCCGCCTCGATCCGATCCTGTTCACCGGCCCGATGCCCTGATTTCGGGCAAGGGGGCATGAACAGGCATCGATTGGTTGCCGCGGTCGCGCTCGGCTTGATGCTGTCCCCCGGAACGTTGCTCCGCACGCATATCCCGCTGGAACCCGTGGCGGATCTCGATATCACGCGCCTGGACGATCTGCCGGAAGCGGGCAGCAACAACGGCTTTACGCGTGATGGCGTGTGGGAGATTTCCAGCTCGCGTATCGACTTTGGCGGCTATTCGGCCTTGCTGGTGCTGAACAACAACGCGCTACGCGCCTTCTCCGATCGCGGAAAGCGGCTGACCTTTGCCGAGCCGGGACAGCCGCAACAGCGCGATGTGCAATTTGCCACAGTCTGGGATCGCGGCGACCTCAGGATGACCATTCCCGACATAGAGGCGGCCACACGCGATCCCGAAACTGGCGACTACTGGCTGGCTTTCGAGAATACCCACGCCTTGATTCGATACTCGGTCGCAAGCGAGTTTACCCGGTCGCGCCGTCCGCCCAGCTGGCAGGGCTGGCCCGAAAACAGCGGTGCCGAGGCGATGGCGCGCTTGCCGGACGGGCGCTTTCTCGTCCTGCCTGAGCGGGACGCAACCGGCCTGCTGTACCCGTCCGACCCGACGGGCGAAGTGGAGCCGCTGAAGTTCGGCTTCGCCATTCCCGGCGGATATAATCCCACCGACATGGCGGCCCTGCCAGACGGTCGCGTGCTGGTGCTGTTGCGGCAGCTTGAATGGTCGTGGCTGCCTTTTGCCACCGCCATCGGGATAGCCGATCCGCGCGGATTGGCAGACGGCGCGACCCTGGATATCGACCTGCTGGTGCGGTTGGAGACGATCCTCCCGAGAGAGAACTACGAGGCGCTGGCGCTGGCGGGCACGGAAGAGGACGGCACCGTGCGCCTGTGGCTGATGTCTGACGACAACCTCTCCGCCTTCCAGCGCACCTTGCTTGCACAAATCAACTGGCGGGAAGAGGATGCGGACGACGCGCACGAAAAAGCGCGCGAGGAATGAACCTCACGCGCTTTTGAAACTCGTTGCTGTGAAACGGCTTCAGGCGGCTTCGGAGCCGGCCACGGCCTTCTTCAGCTCACGCTTCACGCGCTGGGCGCGGGTGGAGAGCTTTTCGCTCTTGGTCTTCAGCAGCCAGTTGTCGAGACCGCCATTGTGCTCAACCGAACGCAGCCCGTGCGTGGAGACGCGGAACTTGAAGCTGCGATCCAGCTTTTCGCTGATCAGCGTGACGTTCTGCAGGTTGGGCAGAAAGACGCGCTTGGTCTTGTTGTTGGCGTGGCTGACATTGTGGCCGACCTGGCGGCCCTTGCCGGTAAGTTCGCAAATGCGCGACATGACGAAATCTCTCGTTTGAAACGGTTGTTCGGTACAGCTTTTGGGCTGGGAAAGGCGCGCGCTTACAGGGCGCCTACAGATTCGTCAAGCAATCTGCGCCCCATTGCCGCGCCGTCTGCATGGCATTAGCACGACGTGCATGACCCGTTGGCCCCAGCCCGAACCCATGCGCCGCGCCCTGCAACTGGCGCAGGAAGCCGCTGCCGTCGGGTGAAGTGCCCGTTGGCGCGGTGGTGGTCAAGGATGGAACCGTGGTGGGTGAAGGACACAACCTGACCCGCACCAAGCAAGACCCCACGGCCCATGCCGAAATGGTGGCGATTCGCGCTGCGGCGGCGGCGCTGGGGGATGAACGCCTGACCGGCTGCGATCTCTATGTCACCTTGGAGCCCTGCCCGATGTGCGCAGGCGCAATCAGCCACGCCCGGCTGGCGCGCCTGTATTACGCCGCGAGCGACCCCAAGGGCGGCGCGGTGGAGCATGGCGCAAAGGTGTTCCAGCAGGTGCAATGCCTTCACCGGCCAGAAGTGTATTCGGGGCTTGGTGAAAGCGAAGCGGCGGAACTGCTGCGACGGTTTTTTGCGGAGCGGCGGCGATGAGGCGAATCAAACTCATTTGGTTCGCTCTGGGACTGGCGCTAGGATATGCGATCTATTGGCTCCCACTGATTGCTAAACAACCAGAGCCAAAACTGGAGGCCACGCTTAGAATCGTAGAGCCTGCTGAGAATGGGCAGGATCAGCCTAGCGGAGAATTGGGTCGTTCCGCGACCCTTGCAGGCGAGCTGCTCTATGATTGTGGCGGCCGAGACTTTCAGATCGCATCTGTGCCGGGAGGGCGCCCCCATTTTGTATACTTCCCGCTAAGCCAAGAGAATTCAGGCTCCGTAGAATGCGTTCTCTCTCGCTTGGTGGCGGATGACTTCGAGTTCGAATTTGCGATCATAGATCCTTCACAACCTCCGTTGGACTGGGGCCCTAAAGCCCCCGCCAGATGCGCACTTCTTGTGCGTCGGAGGGACCAAACCGCTGCGCATCGCAGGCGGTGGGCATGAAATCCGCGCCGTAACAAAGGCGCATTTCGCGCAGCCAGCCGCGTTCGTTCACAACCAGCCCCACGTCCTCCGCATCCCAATAGGGGTTCGCCTCGGCAAAGGTTGTGCGCACATCGCCCGCAGTCAGCCCATCGCGGCGGGAGAGGCGATCGAAGTCGGGCCAGCGCAGGCTGTTCCAGAGGATGCGGGTGACGCGCAGATAGGCGTCGGGGTTTGGCGTCATGCAGGAGCCGTGCTTGCTCCACTGGCGGGCCAGCAGCGGGGTGTCGGGCGTCATGCACATGGAGCGGCGCAGAGCGTCGGCGCTGGGCTGGCGGCGCGTGGGGCACCATTGCGGCCAGCGACCGGGGCCGCTTTCTGGCCAGAGGCCGTGGACGATAAAGGCAAAGCGCCCTGCGCGCCCGCCGCACTGGCGCGCGTGGCGCGGCTCGTCATCGCGGAAGCGGCAGAATTCGGGGCTCCAGCTGAGCGCCAGCGTATAGCCGCGCACGGGCGTTTCTCGCACCGGCCCGTCGCGCTGAACGGGCGGCAGGGAAACGGGGCCGGAGGGGATGCGGCACTGGTAAGCCTGCGCGTGGACCGTAGCTGGCAAGACTGCAAAAGCGAAAAGACACGAGACCCATCTAGGCAAATGCATCGGCTGTTCTTGCTCCCTTGGTCCTGAGCCAGTGCCTTGCCTCCGGCGTGTATAGCAAGCCAACAGCAAAAGGCGTGACCAGCGCATCTACGACAATGCTCCAGTCATCCGACCTGCCGGTCAACAAGACCCAGACCGCCCCCAACGCCGTGGGGAGCGCCAGCAACGCAAGGGCCGAGAGCAGGAATCGGGCAATCCGGCTTGCGAAAAACCAGATGGCCACCACTGGAATGAGGACGATCGTGAAGCTTGCGGACAGGGCGATTATGGTACGGTCCCTGTCCCAGTCGATCCAGGGCGCGAATAGCGCGAGCCCAGCAGCGGCTTCATCGAGTGATACAAGCCCGCTCATCAGCCCCCAAAGCCCGTGCAAAACGAGAATTGCGGCGAAGAATTGGATGGGCCAGGGCCTTGGACCGATGGCCCGCTTCATTCGACGGTAAAATCCAGCCCGATATCGGCGGCGGGCGCGCTTTGCGTCAGGCGGCCGACGGAAACATAATCCACCCCGCTTGCCGCCTTGGCCTTGATCGTATCGAGATTGATGCCGCCACTGGCCTCTGTCTTTGCCCGATCGCCAATCATGCCCACGGCCTCGCGCAGGGTATCAGGGCTCATGTTGTCGAGCAGGATATGGTCCGCCCCTGCGGCCAGCGCGGGCTCGATCTGGTCCAGCCGGTCCACCTCGCAAATGATGTTCTGCACACCCGCATCGCGCGCGCGGCGCACAGCCTCGCCCACATCACCGGCGACGAGGATGTGGTTGTCCTTGATCATCGCCGCATCCCACAGGCCCATGCGGTGGTTGCTGCCGCCGCCCATGCGCACCGCGTATTTCTCGATATGGCGCAGGCCCGGAATGGTCTTGCGCGTGTCGAGCAGCGTGCAAGCGGGATTGTCCATCGCATCGACATACTGGCGCACCAGCGTGGCAATGCCGGACAGATGTTGCACGGTGTTCAGCGCGCTGCGCTCTGCCGTCAGCATGGCGCGGGCATTGCCGGAAAGGCGCATCAGGTCCGTACCGGGACCGACCTGCGCGCCCTCCTCCACCAGAATATCGATCTGCATATCCGGGTCGAGATGGCGAAAGAAGGCTACGGCGACAGGCAGCCCCGCCACGGTGATGGGATCGCGGCTGTCCATCACGCCCTGGAACCGCGCATCGGCAGGGATCACGCTGCTGGCCGTAACATCGGTGCCGCCGCCCGGAAGACCTTCGCCAAGGTCCTCTGCGAGCGTGTCACGGACGAATTGCTGGAGGTCGAAGCCTTCGAGTTTGAATTCGGTCATGGTTTACCCCCTGCATCGGTCGCGCAGCGACCGCAAGGGCGAACGCCCGCCCGGAGCGGGCGCAGCATGCTGCGCGTCTAGTGAGGACGAACCCGCGGAGGCGGGTTCGCAAAGCAAACTAATGCACGAACCGCGCGACCACATCCCTGTAGCTGCGCGAAACCTTCACTTCCGCGCCCGAGTCCAGCACCAGGAAGCATTCGCCATTGGTGTGCGGTTTCACCTGCCGCACCTGGTCAAGGTTGACGATGGTCGACCGGTGCACGCGCTGGAAATTCTTGGGGTCCAGCCGTCGCTCGAGATCCTTCATCGTCTCGCGCAGGATCAGCGAATTGTCGCCCGTGTAGATGCACATGTAGTCGCCTGCGGCCTCGATATGTTCGATGGTATCGACATCGACACGGAAGATCTGGCCGCGATCCTTCACGTTGATCATCTTTTCGTAGCGACCCGTGGCATCGCCTTCATCGCCCAGTGTTTCAAGGCTGTCGGGGCTGACTTCGGCCAGCACGTCCTTCAGCTTCTCGGCCTCCTCGGCAGAGCGCATTTCGGCAAGGCGCTGGCGTACGCGTTCGATGGTGTCGGCCAGCTTGTCCTCGTCCACCGGCTTCATCAGGTAATTCACGGCATTGGCTTCGAAGGCGCGGATGGCGTGTTCCTGATAGGCGGTGACGAAGACGAACAGCGGCGGATCGACATCCATCACGCCTTTCACGACGGAAAAGCCGTCGAAACCAGGCATCTGGATATCGAGGAAGACCAGATCGGGCTTCTGCGTCTTGATCGCGCGGATAGCCTCGCGCCCGTTGGCGCAGGTTTCGATCACCTCGATATCGCTGAACGGCTCGAGGCGCAGTAGCAGGCCCTGTACGGCCAGTTTTTCGTCATCGACGACAATCGTGCGGATGCTCATGCGGTGGCTCCGGTTCTGGGGGCTGGGACGGAAATTCCGTCACTTTGGGATGGGTTCACTGCCCCGGTGCTTGAAACGGTCGAGCGGCGGGGAAGTTTCGCGAGATCGCGCGGGTCTTCCTCGGGCTCGCCCTCTTCGAAAGGCAGTTCGATAATCACGGTAAAACCGCCATCGGGCGGGGTTTCGATTTCAAAGCGGCTGTCCTCGCCATAGGCCTGCGCCAGTCGATCACGGATATTGGCGAGGCCAACGCCGGTGGACGATGGCGTTGCAGCCAGCGTTTCAGCATTACGCTGTGTACCTTGCAATCCCGGCCCGGTGTCGGACACGATCAGCCGCAGCATATTACCGATCACCTGCGCGGAAAGGCTGATGCGGGCGCCTTCTTCCTGCGCCGACACGCCGTATTTGATCGCGTTCTCGACCAGCGGCTGGAGCAGGAATGACGGGATGCGCCCGCGTGCAGCCAGGTCATCCACCCGGAAATCGGTGCGCAGCCGCTCTTCGAAGCGCATCCGTTCGATGTCGAGGTAAAGCTTCAGCGTCTCTACCTCCTGCGCCACGGTAACCTTGCCGCCTGGCTGGTTGACCAGCGTGTGCCGCAGGAAGCTGGACAGGCGGGTCAGCATGGCATTGGCGGGCCTTGTCTCGCCCAGCAGCACGAGTGTGGAGATCGAATTCAGCGTGTTGAACAGGAAGTGCGGGTTGAGCTGGTAGCGCAGCATGGCCAGTTGTGCGCTGGTGGCCTGCGTCTCCAGCCGTTCCAGACGGTCGGCCTGCTGTTCCACCTGCAGGAAGAAGTTGATCGCGTAATACAAGGCCGACCACGCGCCCAGCAGCGTCATGTCGATATAGGCAACGCCGAGCATGAGCTGGAGAAAACTGGCCTCGCTGCCGCCCTGGTACACGTCGATGGTCCAGGCGTTCACGAAGGCCGAGACGGCGACGGCCACCAGCAACACGAAGGCGGTCGAGGTCCAGGTGACCAGCGGGCTGCGATTGATGAGGTTGGAATAGACGACCGAGAGCACGGTGCTGATGGAGAATCCGGCAATCGCGCCGATCAGGACGGTGATGAGGAAGTCCAGCGGGCGTTCGTTGGCGATAACGGTCGCCGAACGGAACACCACCGCTCCGCCCCAGCCCAGCATCTGCAGGCGCCAGAACGCCTTGTTCTTGTCGGCAAAGAATGGCCGCGGACTGATGGGCAATACGCTCATGCCGCTCATCATACTCTCACTGTCGCCCTTTGGCTGCGGGCCGGATGCGGGTTTCGGCTCCCGTTCGAGGCGTTTCGCCTCAGGAATCGCGAGCCTCGTCGATTGCCGCGCCCAGGGTGTCCGGCCCGACCGCGCCCGAAAGCACCTGGTCGCCCACCACCCAGGCGGGGGTTCCGCTCACGCCCATGTTCTGCGCGAGGAACATGTTGTTCTGCAACTGGCCCTCGAAAAGGCCAGCGTCGATGGAAGCCCTCGCCTTCGCCAGATCGATGCCCGATCGCCGGGCCGCCTGCTCTATGTTTTCCGCGGAGAGGTTTTCGGCGGCGAACATGGCGTTGTGAAACTGCTCGAAACGGCCCTGTTCCGCCGCGGCCAGGGCCATGCGCGCGGCATCGGCGCTGCCTGCCGAAAGGATGGGGTATTCGCGAATCACCACTCTCACATCCGGATGGGCGGCGATCACCTGCTGCACGTGCTCGAGGCTCTGCCGGCAATAGCCGCAGGCGTAATCGGTGAATTCCACCAGAGTGATTTCGCCATCGGGGTTGCCCAGAACGGCGCCGGGAAACGGCGCTTCCAGTTCGTCGCGCAACGGCTCTATCCGCGCCAGCATGTCGCGGCGCTGCAATTCCTGCATCGCCTCTGGCAGAATTTCAGGATTGGCGAGCAGTGCCTCCCGCGTGCGGTCTGGCCCGAGGCCTGTATAATCCCAGGCTGCTGCGCCTGCAAAACCGGCGACAAGGGCGATACAAAGGGTGATGATCCAGCGCATCACACAGGCTTAGTTGCGATCCCGCTGGCGTTCAAGCAATCCGCGGGCCTGCAAGGCGACGTCCTGCGCGCGTATCCAGTCGGCAGAGCCTGTGGGCAGGCTGTTTTCGGCGGCTTGCGCATTCAGCAGCGCGGCCTGCGGATTGCCCTGCATGACGAGCTGTTCCGCGCTCGCCAGCCGGGCGCGGGGAATGTCGCCGCGCTGGCCGTAGACCACGCCCAGCTGATACCAGGCGAAGGGATTCTCATGGTCGCGGCCCACCGCAGCGCGCAGCACGCTTTCCGCTTCGTCCAGATAGGCGGGGTCTTCGGTTGCGATAAGCGCGTGACCAAGGGAGGTGGCGATCAGCGGGTTGGACCCAGTTAGCGTTGTTGCCTGCCGCAGGGCCGGGAGCGCTTCCTCGACCCGGCCGGATTCGAGCAGGATCTGGCCCTTCAACTCGAGAAAATAGGGATTGTCCGGCTCCATCGCGATCAGTGCATTCACTTCTTCCAGCGCCTCATCCACCTTGGCGGACTGGTGGTAGGCATAGGCACGGGCATAGCGGGCGGGAGCGCCGGTCATATAGGTGGGATAGGCGATCAGCGTGCGTTCCGGTGTGGCAAGATATCCAAACAGCTTTGCCTTGGCCCGCTGGAAGCGGGCTTCCAGCACCGGATCGGTTGGGGCATCCCACGCCGGGTCGACCACATATTCCTCCCGCAGGCGAGCGATGCGATTGCCTGATAGCGGGTGGGTGCGCGAATATTCGCGATCCTGGTTCTGGTTGATATTGCGTCGGAATTCATAGCTTTGCAGCTTTTCGAAGAACGCCAGGCTGCCGCGTCCGCTGACGCCGGCATCGGAAAGGAACTGCGCGCCTGCGGCGTCGGCGCTGGCCTCCTGCACGCGGCTGAAGGCAAGGAAACTGCCCATCGCCGCCTGCTGTCCTGCCGCCATGACTCCCATCGCCGCTTCGCCGCCACCGGCAAGCGCCGCGCCCACGGCCAGAAGGGTGGTGAGCAGGCTGATCTTCGAGGCGTTGCCCACGCCTTCGGAAAAGCGATTGATGTGGCCGCCGGTGATATGGCCCAGTTCGTGCGCCAGCACCCCTTCCACCTCATTGGCGTGGTCGGCGGCATTGATAAGCCCGGAATGGACGAAGATACGCTGCCCGCCAGCGACGAAAGCGTTTATCGAGCCATCGTTCACCAGCACGATTTCCACCGAGCCCTCGCCAAGCCCGGCGGCCTCTGCCAGCGGATCGATCATGTCCTGCAGCAGCGCTTCGGTTTCGGCATCGCGCAGCACGCTGATGCTTTGCGCCATGACGGGCTGAGCCGTCAGGGCGAAAGCGGCGAATGCGGCCAGTAGCCGCGCGATCGAGATCTTGAGCATAGCCATGGTGTCTGACCGCCAGCCTAACGGTTCACGCCATGAACCGGAACTGAAGATTTATGCCTGTGGCTCGGCGGCAGAGGGAGCGGCGCCATCGCCTTCGTCCACGCGCTCTACCGCTTTGACGATCTGCTGCGTCTCTCCGCTGGGCGTGAAGCCGTTGGCGCGCAGGAATTCGAGGCCCGTGGCGTAATCATCGCCCATCCATAGGGGAATGCCGGTATCCTGGATCATGGCGATGCTCGCTTCCTCTTCCGGCGAGAAGCCTTCGGCAGAGACTGTGCGCATGAAGACAGCGGCAATCTGGTCGGGGAAGCGTTCAACAACTTGGGCAAACGCCGGAAAGTCACCCTGCGTGTCATCGCCGATCAGGGCGAAATGCATGTCGGGATACATTTCCATGATACCGAAGATCGCATCGGTCTTGTGGCCGCCGTGGCTGGATTTGCCGAAGGTCTGCCGGTTAAGTCCCCAGTCGCGCAGCTTGATCGGGCCAAGCGGCAGCCCGCGCATCCTCTGGAACGCGACGAGGTAGGGAAACAGGTTCCAGGGGCTGGATGATACGTAGAAGAAGGGTCGCCTTGTCGCGGCCATATGCTCTTTCGCCAGTTTGCGGCCGTCGGCCTGCGCCGCGTCGCCGAGCTCGTTGTAGAATGTGTCTGCCCCCGGCACGATCGTGCGCTGGCCCGGCATCCGGGCGAAAACCCGCTTCCAGTTCCTGGCGACCGAACCGATGCCGCCGGTAATGCCGGTCTCGATAATCGTATCATCGATGTCGGAGATCACCGCAAGCCTGCCATCCATGCCGGGTGCAAGGATATGGGCATCGACTTGCTGCCCGCCATTTTCGGTATCCCAATGCAATTGGGCAATTTCCCATGTCGGTTGCGCGGGCAGGTCCCACTCCGGCTCCAGTGGCACATCGATATGCACGAAGCCTTCGCTGTCGCTTTCGACCCGGTGGGACAACAGGGGGCCATCCTCGCCTTCGATGACAAGGGTGACGCCCACGCCTTCGACTTCATGACTGATGAACTGGCCCAGCATGGTGCCGATTGCGGCAAGACCGGTCTGCTCTTCGAATTTCACGTCGGCAACGCGCAACGCGCGGGCCGAAACGACCAGCCGTGAGCGGCTGCGATGGCCGAAATAGGGCTGGATGCGAAGCGGCCGGGTCGGGAAAAATGGCATGTCTTTCCCCAACCCGTCCGGCAAGCCTAAGGTTCCGTCTCGAAAAGCGGTGTCAGTCGAGCAATTCGCGCGCGGCCTTTTCGATCAGCGCGGCACTGGCGGGCACTTCGCCCAGCATCACCACATCGCCGCTTTCGGTACGGCGAATCATGACAAGACCGAATTCCTCGCCCTCGCCGCCAAGCGATTCGAACCGTCGCGGCTCCATGGCTCGCAGTTTGCGGATCAGCGATTTCTTCGGGCCGTCCGGCTTGGGCGCAACGGGCTTGCCATCCTGCTCGCGCCGGAAAGCGCGTTCGGCGACGATAATGCCCTTCAGCCCGCCCTCGGCATTCTTCAGGTGATCCGCCAGTGCGCCGCGGGCGACTTCTGTACGCTTTGCCCAGCTCAGGACGGCGGCGTATTCGGTAAGGCGCGTCTTGTCGTAATCCCCGCCGAATACCAGCTTCACCACCGGCGTCATCGGTGCGCGTTCCTGCATGGTGAGGCCGGAATCTTCCAGCAGCTCGTTGAATTCCTGCGGAGATTCCAGCGCCGCGATGGCGAAATCATAGGCGCGCGATACCGCTTCGTAGAGCGAGGCGCGCGTGCGTTCTTCGCTGTTCCGGGCGGTCTGCGCCATTTCCCGTGCAGCAGCGAGCCAGTCGGCCAGGCCCATGTCCGCAGGCTCTATCTGCGCGCTCGCGCTTGCTTCTGTGATGTCTGCAATGTTCGCGCCAAAGCTAGGCTCGGGCAAGTCAACGGACATGGCCACAGACAGGCTGGCGGGGCCATCGGCCCAATCGACAATCTCGTCCGGTTCGGGACGGCGCGGTTGCTCGTCCTCGACCTCGAAATCGTTCTGGTCGCCGTCATTGTCCAGTGCCTGGTCGATTTCCAGCAGCAATTCGTCTGCCATATGCGTGTCGGCCATCTCTTTCCAGTTGATGACACCGTAGATGAAATCGATGCTTTCATCGTCGCTGGAGAAGGGCAGCAATATGCCGCGATAGAGGATGGTCGTGCCGCGCTGGTTCACGAATTCGGCTTCGAAACCTATCGGAGCCTGGTTGGCGATGATCTGCATGTAGTGGTCGGTAATGCGGCTGAGCAGCGATCGCGCGGGCACATCGGAAAGCTGTTCGATATTGTCGTCGCTGGCGTCGCATTCCTGCGCCAGGCGATTGCCGAGGTAGGCGACCTCCGGGTTTTCCATCCCGCGCGAGAAGTCCAGCAGCACGCTGTTGGGTCCGAAATCGGGCAGCGCCTCGGGATCGAGGTCTTCGATCGCAGGAAAATTGCGATCGTCGAGCAGGCTGGCCCAGAAGTTGTAGGCACGCACCTGCATCCGGCGCTCGTCTGTTCCAATGGCTGGTGGAGGACTGTGGTCCACCGCTTCGTCGTGCTCGTCTTCGATCGAATCGAGCCCCGGTCCGAGGTCCGCCGTGTCGAGCGCTCCGAAATTGCCGCGCAATGTGTCCATGCCGAAATCGCCTTCCCTATGTCCTTTTAGCAAAGACACCTTTGGCGATTTTTGGTAAAAATTTGGTGAAGTTGTGCGGAACTTAGCGGTGATTTCCGGGAGATTGCCCTCCCAAAACGTGATTAATCAAAGCATGTACCGCATCCGGATCGTCTGGTGCAGCGATGCTGCGCCGACAGTGATCGCGGCCTCGGTGAAGCTGGGCGGCCCCATGTTGACAGGCGCATCATTGGAGAAGCCGAAGCCTTCGCGCGGCATCATGCCCAGCACGCGGTCCGCTTTACCATTGTCGTTTTCATCATGCAGCAGGGCGATGGCATAGGTGCCGGGTGCAACATCGTTGAACCGCAAGGTGGTGGCCTGACCGGCGGGAACAACGACGCGATAGCCCTGCGAGGAACCCTGGCAGCGAGGGAAACGATCCGCATCGCGCGTCATGCAGGCGCGCACCACGCCATCGTGATTGCGCATGTTGGTTATTTCCACCACCACCTGCGCACCCGCCGGCCGCGCCGACAAATTGCCTGCAGGAGTAGCCAGCGCCACTGCGGAACCGGCGACGAAAAGGAATGTCAGGGCTTTGCCAGCCCGCGATCTGTTTTGCACAAGCGATCCCAAAATCGGAAGTAGAGGCCATAATTGCAGCGATATTCGTCATGATGCCGCTGGTGATGGCTGGCTGTTATCAGCCAATTCCCTACGCGGGAATGAACAAGCCATTTTGGAAACATTTCCCAGCCCATGTGATTGGTGACGCCCATCAGCGTCATGATGCCCAGGACCAGGCCCAGTACGCCGACGTGAACCGGAATGAAAAACACCAGCGCGGGGATCACGATAGCGCCCGTCAGCGCCTCGATCGGGTGAAAGCTCATCGCGGCCCATGCGGTGGGCGGGCGGCTGGCATGGTGCACGGCATGGGCAATGCGGAACCATTTGGGCCGGTGCATCCAGCGATGCGTCCAGTAGAACCAGGTGTCATGCGCGAAGAGGTAGAGAAACAGCGACAGCGGCAGGTACCATAGCGGATAGGCGGCAAGATCGGTGTAGATCAGCGTCCACCCAAGTTCCTGCCAGCCCCAGGCCACGACCCCGGCAGGCACGCCGTAAATCGCCGCCGAAACCAGCGACCACGCCATTTCCTTGCGGATCTGCGGATTCAAGCCGTCATAAAGGCCGGGCCGCACCACGCGCGTTGCAAAGGCAAAGCCGCCACTGGTGAGCAGGTATCGCACGGCCACGATTGCCGTCATGGCAAGGGCGGAAAGGGTAATGGCGAGAAACATTTGCCGTGCTTATGCCGTATCGCAGCATGGCTGGCGAGAGGGAACGGTGGGTTTGCGCAAGGTTTGCGAAAGGTTCGAGAACCCTTTTCAGCTCGGCAGCCCAGCCTTCAGCCCGCCAGTTCAGCACCCCAGCTGTTACAATGCGGGTCTGCCGAAACAAGCAGGCGGCGTAGCGAAGTGCGGGCGAGGCGCTCCACCTCCACACGCCTACGCGCGGCGGCGAGCGGATGGCTGGGGGCAGGGCGGACGATCTCGGCGTCATATTCGTCGGCTACGATCACACCGCAGCATTCGGGCTTGAAATCGGGGCTGTCGAGGCAGGCGCGGTCCAGTTCAGGTGGCAGGCCCCAGTAGAACCGGTCGCAAAAATCGAGATAGTCGGGCCATTTGCCATCGCCCAGCAAGTCCCCCCGTGCGGTTTTCACCTCGACGATTACGATCTTGCCCTTGGCGTCGATGCCCATCAGGTCTGCCCGGCGGCCATTGCGCAGCGGCATTTCGGGCAGCGCCCAGATGTTGTTGCGCGCAAACAGGCGGCCAATGCCCCGGCACACGGCGCGCGAGCGCAGGACAATGGGATCGGTTGCGGGGTCGTCCGACAAATCGGATGCGGGGGTTTTGATCAGCGAATTGGCCATGTTGCAAAACTGGAACGAAAAGCGAACACGGTCAAGCCCGCTCCGGTCGATTTTACGCTATCGCCTATGCGCTCCGGCGCGGGCCCAACTGGCCGCTGGGCGGCAGCAGGGCAAGCATGGCGTCGCGCGCTGTCACGAATTCGCGCCACAGGGCAAGGGCGGCGGGCTTGCAGTCGGCACCGCGTGCATTGATCGCCAGCAGCGCGGAGATGCCCGGCTCCATCACGGCGGCCAGATCTGCACAGCCACGATCGGCAAGGTCGCGCCGCCATTTCTCGGCATCGCGAATCAGCGCGGGAAAATTGCGAACGTCCTTGCTCGGCCTTTCGGCCTCCAGCCCGGCCAGCATGGCCACCACCTGTCCTGCCTCTCCCAGTGCCGCCCAGCGCATGCTGGTGCTGCTGGCATTGACGGTGGCGCGGGATTGCAAGGATCCGAAATTGAGCGAAGGTGCGTTCATATCCCGCGCATAGCGCAGAGCTGGTTGCCAATCGGTTAGCGATGCGGGTGCTTGGCCCTACTCCTCCGCGGGAGGCCCGAAAGGATCGTCCTCCGCCTCCAGCCCGAGATCGACATTGGCGCCGTTCTCGTCATCCACCAGGCGGTTGTTTTCATTGCACACATATTCGCGGATTTCCCAGTCGGGTTGACGCGAATAAGCCAGCGTCTGCACGAATGGTCTGGCAAGGACTTGCGGGTCGGTGATCGTCGTTTCCAGCCACAGCACGCCATCGGCATCCAGCCAGAAATGCTCGTGGATACGCATGTCGTCTGACGGTGTGACGCCGGCCAGGAAGGTGACGTAGGGATTGAAGCCCACCGTATCCACCACCAGCATGTCGCCTTCCCAGAAGCCCACCGAAGTGCCGTTGAACAGAGGATCGGGATCTTCGGGCAGGTCGCGATCGCGATTCACATAGATGCGCCGTGCCTGCGAATAGGTTTCGGCAAACACCGTCACCCGGCCGGGCGAATACAGGAATTCGATGGGATAGGGCTGGCGCATGATGCCGGGCATGCCGGGCGGAATGCAATTGACCTGCAGGAACTGGTCCACACCTTCGCGCTCCTGCCGTTCCAGGAAGGCATCGTAGTCGGCCTGTGCCTGCGGCGTCAGTTCCGGGCGGGCCGGAACGCGCCCGTCACGCCCGAACAGGATCGACCAGTCGGGGTTCCAGACGCCGGTGAAATCGGGCCAGCCGGTTACTTGCGCATACTGCTCTGCGCGCGGCGCGGAGAACTCCCCGTTCTGCGCAGAAGCCGGAACTGCCGCGACGCCCGATACCGACAGTGCCAGCAGCGCCGCTGCCCGCGCAAGTCCTGCCTGTCTTGTCATCGCCAATTCCTCTCCACCAACTTGACTGTGTTTCCCATTGGTTGCTGCGGTTTGCCGAGCCGAGTCAAGCTCCGGGTTGATTTTGTCCGGTTCTTGCTGGCATTATGCATCCAAGGCTCAGGCAAGCATCACAAGTTGCGCTGCCTGCTTTTGGAGAGCGATGCCATGACCACCTTCTCGATCCGCCGCATCGGACTTGCCGTCGTTGCAGCGCTTGCCGTTCTTGCAGCGATGAGCGTGCCCGGTTCGGCGCACCATTCCACCGCCATGTTCGAATGGGGGACCGAAACCCGCATCGCCGACATGACGGTGGAGCGCTGGGTCTGGACCAATCCGCACACCTTTATCTACGCCCGCGATGAACAGGGCCGCCGTTGGGCGTTCGAGGGGATGAGCCCCAACCACCTCAGCCGCGCCGGGTGGTCGCGCCGTACCCTGGCGCCGGGCGAGAAGATCTCGGTCGGCTATTATCCCTTGCGCGATGGCCGCCGCGGCGGCTTCAACGTACGGGTCTTCAAGGAAGACGGCACCGAGATGCTGCAATTGCCCAGCGCAATGTAACTGAAGAACAGCGCACCCGACAGGATTCGATCCTGTAGCCCTTGCCTTCGGAGTGCAGGGAAACGCGGTAGTCTCCGACGCTATCGGGAAGCAGAACCCGCACAGAACCTGACTTCTCAGACTTGATACGTCCCGTTTCGTCCTGCCCGGCATTTCATACCGTTTCCATGCGGACCGGGAAGAGGGCGGCTGACACGGCAACGGACCGATGCGGCGCGCCCAAGGAAATCAGACAGGCCATAAGCATAGCGGCTAATAGCTGAGACGTTGAAAGCTGCGCGCCATTTGAAGGAAACTGTGGATTTGATGCGAGGTTGCGGTTGAGGGAAGCGTCTCAGTAGTCTCACGTGTTGCCTGTGGGGTGATGCCAAGCTTAGCACAGTTAAATCAATGCAGCGGGCGACACAATTGGGGAGGGGCAGTTGCAAGACCATTATAAAACTCTCGGCATTTCCCCATTGGCGGAGTCGGAGGTTGTTGCGGCGGCTTACAAGGCGCTGATGCGAAAGTATCATCCGGATGCTAACTGTGGTTCGGATGCGGTCCACCAGGCTCAGGACCTGAATGAAGCCTACCGATGTTTGCGGAATCCGGCACGACGGGCCGCTTACGATACGCTGAGGGCCAATAAAGTTGCGCCTCCGTCAGCAAGACCACCACGGCCATCGCCTCCACAACGTCGAACACCTCCATCCAGGAAAACAGGGCACATTGGCAAAACGCCTACGTTCGCGATCGTTCGCGCCGTCCTGGGGGTGGTAATCGCGGCGACATTTGTATCAGCGATTGTGGGTGTGACGGATCGCGAAGAAAGCGTAGCAATGTCCAAGTCTGCGACTAACGCATTCGGAGACAATAACGCATCTTTTGTTCCAGAGGTGCGGGTCAGATTGGATGACCCCAACAGCTCTTCCCCGATTGCGACAATCGCAGGTAGCGATGGCAGGGTTGATCGAGTTCCGACCGATGAGGAATTCAAGGCGAAAGTCGCCATTGCGGTCGAGGACTTTGCACGCGTCCATAGCGAGTTGGGTTTGGCTGGAGCACAAGAATTCAGCGTTAACTGTCACCGGGCTGCCCGGCCAATGAATGACATGTTATGGACAGATTACTGCGTAGCTTTCGACATCTCCGCATGGACCCTTGATAAGGCCCTCAACGATCAGTTCGATACCCCACCGTCTTCGTATTTCGCCAATCGAATAGCTTCCTATCAGCAAGGGGATATCCCATTCGCTCAGTCACATCCCCAGCGGACGCGGATCATCCAGGCAATGGTGGCCGAATCGCTGTTTAGAACGTTGAATAGGCGGATGTCGCTACAATCTGCTGGCTGAGATTGCGCCGGATCGTAAAGTGACCGAGATGCCAAGGAGCTGAATGTCTCCCTATATTCAGAACCGATAAGCTCTGGGTAAGCCAGGGCTTTGAAGACGACGAAACTACCCACGAAATGTAGCTGCCCGCGCCCCTCCTTTCCGTACGGAAAGAATTACGCTGCGCCAGTTCCATTGAAAATATTGGCGCACCCGACAGGATTCGAACCTGTGGCCTCTGCCTTCGGAGGGCAGCGCTCTATCCAGCTGAGCTACGGGTGCTTGTGAGGCGGGCGATTAGCAATGCTTATGGCTCCCGCCAAGACAAAAGCTACTCCCAGCCGTTCTCCAGGAATTGCAGGGCGCAGCCGGCCAGGAAGGCGCTGCCGCGCGGCATGACGCTTTCATCCAGCACCATGCGGCTGGAATGCAGGCCGCAGCAGCCTTTCCAGTCTACCCCCTCGGCGGCCGCGCCCAGGAAGAACATCGCGCCCGGCACCTTTTCCAGCACGTAGGAGAAATCCTCCGCGCCCATGGTGGGGGCAGGGCGATCGGCCCAGGGGTTCTCTCCGCCAAGCCCGGTTGCAACGGACTTGCCCAGCGCAACGGCGCGGGCATCGTTGATGGTGGCCGGGAAGCCGTCGATAAAGCAAACTTCCGCTTCGCAGCCATGCGCGCGGGCCACATTCTCGGCCACGCGCGTAATGGTCTCGCGGATGAGTTTGCGCCGCTCTGGCGACAGCGTGCGAATGGTGCCTTTCATGTCGACAAAGTCGGGGATGATGTTGTGCGCGGAGCCCGCGTCGATCTTCGTGACCGAGACAACCGCAGCTTCGGAAGCATCGAAGCGCCGCGTCATCATGCTCTGCAGGGCCAGCACGATTTCGGCGGCAACGGGAATGGGGTCGAGCGTGTCGTATGGCATGGAGGCGTGGCCGCCATTGCCGCGCACGGTGATTTCCAGCTGGTCGGCGGAGGCGAGCATGGCACCGGCGCGGCCTTCCAGGCGGCCGTGGGGGGCATTGGGCCATACGTGCAGGGCAAAGGCGGCATCGGGCAGCGGATCGATCAGCCCGTCTTCCAGCATGAAGCGCGCGCCGTGATAGCCTTCTTCACCGGGCTGGAACATGAATTGCACCTCGCCTGCCAAGCTATCCTGCCGTGCGGCCAGCACGCGCGCGGCGCCTGCCAGCATGGCGGTGTGGGCATCATGGCCGCAGGCGTGCATCCGGCCAGGGATCTGCGATGCGAAGTCCAGTCCAGAATGCTCGTCCATCGGCAGGGCGTCCATATCGCCCCGCAGCAGCACTCGGCGTCCTGTCGAGGCGCCTTTCAGCACCGCAACCGCGCCGGTGCAGGACGGGCCTTCGCGCCATTCCAGCGGCAGGTCGGCCAGCGCCTGTTTTACCTTGGCCAGCGTCTTGGGGGTATCGAGGCCGAGTTCGGGCTCGGCATGGATGGCGCGGCGCAGGGCGGTGATGGCCCCCTGGTGCGAACGGGCAGCGCCCAATAGTTCCTCGGTCAGCATGACAGTCCCCGGATATGGTTGGGCGGGAAGCGCCTGGTTGCATGGCACTCCCGCGATGATTGAAAACGGTCTTATGCCACCCATCTGGCGTTTCTGCATCACAGAAACTGGCGCAACCTGTGGCGCGATAGAGACATTGTCCGCCTAACTTGTTGCCAACCTGTACCTGTTGGCGCGGCCAGTTGGCGCAAGAAAAGCGAAAACCGTAGCATTTGGCGCGGCCTCATGTTTAAGGCGAGCAGGTTATGGACGGAAGCATTCATCTCTTCGAGCGCTTGCCGCAAGTCGATGCGATTCCGCGCGCCGAAAAGGGGATTGCAAACTCCTCCGCTCGCACCCGCCCGCTGGTAGGGTTGATCCGCAATAGCCGGAGCCACCGAAACGAGGGGCGGGCTGGCGCCGACGATCTGGGTGACAACGTGCTGCTGGCCACGCCGCGTCGTCGCAGCGAATTGGCGGGCATTCTCGCCGAATTTGCGGAGAAGCACGTGGATTATGTCGCCATCGACGGGGGTGACGGCACCGTGCGCGATGTGCTGACCTGTGGCGCGGGCGTGTTCGGCGACACATGGCCGACACTGATGGTGCTGCCCGGCGGCAAGACCAATGCGCTGGCGCTGGACCTTGGCATTCCCACGGACTGGTCTTTCGACGACGCGCTTGCTGCCGCGCAACACGGCGAGACTGGTGCATCGGCACCCGCTGGTGATTGCCCAGCGCGATGATGATCGCGCGCAGGTGCGTGGTTTCGTGATGGGTGCAGGCGTGTTCAACCAGGTCATCGCGCTGGGCCAGCGCAGCCATGACCTTGGCGCGTTCAACCACGCCGTCGTGGCCATCACCGCGATCTGGAGCGTGGCGCAGGCGATGTTCGGCCTGGCCGGCAACAAATGGCGACAGGGTACACAGATGCGTATCCAGCATTCCGACGGCACGGAATTGCCCCATTGCGGCGGTTTGCCTGCGGATGAGCGCTATATGCTGTTCGCATCGACCTTGCAGACATATCCTGCCGGACTCGATCCGTTCCGCGGGATCGAGGAACCGCTGCAAGTCGCGGTGATCGACAACCCGCGTCGCCGCCTGCTGTTCAGCCTGCCGTCCATCTTCCGCGGCAAGGCCGGCGCCAGCACGCGCGGGCGTGGCTATCACGCCTTTGGCGATAGCGCGGTAGGCCTGGATATCGGCGATCCCTTCATCCTTGATGGCGAAGCCTTTCCTGCCGGACAATATCGCCTGTCCGCCGGGCCGAAGCTGCGCTTCGTCGTACCGTGAGCCTGCGGTCGCGCGTCGGACGCGGCGCTTTCCCGCGCGGTGGATCCCGCGGTTGACGCTTTTGCAGCCCGGCTGGCGAATGAGAATCCCGCGCTCGGGCGTGTTGTTCTACGGATCGAACCTGCGCACCGGCTAGCGCGAGGGCGTGCTCGATTTCTATGTGCTGACCGAGGGCGAGCCCGAGAAGGGACTTTGGCCCACCGTTTCCTACCGCGAATGGGAATACGAGAGGCGAGACATTGCGCGCCAAGATCGCCACCATGACGCTGTCGAAATTTGCCCAGGCCGCGCGGGGCGAGACGATCGATACCACCATCTGGGCGCGCTTCGTGCAGCCCAGTGCGCTGGTGTGGTGCCGCGACGATGCGGCGCGCGTCCAGATTGGCGCGGCAATAGAAGCCGCGGCCATCACCGCTGCGCGGCTTGCCGTTGCCGTGGGTCCGGAAAGCGGGGCGGAGAAGGATTATTGGCGCGCCTTGTTCCGCAACACCTATCGCGCCGAGTTCCGCGTGGAAAAACCGGGGCGCGAGGATTCGATCCTGTCGCTCAATGCCGATCACTTCTCCGGCCTGCTGCCCGATGCGCTGGCGGCAGGCGGTATTCCCTTCGGTCGCGACGATGACATCCTGACCCCGCGCATTACTGTGGCCCAGCGAAGCGATGTCCTGGCGTGGTGGGAAAAGCGCCGACGGCTGGGCAAGCCACTTAATATCGCGCGACTGGTGCGGGCCACCCGCACATTCGAAGGCGCGGCGCGTTATGCGGCGTGGAAAGTGGAGCGGCACACCGGGGAAAAGATCGAAGTCACTCCGTTTCGGGAAAAGCACCCGATCCTTTCAGCTCCCGCGGTCGCCTTCAAACTGTGGCGCGGGAAACGGAAGCGCCGCGACTAGGCCCTACAGATAGCGCATGCGGATCGTCATCGGCAGCACTTCGCGGCCGATGGAAAAGCGCGTCTTGTCGATGCCGGGCTTGCCCAGGTTGAAGATATTGATGCTGGGATTGTTCGACATGCCGCCGCCATCGCTGGTGATGTCGGTGCGGCCATTGTTGTTCTTGTCGTGGCGGATGGCGATGGCATAATTGCCGGGGCGCGGCACCGGCATGCAAACCTGCATGGTGCCATTGCGCGCTGGCAGTTCGATCCGGTTGATCCAGCGACCGCCTTCCAGCCAGTCGGCGCTGGTGCCGGGATACAGTTGCAAACGCAGTGTGCCGCTGGCGCCTTCGATATTGACCACCTGTATCCAGACCGCCGGGCCACTGCCCTGGCACGGCGTGATCGAATGGCTGATTTCGTTGCGGAATTGCGCATTTGCGGGCGCGCTCAGCCCCATCGCGATGGCTGCCACGGCGAGAATGCGAAGATTTTGCCCAATCATTAAAATTCAAACCCTTTGGTCAAGAAATAGCCCGCGCCATCGTAAATGGCGGTCAAACCGGCAATTTTCACTGACAATAGCTGTTGTTTGCCAGAGTCTTGCCAATTACGCACTGAACCGGGGCTGAAGCGACCGGCAATCCCGCGCTAAGGCCGCTGCATCGCAACACTGGTGGAAAACACTCTTGACGCTGCTTGTTACCCGATTCGCCCACCTCTAATGCGTAAAGTTGATTATGGCCCACCCCCTTATTTCTCCTTCGATACTTTCCGCCGACTTTGCGAAGCTGGGCGAGGAAGTGCGCGCCATCGATGCAGCCGGTTGCGACTGGGTGCACGTGGACGTGATGGATGGCCATTACGTGCCCAACCTTACCATCGGCCCGGCCGTGGTGGAGGCGTTGCGACCGCATACCAAGAAGACATTCGATGTGCACCTGATGGTGTCGCCGGTGGATCTGTGGATAGACCCGTTCGCCGATGCCGGCGCCGATATCATCACCGTCCATCCCGAAGCGGGTGCGCATGTGCATCGCAGCGTGCAGGCGATCAGGGCGGCGGGCTGCAAGGCGGGCATTTCGCTCAATCCCGCAACTCCCGCCAAGATGCTCGATTACCTCCTGGAGGAAATCGACCTGGTGCTGATCATGAGCGTGAACCCCGGTTTTGGCGGGCAGAGCTTCATCCATTCGCAACTGCGCAAGATAGAGGCCGTGCGCAAGGCGATCGACAAGGGCGGGCACGACGTGCTGATCGAGGTGGATGGCGGGGTGAACGCCGAGACCGCCCGGCTATGCGTGGATGCAGGCGCCGATGTGCTGGTAGCAGGATCCGCCACCTTCAAGGGCGGGCCTGATTGCTACGCCTCAAATATCGCGATGCTCCGGGGAGACGCCCGTTGAACGCGCACTCGGCCGAGCTTGCGGGCAAGGCCCGTCGCAGGGGAGACGGCGCGGCTGCGCGGGACAAGCTGGAAAAGAACGGCCAACTGGCCATCCCCCTGGGCGAAGAAGCGCGCGAAGACCTGATCACGGCCGCGCCGAGTGCCGAGCCGGTCCCTGAACCGGCCGCCCAACCAACCGGGGACCTGCCCAGCGGCCGCGCGCTGGTAATCACCGATTTCGCGCCGCCGACAATTTCTGCTTCGGAGCGGCTGATGCGGCTGGCGTTCAGCATGGGTGTTTCGCACAGCACGATCGTGGCCCCCTTTCGCAAGCCGCTGCGCCCGCGCCTGCTGGCCACGGTCGCAACTCCGCTGGAGGGTGACCGCGCCGCCGGAATGGCACTGCGCGCCGGGCATTTCTACGTCTATGGCGTCAAGGCGCCATTCGCGCAGGTCGACATGGGACCGCTGGGCAACCTCAGCCCCCCGTTCGAGCGGGTGGTGCAGGGCTTTACCTGGCTGCGCGATCTGGCCACATCGGGCTCGCCGCCGCAGTGCCGCCAGGTGGGGGAGCGGCTGCTGGTGTCGTGGTTCGATGCCAACCCCGTCATCGGGAAGGGGCCGGCGTGGAAGGTGGAGAATGTCGGGCTGCGCCTGCTGGCGTGGCTGGTGCATGCGCCCATGCTGATCTCCGGCAATGATCGCGCGTTGCGCCACCGTGCGCTGGCGGCCATGTCGGACAACGCGCGTTGGCTGGATCGCAATGTCGGCAAGGCGGAGGACCGGCTGGGCGAAGTTGCCGGCTGGTGTGCCATCACCGCTGCGGGACTGCTGCTGCCCGAAGGCACGCCGCGTCGCCTGTACGGCGAGGCGGGTCTCGCCCGTGCGCTGGGGGAAGCGGTTGGCGAGGACGGCGGATTGCTATCGCGTAGCCCCGATGCGCAGATGCAGGCCATCGCCAATCTGATCGACTTGCGCGCCTGCTATGAAGCGGCGGGCCGCGAGCCTCCGAAATTGCTGGGCACGATGCTGCATATGCTGGTGCCGCCCCTGCTGGCGCTGACCCATGGCGACGGCGGGCTGGGCAATTGGCAGGGCAGCGGCGCGACCAAGGCTTCGCGCCTTTCGCGCCTGATCGGGGCGAGCGGCGTGCGCACGCGCCCGTTGAAAGAGCCGAGCGGCTGGGGCTACCAGCGCGTTACCGCGCGCAAGGCAACGCTGCTGGTGGACGGTTCGCCGCCGCCGCTGGGCCACCACGCCCGGCACGGCTGCGCCTCCACGCTGGCGCTGGAATTCAGCCATGCAGAGCATCGCCTGATCGTGAACTGCGGCGGTGCGGCGCTGGCTGGCGGCCAGGTACCGGTGCGGATCGAGCAGGGCCTGCGCGCGACGGCAGCCCATTCCACCCTCGTGCTGGGCGATGCCAATTCCACCGCCGTGCTGATCGACGGCAAGCTTGGCCCGGGCGTTGGCGAAGTGCAGATCGACACGCGGCAGGTGAAGCTGGACAAAGGCTCCGCCACCCGGATCGAGGCGAGCCATGATGGCTATGCCACGCGTTTTGGCCTGATCCATCGCCGCATCCTGATGCTGCGCGAGGATGGGCAGGAATTGCGCGGGGAGGACGTACTCGTCCCCTCGGGCCGCAAGGGCAAGCACGGCAAGGTGCCTTTCGCCATCCGTTTCCACCTGGGTCGCCATGTCGAGGCGACACTGGCCGACAGCGGCAAGGGTGCCAGCCTGATGTTACCCGATGGCAGCCTGTGGCAATTTGCAACCGGGGCGGAGAGCCTCGAGATCGAAGAGAGCCTGTGGGTCGATGGCAATGGCAAGCCGCATCCGGTACAGCAGTTGGTAATAGAGGGATTCGCCTCGCGCGGCGGCGGGAATTTCGCCTGGCTGCTCAAACGAATGGGATAGATTACACAGCATGACGGACGTTGCGATCACACGGGCACTGCTTTCGGTGTCCGACAAGACAGGTATTGTCGAACTGGGCGGAAAGCTGGCGAAAGCGGGGGTCCAGCTGGTTTCCACCGGCGGCACGGCTCGCGCCCTGCGCGAAGCGGGCCTGGATGTGCTGGACGTATCCGACATCACCGGCTTTCCCGAGATGATGGACGGGCGCGTGAAGACGCTGCACCCCATGGTCCACGGCGGCCTGCTGGCCGTGCGCGACAACCCCGATCATACCGCTGCGATGGACAGCCATGACATTGGCGCGATCGACCTGCTGGTGGTGAACCTCTATCCGTTCGAGGAAACCGTGGCGCGCGGGGCCAGCCGCGAGGAGATCGTCGAGAATATCGATATCGGCGGCCCGGCCATGGTCCGCTCTGCCAGCAAGAACCACCACTTCGTCACCATTGTTACCGATCCTTCGGACTATGGCGAATTGACCGAGGAACTGGCCGAGCACGACGGCGCGACAACGCAGGCCTTCCGCACGCGCATGGCGGCGAAGGCCTTTGCCAAGACCGCCAGCTATGACGCCGCCATCGCCAACTGGTTCGCCTTTGGCGATGCCTTCACCAATCCGCTGGGGGCAGAGGCGCTGAAGGCGACGCCTTTTGTCGACAAGCTGCCGCTGGCATTCACCAAGAAGGATGAACTGCGTTACGGCGAGAACCCGCATCAGGCGGCGGCGGTGTATCTGCCGCAAACCGGGGGCGCATCTGGCATCCCGCAGGCGCAACAGGTGCAGGGCAAGGAACTGTCCTACAACAACTACAACGATGCCGATGCCGCGCTGGAACTGGTTGCAGAATTCGCCGGCGGCGATCCGGCGGTGGTGATCGTGAAGCACGCCAATCCGTGCGGCGTGGCGCAAGCCTCCAGCCTGCTTGAGGCATGGCAGCAGGCGCTGGCGTGCGACAGTGTCTCTGCCTTTGGGGGCATCGTGGCGGTGAACCGCCCGCTGGATGGCCCCACGGCGCAGGCCATCTGCGACATTTTCACCGAAGTGGTGATCGCCCCCGGTGCCGATGACGCGGCGCGCGGCGCTTTCGCCGCGAAGAAGAACCTGCGCCTGCTGCTGATAGAAGACTTTCCGCAGGCGGACCGTGCAGGCTTCCAGATGAAGACCATCGCGGGCGGCATGCTGATGCAGTCACGCGACAATGGCGTGATCGGTGCCGACGATCTGAAAGTCGTGACGAAGCGCCAGCCCAGCGAGCAGGAAGTGGCTGACGCGCTGTTCGCCTGGAAAGTGGCCAAGCACGTGAAATCCAACGCCATCGTCTATGCGCGAGACGGCGTGACGGCAGGCATCGGCGCAGGCCAGATGAACCGCCGCGATTCCTCTCGCATTGCCGCCGTGCGCGCGGCGGAGGCTGCCGAGGCTGCCGGCTGGGATGCACCGCGAACGAAAGGCAGTGCCGTTGCCTCGGATGCTTTTTTCCCCTTTGCCGACGGCTTGCTGAGCGCGGTGGAGGCGGGCGCCACGATGGTGATCCAGCCCGGCGGATCGATGCGCGATGACGAGGTGATTGCCGCTGCCGACGAGGCGGGCATTGCCATGGTCTTCACCGGGATGCGCCATTTCCGCCATTGATGGCGTGGAAGGGCAATCTGCCGGGGACTAGCTCATGCCGCGCACAGCAGACGTTGCTCCACATACGGTGAACGTGCAAATACTGCACGGCAAATTCAGTCGGTCGAAAGTAACTCTACGCTAGGTTGGCGGGGAATAGAGAAAAACACACGACCTGATTGGATCGCCCGCCATGGAACTTTTCAACGCCGAACTTTATCGCTCATTCCTTGCCGGTTTTGCAGTAACCGCTGTAGTACTCGCCGCGAATATCCTGCCTGGCCTTGGAGCCATTTGATGACCGTTAAGTCGCTTCTCGCCGCCACGATGCTGGGCCTTTCTGCTTGCGCATTGCCTTCTGCCGCTTTTGCCGAAGAGGTGTTCGATGCGCCGGTTGCCGCACGCCAGGCCAACGAAACAGGCCTGCAGACCGCAATTTTTGCGGGCGGTTGCTTCTGGGGCATAGAGGGTGTCTTCAGCCACACGCGCGGCGTGACCAGCGCTGTCTCTGGCTATCACGGCGGTAATTCGGGCACGGCCAGCTATACCCAGGTCAGCAGCGGCACCACCCAGCATGCCGAGGCTGTGCGCGTGACCTACGATCCTTCGGTCGTGCGTTATGACCAGCTGTTGCAGATCCTGTTCTCCGTCGGCGCGGATCCGACCTTGCACAATCAACAGGGTCCCGATCGTGGACCGCAATACCGCGCTGCCATCGTTCCCATGACGGCAGAACAGCGCACCGTGGCGCAAGCCTATATCAGGCAAATGGGACGTTCTGGGGTGTGGGACAAGCCGATTGCGGTCGAGATCGAGAACTACCGCCGTTTCTTCGAGGCGGAAGAGCACCACCAGGACTACATGTTGAATAATCCGAACAGCGGCTACATCCGCCGCTGGGATGCGCCCAAGGTGGCGGCATTGCAGGCCAATTTCCCGCAGTTGTACCGCGCGCGTTTCCGCACCGGCTGAGTGGTTGGGCGGGGCAGTCCAATGGCCAGATTGCCGTTGGCCCGCTCTGCGCCTATGTAGAGCGCATGGCTACTCAGCATAAACATAACCATAATGAACATTCGGGCGATCAGCTTGTCGCCGAGGCTGGCAAGGTTCTTTCCGACGCCGGAGAACAATGGACCGCCATGCGCCAGGACGTGTTCCGCGCGCTGGCAGACCAGCAGCGCCCCGCATCCGCCTATGACATTGCCGAGGAAGTGGGCAACCGCCGGGGCAAGCGTGTGGCGGCCAACAGCGTATACCGCATTCTCGACCTGTTCGTGCGCACCAACCTTGCCAATCGCATCGAAAGCGCGAACGCCTATCTCGCCAACACCCATCCGGGCTGCCGCCACGACTGCGTTTTCATGATCTGCGACGATTGCGGACAGGCGGATCATTTCGACGACGACAAGCTGACCAACGCCCTGCGCGAGGCAGGCAGGTCACAAGGCTATTCCAATGTCCGCCCCGTTGTGGAATTGCGCGGCCTGTGCAGCGACTGCGCCGGATGATCGCCATTACGGCTGCGCCAAGCCGTGTATATTCAGCGATGAACCGTTCATCGACAGGCCAGAAACGAACGTGTAGACCATTCCCATGACATCATCCCGCCCGGCCACGCCGTTGCTCGACACAGTCGATACGCCCGCAGATCTCCGCCAGCTCAAGCCAGAGCAATTGCGGCAGCTCGCCGATGAACTTCGCAGCGAAATGATCGATGCCGTCGGTTCCACCGGCGGCCATCTCGGCTCCGGCCTTGGCGTGGTGGAACTTACCACTGCCCTGCACTACGTGTTCAACACGCCGGAAGACCGGCTGATCTGGGACGTGGGTCACCAGGCCTATCCGCACAAGATCCTGACTGGGCGGCGCGACCGTATCCGCACGCTGCGCCAGGGCGGCGGCCTGTCCGGCTTCACCAAGCGCAGCGAGAGCGAATACGATCCGTTTGGCGCGGCGCATTCCTCCACCTCGATTTCGGCAGGCCTCGGCTTCGCGGTTGCCAACAAGCTGAACAACAAGCCGGGCAAGGCCATCGCCGTGATCGGGGATGGCGCGATGAGCGCCGGTATGGCCTACGAGGCCATGAACAACGCCGAGCAGGCGGGCAATCGCCTGATCGTGATCCTGAACGATAACGACATGTCCATCGCCCCGCCGGTGGGCGGGCTTTCCGCCTATCTGGCGCGCATGGTATCCAGCAGCGAATACCTGGGCCTGCGCTCGCTCGCATCCAAGGTGGCGAACAAGATCGGCCGCCGGCTGCACGAATCGCTGCACAAGGCGGAGGAATACGCCCGCGGCATGGTGACCGGCGGCACGATGTTCGAGGAGCTGGGCTTCTATTACGTCGGGCCCATCGACGGCCATAATCTCGATCACCTGCTACCCGTGCTGGAAAACGTACGCGACAGCGAACAGGGGCCCGTGCTGGTCCATGTCGTGACGACCAAGGGCAAGGGCTATGCCCCTGCCGAGGATAGCGCCGACAAGTATCACGGCGTGCCCAGGTTCGATGTGGTGACGGGCGAGAAGGCCAAGTCCAAGGCCGGTCCGCCTGCCTATCAGAACGTATTCGGCGAAACGCTGGCCAAGCTCGCGGAAACCGACAGCCGCATCTGCGCGATAACCGCCGCAATGCCCAGCGGCACCGGCGTGGACAGGTTCGCCAAGGCGCATCCTGATCGCGCCTTCGACGTCGGCATTGCCGAACAGCACGGTGTTACCTTCGCCGCCGGCCTTGCCGCGCAGGGCATGCGTCCGTTTGCGGCGATCTATTCCACCTTCCTTCAGCGCGCATACGACCAGGTGGTGCACGACGTGGCGATCCAGAACCTGCCCGTTCGCTTCGCGATAGACCGTGCCGGGCTGGTCGGCGCGGATGGCGCAACCCACGCCGGCAGCTTCGATGTCACCTACCTGGCATCCCTGCCCAATTTCGTGGTGATGGCCGCCGCCGACGAGGCTGAACTGGTTCACATGACCTACACCGCCGCCGAACATGACGAAGGCCCCATCGCCTTCCGCTATCCGCGCGGCAACGGGGTGGGCGTGGAAATGCCCGAAACGCCGCAGAAGCTGGAAATCGGCAAGGGCCGCATCGTGCGCGGGGACTTGGCGGGCGGCAAGGTTGCCATCCTCTCGCTTGGCGCACGACTGGGCGAGGCGCGCAAGGCTGCTGACCAGCTGGAGGCAAAGGGCCTGGCAACGACCGTTGCGGACATGCGTTTTGCCAAGCCGCTGGATGAAGAGATGATCCGCAAGCTGGCCGCCACGCATGATGTGCTGGTGACGGTGGAGGAAGCCTCCATCGGCGGGCTGGGCGCGCATGTGCTGACCATGGCGAGCGACGAAGGGCTGACCGACGGCGGATTGAAAATTCGCACCATGCGCCTGCCCGATGTGTTCCTCGATCACGACGATCCGATGAAGCAATATGACGAGGCCGGGCTGAACGCGCCGCAGATCGTGGACAAGGTGCTGAGCGCGCTACGGCACAATTCGGCGGGCGTGGAAGAGGCGCGAGCGTAGCCCTTGGGAGCGCGCCGGAGGATCGGGCGCATGGCAACATCTTTCGCGATCTTCATCGTGGTGGCCTACGGTGCCACGCTGCTGGCCGTCTATACGCTGCAAGGCCGCCTGATCTATCCCGCGCCATCCGTTCGCACCGATGCGCCCGGCGGTTTCGAGCAAGTCCGATATTCCACGCAGGACGGACTGGACCTGCGAGCGGGCTACATTCCCGCGCGCGGGGGCAAGCCCACGATCTTGTTCTTCCACGGCAATGGGGCAAGTTGGCAGACGACACCCTACGTCACCGATATGCTGGTGCAGCAGGGCTACGGGGTGCTGGCGGCCGAGTATCGCGGCTATAACGGCAATCCGGGATCACCTTCGGAAGAAGGCCTGTATGCCGATGGTCGCGCCGCCTACGCCTTCTTGCGCGAACAGGGCGTTGCCGCTCAGGAAATCGTTCTGGCGGGCAACTCCATCGGCTCGGGCGTGGCGACGCATCTCGCCACCGAGATCGAGGCGCGCGCGCTGGTGCTGATTTCGCCCTTCGACAGCCTCGAGGAAACCGCCTCGCGCAAGCTGCGCTGGCTGCCGGTGCGCCAGTTGCTGCGCGATCGCTATGACAACAGTGGCAAGTTCCCCCGGCTCACCTTGCCGATCCTGATCCTGCATGGGGAAGCAGACACGCTCATCGCTCTGGATCAGGCGAGGAACCTGGCCGCGGCGCACCCTGACACCCGGCTTGTCACCTACCCGGAGTGGGGTCACGACCTTGTCGTTCACCCGCCTGTTCAAGCCCAGATAGCCGAGTTCCTGGAACAAGCCGGAGCAGGCTAGAGCCACCGCCATGCGCCTGCCGGAATACCGGCCACGGCGATATGCATCCATGTCAGAGCCAGCCACGCCGCCAGCGCTGCCAGCCACAGCACCCATCCTGCCGAGAGCAGCTTGCTCCATCGCGGCCAGTAGCTTGTCCTGGCAACCCAGCCTTGCCACGCCTCGCCCATCAGCGCGGCCTTCTTGCGATCCTGCAGATGCGCGCCCAGCAGCGCGAGCGTGAGGATAGCCAATGCGACGATATTGGTGCGCCAGCTCCACCACAGCACGATATGCGCTACTGCCCACAGGGCGAAGCTCCACATCATGGGATGGCGGGTGATGGCGAACACGCCGGTCGGCTCGCGCGTTGCCGCCAGGTCAGCCGCGCCGGGCGCGGGCAGGGCGGGGTTGCTGCGAAAGGAGCCGAACAAGAGCACCACCGCCACCAGCGTCAGCGCGCTGGCAATCACCCAGCCTACCGCTCCACTGCCGCCCAGCGAGGCGGGTGGCGCTGCCTTGAAGGCCTGCCCCATCCAGTAGAGGCAGGCGAGAGCGATGATGGAATAGAGCGCCATGAAGCCGTTCGCGCCCAGCCTGCCGACCAGCGGCGCCCGCAGCGGGTGCGACAGTGCGAAATGCGTGCCGACAAAAGCTATGCTGGCGGCGATCAGGGCAACGAGTGCGTGGTCCATGGCAATTCCCCTCGCGCAAGGCTTACCACGCCAATCACTGATACGAAAAGGGATACGAAAAGGGCGGAGCCTTCCGGCCCCGCCCTTGCCCCCCGTTCAGCGCCAGGAGCGGATAGATTGCTCTATCGCTCGTAGGCGCGCGGCATCTGGCTTTCGTCGAGTGACCTGTAGCGTTCGCGAAGGCGGGTCTGGTGATTGGTGAGCGGTTGCTCGACCCCGTCGATATAGACGCGGATCGGGGCGGAGCTGGTTTCCAGCGGATCGCCGTCCCACACCACCAGATCGCCATGTGCTCCCTCGGCCAGCACGCCCACGCGGCCTTCCAGCCCGGCTATGGCGGCAGGAACCGAAGTGATGGCGGCGAAGGCTTCACCCCAGCTTAGCCCCGTGGCCCCCGGCACACGGTTCAGCGCGACCATGTTGCCCGCCTGTTGCGGCAAGTTGCGCGGATGGTCTCCGCTGCTGTCATAACCGCCGATGGCGACGGTTACGCCTGCATCCACCATGCGGCCCACATTGCTTTGCGTAGCGGCCAACTGCTCGAAGGATACAGGCAGGTCGCGCAGGGCAGAGGCAATCACCGGAACGCCCGCGGCAGCGATACGATCGGCTACCATCCAACCTTCCGTGGCACCGACCAGCACCATGTCGAGCGAAGGAAATTCTTCCTTGAGAGCGAGTGCGGAAAGGATGTCACTCGCCCGCTCCACCTCGATGTAGAGCTTCTGCTCACCGCTCACCACCGGGACCAGTGCGGCCGCGTCGAAACGGGTCAGCAGCACGTCGCTGGAGCGATCGGCATCGGGGGCAAAGCGCGAATCGAGGCCGATGGTTTCACCCGGCCTGTTGCCGCGCGTCTGCCGACCGCTGGTAAGCTGCGCGGCATCGCCGAACGAGCCTGCCTCGATCAGCGCGTTGCGCAACAGGGCATGGGCAGAGGTGCGACTGCCGCCTGACAGCCATGCGCCGCGTTCGCCCATTTCCACATACTGGAAAGCGCGTGGATGGCGCACGGCATCGTAATCCGCGCCAAGGTCGACGATCGCGCCCTGGCCGGCAAAGATGGAGGCACCTGCGCCCGGAGTCACGCTGGCTCGCGTCACACCGCCTGCGCGGCTGTAGCCGAAATCCTGCGCATTGGGATTGATGACGGGCGACACATCCAGCGCCGCTCCGAATGGCGAATCGCTGGCGTTGACGTCATTGCTGTCAGCCACAGCATCCACATCGACCAGCCCAAGATTGGTGATCGAGGCGAAGATGCCGGGCGTCACCCACATCCCGCTGCCATCCAGCACGGGCACGCCCGCAGGTGCGGTAACACCGCTACCGGCGGCAACCACGCGGCCATCGCGCACGACGACGGTGGCATTGGTGATGGGATCACCGCCGTCACCCGTGGCAACGGTTGCCCCGGTAATGGCGATATCCTGCGCCGCGACGGGAGCGGCAGTCAGCGCGAGGACAGAGGCTGCAAGCGAGAGGAGGCGCTTCATTTCACATCTCCTTCACCCGGCTGGCCCAGCTCGAAATCGCTGACCGGGCGCAGGGCGGGATCGTTCATGTCGTACATCATCGCGCCGTCGATCCAGACCATTTCGGGCCGCGAGTAGATGGACAGCGGGTCGCCGTTCCACAGCACCACGTCGGCCATCTTGCCCGCTTCCAGGCTGCCGGTCATGTCATCGATGCCCATGGCGCGCGCGGCGTTGAGGGTAATCCAGGAAATCACGTCGGCATCGGCGATATCTATGCCCATGCGGTGGCCGTCGGCCTGCGCCTTGGCGGCCTCCTGGTTCAGGCGCTGGATGCCGTTCTCGTCATCCGAGTGGATCACCACGCAGGCCCCCTGGTTGTGGATCATCGCGGCGTTTTCGGGGATGGCGTCGTAAGCTTCCATCTTGAAGCCGTACCAGTCCGCCCACACCGCGCTGCACACGCCGTTATCCCGCAGCAGGTCAGCGATCTTGTAGCTTTCCACGGCGTGATGAAAGGCAGCGACCCGGTAGCCGAATTCGTCCGCCATGCTCATCACCAGCGCCATCTCGTCGGCGCGGTAGCAATGGTTCTGGATCAGGATATCGCCCGAAAGCACGCCCGACAGCGTTTCCATCGCCAGGTCACGGTCGGGATTTTCCTCGGCCATGTATTCCTGCGCCTCGATCCAGGTTTCGCGATTGACCGCGAAATTGCCCATGCGGGTAGAGGGCATGCGGTTGCGGCTTCCATAAACGCGCTTGGGATTCTCACCGCAGGCCATCTTCAGGGAGTACGGTGCGCCGGGGAATTTCATGCCTTGCACCGTGCGGCTGGGCACGTTGCGCAAGGTGACCGAACGCCCGCCCATCAGGTTTGCCGAGCCCGGCAGGACTTGCAGCGTGGTGATGCCGCCGTTTGCCAGCGCGCGGCTGAAGCCGGGATCCTGCGGCCACACCGAATGTTCCGCCCACACCTCTGGCGTGGTGGGATCGGTCGCCTCGTTGCCGTCGCTGTGCGCGTCGACCGACGGCGTGGGGTAGTCGCCGAGATGCGAATGTATGTCGATAATGCCGGGCGTGACGAACTTGCCGCTGCCATCGACGCGGGTGTAGCCCGCGGGAATAGCCATCTCCGCCCCGCCGATGCCGACAACTTCGCCATCGGAGAACAGCACGGTGCCGTTTTCGATCACGCCGCCCGCACCATCATAGACGGTGGCGCCCACGATGGCCGTGGGCACACCGGGGTAGGCTTCGTAAGTGGAAGCGTAGGGCTCCGCGTCCGAGGCGGTCTGCGCGGCAGTTGCGGGACGCTCACTGCCCGAAGCAGTGGTGCAGCCCGCCAGTGCCAGGGCAGTTGCGGTAAGCAGGGCGGCAGAACCACCTCTCTTCAAGTGATAACCCATGACGCTTATCCCTTCGGCCGTGTGGTGGGGTGGATGCCTGCGCCCTGCGGTTCGCCCGGGCCTTCGCGCTGGCCTTCCAGATCGTCGCCGACATCGTCGTCGGCGCAGCGTATCGAGATGCATCAGCTTCTTCACCAGCGGGCTGACGACTATCACGGCGACACCGATGCCGATCGCGACCAGTCCCATCGTGCCAGTAGATTTCCAGCGCGCCATCGCGGGTGATTTCGCCGCCTTCGCCTTCGCCCATGGCGAGCGCCGATCAAACCAGCGACGTAATTGCCGCCCGCCGTGCGCGAAGAACAACGCGCGCCATCATCAGCTGGCCATGTGTGTAGCCGAGAGCCGGTTCATCGCAGACAGGCCAACCGGCGAAAGGCAAAGCTCGCCCGTGGTGTGACAGCAGGTAGAACAGGAAGATGAACAACACCGGCACCAGCACATCGGCATTCGGCGTTCGCGCCCCAGACCAGGACGAGGAAAGCAAGGCCCATCTGCACGATGCCCAGGCCCATCTTGGCGGGCGTGGAAGGCTCCCAGCCCTTGCGTGCCAGCCATGCCAAAGGCCAGCGAAAAGCGGGCCGAGCAGGATAATATAGATCGGATTGATCGACTGGAACAGCGATGTCGGGACGCCTGCGCGATCGACGAAGCGATCGGTAAACAGGTTCACCGAACCGCCCGCCTGTTCGAACAGTCCCCAGAACACCGGCATGAGAAGGATCAGGAAGATCATGGCGAACACGCGGTCGCGCGCATCATGGTCGAGTTTGAACGCTTCTTTCAGGACGTAGGCCAGCAAGGCGATTCCAGAGGCCAGCAGGATCCAGCCAACGGTGGCCTGATACTGGATCAGGACCCAGATCACCGCCACGCCGAGCAGGCCGACGGCATAGAGCATCCACTCCAGCGGCAAACCCGCGACTTTTTCCTTCAGCTTTGCCGGAACCGGCGGCTCGCCGCGGCCCAGAAGCAAGGGCTTGCCGAATATGAAAACAATCAGGCCAAGCAACATCCCGATGCCCGCCGCGCCGAACCCATATGCCCAGCCCAGCGTCTCGCCCAGGTAACCGGCGATGATGGTGCCGGCGGCGGCACCCAGGTTAATGCCCGACATAGAAGATGGTGTATGCGCCGATCGCGGCGAATATCTGTGCGCGGGTAAAGCTGACCGACGATCACCGAGATATTCGCCTTGAGGAAACCCGAGCCCACGATGATCAGCGCAAGCGCCAGCCAGAAGATGTTGAGCCCCGGATCGTTCTGGTAACCGCTACCATCGCCTTCGAACGCCATGAAAAAGTGTCCGAGCGTCAGCAGGACGGCGCCGAACAGCACCGCCTTGCGCTGGCCCAGGTAGCGATCGGCCAGCCAGCCGCCCAATACCGGGGTGATGTAAACAAGGCTGGTATAGGCACCGTAGACCAGGTTCGCGCCGCCATCGCTGTAGAGCCAGTGCTTCACGAGGTAGAGAATGAGCAGGGCGCGCATCCCGTAATATGAGAAACGCTCCCACATTTCGGCGAAGAACAGGACGAACAGGCCCTTGGGATGGCCCGCCACTTCTTCTTGCGGTCGGGTGATGAAAAAAGCCCCGATTACGAGGAAGGCGAATAAAATGCCCGACGCAATCGCCGCGATCCAGTCACCCTCGTTCCACAAGGCCATATCTTTCATTCGTCAGTCCTCATTCGTTTAATCGCCTGGCCCGTTTCGGACTCGTCGCGGAAAACGGGCACCCTAGCGATAGTTTTGCGCATGTGAAGTCAAGTTGCGACTGAAACCGCCTTTAGCCTGCATTTCTATGGCCATACGCTTGACCTGACCCGCTGTATTATGGCACTCACTCACCCATGGCCGATACACGCCCCGTCTACCTGAGATTGCGAGAGCAGATTGCTGCCGCCATTATCGATGGCAGCTATCCGGAAGGAGAAATGCTGCCTTCGGTGCGCGCCTTTGCGGCACAGCAGGGCGCCAACCCGCTGACGGTGGCCAAGGCCTACCAGCAGTTCCAGTCCGACGGCTTGATCCGCGTGCAGCGCGGTGTTGGCATGTTCGTGCGCGAAGGCGCGGCAGACCGGCTGCGCGAGGCGGAGCGCACTTCCTTCCTCCAGGAAGAGTGGCCGGAAATCCGCAAGCGCATGGATCGCCTCGGGCTCAAGCCGGCGGACCTGCTGAACCACGCCTAGTCGCCCGCCGCCCTGGAAATATGGGCGCGCATCGCAAGGTAAATTTTCGCGTATCGATTATTGGCCATGAGTTGTTCATGACGATTGCGAAACCGGCTTAGTTATGGCAGTTTAATGGCAGCAAGGCGCTTCGGGTCTGCGCACTTGTGAAAACATGGCCGTGTAATGCGTGCCCAAACTTGTTGGGGGAAACAATTGATAAGGTCGGAACTTCTCCAGGCCCTGTGCGCAGACAATCCTGATTTGCGTCCAGAGGAAGTCGAACAGGTCGTGGATGTCTTCTTCGAAGAAATCACGCAGCGCCTTGCCGAAGGCGGCCGAGTGGAACTGCGCGGCTTCGGCACGTTCTCCACTCGAGAGCGCGATGCACGCACGGGCCGCAATCCGCGCACCGGTGAATCGGTCGATGTTCCTGCCAAGCGCGTGCCCTATTTCAAGCCGGGCAAGGAAATGCGCGAAAGGCTGAACCCGGAGGGCTGACCCTCCCCGGCAACCTGCGCACACACAAAAGGGGCGCGGACTTCGTAAAGTCCGCGCCCCTTTTGGTTTGGCTGCGTGGCTTGTGAAAGACCCCGACCCGGCGCTTGCCGGATCGGGGTCTTGCATTGCGCCAGCCTAGAAGTCGCGACGTACCGATAGTGCCCAGGTGCGCGGCATACCGGGCACGCCGGTCACGACACCGAGCGAACCCGTTACGTCGCTGACACTGAGGTAGTAGTACTTGTCGAACAGGTTCTGGACTTCCAGTGCAACCGTCCAATCCTCGTCCGGCGTGGTGTATGCCAGACGGGCATTGGCCAGGAAGCGGCTATCGATCCGGCTCCAGATCGAGTTGTTCGCCTCCGTAAAGATCTCCGACTGATAGGCGCCATCGACGCGGGCCATCATGGAGCCACCGCTGAAGTCATAGTCGTACTGGATGCCAATGCTCGCCGACCATTCGGGCGTATACGGCGTGATCTCGTCGCCGGTAAGACCCGAAGTACCCGTATCGGTGTACTGGAAGTCGAGGTAGGCAAGGCCACCATCGAACGACAGGCCGTCAACCGGATAGGCCGAGAACTCGAGCTCGAAACCCTTCACCTCGGCCGAACCGACATTGTTCGGCTGCAGACAAGGTGAACCCGGGCACGCCGTCAATTGCAGAATAATGTCGGAGTAGTCATTCCAGAACGCGGCACCGTTGAGGCGAAGGCGACGGTCCAAAAGGTCAGCCTTGAAACCGACTTCGTAGGTGATGATCGTCTCCGGGTTGAAGGAGTTGATCTGGTTACACGGCGCCGTCGACCCGGCAGGAAGAGCCGCGCAATCGCCGGCCGAGGGGCCGAAGAACGGACGCGGGTTCACGCCGCCGCCCTTGAACCCGGTGGTGACCGAGGCGTAGGTCAGGAACTGGTCGGAGAAGCGGTAATCCGCCGCAATACGCCAGTCCCAGCGATTGCCTTTGAACTCGCCCGGAACATCGAACAGGCCGGTCAGCAGGCAGTTTGGCGTATTGCCGATGCCCGTCGGACCCGCCGTCGGCGCGCCAAGGAAGAATTCGCAAGCGGGAATGCCGGGAATGAACAGATTGTCCGCTTCGCGGAAAGGCACCGTGCCATCCGGGTTGGAGCGGAAGTAGGTGTAGGTCTTCTCATCCTCCGTATAACGGACGCCGCCCGTGAAGCTGAGCATGTCGGTCGGGCGGACGGTAGCCGTGGCGAACAATGCCTGCGTGGTGCTGGGCGTCGTGTCCGGCCCGTGGATGAAGTCGATCCCCGCGTAGTTGAGATCGACGCGCGCGGTGTATTCGCCATCCTGGTCGAGATAGAAACCGCCGACCGTGCCTTCGATGAAGCCGTCGGCCACTTCGAAGTTCAGGCGCACTTCCTGGCTCCATGCGCGGTGGTTCAGCTGGTTATCCAGCTGGGCGACGGGAACAGGCGTTGCATCCTGATCCTGGCCCCAGATGGATTCATATTCACGCCACGAAGCAATCCACACCAGTTGCAGGTTTTCGGAGATATCGTAGGTCATGTTGCTGTGCACGCCCCAGCCGCTGAAATCCTGGTTCTGCAGGGCGAAATAGGGCTTGTACGGAGCCTGCTGCGTCGGCTCCTTGGCGTCGAGGAAGTTGGAATAGGCAATGAAGCCCGGATCCCCGAAACCACTGCCCAGCGTGTCACAGCTGTAGGGGCCGTTCGGCACGAACTGGCAGTTTACCGGAACGCCCGTGCCATCCACACCCACCAGCCACGGATTGCCATTGGCATCCGTCGCAGGGTTGGAAGAGAAAGGATCGAACGGGAAGGCCCCGCCGGTTGGAACGCCGGCTGCGATCAATACGGTTGGCCCCGCCTCACCCTGTGTCGAGGTGTAGTCGGCGGAGATATTCCATTCGAAACGGTCGCTCGGCTCCCACCGCAGCGCGATGCGCCCTGCCGTGGTGGAGCTGCCGCCCATCGTGATCCTGTCGGGATTGCCACGCCCGCGTGCATTGTTGCTCGGCACGTTGGAACCCGGATGGGTCAGGCCGTAGTCGAGCTGGGTGACATAGCCATCGACGCTGCGACCGAAGCCGGAAACGCGCACGGCAACATCCTCGGTGATGGCAAAATCCGCCATGCCGCGCAGTTCGATGCGATCGAACGACCCATAGGTGGCGCGCAGGTAGCCCGAGCCATCGCCTTCAGGGCGCGCGCTGAACAGCTTGATCGAACCGCCGATGGAGTTCTTGCCCGCCAGCGTGCCCTGCGGCCCGCGAAGGACTTCGATACGATCGAGATCCATCAGTTCGAGCAGCGATGCGGATAGGGTCGGAATGAAAACGTCGTCGACATAGACGCCGACGCCCGGATCCAGCGCGTAGTTGAAGTCCACCTGGCCCACGCCGCGGATAAAGGCGATGAGGCCCGAGCCGCCGTTCTGGGGCTGCGGGGTGAGGGTGACGTTCGGCGCCTGGTTGGCGACCTGCGAGATATCGGTCTGCCCACGCGCGTCGAGCATTTCGGCGTTGACCGCGGTGATCGCGATTGGCGTGTCCTGCAGGTTGGCTTCGCGGAATTCTGCCGTAACGACGATGACGTTGGTCTGGTTCTGGCGGGTTTGCGATTCTTCCTGCGCCTCCGACTCGTCCTGAGCAAAGGCCGGTGTGCTGAGACACGTAGCGATTGCCAGCGACGAGGCGACGCTGAGCTTCTTGAAATTCATCTGGCATCCTCCCTAGGGCAAGCCGCTGAAAACGGCCTGCAAAATGCTATGTTTTCGCTCACCCTTTTCATGGGCGTAACGAATTTTCGGAAAGGAAGATGCGGCATTCAGCCTGTCCGCGTACGGACGGCATGACCCGGTTCCTCTCCGCCTCCCCTTGTACAATCACGTATGTTACTATCAAGCCTGTTGCGCAGGAATCAAAGACGTAAGGCGCAATTGTCGCAATCAAGCAACAGATTGGAGCTAGGTATTTGAAATGAATGCCAAGCAGCATTTGCCGATTTGCCAGCCTGTCTATAGACTTGGCGCAAGAAAAACCGAAGGAGAGGCACTAATCGATGCAACAGGGCGCAGGAACCATCTCTGGCGATGTCGATGCGGAAATCCGTTACATCGTGCGTGGCGAGAAGGCGACCTTCTATGCGGGCGACAGGGATCGCAGCTATTGGCCGGGTGAGGACCACACGGTCACCATCCACGATATCCGCGGGGAAAAGGGCCGGCTGGCGTTCGACCGCAACGGCTTTGTCGTGCTGGACGAGCCATCGCCTGTTGCCGACTTCGACGACCCTGCCCAGCTGGCAACCTACAACCGCTATTGCGAGGACACGGTGCAGCGACTGACCGGTGCATCCAGGGTCGTCAGCTTCGGGGCAATCCGCCGCACCAGCTCCACCGGCACGCACGGGCACAACCAGCCCGCCATTGGCGCGCACGTGGATTACGGTGCGAAAACCGTGGCCGACTACACCCGCCAGATCCTGCCTGCCGGGGAGGCTGACGAGAGGCTGGCGAAGCGGCACATGCTGTTCAACCTTTGGCGGCCCCTCTCGATAGTGGAAAGCGCACCCCTGGCGCTGTGCGATGCCAGCACGGTGAGACGCGAAGACCTGTTTCCCAGCGAGATCGTGGGCGGGCTGGGCGGCGTGGATTTCTCGCTCTGGGGCTTCAATCTTGCCTATCGGCCAAGCCACCGCTGGTGCTGGCTACCCCACCAGCAGCCCGAAGAGATGATGGTGTTCAAGCTGTTCGATACGGAAGACGACGCCGTGCAGTTCACGGCGCACACCAGCTTCAATCCGCCGGATCTGCCACGCGATGCCGCGCCCCGCGAGAGTATGGAGCTGCGCACCATCGCTTATTTCGACTGAGTTCGAGAAGCTGCTTGTCGGCGGGGCACTGCGTCGCTTACGCTAACGGTCGTTAGAGTCGAAAAGACCGGACAGCACAGGGAGAGCGAAGCTTGACGCAGACCAATCGGCCGCAGATCGATTTCGCGCAGGATGTCGAAGCGCGCGGCGGCACATTCCCGCTGCACGGTCGCGTTGCGCAGGGTTTCGAGGGGGTGGCCGAAGCCTTCGCCACCAACTTTCGCGAGGAAGAAGAGCTGGGCGCGGGCTGCTCTGCCGTGGTCGATGGCGAAACCGTGGTGGATCTGTGGGGCGGCTGGGCCGATGCTGACCGCTCTACCTTGTGGGACAAGCATTCCACTGTCTGCATGATGAGCGTGGCCAAGGGCGTAACCGGCATCGCCTTCAACATGCTGGCCGATCGGGGCCTCGTCGATTTCGATGCGCCCATCGCGCAGTACTGGCCGGAATTCGCACAGGCCGGAAAAGAGGCGATCACCGTGCGCATGGTGCTGGACCATACCGCCGCCATTCCCGTGTTGACCAATGACGTGATGTATCCGGGCGGCCTGCTGGATTACGACAATTACATTCGCGCTCTGGAAGTGCAGGAGCCGCTGTGGCAGCCGGGCACGGTGGCAGCCTACCACGTCCACAACCAGGGTTTCCTGCTGGGCGAGATCATGCGGCGGGTGACGGGCATGACTGTCGGCCCGTTCCTGCGCGAGAACGTCACCGGCCCGCTGGGTGCCGAATACAATATCGGCGGGATGGACGCAGAGGAACAATCGCACGTTGCTGAAGTGCTGCCCAACACCAAGGCGCGGCTGTTCGCCGCCAAGGATCAGACGGTGCCGGACAAACCGACCACGCCCGAAGGCTGGCAGGATGGCGCGGTGCTGCGCAGCTTTGCCTTCCTGCAAAACGCCAAGGAACCCTGGCACACCACGATGAACAGCCCCCGCTGGCGCGAGGTGGAGATTGCCAGCGGCTCCGGCCACGGCAACGCCCGCGGAGTGGCGCGCATATATGGCGCCGCCACGGGGGTAGTGGACGGCGTGGACCTGCTTTCCGACGCGCAGCTGGAAGCCATGATCGAAGAGCAGCACAACCAGATCGAGCTGTTGCAGGATCGCCCCTATCACCAGGCGAACGGCGTGCTGCTGAACACGCCGGAGGCCGTCTACATGGGGCCGAACATGCGCAGCTTTGGCCATCACGGCCTCGGCGGCTCCATCGGGTTTGGCGACCCGGATGCAAAACTCGGCTTCTCTTACTGTTGCAACCAGATGCACGCCGTGGGCGACAACGGCCCGCGCGCGCGGCGGCTGATCGATGCCGTCTACGCGGCGCTTTGAAAGGAATAGAGATGGACAAGGAACTCTTCGACAAGGGCATGCAAATCCGCCGCGAGGTGCTGGGCGATGCCTATGTCGACAAGGCGACCGCCAATCCCAACCCGTTCAACGATCCGTTGCAGGAACTGGTGGCCACCTATTGCTGGGGCTGGACCTGGGGGCGAGAGGAAGAACTCTCGCGCCGGGATCGCAGCCTCATCAACCTCGCCATGATCGCCGTGCTGGGGCGCAAGCACGAACTGATGGTCCACACGCGCGGCGCGCTGAACAACGGCCTTTCGCGCGAGGAAATCCGCGAGGTGCTGCTGCAGGTGGGAATATACGGAGGCATTCCCGCGGCCGTCGACAGCTTCCGCATCGTGAACGAGGCATTGGCAGAGATCGACGCAGAGGAGGCGGAGGGCTGATGGACGCCGGCCAGCGCCTTGCCATCGAACTAAGCTGCGGCAAGCTGCCGCTGCTGTTCGCCCGATATGCCGACGATGGCGATGCCGATGCCATGGGCCAGCTGTTCACCACCGATTGCGAATTTTCCCGGCCCTTCCAGCCCGAATACCCGTTTTACGGGCGCGCGGCGGTGGAGGGGGTGTTCCGCAATCGTCCGCCCATCCTTGTGCGCCACATCGTCACCAATGTGCTGGTGGAAGCGGTGACGGAGACGCGGGCGAGGGGGACGAATTACCTCACCATGCTCTCCAGCCACGCCAGCACGCAGCCGCCGCAGGAAGCGGGCGCGCTGTATGTGGGCGGGTTTCCAGGATGAATATGTGCTCGACCAGTCGGAGCCGGGCGGGGTTTGGCGCTTTGCCAGGCGCGCCGGAATGGTGGCGCTGCACATGGGCGGGGCGATGCCGGATATCCCGCCGCCAAGCGATGAAGCGAGAGGACTTTCATGATGGTAAAAGCCGCCAACCAAAACGAACAGCTGGTGCTGGATTTCTTCGAGGTATTGTCCTCCGGCGATCTCGAAAAACTGCGCGCCTTCTACCACGAGAAATCCGTGTGGGAGCCCAAGGTGAAAGACATCGCCGGTTCCGGAAAGCACGTGGGCATGGACATCATCGACAAGTTCCTCGCCCCGGTGCGCGGCATGTTCGAACCCGGCGATCCCAAGGTGCATGTGCAGAACATGTTCTCCACCGGCCCGTGGGTGTGCGTGGAAAGCAATTCCACCGGCAAGACGATGGACGGGCTAATTTACGACAATGATTATTGCTGGGTGTTCGAAGTGTCGAACGGCAAGATCGACGCGATGCGCGAATATATGGACAGCCACTACACCGCCAAACTGTTCGGGATGGAATGATGCGTTTCACCGGACAGCCGATCCTGATTTCGGGTGCCGGGCGCGGCTCTGGGCGAGGGGATCGCGCACCGTCTCGCCAGCGAGGGCGCGCTTGTCGGCATTGTCGATATCGACGGGCGATCGGCGCTGGAGGTGGCCGAAGCGATCAACGACGCTGGTGGCCGCGCCTTCAGCTATGGCGCCGATTGCGGCAGCCGCGCGGCCTTCATGCAGGTGGCGCAGGATTTCGCCAGCGATGCAGGGCCGCTGCGCGCGGTAATCAACAATGCCAGCGTGCTGGTGTACGAGCCGATCGAGGACGTGACCGAGGAAACGCTGGACCGGATGCTGTCCGCGGGGCTGAAAAGCGTGTTCTGGGGGGTGCAGGCTTTCCTTGCCAATCGTGACGAGAATGCGCCGGGCAATATTCTCAATTACTCCTCCCCCGTCGCCTATCGCGGACGGCCCGACACCGGCGCATACACCACCATCAAGGCGGGCATCGCGGGGCTGACCAAGGTGCTGGCGGGCGAACTTGGCCCGCGTGGTATTCGCGTGAATGCGATGGCGCCGGGCAGCGTGCCGACGCCCGCGACACAGGGCTTCGTGACGCCGGAGCAATATGAGCAGCGCGCGAAGAACATTCCGCTGCGCCGCAACGGCACCGTGGAGGATGTGGCGAGCGCGGCGGCCTATCCTCCTCAGCGACGAGGCGAGTTTCATCAATGGCGCGATGCTGGCCGTGGACGGCGGCATCATCGCAGCGGGGTAATGGCATGACGGCAGTATGGCAGGAGCGGCTGGACCATCTGAAGACGGTTATCGAGGCCGATATCGCGCGCGGCGATTATTTTGGCGCGGTGCTGAAAATTTCGCGCGGCGAAGATGTGGTGTTCGACGAAGCCATCGGCCACGCCTACGATGGCGGCGAGCGCCCGCTGAAACGTGACGATGTGTTCTCGCTGTTCTCGGTCACCAAGGCCTTCACCAATGTGCTGATGATGCGCGCCATCGAGGAGGGCCGCTTCCAGCTGAACACCAAGGTGCGTGACGTGCTGCCCGAATTCACCGGCAAGCCGCGCGAGGAGGCGACCTTCTACCACCTCCTGACGCATCAGGCCGGGATGCCGGGCGTTTGGAGCCCGAAGCCGGGCATGTATCTCGACCGGTTGCAGGAATTGTTCGAGGAAAGCATCGCCAACGTCCACGGCGCAACGCCGCCAGGCGAACGCTGCGATTATTCGCCGCTGGTGAACCACGTGCTGATGGGCACCGCGCTGGTGCGCACCGATCCCAAGGGGCGCAATTACCAGACACTGCTGGATGAAGACCTGTTCCAGCCGCTGAAGATGCACTCCACCAGCATGGGCCTGCGCGCCGATCTGGACGAACGCCACGTGCGCCCGGACATGCGCGGCACCGTGCCGATCAAGCATCTCAGCCGTAATCTGGATGGCGACCATGCGCTGTTCGAAGACCCGCAGGTCGAGGCGCCGCATGTCGGTTGCGCCAGCACCTGCGGCGACCTGTGGCGCTTTGCCGAAATGCTGCGGCGCGAGGGCGAACTGGACGGTGTGCGCATCCTCTCACCCCGCATGGTGCGTCTCGCCCGCAAGGTCCACACCGGCGACAAGCCCAATGAACTCTACCGCGGCGTTGCCCTGCGAGCCGGATGGGATGTGCCGCCCGCCAACCAGGGGCTGGGCTTCCAGGTGCGTGGGGAGGGCGTGTTCCAGCACCTGTTCGGCCAGCTCTCCAGCCCGGAGACTTTCGGCAATTATGGCGCGGGATCGACGATGTTCATGGTCGACCCCGAGGCAGACCTGTCGTTCAGTTTCCTCAGCGCCGGCGTGATGACGCAGGCCGCGAACATAGAGCGCATGGGCAAGCTTTCCGACATCGCACTTTCCGCCTGTTTATAAAGGTTACCCGCATATGGCAGACGCAGACATCATCGTGATCGGATCGGGCCACAACGGCCTTGTTGCCGGCGCTTATCTGGCGGTGGCGGGTAAGAGCGTGCTGGTGCTGGAACGCAATGATTGGCACGGCGGCGGCGTGGTGACGCGGGAATTGACGCGCCCCGGCTTTCACCACGATCAACATTCGATGAGCCACATCTTCATCCAGGGCAATCCGCTGCTGGCGAATGACGATCTGGGCCTGAAATCGAAATACGGCCTGCAATATATCTTCCCCGATGTGCCGATGATGAGCGTGTGGGAGGATGGGACCACCCTGCCGCTGCACCGCGATGCGGCAAAATCGGCAGAGGCTATCGCGCGCTTCAGCCAGAAGGACGCGGCAACCTTTCTGGAGATGAGCCGACAGGCCGCCGAATGGCTGCCGATGATCCAGGCGGGCCTCTATTCCCCGCCCATGCCGCAAGGCGCGCAGGCCGCGATGATGGACCAGTCCACCGAAGGGCGCGAGATGTGGCGCACGACGCAGGTCTCCACTTTCGACCTGATGGAAGAGCTGTTCGAGCATGAGAAGGTGCGCGCCCATTTTGGCCGCGTGGCGGGCGAAAACCTTGTCTCGCCCGATGAAAAGGCGACCGGCATCGGTGCCTATGTCTTCCTCGGCTTCCTGGAAAAATACGGTTTCGGCGTGCCCATCGGCGGATCGGGCAGCCTTACGAACGCGCTGATCGCCTGTATCGAGGATCACGGCGGCAGCGTGCGCGCCTCTGCCAGCGTGCGTGAAGTTACCAGTGAAGGCGGGCGCGCCACCGGCGTGGTGCTGGACGATGGCGAGCGACTGACAGCAGGCGATTGCATCATCGGCGCGCTGCACCCGCATATCCTGCCCGATATGGTGGACGCCTTGCCAGCCGATGTCGGGCAGCGCGCCAAGCGCACCCATATCACCGATGCCGCCTGCTTCACCGTGCACGCCGCGCTGGATGCGCCGCTGAAATTCAGGGCAAAAACGCATGACGGGCAGGATCTGTCTGCCGTGATGTACGAGTTGATGCCCGCTGGTTACGAGGAGATGCGCCGCGCCTTTGACGAGTTGCGCTATGGCAACATGAGCCCCACGCCGCTGGTGGGTGTGGGCCAGCTGACCCAGCACGATCCATCCCGCGCGCCCGATGGCAAGGCGATCTTCCACGCCTGGGATTACGTTCCCTACACCCGCGAGGATGGCCGTAGCTGGGATGAGGCGAAGGGCGAATTTGCCGAAAAGATGATCGCGCAGATGGGCAAGTATATCGAGAACGTGCCCGAGGTGGTGCTGGATTATCACTGCGACAGCCCGGTGGATATGGAGCGGACCAGCCCCAGCTTCTACCGCGGCGACCTGCACGGCATTGCCACCACCACCTACCAGTCCGGCAGCCATCGTCCCACGCCCGACCTTGGCCAGTACCGCGTGCCGGGTGTCGACCGGCTCTACCTCGTCGGCCCGTTCCAGCATCCGGGCGGCGGCGTGTTCGGGGCAGGGCGCGCCACGGCGATGGTGGCCGCCGAAGACCTCGGTATCGATTTCGACGAGGTGCGCGTCTCATGAAAATCCACGCTGCCGACAAGTCCGAACTGATGCAGGTCTCCAAGATCGAACGGAAGGGCAATGACCTGGTGCTGAAGGGCAAGGTCTACGGCACCATGCCGATGACAGCCACGCTGACGCCTGAAGAAGCAAAGAATTTCCTGAAGCTGATGACGCCGAAACTGGCGCTGTTCCTCATCACCATGCCGTTTCGCAAATCGAAGGATTCCAAATGAGCAGACGCCACGAAGGAAGATCCATGCTCGTCACCGGTGCCGCAGGCGCCATCGGTTTTGCCACTTGCGAAATCCTCGCCCGCGAAGGGGCGCGCGTTATGATGGTGGATGTGAACGAGGGCGCGCTGGCAGAGCGTGTGGATGCGATGACCAGCGCCGGATACGAGGCGATCGGCCATGTCGCCGATGTCTCCGACGAGGCGCAGACCATCGGCTATGCCGACGCCGCGCTGGACGCTTTCGGACAGGTAGACGGCTTCTTCAATAACGCCGGGATCGAGGGCAACCTCGGTCCGACGCACGAGTATTCGGTCGACGAATTCGACAAGGTGCTGCGAGTGAACCTGCGCGGCATGTTCCTCGGCCTGCGCTACGTGCTGCCGGACATGGTGCGGCGCGGATCGGGAGCGGTGGTGAACACCGCCTCCATCGGTTCCGAACGCGGGCTGGCGGGCGCCTGCGCCTACAACGCCGCCAAGCATGGGGCGGTCGGCCTGACGCGCACGGCCGCCAGCGAAGTGGCGCAGATGGGCGTGCGGGTGAACTGCGTGATGCCCGGCGTGATCGAAACGCCGTTGCTGGTGGGCATGCTGGAACAGATGTTCGACAGCGTGGAGGAAGGAATGCAGAAGTTGGGCCAGACGGCAACGCTCAATCGTGTGGGCCAGCCGCGCGAGGTGGGCGACGTCGTCAGCTTCCTGCTGTCGGATGAGGCGAGCTACGTCAACGGCGCGAAATGGGAGATCGACGGCGGCGCGCTGGCCACCATCCGCAACGATATCTGATGCGCGTCAGCGCGCGTCGTTGATCCGCGAGACCACGAAATTGGCGGCCGTGCTGCCGCGGGTGGAGGTGGCGGTACAGGCCACCGTGGAAAGCGCATCGTCGGCGTAATAGAGCTTGCACACGCCGCGCACTTCCAGCGTGCGACCGTTGGGCAGGGTGACCGACGCAACGGTCATCCGGTCGCCTTCGAAATTGCCGTTGAAGCGGGTGCTGGTGTCCCATCCGCGGCGGCCGAAAGTAATGCGGTCGCTGCCAATCCGCACCTGGTTGCAACTGACCAGCTCGCCCGGCGCGGCGCGCGCGCGCACCTGTTCGGGATAAAGGCAGGTGCCGTCAAAGGTGCCGGTGGGCAGAACGTCGGCGGCAAATTGCGCAGCGAAGAGAAGGGCGAGGCTGAACATATCCCACGATATGCGCCCGAAAGTTTCGCCCTGCAATCGCGGTAACCATGATTCTTGCTTCCCTGCATGGCGGGTCGCGGGCGAACACTGCCCACCGCTCCTTCAAACTGTCGAGATACAGGTGTCGTTAGCGCCGATAAACGTCTGAAAGTGTCAACTTCATCCCTTACGCTCAGGATCCAGCCCGGCGGCTTCTTCCACGACCTTGGCAATGGCGGTGAAATCCGCATCCGCGCCTTCGCGTTCCAGTGTGCGCTCCAGGTAATCCGCCACGATCTGCCCCAGCGGCAGCGGCACGCCTGCGGCCTCCGCCTCGCCCAGCAGCAGCCTGGTGTCCTTGAGGCTGAGGGCGGCGGCAAAGCCGAAGTCGAACGTGCGCGGCAGCACGGCGCGCGGCCACTTGTCGCGGGTGGCGGAATTGATGCCGGTGGACTGATTCAGCACGTCGATCATCTTTGCCGGGTCCAGCCCTTGCTTGATGCCGAATGCCATGCCTTCTGCCGTTACCCCGATGGCAACTGCGCCAAGGAGGTTGTTGACCAGCTTCATCGTCTGCCCGGCGCCGGGTGTCTCGCCCATATGCGTGGGCTTTCCAATTGCCTCCAGCATGGGACGGATGTCGGCGAAGGCCCCTTCCGGTCCGCCCACCATGATGCTGATCGTGCCCGCCTTTGCCCCGGCAATCCCGCCCGAAACCGGCGCATCGAGGCACGCGGTTTGTCCTGCCAGCGCCTTGGCCAGTTCGACGGCGAGTTGCGGCCCGCTGGTCGACAGGTCGCAGAGTATGGCCGGCGCGCGTTTCGACGTCACGCCGCCTGCGCCCAGCACCGCCTCGCGCACGATTTGCGGAGTGGGCAGGCTGGTGAACACCACGTCGCATTGTTCGCCCAGCGCCGCCGCGCTGCCAGCCGCATCGGCGCCCTTGCCGACAAGCGCGGCGACGGCTTCGTCCGAGACATCGTGCACCAGCAACTGGCCGGTGTGCGCCAGCAGGTTCTCCGCCATCGGGCCGCCCATCCGGCCAAGACCCAAAAAGCCGACAATCATGACAAGCCGACGATCATATCAAAGCATCTCCGCAATCGGGGTATGCGGGGGCAGGTCCACCCGCGCGATATCGTTTTCGGACGGGAAGCAGGAAAGCACCAGCGGATCGTGACCGGGGATCAGGTGATCCAGCGAACCGCCTGCCAGTTCCATCGCCCGGCGTTGGGCGCGGGCGTATTCCTCCTCGTCTACGAAGATCGGGAAGGGCACCTTGCGCGTGATATTGGCGTAAAGATGCGCTGCATCGCTGGCGAGCACCACGGGCCCGCGCGCCGTCTCGCATACCACCGCTTGCAACCCGGCGGTGTGGCCCGCAACCAGGCGCAGCGCGATGCCGGGCGCGAAGTCATCGTCGCCATCGTGGAACACCACCTGGTCGGCATAGAGGCGGCGCACCAGTTCGGCCACGGGTTCGCCATCGAAGGGCGCGCGAACCTTGTCGTCGCAGACATGGCGGCTGGTGGCGAAAGCCATTTCGGCATCCTGCACATGGAAGCGGGCATTGGGAAAATCCCCCAGCCCGCCGGCATGGTCGTAATGGAGATGGGTCAGGATCACATCGGTCACGCCCAGCCGGTCGATGCCCGCATCGCGCAGCCCCTGGCGAATCGGCCGGGTGATCTCTCGCCCGCGCGCCGCCGCAGCTTCTGCGCCAAAGCCGGTATCCACGATCACCGGCGGATGCCCGTCGCGGTGGATGGCCCAGACATAGTAATCCAGCGGCATCGGCATATCGTGATCGTCCACCGCCGCGGTAAAATTCTCCGCCGCATTGCGCTCGTGCCGGGCGTAGCGAATGGCCTGGATGGCGGTAACGGGCGCAGGATTTGCGGGCGAGTCCATGGTTAGCTCAAGCGCGCTTTACATTGTGTGGAAAATCGCCCGGTCACCGGTCTGCGATGCCCAATCCGCGGAACCATGTCTCACCATCGCTGCCAGTGACGAAATGGCCCGCGGTAGGCTCGAAGAAATGCATGCCCACGATCAGGGTGTCTGTATCCTTGTGCTCGGCGACGAAGGCTTCACGCGTCTTGCTGCCGGTTTCGCGGTCCATGTCGAACGTGGCGTGGCGATGCGGCATCGCGCATTGCATCGGGTGATGCATCAGGTCTCCGGTGATGACAGCGCGCTCGCCCTGGCTTTCGATCAACACGTGGATGTGGCCCGGCGTGTGCCCGTGGCTGGGCTGCGCATGGATGCCCGGCGCGATTTCGTGATCCGTGTCGATCAGTTCGACAAGGCCTGCCGCCACGATCGGGTCCACGCTTTCCACCAGGTGCTTGTCATCATGGTGGTCGTCATGGCGCAGGGTTTCTTCCCACGCTGCATATTCGGTCTTGCCGAACAGGTAGCGGGCATTGGGGAAGGTGGGTTTGAACTCGCCGGTCTCAGGGTCCTTGTAGGTGTTCCAGCCGACATGGTCGAAATGCAAATGCGTGCAAAAGACGGTGTCCACATCCTCGCGGGAAATGCCCAGCGATGCGATATCCTCGATGAAGCCTTCGGGCAGGTTGGTGAAGACTTCGTATTCCCGCTCTCGTCCGGCGCCGATGCAGGTGTCGATCACGATGTTGCGATCCGGTGTTTGCAGGACGATGGCCTGGAAATTCATTCGCATCTGCCCCTCTGGCGTGGCGTAATGCGGGTGGAGCCAGTCCAGCGCCTTCACCTCTTCGGGCGTGGCATCGGGCATGGCCATGTGGATGTCATCCTGGAAATCCCAGATCTCCACGATGCGGCTGATCTTTACATCGCCCACCTGCCAGCTCTTGATATGCTCTGTGGCCATAATCCCTCTTCCCTATCTGTAGCGCGCGACACTCTCCGGCGGCAGCTTCGCTGGTTCCAACTGCGGTTTGCCGAGGATGAAATCGGCGCAGCGTTCGGCAATCATCACGCAAGGCGCGTTGGTGTTTCCGCCGATGACGCTGGGCATTACGCTCGCGTCGGCAATGCGCAGCCCCGCGATGCCGTTCACCCGCAGTTCGGGGTCGACCACGGTTGCGGCATCGGCAGGATCGCCCATGCGGCAGGTGCCGACCGGGTGGTGCACGGTGTAGCCGGTTTCGCGGATATAGGCGTCCCACTCCGCGTCGCTCGCCACGTCCGGTCCCGGCGCGACTTCGGTGCCGTCATATTTCGCGAAAGGCTGGCTGGCGAAGGCCGCGCGCGCGATCTTCAGCGCACGGATCAGCGGCTGGATATCGTCGGGATGCTCCAGCAGATGCGGGTCGATCACCGGGGCTGCGGCGGGGTCTGTCGAGCCGAGCCGCACCGTGCCCCGGCTCTTGGGATACAGCGCCACCGGGCTGATGGCGTAACCGTGGCCCAGCGGGAAGGGTACCTTGGGATTGGTCAGGCGCCTGGCCGGCTGGAACACGAATTGCACATCGGGCTTTTCCAGCGCAGGATCGGTGCGCAGGAAGGCCACGCTCTCGAACACATTGCCTGCCAGCGGTCCCTTCCGGGTGAGCAAATATTGCAGGCCGTAGAACAGGTCTCGCGGCAGCACCTTCCAACTGATGCCATAGCTGGTGGTGTCGTCTGTCTCCATGTGCATGGGGCTGGCGACATGATCCTGGTAGTTGCCGCCGACGCCTTCCAGGTGATGCACCACGCCGATGCCGTGCTCCTGCAAATGCGCAGCAGGCCCGATCCCCGATAGCATCAGGATCTGCGGCGTCTGCACGGTGCCTGCGCTCAACACCACTTCGCGGCGGGCGCTGATTATGCTGCCATCAACCAATTCGACGCCGGTGGCGCGGCCATTGTCGACGATGATGCGGGCAACGCGCGCATCGGTTTGCAAATGGATATTGCCGCGCGCCAGGGCGGGTTTCAGCATGCTGGTGGCGGTGCTTTCGCGCCGGCCGTCGCGGATCAGGCCCTGCCGCCTGCCATAGCCTTCCGGGTCCGGCCCGTTGAAATCGGGACAGGCAGGAAATTGCAACGATCGCAGCGCATCCATGAACGCGTAGTTCAGCGCATTGGGATTCTCCACCAGCTTGACATTGATTGGCCCCTGTTTGCCGTGGAACACGCTTTCGGGGTGGTCCTCGTTATGTTCCGTCCGGGTGAAATAGGGCAGCACTTCGCGGTACGACCAGCCCGTGCAGCCCGCGTCGGCCCAGTCGTCGTAATCGGTGGGGTGGCCGCGGAAGTAGACCATGCCGTTGATCGCGCCCGATCCGCCCACCACGCGCCCGCGCGGCACGGGTATTTCGCGACCGGCCATGCCCGCCTGCGGAACGGTGGCGAACCGCCAGTTGGTCTCCTCTCGCCCGATGGCGGCGGCAACGAAGCTGGGTATGTGGATGAACGGATGGCTGTCGGGCCCGCCGGCCTCCAGCACGCAGGTGGTGGAGGTTTCATCCTCGCTCAACCGCGCGGCAACACCCGCGCCGGACGAGCCGGCGCCGATGACGACAAAATCGAATTCCCCTGCGCTCATATGCTTGGCGCCTCTCTCCCTAACGAACGTTAGAGTGCGCGAGGTGGGGGGTGAAACGCAAGAGCCAATTGGCAAGCGGGTGCCGCAAGGCTAGGCAGCGCGAGATCGGCAGATTGCTTGGCGGGCGTGGCGGAATGGTAGACGCCGGGGACTTAAAATCCCCTGTCCTTTGAGACGTGCGGGTTCGAGTCCCGCCGCCCGCACCAGCGTTACGCGCCTCAGGCTCTCGCGCGCCGCGACAAAGCCTTCCGTCCGGTTAACCAATAGATGCAGGAATTTGCGCATATGCGCTGACTACTTCCCGAAAGAACAGGTCGATAAGACGTAGGCTTGTTTAGCAGGGGCTCGGCCTGGATCGGCCTTGCCTCGCAGTTTGGGGATCGCATGCAAAACGCCTTGAAAATCTGCGCAATGCCTCAGGATGCTGCCTACGTTCCGGACAGTGAACTGGAACAGCGCGTGGCCAGGCGCTTCACCTTGTTGATTCGCGCGGCCAAGCTGGTGACAGACAAAGGCGAGTTTCTCTGCGTAATCCGTGACGTTTCCGAAACCGGTATCAGCGTGCGGATCTTCCATCCGCTGCCGGATGCATCTCGCACCAGGGTGGAACTGCAGAACGGCGACAGTCACGAAGTCGAACTGGTTTGGCAGGACGAAGATCGTGCGGGCTTCCGCTTCGCGCACGAGGCAGACATCATGCGGATTATCGAGAGCCCCAGCCGCTTTGCCAAGCGCGCGATGCGCCTTAACCTGGCCGCCGATGCCCGGGTAACCACGCTGGACGGGCGCAGCGAGCCTGTCGAGATCACCGATCTCTCGCAGCAAGGTGCGAAGATCGCCTGCTCCTGCCGCTTCGCGATAGACGAGCGCGTGAAGATTTCGGCGCGGGGCCTGCCCGAGACCTCCGCCAAGGTCAGGTGGCGCAAGCAGGGAGGTTGCGGACTGATATTCGAGGACACCTACCAATATGGCGATCTGGCCCGGATTGCGGCGCGCTTGCAGCAGGACGGCTGAACCGCCCGACCGCGCGTCGGGATAGCCGCGTTAACCACCCCATAACCATTTTCCTTCACTCCCGGTCAGGACGAATAACCGGGGGCTTGCATGCGAATTTCCACTGATGGCAATACCGAAACCACCACTGGCGAGATCACGGTTGACGTGGCCATTATCGGCGCCGGGCCTGCGGGTCTGACGGCCGGATACCTGCTCACGAAGCAGGGCAAGAGCGTTGCCATCATCGAGAAAGACGCGACGTATGTGGGCGGTATCAGCCGCACGGTGGAGCACGAGGGCTATCGCTTCGATATCGGCGGTCACCGCTTCTTCTCGAAAAGCGCGGCCGTGGTGGACCTGTGGAACGAGATCCTGCCCGACGATTTCATCCAGCGCCCGCGGATGAGCCGCATCTATTACGAGGGCAAGTTCTACTCCTATCCGCTGCGCGCGTTCGAGGCGCTGTGGAACCTCGGGCTGTGGCGCAGCACCATGTGCATGCTCAGCTATGCCAGGGCGCGCGTTTTTCCGAGCCGCGAGATACGCAGTTTCGAGGACTGGACCAGCAACCAGTTCGGCAAGAAGCTCTATTCCATTTTCTTCAAGACCTACACCGAGAAGGTGTGGGGCATGCCCTGCAACGAGATGAGCGCCGACTGGGCCGCGCAGCGGATCAAGGGCCTGTCGTTGTGGGGCGCCGTGGTCGACGGGCTGAAGCGATCGCTGGGCCTCAACAAGCTTAACGATGGCAGTGGTTCGCAGGCAAAAACCTTGCTGGAAACCTTCCGCTATCCGCGCCTTGGCCCCGGCATGATGTGGGAAGCCGCGCGCGACAAGATTATCGCCACTGGCAAGGGGCAGGTGATGATGGGCCATGCGCTGAAACAGCTTGCCAGTGACGGCAAGGGCGGCTGGCGCATGACGGCCAGCGTACAGGCCGGCAGCGATGTGGTGATCCGCGCGAAGGACACGATCAGCTCTGCGCCCATGCGCGAGCTTTCCGCGCGCATGCATCCATTGCCCGATTCCACGATGGAAGCGACCCATCTCAAATATCGCGACTTCCTGACCGTGGCGCTGATGATCAAATCGGAAGACCTGTTTCCCGACAACTGGATCTACATCCACGATTCCAAGGTGAAGGTTGGCCGCGTGCAGAACTTTCGCAGTTGGTCGCCCGAGATGGTGCCGGATGCCGATGTCGCCTGCGTGGGGCTGGAATACTTCTGTTTCCAGGGCGACGGCCTATGGTCGATGGATGACGACGACCTTGTCGAACTCGCCAAGAAGGAAATGGACATCCTCGGCCTCGTATCGCCCGACAAGGTGGTGGGCGGCGCGGTTGTGCGGCAGGAAAAGGCCTACCCTGTCTATGACGAGGATTACGCCGCCAATGTCGCTGCCATGCGCGTCGAACTGGAAGAGAAACACCCCACCCTGCATCTTGTCGGCCGCAACGGCATGCACCGCTACAACAACCAGGACCACGCCATGATGACCGCCATGCTGACGGTGGAGAACATCATCGCCGGCGCGCGGGTTTACGACACCTGGTGCGTGAACGAGGATGCCGAATATCACGAGGCTGGCGACGAAGGTGCCGAAAAAGCCTTGCCCGACAGCCGCAAGCCGGTTTCCGAAGATCAGGCCGCAGCGCTCTCATCCGTGCGCGACGTGCCGGAACGGGTTCGTGCCAGGGACCAGAAGGCTGCATAACGCATGACCGCGTTGATTTCACGACTGACCGATATTCGCCTTGTCCGCTACCTGCTCGCCAGCATTGGCGCGCTGGCGGTGGATGTGGGCGCGTTTCTGGCGCTCCTGTCGCTGGGCGTATGGGCAACAGGCGCTTCTGCGGTGGGCTATTGCCTCGGCATCGCGGCGCACTGGCTGATGAGCAGCCGCGCTGTGTTCATCGGCAATGTCGCTGCACCCGGTGCCGCCCGCACCCGGCAAAAGACCATGTTCGTGATCTCTGCCCTGGTGGGTCTCGGCCTGACCACCGCCATCGTCTGGGCGGGCGATACCAGCGGGTTCGACCCCCGCCTTGCCAAGCTTCTCGCCATCGCCGTCAGCTTCATCGCCACATGGCTCCTGCGCAGCCGCGTGGTTTTCCGTTAGGGACTGCTCCCGATGACCATCGGGACAATCGACTGGCGCGCATTTGTGCGCACGCCCTGGGCGGTGCTGGCGATATGGCTGGCCTATTGCCTCGTGCGCCTGGCGATCCAGCCGCTGCTGGGCTGGGAACCCGTCGGCCCCGATGACTGGACGCGGCTGTTGCAGGTTCGCGCCTGGCTGGACGGGCAGGGCTTCTGGGACGTCACGCAATACCGGATGAACCCGCCCGACGGGTTCTCCATGCACTGGTCGCGGCTGGTGGACCTGCCGCTGGCGGCGCTGATGCTGCTGTTTGGAGAGACCGCCGCGATGGCGCTGGTGCCGCTTGTATGGCTGCTGCCTGCGTTGTTCGCCCTGCGCGCCATCATGCTGCGGCTGGATTTTGCGCCGCTGGCCATCGGTTTCGGCCTCGTCATACTGCCACTATTCCCGCTGCTGCCGGGCAATTTCGCGCCGATGCGGATAGATCACCACGCGCCCCAGGCCGTGCTGGCGCTGGTGTGCGCGGCGTTGCTGATCCGCAATAGCCGGTGGAGTGCCTTGGCATGCGGTCTTTGCGCCGCAGCGTGGGTGGTCATCTCGCTGGAGGGCTTGCCACTCGTGGCGGTGATCGCGGGGCTATACGGCGTGCGCTACTGGTTTGGCGAGCGCACCCTGCTGCCCTGGTTCCTGGGCGCACTGGCGGCAGCTTCGGCGGCGCTGTCCCTCGCCACGCGCGGACCTGTTGCTGCGCTGTATTGCGATGTGCTGCTGCCCGGCCACATACTGACTTTCGCGGCTGCTGCGATCATTTCCGCGGTGATTCCACTGCTACCGTGGCAAGACCGCGGGGCGGGTCGCTTCGTTGCGCTGGCGGCAATGGCTCTCGTCTGCCTGCAACTGGCCAGCACCCTGCTTGGGCCCTGCGCGACAAACCCCATGGCAGAGCTTGAGCCGGTGCTGCAAACCTGGTGGCACGGCTATATCGCGGAAGGTCTGCCGATCTGGCGCCAGCCGGTTTCGGTCGCGCTTACGCTGGTGTGGACCTTGGCGATTATCGTGCTGGGCTGGTGGCGGGGGCATCGCAATGGCCTGTTCCAACAGGGCCGCGGCTTGCCGTGGACGCTGTATTTTCTCTTTGCGCTGGCAGCGGGCGGGTATTCGCTGCTGGTAATGCGCGAGGGCGTGGTGGCGCAATTGCTGGCGATCCCCTTTGCCGCGCTGCTGCTGGCAGAGTTCCTGCCCAAGGCGCGGGCGATCACGGCGCCTGTTCCAAGAGTGCTCGCGACGCTGGCCGCCATCGGCCTGACCACGCCTCTCTTCGCCAGCGCTTTTGCAAAGCCGCTTGATCGGCAATTTCCCGTAGCGACCATGGCGCCCGATGTGGTGGCGATGAGGGAGGCCGGAGATTGCAGCTATGACGGTCTTTCCAGCCTGCCAGCGGGACTGGTGCTGGCGCCGCTGGACGCCGGCCCCGAAATCCTTGGCAAGAGCGAGCACAGGATTGTCGCAGCCAGCTACCATCGCAACCAGGTGCCGATGGCGGATGTGCTGAATGCGCTGACCGGATCGATTGACGAGGCGGAGGACATCGTCGCCGGCTACGATGCCGATTACGTCGCGATCTGCGGCGCTGCTGCCGATGTCGCGCTGTATCGCACCGCTTCGCCCGATAACTTCGCCAACGCGCTGGTTTCGGGCGATGTGCCTGTCTGGCTGGAGTACGATGATGCAGCGAGCGAAGGCCCGCTGCGTGTCTATCGCGTCATTCGCTAGATTGCGGAATCAGGCTGGGCGGAAATCCATCGCCACGCCGTTGATGCAGTGGCGCTTGCCTGTCGGCTGCGGTCCATCGTTGAAGACATGGCCCAGGTGTCCGCCGCAATCGGCGCAGTGCACCTCGCGGCGCGCATAGCCAAGCTTGCGATCGGTGGAATAGCCAACAGCGCCTGAACTGATCGGTTGCCAGAAGCTGGGCCAACCGGTGCCGCTTTCGAACTTGTGGCGGCTGGAATAGACTTCATTGGCGCAGCCCGCGCACACGAAGGTGCCGCGGCGTTTCTCTTCATTCAGCGGCGAGGTGTAGGCGCGCTCTGTCCCTTCTTCGCGCAGGATGCGAAATTCCTCCGCGGTCAGGCGCTGGCGCCACTCGGCTTCGGAACGCGACACGGGATAGTCCTGCGCGCGCGCCTCGCTGCCACCGCAAGCGGCAAGAACGGGGACGGATGCCCCGGCACCAAGCCAGGCGAGGGCGGAACGGCGGGTTGAGTTATATCTTGGTCATGACAATACTTCTATGCTGCGGGAGTAGAACTGTTCCTGAACATCCCGCCCAAAAGCTTCGTCAGCGAACGCGTGCCTTTCGCGCCGCGCGGGCCCGATTGCATCACGCGCTTGCGGAACAGGCTGGCGCCTGCCTTCACGAATACTGCGACACACAACGCCTGCCACGCCAGCGCCACCAGATGCGGCCAGATGGCCTCCTCCACGGCGGCACGTGCCACCATGGCAAAGGGAGAGCTGAGGGGGAAAGCCATGGCCGTGAATTCGAGCCAGCCACCCCGGTCGGTTACAGCCAGGCTGGCGAAGAAGAACACCAGGATCTGGAACATGGTGGCAGGCATGGACAGCGTCTGCACCTCGCGCACGGTCGCCGCCAGCGATCCCACGGCGAGGAAGATCGAGCCGAGCAGCAGGTATCCCATCCCGAAATAGGCGGCGAACAGCAGGAAGAACATCGGCCAGCCGACGCCCGGATTGGCATAGTCGGACAGGGAGACCCCGCCCGCCGTCAGGATCGCAAAGCCGGTGCTGCCCCATACGGCGATGCCGACGATCGATATGCCCAGCATCGCGAACAGCTTGCCCAGGAACACCGCATCCATCGGGATTGCCGCGGCAAGGATCTCGATGATCTTGTTGCCCTTCTCCTCCACCAGGTTCGACAGGACCATGCTGGCCAGCAGCATGATGAGCAGGAACAGCAATAACTGGCCGCCCTGCGCCGTGCGCATGCGCCCGGTATTCTCCGAAGCGCCGCTGGTTTCCACCAGGGTCGTGCCCACTTCGGGATAGCTTTGCACACCGGGGTTGGATGCGTGGGCGGCGACCAGCGCGACCATGCCCTGCCAGCGCGCAAGTCGGCCCTGCGTGGCCGTAAGTTCGGGCTGCTCCGGCGTGCCGGTGACGATGGCGGCGAGGCTCCCCTCCCGGCTTCCCAGATAGGCGGCAGCATCGAAAGTCTCGCCCGGATCAAGCCGCTCCAGCTCCACCATGCGCGGCAATGCGGGGCCGACCAGATCGCGGATTTCCTCGCGCGCGGCCAGCATCTGGTCCACATGCCGGCCTTCCATCGCGATGCCGACATCGGCAGCCGACGCCTCGGACTGCACCTGCGCGCCCACGCTGCCGGCCAGGGCCATCACCGCCACCGGAAACAGCGGTCCAAGCAGGAAGAAAATGAAGGCGCGGCTGAACAGGATGGCGGTAAAATCGCGCCGGGCAACGACATAGGCGGCACGCCAGATGGAGAGGCGCCCGCCATTCTTCACACCATTTTTCACGCTATCCTGCACAGGGGGCCGGGCGTTCATGCAGCGTCTCCTGCGCCTTGGGTCACCATGTCGCGCGCCGCCGCTTCACCGGCAATGGCGACGAAGGCATCGTGCAGGCCGGCTCGTTCGATGGAGAGCGACTGGATGCCCGCCTCGCCCTCGATCAGGGCCTTCAGCAATGGCTCCACGCCGCTTTCGGGCAGCGGGAATTCCCAGAAGGCGCCGTTGCGCCGCGCGCCCTCGGGCAACGCCGTGCGCCACGGGCCTTCGCTGTTTCGTGTCTCCAGCAGCACCTGCGCAGGAATACGATCGCGCGCCTCTTCCACACTGCCGGCGTATGGAACCTTGCCGCCTGCGATGATCGCGATATTCTCGCACAACCGTTCGGCATGAGCGATGACGTGGGTGGAAAAGATGACCGTCGTGCCGTTGTCGGCCAGGCCGCGGATCAATCCCTCCAGCTTGCCCTGGTTTATCGCATCCAGCCCGCTGAAAGGCTCGTCGAACACCACCAGTTTCGGCTCGTGAACCAGCGTGCCGAGCAATTGCACGGTCTGCGCCATGCCCTTGGATAGCTGGCGTATCTGCTTGTCGATGGCGTGGCCCAGGCCGTGCTCTTCCATCAACACCTTGCCGCGCGCGCGCCCCTGGTCCAGTGGCAAGCCTCGCAGCGCGCCCATGAAACCGATGGCTTCATAGGCTTTCATCGACGGATAGAGGCCGCGCTCCTCGGGCAGGTAGCCGATGCGACGCGCCACATCCTGCGGGTTTTCCGCGCCCAGCACGCGGCGATAACCTTCGTCGGGATCGATAATGCCCAGCAGCATGCGCAGGGACGTGGTCTTGCCCGCGCCGTTCGGGCCGAGAATGCCGTAGATCGCCCCTTCGGGCACGGCGATGTCCACGCCGTCCACCGCCAGTACCCCGTCGAAACGCTTGACGAGACCGCGCGCCTCGATTGCCAGATTGCGTGTGCTTTCCACGCTCGTCGAAAACTCGCCTGTCGCCATATCCATGCCTTATCAGCTAATGGCGAGGAATGAACGAGGGCAACCTGTTTTATGGTTAATATGCAAGAAACCCACTGCGCTTGAGGATGCGTTGAAGGCAAAGGCGCGCGAGCTGGGCTTTGCCGCGGTGGGCATCGCTGCAGCCGCTGACGACCCGGAGCAGGCGCGGCGACTGCACGAATGGCTGGATGCAGGTTTCCACGGCGATATGGGCTGGATGCAGGACCGTGCCGATGTGCGGCAGGGTCCGCACAGCATGTGGCCACAGGCGCGCAGCGTGATCGCGCTGGGCATGAGCTACGCCCCCGATGTCGATCCGCTGGCAGACGGCGAGGCGAAGATCTCGGTCTATGCGCAGGGCCGCGATTATCACGATGTAGTGAAGAAGGCGCTGAAGGCTCTCGCGCGGTGGCTGGTGGAGCAGCGCCCCGGAACCGAGTTGAAGGTGTTCGTCGATACAGCCCCTGTCATGGAAAAGCCGCTGGGCGAGGCGGCCGGGATCGGCTGGCAAGGCAAGCATACCAACCTGGTAAGCCGAGACCATGGCAGCTGGCTGTTCCTTGGGGCAATCTATACCACGCTTGAACTGGTTCCTGACGCACCGCATGACGATCGCTGCGGATCGTGCCGGGCGTGTCAGGATGCCTGCCCGACCGACGCTTTCCCCGAACCCTACAGACTGGATGCGCGGCGCTGCATTTCCTATCTTACTATCGAGCACAAGGGCCCCATTCCCGAGGAGTTTCGCGAGGCCATTGGCAGTCGCATTTACGGCTGCGACGATTGCCTGGCCGTTTGCCCGTGGAACAAGTTCGCCGAAACGGCAGCACGCCACGCGAAGCTGGCCCCGCGCGAGGACCTCGTCGCACCCGATCTTGCAGAACTGCTGGCCCTTGACGATGCCGGATTCCGGGCGAAATTCTCCGGCTCCCCGATAAAGCGGGTGGGGCGGGATCGCTTCGTGCGCAATTGCCTGATTGCGGCGGGCAACAGCGGGAATGCGGAGCTGGTGCCGCAGGTCCGCACGCTTGCCGCGGATGCCGATCCGGTGGTGGCGGAAGCGGCAGGTTGGGCGCTGGCGCGCCTTACAGCATGTCCTTGAGCGGAACCTCGGTATCCATCAACAGCTCGGGAGCGACTTCGGATCGCGCCTTCACCAGCTTGCCGCCCTGCACGTAATCCTTGGTACGGTTCACCGCGTCCACCGCAATTACCACCCCGTCGCGAAGGTAGATGACAGAGAAGCTCCGCTCCGCCGGATCGCCGCGCAGCACGGTGGTGTCGTACCCGATGTTCAGCCCGGCGGTCTGCAGCTTGAGATCGTACTGGTTGGACCAGAACCACGGCATCGCATCGTAAGGTTGTGGATCGCCGCAGATGGCCTTGGCCACGGTGTTCGCCATGTCGTTCGCGTTCTGCACGCTTTCCAGCCGCACCACCGCGCCATTGGCATAGGGGTTGGCGTGGGCGGCACAGTCGCCGATGGCATAGACCTTCTCGATGCTGGTGTGGCACGTATCGGATACATCCACACCGTTGGCGCCAGCCGCGCCTGCTGCGATCAGCGGCCCCACGGAAGGCACGATGCCGATGCCGGCCACCACCGCGTCACACGCGATGGTCTCTCCATCGGCCAGCGTCACACCGGTCACGCGGCCTTCTCCTTCGAGGCGTTCGACGTTGCAGCCAAGGCGTATATCGACGCCCTGCCGGCGATGTTCTGCGGCGAAGAACGTGGACAAATCTTCGCCCGCGACGCGCGAAAGCAGGCGGTCCATTGATTCCACCAGCGTGACATCGCAGCCCAGCTTGCGCAGTACGGCGGCTGCTTCCAGCCCGATATAGCCGCCGCCGATCACCACGAACTTCTTCGCGCCGCCTTCGAGATCGGCCATCAATTGCTGGACGTCGCGCTGATCTCTCACGGCATGAACGCCGTCCAGATGCGAGCCGGGGCAGGACATCCGTCGGGCATCCCCGCCGGCGGACCAGATCAGCCGACCGTAACCAACGCGCTCTCCCGATCCGAGCTGGATCTCCTTGGCTTCGGGGTCAATCCGGGTGACCGTTTCGCCCAGTGTCAGGCCGATATCCTTGTCTTCCCAGAATTTCACCGGGCGGATCATGATGCGTTCGAAAGGCTTCTCGCCAGCGAGATATTCCTTGGACAGCGGAGGGCGTTCGTAAGGCGGCATCGGATCGCGTCCGATCATCTGGATGGAGCCTTCGAAGCCGTTCTGGCGCAGGGCAATTGCAGCCTGTGCGCCGCCATGCCCGGTACCCACGATCACAACATCATATACACTCATGCAGCAGAGCGTTGGCCAGAATAGCCCCGCGCGTCAAGCGGAAGGCCGCCTTCTGACCAATGCTGCAATCATCCCTGCAACAGGTTGCGGGCCTGGCTGGCGATCTGTGCCAGCATGGCAGGGGCAATCGGTGTTGCCGCCTGCGCGCGGGCGATCATCCGGCGGAATTGCTTTACCGGCACCTCGTTGGCCTGCGCCCATTCCTCGATCAGGGTCAGCGGGTCGCCAGCGGACTTGCCCCGCTTCCTGGCGAGGCCGCGCAGGAATTCGAAACGCATCGCCTGGAAATCGCGGGCGAGGCCTGCGACCAGCAGCCGCTCCCACGGGTCCGATGGCGACATGATTGCCGCGCGCGATTGCGCCCAGTCGATACCCAGCAGCGTGCCCAGCTTGATGAAGGCGTTGGCGAGGTCGATCGGCGCGACGTCGGTTTCAGTGGCGAGGCGGGCAATGCCGATGGCGCCGTCGATGGCAAACAGTCGCGCGACGATCGTGGCCAGTTCTTCGGGTGCGCCCTTTTCCACCATGCGGTCGGCAATGCCCTCCACATGCTTGCGCGCTTCGTCACCCAGCAGGCTGTCCACCTTGTCGGTCAGTTCTTCCACCGTATCGCCGATTTCCTCCCGCAGGGCAGATGGCGATATTGTGCCGCCGCCAGCGCGCAGCAGGTCGGCGATATGGCCGCGCAACGCCAGTGCCGCCTGGTCGAACAGCATCAGGCGAGCGGTTTCGGGCATCGGAGTGGTATCGAGGGCAGCCCAGATTTCCTCCATGCCCAGCAGCTTGCTGGCCGCGACGAACCCGCTGCCGACCGTATCGAGACCGGCGCCCTCTTCCTCGGCGAGTTCGAAGGGATGCAGCATGCCCATGCGGTTGACGATCTTGTTGGCGACGACGGTGCCGACGATCTCGTTGCGAAGCCGGTGGTCGAGCAGCTGGTGGCGGAAATTTTCCTGCATCTGCGGCGGGAAATCGCCCAGCACCAGCGGGTCTGCCGCGTCGTCTGCAGCCAGCGGGCTGGCTTCCACCGCATCCTGCAACACCAGCTTGGAATGGGAAAGCAGCACAGCCAGTTCAGGCCGGGTCAGCCCCCGTTCGTCACCCGCGCGTCGCTTCAGGTCCTCGGCGTCGCCAAGGCCTTCATTGTCACGGTCAAGTCCGCCCAGTTCTTCCAGCGTCTCGATCAGCCTGGCCTGCGCGCCGACCGTGCGGCTACCGCCCTGTTCGGCGATGGAGAGCGCCAGCGCCTGCAGGCGATTGTCCTCCAGCACCAGTTCGGCGACTTCCTCGGTCATGTCTTTCAGCAGCGCATTGCGCCGCTCCTCGGACAGGCGACCTGCCTGGCGGGCCGCGGCCAGCGCGATCTTGATATTCACCTCGTTGTCCGAGCAATCGACGCCAGCGGAATTGTCGATGAAATCGGTGTTCACGCGGCCGCCTTCCAGCGCGAATTCGATCCGCCCTGCCTGGGTGACGCCGAGGTTGGCACCTTCGCCGATGACCTTGGCCCGCAAATCCTTCCCATTCACGCGAAGCCCGTCATTGGCGGGGTCGCCGACTTCGGCATGGCTCTCGTCGGAGGATTTGACGTAAGTGCCGATGCCGCCGAACCAGATGAGGTCGTTCGGGCTTTTGAGGATCGCGGCAATCAGGCTGTCCGGGTCAATCCCGCCATCCTTCAGATCGCTGTTCTCGATGCCCAGCACGGCCATCGCGGTTTTCGAAAGCTCGATCCGCTTCATGGTGCGCGGGAAGATTCCGCCGCCCTTGGAAATCAGCTTCTCGTCATATTCGGCCCAGTTCGATCGCTCCATCTCGAACAGGCGCTTGCGCTCTTTCCAGCTGGCGGCGGGATCGGGATCGGGATCGATGAAGATGTGGCGATGGTCGAATGCGGCAATCAGCCTTATGGACTTGGACAGCAGCATGCCGTTGCCGAACACATCGCCGGACATATCGCCGCAGCCCACGACGCGCACCGGATCGGACTGCACGTCCACGCCCATTTCCAGGAAATGACGCTGGACGGACATCCACGCGCCGCGCGCGGTAATGCCCATTTCCTTGTGATCGTAGCCGTTGGAACCGCCGCTGGCAAAGGCATCGCCCAGCCAGAAATCCTGCTCCATCGCGATGGCGTTGGCGGTGTCGGAGAAAGTGGCGGTGCCCTTGTCGGCGGCCACCACGAAATAGGGATCGTCGCCATCATGGATCACCACGTCCTGCGGGTGGATCACCTTGTCGCCTTCGTAATTGTCGGTAATCGACAGCAGCGTGCGGATATAGAGCTTGTAGCTTTCCTTGCCCTCGGTGAACCAGGCATCGCGATCGACGGCCGGGTTGGGCAGGCGCTTGGGATAGAAGCCGCCCTTCGCGCCGGTCGGCACGATCACCGCGTTCTTCACTTTCTGCGCCTTCATCAGGCCCAGCACTTCGGTGCGGAAATCGTCGCGCCGGTCCGACCAGCGGATACCGCCGCGCGCCACCGGCCCGGCGCGCAGGTGCACGCCTTCCACGCGGCGGGAGTAGACGAAGATCTCGCGCCACGGCACGGGCTTTGGCAGGCCGGGCACAGCCGAGGAATCGAATTTGAAAGCCAGCGCCTCGGCGGCGAATGGGGCGAAGGCATTGGTACGCAGGATGGCGCGCACCGTCGTCCAGTAAAGGCGCAGGATACGGTCGTCGTTGATCGCCGTCACTTCGCCCAGACCGGCACGGATTTCATCGTCCAGCGCGGCGGTCGCCTTGACCCTGTCACCCTTGGCGGCAGGATCGTGCAGCGCGGTAAACAGGTCGATCAGCCCGCGCGTCACCTTGGGCGCGCCGGCCAGTGCATCCACCACGGTGTAGATGGTGAAAGCGATGTTGGCCTGCCGCAGATAACGGTAGAAGGCGCGCAGCCAGTCCGTTTCCTTGGCCACCAGGCCCGACACGACCACTAGGCGGTTGAACACATCGTCTTCCGCGCGCGCATTCAGCACGCAGGAAATGGCATCCTCGATATCTGCCGAGCGCGAAAGCACTTCGTCGTGCTCGATGCCGGTTGGCAGGGCGAGAGTGAAATCGTGGATCGTGCCGGCGTCCTCTCCCTGCAGGCGGGACGGAATTTCGGACAGGACGCGAAAGCCGAAATTCTCCAGCGCGGGCACCGCATCGGACAATGGCAGGCTGCCATGATGCTGGTACACCTTCAGCCGCAGCAGTTCGTCTCCGTCGGCGTCCGCATGATACAGCCGGACATCGCGCCCCTGCTCGCTCTCCTCCGCATGGGCGGCGAGCGTTCGCAGGCGGGCGATGTCGGCCGCCGCTTCCGCGGCGCTGTAAGTGTTGCGGTAAAAATTGGGGAAGCTCTCGGCATAGCGCACCGCCAATGCCGCAGCGCGACTGGGGTCTTCGCTTTTTGACAGCGCATCCTCGACCGCGTCCTGCCAGCCACGCAGCATATCGCCCAGGGCCGCATCGACAGCGGCGGAATCGGCCTTGGTGCTCTTGCCGCGGAAATCCATGACATAGCGCAGCAGGGCGAGGTTTCCGCCTTCCACCATCAGGCTCCAGTCCAGCGTGCTCGCGCCGGTTTGCGTCTCCAGCATATCCTGCACCTGCAGGCGCACGGCAGTAGAGAGCATATCGCGAGGCAGCCACACGAAGCCGAAAACGTGACGGCCAAGCGGCGCTGTAACCAGCGTGGCGCGCGGGCGGGGCCGATCGGTCAGGCCCATCATGGCCGTGGCCACGCGCGTGATGTCGTCATCGGAGAAGCTGATGATCACATCGTGCGGCAGCGCGGTGAGGGCGTGGACCAGCGACTTGTAATCATGGCTGCCGGGTTCGAAATCCAGCCGGTCCATGATGATCTTCAACTGCTGGCGCAATACCGGTACACTGTCGGGCGATGCGACCAGCGCCGCGCTGGTCCAGATCCCGGCGTGGACGCTCAGTGCCTCGACCCGGCCCTTTTCCACCCGGGGTACGATGAAGATATCCAGCGGCACCCGGCGATGCACCTTGGACAGGCGATTGGCCTTGATGATCAGCGGCGCACGGCCCTGGTGGCCCTTGTCGCCGTCGAACCAGGCAAAGGCCCTGTCGAAGGCATCATCGGCCAGCAGGTCCGGAGTGGAACGGCGACAGATACCGAATGCATCGGTGGTCTTGCCGTCGCGTGTGCGGGTGACATGGCCGAGCAGGGTCATCATCCCATCGCCCAGCCAGCGCAGCAAAGCGGCGCCTTCGGCATCGGGCAGGCGATCTGCATCCTCTGCCATCGCGTCGCGCATCTTGGGCCAGTCGGCGACAGTGGCGCGCACATCGAGAATGGCCGCTCTCAGTTCGGATTCGAGTTCGCGGCGCTCTTTCGCATCGACACGCGCGGTTTCTATATAGACCCAGCTTTCCTTCTTCTCGCCGGTGCCTTCACCCTCCGGCACGTCGACCAGCGCATCCTCGCGGCGGCGCACCGGCAGGATGGGATGGACCAGCACGTCGATGGCCAGCCCGCGCGCGGCCATGGCAGCGGCGATGGAATCCACCAGGAAAGGCATGTCCTTGTTGATGATGGCAATGCGCATGTAGCGCCTGCCATCCGCCTCGGAACGGATGAGGATGGCGGGCTTGCCGTCTTCCCGGATGCGGGCGGCCTCGACGACGAAAGCGGCGGCTTCGTCCAGCCGGGTGCCATCCAGCAGTTTCTCACCGGGCAGCAGGGAATCGCTGATCCGGTCTTTCAGCACGGCGGCAAAGCCCAGTTCTTCCTTGGTTAGATCCTTGAAAGCCGCGGATGCGCTGCCAGTCTTCGCCATGCTTGCCTGTCTCCTCTTGAGCGGCGGCACCACGCTCGGCACCGCGACTCCCTCTTCCAGCGTTGTCGCTTACCGGAAGTTCCCGCGCGCCTCTATCGTTGTGAGTGCTGGCGCGCCAGATATTTGTTTCAAAGGTAACTTGTTTGTTTTCGCACCTGCCTCCGCAGGTGCGTCCTCGCTAGACGCGCAGCAAGCTGCGCCCGCTGCGGGCGGCCGTTCGGCCTTGCGGTCCGCTTGCCGCTGACCGTGTCATACAAAAACGCCGATGGCTGACGCTGATCTCGGTCGCTGCCAGCGACCGACAGCGCGCGACTGCGCAGCCCGCAGGTGCCGCGCAGCGAAGCGGAGCGAATAGCGCCGAGGACGAAGTCGCGGAGGCGGCTTCGAAAACCAAACATTCCGCGGAACCCAGGCACCTCGGCTTGAGCGCTAACCAACCACCACTTCAGCCGTCATCCTCAGCGATTCCCGCCGCGCTGCCGGATCATGCGTCGCGCCCGAGACGATGATCTCGTCCGCTTTCGTGCGATCGACAAAGCGTCCGATGGCTTCGCGCACGGTTGCGGGCGAGCCGACGGCCTTGGCGACATCGAGGCTTTCGAGCATCGCGCGCGCCTGCATCGGCAGTGTATCGCGATAGTTGGGGACCGGCGGCGGCAGCTTGCCCGGGTCGCCGCTACGCAGGCGCACGAAGGCCTGTTCCTGGCTGCTGGCGAGTGTCTTGCGCCTCGGCGTCGGTTTGCTGCGCACATCACGCTCATCGCGGCCATGACGTGCGGTTTCTCCAGTGCCGCGGAGGGGCGGAAATCCTGCCGATAGATGCGCAGCGCCTCGTCCAGATGCGTCGGCGCGAAATGGCTGGCGAAGGCATAGGGCAGGCCCAGCTTCGCCGCCAGTTGCGCGCCGAACAGGCTGGAGCCCAGCATCCACATCTCCACCTTCGCGCCAAGGCCCGGCGTGGCGGTGATCGGCAGATCGACATCGCCGGTCAGCAAGGCGCGCAGTTCCACCACGTCCTGCGGGAAATATTCCGCCGCGCGTTGCAAGTCCTTGCGCAACGCCTGCGCGATGATCGGCGCCGAGCCGGGTGCGCGTCCCAGCCCAAGGTCCACCCTGCCGGGAAACAGCGCGTCGAGCGTGCCGAACTGCTCGGCTATCACGAAGGGGTTGTGATTGGGCAGCATGATGCCACCCGAACCGATGCGGATGGTGCTGGTGACATGGCCGATGTGGCCGAGCACGACCGAGGTCGCCCCGCCGGCAATGCCTTCGCTGGCGTGGTGTTCGGCCACCCAGAACCGTTTGTACCCGGCCTTTTCCGCCGTCTGTGCCAGCAGGCCAGCCTCGGCGATGGCTTCGGAGGCATTGCTGCCTTCGCGGATGGGTACGAGATCGAGAACGGAAAGATCGGTCATAGCGAATCCACCATACGCAGAAGCAGTGCGATGTCGCCATCCCGGCTCAACCGATGATCGCCGCCTTTCACCAGCGTCACCTGCACATCCTCGCTGGCCAGAGCCTGCGCGAGGCGGAGTGAAGTTTCGGGCGGAACGTCACTATCCTCCTGCCCATGCAGCAGGCGCACCGGCGCGGTGATGGCGATGTTGCGGTCGAGCAGCCTGTGGGTTTCGGCATCTTGCCAGAACTTCGCATGGGTGGGCGTGGGATCGTAACCGTAGCTGTTTTCCTCGTAGATCGTAATGCCCGCGCGCAACTGGCTCTTGTGCACTTCGGTATAGCCCCAGTCGGAAAAATCCGGCGCCGCCGCGATGCCGAGGAGCGCGTGCAGCCTTTCGCCCAGCGCCATGCCCACCAGCAGCATCAGCCATCCGCCCATCGAGGAACCGATGACGATAACCCTTTCGGCGCGCACTTTCGCCGCGATCAGCGCCAGCACCTCGTCTCGCCATTTGCCGAGCGACCCATCGGCAAAATCGCCCTCGCTTTGCCCGCAGCCGGAATAATCCAGCAGCAGGCACTCGCGTCCCTGTTCCACACACCAGTCGAACAGCGCGGTCGCCTTTCCGCCTTCCATGTCGGACATGTAGCCGGGCAGGAAAATCACCGCCGGACCGGCCCCCGGATTGCGGCGATAGGCAAGCCGCTGGCCGCCGGTTTCGTGAAATTGCGTGGTCATCACATGACTATGGGCGCGAAAACCCCGGCTTCAAGCATCATTGCAGACTTGGCGCATGGGCAGACTCGCACTAGGTGGCATTGCCATGACCGAATTAGTCCAGATCAGCCTTCCCGACGGTTCCAAGCGCGCAATGGAGCCGGGCAGCACTCCCGGCGATGTTGCCGCCGCCATCGGCCCCGGCCTTGCCAAGGCCGCGCTTGCCGCGCGCGTGAACGGCGAGGTGCGCGACCTCAACCGCCCGTTCGATTGTGACAGCGACCTCGAACTCATCACCGCGCGTGACGAGGATGACGCGCTGGAACTGGCGCGGCATGATTTTGCCCATGTGCTGGCCGAAGCCGTGCAGTCGCTGTGGCCGGGCACGCAGATCACCTTCGGCCCGGCAACGGACGACGGTTTCTACTACGACGTGAAAGCGCCCGACAATCGCGCCCCGTTCTCGATGGATGACCTGCCCCAGATCGAGGAGCGGATGCGCGAGATCATCAAGGCCGACAAGCCGCTGGTGCGCGAAGCGTGGACCCGCGAGCAGCTGATCGCCAAGTGGGAGGCCGAGGGCGAGAGCTTCAAGGCCGAGTGGGCAAAGGAACTGCCCGAGGACGAGGAATTGACCGTCTACTGGTCGGGAGAGCCCAATTCGGACGGCGCGTGGCTGGATATGTGCCGCGGCCCGCACCTGCCCAGCACCGGCAGGCTGGACCCGCAGGCGTTCAAGCTGATGCGTGTCGCCGGCGCCTACTGGCGCGGCGACCAGAAAAATGCGCAGCTGACGCGCATCTACGGCACCGGCTGGCTCAACAAGAAGCAGCTTACCGCCCACCTCACCAGGCTGGAGGAAGCCGCCAAGCGCGACCATCGCAAGCTGGGCCGGGAGATGGACCTGTTCCACTTGCAGGAAGAGGCGCACGGCAGCGTCTTCTGGCATCCCAACGGCTATCGCATCTGGCGCGAGCTGGAAGCCTACATGCGCCGCAAGATGGACGGCGCAGGCTATCAGGAGATCAAGACGCCGCAGGTGATGGACGCGCGCCAGTGGGAGCAAAGCGGCCACTGGGGCAAGTATCGCGAAAACATGTTCGTGATTCCGGACGAGACGCCGAACACGGAAGACGAAGGCGATCTCGTATCGAAAGACGCGGATTGGATGGCGCTGAAGCCGATGAATTGCCCGGCGCATGTGCTGGTCTTCAAGCAGGGCATCACCAGCTATCGCGACCTGCCGATCCGGCTGGGCGAAATGGGCTGTTGCCACCGTAACGAGCCGCATGGCGCGCTCCACGGGTTGATGCGCGTGCGCCAGTTCACGCAGGACGATGCGCATATCTTCTGCACCGATGCACAGGTGGTGGAAGAAACACGCGCCTTCATCAAGCTGGCCGACAGCGTCTACTCCGATTTCGGCTTCACCTACGCCATCAAGCTGGCGCTGCGTCCTGACCAGCGTTTCGGCAGCGATGCGGACTGGGACAAGGCCGAGCAGGAAATGCGCGATGCTGTGGCCGAAGCGGGCATGCAGAACGATGAATACGGCTGGGAAGAACTGCCCGGCGAAGGCGCCTTCTATGCGCCCAAGCTGGAATGGCACCTGACCGACGCGATCGGCCGCACCTGGCAGGTGGGCACGATCCAGGGCGACCGCGTGCTGCCCGAACGCCTTGATGCAACTTACATCGGCGAGGACGGCGACAAGCACCGCCCGGTCATGCTGCACCGCGCGATCTTTGGCAGTTACGAGCGTTTCATCGGCATATTGATAGAGCATTTCGCGGGCCGACTGCCCGTGTGGCTGGCCCCGGTACAGGCGGTGGTGGCCACCATCGTTTCCGATGCCGACGACTATGCGAGCGATGCATGTTGACGAACGGCTCAAGGAAGCAGGCATCCGCGTTGAAAGCGATCTTCGCAACGAGAAGATCAATTACAAGGTTCGCGAGCATTCGCTGGCCAAGGTTCCGCACCTGCTTGTGGTCGGCGGGCGGGAAGTCGAGGAAGGCACTGTGGCCATGCGCACGCTGGGCGAAAAAGATCAGCGGGTCATGAAGCTCGAAGAAGCAATCGCATTGCTTCAAGTCTGAGGCAACTCCGCCGGACCTGATTAGCGCGACCAGGTCTTGGAATTCCTCGCCGGATTCAGCGCGCTCCAGATCGCGGTTGCGGCCATCGCCACGCTGGGCGCGGCCTTCATTCGCGGGCTGACCGGCTTCGGCTTTGGCATATTGCTGGTGCCGATCCTGGCGCTGGCGATCACCCCGGTAGAGGCGGTGCTGGCGCTCAACATCATGGCCGGACTGCTGGCGTTGAGCGAAATCCGCTACGTCCTGCGCGAGGCGGAGCGGTCGGCGCTGACGATCAGCCTTTTGCTCGTGCTCACCACGCTGCCGGGGTTGTTGTTGCTCGACGCGCTATCGACGGGGCTGGCCCGGCTGTTGATTGCGCTGGTGGCACTGTCCGCATTCTTCGCCATCCTGCTGCCGCGGCGCAGCGCGCATGTGCCGGGTCCGCTCACCACCGGGTTGACGGGACTTTCCGCAGGCGTGCTTACCGGTTTCGCCGCCATGCCCGGCCCGCCCGTTGTGCCCTATTACGTTGGGCGCGATATCGCGCGCACCACCGCCAAGGCCAGCATGATCGGCATCTTCGGCGCGGCGGCGATGGCGGGCGTTGCCTCGGGCGCGGTATCGGGCCTGCTGGAATGGCGCATCGTGGTGCTGGGGTTGGCATTGTTCCCGCTGGTGCTGCTGGGCAACTGGCTGGGCAGCCTCGCGTTCGGCAAGGTCAGCGACAAGGCCTGGCGCGCCTTTGTGGGCCTGGTGCTGGCTTTGGCCGCCATCGCCGCGCTGGTAAAACTGTTCTAGCACGATGTTCGGCTTTCCCGTCGAAGCCGTGTTTGTCGCCATACTTGCAGCCATCGCCGCTGGCTTCGTTCGGGGATTGGCTGGCTTTGGCCTCTCGGTGGTGCTGGTGCCCGTCCTGCAACTGGCCATCCAACCCAGCGCCGCCGTGCTGGTGGGAATAATCTCGCTGTTCCTGATCGGCCTGACCGACGTGAACCGCATCCGCCGCGACGCGGATGCCTCCGCCATACCCATCGCGGTGCTGGCGCTCGCCTGCGTCCCGCTGGGCGTGTGGGCGCTGGTAGCGCTGCCACCTGCATGGGCGCGAGTGCTGATCGCGCTGGTTTCGCTGGGGGCATTCGTGCTGGTGGTTGTGCCGCTCGGCAAGGTGGCCATGCCGCGCCGTCCGGCGATGGCACTGTCGGGCTTTTTTACCGGGTTCTTCGGCGGGTTCGCCGGAATGCCCGGCCCCGGCATGGCGCCGTTCTACCTTCGCGGAAGGCTGGAGCCGAAGGCCGCCCGCGCTTCCATGATGGCGATCTTTCTGGTGATGACGCCGCTCTCGGCAGCGTTCTTCCTCTGGCTGGGCATCGGCGGCTGGGCGGAATTGGAACTGGCCGCGCTGCTGTTTCCCGCCGTGCTGCTGGGCGACTGGTGCGGCCACCGCGCCTTTGGCCGTGTCACTCCGCGGCAATGGCAGGCAGCCACCGCGCTGGTTCTGGGCGGCGCTGCATCCGGGGCATTATGGAAACTGCTGGTTTAGCCCGCCTATAGATCCGCGACTTCGGCAAGCACCCGCTCGGCCCATTCCGGTCGGCAGATGAGCAGGTCGGGCATGTAGGTGTCGCGCTGGTTATAGACGAGCGGCGAGCCATCGATGCGGGAGCAGTGCAGGCCGTGGGCGGCGGCAACGGCGGCAGGTGCGCAGCTATCCCATTCGTACTGACCACCCGAATGCAGGTAGATCTCTGCCTCGCCGCGGACAACGGCCATGGCCTTGGCCCCGGCGCTGCCCATGGGGACCAGCTCGCCGCCAATGCGTTCTGCCACGGTCACTGCTTCTGCCGCCGGGCGCGTGCGGCTGACCACCAGGCGCGGCCTGGCGGCGGCTTCGGGGAGATCGCCCGGCTGGTCGGTGCGCAACACGAGGCCGAGTCCGGGCAGGGCCACCGCGCCGATTTCCGGCTTGCCGCCTATCGCCAATGCGACATGCACCGCCCAGTCGCTGCGCTCTTCCCCATATTCGCGCGTGCCGTCCACCGGATCGATGATCCACACGCGTTCTTTCGCAAGGCGCTCGTCGGTATCCTTGCTTTCCTCGCTCAGCAGCCCGTCATCGGGGCGCATCGCGCGAATGGCGTGGAGAAGGAACTGGTTCGCGGTCTCGTCGCCCGCCTTGCCCAGCGGTTTTCCCTCGATCAATCCGGATGCGCGGACTTCGAGAAGGATGCGTCCGGCGCATTCGGCAAGTTGGGCCGCGAGTTCGGCGTCTGGCATGGTCATGGTCCTGCTCACTTCAATGGCATGATCTGGCGAACGATATACTCCGCCGCTTCTTCGGGAGTCATTTCCACCGTGTTGACGGTGATGTCCGGATTTTCGGGCGGCTCGTAGGGGCTGTCGATACCGGTGAAGTTCTTCAGCTCACCCGCGCGGGCCTTCTTGTAAAGACCCTTCACGTCGCGCTCTTCAGCCACCTCCAGCGGGGTGTCGACGAAGATTTCAATGAACTCGGCTTCACCCATCATGTCGCGCACCATCTGCCGCTCGGCGCGGAACGGGCTGATGAAGGCGGTGAGCACGATCAGTCCGGCATCGGTCATCAGCCTGGCAACTTCACCGATGCGGCGGATGTTCTCGATCCGGTCTGCTTCGGTAAAGCCAAGATCCTTGTTCAGGCCATGGCGCACATTGTCGCCATCCAGCAGGAAGGTGTGGCGGTTCATTAGCGCGAGGCTCTTTTCCACCTCGTTGGCGATGGTGGATTTGCCGGAGCCGGAGAGGCCGGTGAACCACAGCACGCGCGGGGTCTGGTTCTTCATCGCCGCATGGTGTTCACGGGTGATGTCGGTTGCCTGCCAATGCACGTTCTGGCTGCGGCGCAGGCTGAAATTCAGCATCCCGGCGGCCACGGTGGCATTGGTAATCTTGTCGATCAGGATGAAGCCGCCCATCGTGCTGTTGTCGGCGTATGGTTCGAATACCAGCGCTTTGTCCGTATAGACCTCGGCCACGCCGATATCGTTCAGGGACAGCGTCTTGCACGCCAGTTCGTCCATCGTGTTCACATCGACGCGGTATTTGGGCTCCTGCACCGTGGCGGAAACGGTCTGCGTCCCCAGCTTCAGCCAATATCCGCGCCCGACGCTCAGGTCCTCGTTATCCAGCCAGACAATCGTCGCCTCGAACTGGTCGGCGGTTTCGGGCGGATTGTCGGCCACGCACAGCACGTCCCCGCGCGAACAATCGATCTCGTCTTCAAGCGTGATCGTGATGGACTGGCCGGCCACCGCTTCGTCCAGCTCACCGTCGAAGGTGACGATGCTCTTCACCGTGCTGGTCTTGCCGGACGGGAGCACGCGCACGGCATCGCCGGGCTTCACCTGTCCGCTGGCGATCAGGCCGGAGAAACCGCGGAAATCGAGGTTGGGGCGGTTCACCCATTGTACCGGCATGCGAAATGGCTTGTCGGCGGCGATATCCGACTGCACTTCAACGCTTTCCAGGTGCTCGACCAGGCTCGGGCCTTCGTACCACGGCGTGTTTTCCGAAGGCGCGGTGGTGATGTTGTCGCCCTTGAACCCGCTGATCGGCATGGCGGTGAAGCTCTCGATGCCGATTTCCTCAGCGAAGGCGGCGTAGTCGGCCACGATCTTGTCAAAAGTGGCCTGGTCGTAATCGACAAGGTCCATCTTGTTCACGGCCAGCACGATGTTCTTGATGCCGATGAGGTGGCACAGGTACGAATGGCGCCGCGTCTGTACCAGCACGCCCTTGCGCGCATCGATCATGACAACCGCAAGGTCCGCGCTCGAGGCGCCCGTTACCATGTTGCGCGTGTATTGCTCATGCCCCGGACAATCGGCGACGATGAACTTGCGCTTCTCGGTGTTGAAGAAGCGGTAGGCGACATCGATGGTGATGCCCTGCTCGCGCTCTGCGGCCAGGCCATCCACCAGCAGGGCGAAATCGATATCCTGCCCCTGCGTGCCCACTTTCTTGCTGTCGTTGCTGAGCGCCTCGAGCTGGTCCTCGAAGATCATCTTGGAATCGTACAAGAGCCGCCCGATCAGCGTGCTCTTGCCATCATCCACGCTGCCGCAGGTGATGAAACGCAGCATGGTCTTGTGCTGGTGGGTTTCCAGGTAGCTATCGATATCCTCCGCGATGAGGGCATCGGTCTGGTAAGCGGAATCCTTGGACTGCTCGGTCATCAGAAATACCCTTCCTGCTTTTTCTTCTCCATGCCCGCGCCGCCGGCATCCTTGTCGATTACGCGGCCCTGGCGTTCGCTGGTGGTGGTGAGCAGGGTTTCCTGGATCACTTCGGAAAGGGTCGACGCCTCGCTTTCGACAGCGCCTGTCAGCGGGAAACAGCCCAGCGTGCGGAAGCGCACCGACTTTTCGGTGATTTCGGGCACTTCGCCCATCACGTCTTTCAGGCGGTCGATATCGTCGGCCATGAACAGACCGCCTTCGTACATGAAGGTGGGGCGCGGCGCGGCGAAATAGAGCGGCACGATCTCGATGTTTTCCAGCTGGATATATTGCCATACGTCCAGTTCGGTCCAGTTGGAGATGGGGAAGACGCGGATGCTCTCGCCCTTCTTTTTCCTGGCGTTGTAGAGGTTCCACAGTTCCGGGCGCTGGTTCTTCGGATCCCAGCCGTGGCTGGCGGTGCGGAAGGAAAACACACGTTCCTTCGCGCGGCTTTTCTCCTCGTCACGGCGCGCGCCGCCGAAGGCTGCATCGAAACCGTAATGGTTCAGCGCCTGCTTCAGCCCTTCGGTCTTCCACATATCGGTGTGTAGCGGACCGTGGTCGAAGGGGTTGATGCCGCGCTCTTTCGCCTCCGGGTTCTGGTAGACGAGCAGCTCCATTCCGGCATCCTGCGCGGCCTTTTCGCGCAGTTCGTACATGGCCTTGAACTTCCAGGTCGTGTCGACATGCAGCAGCGGGAACGGCGGGGGCGAAGGGTAGAACGCCTTCTTGGCAAGATGCAGCATCACCGCACTGTCCTTCCCTACCGAATACAGCATCACGGGCTTGTCAGCCTCTGCCGCCACTTCGCGGATGATGTGAATCGCTTCGGCTTCGAGGCGTTGAAGATGGGTCAGGTGCGCAGTCATGGGCAAGCTCTCATGGTTTCCAGCCACCTTGATACAGCAATCGGTCAGGCTTTGACTTCCCATATGGGAGGTATAGACAAAGTAGCCATGCGCGTACCCAACCTAGGTGAAACAGAATTGCTGGTGCCCCTGCATGAGGGCATGTTCGAAATGCCCATGTGGGACACGTTCCTCAAACGGCTGAAGCAGGCGACGGATTGCGACATAGCCAGCCTGCTCATCCATGCACCGGACAGCAGTTCCACGATCCAGCTTTCCTCAGGCTCCCGCACGCCCGCTCCCAGATTGCAGCAGCTCTTCGATGAGCGATTCAACGGTACGGAGCCCTTGCAGTCCCGGTCCATGCGCGAGGGGCGGGTATACAGCCTGGACGAACTTCTGGAACATGGGGAGGAGAGCCAGCGAAGTTTTGCCCGCGATAACCTCTATCCCCGCGATCTTCGTCATATGCGATCGGTAAGGCTGGGAGGTCCAGGTGGTCTCGATGCGTGGCTCGTGCTCTCCTCATCCGGGAACATAGCGCCATCTGCCAGCGCACTGCTTACCGCGCTGCTGCCGCATCTGCGCGTGGCATTGCGCGTACTGGCTCGCCTTGAACAGGAGAAGGCGCGCGCATCGATGAGTGCCGACGCATTCAGCCATATCGATTTCGGCTGGATCGCCGTCGACAGGCGTTGCCACGTGGTGGACATGGACGAGCAGGCGCAGCGGTTCCTGGGCCGATCCGCCGCCTTGCGTGAGGGGCCCTATGGTCGGCTGACCCCGTCATCCCCCTCCATCGACAGGCAGTTGACGGCGCTGGTGAAATCCTTCGCCGAAAGCCCTGATGCCCGGCCTCGCGCGGTCAACCTCAGCCAGGATCCGTGGATCGATATCCTCGTCTCGCCGGTAAGGGTCACGTCGTTGTCGGTGGGAGGAAAGGCCGTGGCGGTCGTCTATTTCCGCGGCGACCAGAGCTCCTCTGCCGACCGTTGCCAGCAACTGATCGACGTGTTCAAGCTGACCCAGAGCGAGGCGCGGTTCGCGTGGTCTATCGCGCAGGGCATTTCGATTGCGGATGCAGCCGAAAAGCACGGGCTGACGATCGAGACGGCGCGCAATTATTCGAAGAAAATCTATGCCAAGACAGGCGCGCGCGGGCAGGTGGACTTCATGCGGCGTGTGCTGACCAGCGTGGTGGCCATCACGGTGCACTAGATCTGGGGAATTCGATGCCGGGGCGGATGGCAGTTGGCCAGCCCAGTGGCTCAGCCTGCGAAAATCAGCGCCAGCCCGCAGCCGCACACGATGATGCCGCGCAGCAGATCCAGCGGATCGGCAAGGGTTTCGCGGGTGAGGGCAAGGGCGTGGGCCATGGGACTAACGATAGGCTTCAAATTACTAACAACTCGTTAAGAACCCGCTCTTGCGACATGCTGGCTGGCGCAGTGAAAGCTGCCGCCACCGGTCAGCACCGCGTCTGCGCGCAGGCCCACAGCCGCGCGGCCGGGGAAGAGATCGCTCACGGCGGCCACCGCCTCCTCGTCATGCACGCTGCCATAGGTGGGCACCACCACCACGTCATTGCAGATCGCAAAGTTCATGTAGCTGGCAGGTTCGACTTCGTCCCCTTCGCCCATCCAGCCGGGAGACGGAATGTCGCGCACCGTCAGGCCGAAGTCCTGCGCACGCGCGCGGGCATCGTCATAGACGGCGGTATTGGGATCGTCGGGCGCGGTGGCGCGGGGAATGGCAATCACCCCTTCGCCCACCATGCGCGCAAGATTGTCGACATGGCCATCGGTGTGATCGCCCGCCAGCCCTTCGCCAAGCCAGAGGATGCGATCGAAGCCAAGGTCGCGCTGGAGGTTGGCCCATATTTCATCGCGGGAGAGCGAGGGGTTGCGATTGGGGTTGAGCAGGCATTGTTCGGTGGTCACCACCAGCCCGGTGCCGTCGCTTTCAACCGCGCCGCCCTCCAGGATCCAGTCGCTGCGGGAGTAGGGCAGTCCGCCCGCTTTCGCCAGGGAGGGGCCCGTTTCCAGATCGCCTTCCAGCAGATACTTCCCGCCCCAACCGTTGAAGCCGAAGCCCTGCGCGCGGCGTTCTCCGCGTGCGTCCAGGACGGTGAGCGGACCGGTGTCGCGTATCCAGATGTCGCCATAGGGATGCCGCTCGAACGTGACAGCGCCCGATACCAGGTCCTGCGCGCGCATTTCGGTTGCAGCATCGCGCACGACCAGTCGCACCTGCTGGCCCGTTTCGGCAACGGCATTGGCGAAGGCCGCCATCTGCTCCTGCGCGGGCGCGAGGTTATCTTCCCACAAATCGCCATGGGCGGGGAAGCCGATCCAGATCCAGTCCTGCTGCGCCCATTCTGCGGGCATGCGAAAGCTCATCTGCTCAGCAACCTTCTGCGGAAGAAGCGCAGCTGGCCTGACGCACGGCGCGGAACTCGTCGCCCTCGTTCCATTCGGGCCAGTCAGCCGTGTTGCCCAGCGCGCGGGCGAGGCGGAAGTAGAGGTCCAGATCCTGCATCAGTCCCGACCAGTCCCAGTTCTCGTCATACTCGTCGTCCGGCGCGTGATAGGCACTGGCGCGGTATGCCGCTTCCAGCGCCTCGCCACGTTCGGTGCCGCCATCGACAAGGTCCAGCCCTGATTTGACGTAGAACATCGGCACGCCGCGCTTCACCAGCGGGAAGTGGTCGGAGCGGTAGTAATAGCCTGCCTCTGGCGCAGGGTCCGGCGATGCAGTGCGGCCCTGTGCGGCAAGCGCAGTGGCGAGGTAATCGTCAAGCTCGCTCTTGCCGCCGCCGCGCACGTTCACGTCGCGCGTTTCACCGCGCACGGCGATGCCGTCCATGTTGATGCCGCCCACCGTCTGGCTGAGCGGGAACACCGGGTTGGCGGCGTAGTATTCGGCACCCAGCAGGCCCGATTCCTCTGCCGTCACGGCCAGGAACACAAGGCTGCGATCCGTCGCTCCGACCTCGCCATGCGCTTCTGCAAGCGCCACGAGCGCCGATGTGCCCGTGGCATTGTCGACGGCGCCGTTGCAGATATCATCGCCCGCCTCGTTGGCGATGCAGCGCCCAAGGTGGTCCCAATGCGCGGTGTGCAGCACGATCTCGTCAGGCCGCTCGGCCCCCGGCAATATGCCGATCACATTGTTGGAGGTGTAGCGGCGCGAGGTGTTGGTGAAGCTGGTGGACACCGGCATGCCGAGCGAAACCGCCTCGAAGCCCGGCTGGCTGGCCGCCGCCACCATTGCCGAAAGGTCCATTCCGGCAGCTTCGAAAATCGCCGCTGCCGTGTCGTTCGACACCCAGCCGTTCATCGCCGTCTGGTCCGATCCGTCACCACCGGTGTCGGTATAGGCCTGCGCGCCGGTCCAGCTGCCTTCCACCACGTTCCAGCCGTAGCTGGCGGCAAAATCCTCGTGCACGATCAGCGCGGCGGTGGCGCCCTGCCTGGCGGCTTCTTCGTACTTGTAGGTCCAGCGGCCATAATAGGTCATGGCGCGGCCATTGAAGGGGCCTTCGACGGTGTCCGATGCGAAGTCGGGATCGTTGACGAGGATCAGCGCTGTCTTGCCCCTCATGTCCACGCCTTCGTAATCGTTCCAGCCGCGTTCGGGCGCGTTGATGCCATAGCCGACAAATACCAGTTCGCTGTCCGCAATGGTGGTTGCGGGCGTCTGCCGGTAGCTGACGCCGACCCAGTCGGTGCCGTTGTCGAAAGACAGGTCGCCCACGGTAAGCGGCGCGAAATCGCTGCCGGTGATTTCCACCAGCGGCACCTGTTGCAGGTAGCTGTCGCCATTGCCCGGTTGCAGGCCCGCGGCTTCGAACTGCTGCACCAGATAGTCCACCGTCATCTGCCCGCCCGGCGTGCCCGGCTTGCGCCCCTCGAATGCATCGGAAGACAGCGTGCGGACGTTGTCCTGTACGGTCTGCAGCGAGATCGGGGCGTCTGGCGTGCTATCAGGAACAGTGGCGCAGGCGGCCAGCGACAGCACGGCAAGCGGGCTTATGAAACGGAGCATGAATTTCCTTTCAGGCGAAATCATTACGCCATTTGGCATCGGCGCGGCGAAGGGGCAAGCATCACCGGGCCTGAAATGCTTGAAGCGGGCAAGCCGGAAGGGCAGGAGCGGTTGCATGACTGCTGATTGGCAATCCGCCCTCGATCGCGCCCACGCGCACTCGCCTTTCCTGAAGCGCGCGATGGATAGCCGCGGCGAGCTTGTGGCCTTGTTGGGAGAGGGCAAGGGTGACGAAGCCCTGACCCTCGCGAAATCCGCGGGCGAGGGCATCGACGATACCGGCATCGCCTTGCGGCGCGAGCGCCTGTCGCTGGCGCTGGTGCTGGCGGTGGGCGATCTTGCCGGGGCGTTCGACCTCAACACGGTGATGGCGGAACTGTCGGGCTTTGCCGACCGTGCGCTGGATGCGGCCATGCTGGCTGTCGTGCAGCGCCGCGTCGAGGGTGCCGACACCAGCGGGTTTTCCGCGCTGGCGCTGGGCAAGCAAGGGGCGGGTGAGCTCAACTATTCCTCCGACATCGATCCGATCCTGCTGTTCGATCCGGAGCGGCTGGCCCGGCGCGAGCGGGACGAGCCGGGCGAGGCAGCGCAACGCTATGCCCGGCAACTGGTGGAACTGCTGGGTCAGCGAACGGGCGAAGGCTATGTGCTGCGGGTGGACCTGCGGCTGCGTCCGGCCAGCGAAGTGTCGCCGCTGGCGATCCCTTTCAACGCCGCGATCTCGCATTACGAAAGCAGCGCGCTGGCGTGGGAGCGGGCCGCCTTCATCCGCGCGCGTGCCGCTGCGGGCGATGTGGCGGCGGGTGAGCACTTCCTCGACGAAATCCGCAGCTTCGTGTGGCGCAAGAGCCTGGACTTTACCGCCATCGAGGAAGTGCGCCGCCTGACCATGCGCATCCGCGAGGCGTACAAGGGCACGCGCGAAGTCGGCCCCGGTTTCGATATCAAGAAAGGGCGCGGCGGCATCCGCGAGATCGAGTTCTTCGCCCAGACGCACCAGTTGATCTATGGCGGACGCAAGCCTGCGCTGCGACGGCGCGGCACGCGCGCGGCGCTTGATGCGCTTGCCGATGCGGGGATCATCGCCACCGAGGATGCCCGCGTACTGGGCGAAAGCTACGATAGCTTGCGCACGATAGAGCACCGGCTGCAAATGGTGGACGACCGGCAGACCCACGCGCTGCCCGATACGGCCGAGAAAATGGACAACGTCGCGCGGCTGCACGGGCTCTCCGACGGAGCGGCCCTGGTCGAGGAGGTGCGCACGATCTGCGAGAGAGTGGCGGCCCGCTATGACGACCTGCTGGGCGAGGACGAGGAGCAGGCAAGCGCCAGCATCGCCGTGCCAGCGGAATTTCGCGAACGCTTCGAAGCGCGTATCGAGCATTGGCGCGGATCGCTGCGGGCGCTGCGTTCGGATGAGGCGAACAAGGCTTTCGGTGCCATCAGCGACGACCTGCTGGCGGCGCTGGCCGGTGCGCCCGATCCCGATCATGCATTGTCGCGATGGGAAACCCTGCTGGAACGGCTGCCGACGGCGATCAACCTGTTCCGCCTGTTCGAACAGCGACCCGGCCTGCTGGAGCGGGTGCTGCGCATCCTCACCCTGGCGCGTCCGCTGGCCGATGCGCTGGCCCGGCGTCCGGAATTGCTGGATGCGCTGATCGATCCCAACGCGCTGGAACTGCCCGGTTCGATCGAAACCCTCGCCGGACGCATGCAGTCGAGCGAGGATAGCGATTACGAATCGCGCCTCGACCGGCTGCGGCGGGTGGTGGGGGAGGAGCGCTTTGCCCTGGGCGCGCAGATGGTGGAATGCCGCCACGATCCGCTGGACATCGCCGAGGGGCTGTGCCGCGTTGCGGAGGCCGCGGTGCAGACCGGCGCAGATGCCGCGATTGCCGATTTCCGCGCGAAGCACGGGCAGATACCCGGCAGCGAACTCGTCATCCTTGGCCTTGGCCGATTGGGCGGCGGCGCGCTGACCCATGCGTCAGACCTCGACGTGGTGTTCCTGTTCACCGATCCCGCGGAAAGCGGCGTGGAATCGGACGGGGACCGCCCCTTGTCGACCACGCTGTATTACAACCGGCTTGCGGCCAGGGTAACGGCAGCGCTCAGCGTGCCGACTGCCGAGGGCGCGCTTTACGACATCGACACGAGGCTGCGCCCGCAAGGCAAGCAGGGGCCGCTGGCGGTGGGTTTCGAATCCTTCCAGCGCTACCAGCGCGAATCGGCCTGGACGTGGGAGCATATGGCGCTGGCCCGTGCCCGCCCGATCTATGGCAGCAACAAGGCGCGCGATGTCTTGTCCGATCTCATTTGCGACGTGCTGCGCGATCCGCGTGATCCGCAGCAGCTGAAGGAGGACGTGCTGCATATGCGCGGCGAGATTTCAAAGGCAAAGCCACCGCGCGGCCCGCTGGATGTCAAGCTGATGCGCGGCGGGTTGGTCGATTCGGAATTTCTCGTCCACTACCTGCAATTGCGCGAAGGGCTGGGCTTCGATCCCGCGATGGAGAAGGCCATCGCCGTATTGGCCGACGACGGACAGCTTCCCGACGACTATGCCGCGCAGCACCTTGCCATTACCCGCTACCTTGTCGCCGTGCGGTTGTTCGCCCCGGACGGCACCGAACCTGTAGAGGCAACGCGGGCGGTGCTCGCGCAGGCCTGCGGGGAGGACAGCTATAAGGCCCTGTTGCAATCACTGGCCGAGGCGCGGCAAGGCATAGCCACACAATGGGCGAGGCATCTTGGCGAAACACTGGAGATAGAGACATGAGCGATCAGAAACCGGGCCAGATACCGGGTGAAGGCGACACGATACCCGACGTGGCGATGGAGGGGGCCGATGGCGCGACAGTAAAACCGTCGGACTTTCGCGGGCAAAAGCTGGTGCTGTTCTTCTACCCCAAGGACATGACGCCGGGCTGCACCACCGAAAGCGTGGATTTCAGCGCAGCGAAAAGTGAATTCGAAGCCGCAGGCACGGCTGTGCTTGGCGTCTCGAAGGATTCCTACGCAAGGCATGAGAAATTTATCGCCAAGCACGATCTTGCCGTGCCGCTCGCCTCGGACCCGGAGGAGAATGGCCTGGCGGATGCGCTGGGCATCTGGACCGAAAAGCAGATGTACGGGAAAACCTACATGGGGATGGTGCGCACCACATATCTGGTGGATGCCGATGGCCGCATCGCGCAGGTATGGCGCAAGGTGAAGGTGAAGGGCCACGTCGACGAAGTGCTGGACGGCTGCAAAGGCACTTTGAAGCTCCGACCTCTCCCAAGCCGTCCGCGCTGCCCTGCTGACAGGCGACAAGCGGGGCAAGGTGATGGCCACCCGCACACTGGTCCGCGAATGGCGCAAGGGCGCGCTCGCCACCGGCTTTGCCGCTGCAATGCCCGATCAACCGGCATGGCCAGATGGACTGGAAGTGCTGCCGCCCGGCCAGATGCCCAAGCGCGGCAAGGGCGGCGCGGGCGGCTCCGGCCGCAAACGCATCGCGCTGTGGCACAGTCTTGCCCATATCGAATTCGTCGCCATCGACCTTGCCCTGGATATCGTCGGCCGATTCGGGATGGAAATGGGGGAGGCATTCATTGCCGACTTCCTCGGCGTGGCCGCGGACGAGGCAATGCACTTCGCCCTGATCGACACGACACCTCGCCAGCATGGGCGCGAGTTATGGCGACCTGCCGGTTCATGATGGCTTGTGGCAGTCGGCCGAAGAGACGGCGCATGATGCCGGTGCGCGGCTGGCGATCGTTCCGATGGTGCTGGAGGCGCGTGGGCTGGATGTGACACCCGCGACGCTGGAACGGGTCAGGGCACAGGGCGATTCGCGCGGAACGAAAATCCTCCAGCGAATCCTTGACGACGAGATCCGCCATGTCGCGGCGGGCGCAAGGCATTTCGAGGCATATTGCCGCACGCGCGGCATAGGCCCGAAAAATCACTGGAAAATGCTGGTGAAACGCCACTTCCATGGGACGCTGAAGCCGCCGTTTAACGACTCGGCGCGTCTTGCTGCCGGTCTGTCGCGCGATCTCTACAACGGTATTGTCTAGTTAAGGAATCCCATCATACCTCACTATCAACGAGGCGGCGGAAGGTTCCGGGGGTCTCGGTAAAAACAGATGCGAAGCGCCAATTGGGCCAGCTCGCCGAAGACATTGTAGGGCGTTTGAAAGCGCCTGACGAAGCAAAAGGGATCGTATGCTCGTCAAGATCGCAACAATTCTCGCCTTGGGCACCGCGGCTGTCGCCAGCCCTGCCATGGCCAATGAACTGCCCGCAGCCGGTGTTATCAACACTGCAAACGTGGCCGAAGCCCCGCTGGCCGATGCCGAAGAATTCAACCAGCTGTTCGCCAGTTGGGAACATCTGGAAGACGGCGGCCGCATCACCGCTGGCGGCGAGATTATCGCCGCGCCGCGAGTGGCTGTTTCTGTCCCTTCGCGGATGCCGGTTGACGGTGTGCAGCTTACCAGCGGTTATGGCATGCGCAATCACCCGATCCTGCGCCAGCGTCGCCAGCACAATGGTGTGGATCTTGCCGCGCCCCGCGGCACGCCGGTTTATGCAACCGCAGACGGCATGATCGAGATGGCCCAGTATTTCGGCTCTTACGGCAATTACGTGCAGATCGCCCACGGCGGCGATCTTGAAACGCGCTATGCCCACCTGTCCAGCTACACCGTTCGCGATGGCGAGCAGGTGCGCAAGGGTGACCTGATCGGTTACGTGGGTTCTACCGGCCGCTCCACTGGCCCGCACCTGCACTATGAAGTGCGCGTGTCCAGCGAACCTGTGAACCCCATTCCCTACATGGTGGCCCATCTCGAAACGTCGGATGATGAACAGGCCGCGCGCGGCGGACCCGACTGAGGTCAGCGACTTTTCTTAAAACTGAATTCGTGAGGCGGCTGCTAGGTTTCTAGCAGCCGTTTTGCCATGGCGCGTACTTCCGCGCCCATGTCCTCGCGCTCCAGCGCCAGCGCCAGCGTCGCTTCCACGAAGCCCAGCTTGTTGCCGCAATCGAAGCGGCGCCCCTCGAACGTGACAGCGTTGAAGGCTTGCGTGCCGATCATCTTGGCCATGGCATCGGTCAGCTGGATCTCGCCGCCCGCGCCCTTGCCCTGGTTCTCCAGCGTGCGCATCACCTCGGGCTGGAGGATGTAGCGGCCCGACACGATCTTGTTCGACGGCGCTTCATCCAGCGACGGTTTTTCGACAAGGCCACGCACTTCGGTAAGCGCGCCCCGGGTTTCGCCCGGATCGATCACGCCATAGCTGGAAACCTCGTCATGCGGGACTTCCAGCACGGAGATGAGGTTGCCGCCGACTTCGTTATAGGCTTGCACCATCTGGGCCATGCAACCGGGTTCGCCCACCATCATTTCATCCGGCAGGAGAATGGCAAAAGGCTCATCCCCGACGATGGCGCGCGCGCACCAGATCGCATGGCCCAGGCCCAATGGAACCTGCTGGCGCACGGTGATGATGTCGCCCGGAGTAAACCGGCTTGAGTCGAGCACATCGAGGCTCTTGCCGCGCTCGTTCATCGTGCTTTCGAGTTCGTAGGCAACGTCGAAATGTTCGACGATGGCGGTCTTGCCGCGACCGGTGACAAAGATCATCTGCTCGATCCCGGCCTCGCGCGCCTCGTCGACCGCATACTGGATCAGCGGGCGATCGACGATCGGCAGCAATTCCTTGGGTATCGCCTTGGTGGCGGGAAGGAAGCGCGTGCCGAGGCCAGCGACGGGGAACACGGCTTTGCGGATGGGTTTGCGTTCGGTCATGCCGGTTTTGTGCAGCGCGGCGCGCGTGCGGTCAACCGTGTTCGTTTTGCCGCTAAAATAGGTTGGCCACCTGCCCGCGCAGAACTTTCCTGCCGTCCGTGCGTTGATCGGGAAAGGAAAGGATAAAGCCAATGCTTATCAAGCTCGCTGCACTCGGTGCCCTCGGTTACGCAGGATATCGCTATTACGACAAGACCATGCGCAAGGACCAGAACGAGGCCTTCGCCACGGGACAGGCTGGCGGATCGAACCGTCAGCAGATTCGCAACGCAGGCCCCAGCGCCATGGCAGACAAGCCCCGGAAGGATACCTGGGACGAAGTTGACGAGGAACTGGACGAATCATTCCCGGCCAGCGATCCGCCAGCCAATTACTGATCCGATCGCTGGCGCAAGTCGGCGACCAGCCACAACCTGATGGCAGTTGCGAGGCCGGGCGGAAGCTCGGCCTCGAGACGTTCTGCATCGATTCTCGCCACCAGCGCGTTCAATGGCAGATTCGCGCGATCAGCTGCCTCGTGCAGCATATCCCAGAACAATGGTTCGAGGCTGATCGAGGTCTTGTGCCCGGCAATCTCGACGGATCGCTTGCGCGGCGGGTGGTAGGGCGTGTCGATCATCGCGACCTTCCGTAGCGCGAACCGTCGCCCGCTTACGAACACGGACATACGATTTTTTTGGGGTAGCTGCGGATTGCCATGCGCCCTACCCAATTCTCCATGTCCCACGGGTACAAGGCACTGTCCGACAAGGAGAAGGAAACGCTGCGGCTGATCCTGCAGGGCCACGATGCAAAATCCATGGCGCGCGAACTCGCGTTGTCGGTCCATACCATAAACGAGCGGCTGCGCAGCGCGCGGCGCAAGCTGGAAGTGACAAGCAGCAAGGAAGCGGCGCGGCTGTTGTTGCAGGAGGAGGGCAGATCCCCCCAATCCCTTGGAGACAAGCAATTGGGGGATGAGCAGGGGCTGGGCGATGCGGCAGGACCTGGCGTAGCAGAGGCGGGGAACGGCCCCGCCTGGATAATCGGAGCAATCCTGATGGTTATGACACTTGCGATCCTCGCCTTGTTCGCCGCACTTCCCGGTCCGCAAACCGGCACTTCCGATACCCCGCCACCCGCGGTTATGGCCAGCGATGCCGAGAAAGAGGACGTTGCGCGCGACTGGCTGGCGCTTACCGATGCCGGGGAATGGCGGGCGAGTTACGACGCGACGGGTTCGACATTCCAGGAGCTCAACACGCCCGAAGTCTGGGAATCCGTTTCTCTCGAAGCACGCGCTCCGCTGGGTGCTGCAACCCGCCGGGAGACGATCGGAATCGAGCACGTCAACGCTCCGCCGTTTGGCTATTGGCAGGTGCGCTTCAGCACCGACTTCGCCCAGCGCAGGGGAGTCGTGGAAACCGTGACGCTGGAGCGCGAAGACGGGCAGTTGCGCGTCGTCGGCTACATCATCGAATAGCGGATGCTGAAACGGGGCGCCGCATGTCCGGCGCACCCGTCATCAATACATGTGCTGGCCGCCGTTGATGCTCAGCGTGGAGCCGGTGACGAAAGCGCCCTGTTCGGAAGCGAGGAAGGAAACGCCGCGGGCAATTTCGCTGGCCTGGCCAAGGCGGCCGACCGGGATCTTGGCGACGATCTTCTCCAGCACGTTCTCCGGCACGGCGGCAACCATGTCCGTATCGATATAGCCGGGCGCAATCGCGTTGACGGTGATGCCGTAACGCGCACCTTCCTGTGCCAGCGCCTTGGTAAAACCGTGAATGCCGCTTTTTGCCGCGGCATAATTGACCTGTCCGTATTGGCCCGCCTGGCCGTTGATGGAGCCGATGTTGATGATGCGGCCCCACTTGCGATCCTTCATGCCGGCAAAAGTGGCCTTCGCCATGTTGAAGCAGCCACCAAGGTTGGTGCGCATCACTTCGTCCCATTCCTCGTAGCTCATCTTCAGCAAGGTACCGTCGCGGGTAATGCCGGCGTTGTTCACCACGACATCGATCGGGCCGACATCGCTGGCGATCTTTTCGCAGGCGGCGATCGTCGCTTCGTGGTCGCCCACGTCGAACTTGTAGGCAGCGATGCCGGTCTCGTCGGTAAAGGCACGCGCCTTTTCGTCATTGCCGGCATAGCTGGCGACGACGGTGAAACCGTCATCCTGCAGGGCCTTGCAGATTGCCCGGCCAATTCCGCGGGTGCCGCCGGTAACGATTGCCACATGTGCCATTTCGATCTCTCCAGATTATGATCGTGTTTTACCGACGTTAGCCACCCGATGCATTGCGCGCAAAACAAAACCCCGCCGAAGCGGGGCTGTGCTGCGCGACATCGCTGGTGAGATCAGAAGCGGAATTGCGTGCCGATATAAACAGCCTGGCTATCCTGCTGCTCGAGATCCGGAACGGGGATCAGATCGCGATCCTGCTCGTACCGCACGCCGGCAGTGATATCGAGATTGCGGGTCAGGCGGTAGCTGCCGGCAACATCGAGCATCTGGTCCGACAGGGTTTCGCCGGAGACGGCTACGCCATCCGATGCGCGGCCTTCATCCAGTTCGATACGGGCGGCGAACCTGCTCGGCTCTTCCTTCGTCCCGCTGCGCGGGGCGAAATCGGAGAGATCGGGAATTTGTGCGCGCGACAGGTTGCTGGACAGGTCCGCCGTCGCGGTTTTCCGTGCCGGGGCCTGAACCTGTGCCTGGGCAAAGCTGGAATAGCCGCGTGCAAGGCCGAGGTTGTAGCGCGTTGGCGCAACCCGCAGGCCCGCCAGATCGACCGTTGTCAGCGCGCGGCGAACCGATGGAGTTGTTCGCGGCAAGCGCGTCTGCCGTCTGCTGGTCGACGCGAACGGCAACCGTCACCGAACGCGAGACGGACGATTCGTCCGAACCGGCAGGCGTAAACCGCATCATGCGCGGATCGCCATGCTGTTGCGCGATGAATTGTGCCAGCCGCGGGTCTGCATCGGCAGGCGTGAATGAAACGAAAGTGTCGGGGACTTCGACAGCGGTGACAGCCGAAAGCGCACCAAAGGCGAAACCTGCACTGGGAAGCGCGACGGCAAGCAGCAGTGCAGACGCGCCGAACGCCGCCTTTCCTGCCAATCCTGTGCGCTTCTTCGTCATGTTGCCTCTTTATCCCCGCTCCAATGGACTCCGAATGAACGAGTAAGTTCCCCGTTACTGGCGAGTCGCGTCGAGCACTTCATTGCTACGAGCTGAATCTCCTTAAACGCGAGTCATCGCTTTGCAACCCAACGCCTTTTTGCAAACTGTTGCAGCTTCTCCACAGGTGGTGTCGCACCTTGGGACGATATTAAGCGGGTGTTCACGCCGATTCGGCGCATTTGTGCCCTTACACAACGCTTCGCCTTGCCGCGGGCATCATGCCCGTTATAGAGGCTGGCTGCAGCGACTTTTCGTGTTTACAGGACCAATGATGGCAAACTCCTCCGTTCGCAAATTTTCCCGCCGGCTTGCTGGCGCCGCACATGCTGGGCACGGCATCGCTTGCCCTTGCCGCGTGCGGCGGCGGTGACGACCAGCGCCTGCGCACCGATCTTGCAGCGGCACAGGTCACGTCGATCGGGGTGAATTCCTATCTCTGGCGCGCCAGCCTGGAGACGTTGTCGTTCATGCCGCTGACGCAGGCGGACAGTTCCGGCGGCGTGCTGGTAACCGACTGGTATACCGATCCCGATAATCCCGGCGAACGGGTGAAGGTTTCGGTCGCCATTCTGGACCAGAACCTGCGCGCCGATGCGCTGCGGGTCGCTGCCAGCCGCCAGGTGCTGCAGAACGGCACCTGGGTAGAGGCGCCCGTTCAGGCCGCCACCGTGCAGCGGCTGGAAGATATCATTCTCACCAAGGCGCGCGATCTGCGACGTTCCGCCATCGGCTAAAATCCCTTAGGGGCACAATCCATGACAGCTGAACGATTCGATCCGTCGAGCGCCGACGGTCGCTGGCAAGCCGCGTGGGACGAAGCCCGGTGCTTCGAAGCCGACAGCGCCAGCGACAAGCCAAAGACCTATGTGCTGGAGATGTTCCCCTATCCCAGCGGGCGCATCCACATCGGCCATGTGCGCAATTACACCATGGGCGACGTGCTGGCGCGCTATCACGCGATGCGCGGGCGCGAAGTGCTGCACCCGATGGGCTGGGATGCGTTCGGCATGCCCGCCGAGAACGCGGCGATGGAAAAGGGCGTCCACCCTGGCGGCTGGACCTACGACAATATCGCCACGATGAAAGGCCAGCTCAAACAGCTGGGCTTCGCGCTGGACTGGAGCCGCGAATTCGCCACCTGCGATCCTGAATATTACGGCCACGAGCAGGCGCTGTTTATCGACCTGTTCGAGAACGGGCTGGTCTATCGCAAGCAGGCCCAGGTCAACTGGGACCCGGTCGATATGACCGTGCTGGCCAATGAACAGGTGATCGACGGCAAGGGCTGGCGATCGGGCGCCGAGGTCGAGAAGCGCAAGCTGAACCAGTGGTTCCTGAAGATTACCGACTTTGCCGAAGACCTGCTGGATGGCCTCGATACCCTTGAAGACTGGCCGCAGAAGGTGCGGCTGATGCAGGAAAACTGGATCGGCAAGTCGCAGGGGCTGGAATTCTCCTTCGATCTTTCGAGCGGGGAGAAGCTGCCCGTTTACACCACCCGGCCCGATACGATCTTCGGCGCGAGTTTCGTGGCCGTTGCTGCCGACCATCCGGTGGCGCAGGCCGTGGCGGCGAACGATGCCAGCGGCGCAGGAATTCATCGAGCTGTGCAAGCGCGGCGGCACCACGGCGGCAGAACTGGAAACGGCGGAAAAGCTGGGCTTCGATACCGGCATCACCGCGCGCCATCCGTTTACCGGCGCCGACCTGCCGCTGTTCATCGCCAACTTCGTGCTGATGGATTACGGCACTGGCGCGATCATGGCGGTGCCGGGGCACGACCAGCGCGATTTCGAATTCGCGAGCAAATACTCGCTTCCCATTCCCCGCGTCGTCGCGCCCAGCGTGGACGAGGCGGCCAGGCCCTTCGAAGGCGAGGCCGAGGCGGGCGAGGGCGTGCTGGTCAATTCCGACTTCCTCGATGGCATGGACGTTGAGGCCGCGAAGGCCGAAGTGATCGACCGCGCCGAGAAGGGCGGCTGGGGCAAGGGCACGACGGTATGGCGCCTGCGCGACTGGGGCGTTTCGCGCCAGCGCTACTGGGGCACGCCCATTCCCTTCATCCATTGCGATGCTTGCGGCGTGGTGCCGGTGCCCAAGGACCAGTTGCCGGTAAAGCTGCCGGAAGACGTGTCGTTCGAACAGCCGGGCAACCCGCTGGTGCGGCATCCCACCTGGAAACACACCAGCTGCCCGAAATGCGGCGGCGCGGCAGAGCGCGAAACCGACACGCTCGACACCTTCGTCAATTCCAGCTGGTATTTCCTGCGCTTCGCCAGCCAGCCGGCGGACAAGCCTTTCGATCGCGGCCGAAATCGCGCAGTGGCTGCCGGTGGACCAGTATATCGGCGGCGTCGAACATGCGATCCTGCACCTGCTCTACGCCCGCTTCTGGACCCGCGCGCTGGCGCAGTGCGGCAAGCTGGATGTGAAGGAACCTTTCGCCTCGCTGTTCACGCAAGGCATGGTCACGCACGAGACCTACAGCCGCCAGGATGGCCCGCGCGAGGTGTTCTATACACCCGCCGAAGTTGACCGCTCCAGCGATGGCGCGGTGCTGAAGGACGATGGCCAGCCGGTCACGATCGGCAAGGTCATCAAGATGTCCAAGTCGAAGAAGAACGTCGTCGATCCCGAAGACATCATCCGCGACTATGGTGCCGATGCCGTGCGCTGGTTCATGCTGTCGGATTCTCCGCCAGAGCGTGACCTGCCGTGGTCCGAAGCGGGCATCGAGGGTTGCGGGCGTTTCGTACAGCGGCTGTGGCGATTGTTCGGCAAGTTCGATGCGGCCGCCACGGGCGAGGACAAGGATCTCGCCCGCAAGACGCACCAGACCATCGCCGCTGTTGCCGAGGATATCGAGGCGCTGGCCTTCAACAAGGCCGTCGCGCGGATTTACGAACTCACCAGCGCAGCAGAAAAGGCGCAGCCGTCGGCGGATCGGAATCACGCCATCCGCTCGCTGCTGCTGATGGCTTCGCCCATGATGCCGCACCTTGCTGAAGAGGCATGGAGCAGGATGGGCGGCACCGGACTGGTCGCCGAAGCGGACTGGCCCGCAGTGGACGAGACGCTGCTGGTAGAAACGCAAGTCACCATCGCCGTGCAGCACAAGGGCAAGTTGCGCGATACGCTGACCGCGCCTGCCGATGCGTCGAAAGATGACCTTGAGGCGCTTGCGCTGGCGAGCGAGAAGGTCCAGCGTTCGATCGATGGTGCGGAAATTCGCAAGGTGATCGTGGTGCCCGGCAGGCTGGTGAATATCGTTACATGATGCGCCCGGCGGCTCTTGTCCTGGCCCTTGCCGTGCCTCTTGTGTCCCTTGCGGGATGCGGCCTGCAACCGATCTACGCAGGCGGCGGAAACGGCTTTGTGGCACGCGAACTCGCCGCCATCGACGTGCCCGCGATACCGGGCCGAGAAGGCTGGCTGGTGCGCAACGCGCTGACAGACCGGCTGGGTCGCGGTGCTCCGGGCAGCACGTCGCAATATCGGCTCGACATCGTGCTGGACGATGACCTGGAAGGGCTCGGCCTGCTGACCGACGATACCATCGGTCGCCAGCGCCGTATCCTGCGCGCGCGATACCAGTTGGTGGATGTGACGACCGACACGATTCTTGTCGATGCCACCGCCGGATCGGACGCCGGCATCGACGTCGTGGGGTCCGAATTTGCGACGATTGCAGCCGAGCAGACCGCGCTGGAAAATCTCGCCAGGGAAGTGGCGGACCAGATCGTCACCCGCGTGACCCGCACCCTGCGCGAAACCCAATGAGTCAGCGCCAGTGAAGGCGACCCAGCGCGATTATGCGCAGGCCGCGCAAAAAGCGGGCAGTGCCTTGCGCATCTGCTTTTTCTGCGGGGCTGACGAGGCGGGTGCCTCCGCCGCTGCGAAGAAGGTCATCGCCGCGCTGGACAATCCTGGCGAGCGGGTGGAACTTTCCGGGCAGGACCTGAAATCCGATCCCTCCCGTCTGCTCGATGAAGCACGATCAACCTCGCTATTCGGCGATTCCCGGCACATCTTCGCGCGCGTCTCGGGCGAGGACGCGCATGAGGCGATCAAGACCTATTGCGAGCTTGCCGATCGCGGCGACGCCGACGGTGCCTGGCCGATCTTCATCGTTGCCACATCCGCCACGGACAAATCGCGCAGCGCGAAGCTGCTGATCAAGCGCGGAGACGCGCTGGTGGCGATATTTTATCCGCCGGACCTGCGATCGGTAACCGCCGATGTGCGCGCCATGGCCGATGCCGCAGGCATGCGCCTCAACGGCAATCTGGCCGAGCGTATCGCCCACGCAGCCGGGTTGGACGTGCGACTGGCGCAATCCGAGATCGACAAGCTGGCGCTCTATCTCGATGCCTCGCCGCAGTCGCCCAAACAGGCAAGCGCTGACGATTTCGAATTGATCGGCGCTTCGACCGAAGAGGACGGGTTCATGCCGCTGGTGAATGCGGCGCTCGGCGGCGAAGTGCGCAAGCTTCCGGGGGAATTGCGGCGGCTGCGCGAAGTTTCGCTGAACCCGGTCGCCGTAGCTCTGGCGCTGGAGCGGCGCGCTGTCCAACTCGCGCGCCTTTCTGCCAACCTGCGGCCGGGCGACGACATGCAACAGTTCCTGAAATCGCAGGGCGTGTTTTTCCGCGAACATCGTGAAGTCGGCGACCAGCTCCAGCGCTGGAGTGGCGGGAAACTGGAACGGCTTGTCCCGCGATTGACGCAGTTGCACCGCTCCTTGCTTGTCAATAGCCAGATGGCAGAGCTGATCCTGGCGCAGGAACTTGCGCAGATCGCCCGCTACGCTGCGGCGCGGCGCTAAGCTGCCCGGAATACGCATTCACACTAGGTTTTGATCTGCCGCTCGCCAGAGATTCCGTTGCTTTGCTGAACGGCGACATTCCAACTACTAGCCCGGTCTGGATGAACTCAGTGGCCAGGAAAATGGACGCGGGTCGACTCTTTTTGCCCTCGATTTGCGACACGCGACGTAGAAACTTGGGGCGCTAACAAATGATAGTGCAATAAAATCCTTCGATCCGAGCGGTTTACACCGATTTGCCGCACTTGCGAAATGAATGGGATGAAACTAGGAAAAAATTCTACTACGCAAATTTACGTAACTGGACGCTGCAACGGTCGCAGCCCTTGAAGGCAAAGGATTGACGATGGATCTGAGCCGCAGCGAGGCAAAAGCGACCCGCGTCGAAGCGGAGAGTTCAGCTGACGTCGAGTTTGACGCTGCCGATCTGGCATTGCCTCGCAAGCTGCCGGTCGCGCCGACCGATGGACTTGCCGGCTCGTTGGAGCGCAAGAGGTTACAACTCTATCTTGTCCTGATCCTGGCCGATATGGCCGTGCTGTTCGGTGCATTTTTCTTATCGACCGCCATCTATTACGGCGATGCGTTATCCCTGGCCCTTGTCAAAGGCGGCCTTTTGCCGGCTTTCCTTCTTTTGCCGGTATATCTGACGGTAGCCCTCTATAACGGAACCTATTCGCAATCCGGCTTGACCGATACGAACACGTCATGCGTTCGAATGTATGCAGCGTTGCTGATCGGCGCCGCGCTCGTAAACTTCATCGCATTCTTCGCGAAGATGAATGCCGAATTCTCGCGCGCCATCTTTAGTGCTGGCATATTCGGCGCAGCCAGCCTGATGACGTTGGTACGCATCGCCATCTCGCTCTGGATAACCAAGCATTGGGGGCCGAAACCTGTCAATCAGCTTGTGATTCACGCTGGCGGGCCTCAGTTTACGATCCCCTTCGCCTACCATATCGATGCAACCAGCCACGGCCTGTTGCCTGACATGAATGATCCGGCCCGGCTGGATCGGCTTGCCAAATATCTTTGCAACATGGACGAGGTGATCATCAGCTGCGACGAGGGCTCCCGCTTTTTGTGGGCAGAGATGCTCAAGGGATCAGGTCGTCACGGTGAGATAGTCTCCGAGTTCTCCAGGAAGATTGGAGCCTTGGGCGTGGTCCACCATGATGATGCGAATGTCAGCGCGCTTCTGGTCTCCACCGGACGCCTGGGCATTCGCTCCCGCGTGTTGAAGCGCCTCTTCGACGTTTCGATTTCTACCGCAGCCTTGTTGGTACTCAGCCCAGTGATGCTCGCGGCGGCACTTGCCATCAAGCTGCATGACGGCGGACCGGTGTTCTTCCGTCAGCGACGTGTTGGCAGGGGCAATCGCTTCTTCAATATCTACAAGTTCCGCTCGATGCGAGACTCGGACGCAAAAGGCGACCGCTCGGCCGCGAAGGACGACGATCGGATTACGCCGGTCGGCCGGTTTATCCGTCGAACCAGTATCGACGAACTTCCGCAGCTTCTCAACGTTGTCAAAGGCGATATGAGCCTGGTCGGTCCGCGACCCCATGCGCTGGGGTCCAAGGCGGGCAGCAAGCTTTTCTGGCAGATTGATCGCAAGTACTGGCAGCGCCACGGCCTCCGTCCGGGGATCACGGGCCTTGCGCAGGTGCGTGGCTATCGCGGTGCCACCGATGAGGAGAGTGACCTTACCGATCGGTTGAAGGCGGATCTGGAATATATCCAGGGCTGGAGCCTGTGGCGCGACTTCAAAATTCTGTTCGCCACCGTCACCGTACTGGTTCACGATCGCGCGTTCTGAGCCGGGGCTACCCTGTTACCGCTTGCCTTCGCCATCCAGGAAAGCACGGTAGGCTCCGGCTATCCCTTCACGCAGACCGATCTGGGGCCGCCAGCCCATGCGCGCAGATCTTGTCACTGCTCATCAGCTTGCGCGGCGTGCCGTCGGGCTTGGACGTATCCTTGCTGATCGATGCCTTCGAAAGCCCACCACTTCGCAGACCAGTTCGGCCAGCTCCGATGATCGGCATATCGTCGCCCGAGCCAACATTGACGTGCTCGTCGCCCGAATAGTTCCTGAGCAGGAACACACAGCCATCGGCAAGATCGTCGACGTGGAGGAACTCGCGGCGCGGCGTGCCCGTGCCCCAGATCTCGATCGATCGGCGCCAGTTCCTTCGCCTCATGCGCCTTGCGGATCAGGGCGGGCAGCACGTGGCTCGTCTGCAGGTCGAAATTGTCGCCGGGACCGTAGAGATTCGTCGGCATCGCGCTGATGAAGTCGCAGCCGTGCTGCCGCCGATAGGCCTGGCACAGCTTGATCCCGGCGATCTTCGCGATTGCATACCATTCGTTGGTCGGCTCGAGCGGCCCGGTCAGCAGCGCCTCCTCGGCGATCGGCTGCGGCGCAATCTTCGGATAGATGCAGGAAGAGCCGAGGAACAGCAGCTTCTCCACGCCGTTGCGGAAGGCGGCCTCGATCAGGTTCGCCTCGATCATCAGGTTGTCGTAGAGGAAATCGGCAGGATAGGTGTCGTTCGCCAGGATCCCGCCGACCTTCGCCGCGGCGACGATCACGGCATCGGGCCGGTTCGCCGATACCATTCGCGCACCGCGGCCTGGTCGCGCAAGTCGCACCGACCGGTCGGCCGTCAGGATCTCGCAGCCCTCGCCTTGCCAGCCGCCGGACGATGCGCCGAGCCGACCATGCCCTGATGGCCGGCGACGTAGACGCGCTTGCCAGCAAGGTCGTAGCGCCATCAGTCGCATCCTTGGCGATCGGCGCGTCGCGCATGACTTGCAGGTCGGCCTGCGACCATCTCGCGCAGCCAGTTCGCGCGCAGCGTCGTCTCATGCCTCCAGCCCAGCTTCTCGGTGCGCCTTGGCGGATCGCCGATCAGCAGTTCGACCTCGGTCGGGCGGAAATAGCGCGGATCGACCTCGACCAGGCACCGTCCGTCGCTCTTGGCATAGCCCTTCTCGTCTACGCCTTCGCCGCGGAACTCGATCGGGACGCCGGCATCCTCGAACGCCCATCGCGACGAATTCGCGCACTTCGGTCGTCTCGCCGGTGGCCAGCACATAATCGTCCGGCTCGTCCTGCTGCAGCATCAGCCACATGCCGCGCACATATTCCCTCGCATGGCCCCAGTCGCGCTGGGCATCGAGATTGCCGAGATAGAGCTTGTCCTGCCGCCCAAGCGCGATCGCCGCGGCGGCGCGGGTGATCTTGCGGGTGACGAATGTCTCGCCGCGCATCGGGCTTTCGTGGTTGAACAGAATGCCGTTGCGAGGCGTGCATGCCATAGGCTTCGCGGTAGTTCACCGTGATCCAGTAGGCATAGAGCTTGGCCGCCGCATAGGGGCTGCGCGGATAGAACGGCGTCGTCTCGCTCTGCGGCACTTCCTGCACCAGCCCGTAAAGCTCGGAAGTCGAGGCCTGATAGAAGCGCGTCTTCTTCTCCAGCCCGAGGATCCGGATCGCCTCGAGCAGGCGCAGCGTGCCGACCGCGTCGGCATTGGCGGTATATTCGGGCGTTTCGAAGCTGACCGCACGTGGCTCTGCGCAGCGAGGTTGTAGATCTCGTCGGGCTGCGTCTCCTGCACGATGCGGATCAGGTTGGTGCAGTCCGTCAGGTCGCCGTAGTGCAGGTGGAAGCGCTGGTTATCCTCGTGCGGGTCCTGATAGATATCCTCGATGCGGCCGGTGTTGAAGGAGGAAGATCGGCGCTTGATGCCGTGGACCTCTATCCCTTCTCAACAGCAATTGCGCAAGATAGGCGCCGTCCTGTCCCGTTACGCCCGTGATAAGTGCTGTTCTCGCCATGTAATATCGTCCAATCTGGTCCGGCAACCGGTCTCGCGCTAGTGGGAAATGCGTAATGATTGAGAGCGTTACGTCAAGGCTTCCTTTCGCACCTGCACAATCACTTCGAGTTGGGCTGCACGACTGATCTCCTACCGCTCGATATCGCGCCCAGGCCCATATCCATCGGCGGCCAAAATCAGTTCCAGCCGGTGCACGAGTTTCGCGTAGTCCGTGGTTACGGCCTGAGGTGAGAAGTCAGCGCAACTAGCCAAGGCCTGCTTCAGCGTCTCTCCATCATGCGCTGTAAAAAGCAGGCCGCGTTTGCGGAAGCTTTCGGCGATCTCGGCCTGGTGATTGTCATAATGCTCGCCAAGCTCGAAAATCCGCGGAATCACGATTACCCGGCAATGTTTTCGCAAGGCCGTCAAAATCGAACCTGTGCCACCATGGCAAATCACGACATCGGCTTTCTCGAGAAGCTCCTGCACACGTTCGAAAGGCAAGGTCGAAACTATCTCGGTCGTGCTGTCATTGGCATGCGGGCCATCAGGTATTTTCGCATCATCGCCCACCTGCAACACGAGCCGCCGGTTGATCGTCCCATCGGTCTTGGCTTGCAAAACAAGCTGGGTCAGCCGGGGGAAGGGCAAGGTCGCTCCCACCGTCGCGAAGACCAGCTCCTCTTTGGCGGGGCTAGGGGTATCCAGCTCGCGCAGCGGGTTGAACACCTCCGCATTTTTCCAGTTACGTCCCGCACCTTCGCTCTGTGAAAAACGATGATGTGCAAAATGGCCTGCCAGCCGGGCAAACGCACTTGGGCTTTCAAACCGCGCGAAACTATCGACCAGAATGATGCGAGCGCGCAGCAAGCGCCCCCACAACACGATGAAAAGTTGGGAGCCTGCGCCGGTCGTGATCACGTAATCCGGGCGCCGTCGCCAGATGATGGAAAGCGACCGCCAGGCGCTGCGCCAAGCTGCTGCAAGCATTCGGAATGGAGACCCCAGCCGGGCTTGTCCCAATGCAAAATGCGGGACGAATTCGGTCTCTTCCCTGTCCGCGATCGAGCGGCCCAAAGCGGTTTCTTCGGTCACAAAGAAATGATCGTAGCTCGACCAGAACTCTTCGAGATCGAGCAACTGCCGGATATGCCCGCCCCCAGATGCCGCAAGGCAGATGGTTGGGCTGGATGCGTTCTTGTTCATTAGCTTGGAGCATGCCCTAGTGCGGTCGAAATTGCGGCCCCCGTGCCGCAAGTACGCGATCTCGGCAAGGCGGAAGCGGCGATGGGAGGCCCACCCGGTGACGGGGCGCTCCCGCTTTGGCCTATTACGGCTGCTTGGTCACGATCCAAGCATAAAAACAGGCCGCCGCAACGATCGCACAGCTTAACCCGACATCTGCAACCCAGTTGAGCTTGAGCGGTCCGTAGAGAACCGCGTCAATGGCATGCAGCGAAATCATACGCAGGGCGACAAGGAATACCATGGCTGCACCGCAGGCGAGAGCCAGCATCACCGCAATATTACGCCGGCCTTTCACGCGGCGACCCACGCGGTATATCCAGAAAAATCCTCCCACGGCAGCGATGGCGACCAGGCCAGCCACAAGGGGCCGCTGGAAGTCGCGACGGCTTTCGTATCGTGTATCGGAGCGCAGGATCTCTCTCAGGTTATCGCGGATGATCTCCTCTCCATCGAGGAGGCGAAGTGCAAATAACACGCAAAACAGGCCGACCAGTATTATCCAGCCGCGCAGGTGCCAGAATTGTTGCGAACGTCTGCCCGCGTTTGCCGCAGCGGCGCCAGCGGCTATGACTACGAAAAAATACAGTACGCTTACCACCAGGCTGAGCGATCAGATTCCACTTGCCAAGATGCTGGTTCCTTAAGGTGCGCGGCCGAACCTCGCGATAACGTCTGCGGAAGGTGGAACGCAATCACATTGCGGTAAACAGCGTTTACAGAAGGAAAAAGGTCGGCGTTCTCCTGATCGAGGGTATTCCTTTTCGTGTCAGGACCTGCACGGCTCACCCACCAACATGTTGCGTTGCGGCATTCCGGCGTATATGCGCAATTCTATCTAATGGAACTGAAAGCCCTTGTTGGAAAATACGCAGAATCTTCCTTGCAAGATTTTGGTAAACGTACTTACAGGCTTTCCTTTTTTGGCATCCAAGCGACCACGCAATGAAGGCTTAACGACTTAACCAATGAACGAACGCTCTCTCATTTCTTCGGAGCCTGAGCCTCAGGGAAATTGGCTTGATACCTTCATGCCAAACAACCAGGTCACGCAATACCAAGCGCAACCAAAGTTGGTCGATGTTGCGACACTGCGTGGAATCTTTTCCGGCAGCGCTGGTTGATCGCCGGAGTTATTGCTGCGGCCGTTGTAGTGGGGCTGATCATAACATTGCTGGCGACGCCAATGTACGAAGCGCGGTCGAGTGTCCGCATCGAGCCTTATAACGCACCCATTGTCGAAGGCTCGGAACTGGACGGTTTTGTTCCACCTAACCAGATAGAAAGCTATCTATCTACGCAGATGGCGATCATCCGCAGCCGCAGCTTAGCAAAGGCTGCTGCTGAAGATTTAGATCTCGCACAACGAGAGGGCTTTTTGAGCCCAAAAGTGGAGGATTCTCTCGCATCGCGCGATGACGAGGCGGCGCAGAAAGCCCGGCTCGAAGCCGCGACAAGCATTCTTCAAGGTTCGGTTCTGGCCAAAGTTCCCATGGAGAACTGGGTGATCGAGATCGCATACCGTGCGGAGAATCCCCCTTTCGCGGCAGAAGTCGCGAATGCCTATGCTGATGCATTTGCAAAGCTGGAGACCGAAGGCTCCCTCGAAGAAAACGAATATGCGCGTGAATATCTTCTCGAACAGATCCAGGTTACCCGTCAGCAAGTGCAGGGAGCCGACAAAAGGCAAACCAGTATGCGAGGGAGAATGGCATCGTATTGCAGCCGGTAGGCGGAGGCGACGAAGGCGATACTGCGACAACGATCACCGGAGCCAATCTGGGCGATATCAATTCACGGGTGTCGGCAGCTCAGGCGGCCCGAATAGAAGCAGAACAGCGCTGGCGTTCCGTTCAGGGACTGCTGACCTCTCAGCTAGCCGAGGTGCAGGGCAACTCCCTTCTCCAGTCGCTCATTGCAGAACGGACGACCAAGCAGACCGAACTTACGGAACACCGTCAGCGTCTGCTGGATACGCATCCGCAAATTATCAGCCTTAATGCGCAAATCGAGACGCTCAGCAACCAGATCAACAGCACAAGCTCTGATATCAAGGCTGCCGTCCGAAACGAGTACGTAGTGGCACGAAACCGTGAGCAGGCGCTCAGGGGGGAACTGAATTCGACGACAGGCGAAACGCTTGAAGAGCAGGACCGACGCGTGGATTATGGCGTTCTCTATTCAGTGAGGCAGGAGCCCTGCAGATCAACTCGAAGCATTGATGACGCGTTTCAACCAGCTCAGCACTGCCAGTGACGTTCGCAGCAGCTCTGTGAACCTACTCGATTATGCGACGGTGCCGAATGCGCCTTACGCGCCCAGCTTCCCGCGTAACCTGGGCCTGGCCCTGGTCTTTGGCATAAAGCCCTGGCGGGCAGTATCGCTGTCCTCTTTGACGATTCTGGATAACCTGGTGCAGCGTAACTGGAAGTATCCAGCAGCGCGCGGGAATACGCTTGCTGGGCCATACGCCCTTCCTTGCGGAAAGCGACATGGAGTACGACAGCGCCAACAAGTTCAGTCCGCTGATGGAGGCATATGCCTCGATACATGCTGCGCTGGATTTCCTCGTTCCGCTCGAAACTGCGGTAATCCAGTTGACCAGCAGCCAGGCGACCGAGGGCAAGTCGACAACGGCTGTCATCCTTGCCGATTCTTTCCAGTTTCGGGCACAAACCCTTCTCATAGACGCTGACCTTCGGCGCCCCTCGATTGCCTCTTTGCTGGATATCGAGAAGCCCAAGGTTGGTCTGGTGGAAGTTCTGGGCGGGCATAGCAGCATTAAGTAGGCGGTGATGAAGGGCGTGCATGACAATCTGGATATCATTCCAGTTATCAATCGCCCCACGAACCCTTCGGAAATCATCGGATCATCCCAATTCCGTGAATTCCTCGATGCTTGCCGCCGTAAATATTCTCTGGTCATAATCATTCCGCACCTGTGCTGGGTCTGGCTGACGCACCGATGATCACCCGCTGATGGTCGACGGAACGATCTTCGTCATGGGGGCGAATGAAGTGAACTTCGGCCGAGATAGAAGAATGCGAAACGCAGGCTGGAGAGCAGCGGAGGTACGGTCATTGGGGGTGTGTTGACCGAGTCTCCCCAGTTGGAAGCAGGCGAAGTGGCCCACGGCTATCAATACGCGTATTACAAATACGGTAGCGGAATTCCAATCCCAGTTAGATGATGCAAGGCGCACTTTTATGGGAGCCTGACCGATCACAGATCCGACCGAATTCACAGTCATCATCCCGGCGCACAACGAGGAAGCCGTGATCCGCCGTTGCCTGGACACATTGCTTTATGGTGCGCCGGCAGGTCATCCAACCCAAGTTATCGTCGCTGCAAACGGTTGCTCGGATTGCACCGTCGAGATAGCTCGCGACGCTGCGCCCGATGCCCTGATCCTGGACCTTGCAGAAGGCTCGAAGCCTCGCGCAATGAATACCGCAAACGCGAAAAGTAGCGAAACACTATCCGCGCATCTTTCTCGATGCCGACGTGCAATGCGATTACCAGAGCGTCCTGGCACTAGCCGCAGAACTGGGCAAGCCGGGCGTGATGGCCGCTTCGCCTGCCTTGCGAGTGGATTTGTCGCGTTCCAACCGCTTTATCAGATCCTATTATCGGGTCTGGGTAACGCAGCCATATGTTACCAACCGGATGGTCGGTTCCGGCTGTTACGGCCTTTCCCGCGAAGCGAGTATGGAAATTGGCCCATTTCCGATGATAATCGGCGATGATATCTGGGTGCATTCGCGTTTTGCCGAGGAAGAACGCAGAAACGTTTCGAGGGACGCAGAGGGGCGTGAAGTCTTCTTTGTAGTCTCGCCGCCCCGCACCGCTTTTGATCAAATCAGGGTGGAAACCCGCCGACGCCTGGGGAACCAAGAGTTGCTGAGGCTTCATCCAAGTCCGCATTATTCGGGTTCGAACAAGGCTGCCGATCTGCCCCTCGCGCTGAAGAAGGGGGCCAGCGTATTCGATGTCGCTGTCTATCTCGGTATCAAGATCCTCGCGCGCCTGCGAATCGAAATGGTCAAGCGGCGCAGCAAGACAATCGTCTGGGAACGCGACACCGCGGCGAGAGAAGCATGACGGTCGCCGAGGAAACTCTTGAAGGCCGCGCCCCGGATGGTCATTCGGCCGACGTGCCGGAACTCTCGATCTTTGTCGTCGCGTTCAACTCTGCCGATTTCATTGAAAACTGCCTGCGCGCGATCAAGGTGGCGGCGGCAAGACACAGCCATGAAATCCTGCTGGTAGACAATGGCGATGGCTCGACTGAACGAATGGTTGCGGCGCAGTTTCCGGAAGTTTGCATCGTGCCCAGTCAGGGAAATATCGGTTTCGCCGCCGGCAACAACCTGCTCGCTTCACACGCCAGATCCGACCTGTTTCTCTTGGTCAACCCGGATATGGTTTGCGAGCCGGGAGCGATCGACGCTCTCGTGGCCAGCGCCCGGGCGCGACCCGCTGCGGCAGCCTGGGGAGGAGTAAGCCTGGGACCGGACAGAAAGCCGGATACGGGCAACGCACTTGCCATACCCACGCTCCACGAACTGTTCACGGTGGCGCTCGGGCGGTCCGCAATCGGAAGCGCGCCGGTGGCTGGTTTGGACGAAGACGCGAAGGTCGATGTGCTGATGGGTGGTCTTGTCATGGTCAACAGGGCCGCGTGGAACCGTGCGAACGGCCTGGACGAGCGTTTCTTCCTGTATTGCGAGGAAGTCGATCTGTTCTACCGGTTGCGGCAGATGGGATATGAACTCTGGCGCGTTGCTGACGCCAAGGGGGTGCACGATGCGGCGCATGGACAAAGCTTCTCGCCAAGACGCCAGCTGTATCGCATCACTGGCATAATGGAGTTCGCGCGCCATCACTGGAGCCGTCCGGCGGTATGGCTTGCAGCGCTCCTGATATGGGTCGCTGCGGTTTCCCGGCTCTTTGCGGGCCGACTGCTGGGGCGCTGGCGACCCCGACTGGGCAATATCGCAAAGTCCAATGTGATCGTCGCGAAATGGCCTGCCTTGTGGTTTCACGGCTACGACAAGAAGCGCGGGCTTCTCGCGCAGCTCAAGACGAAGAAAATTCCCGGCATATGATCTCCGGACGCTCGCGGAAGCACGGCTGGAAGTGTCCGCCCGCACGCATCCCTTTTCAAGAATGAGTTTGAACCTGAATGTCGACCCAAGCAGACCATGACACTCCTTCTTCCAATAAGGCGCTCGTAATCAAGGCCAAGGGTGGCCTTGGAAACCGCATGCTATCCGCTGTGACGGGACTGGTGCTCGCCCGACTCAACAACCGCAAACCTTACGTGGATTGGCGCGATGGCATGTATGTCGAAGTCGGCCAAAATCTCTATCCCCTCCTTTTCGAGGCGGATTGGATGGACGATCTTGCGGCACTTGACGGGGCTACCGATGTTACGCCCGCCATCTGGTCTGGCCGCCTCGTCAAGCAACCCGTCGATATCATCAGGAGCGAATTCCCTGGCAGACACCAGGACCCGCTACTCTACCGCAAGCTGTCGATCGATCTCAAACGCAGCGGTCCCCAATCGGCAGTGGGCGTGTTCTGGTCCTATCTGCCAAAGATGAAGCGTCTGCAGTCTCGCCTGAAGCGCAACCGCGAATTCGCTGGCAGGACGCTGGAGGGTATCATGGGCGATACCCTGGACGCGTATTTCAAACCCGTAAGAGAAGTGCGGGAGCAGGTGGATGCCATGATGGACGAGATTACCTCTCCCGTGATCGGCGTACATATCCGCTTTACCGATCGGAAGGTGCCGCTGGATAAGATTATAGCAAAGCTCGAAGGGCTCAAACGGCGGGAACCCGGTGCAACAATCTTCCTTGCGACCGACAGCAACGAAGCGCAGGACGCGATCCTGAAACGTTTCCCCGACGCCAAGACGATCGACAAGGCGTTGGCCAGCGACGGGCGCGCGTTGCACTTTGCTGCAGGTGGGTTTTCAGACCCGGTGACCGAAGCGCGCAATGCGCTGATCGACATGGTGGCGCTATCGCGTTGTGACTGGCTGTTGCACAGCCGCCACTCCACGTTCTCGGTCACGGCAGCGCTAATTGGCCGCATTCCCCAAAATCGCCAGATCGACATCGATCGCGCGAACTTCAAAGTGCGTATCAAGCAGTTCGTTCAAGCCAGGCTTTAACGACTGTTCCGCAGACGCCCGGTTAAGCCTCGCTTGCGGAGGGGAGCGTCCTTTTGCTGACGATGCGAGCGGGAGAACCGGCAATCACGCTCATTGGCGGAAACGCTCCCCTGACGACCGATCCGGCCGCGACGATCGAGCCGTCGCCAATTGTGGTTCCCGGAAGGATTACCGCACGCGTCGCCAGCCAGACGTCGTTCCCGATCGCCACATCTGCCTCGGCCATTGCCTGCTCGGTCACGGGGCTACCGTCGTTATAGCTGTAGGATGCCGCGGTGATAAGAACTTCGGGTCCGAACAAGACATCGTCCCCAATTGTGATCGCACCTTGGCTTGGTCCTGCCCAAAGGGTGCACCGCGATCCGATGCGAACGCGATGGCCAATGGAAATTCGCTCCGGGTTATCGAACACAGCGTCCGGACTGATGTTGCGCTTCCCGGCAAACCGTATTTTGCGCAGCGGCGTGACGTGCGAATAATTGTAGTAATTGATGATTTTGAAGAGATGCAAGTATCCCCTTGGATCGAGTGCCGACCCGAGCAGTCTCAAGAACCGTTGAAACCTATTCGGGCTGTTTTTCCTGACCGCCATCGCGCTTTCCATCCATAATCTAGCGTTTGTCGATACGAAACGCGCTGAAATTCAGCAATATCCGTCAGCCACGTAGCTTTCCCAAGGGCTGAATATCTACCTTGGCGGTAATGCGCCATCATACGGGCGCCCGATCGTTTGGGCGCGCCTGGTGGAGAACGAGCTGACGAAATCCTCTGCTCGACCTGCCGATCGCTCACTCCGCTGCAATTGTCGCGTGTGAGGGGTTGCAACACCTGGCGTAAAGGTCCAACCCTTTCGCGGCATCGAGAGCATTGTCCGGGCATGTGTCATCGCACTAAACGGACGCAGACAAACACCATGATCGGACGGAAACGCAGGGCGCCATCTGGAATGATCGTAAACGCCCATCGCATTTTCCGACGTCTGGAGCGATTGCTTTCGCGGGCCTGGCTGCGAACCCAGGTTGCCGGAGAAAGTACACCAATTATCCGCTTTGGTCAGGGCCATGCTGCCTGGTGGGTTCCCACCGATATTGAGCCGGGATCTGTCGCCTATTGCGGCGGGGTTGGGAAAGACGCCACGTTTGACTTTGAGATTGCTGAAAAGCTTGGCCTAGAGGTCCACAGCTTCGATCCGACGCCAGGATCAATCGAATATATGAAACAAAAAAACTGCGGACGCGTAGCCTTTCATCCCTGGGGCCTGTTCGATCGCGACACGTCGATCCGGTTTCACGCACCGATCGATGCAAATCACGCCAACTGGTTCGTCGATAACCTGCACGGCACCGACGAGTTTTTCGAAGCCGACTGCTTCACTATAGAAACCATCATGCAAAAGCTCGATCACGATCGTATCGATTTGCTAAAGATCGACGTGGAAGGCAGCTGGGGGCAGGTGCTGGGCAGCATGCTGGAAAGCCGCATCTTCCCGACGGTCGTCTGCGTCGAATTCGATTCCCCTGCCCCACTCTCGCGCGTCAGGAGAATGGTGAAAGCGTTGCAGCAGGAAGGATACCATCTGGTGCGACGCGACAAGGAAAATTGCCTGTTCGTGCGGAACTAGGCGCGGCCTGCCCGGTCTGCGACAGGCCGATCGGATGAAAAACTTCTTTCCTACTCGAATTGATATGGACCACCGGGGCAGCGAACTTGCCAAGGAGATCTACATGCAATTCGACCCTTTCGCAGGCGCTGGCGACAGCCTTGTTGCGCCGGCCAAACACGTTTTCGCCATCACCCCGCACGCCACTTCCGACCTGCCGATGGCAGCAAAGGCCTTGTATGTCGGATCGAGCGGCGATCTCGTAATGCGAGCGGTGGATTCCGATGAGGACGTTACGCTCGTGAATGTGGCTGCAGGCACAATCCTGCCGATCCGTGTGCGTGCCATCCGCGCCACCAGTACGGCCGCGAACTTCGTCGGATTGGCTTGATGCTTCAGACCGGACTTCACACGACAGCAATCTGGTCTCGGCCCACAAGCAATCTTTCGGCGTCACCGCCTGCTTCGATCGTCGATGCCGACCTCGCTCTCGGTGGAATAGGCGAACAGGGACCGGCCGCAGGTTTTACTGCTAGCTTTGGCGTGAGTGCCTATAGTGCCACCGAGGGGCGCTACCGCCTTTCACCTGCCGGCTTCGCCATCTGTTCCGCCGATGAAGAGCGCCTTTGCTACAACAGCGACGGGACTTTCCGCGGGCAGTATCTGCAGGGGGAAGATACTTATTACAGTGCCCCCTGGCACGATCCGGAAGCGGGTAATACTTCGGGCGATGCCGCATATCTCGCCAGTAGCGGTGGGGGCGCGATCCAATATGCAGGCGATCATGCCGAGGCCGATATCTTTGGGGGAACGGCGCCGGCGCGATAATCACGCAAACCGATGCAGATGGCAGCTTCCATAATGCAAACAACGTGAAGGTCACCGGGGTGGCGGCAGGCGATGTTCTGCGTCACCAGGCTATCGTTGCAATCCCGACGGCCGTCGCGGCATCTCAGATCGGGTTACGCGGAAGCGGCAACCGTGCTTTCAATTTCGATTTCGAGCATGATGCCGAGGGTAACATCACCGGCTTCATCGAGACCTGGAAAAGCTACCGCGCAGGCTATCACGACATGGGGACGATCAACGGAAAGCGTTGGTGGTATCTGTGGGCAGATCGTATCGCGGGTGCTGCCAGCACCGAGCAGGCTGTGGGCATCAACGTCCGCAGCCTGACTGCCGATTGTACCGGGCGCCGAGTGCATGTTTGTGAATTGATGGTTCAGAAGAATCCGCTAACACCGCCAGCAGCCGTACCGGTTTGCGCGATTGCAAAGACCTTCGCTGCGGATACGCTCTACACGCCCTACGCCGGAGTTGGCTATTCCTGCCAGGGTCTGGCCATGGCGCGCAGCCAGATGCCCGGTGGACGAATCTGTTGCTCCCAAGGTTAGCGTAGGTGTCCCCTACGAGCCCTTGGAAACGCGTATCACTGTTCACGATACGAGCGAGACCGACGATCGCTCCGGCATTCTTCACAATGAAAACGAGGCATTTTACAACCGGCCCTGGCAATTGCCGCCCACCTTTGAAGCTTTCTATGGCCCTACTTTCATGGCCGATGGCTGGCTGACCCAGAAAGACAGCAACGATGCCTGCGGGAGCGTTGCGATCCGCCCTGTTTTCAGGGCGCGCAGGGATTTGCGACCCATCCTTGGGCGGCAGGGCACCAGCCGCACTTTCATTACCGACACGCTGACCACCGACGATTGCATTTTCCTGGGGGTGGGCGATCCGGTGACCAGCTATTGGCAGCAGACCAGCATCCGTGGTTTTGGCACCAGTACCAGCTTCCCGCTTGGTGCGGGGACCGGTGTTCTGGCGCGCAACTGCCTCGTTATGGGCGGCACGCTGGACACGACCCGCGCGCGGCATGAACGTCAGCAGGACGATCGGCCCGCACAGCGCGTTTATACGGGTGAGTTCTTCCCACAGATCGGCAGTGACGGCCGCATTGATCTGTCGGGAACGCGGTTCGATCGCATGGCCCGGCTCGCGGTGAGTGCGGCGACCTCCACTGTAGCGGTAACGCTTGACCTTTCGCGCACCGCATTCGATTATCTCTGGTCCGACCCAGTCTATTATTCGATCGGCGTGTTCGACAAGCCAAACCTGTCCGACAGGTTTCATGCGCGCATAACGCTGATCCCCGGCATGTCCATGTGGCAGAGTTGCAAGCAAATCGAAGTCGACACAGGCAGCGGCTATGTGGAATTTTCTGCATCGGGCATGGCGCTCGCGGATCTGCCGCACGGCTATCTCGCCACGCACCTGGGCAAGTATGATTTCGACTCCGACACCTTCACCGCTGCGCCAAATGCCGCGAAAACCGTGCGCATCCGCTATTTCGCGGCGGCATCGGGCGTCCACACCTCGCGGCCAGGATACGAATGGCAGGCAGATCAGATCGACTATGGCGGGCACCACCGTCACCCCGACCAGGGCGATGTGTTCGAGGTCGATGACGGCAAGGGTACGAAGCTGCGCCTATATTACGACAAGGGACATTACACGAGCGGACAGACCTGGACCGTCGACACCAATCCCGCCCTGCTCAACACCGGCACCCATGCCGACAACGAGCAGGTGAACAGGCAGAACGTCAAGCTGACCAATGCGGCAACACGAAACGTGGTTTTCCTCAATCGCGGCCAGGGCATGTTCCATACCGGCGACCCCTCCCTGCCCGGCAATGGCAGCGATATCTGCGGTAATACGATCAATGGCCTTGTCGCTGTGCTGGATTGCGTCGCGAACGCCCACCGCTTCGACCATTCGAGGACATCGGGCGCGATAGAGGCGCTTTCCGACGCGGTTTTCGTTCAGGGGTACTCCGATTATCGCTACAGTGACGGAAGCGGCATCTACATGAGCGTAGGGGCCGCCGGCACGAACAACACGCTGGCTCTGGGCGAGAATGTCTGGATCGCCACCAGTCACGCAAATGGCACCGGCGATACTGGCGGGGGCCGCACCACGGGCGGGCTCAATTTCATCGATCTGCCGCGGGTGGCCAATTATGATCAGTACGATAGTCCGGACAAAGCGGATGCATTGCTATCGGACTTGCTCAACCCGGAAGATCTTCACGCGAGCGGCCAGGCAAATCCGGTTTCTGATCCGTGGAACTTCGCCTTTGCCGATACGGCTGCGGCCACGCTCGGCTTTGATCCCAACGCTATCCTCGATTTCGTTAAAGGTGATCACCCCGCATGGAATGATGTAATCGACGATCTGGTAGCCACATACTTCCGCGAACCCGATCATTACGCCGCGATACCCAATAGCGCAGCGGTGGGAACGGTGGTGGCCAGCGGCGTCACAGCGACCGCATTTCATGCCCGCTATGGCGGGAATGGAGCGGGTTATTTCGTTCTCGATGAAGGCGAGGTCAAAGTGGCGCGAGCGTTGACGGGGGTGGACAAGATCTTCGTGATGCGACTGGCCGGTGATGAAACGGTGGTGGTGGACGTAAAGATCTGAGGTAGCGAAGGGGTCTCTTTGGTGGCGGCGAAGCAGCGCATGTTCTGGCTCGCCGCGCTATTTCCCCTCCCGAAACTGCAGAGGGAGGCGAGATCTGTTTCGTGAGAAAGTAGGAAGGCTGCCCCGCCCGCATCATGGATTTAGCGTGTTGTCAGAGGGTGGTTGCGGAATGCTTTCGGCGGTCCTGCCGCAAGGGGGCGAGTGTTGCCATACCTCGAATGCTCGGAGCGCATGAGGCTATCCTTGGCCAAGCTCACGATGAGGCCTAGCAGCAGGAAATACCATACCTGTGCAGAGAGCCAGATTGACACCGAGATCAGCCCAAGTGCGAACACGCCCATGGCAATCGCCATTCCACGCAAGCACTTGCCATCGCGGCCCTCGACTGCCGTCGAGGCGCGCATGATCAGAAGCAGGCCCAACAGCGTTGCGATTCCAATGAAAACAGTGGCAGGCAGACCAAAGCGGATCGCTGTCAGCAACCAGTAGTGATCAATCGACGCAACCATCCACACGGGGCGCTCCCAGTCGGCGTAGCCGATCCCGAACCACGGGTTCTTTGCCACATTTTCCGTCCCATAGCGCCAGATCAGCACGCGATTGAACGAACTTGCCGTGTTGAAGGACGCAAACCGTACGAAACTTCCGAACACACCGGCGCCTGTCCCAAGCTCCAGCGCAAAAACCACTAATCCGCTGGCGAAGAAGAACAACTTCCACGTCAGATTGATAATTCTTTCGGAAAGCCAGTTGTAAACCAGAAGTCCGATTGCCGCGACCAGAGACAGCAAGGTTGCAGAACTGACGGTCACGATGCTGCACAAGGCAGCGAACGCGCCAAGGCCTCGAACCCAGCCTTTGAAACCGGCAAGCCAGTAGAGCGGCAGGAAACTACTAAGGAAGATGCCAGCCGAGATAGGATGGGGGAACGGTCCTTGTGCCCTTAGCAGTCCCATGCGGGGGGATGATCGATAATCGACCGGGTTGCCAGTGATCGCGCTCGCCAATCCCTGGATGATATGCGTGTGGGTGATGGCCTCGATTACCATGATGACGCCCACGAGGGTCAAGGCTGGAAGGATCAGAACCAGAAATCTTCGCAGGTCATTCAAATTGCGGAATACGACGCGCGCGAAGAAATAGGAGAAGCCGATGTCCGAGATATGGGCAATGCTTCCTGTAAAGGCTACTTCGGTTGGCGATGACACTGTCATCGCCAGACAGATCCACACGACCGCCGCAAGAATGGCGGCATCGGGCCAGGCAAAACGCAGTCGTCCGCTTACGATATCCCTCATCATGTAGAGGGATGCGGCGATAAGAAAGAAGCGATAGGGCGGTATCACCGAACCGCCGATAGAGAGGTTGAACTGAGGCGGTAGCAGCAGCAGGTAGCCGAGCACGACCGCGAGATAAACCGGGAGATTGCCAACCTGGCGCTGCGCCTGTGCTCTCGCACCCGCGGCTGGCGAAAAGTGAGTAGTGGCCATGAACAACATTCTATGCGTCTTCGCTCGGCGAGCAAAGAGCTAAGTAGCCAAATATATGCGTAATTGCGCTTATATGAGGCAACTTGACCAAGAAGTCGGCAGGTGCCCAATTTTGCGCTCGCGATCGGCGCCGGAACCGTGCATTGTAAAAGGCCAAAATGCGAAGACTGGCAGGGGTTGCCACATTGATTCCAACAAACCTGCGCCAACTGATCGCCGCCAAGGTGAGGGACGACAGCGCCGTCATCGTGTCGCTTGCAGTTAGGGGCCTTGCCGTAATTGCGGGTTTTGCCGTTACCTATCTGATTGGCAGCAAGCTTGGCCCCGAAGCAACGGGTCAATTCGCACTAGTGTCGCAGACCGCGGTATTCTTCGCAATTGTCGGGCTGTTCGGCCTCGATGTCAGTGCTGTGCGCCATTTCGCGAAAGCGGTGGCGGTCGGACAGGGGGTTGCGCTTTCTTCAATCGCCAAGCTGGTCGGGGCAAGTTTTGCGTTCATCCTGGCGATCGCAGTTACGCTTTGGCTCGGCGAAAAATTGGTCTGGGATTTGCTCTTTGGAAACGCCATTCCGCAAACCTTTTTGCTGGTCTTGTGCGTCTTGTTAGTAGGTCGCGCGGGGGGCGTCCTGTTTGGCGCGCTCCTCCGGTCGCAACACGCGTTTACACTTGGGCAGATCGTTCCGTCGCTGATAGTGCCGCTAGTCACCGCAATCGCACTGGCGACAGGGCTGGTGGATACGATCCAGGGCGCGCTCTGGGCTGCGGCAGTGGGCAGCCTGCTCGCACTAACCGTTGGGGGAATTGCAAGCTTCAAGCGCGCTGGCTTAGGCGACGACGCGGTGCGCATAGACATGCGGCCGGTCTTTGCCTCATCACTTCCGCTCTGGGGTGTGGGGGTCGCGCAAAACCTTGGCGATTGGTACGGGCTGGCGGTCGCAGCACAGATGCTGGGGGCGGCCGACGCTGGGCTTTATCGCGCGGCCATTCAGATTGCGGCGGCTCTGCAAATTGCCTCGATGTCGATTTTTTCGGTCTATTCCGCCAAGATCAGCACAGCCTTCCACGCCGATGACCGTCAGGCTGCGGGTAAGTTTGCCGCGAGATCAATGCGGCTCAGTGCCTTGATCGCAATACCCGCCGGGCTGGTTTTGGTGATTGCAGGACGGTTCATTCTTTCCCAAATCGGCCCAGAGTTCGCCGCCGCTTACCCGATTCTCGTTGTTCTCGTCATTGGCCAAGTCATCTTTGCCTGTTCCGGACCGTGCGGAATGGTCCTCGCCATGTCGGGGAATGAGAAAATCAATCTGCTGATTTCGCTATCGACCACGGGTTTGCTGCTGATCGTGGCCCCTATCGGAGCATATTTCGCGGGTCTGATGGGCGTGGCCGTAGCGATGGCGTGCATTTTGCCGCTCAGGAATTTCATTGCTTTTGTCATGGTGTATCGGCTTGAGGGAATTCACGTATGGAGCGGGCGCGCGAAGCCGCTTCGCACTGATGAAACGGCGTAGGTTCCAAATTCCTGCAGTCTCTCCTTGATTGCGAATGGAGCCTGCCAATACTGATCACTTTCGCAATCAGATCGGGAATTCCCATGCAGAGACAGCCGCTTACCACCACTCATCCGCACGGCTATGTTCTCGCCAGACCAGACCGAACGCTGGGGCTCATCCGGATTTCGAAAAACGCCTCGACCGAAAGCAAGGTCAGGCTGGGCTGCGAAGACTGGATTGCCTTTGAAAATTACGCAGGCCCGGTCGTGGCGTTTCTCAGGGAGCCGGTGGCGAGGTTTCTGTCGTCGGTTCCTGAAACAATCCTGCGCATGACGGATTTTGCCACCGCTCAAGAATGGCGCAAGGACCGTGTCGTCATCCCGGATGATATCCACACCGAACTTCTGAAAGTGGCTCAGGAGCCTGTCGAGGGGGTGCTCGCGCGCTTTGTTGAAATGGTGGAATACGCATTTTTTGACGCGCATCATGAACCCCAGCACGCGTTCTTCGTGGATCGCGACATGGCACTCAGGATTGATCCGTTTCTCTATCTCACGGAGAACTTTGAGTTGTCCGTCCAGCAGATTGAGAAACGCTGCGATATCGATGTAGCGACTGGTGCGAAGCGCGGCAATGAAGGTGGAAAAAAGCCGGAAACGGGAAAGAACTTCGCCGTGGACCTGGTGCGCCGGGCCTCGCGTACCGGTGTTTATCGAAGGGTCACAAATCCCGGATTCCTGGGACTTCGTTATGGCGGGGGTGAGCAAACCCTTGCGCTGCATGAATTGAACAGAAGGTGTAACCTGTTCGTGCGCGAATTGAAATCGCACGATATCGATGAAAATCTGCGGGAACGTATCCGGGCTATTTATGCAGCGGATTTCGCCTTGTGGGATGATGTTACAAAGCGCGGCGGTGATGTTCGCGCCAGTGAAGTCTGGCCGCCAGAATTCTAACGTCGCAAGACGATGCGCTTGATGGCGGCCTTCCAGCTTTCGCCGATACGCACCTCGCGCCCCTCCTGGAAAAACCGGCCATGCGGCCCATCGGTATCGCAGGAAATCAGCGGAGCGAGCAATTCGAAAATCTCGTCCGGGTCACGGCCGTGGTCGCTCATCGAGGTGCGCGTCGCACCTGGATTGAATTCGTTGACGAGCACACCGGGATAACGGTCTCGATCAATCTCACCGGCAATCCCGCGAACCATAGAGTGCAATGCACCTTTGGAGACAGAATAGGCGAGCGATCCGGGCAACGGATTGAGATCGGCCAGGGAGCCGAAAACCACGATACGCCCGAAATTGCGCTCGAGCATTTCGGGCAGGGCTTCGTAGAGGGTGTTCGCAACGCCCACGACATTGGCCTGCAACACCGGCCCCAGCTGCTGCGCCCCCTCGTCGAGGAAATACCCTTTTGGATAGATTGCCGCTGCCGCGATTACGTGGCTTACAGGGCCGTGCGTTTCGCGCGCCTGCGCGAATGCATGGGCGGCCAGTTGCCGGTCGGACAAGTCCGCCGCAATGGGCGCTATTGTGCCCTCACCGTTTTCCAGGAGCGCGAGAGCCTGTTGATTGCGCCCTATCGCGGAGACCAGAAATCCGGCCTGCGCGAATTGTCTCGTCAAGGCACGACCGATCCCACCAGTGGCACCGGTGATCAAGACATGGTTGTGGTCGCCGTTCGGCGAAATGTTCACGCGCGTTCCTTCATGTGCTTTTCCTTACAACGGCCTGGGCCACGCGGAGGGCATGGGCTGCGACGGTCAGCCCCGGATTGAGGCCCAGTGACCCAGGAAAGACCGACGCGTCTGCAACGTAAAGGCCCGGCTTCCCCCACACCCGCCCAAGCTCATCGGTGACAGAATGCGCAGGATCATGGCCCATGCGACACGTGCCCATCGGATGGCCCAGGTTCGGCTCCCCCAGACCAGTGAAGAAGCGCACTTTCAGCGGACTGAAAGCTTCCCGCATCTGCTTGCGGAACATTCTTGCCCGCGCAACCAGTTCGGTCCGCTTGTGATAGGTGACTGCGATCCGCTCGGTACCGTCGCCAGCCAGTTCGGTCGCCACGAAGTTATCGCGGTATGGCAGGTCCTGGATATTCGCGGTGAAAAGCTCGGCCTTCCTGAAGATGCGTTGCGCGATCTCTCCAACGGGGCGCAACGCCAGCTTCCTGAAGGGCCCCAGATCGATCCCTGCCCGGCGCAACTTCTCCGAGAGGAAGTGCGCTATCATGCCCGGAGATGATACCATCCCGAGGGACTGGCATTCTGCCAGCGGGGCGGGCCCCTGAAAATAGTGGTCCCGGAATGCCAGCACTTTTCGCGGACCCCACAACTCCTCCAGCCTCGCCCCCGATACTGCGAATACCTCGCTGGCATGGAACATCAGACCGCGGCCAAGCAGGTCAGGAGTGCGGCCATCCCATATGGAGTCTGAATTCAGGAGCAAGCGCGGTGAGTTGAGAGCGCCTGCGGAAAGCACCACGTTCCCAGCGGCGAAGACATGCGCCTTCCCCCCCTCATCGGTTGCATGAACAAGCCAGCCGCCCTGTTCCCGTTGCTCCAGCCGCGACGCAGTGATGCCTTTGCAAATCGAAATATCGGCTCCTCTGCGCAGGGCCGGTTCAAGACCGCGATTGAAGCCGTGGGCCTTGCAATCGCGCAGACAGGTCGTGCCCTGGCATTCGCTGCATCCCGGACGGTAAGCGATCCCTACATGCATGTGATACGGGTTTCGCCCGTTGCTTCGCAGCGTTTCGATGATGAAGCGGTGCGCGGGCGACAAGACCGGCGGCGGTGAAAGGGGTGCATCATCGTCAGGATCGAGCGGGTTGGGCGTCCCCGCCACGCCAAGCATTTTCTCAGCATCGCGGTATGCGTCGAGGAATTCGTCATAGGATATGGGCCAGTCGTTTCGCAGCGCCGTTTCCGATGTCTCATCCCATCGCGCAGGTTGATAGTCGCGCTCGAAATCGGCGCGCTCGGCGCGGCCAAGTGCAGCACCATAGATGCGACCGGAGCCGCCCGGCCCTATACCCAAAACCGAACCGATCTTGTTCGCCTTGCTGCCGGTACTCTTCCTGAACCGCGTTTCCGTTGGCCAACGCTCTCCGCCGCGATCATCCTGTCCACCGAAAAGTCGCGAGAGACGACCCTTGGCGCGAGGTGCCTGCTTCGGGTTTCCCTTCTCCAGGACGGCCACCTTGAGTCCCGCATCGCCGCACCGACCCGCGACGATGGACCCGCCCATGCCGGCACCCACGACTAGAACATCGAAATAGGTATCGTCCAAAATATCAGAAACTCGATTTGGCGCTGGCTGGATGGTGATTGTTCAATGGATGGCGAGGCCGATAGCTATCTGTCACTTCATCCGCCTGGCGAGCCGTAGCAGCGCAGGCGGCACGAGATCCTTCACCAGTTCGCGTGACTTGACGGAAAAGTCTTTTTTGTCGCTCGATCCGGGCCGACGCTTGAAGTTAGTGGTCCGGTCCGGCTGGTCTGCCAGCGTCTGGGCGGACGTATAGTAATAGGTGGCGATCGAGCGGCGCGATTTACCATCGGGTGTCGCCAAGGGATCCGGGTGGCCATGATAGCTGTCGAGGTCGGTATTGAAGATGACGCAGCGGCCGATGATGGGGGCAACCTGGCGCTCCACATTCTTCATGTCCTTGGACCAAAGTTCAAGATGGCCACCATACTCGTCCTTCCAATCTTCATTGAGATAGATCAGAACATTGATCCGACGCCGCACGTTCATGCGCTTGTGCCGATTGAAGTCGGCATGGACGCCAAGATGGCCACCCCGCAAGGTCTCGTGCAGGCCGCCGCCCGCAAAATAGGGGTCCGCTATCAATCCATCGATGCCGGTAAGCGCAGACAGGAAAGCGAGGAAAGGCTGACTGTTAAGCGCAGTGAACAGACTGTAAGTCAGCGCGTCATCGAGGTCGTCCGGATGAAACTGGTACTTCAGTTTCTCCTGATTGCGGGTGAAGGAAACGGACTTTTCGCGTGAAGGGAAATGCGCGTTGATCGCGCGCAACACGTCGTGCGATACGAACTCGTCGATGACTATGTGCGGAAACGGGCTGGCATTCCGATAGCTCGCTGAAAGCCGCTCGCCCTCTGCCACGCACTGATCCTGCGCAAATCTCGGATGGGCATCGGAGCCGATGAAATCCAGAACAGCCATGATAAAGGTGACTCCTTATTTTACGGTCTGGGCAGTGGATAGCCTGAGCTCATCCCAGTTATGCCAACGCCCGTGTATCAAGAATGTTTTCCTGGTGCGGATCGTGTTTTCACAAACGCGGTTAGCCGGGAGCAGGGACGCTAATATCAAGCGCGAGTCAGTTGAGGGCGCGCCACCAGTCTTCGTTGTCGAGATACCAGCGCAGGGTTTGGCGCAAGCCGTTCTCGAAATCGTGGATAGGGACGTAGCCGAGTTCGTCGCGCGCCTTGGTCTCGTCGATGGCATAGCGGCGGTCATGGCCCTTGCGGTCGGTGACGAAAGTCTTGAGCTCGCTGGTCGGCTCGCCCTTGGCAGCCGGCGCATCGGGATAGCGCTCCGCCAGACCGTCGATCTCGGCAAAGGCGCGATCGACTTCGGCGCAGATCGTGTCGATCACTGCCATGTTGGGCAGTTCCGCGCCGCCGCCGATATTGTAGGTCTCGCCCGGCTGGCCCTTGGCAAGGCAGGCCTCGATCCCGCGGCAATGATCCTCGACATGCAGCCAGTCGCGCACGTTCATGCCATCGCCGTAGATCGGCAGGTCGCGCCCGTGCAGCGCATTGAGCAGGAACAGCGGGATCAGCTTTTCGGGATATTGGTAGGGGCCGTAATTGTTCGAGCAATTGCTGGTCGTCACCTCCAGCCCGAAGGTGTGGTGATAGGCGCGCACGAGATGATCCGACGATGCCTTGGACGCCGAATAGGGCGAGTTCGGCTGGTATTGCGTGGTCTCGCTGAACGCCGGATCTTCCGGGCCGAGCGAGCCGTAGACCTCGTCGGTCGAGATGTGATGGAAGCGGTGCGGCTTGCCCGCTGCCTTCGTCCAGCCACACCGTGCGCGCGGCCTTCAGCAGGCTGTTGGTGCCCAGGATATTGGTATCGATGAAGGCATCGGGCCCGCTGATCGAGCGGTCGACATGGCTTTCGGCGGCGAAGTGGACGATCGTGTCGATGTCGCGCTCGCGCAGCAGTTTCTCGACCAGCTCGGTGTCGCGGATATCGCCCACGACCAGTTCGGCCTGCTCCACGCCGGCAATCGTCGATTCGTTGCCGGCATAGGTCAGGCAGTCGAGCACGATGAGCGTATCGTCGGGATGCTTTTGCGCCCAGTAATGGACGAAATTGCCGCCGATGAAGCCGGCGCCGCCGGTGACGAGCAGATTAGCCAAGGGCCGCTTCCTCTTTCAGCATGGTGCGCAGGTTCGTGCGCCAGTGCGTGTAGCCATCCTGCAGAAACTCGCGCGTCTTGCTGCAATCCAGCAGCGAGAAGGCAGGGCGCGTGGCAGGTGTGGGATAGGCGGTGGTGGGGATGGGCGTGATCGGGATGGCGCGCTGCAACAAGCCCGAGCGCCAGCGCCTCTTCCTGGATGGCGACGGCAAAATCGTACCAGCTGGCAACGCCTGCATCGCTGTGATGGAAGGTGCCGCTCGCATCCTTCGCGACAAGACCCCAGATCGTGGCGGCAAGGCCGGGCGCCCAGGTGGGCGCGCCGATCTGGTCGGCCACGACGTTGCAGTGCCGGCTTTTCGGCCATCAGCCGCAGCATGGTGCGCACGAAATTGGCGCCGCCTGCCGTATAGACCCAGGCCGTGCGCACGAGCATGTCGCCATCGCGCAGGTGGTCTTCGCCCTCGGCCTTGGTGCGCCCGTAGGCGGACACGGGATTGCGCTCGTCTTCCGGGCGATAGGCGCGCGCTCGAATTGCCGTCGAACACGAAATCGGTCGAGACATGCACCAGCTTGCCACCGTGCGCAGTCGACCAGCGCCGCCACCGCGTCGGAATTGATGGCACGGCCGTGTCTTCATCGTTCTCCGCCTTGTCGACGGCAGTGTAGGCAGCGGCATTGATGACGAGATCGGGCGCTTCGCTTCACCAGCGCGCGTGATGGCATCGGCATCGGTAGGTCGCAATCGTCGATATCGACCGGCATCAGTCGTGCATGCTGCGGGGCCGAGGCGATCAGTCCGCGGCCCAGCTGGCCTTTCGCGCCGGTAATCAGGACTTTCATGCAAAAGCCTCCACTTCGGCCAAGCGCACTGCCTTCGCGGTCCTTCGCGGAAAGCTGCACGTCAAGCCCCTCGATCGGCCAATCTATGCCGACCTCCGGATCGTCCCACGCCAGGGAATGCTCGTCCTGCGGTGCATAAGGCGCATCGCATTTGTAAAGAAAGTCGGTGTCGTCCTCCAGCGTGAGGAAGCCGTGGGCGAAGCCTTGCGGCACCCAGAACATGCGCTTGTTTTCGGCCGACAGCTCGACGCCGACCCATTTGCCGAAGGTCGGTGATGACCGGCGCAGGTCCACCGCCACATCGAAAACCGCACCGCTCACCACGCGCACCAGCTTGCCCTGCGGCCCGGGATTCTGGAAATGCATGCCCGCGCAGCACGCCCTTTTGCGAGCGGGAATGGTTGTCCTGCACGAAAGTCGATATCCAGCCCCGCCTCGGCGAACTTGCCCGCGTTCCAGCTTTCCATGAAGAAGCCGCGCTCGTCGCCGAACACCTGCGGCTCGATGATCAGCGGGCCTTCGATTTCGCATTCGACGATCTTCATCGGCTGCCGGCCTTCTGCCAGCAGCGCCATCAGATATTCGCCATAGCCCGATTTCCTCAGCGGCGCGGCGATCTCTTCCAGCCGCGCATCGTCGATGAAGCCCTGCCGCCAGGCGATTTCCTCGGGGCAGCAGATCTTCAGGCCCTGCCGCTCCTCGGTGATGCGCACATAGCTGGCCGCATCGAGCAGCGAGCCGTGCGTGCCTGTATCCAGCCAGGCAAAGCCGCGCCCCATGATCTCGACCGACAGCTGGCCGTCATCGAGATAGAGCCGGTTGAGGTCGGTGATCTCCAGTTCGCCGCGCGGCGAAGGCTTCAGATCGCGTGCGCGGTCCACCACGGTCCATCGTAGAAATAGAGGCCGGTGACGGCATAGTTGGACTTCGGCTGGGCCGGCTTTTCCTCGATCGAGACGCGGTGCCGTCGCTGTCGAAATCGACCACGCCATAGGCTCTCGGGATCGTTGACCCGGTAGGCGAAAACGCTCGCGCCCTGTTCGCGCGCACTCGCGTTGGACAGCAGTTCGGGCAGGCCGTGGCCGTAGAAGATGTTGTCGCCCAGCACGAGCGCGCTGGGATCGCTCGCCGACGAAATCCGCGCCGATGTGGAATGCCTGCGCCAGACCTTCGGGTTGGGTTGCACGGCATAGCAGAGCGCCACGCCGAAATCCGATCCATCGCCCAGCACCCGCTGGAACTGTTCCTGATCTTCCGGCGTGGTGATGATCAGGATATCGCGGATGCCCGCCAGCATCAGCGTGGAAAGCGGATAATAGATCATCGGCTTGTCGAAGACCGGCATCAGCTGCTTCGATACGCCGCGGGTCAGCGGATAAAGCCGCGTGCCGATCCTCCGGCGAGGATAATGCCTTTTCGTTTTACATCAGTCATTCCGGGATAGGTTTCCACTCTTGGCTCTGGTTTCTGTCTTGCCGCGGTGCAGCATCGGACGGATTACAGGATGTCCGATGGACGTCAAATCCAATAGTGTTTCTGCGTGGTCGTAAAACGTGTTCGCGACGGCGGATTGCGAACGGCGTCGGCAAGGCTGGCGATCAGGGGCAGGCGGGAAGTCCGCCGGAGAGAAGGATCACTAGATATTTTCGCGTATTCGCCTTTGCATTTGACGGTGCCTCGCAGTAACTCCGTCATCGACCTGACCGATTGCGACCGTCAGCCAAGGAGCCAGATCCCTTGAAAAATTATCCCGCAACCTGCGCTTCTGTGTCTCTGGCATTTGCCTGCGCTGCTACCCAAGCCCCTATCCGAGCTGTTGATGGCAGCGTCTGATTTGCGAGATTTATCTTGATCGTCACCCGCCTGCGATTTGCCGGCGGCTTGCTCCCCGGGCCTCCCCATGAATATCCGATCACCAAAAACGCGCGCTAGACCCGGTTCGGAAACCGCGCCCACCAGTTTTCTCGGCGAGAGGTCTCGCCTGGGGCTTATCCAACTGCAAGCGCTGCTCGTTATTGCGATCCTCCTCGGGGGTGGCGGTGCTGCTTATGGGATGCGAAATCTTGCCGTCCAGCTTTTCGCCTTGGCGATCCTGGCGCTGAATGTTGGTCAGGTCCTGAAATTTCTTCGCGAAGCGCCGCGCTCGCTGCTGCTCCTGGTCGTCGCCAGCATGGCTTTGCCGCTTCTCCAGACCGTCCCCCTGCCACCCGCCGTCTGGCAAGCGTTTCCCGGCCGTGATCCTGTGGTCGAGAGCTTCTCCATTGCCGAGCTGGGGGCGGGCCGCTGGTTTTCCCATAGCGTGAACCCCGTGCGAACGCTGGTCGCGTTCAGTGGAACCCTCGCGCCAGCAGCACTCATCATCCTGGGCTATTCGCTCGATCAGCGGGACCGGTTGCTGCTGGCCTGGACCGTGGTGGCCGGAGCATTTGCCGCGTTTCTGATCGGCACGGTGCAATTATCTACCGGGAATACCTACGGTCTGTTGTTCCATGAGCGGTCCACGCCGGATATTCTCTATGCAACTTTTGCCAATCGCAATTCGACGGGGCTGTTTTTTGTGCTTGCCCTTTGCCTGCTGTGCGGCATGCCGCTGTCGAGAAATCGGGTGATCCTCGGCGCAAAGGTCGCCGCAGGAATCCTCCTTCTCATCGGGGTGATCCTGACTCAATCACGCACCGGCATCACCCTTGTCATTATTCCCCTGGGCCTTCTGACCCTGCGTTTCTGGCTGGGCTTCAAGAGTCAATCGCATGATACATCGAGAGGGCGCGCGGCTCTCTGGCTCGGTGTCGGACTGGCCGCGGTTGTCATTGGATCCGTGGCCGTCTCTTCCGTCACCGGAGGCCGTGCGGCTGACAGCTTCGCCCGTTTCGCGACGACGATGGAAACAGATCGCCCTGAAATGTGGGAGGATGGTATTTACGCGGCTGGCCAGTACTGGCCTGTCGGATCGGGCATGGGATCGTTCGACGACGTGTTCCAGATGCATAAATCGCTGGAATATGTCTCGCCCCGAAGGGCAGGGCGGGCGCACAATGATTATATCGAGCTGGCAATCGAGAGCGGTATCATCGGCCTGTCGCTCGCGGCCTTATGGCTTTTGTGGTGCGCTTTTCCGGCCTTGAAGGCCGGTCCAGCCGCAGATCGCTTCATGCGGTTTGCCGCGGGAAGCGGAGTGGCGGCAATAGCGTTGCAGTCCCTGCTCGATTACCCGCTTCGAAATCAGACCTTGTTGTGCGTTGCGGCCGTTCTGGTGGTCCTGCTGGCCAGGCCGGGAGAATCGCAGGCATGATCGTTCGTGCGTTCTTCATCCTGACTATATTGGCGGTCGGCATCGTGGCAACGCTGGCGCAGATGGACCAGTCATCGCGACTTTCCCCTGCCTATGCGCGCTTTGTGCCTGAAGCCTTCAGCGGAAATGCCGCTCGTGAAAGGAGCAAGCTTGCCCTGCAGCTTGGCGACAGCGAGCGAGCAGCGAAAGAGGCGCGCGCGCAGGTTTTGCTTCGACCGATGCCTGCGGAAAGCTTGTCTGTACTTGCGCTTTCGGCTTTGGCAGCCGGGGATATCGATATGGCGAGCGAGGCACTTGGTGCGGCTAGCCAGCGTGGTACAGCGGGACCCCGTATCCCAATTGGCAAGTGGCCAGTCCGCCCTTCAGCAAGGCGAGTATGCAATCGTAGCCCAACGCATTTCTGCTTTGCTTGCTACCGGAGAACTGCGCGAACCTGCCATGGCGTTGCTGATCGAATTGTTGAAACAGCCTGATGGACGAGCGGCCTTTGCGGAGCAGCTGGCATCCCCCGGCTACTGGCAGGCGAATTCACTTCTCAGTATTTATCGTGTCGTGGACAAGGGCCAGTGGGCGCAAACGCTGGCATTGGCGCAGGAGAAGGGTGCAGAGCTGGAATGCGGGCGGTTTAAGGCCCTCGCCCAAGCCTATGAAAACGATGGACGAGGCGCCGAGGCCGCCTTGTTCATGCCGGCCAATTGTCGAGCTACCTGATCATCGTTGGGCTATTAATCGATCAGACCGCACTTCAGCAGTCCGTCGAAATACGCGATGGTCTTTTCCAACCCTTCGCGCAGCGGCGTCGTTGGTTTCCAGCCATACAGCTTCGACTGCGCGAGTGAAATGTCCGGCTGACGCTGTTTCGGGTCGTCCTGCGGCAGAGGTTCACGCACCAGTTCGGAGCGGGAATTGGTAATTTCCAGTACAAGGTCCGCCAACTCTATCATCGAAAACTCGCTGGGGTTTCCCAAGTTCAGCGGCCCAGTAAACTCGGCTTCCGTGGCCATGAAGCGGACGAACCCTTCGATCAGGTCGTCAACGTAACAGAACGAGCGGGTTTGCTGGCCATCCCCGTAGATCGTGATTGGTTCCGCGCGCAGCGCCTGCATGATGAAATTGGAGACCACGCGCCCGTCCTGTGGATGCATCCGGGGGCCGTAGGTGTTGAAGATGCGCGCCACCTTGATCTCAAGGTCATGCTGCCGATGATAATCGAAGAACAGAGTTTCGGCGCACCGCTTGCCTTCATCATAGCATAACCACACGGGTGCCGATGGGATTGACGTTGCCCCAATAGCTTTCCACCTGCGGATGAACCGATGGATCGCCGTAAACCTCGGACGTCGACGCCTGAAGGATCCGGGCATTGGTACGCTTGGCAAGGCCAAGCATGTTTATGGCACCATGAACACTTGTCTTGGTCGTCTGGACCGGATCGTGCTGATAGTAGATCGAGAAGCAGGGCAGGCGAGGTTGTAGATTTGTCCCACCTCGACATACAGCGGAAATGTCACGTCATGGCGGATCAGCTCGAACTGCGGATGGCCGTTCAGATGCTCGATATTCCCGGGGCTTCCAGTAAAGAAATTATCGATGCACAGGCATGTGCGCCGTCGGCAATGAGCCGATCGCAAAGATGAGAACCGAGAAAGCCAGCGCCGCCGGTAACAAGAATGCTTTTTCTTCCGTAGACCACGGTGCTGCCCTTGGTGATTATGGGTGATCTTCTGGGGTTAACGATGGCCTAGCGAACTTGCAACGATCGTTATGCAGCCGCACAATTAATGTTCACGCGTATCGGTTTTTATTGCATTTGAACTGTCTGGACAGCCGCGATCGGCACGATAATCTTCCTTCACGACGAGGATGCCCCGATCAATCCAGGTAAGCCGCTCGCTCTTTGCTGGTACTAGTACCGATCAGCCAGCAGCCATTCCTGCAGGGCCCTTGCGGATCGCCCATCGGCATGGCGAACTGCGAAATAGCGGCGCATCCGGGATATGGCCCAGCGGGGGTAGGCAATATATCGAAAGGGGCTTTTGGCCGACGTATTGGCTAGCTTGCCCAGCTCGACCGGGTCGGGGGAAAAGGCATTCCCGATCGCGTGCGCAAGGGAAATCCTGCGACCCTCTGCCGCTCCCTGCCTGCGCAACATGTCGACCTTCTTGGTGCTTTCCTCATCCAGCAGCATCGTCTGGGCGGCTTCTGCGCAAAATTCGGCTGGGATTACGTCCTGGGCCATGACATCCGCAGGCACCCACTGTGCCCCATGCAAGTGCGCGACCGCGCAGAGCAACCGCAGGCCGCGTTCCAGCCCGAATTCGCGAGCGCGGGTGGTAATCGTGTCCCAGTCGAGCTGACGATCGTGCGCCAGGTAATGCAGGTCCGCCAGAACCAGCGGACCGTTGGCGAAAACGTGATGGACGGTGGCATGGGCAACCAGGTGAAGCAGGTTCGCCTCGTCCGAGGGCACGTAAAAACGACGCCCAAACAGCTCGATATCCTGCGCCGTATCGTGGATGTAGCTTTGCAGGGCATCCAGCCTGGGCGTTGCGTGACGATTTGCCCGGTGATGGACCTCGTAGATGACGCCATGCTGCGGGTCTTCTATTTCCGGGAGTTGGTGCATCCGCTCCACCCCGTAATGCCCGGCGTCGGCGATCCTGGAAAATCCGGAACCAAGCAGCAAATCCCGCGCTTGTTCCGCCTGCTCCGTGGCAAAAAGCAGATCGATATCCCGCATCGGCCGCAGGCCTGGCTCGGGGTAATGCGCAAATGCCAAGCCAAACCCCTTGAGCAGGAGGAATGGCAGATACGCTTCGTTCAGACGCGAAGCTGCGATCATTAGCGAGCGAGCCTGGACCAGTGCATAGCGCATGCTCTTTTGCCGGGCCTCGGCCAGTCTCTCCATGCCGGTGGCAACCGAGGCTGGATTGCTGACAGCCAGCGCGCGGTGGAGAAGCGGCGCGGTGCGGGTCGTAAAGGACAGTTCTACCAACTGGTCGAACCACCGTGGGTACAGATCGCGCCATCCAGTGGGATAGCCGCCTCGGGATTGGCGCATAGCCCGATAATCAGCTTGCCCAGGTCGGGGTTGCCGTCCCGTTCGCTGTCGGAGTTAAGAGCGCGGCCCATCATTGCGGCCTTCCATGTAACTGACGAAGCGCGAAGCGGCTATGGCCCGGCCAATGCCGTTGTAGATCGTAATGCGGTCGCTGCTACCTCGCCTGTCAGTCCCGTCCCAGCCGCGCATTGTCTGGATCAGCCGATCGGTGTCGAAAATCGAATTCAGCCGGTGATTATCCCGCAGACTTTCAAGCTCGTTCTCAAGTGCCGGGCGATAGCGGCGAAAATGGATGAACCAGTCTGCACTGTCATCGCCCGTGCGCCGCTCCCGCCAGATTTTATCGGGCAGACGGCGGGATAATAGGCGCCGGGCCAGCCAGCGATCAGTACCCTTGTGCAGGAATTGATCTTGAGGAACACCCCAGCAAAATTCGACGAAACTGCGGTTGGCCATTGGCAGGCGAATTCGATGCCGGTAGCGAGCTTGGTGCCAAGGTACATTTCAGCCAGTTCACTGTTGGCAAATGCTCGATACAGCAATCGCGAGGCTTTTGCATATGCGGCCACAAGAACTCGGGATCGAATTCCTGCGAAGCCGCTCGCTCCAATGCACCGTTTTGCCGCGCATATTTTTCCCTTACCGGGCTCCAGTACTCGAAGGGTGTGTCCAGGTCACCGCGCCAGCGCAAGAATGCCCGGTGGATAGAGCGGGGCAGATTGGCGCGATAGCACGGCGGAAAAGCTTGCTCAGCAGCGGGTGGGGCACAGGGTCGTGGCGCAATTCATCGACTAGGCGCCCCCAGTTCAATTTTCGGAACCAGGTTGCGAAGGCGTGGCTTCCATCTTCACTGAATGTCGGATTGCCGTATCCGCCTTGGAACAACACATCGTTGCCATCGCGCGCAGCCTGTTCGAACAGGGCGAATGGCCAGTTGCCGCCACTACGCGGTGGAGACGCGGCCAGCATGAAGTATTTCTCAAGGTGGCTGCCGTAGGAATCATCGCCATCCTGCAGGAACTGCGGTTCCAGCGCAGGGTAGCGAGACTCAAGCGCCTTCACGTGGCTGGACTCGTCCACGAAATACTGGGGCCTTGATCCCTCTGCGAATTCGTCGAGCGGAACCCAGGTATAGGATCGCAATGCCTGGCCACGGGGCAACTGTTGCAGGACATAGCTGGCCACGGCTGGCGGATCGAGGCCGCCGGACAGCATTACGGCCGGCTGGCGCACGCCATCCATCGCAGCGGAAACGGCCTTCGAAAAAAGCGCATCAAGCGCCTCGACATATTCCTCATCGCTGGAGAAACGCACGGGCTTTATGTCATCATACGACCAGCAGTCATGGACGGCCTTGCCTGACGGACCCAGTTCCACGACCGTGCCCCCGGCAACCCGCGACTGCTCGACGAACCAGCTGGAGGTCTCATCAGAAAAATTCACGAGAAGAGCATCGGTCAGCTTGCGATCATCGATCCGGCTTGGCGCACCAGCGGCAAACAGGCCACGAGCGTTGGATGAAGCGACGATCTTTGCGCCATCTTGCCAGTAATGCAGCGGCTGCATGCTGAATGGCGAACGCGAGAGGCGCAACCGTCGCTCCTCGGGGAACCACACGATTGCTGCATAATCGCCGTCGAGGTGGCGGTCAGCGTCGCGGCCCCATCGAGCCACCGCCTCGCAGTAAATTTGCGCATCCTGTGTGCGTATCGGCAGGTCCAGGGCGGCGCATGTATCGGCGCGATCATTGAGCCAGCCGGCGAATACCGCGAATGCACCCGAAGAGTGGCGCTGCCAGTTTCGAAGGAAGGATGGGCGCGATCTTTGCGCTGATTTCGATCGCTTGCTGAGCCGGGCGAACAGCATGCCGGAGGGCACTGGACCTGTCTCGACTTCACCGCCGTGGCCAAGCCCCATTGTTGCTGCGATGCGGTGGCCGATGTCCTCGGCTTCGCTATCAATGCATCCAGTCGTATCAACCAGTGCACTGACAAAAAAATGTGTCAAAACGCTTCTCTGGGAGGTCTTTCCGGGCGGGTCTGAATGGTGTGCTGTTCACCGAACGTGGCAAGCGGCAGGTAGAGCGCCCGATCACAGTGGCCAATGATCATTGTGGAGTTCACTTCTACCCAGGCATGGAGAGGATCGGCATCCCCTTCGTGTCTATTTCGGACCGACGCAATAACCAGACGTGCCGCTATCTTTCGGCGGTGCAACATCCATACAGCGACAATAGCTTTGGGCAGGCACTTGGTGCTGCCGCCCATGCGCCAGCCGGCGCGCTCAAGCTGCGACCGATGTGCGCAGCAAGCTCCAGTCCATCCGGATTTCTATGGTTGTGGTTTTCGCAGGGTGGCGGACTGGCCAGCGTATTCTTCCAGCGACCGATTTCACCAATCGCACCAACAGCCGAGCCAGGGGTAGAAGCAGGATCGCTTCGAGGACTAGCTTGCGCCTTGGCCAGGGTTTCACGCTTCCGACTCCCGAAAGGACGGCTCAGCAGTACTGAGCAAGACCGAGATCGACGAGACGCTTCACGAACGCTTCGACCGACTCGCGGATCTCGTCCTCTTGCGCCTCGTAATCTTCGGCCAATGTCTTGCAGACAGAATCGACATCCGTCTCTTCATCAAGACGTTGCCAGATATCCAGCCCTGTATCTTTCAGCGCGAAGAACTTGCCTGTATCGGCATGGATGAGAACAAATTCCCCATCCACTTCTCCCCTTGATAGCTCTTTCAAGCTTTCGAACGTTCACGGCAGCAGTCTTCGAAGTCGCAAGATCAGCTTTGGCCACCCGCCTTGAACGACGTACCGGCGGCTTGGCTGTTCAGGCCAGAGGTGCCAGCGACCGACGTAAGGTCGATAGGAAGTTCGTCTACCGAAGGGGTCGACCAACGTTTTTTCTCGATTGTCATAACATCGTCCGTCAAATATCGAATTAAGGAAAATTAGCTATAAACAGCCGCGTGCTGCATTGCAACGTTATACGGTTTTGGCGAAGGCTTGTTCCAGAATATCACTGAATGCGCTGGCGAATTCCATGTTCCTTGGCCTGCACCCTCGCCAAATCGTACATTTTGCGCCAACTGCGTCATAAGGCTGGCATTTTCCATCGTGCCATTCGCGGCATTCTGGACAAAGGCAAAATATAGCGCGTCTTGAATATGTTGCATCTTGTCGGCCCCGCGGATCGGGGTGATCGACAGGTCCTCGCCGAATTCAAGAAAGACGAGGTCGGTCAGCGGCAAGGGTTCGGTCGCGCTTTCGTTCGGCTCGACATAGAACTTGCCTGGCACAAAGGCGATCTCGCGCTTTGGCGTTGCGCCAAGATGTTCAATTGCATCGCCCCAGAGTTTGCGTGGCTTTCCATCCGGAAGCGCCAATACTGCAAATCATGACATTGCAGCACAAGCGTATCGTCGCAGACATGACGGTATCCGCGGCTGGCCAGGCTGGCCGCGAGCGTGGATTTGCCGCCGCCCGAATCGGCGGTGAAGGCCATCGCCCGGCCATCCCGCTCCACCGCGCTGGCGTGGAGAGGCAGCAGCCCATTCATCCGGCTCACCGTGCCAAGAACTGCGCCCACGAGATACATGCGAAACTCATCTTCCAGCGAAGGATCCGCAGGGTCGACAGTCAAGCCTTCGCCCTGGCGATACAGGAATTTTACGCCGCTGACGGTCTCGCCGCGGAACATCGTGTCGCGGATCTGAAAACCGTCGCCATCATCAAAATCAGGGTCGGCAAGATATTCGGCCACCGTGCCGGACTGCACCGTCATCTCTCGACGGAGCGCGGCCAGCGGATCGGTGGCGAAACCAGAATCTTTCATAGTTAGTCATGCCTCTTGGCTGCAGGCACGCACATTTCGGGAAACCTTCCCGGCGTCAATCCATTCTGCTTCATAAGTGCTTAAGGTATTTCTGCCTAACTGCCATTGCGAAGTTTTGTGCAATGCGATACAAGCATGACTGAACAAACGAGATTTGGCCTCTCCAAACAGGAGCCCTAGAATGATCAAGAATATTCTCGCAGCGACCGCAGAAGACCCGCCTGCGACCTTCGCGCCGATCGCCGCTCAAGCGAACACCCGCGCCGCAAGATGCTGGGTGTCACCATCAACGTTCCGCAACGCGCTGGCGCTGCCGTTGAGGAATTTGGAAGAAGCCGGTCTGAAGGTGCCTGCCGCACTCATTGTTCTGCTGTTTGGCGCAGCCGCAGCTGCCGTTGTAGTTTTCATTGAAGAGAATGGTGGTGAAGTCGTTGGTCCCCCCGCTTCGCCTGGAGCTTGATATCCTCCTGATCGGCTAATCAGTCCGGCGCCAACGAAGATTGGCCCGATTTCAGGCAAAACTCGGTTTAGCCAGAGGTGCAGTTTGTAGAAAACTGTCACCCTTCGTATTTCTAGGAACTCTTACTGTTCACTTTGCCCGCGCTGCTCTCAGCCCGATCGAAGTGCAGGCCGTGAGGCGCTCGAAGCGCAAGCCTTACTCGCTCTCCGGCACCGCGAAAGTGCCCGAAACGCGGCCCTGTTGACCGCTGGCCGTATTGCCCGCCCCATCCACGCTGGAAAGGCCGGAATTGAGATCGATCACCAGGCGCCCGCCGTCCAGCGTATCGGCTACCCCGGCGCAGGGCGACATTTCCCGAAAGCACGATCACCCGGCGGTTGAAATCGTAAACCGCGGCGCTGCCGCTGGCACGTTCAGTGCCGCGCGTGACGACAACGCCGCCGGTCGCGTCGATCCGCTGGATGCGCAGCGTGCCCGCATCGTTATAGGCAACGGTGGTGCGCGCAGCTGTCAATCGCAAGTCGCCTTGCGTAATCACGACATCGCCGGACAGCACGACCCGGTTCTGGCGGTCCTGCAATTCAATCCGGTCCGCTGCATAGTTTACCGGCTGGTTGGAATTGAACGCGCCAATGGATTGCGCGCCAGCCACCGAACCGAACGAGAGCGCGGCGATTGAGCCTGCCAGCAGGCCTGCGGCCAATCCGCGCGCGGAGAGTTTCTTGAGCGAGGAACGCGCTATGGCAGTTGGCTTCATTGTCGGCTCCATCATTACATTCCCGTTGGCAGGCGAAGGCGACCAGGCACCATGCGCAGGCGCGCATCGCCGATCAGGGCGAAGCTGCGCTGCTCCAGATCGGCGCGCATGGAATTGGCAGAGAATGTGCCTGCCGGGATGGCCCCGTTCACCTGTCCATTGCCGACCAGGGTGCGCGTCGCCATGTCTATGGTCACATTGCGCGCCACGAATTCATACCCGTCCGCAGCGGTGAACCGCACAATTCCAGGTATCCCCACCTGTTCGTCATCAATATCATAAATCCCGCGCGGCGCGGTGAGCACGGCGGGTCCGCCGGACAGCACGATGCGCGCAATCATATCCTGCAATACCACCTCCGGAACGGTATTGCTCTGCTGCACAGCCTCACCTGCTACCAGCGAGAACGGACGGCCATCCCCGTCCTGCCCGCGGTACATCGCGTTGTCGACGCGCAGCCTGTCATCGGCGACCGCCACCTTGTTGCGATCCAGCAGGAAGCTTATCTCGCCGCGCGGCGAAAGCGGGGTGATCAGCATCATTGCCGCGATCACGCCGACGAGCGCAGGCAGGCCCACCGCCAACAGTCGCACGATCCTGTCGAGCGAACTGCCCGGAGCGGCGAATGCCTGGCGCCTGTTGCGCATCTGGTCGGCGGCCTTGGTCATAAAGCTTGTCTAACGCCAGAGTTCATGACTCGTGGCTGAAAATATCCTTGTCCGCCCATCCCGCAATATCCAGTCGTGCGCGGGCAGGGAGGAAATCGTAACATGCCTGCGCCAGTTCCAGCCGGTCTTCGCGCTTCAGCCGCTCAATCAGGATTTCGCGCAAGGCGTGGAGGAAGCGCACGTCGGATGCGGCATATTCGCGCTGGGCATCATTGATTTCAGGCGCGCCCCAGTCGCTGGACTGCTGCTGCTTCGACATGCTTTCGCCCAGCAGTTCCTCCGTCAGGTTCTTCAGCCCGTGCCGGTCAGTGTAGGTGCGGGTCATCTTGCTGGCGATCTTGGTGCAGAATACGGGCGCTGCCACCACGCCAAGGTAATATTCGATTGCCGCCAGATCGAACCGTGCGAAATGATAGATCTTCACCCGCTCCGGATCGGCCAGCACGGCCTTCAGATTGGGCGCATCATAGCTGCTGCCCTTGGCGAAGCGAACGAGATGCTCGTCACCCTGACCATCGCTGATCTGCACCACGCACAGCCTGTCTCGCGGGGTGACGAGACCCATGGTTTCGGTATCGACGGCCACCGGGCCATCGGCAAGGACGCCTGCGGGCAGGTCTTCTTCATGGTAATGTACAGTCATGGTGGATCGCCTTAGGCAATAACCCCGCAGGGTGGAAGGGGAGATGGCCGTTTCCCGAAATGCGACGGTAAACTTGTACGTAGGCCCTTTCGTGGCCAAACCTTGCCAGCGATCATACCTTCAAGATATGATAGGGCGGGCGTTGCGCTACAAGGGCAGGCTGACCGCCATCAGCGCCCTTGCGCTGCTTGGTTCGCTCAGCCTGCTGTCGATCCCCGCATTGGCCGGGTCTCTTCTGGGCGGGGCGGTTTCCGGCTTCACGGTGGGTGCAGGTACGATCACGCTCATGCTTGTTGCCGCACTGGTGCTGACCGCCGCATTCACCCTGGCGTCGAGCATGGTGACAGCAACGACTTCTGCCCGGATCCTTGCCGACCTGCGATGCGAGATTTTCGATCACATTCCACCTTCTACTCGAATTCCATGATTGCCATCAGGGTGACCTGATTGCGCTTGCCACGCATGAAGCGGGCAAGCTGAGCGGCTTCCTGACCTCCACGCTTGCCAATGTGCCCGCGATGCTGGCGACGTCGCTTGGCGCCACGATCATGCTGTTCTTCATCGATCCGGTCCTTGCGCTGGTCATTCCTGTCCTCATCCCGCTGTTCCTGGTGCTGCTGAAGTTGGTTTCCCGGCGGTTGCGAAATTTGGCAGCCACGGCCCGCCAGGCCGAAGCAAAGGTCTATTCCGAGGCCGAGAGCCATTTGCAGATGACGATGGTGACAAAGTCCTTCGCGGCGGAAGCCGGGCAAAGCGCGCGCTATGCCGCTGTCGTGGAAGATGCCCGCGAAAAGATTGTGGCGGTTGGCCATGCAGGTGCGGCAATCGGCCCACTTTCAGGGTTGCTGGCAGGTTGCGCGGCGATTTTCGTCATCGTCATGGCCGGCAACCAGCTTTCCGCGGCAGAGAAAAGCCCGGCAGAGCTGTTCACCTTCCTGCTCTATGCCGCGCTCCTGACAAGGCCGATCGGCGCGTTGACGAATGTCTATGGCCAATGGCAGATCGTGAAGGGCACGCTTGGCAGGCTGCGGGGCGTGCTGCAGTTGCCGGTGGAACAGGGTTATGGCGTTGGCGAACAGCTGGCCGATGTTCGCGGCGCTATCGCCTTCGAAGGCGTCAGCTTTGCCTATGAGGGTAGGGCGGGCCTGCTGCATCACCTCGACCTTGCCATATCGCCGGGCGAAACCGTGGCAATCGTCGGCGCGAATGGCTGCGGCAAGTCCACCTGCGTAAAGCTGTTGCAGCGATTATACGATGTGGAGGAAGGGCGCATTACGCTGGATGGAGTTGATATCACGCAGATCGACCTGCAATTCCTGCGGCGCAAGATCGGATATGTCCCGCAGCGCGCCCATCTTTTCAACGGCACTATTCGCGAAAATATCCTGTTCGGTAGCAATTCAGCGGATAGCGGGAGACTGGGCCGGGCATTGCGTCTGGCGCAAGCGACCGAATTCATCGCCCGCCTGCCCGAGGGGCTGGACACGATGATCGGCGACAATGGCGTGCGCCTCTCCGGCGGGCAGCGCCAGCGCATTACCCTGGCGCGTGCTCTTGTTTCCGATCCGGCCGTGCTGGTTTTCGACGAGGCGACAGCGATGTGGGACCTGGAAAGCGAAGCCGCCTTCGTAAGCTCCAGCAAGGACGCGCTGGCCGGTCGCACGGTCTTGATCATAACCCACCGTCCCGCCAGCCTCTCTCTCGCCAACAGGGTCGTCGCGCTGGTGGACGGACAATGCACCGAACTGCGCCCGGGCCATGGACTGGAGAAAGTCCTCGCGGGACGCGTAGACGAGGTGGTGGCTGCCGTTGCCGAAGCGGGTGCAAGCGGGTCTTGAACATGGAAGACAGTCTCCCGCCCAGCTGGTCCGACGTGCTCCAGCCTGTCCTTGCCGCGAACGCAGCGCGGCATCTGGGCGGCTGGCTGCGCGGGCAGGAGGAGGCGGGCGAGGTGGTCTACCCTCCGCGCGGCTGCCGACTGCGGGCGCTGGAGCTGACGCCGCTCGACGCCGTTCGCGTGGTGATCCTCGGGCAGGATCCCTATCACGGGCCGGATCAGGCGCACGGGCTCTGCTTTTCCGTGCCTCAAGGCGTTGCGCCGCCGCCTTCGCTCAAGAACATCTTCAAGGAGATGGAGAGCGATCTGGGCCTTGCGCGCCCGCAACACGGCAATCTCGAGAGCTGGGCGCGCCAGGGCGTGCTGCTGCTCAACAACACGCTGACCGTGAGCCAGGGGCAGGCAGGCAGCCATGCGGGCAAGGGGTGGGAGGCGATCACCGATGCCTGCGTCGCCGCCGTGGCCGCGCGCGCCGAGCCAACGGTGTTCATCCTGTGGGGCAGCCACGCGCAAGGCAAGGCTGCGCGCATTCGCGAACTGCGCGAGGCAAACCAGCACCTGCTGCTGAAAAGCCCGCATCCCAGTCCATTGTCTGCATATCGAGGGTTTTTCGGTTCCCGGCCTTTTTCGCAGGCGAATGACTATCTGGCTAAACACGGGCGCGGGACCATCGACTGGCGGCTGTGAGGCAGGTCATGCAGGCAGGGCCAATCTATCCGCCATCTTTGACAAGCGCCGTGCTTGTAGGACACCTTGTCGGCCCATGACCGAAGATGACGCCCGCACCACGCTGATGCAGCGCCTTGCCGAGTTGGAGCGACTCGATGCGCTGAGCGAGGAAGGCCGCGCGCCCGTTGCCCTTCAGCAGGACAGCGTCGGACGCCTTTCGCGGATGGACGCCATGCAGCAGCAGGCGATGGCGCAGGCGGAAGAGCGCCGCCGCCGTGCAGAACGCGCGCGTGATCACGGCCGCGCTGTCCCGTCTGGACGAAGGCGAATGGGGATATTGCGGCACCTGCGGGGAGGAGATCGCGGCGGGCCGCCTGCGCAACGATCCCAGCGTCGTCCAATGCCTTGATTGCGCGTCCGGACGCAGCTGATTTCCAAACCCGCCGGGAACGGTTCTTAAACGCTTCTGACCCTATGGTTGCCGCGCGATTAGGCAATCTGCGCGCAGCCGTATGGCCGCGTGCGCAGCGGGATGACACATGTATATCAATCAGACGCAACTGGCCGACAGGAAGCAGCGCGCCGAAGCAAGCGATGCGATGGTCGATCGCTTCGATGTGGCGATGATCGGTCTTGGCTACATCGGCCTGCCGACCGCCGCGATCATCGCGCGCGCCGGCCTGTCCGTGCGCGGCGTGGATGTTTCCCGGCGGATTGTCGACCTGGTGAACCAGGGCGAAGTCCATATCCAGGAAACCGATCTGGATGCGCTGGTGAAGAATGTCGTCACCGACGGGATGCTGACCGCATCTACCGAGCCGCCCGTGGCCGATATCTACCTGATCGCCGTGCCGACGCCGCTGGCCAAGGGCAATGCGCCCGATATCTCGATGGTGCTGGATGCCGCGCGCCTGATCGCGCCGGTTCTGCCGGTGGGAGGCTGCGTCATCCTGGAATCCACATCGCCCGTCGGCACGACGCAGCAGATCGCTGGCGTGCTGGCCGAACTGCGGCCCGATCTCGCCATTCCCGGCCATTGCGGCGACAAGACGCCGGATGTGCATATCGCCTATTGCCCCGAGCGCGTATTGCCCGGCAAGATCATCGAGGAGCTGGTGGCGAACGATCGTGTCGTCGGCGGGATGACCCCTGATTGCGCACGGCGCGCGCAGGCGTTCTACACCCGTTTCGTGCGCGGCGATTGCATCACCACCACGGCGGGCGTGGCGGAAATGGTGAAGCTTACCGAGAACAGCTTTCGCGACGTGAACATCGCCTTCGCGAACGAGCTTTCGCTGGTGGCGGAGCACATGGGCATCGACGTATGGGAAGTGATCCGGCTGGCCAACCGCCATCCGCGCGTCAACGTGCTGCAACCCGGCCCCGGCGTTGGCGGCCATTGCATTGCCGTGGACCCCTGGTTCCTCGTTTCCAGCGCACCGGAGCAGGCGCGAGTAATCCGCACCGCGCGCGAAGTGAACGATGCAAAGCCCGATCACGTGGTCAGCCGCCTCACCGCCATGCTGGAAGGCAGTCCGGGCGCGAAGATCGCGCTGCTGGGCCTCGCCTTCAAACCCAATATCGACGATTTTCGTGAAAGCCCCGCATTGGCCATCGCGGCAAAGGTGGCGGCACAATATCGCGACCGGGTGCTGGTGGTGGAACCTTTTACAAAGGAACTGCCCGGCTCCATGGCCCAGAGCGGCGCGCGGCTGGTGAAATATGAAGAGGCCATGGCCCAGGCGGAGCTGGTCGGCGTGCTGGTAGACCATGATGCATTCCGCTCGGCACCGCGCTATCTCAGCGCCAACAAGATCATTTACGATACCAGGGGCATGTGGGCGCAATGACGAAAACGGATACTGCGTTGCCGCGTATCCTTGTATGTTTCGGCACCCGGCCCGAAGCGATCAAGATGTTTCCGGTGGTGCACGCCCTGCGCGCGCATGGCGGCATGGACGTAGCCGTCGCGGTGACGGCGCAGCATCGCGAAATCCTGGACCAGGTGCTGGAGATCGGCGGGATCGTGCCCGATATCGACCTCGACCTGATGCGGCCCGACCAGTCGCTGGACGAGCTTTCGGCGCGCATCCTCACCACATTCGGCGCCGCGCTGGATGAATGGCAGCCCGCTCGCGTGCTGGTGCACGGCGACACGCTGACCACCATGATGGTGACGCTGGGTAGCTATTTCCGCAAGATCCCGGTGGGCCATGTCGAGGCGGGCCTGCGCAGCGGCAATATCTATTCGCCCTGGCCCGAGGAAGTGAACCGCAAGGTTGCAGGTGCCGTCGCCGACCTGCATTTCGCGCCGACCGATGGCGCTGCGGCAGCCCTGCGTGCGGAAAACGTGCCGGCAAGCGCCATCCATGTCACCGGCAACACGGTGATCGATGCCCTGTTTGCCACGCGCGACAAGGTGGCGGCGCAGCCTGCGCTGGCCGCAGGACTGGACGAGGTGGCAAAGCGTTTTGCGGGCAAGCGCATCATCGCGCTGACCGCGCATCGGCGTGAGAATTTCGGACAGGGCATGCGGGATATCGCACAGGCCATCTCCGACCTTGCAGAGCGCGAGGATGTGGCGGTGATCTTCCCGGTCCATCCGAATCCGAATGTTCGCCCGGTGATGGAGGCGGCGCTGGGCGGGCGCGATAATGTGGCTCTGATCGAGCCGCTGGATTACCCGCATTTCGTTCGTCTGATGGAGATGGCCGACCTGTTGCTGACAGACAGCGGCGGCGTGCAGGAAGAAGGGCCGAGCTTTGGCAAGCCGGTGCTGGTGATGCGCGACACGACCGAGCGTCCCGAAGGAATTGCTGCCGGAACCGCAAAGCTGGTGGGTACGGATCGTGACCTGATCGTGCGCGAAGCGACACGGCTGCTGGACGATCGCCGCAGCATATGACGCGATGGCACGCGCGCACAATCCCTATGGCGATGGCAAGGCATCCCAGCGGATTGCAGAGGCGGTGGCCGCCGCGCACGGCGTTTAAGCCAGAGATAATGAGCCTGACAAGAACCGTCCCGCCACCCGCAATTCTGGATTGCCGATGCCGGGATGCTTCAAAAATCAGAAAGGCCGGAAAATGCTCAGCAGGGGAACCGTCTGGATAATGTCCCGGAAGGTCTGACGGGTCTGCGAGCCATCGACGACGATGATGTCGCCGCGATAGATGGCCGGATCAGGTTCCTCCCCCCGGCGAATGGTCGTGAGATCGAAACCCGCTGCCATGCGTTGGCCATCGATCTGGCGGAATACGATAACGGTACCGGCATTCGCATTCTGGTCCAGGCCGCCGCCAAGGGCAATCGCCTGAAGCAGGCTGATTTCGCCAAAGGTGGGGTAGATACCCGGCTCATTGACCGAGCCTTCCACTGTTACGGAGCTGCCCGTAGCTTCGATCACGCCGACGGTGACATCAGGATCGCGCAGATATTCTGCGGAAAGCGCTGCGGTGAGGGATTCCTGGAATTCGATCGTCGTCATATCCGCTGCGGACACGCTGCCGACCAGCGGCATTGCGATATTGCCTGTCAGATCGACCTGGTACTCTCCCGACAGTTCCTCGACCTGGAAGACGTTGATCGAAAGCTTGTCGAGCGGAGCGATGCGGTAGTCTGAGGTCAGGCGATTCATCGTGGGCGCATCGGGTCGGCCAAAATTTGCCGTATCGTAGGAAACGTAATCGCTGCGCGAATTCCCGGCGCAGGCAGACAGCAACAAGGCTGCAACCACAACGCCCGCCGACATCGCACCGCGCAAGGAATCAGGCTTTGTACGACCAAACATCATGTTATCTCCATTTCAAGGCGACGCTTTCGCTTAGATAACCGCGCCCCGCAACCCAAAAATGGAGAGCAGTTGCGTATCGGACGAACGCGGACCGGGCCGCGGCGTTCCGGCCGGGATAAAGTCTGGACTGATGGCCCGTCGCGCTTTGCCCTGTGCTGAACAATTGCGCGCAGTTCGGCCTAGTCTATGAGGAGGAAAGCCGGCCAGCGGGTATCGTCCCGACGACGGCATCGTCGCCATCGAGAACCGTGACATCCTGCGCCATGTGCAGTTGCCCTGAGCCGATCTCATCCGCCGCGTAATCGCCGGGCGACGCTTTTGGCGACGAGGCCCACCACCGTCACATCCGGCAAGTCGACGCAAATTTCGCGCGTGCGCCTGTTGCCGCGTTCGAGATAGAATCGGAAGTCCGGCATGCGAATCCCTTCGCACCGGACTCACAGCAGTAGTGTTACGGTTTGATGACAACACGGCGTCTCCGCGAGCCGGGTGCGTTTCACCGGGGTGCGCTATGGCACTGCAAATGGCCGCGCTCGGATGCTTCCTTTTGCTGATACTGCCGCTCCTGGGGCTGCTGCTGGGTGGCTTGCTGGCAGGGCCAGACGGCATGATATGGGGTGCAGGCGCCGGGCTTGCCGTCGCGCTCTCCATCATCGGCGTGACCGGATACGGCCTGGTGAAAGCACGCCGCCGCTGATTTCGACGCATGGTCAGTCGCTTATGCACCTTGCGCATTTCGACAAGATCGCCGCGCTGTTGGAGCAGAAGGCGACTTTTACCGCGGCAGCTCGGTGACGCCCATCAGCGCCTCGTCCACGGAAGCGGCGCACTGGCGGCCTTCACGGATCGCCCAGACGACAAGCGACTGGCCACGGCGCATGTCTCCGCAAGCGTAGATTGCCGGGTCCGATGTGCGATAATCCTTCACATTGGCGTCCACGTTGCCGCGATCGGTCAATTCCACACCGCTTTGCTCCAGCATGCCCTGCTTGCGCGGGTGGAGGAAGCCCATGGCCAGCAGGATCAGGTCTGCGGGCAGGGTGAATTCGCTGTCGGGCACCTCCTTCAGCTGGCCCTCCGACCAGTCGGCGCGCACGCATTTCAGGCCGGTCACGACGCCATCTTCGCCCACCACTTCCTTGGTGAGGACGGCCCAGTCGCGCTCGACGCCTTCTTCATGGCTGCTGGAGGTGCGCAGCTTCATCGGCCAATCGGGCCAGGTCAGCAGCTTGTTTTCCTTCTCGGGCGGCTGCGGCATGATCTCGATCTGGGTCACGCTCTTGGCGCCCTGCCGGTTGGACGTGCCCACGCAGTCGGAGCCGGTATCACCGCCGCCGATCACGATCACGTGCTTGCCGGTCGCGGTCAGCGTGCCGCGCGGAGCGGCGCGGTTCTCGTCATCACCGGCGTTGCGCTTGTTCTGCTGGGTGAGAAATTCCATCGCCAGGCGTACGCCGGGCAGTTCCGCGCCGGGTATTTCCAGCATCCGCGGATGCTCGGAGCCGCCGGAGAAAACGATGGCATCGAAATTCTCTTTCAGGTTCTTGATCGAGATATCGACGCCAACCTCGGTGCTGGTGCGGAAGGTTACGCCTTCGGCCTCCATCTGCACCGCGCGGCGATTGATCTGGCTCTTCTCCATCTTGAAATCGGGAATGCCATAGCGCAGCAGTCCGCCCACACGGTCGGACTTTTCAAACACCGTGACCGAATGGCCCGCGCGCGCCAGTTGTTGGGCACAGGCCAGTCCTGCCGGGCCGGAACCGACCACGGCCACGCTCTTGCCGGTCTTCTCTGCGGGAACCTGCGGCTTGACCCAGCCTTCCTTCCACCCGCGATCGATAATCGCGCATTCGATGCTCTTGATCGTCACCGGCTCGTCGGTGATGTTCAGAGTGCAGCTGGCCTCGCACGGGGCGGGGCATACGCGGCCCGTGAATTCGGGGAAGTTGTTGGTGGAATGCAGCACTTCGAGCGCGTTCTTCCAGTCGCCTTCGTAGACGAGGTGGTTCCAGTCCGGGATGATGTTGTTCACCGGACAGCCGTTGTGACAATAGGGAATGCCGCAGTTCATGCAGCGGGCGGCCTGGTTCTTCAGACCTTCCTCGCTGGGCGGAATGACGAATTCCTTGTAGTGCTTCAGCCGTGCTTCGGGCGCGTCATACGTGCGGTCCTTGCGCTCGATCTCGAGGAAGCCTGTCTCTTTACCCATCGTGCTAACCCTTATTCCGCCGCAACGCTTGCGGCTTCTTCGCGCTCGGCTTCGAGCTGCTTCAACGCGCGTGCATAATCCCTTGGCATCACTTTCTTGAAGTGACTTGCCGCATTGTCCCAATCTGCCAGCAGTTCGGCTGCGCGGGCAGAGCCTGTGTGCAGCTTGTGCCGCTCCAGCAGGATCTTCAGGCGCGCTGCATCGTGATACAGCGGATCGCCCATGCCCAGGTCGTCCACGGTGGACGGGCGCTGTTGTGGCAGGCCCGTTCCCTCGGGATCACTGGCCTGGGTATCGATCGGCTGGAGTTCCACCTGCGCCATGTTGCAGCAGCTTTCGAACGTACCATCGGGGTCGTAGACATAGGCGATGCCACCGCTCATCCCGGCGGCGAAATTGCGCCCCGTCCTGCCCAGCACGGCGACAACGCCGCCGGTCATGTATTCGCAGCCGTGATCGCCGGTGCCTTCCACCACGGCGACCGCGCCCGAATTGCGCACGGCGAAGCGTTCCCCGGCGACGCCGCAGAAATAGGCCTCGCCCGAAATCGCGCCGTAGAGGCAGGTGTTGCCCACGATGATGTTCTGCGTCGGATCGCGATTCACGCTTTCCGGCGGGCGCACGATCACGCGCCCACCTGAAAGGCCCTTGCCGACATAGTCGTTGGCATCGCCCACCAGGTCCAGCGTGACGCCATGCGCCAGCCACGCGGCAAAGCTTTGCCCGGCAGTGCCGGTGAAGTTGATGCGAATGGTATCGACCGGCAGGCCCTTGTGGCCATACGCCTCCGCAATGCGGCCCGAGAGCATGGCGCCAGCGGTGCGATTGAGATTGCGGATCGGGTAGGACAGTTGCACCGCTTCGCCTGTCTCGATGGCATTCCTGCAATCGACCAGCAGCGTGTTGTCCAGTGCAACTTCCAGCCCGTGGTCCTGCGTCATCGTGTTCCACAGCGGAACGTCCGGCGCCAGCTCCACCTTGTGCAGCAACTTTGAAAGGTCCACGCCGTCGGCCTTCCAGTGACGGATGGCGCGGTTCATGTCGATCTTGTCGACGCGCCCGATCATCTCCTGCACCGTGCGGAAGCCCATTTCGGCCATGATCACCCGCAGTTCCTCGGCGACGAAGAAGAAGTAGTTGATCACGTGCTCCGGCTGGCCGACGAAGCGCTTGCGCAGCTCCGGGTTCTGCGTGGCGACGCCCACCGGGCAGGTGTTGAGATGGCATTTGCGCATCATGATGCAGCCTGCCGCGATCAGCGGGGCGGTGGCAAAGCCGAACTCGTCCGCGCCCAGCAATGCGCCGATGGCCACATCGCGGCCCGTGCGAAGCCCGCCGTCCACCTGCACCGCGATACGGCTGCGCAGGTCGTTCAGCAGCAGGGTCTGCTGGGTTTCGGCAAGGCCGATTTCCCACGGCGAGCCGGCATGGGTGAGGCTGGTGAGCGGGGAAGCGCCGGTGCCGCCTTCGTAGCCGGAAATGGTCACATGATCGGCACGCGCCTTGGATACGCCCGCAGCCACCGTGCCCACGCCCACTTCGGACACCAGCTTTACCGAGATACGCGCAGCAGGCTGCACGTTCTTCAGATCGTGGATCAGCTGGGCCAGATCCTCGATCGAGTAGATATCGTGATGCGGCGGCGGCGAGATCAGGCCGACGCCCGGCGTTGCATGGCGAACGGCACCGATGCGCTTGTCCACCTTGTGGCCGGGCAGCTGGCCGCCTTCGCCGGGCTTTGCGCCCTGCGCCATCTTGATCTGGATATCGTCCGCATTGGCGAGGTATTCGGTGGTCACGCCAAAGCGACCGCTGGCAACCTGCTTGATCCGGCTGCGCATCGAATCGCCATTGTCCAGCGGCACGAAGCGTTCCGGCTCCTCCCCGCCTTCACCGGTGTTGGAGCGGCCGCCGATGCGGTTCATGGCGATGGCCAGCGTCGAATGCGCCTCGTGGCTGATGGAGCCAAAGCTCATCGCGCCGGTGCTGAAACGCTTGACGATATCCTCGGCGCTCTCGACCTCGGAAATATCGATGGCCTGATCGGCCTTCTTCAGTTCCATCAAGCCACGGATCGTCAGCAGGCGTTCGGCCTGCTCGTTGATGGATTTCGCAAATTCGTCGTATTGCTGCTTCGCGTCGAGACCCGGCTGGCTGCGCACGGCGTGCTGGAGCTGGGCGATATTGGCGGGCGTCCAGGCATGTTCTTCGCCGCGCAGGCGGTATTGGTAGATGCCACCCACATCCAGCATGTTGCGATAGATGGGGTTGTCGCCATAGGCGGCGGCGTGGCGGCGCACGGTTTCCTGCGCCACCTGCGGCAGACCGATCCCCTCGATTGTTGTGGACGTGCGGGTGAAATAGGCTTCCACGAATGCGGTGGACAGGCCAACGGCATCGAAAATCTGCGCCCCGCAGTAGGACTGGTAGGTGCTGATGCCCATCTTCGACATCACCTTGCGGATGCCCTTGCCCACGGCCTTGATATAGTTCTGTTCGACGGTCGATGCGTCGATTTCGGGGAACTTGCGGACGCGCAGGTCTTCCATCGTCTCGAACGCGAGATAGGGATTGATCGCTTCCGCGCCGTAGCCCGCCAGCACGCAGAAGTGATGCACCTCGCGCGCTTCGCCGGTTTCCACCACGATACCGGTCTGCATGCGCAGGCCCTGGCGCACCAGCTGGTGATGGACGGCAGCGGTCGCCAGCAGTGCGGGCATGGGAATGCGGTGAGGGCCCTGCTTGCGGTCGGACAGGATCAGGATGTTCTTGTCCTGCAGCACGGCTTCCGTTGCCGCCCAGCACATTTCCTTGATCGCCATTTCCAGGCCATCGGCCCCGGTGTCGGCATCCCAGGTGATATCGATGGTGGCAGTGCGGAAGGCGCCATCGAGGCTCGCCTCTACCGAGCGGATCTTTTCCATCCCCCGGTTGGTGAGGATGGGCTGGCTGATTTCCAGGCGCTTGTGGGTGCCGGCTTCCTGGCCCAGCAAGTTGGGGCGCGGGCCGACCATGGTCAGCAGGCTCATCACCAGTTCCTCGCGGATCGGATCGATCGGCGGATTGGTGACCTGGGCAAAGTTCTGCTTGAAGTAATCGTACAGCAGGCGGCTGCGGCTCGACAGCACCGCAATCGGGGTATCGGTGCCCATCGATCCGATGGGATCATCGCCATTGGTGGCCATCGGCTCCAGGAAACGGGTGATGTCTTCCTGCGTGTAGCCAAAGGCCTGCTGGCGATCGAGCAGGCTGACGGCATGTTCCTGCACGGCGTCCTTGTCCACCTCGATCGCGTCGAGATCCTTCAGCTTGTACTGCGCGGCTTTCAGCCACTCTTCGTAGGGCTGTGCGTTGGCGAGATCGGCCTTCAGCTCCTCGTCCTCGATGATGCGGCCTTCCTCGAGGTCGATCAGCAGCATGCGGCCCGGTTGCAGGCGCCATTTGCGGTTGATCTCGTCCTCGCCGAACGGCAGCACGCCGCTTTCGGAGGCGAGGCACACGAGATCGTCCTTTGTCACGCAATAGCGCGCAGGCCTGAGGCCGTTGCGATCCAGCGTGGCGGCGATCTGGCGGCCATCGGTGAAGGCGACGGCGGCAGGGCCGTCCCACGGCTCCATCAGCGCGGCGTGGTATTCGTAGAACGCGCGGCGCTTGGGATCCATCAGGTCATTGCCGTTCCACGCTTCGGGGATCAGCATCATCATCGAGTGGGCAAGGCTGTATCCGCTCAGCAAAAGCAGCTCCAGCGCGTTGTCGAGACAGGCGGTGTCGGACTGGCCATGCGGCACGATTGGCCACAGCTTGTCGAGATCCGCGCCGAAAAGTTCGCTTTCCATCGTGCGGCGGCGCGCGTTCATCCAGTTGACGTTGCCGCGCACCGTGTTGATCTCGCCATTGTGGCAGGCGAGGCGGAACGGCTGGGCGAGGCGCCAGCTGGGGAAGGTGTTGGTGGAAAAGCGCTGGTGCACCAGGCCCAGCGCGCTTTCGCAATCGGGATCGCGCAGGTCGTCGTAGAAACTGCCCACCTGGTTTGCCAGCAGCAAGCCCTTGTAAACGACGGTGCGGCTGGAGAAGCTGGGCATGTACAGCTTTTCGAGGCCCGGCATGGCGTGCTTCTCGGCCAGTTCCTTCAGCGGATTCTGGGTCTGCTTGCGGATGACGATCAGCTTGCGCTCGAACGCGTCCTGATCGGCGCAATTGTCACCACGGGCGATGAAACACTGGCGGATCACCGGCATCGAATCGAGCACGGCCTTGCCCAGCCCATCGGGCGTGCTGGGCACGTCGCGCCAGCCGATCAGCTGCTGGCCTTCCTTGGCGATGAATTTTTCAAACTGCGCGGTGATGAAATCGCGCGCATCGTCCTGCGGCGGCATGAAGCACATGGCCACGGCATATTCGCCCTTCGGAGGCAGGGTCAGCCCTTCGCTTTCCGCCCAGCGGCGATACAGCTTGTCCGGTATCTGGATCAGTATGCCCGCGCCATCGCCCAGCAGCGGGTCCGCGCCCACCGCGCCGCGATGATCGAGGTTGGCAAGGATTTCAAGGCCTTGCGAAATGATATCGTGCGATGCCTGGCCCTTGATATGGGCCACAAAACCCATGCCGCAATTGTCATGCTCGTTTACGGAATCATACAGACCCTGGGTGACGGGATACTCGGTCAATCTTCAACTTCCTGTTTCGCGTGCAAACTCCGGGCGGAAGGATAGCACGCCCCGGAACCGGTTTCACCGGTAACGAAACGCGAATCAACAGCCTATAGCTGCACGAAAATTTCGCGAAGTGTCGTCATGACGACAGGAAGCAACTTTTGCAAGGTTTGGTGCACCGCAAAATCGCTTGGCGGTGCGATAGAACTGGTTTCCCGCTATTTCGCCATGCGCTGCAAATTCATCAGCGCTTCGCGCAGGGCACGCTCGTTGTCGTCGTTCGATGGCCGGGGGCGCTCGGCCCGCTGCGCAGCGGCGGCATCGCCCTCTCCGACAGGCGGATCGAAGGTGCGCGATGCGGTGGCTGCGGGTTTGTGATTGTCCTGGTTGGGGAACAGCACGGCGGGCTCCGCGCTGCCTTCTTCTGGCTCCGGCTCGTCGATCCGCACGAATTCCTCGACGTCGCGTTTGAAGGGGTTGAGCGATGCGACATCGGCGGTTTCTGCCGGTTCTTCGGTGGGAATTGCGGGCGAGGGCGGCGGCTGATCGAAAGCAGGGCGCGGCGCGGGCTTGGGGGTTGCTTCGTTCGCCAGCGGGAGGGAGAAGGACGCGGCAAGCTCGACGATATCCGCGTCATCTTCCTCGTCTTCGTCGCAGCCGCCCGGAGCTGCTGCGGCGATACCGGTAAGGGCACCGTAACGCTGGCCTGGATGGCCGCCATCGTTGCTTGCTGGCCTGGCGAAATCCGGCTGGCCCGATGTCGGCGCGTTGTCTTGCGGCGCATCCGTGAAGGCAACAGGCCCCTGCTGTTCGCCAGATCTCGCCGCGGGGCTGCCAAAATACGCTGCCATTGCCTGCGCGGCCTCATCTGCGGCGGCGGGATCGAATTCATCCGGCACCGGCGCTTCTGCAATTTCTTCGCTGTCTTCACCCCGGTCGTATTCCTCCGCGGGTTCGACAGTCTTCGCGGCCATCACGATCTTGTTCGCGGCCCGTTCGGCGCTCCATTCGCGATGCTTCTCAAGCGTGGAGCCAAGGCGCTGGACCAATTGCACGAGGCCATCATCATGCAAAACGGTTTCACGGCGCTCGTCCTCGCTCGCATCTGCCTGAAGCGATGCGTTTTCGCGCGCATCCGGGGCTTCGAAAATCTGCTTGTCGGACACGCAATCCTCGCTTTCTTCCCCGGTCTCGTCTCCCGGGGCGAATGTTGGCTCGTCGGTGAAATCGATGGCTGGGTCGATATTGCCGTCGTTTTCATCACTGCCTTCGTCCTGCCGCGCCATCGATGGCGGCGAGAAAGGCAGTGGCTCAGGGGCGGTTGTGCCAGCTGCCGCAGACCCGCTGTAGCCGACCTCGATTACCGGCCGGGACGACTGCCCGGTGGCGATGAATTCCTGTCTCCCGGTGTCAGGCTCGAACCCCGGCCCATCGGGCAATTGCTGCGCTGCGGGTTCTTCGTCGGCCAGTTCGGTGCTCGGATCGAGGTCGAGGGGCTGCTCCTCCGCTTCTGCGGTATCCGGCTGGAATTCCTGGCGTGGTTCGTCCTGCAAGCGTGCATCGGGCTGGAGTTCCTGCCTCTGCGCCTCGACTTCTGCCCCGCCGGGTTCTTCGAACTCTTCCACCAGCGCAGGTTCGACAGCCGGTGCTGCTGCATCGGTCTCGTGCCGTCCTTCGGGACCGCCGGGAACCGGCGCAATGTTGAGAAAATCGCTCGGACCTTCGTCCACCTCGATCGCCAGCAGGCGGCGGCGGCCCAAGAGCGCGGGTCGGTCGTCATCGGTATCGAAATCGGGCTCGCCGATGTCTTCTGCGGGATTGAGCGGTTTGCGAGCAAGGGTGGAGGCCGAGCTGATCTGTTTCTGCTTCGGCCTTGCAAGCCGCTTCGCCAGGGTCAGGCCAAGCAGTCCGCCAGAGACCGTGCCTGCCAGCGCCAGAAGGGACTGTGCCGTGAAACCCAGCGGCGGGGCGGCCATCGGCAGCACGCCTGGAAGGCCGCTCGCAAGGATTACGCGTTCCAGCACGCCGACAGGTATGATCAGGCTGCCGATACCCAGCAGGGCGGCAAACCACAGCGCCACGATCCATGGAAAAGCGGGACTCGCTGTAATGGGGGCCTTGCCCGCTTTCGCGGCAGGCGCCTGCATCATCACGTCAATATGCTGCGGGCTGGTTGCCACGTGCCAATCCTGTTCTTGCGCCGCTGTCTCCCTTCGTCGCAGCCGGATCAGGCGGCGGCGGGGATACGGCCCTCGTCGGATTCGCCTAGCAGGCGAAGGTAAACGACCTGATAACGCTGTGCATTGTCAGCCCAGTCATGGTTTGCGCGAACATGCCGGCGCGCAGCGTTACGGATGGCATCCCACTCCCCTTTCCTGTCGACCAGGTCGGCCAGGGCGGCGGCGCAGGCGGCGGGATCGTCGGGTGCGAACAGCACGCCGGTTTCGCCATCACGTATCAGTTCGCGATGCCCGCCCACATCGCTGGCGGCCACCAGCTGCATCTGGGCGTTGGCCTCCAGCGGCTTCAGTGGAGTGACAAGATCGGTCAGCCGGCTCTTCTTGCGCGGATAGGCCATGATGTCGGTGAGGGCGTAATACCGTTCCACCTCGGCATGCGGCACCCGGCCGGTGAAATGGATGCGATCCGATACAGGCGACGCGGCGGCCTGCGTGCGCAAGGCTTCGTCCATAGGGCCGCCGCCCACCAGCAACAGGTGCGCGCCTGCATGGCGTTCCACCAGCATGGGCATCGCGGCGATAAGATCGTCCAGCCCCTCGTAATCGTAGAAGCTGCCGATAAAGCCGATGACGGGCCCCTGGGATATACCAAGTTCCTGCGCCAGCGCTTCGTCTCTTTCGGCAGGTTCGCCGAAGGTGGTGAGGTCCACGCCGTTGGGCATGATGCCGATCTTGTCCGCGGCAAAGCCGCGCGACACCAGATCGGCCTTCAGCCCTTCGCATATCGTCATCACCGCATCCGCGCCGCGCACGGCGATGTTTTCCAGCTGGCGGGTGAAGCGGTATTTGAGCGAGCCTTGCGTGCCCGACAGGTTGCCGACCGCCGCATCTTCCCAGAAGGCGCGAATCTCGTAGACGACCGGAATGCCCAACCGCTTTCCGGCGCGGATCGCGGCCAGGCCATCCAGCGCTGGCGAATGGGCGTGCAGGATATCGGGTCGCCACTCATCGGCCAGCGCGACGATGGCATCGGCCAGCGCCTTTACCTCGCGCCATTCCTTGATGCCGGATGGGCCGGCGGCCAGTCCCGGCGTGCGATGGAAAGTCAGCCCGTCGACGATCTCGGTGGCCGGACCAGCTTCGGTGTGTCGCTGACCGGTGATGCCGCGCACCTCCAGCCCCATACCCTGCTGCGCGCGCAGGATGGCGCGTGTGCGAAAGGTATATCCGCTGTGCATCGGCAGCGAGTGATCGAGTATGTGCAATATCCGTGTCATTGCCCGAACCCCTGCCAGAACAGACTTAACGGCGCGTCAATAGCTTGGCCCTAAAGCGGCCTCTCGTACGCGAGGACGCTTTACCGGTGATCGACTATTTCTCCATTGCGCTGACGCACGGGCTTATCCTGCTCGCCTGCTGGCGCCTGCTGTTCCGGGCGGACCTGGACGAGGAGAATGGCGGACCGGTGCAGGCGGACAAGCCGTGGCTGAAGGACAAGGAGCCGGCGCAGGATGCGTGATCTTGTCCTCCTGGCGTTTGTGGCAGCGGTGGTGGCGATGGGTTTTCGCCGACCGTTCCTGTGGGTGCTGCTGTATATCTATGTCGACATCGTTGCCCCGCAAAAGGTCGGCTATGGGGTCATCACCAGCATCTCGCTCTCGATGCTGTGCTTCATCGCCGCTTTTGCCGGATACATACTGCTCGACAGCAAGAAGGGCAGTCGCTTCACGTTGCGGCAGGGGCTGATCGTCGCCCTGCTGCTGTGGTGCGGCTTTACGACATTGACGGCCGATTTCCCGGAGCCCGCGGCAGAGAAGTGGGACTGGGTCTGGAAAAGCCTGGTGTTCGCCGCCTTCCTGCCGCTGACCCTGCGAACCAAGCTGCGGCTGGAAGCAGCGGCGCTGGTCATGGTGCTCTCGGCAGCTTCGATCATCGTTTCGGCCGGCATCAAGACGGTGCTTTCGGGCGGGGGTTACGGCACGCTTGTCTCGCTGGTGCAGGACAATTCGGGGCTTTACGAAGGCTCTACCTTGTCCACCGTCGCCATCGCCATGATCCCGCTGATCATCTGGGTGGCGCGCCACGGCACGATTTTTCCCGAGCGCAAACCGGCGATGCTGTTTGCCGCCGCGCTGGTCTTCGCCGCGTTGCTCGTGCCTGTCGGCACGCAGACACGAACCGGCCTGATCTGCATTGCGGTTCTGGGTGTCCTGCTGATGCGCACGGTTCGCTATCGCCTTGTTTATGCGGGGTTGGCAGGCGTTGTCCTGCTGGTGGCGCTACCCTTCCTGCCTGCCAGCTACACCGAACGCATGACCACTATTACCGAATACCAGGCGGACGAATCCGCCTCCACCCGCGTGGCGGTGTGGCGCTGGACGCTGGACTACGTGCAGGAAAATCCGCTGGGCGGGGGGTTCGACGCCTTCCTGGGCAACAGTTTCAAGTACGACATGCGCCAGACCGTGGAACTGGGTAATACCGAGACCGTGATCTACGAGGAGGTGACCGACGAGGGCCGCGCCTATCACTCTGCCTTCTTCGAAGTGCTGGGAGAACAGGGCTATCCCGGCTTCCTGATCTGGGCGACGTTGCAAGGCCTTGGCCTGTTGCACATGGAGCGTATTCGCCGCCGCTACAGGAACAGCGAAGATGCGGAGGCCAGGCGCTGGCACGCGCTGGCAACCGCGCTGCAGAACGGGCAGGTGGTCTATCTTGTGGGGGCAATGTTCGTGGGTGTCGGATACCAGCCCTTCATGCTCATGCTGCTGGGCCTGCAGATCGCCTTCTACAGCCTGATGAAGCGCGAATGGGCCGGATCGACGGCGGAACATCGCCCGTGGCTGCACGGCAGGGCGCCTGGAAGCGCGAGCGCGGGCACCGCAGCGTGATCGCTCCGCCAATTCCTCCCCAGCGGACGCGCATTCCACACCTTGCCGCGCTTACGGGCCTGCGCGGCATCGCGGCGTGGTTCGTGGTGTTCTACCATGCGCGCCTTTCGCTCACCGACTGGATGCCACAGGCCGGCATCGCCATTGCGGCAAAGGGATATCTGGCGGTGGACCTGTTCTTCATGCTGTCGGGCTTTGTCATGTGGCTGAATTACGCAGAGCGCCTGCGTGCCCAGGGGCTGGCGGGCGCACCGGCCTTCTGGTGGCGTCGGTTTGCCCGGATCTGGCCGCTGCATGCGGTGGTTCTGGGGGCGCTGGTGGGTTTCGCGCTGGTGTTGCTGGTTACCGGTCGCGACATGGCGAATTACCCGCTGGCCGAACTGCCGCTGCATGTGCTGCTGCTGCAGAACTGGGGCCTGACGCCGGACCTGTCGTGGAACCATCCGGCATGGTCCATCAGCACCGAGTTGGGCGCGTACCTGCTGTTCCCGCTGGCCGTGGTGGCGGTGCGCTGGGAAGAGATGCGGCCACTCGCGCTGCTGGCAGGGATTGGTATTGCGGCATTGCTGCTGCATGGAGTGTTTTTCCTGGCGGGTGCCGAGACGCTGGGAGAGCAGATCCCGCGGCTGGGGCTGGTGCGTTGCATCATCCAGTTCGGCATTGGCATGATGCTGGCAAACCTGTGGCAGGCATGGAGTGGGCGGCGGGCGATGGCGCCGAGCTGGGCCTTGGTTGCCGCGCTGGCATTTGCCACGCTCTGGCTGTCCGATCTGCCCGAAACGCTGCTGCTGCCGTTGGGCTTTGCCGCGATGCTGCTGGCGCTGGCTCTCGACGAAGGCCCGCTTGCGCGGGTGCTCTCAACGCGCCCGATCGTATGGCTGGGCGATGTCAGCTACGCGACATATCTGGTGCATTTCCCTTTACTGATCCTGCTGAAACTGGTGGCGGTGGACGAAGATTTGCAAATCGCACCCGGCATCTTTGCCGCCTATCTGCTGGTGCTGCTGGCATTATCGGGCGGGCTTTACCGCTGGCTGGAGAAACCGGCGCAGACATGGCTGAACGGGCGGATGCCTGTTGATTTTTCCAACGCGCCTCCGCGCGTTCGTCCTCGCTAGGCGCGCAGCAAGCTGCGTCCGCTGCGGGCGGCCATTCGGCCTTGCGACCTGCTTGGCGCAGGTCGGGCTGGCTCAAGTCCTGGCGGTTAGCGTAAGTGTCGGTCGCGACAGACACCGCAAGCGCGAACGCGCGCCCGAGCTCATGCGAGGAAAGCCAGGGACGCCGGACGGCGTCCGCCCGGCGCTTGAGGGGCAAGCAAGAAGCTAATCCGATACAGTCGGATTAGCCCGCATCCATTCTTCCACCACCGGGGCGATCTGGCCGCGCCACTTGCTGCCGTTGAAGATGCCATAGTGCCCGACGTTAGGGGCCATGTGGTACTTCTTCTTCGCCCTCGGCAGGTGTTCGGCAAGGCCCAGCGCTGCGCGGGTCTGGCCGATGCCGGAAATATCGTCATGCTCGCCCTCGATGGCCAGCAACGCGGTGTCGCGAATGGCATCGGGATCGATGGCCTTGCCGCGATGCACGAATTCGCCCTTGGGCAGCGAATGTTCCTGGAACACGTGGTGGATCGTCTGCAAGTAGAACTCTGCCGTCATGTCGCAGCCGGAGAGATACTCGTCGTAGAAGCTTTTCGTGCGGTCGGCACTGTCCTGATCGCCCACGGTCATGTGCTTGAACATTTCGTAATGGCTCAACATGTGGTCCGACAGGTTCATCGAGATGAACCCCGCCAGCTGCAGGAAGCCCGGATAGACCTTGCGGCCCGCACCCGGATAATTGAGCGGAACCGTGGCAATCACGTTGTTTTCGAACCAGCTCAACGGCTTGTTCATGGCCAAGTCGTTCACGCCCGTGGGGCTGGCGCGGGTATCGATGGGGCCACCCATCATGGTGAGCGAGGCCGGACGGCATTCGTCCTTGTCCGCCGCCATCACCGCGGTTGCGGCGAATGCGGGAACGGAAGGCTGGCAAACGGCCAGGATGTGCGTGTTCGGCCCGATGAACTGCAGGAACTCGATCAGGTAGTCGATGTAATCGTCAAGATCGAACGGCCCTTCCTCGGTCGGCACCATGCGCGCATCGGCCCAGTCGGTGATCCACACCTGCTGGTTTTCCACCATGCGTTGCACCGTGCCGCGCAGCAGCGTGGCGTAGTGCCCGCTCATCGGGGCGACGATCAGCAGCTTGGGCGCATCCTCGGGCAGGCCGTCACGCACGAAGCGACGCAAAGTTGCCGAAGGGCTTTTCCAGCACCACCGTTTCGCTGACGTAATGCGTTTCGCCATCTGACTCGATTGGCTGGATATCGAAATCGGGCTTGCCGCGGTCTTCATACAGGTGGGCAAACACCTTGAGCGCGGAGGCAAAGGCCGGGCCCATGCCCATGTATCCGAGCGGAAGGGCCGGATTGTCCAGCAGCCGTGCCCCGACGGAGGCCCAGTTGCTGGCCGTGCCGAGCATGGCGCGCTGCATTTCATAGGCGGAATAAAGCAATGTTGCGTCCCCTTTGAACCACCCGCTTGCGGGCGTAGTTGAGACGGGCGGCGTTCTTCGCACTGCCCTGATCATGGCAACGAGATGGTCCCTTTCGGGCTGTGTTGCAATGCGGCAAAGGCGAAAATCTGTCGGTTGCTCCATTCTGAGCATAGCGTGGAATGGGTGCTTCAAAGGTGTTGGCGTTTGGGCTAGTGCCGCTGCCACCATGGCGATCCCCATAGAAACGACAGAGCCGCAAAAGGCCAAGAGCCTCAGCCCGCTGGCAATGATTTTCCGCGAAGCGAAAAATTATCCGCTGCAGGTGGCGCTTGCCGCCGCCGCACTCCTCATTACAGCCACCATAACCTCGCTCGCCCTGCCCAGCGCCCTGCGCCTGATCATCGATCGTGGTTTTACCGGCGACGGGGAGATCGGTCGCTGGTTCCGCTACCTGCTGGTGCTGGTCGGCGTGCTGGGCGTGGCAACCGCGGCCCGCTTCTATTTCGTCAGCTGGCTGGGAGAGCGCGTGGTCGCCGATATCCGGCGCAAGGTGTATGACAATCTGCTGGGGCTTTCGCCGTCCTTTTTCGAGGAAAACAGCCCCAAGGAAATCAGCAGCCGCATGGTGTCCGATACGGCCATCATCGAACAGGTCGTGGGAACGACAGTTTCGGTTGCCCTGCGCAATATCATCATGGCTGTCCTCGCCACGGGCTATCTGTTCTGGCTGGCACCGCAACTGGCCGTGTGGTTGCTGGCCGGCCTGCCGGTGATCATCATCCCCATCACCGTGTTCGGGCGCCGCCTGCGGGCGATCAGCCGTACCAGCCAGGACCGTGTGGCCGATGTCGGCGCGATGGTCACCGAGACGCTGTCTGCCATGAAGATCGTGCAGGGTTTCAACCAGGAACGGCGCGAGGGTGAGCGTTTCGGGGTCTCGGTGGAGAAAACATTCGAGGTGGCGAAAACCCGCGTGCTGATCCGCGCGGTGATGACGGCGATGGTCATCACGCTCGTGTTCGGCGGGATCACCGGCCTGCTGTGGCGCGGGGCGGTGCTGGTGACCACGGGGGAACTGACCGGCGGCACCATCGGCGCGTTCGTATTCGCCAGCGCGATTGCGGCATCATCCTTCGGCGCCCTGACGGAAGTATTGGGCGACCTGCTTCGCGGTGCCGGTGCAGCCAGCCGCCTGCGGGAACTGATGGATGAAGTGCCGGTGATTACCGCGCCCGCCCGTCCGCAATCCCTGCCCACCCCGCCGCGCGGCAGCCTGTCGTTCCAGAATGTCACCTTCAGCTATCCGACCCGGCCCAGCGAACAGGCAATCGCCGATTTCACCCTGACCGTGGAGCCGGGCGAGACCGTGGCCATCGTCGGCCCATCCGGCGCAGGCAAATCCACGATCTTCCAGTTGGCAGAGCGGTTCTACGACCCCTCCAGCGGCACGATCCGCATGGACGGCGTGCCGCTGACGCAGGTCGATCCTGCCGAAGTGCGCCGCCGCATGGCGCTGGTGCCGCAGGAAGGCATCCTGTTCGCTGCCAACGCGCGCGACAACCTGCGCTATGGCGCGTGGGATGCGGATGATGAAGCGATCTGGGATGCCGCCCGCGCCGCCAATGCCGAGAGTTTCCTGCGCGATCTACCCGAAGGGCTCGACACCTTCCTTGGCGAAGGCGGTGCACGTCTTTCGGGCGGGCAGCGCCAGCGGTTGGCCATTGCCCGCGCTGTATTGCGCGATTCGCCCATCCTGCTGCTGGACGAGGCGACCAGTGCGCTGGACGCCGAGAGCGAGCGGCTGGTGCAGGATGCGCTGGAGCACCTGATGCAGGACCGCACGACCCTGGTAATCGCCCACCGCCTCGCCACCGTTCGCGCGTCGGACCGGATCATCGTGATGGATGGCGGCCGGATCGTGGAGCAGGGCAACCATGCCAGCCTGACGGCCGAAGGCGGCCTGTATGCCCGCCTCGCATCTCTCCAGTTCGACGACCCTGCAATAGCTTAGGCCACTGTTCGACAAGGCGTTCATGTCTTGCGTCGAGAGGAATCGGTCCTACATCGATATCGTAACGACAGTAACCGCTTTGCCGGATTGGCTTACGCGGCAACAGAATTATCCGCCTGAAGAGGAACGCCTACCCCATGATCCGCAAGCTGCTAGTCACTTCGGCATCCGTATTCGGACTTGCCACCGCCGCCGTAACCGCCTCCCCCGCCCTCGCGCAGGATGAAACCTCCGCCCCGACCATGGATTTCGGTACCTGGGGCGTCGATCTCTCGCAGCTGGACCGGAATGTCGATCCGGGCGACGATTTCAACGCCTATACCAACGCCAAGTGGGTGGCCACCAACGAGATCCCGGCAGACCGCCAGAGTTATGGCGCTTTCGATATGCTGCGCGAGGATTCGATCCACGATGTCGAGGTTCTCATCCGCGATCTCGTGGCATCGAACCCTGCGCCCGGCACCACCGCGCGCCGCATTGTCGATGCCTATAACGCCTATGTCGATGTCGAAGCCATCGATGCGACCGGCCTTGCTCCGGCGCAGCCCTTCCTGCAGGAAATCTATTCCGCATCCGATCTGGAAAGCCTGACGCGCCTGTTCCCGCAGGCAGGCTACCCCAGCCTTGTATCCGCAGGTGTAGGCGTGGATGCCCGCAATCCAACCGAATACGTCGTCTCACTCGGCTTTTCCGGCATGGGCCTGCCCGACCGCGATTATTACCTCGTCGATTCCGAGAACAACCTCGAGATTCGCGCAGCTTACAAGGATTACCTGACCTTCCTGCTGGGGCAGGCAGGATATCAGGATCCCCGCTCCGCTGCCGAAGCCGTCTATGCGTTCGAGCATCAGGTTGCCGAGATCGAATGGGCGCGCCAGATGTTCCGCATCCCGCAGCTCACCTACAATGAACTGACGCCCGACCAGCTGGCCGAGATGGCAGGCGACTTCCCCATCGCTGCCCTGCTGGAAGAGGGCCAGTTCTCTGACCAGACGCGTTTCCTGGCCTCGCAACTCCCGCCGACCGAGGAAGAGATCGAGGCGCTGGGGCTGACGCCCGAGCAACTGGAGATGATCGGCGGCGGCCTGCCGGCGATGATGGAACTGATGACGCAAACCCCGCTGGCCACGCTCAAGGCCTATATGGCCAAGAGCTTCCTTTCCGGGAATGCCGCCGTGCTTTCCAGCGAACTGGATGAGGCGAATTTCGAATTCTTCGGTCGCACCATCGGTGGGCAGGAAGCGCAGCGGGAACGCTGGAAGCGCGGCATTTCCGCTGTCGAAGGCGCCTTGGGCGAGCAGTTGGGCGCCTTGTATGTCGAGCGGTATTTCCCGCCCGAGAGCAAGGCCCGCATGGATGCGCTTGTCGCCAACCTATCGCGCGCGATGAGCGTGGCGTTGGACAACAACGAATGGATGACGCCGGAGACCATTGCGGAGGCTCGCGCCAAGCTGAACGGGTTTGTGCCGATGATCGGCTATCCCGACGAGTTCGAGACTTATGACGGCCTCGAAATCAGCGCCGATGATCCGCTGGGCAACCGCATGAGCGCCAGCCGCTGGGCAATCCAGGACAATCTGGATCGCCTCGGCACCAAGGTCGATCCCAGCGAATGGGGCATGTTGCCGCAGACGGTGAATGCCTATTATTCTCCGCTGACCAACCGCATCGTTTTCCCCGCTGCAATCCTGCAGCCGCCGTTCTTCAATCCCGAGGCCGATCCAGCCGTGAATTACGGTGCCATCGGCGCTGTGATCGGTCACGAAATCGGTCACGGATACGACGATCAGGGTTCGCAGTTCGATGCCACCGGCACGCTGCGCAACTGGTGGCAGGAATCCGATCGCGAGGGTTTCGAGCAGTATACCGCGCGCATGTCCGACTATATCGAGGCCTATTGCCCGGTCGACAGTCCCGAAGGCCCGGTCTGCCTGCGCGGCGGCCAGTCCATGGGTGAGACCCTGGGCGATGTGGTGGGCTTGCAGATGGCCTACCGCGCCTACCGCATGTCCTTGAATGGCGAGGAAGCCCCGGTCATCGACGGCCTGACCGGCGACCAGCGCTTCTTCCTGGGCTTTGCCCAGGTGTGGCGCGGGATGGAGCGTGAGGAGAGCCTGCGCAATCGCGTGATGACGGCCAACCACCCGCCGGGCGAATTCCGCCTCAACAACGCGGTACGCCATCTGGATGCATGGTACGATGCATTCGATGTGAGCGCGGATGATGCGCTGTACCTGCCGCCGGAGGAGCGCATCTCCATCTGGTAGGCGGAACGCTAAAATCGAACCATTGAACGGGGGCGAGGCTTGACTTCGCCCCCGTTTTGGTTGGAGGCGGGTGCCCTCACGCTTGCCCTCAATTCCAGCTACGGACCGATTCCAGCGATGACTTTCCTCGAAATGCTGATCCTTGCCATCGTGCAGGGTGTTACCGAATTCCTGCCGATCTCCTCGTCAGGCCATCTTATCCTCGTGCCGGTGTTCACCGGCGCCGACGATCAGGGCCCGATGATCGATATCGCCGTGCACATCGGCTCATTGCTGGCGATTATCGTCTATTTCTTCAAGGATGCCTGGGGGCTGGCGCGCGGCGGGTTCGCCACCGTCGGTATCGGCCACGCGCCTGAGCAGAAGCGCCTGTTCTGGTGGATCCTGCTGGGAACGATACCCGCCGTGATCGTCGGCCTTTCGATCAAGCTGGGCGCGTTCAACTCGGTGGCAGAGGACTGGTTCGGCCTTACCGTCCTGAACGATGACCTGCTGGCGTCGTTGCGTTTTACAGACCTCATTGCCGTCAACCTGATCCTCTATGGCATCCTGCTGGGCCTTGCCGATTTCTTTGGCCGCGAAGACCGTTCCTACGAGGATCTGACCTGGCGTGACGGGTTGCTGGTGGGCCTGGCGCAGGCGCTGGCGCTGATACCGGGCACCAGCCGTTCCGGCGTCACCATGACCGCCGCGCGCCTCTTGGGCTTCGGACGGGTCGAAGCCGCGCGATTTTCTTTCCTGCTGTCGATGCCGGCCGTGGCCGGGGCGGGGATCCTGATCGTACCGGATCTTGTGGACGCGGGCGGGGAACTGGTCCGCGACGCGCTGATCACCGGTGTCCTCACCTTCCTTGCTGCTTTTGGTACAATGGCCTTCCTGATGAACTTCCTGAAGAGAGCGTCCATGCTCGTCTTCGTGATTTATCGCATTGCGCTGGGCATCTTGCTTCTGTGGATGTTCTAACGTCCTGCTTACGGTAAAAGCCGTATAGAGACAGTGCCTTGAGCGCTCTCGCCGCGCCCGTGCCTGGCGGGCGCAGCACCATTCGTGGAACCACACCAAGGTTCTTGCCGTTGATTCGGTGAAGAGTCTGAAAGGTTGCGAGAAATGGGCTATGTTTTCCTGATCGTTGTGGGGGCCATCCTGGGATGGCTGGCAGCGTTCATCCTGCGCGCCGAATCCTCGCGGCACCTCAAGATCAACATCGGCTCCGGGGTGATCGGTGCCTTGCTTGCCGGTTTGGTCATCAGTCCCGCAATTTCCACCGGAGACCTTGCCGGGGGAACCTATACGGTGGATGCGATGTTTATTTCCATGGCCGGCTCGCTTGCAACGCTTTTCCTGGCGAATTTTCTTCGCTATCGCGAGGTCTTGTAGGCGGGTCGCAATGTCAATGAGGGCCATGAACAATAAGGAGCAGACCCGCATTATCGCTCCTACTCAACCAAGGAATTTCTAATGAAGAAGATCGTAGCTTTCGCTTCCGCCGCCGTTCTCGGCCTTGGTGTTGCAGCCTGTGACAGCGCTGCCGAAAACGAAGCCGAAGACAACATCGAAGAGATGGAAGATGCTCGCGACGCCGAAGTCAACCAGATGGAAGACGAAGGCATGATCACCGACGAGCAGGCCGACGCGATGGACGACCAGACCGACGCCATGGAAGAATCCATGGAAGAGCAGGCCGACGAAATCGACGAAATGTAAGTTTCGGTTTTATCGAAATCAGGAAAACCGGCGCCGGTTCACTCCAGCGCCGGTTTTTTTGTGTGCGCAGGGATTGCGTCCGGCGCTAGGCTGGCTCCGCATTCGATCCCCGGCCACCGCGCAGGAAATACTCCTGCGAACCACGGTGCAGCACGTTGTCGACATCGATCACGGCTGAATTTGCGTAGGTAAAGCTGGCGCCGAGGTTGCGATAGAGCCGGTCGAAATCGCGCTCCACCGTCTGGCGATAGAGATCCTCGAAACTCTCGATCACGAAATAGGTCGGTTGCAGGTCGTCGATCACGTAATCGGTGCGCATCACGCGGTCGACATTCAGCATGATCCGGTTGGGACTTTCCCCCTCCAGCGCGAAGATCGCTTCCGTCGGGCCGGACAGGATGCCTGCGCCGTAGATGCGCGGTTCTCCCGCCTCCAGCATCAGGCCGAATTCCACCGTATACCAATAGAGCGCGCCGAGCGCCTTCAGCCTGTTGTAACGCATGGCCTTCCAGCCCGCGCGGCCATATTCCTGCATGTAATCGGCAAAGGTGGGATCGGTCAGCAGCGGCACATGGCCGAACACGTCGTGGAAGACATCGGGTTCCTGGATGTAGTCGAAGGTCTCTCGCGTGCGGATGAAATTGCCTGCCGGGAAGCGGCGGTTGGCAAGGTGCCAGAAAAACACGTGATCGGGGATCAACATGGGCACGGGCACCACGCTCCACCCGGTCATTCGCGCCAAGTTCCTCCGAAAGGCGGCCGAAATCGGGGACGCCGCCCTTGCCAAGATCCAGCTTCTCCAGACCTTCCAGCATCGCGGAGCAGGCGCGACCGGGCAGCACGCCCATTTGCCGGGCGAACAGATCGTCCCAGATGGCATCGTCTTCCGACGTGTACTGCGTCTGTTGGGGTTCGAGCCAGTCCTCCCCGACATGGGCGGGGCGTTTCAGCGGGGCCGTGTAAACGGCGCTGTCCACATCGGGCAGCGTGCTGAAGTCTTCGTCTGAACCGGCGGGCTGTTTCACGGTCGGCTGGGGGCGCTTTTCGGCAAGATCAGTCATGTTGCAGATGATACCACATGCAGTGGCCTCGCGCCAATCGGATTGCTCTATGGCCGGGGCGAATCGGCAGTCCCTTCATCGGGTGCCGGTTCCGCCGGTTCGCGCGCATCCAGCATGGCTGCTGCATCTTCGAGTGCGGCCTCCTCGTCCTGCGTGACCGGCGCCGGGCCTGATCCCGCTTCGTTGCCGCAGCCTGCCGCGCACAGCGAAAGGGCCAGGCCCGCCAAGGCCCGGCCCCATGCTGTCGACACGTGAATGTCGATCACTCGCCCGCGTCTTGGGCCGCGTCTTCCATCGTCCCCTGCGCGGCTTCGGCGGCGGCGATGGCATCGTCCACGGCGTTTTCGGCAGCGTCGCCCGCGGCCTCCGCATCAGCTTCGCTCTCGTCCATCGCGGCGTCGATATCCTCGTTGCTGTTGTCGATCATGGCATCGTTGTCGGCAACCGGATCGGGCACGCCGTCCATGGCGTCATCCGCGGGCACTTCTACGGTGTCGGCGACGGCGTCGTCGGATGCGTCCGTGGTGTCACCGCAGGCGGCAAGCGCGAGAACGGCAGTGCTGGCAATAATGGCAAGTTTCTTCATGGCGCGAATGGCCCTTTCCCTCGAGTAGATTGGAGAATCGACAATAGCCCAGCCGCGCCTGCGTGGAAATGCCCTATCCGGGTGTGGCGGTGCGCGCTGCGACCTGTCACAGCAGCCGCGATGTCCCAAGTGCTCGATCTCGATATGGCGCGCGACGAATTGCGCCGCCTTTTTGGCTTTCCCGATTTTCGCGGAAAGCAGGCGGATGTTGTTGCGCGCGTACTGGGCGGCGAATCCACCCTCGCCGTAATGCCGACCGGCGCGGGCAAGTCGCTTACCTATCAGCTGCCTGCTACCATGCTGGATGGCACCTGCGTGGTGATTTCTCCGCTGATCGCCCTGATGCATGACCAGCTGCGTGCCGCCCGCGCCAACGGCATCCGCGCTGCCACGCTGACCAGCGCCGATGCCGACTGGCGCGAGACGATGGATGCGTTCCGGGCGGGGGAGCTGGACCTGCTGTACGTCGCGCCCGAACGTGCCAGCCAGCCGGGCTTTCGGGATCTGCTGGGCTCTGCAAAACTGGCCCTCTTCGCGGTCGACGAGGCGCATTGCGTATCCGAATGGGGGCATGATTTCCGCCCGGATTATCGCCAGCTTCGCCCCCTGATGGATGCCTTCGGCCATGTTCCGCGCCTGGCGTTGACGGCCACGGCAGATGCGCACACGCGTGCCGATATCCTCACCCAGCTGGGCATTCCCGCCGAGGGATTGATCGTGGCAGGCTTTGACCGGCCCAACATCCGCTACGCAATTCGCCCGCGCAATTCGCTGCCGCGCCAGCTGGAGCGCCTGTGCCAGGAACATCCTGGCCCGGCATCGTCTATGCTCCCACCCGCAAAAAGGTGGAGCAACTGGCGGAAGCGCTTGGCAACGCCACGGGCCGCCCCGTGCTGCCCTATCATGCAGGCCTGCCGCCCGAAGTGCGCGCGGCGAACCAGGCGGCGTTCGTCTCGTCGGAAGACATGGTGATGGTGGCGACCATCGCGTTCGGCATGGGTATCGACAAACCCGACGTGCGCTTCGTCGCCCATGCCGCCACGCCCAAGTCGATAGAGGCCTATTACCAGGAAACAGGGCGTGCAGGGCGCGATGGCGATCCGGCGGTGGCGCTGATGTTGTGGGGTTCGGGCGATTTCGCGCAGGCCCGCTCGCGCGTTTCCGAGGTAGAGGAATCGCGCCAGCACGGCGAGCGTCAGCGGCTCGATGCGCTGGCCGGCCTTGTCGAAACCGCCGGTTGCCGCCGCGCGGTGCTGCTGCGCCATTTCGGCGAGAACCCGCCGGAAAGTTGCGGAAATTGCGACAATTGCATCGACCCGGCAGAGGTGATCGACGTGACGCAACTGGCCCAAAAGCTGCTGTCTGCCGCCTACCGCACGGGTCAGAGCTTTGGCTTTGGCCATCTGCAAAAGGTGCTGACCGGCGTGGCAGACGAGCGTGTGCGATCCAAGGGGCATGACCAGCTTTCCGTCTTCGGCATCGTCGAAGGCGAAGATGCGGCCCTGCTGCAACCCGTTGCCCGCGCGCTGCAAGTTCGCGGGCACCTGACCCAGACCGAGCATGGCGGGCTGAAACTGGCAGGCGATGTGCGCGACATCCTGTCCGGAGAGGCCACGATCGGGATTACCCGCCCGCCCGAACGCCAGCGGACGCGGTCCGGGCGAGGGGCGAGAAGGGGCGGCACCACGCCAAACCCCACGGGCGATCCGCTGTTCGATGCGCTGCGCGCGTTACGCCGCGATCTTGCCGAGCAGGCGGGCGTTCCGCCCTATGTCGTGTTTCACGATGCCGCCCTGCGCGCGATGGCGGCAGACAGGCCGGTGAACCTGTCGGAAATGTCGCAGATTCCCGGTGTGGGTGCCAAGAAGCTTGAGGCCTATGGCGAGGCATTTCTCAAGGCCATTTCGGAGAATTGAGCGCGCTCTACGAATTTCCTTCCTTCACTGCCTGATTTGATATAAATATAATATCATCATTATATCAGAGGGGGAATATTCGTGACCGAGCCAAACATACCCATGACCCGCAGCCGGGAAAATCCGGCCAGCGGCCACAATGGTTTCCTGATGCTGGCCGTCGTGCTGGCGTTGACGGCGCTCCCGGGCGTTGCCCTTCCGGGTGCGATCGCGCTGGCAGATGCCGGGGGCACTGCCATGCCGGTGATTCTTTGTATCCTTGGCCTGTTTGTCGCCCTGCTGTTGTGGATCGGCTTTTACATGATCCAGCCCAACCAGGGCGCGGTTATCACGCTGTTCGGCGAATATCGCGGCACTGATCGCAAGGAAGGGCTGCGCTGGGTATGGCCGTGGATGGGCAAGAAAAAGATCAGCGTGCGCGCGCACAATATCCATTCGGAGCGCGTGAAGATCAACGACAAGCGCGGCAATCCCATCGATGTTGCCTGCAACGTTGTGTGGCGCGTTCGCGATACCGCCCAGGCCGTGTTCGATGTCGAGGATTTCAAGGAATTCGTGAACATCCAGATCGAGGCGGGCCTGCGCACTGTGGGTGCCCGCCATGCCTATGACGATTTCGAGGAAGGCGAGACCACGCTGCGCGGCAGTCCCGATATAATCAATCATGAATTGCAGGTGGAACTGAACGAGCGGCTGGCCGTCGCCGGCATCATCGTCGACGAAGCGGGGCTGACCCATCTTGCCTATGCCTCCGAAATAGCCGGGGCCATGCTGCGCCGGCAGCAAGCCGATGCGGTCATCGCGGCGCGCAAGAAGGTGGTGATCGGCGCAGTCGGCATGGTGGAGGACGCGCTGGAAAAGCTCTCGCGCGATGGCATCGTCGAACTGAATGATGAACGCCGCGCGGCGATGGTTTCCAACCTCTTGGTGGTCCTGTGCGGTGATCGGGAGACCCAGCCCATCGTCAACACCGGCTCGCTTTACCAGTAACCCTAACGCCAGGAGGCGGCTATCGCAGCCCCCAGCAATAAAGCCGACAGGAAGGCATTTGCCCTTCGCCTCGACCCGGCGCTCCATGATGTTGTGGAGCGCCTCGCGGCGGGAGAGTTGCGCTCTGTAAACGCCGAAATCGAGGTCCTCTTGCGCGAGGCGCTGTCGCGGCGCGGGATCGCTGTGCCGGTCAGTACGCGTCCGCGCCGGGGGCGTCCGCCAAAGGCACGGTAGGCTCAAGCCACGAACCTGCAAAAAGCCGTTAACCATTCCACGCTATGCCTGCGGGCATGTTGACCCGGAACCTTCGCCCCGCGCCGCACCGCCTGCCCCTCGGGCTGATCGGCGTCGTTGCCGCGATCGCCGTGGCTGCGATACCGGTGGCCGCACTGTTCGCGCAGGAGCGAGCCGCCCCTTTCACCGTCGTGGAAACCGGACGCGGGTATGAGCGGCTGCAGGACGCCGTGGATGCAATCGGCGATGCGCGCGGCAGTATCGCCATTGCGCCGGGCCGTTACGAACAATGCGCGGTGCAGGAAGGCGGGGAGGTTTCCTACCTTGCGGCGCAGCCCGGTTCCGCCGTGTTCGATGGCGTCACCTGCGAAGGCAAGGCGGCACTGGTACTGCGCGGGCGCAGTGCCGAAGTTTCGGGCATCGTGTTCCAGAACATGCGCGTGCCGGATTTCAACGGCTCTGGCATTCGGCTCGAACAGGGCGATCTTACCGTTGCCGAAAGCTGGTTTCGCGATAGCCAGCAGGGCATTTTGACGCATAACGATCCCGCCGGACGACTGGTGATCGATCGCTCCACCTTCACCCGGCTTGGCACCTGCGAAGGCTCCGGCGGATGCGCGCATTCGATCTATACCGGCGAATATGGCCATGTGCGCATCACCCGCAGCCGGTTCGAGGAAGGACGCGGCGGGCATTATGTGAAGGCGCGTGCCATCCGCGTGGATATCGCGGCTTCCAGCTTCGATGATGCTGCCGGGCGCGGCACCAATTACATGATCGATCTTCCGGGCGGCGCATCCGGCCAGATCAGCAACAACTGGTTCGTGCAGGGGCAGGACAAGGAAAACTACGCCGCGTTCATCGCCGTCGCCGCAGAAGGCCGCACGCACGACAGTTCGCAATTGTCCGTGGTGGGCAATGACGCGCGCTTTGCCACCGGCGTGGACCGCAATTCCATCTTCGTGGCAGACTGGTCGGGAGATGTGGGCGATATTGGCGAAAACACGCTGGATCGCCGCCTCACCCGCTACGAACGCATCCGCTGACGGGAACCTTGACCCCTGCTATGCCATTGCTTGGGTACAGGAGATTTCAATGGCAGGCGGTTGGTCGCGCGATGGCGCGGTTCAGGACCAGATAGATGACACGGTGAGCGACGCTGTCGCTGCCGCCCGCTCACGCCTGCCCAAGGGCGAGAGCGCGGAATATTGCGATATCTGCGGAGAGGATATTCCGGAGAAACGGCGTGTGGCCGTGCCCGGCGTGCGCACCTGCGTGGAATGCCAGTCAGGCCGAGACAGCGCTGTGCGCCATTCATCCATGAACCGCCGGGGTTCCAAGGACAGCCAATTGCGCTAGGGCGTCTGCACTACCATGGCTTCACCTTTCATCTGGCTCCAGCATGCGCTGCCGCATCATGCCGTATCCCGCCTTGCCGGCAAATTCGCAGGCAGCGAGGCTGGCTGGCTGAAGGACCGCCTGATCCGCCGCTTTATCGATGCCTATGATGTCGACATGGCAGAGGCCGCCCGTCCGGTGGAGGCCTATCGCAGCTTCAACGACTTTTTCACGCGTGAACTCAAGCCCGGAGCGCGGGTCCTTGCCGATCCTGCCGAACATGTCCTCTCTCCCGCCGACGGCGCGATCAGCCAGATCGGGCGTGTTACCGATGGGCGAATTTTCCAGGCCAAGGGCCGCCATTTCACCGCCACGCAATTGCTGGGCGGGGATGAAGCGGCGGCCCGACGTTTCGAGGGCGGGTCTTTCGCCACGATCTATCTAAGCCCCAAAGACTATCACCGCGTCCACATGCCCGCCCGAGGCACGCTGACAGCGACGCATTATATCCCCGGAGACCTGTTCTCGGTGAACCAGGTCACGGCCGAGAATGTCGATGGCCTCTTCGCCCGCAACGAACGGCTTGCCTGCCTGTTCGACGGGCCGCGCGGCAGCTTTGCCAGCGTGATGGTGGGCGCGATGATCGTGGCCGGGATCGAGACGGTGTGGCAGGGCCGCGTGGAGGCGCACAACCCCGCCCCTGTGCATCACCGGTTTACCGCGGGCGAGCATGATCTGGGAGCGGGCGATGAAATGGGCCGGTTCTTCCTCGGCTCAACCGTCGTGCTGCTGTTCGAGCCGGGCCGCGTGGACTGGCTTGGCGATTTTCGGGCCGGGGATGCCGTGCGCATGGGCCAGGCCATCGGGCGCTGGACCGCCTAGCCCAAAACCGGCGCGCCTATTTCAGCAGATGCCCCGCGCGGTCGCGTTTCGTGGCCAGATATCGGGTGTTGTGGGGATTGGCGGGCAATTCGTGCGGCACGCGTTCGATCACCTTCACGCCCGCCTCTTCCAGCGCCACGACCTTCTCCAGGTTGTTGGTCATCAATCGCACCTCGCCCACGCCCATCAGATCCAGCATCCGTGCCGCCAGTGGGAAATCGCGAGCTTCTTCGGGCAGGCCGAGACGGCGGTTGGCTTCCAGTGTATCGAAGCCTTCGTCCTGCAGGCGATAGGCCCGCAGCTTGTTCACCAGACCGATGCCGCGTCCCTCCTGCCGCATATACAGCAGCACGCCCCAGCCACCTTCCGCCGCGGCGGAAGACATGGCCGCCAGCGCGCCGTCGAGTTGGGGTCCGCAATCGCATTTCAGGCTGCCGAAAATGTCCCCCGTCAGGCACTCGGAATGCAGGCGAACGAGCGGTGTCGTATCCAGCGAACGATTACCCAGCACAAGAGCCACGTGTTCGCGCATGTCCCCCGGTGCCCGAAAGACGATGATCTCGGCTTTTTCCTCCGCCGCAATGGGCAAATGGGCGCGGGTGCCGATGATGAGGTTGGCGGGATCGGACCACGCCGCAAGGTCCGCCGAATCCAGCGCCACGGGTTCTCCCGCGGGTTCCGGATCGACGAGGAAAGCGGGCAGGATCCCGGCAATCCGGGCAAGCTCCATCGCCGTGCCCGCCGGGGTGAGCCATTCCAGTGGCTCGGCCAGGAATGGCCCCTTGAGCGGATTTACCGGATCGAGTGCAGGGTCGGCCACGGGCAGCGCCGCATTGAGGTCCAGCGTGTCCGCCGCGCGTATGAGTACAGGTGAATGGCCATCGGCGGCGGGCCGCTGGTTGGTCAGTTTCAGCGTCTCTGCACGGGCGCAGGATATCAGCAGCCGATCGGATCGGCAGGCGCGGTCGAGCGCGGTCTCCACCGGCAGCAACACCGGCGCTTCGCCCACCTTGATCGGCCAGCCGTGCCGCAAGGCATCCACCGCCTGCGCAACCCGGCGCTGCGGGGAGGGGGGCGACCCATCACTCAGAGGTCGAACTCCGTCATGATCGGCACGTGATCGCTCGGCTTTTCCCAGCTTCGCGCATCTTCGAGGATGGAATGGCCCACCACCTGCTGCGCCAGTTCGGGGGAGGCCCACATGTGATCCAGCCGCCGCCCGCGATCATGGGCTTTCCAGTCCTTGGCGCGGTAGCTCCACCAGCTGTAATAGCGTTCGGGCGCCGGAATCTGTTCGCGGCCGATATCGCTCCAGCCATGCGCATCCATGAAGCGTTGCAGGCTCTCCACTTCTATCGGCGTGTGGCTGACGACTTTCAGCAATTGCTTGTGGTTCCAGACATCGCTTTCCAGCGGTGCGACGTTGAAATCGCCGACGATCATGGTGGGGCGATCGATGGCATCTGCCCACCGCGTCATGCGTTCGAGGAAATCCAGCTTCTGCCCGAACTTGGCGTTCTTCTCCCGGTCCGGCTCGTCACCTCCGGCGGGGACATAGACGTTTTCCAGGATCATTCCGCCCGCCGTGGGCAGTTCCACCCCCACATGGCGCGCTTCGCCATTGTCCTGCCAGTCGTGGCGGGAAAATTCGTTCAGCGGGATGCGGCTGACCGTGGCGACGCCGTGGTAGCCTTTCTGGCCGTGAACGGCGGTATGTTCATAGCCAAGATCGGCGAAGGCCTTGTAAGGAAACTGGTGCTCCTGGCATTTGATTTCCTGCAGGCACAGCACGTCGGGTGCATGTTCCTTCAGGTAACGCTCCACGATCGGCATACGCAGGCGAACGGAGTTGATGTTCCAGGTGGTGATTTTTACCATCGCCGATGCCTAGTCCGGCAGCGCAGATAAAAAAACCCCCGTCGCGGGGGCATAGTGCGACGGGGGTTCGTTTTTCGAGCGTTCGTCACGCTTCGCAAGAAACGCGGCTTTTACGAGGATCAGGGCAACAGGGGGGAAACCCGCCTCACCGCGTCTCTATGTCCATAGAAGTAGAGTGTTAACCCTGTCGGGGCAATGAATGACATCTGTAATTTGTCGTAAATTTACAACCGTTCGCCTCCCGCCTGTTTATCCCGGGCGACGGGACGAGCGGCGCGGATCACGGAAACGGAACTCGCTGTCAGAAACCGACATCCCATAGCGGTGATTACGTAGCCGCACGGTGGTCCGCTGATTCTGCGAATCGAGCGCCACCCAGCTGTTCAGCTCCAGCCCTCCGGGCGCGGATGCCTTCTCAAGGAAGATGAGCGTGATTGCCGGGAATTCCGGACGATCGGGATCGCTGACCTGGATACTGACCACGCCGCTGGCCGTGCTGCGCTGCACGGAGCCGTAACGGCGAATGTCGCGTTCGGGGTTGAGCAGCGCACCCAGCGGCGAATCACCCACCGGATAACGCTCCACCTGGCTGACTTCGTAATCGATGATCGAAAGCGCGCTGCCGTTGGAGACGACCAGCATGTTCACGTCATCGGAATATTCGAAGCGGATCTTGCCGGGGTTCTTCAGTGTCAATTCGCCGCCGATGACATTGCCGAGACGGTCTGTCTGGGTGAAATCGGCGCGCATCGTGGTGATGCCGCGCAGTGCACTCGCAGCGCGCTGCAACTGATCTGCCTGCGCCTGCGCGGTTGCGGGCATGGCAGCAACGGATGCGGTCGCCGGAAGGGCGACGGCCATCGCACCGGCAAAGGCGGCGAGGGCGGGGGTGCGGAAATAGTTTTTCAAGACGTTCATACTCTCACCAGTTAAGATACCGGGCTACAGGTGAGGCGTTGAACCGTCAGTGAACCTTGAAGGTTCCCGGCGTTCAGCAAGGCGCTGATCAATGAAGGGGCCGACCGGCCTCTTACTTGATCTTGCCTTCCTTGTACTCGACATGCTTCTTGGCAATCGGATCGTACTTGCGGAAGGTGAACTTTTCCGTGTGGTTACGCGGGTTCTTCTTGGTCACATAGAAGTGGCCGGTGTCCGCGGTGGAGTTGAGGCGGATCTTGATGGTTGCGGGCTTCGCCATGGTCTTGCTTCCAAATCTTTCGAGAGGGCCCCCAACCAGGGAAATGGCCCGAAAAAACAGGGGCGACGCCAAGCGCCGCCCGTCCAGCGCGCGCCTCTGCTAGAGAATCGGGTGAAAGTCAAGGCTGGCGGCTAGAGGTCGACCTTGCCGCGCCACGCCTTTTTCTCCCCCTGCGCCTTCTTGTTGGCGAGGCGCTTGCGCTTGCCAACCCTGTTCACCCGCGTCTTTGCGCGCCTTTTCGGCTCCTTGATCGCTTCCTCGATCATTCGGGTCATGCGCTCGCGCGCGTCGCGTCGATTCGCATCCTGCGTGCGGTGGCTGCGCGCATCGATCACGATTTCGCCCGCCTGGTTGAGGCGATTGCCAGCGATATCCTTCAGCCGGTGGAAGATGCGTGGCGGCAGGCCCAGCGCGTAAATATTCACGCGCAGCTGGACCGCTGTGGCGACCTTGTTGACGTTCTGCCCGCCGGGGCCGGAGGCGGCGATGAAGGCCTCCTCCGCAATCTCGTTTGCCCGGTCGAGTATCCTGCCCATCAGCCAGCCCCGAGCGCCTCGAAATCGGCGGGCAGCGGAGCCTCGGCAATGATGTCGGGCTTGCCGTCGCGCGGCATCACCAGTGCGCTGGCGTGCAGCATGGTGCGCCGTACGCGCGAATCCTTTTTTCCGTAAACGGGGTCACCCAGCAGCGAATGGCCAAAGGCGTGCTCTGCATGGACGCGAATCTGGTGGGTGCGGCCTGTTTCCGGGCGGAATTCCACCAGCGTCAGCCCGCCTTCCAGTTCCTTGCGCTTGGTCCAGTGGGTAACAGACGGCTTGCCCTTCTTCGCCACGATCATGCGCCAGCCTTTTGCCTCGCTGCTGATCTTGGACAGGGCAAGATCGATCGTGCCTTCTTCGTCCTCGACCGGCCCTGCCACGATACCGAGATAGGTCTTGGACACGGTCTTTGCCTCGAAAGCGGCATTGAAACGCTTCAGCGCCTTGGGATTGCGAGCCAGCAGCAGGCAGCCGCTGGTGTCGGTATCCAGGCGGTGTACGGGCTGAGGTGCGCGCTGAAACCCAAGCTTGAGGTCTTCAAGGTGATCGGCAAGCGCGGGGCCGCCCTTTCGCGGTGTCTCGATCGGCAGGCCTGCCGGCTTGTTGATGACCAGCGATTCGCCGTCTTCGAAGAGGATTGAAATGTGGGTCATGAAAGCGCCTTTTCGATGCGGTCCAGCGCGGTGGCCAGCACGGCCTCGTCTGCTGCAAAACTGATGCGGAAACCATCGCGCCCGCCAAATGCACTGGCGGCGACGGTGGCCACGCCATTGTCGAGCAGGTGCAGCGCCAGCTTGCCATCGTCCCCGCCGAAGCGAGCCATCAAGGGGGCGGCGTCGACGAGGCAATAAAACGCCCCGTCGGGCACCGGAGTGGAGAGCCCTTCGATGGCATTGATCCTTTTCACCACCATGTCGCGGCGGCTGCGGAAAGCCTCGCGCCAGCCCTCAAGGAAATCCTGCGGGCCTTCGAATGCAGCGACGGCGGCAGCTTGCGAAATGCTGGCGGGATTGCCGCTGGAATTGCTTTGCAGGCGGCCCATTGCGGAAATCAGCCAGTCAGGCCCGGTGGCAACGCCGATGCGAAAGCCGGTCATGGCGTGGCTCTTGGATACGCCGGAAACGGTGATGATCCGGTCCGCCAGATCGGGGCACTCCACCGCCAGCGTGGCATGCGGCGCATCGCAATAGCGAAGGGGCGCGTAGATATCGTCGCTCATCACCAGCACCTGCGGGTGGCGGCGCAGAACCTCGCCAATGCCGCGCAGCATTGCGGCCGGATACACAGCGCCGGTGGGGTTGCCGGGTGAGTTGAGCAGCAGCCAGTTCGTGCGCGGCGTGATCAGCGCTTCCAGCTCGCTGGGGTGAAAGCGGTAGCCATTCGCAGGCGATGTGCGCAAGGGCACCACCGTGCCACCGCAAAAGCGCACCATCTGCGGATAGCTGACCCACCATGGCGAAGGCACAATGGCCTCGTCGCCCGCACTGACCGTGGCGGCCAGCGCCTCGAAAATGGCCTGTTTCCCGCCTGCAGTCACGATCACCTGCGACGGTTCGGTTGCGATGCCCAGGTCGCGTCGGAAATGCAGCGCTGCTGCCGCCTTCAACCGCACTGTGCCGGTGACCGGGGTATAGCGCGTGTCACCCGCATCCAGCGCATCCTTGGCGGCCTGGATGACGTGAGGCGGAGTATCGAAATCCGGCTCCCCCACAGAAAGCGAGATGATATCGCGGCCCTGGCTGCGCAATTCGCTGGCGCGATCCGTCATCGCGGTGGTGGGCGAGGCTTCGATCCGCTGAAGCGCCTGGCTCAAATGTGGGTTGGGGTGCTGGGTCATGGCACGTCCAGCGTTGCGGGCATCAGGCCGCGCAGGGCATTGCCGATGAAGAAACCACCTTCCAGATCGTCCAGCGTCAGCGTCGCCTCGCGCGCCTTGCCATCCTCTATCAGCGACCGGCGCAAGACGCCTGGCAGCAGCCCTGCGGCAAGCGGCGGGGTGAGCAATATGTCATCGCGCTCGACAAAAATGTTCGTCCAGCTTCCCTCTGTCACCACGCCATCGCGCACCAGCAAGGCTTCGACGGCGCCAACGCTTTTCGCCACCTCCAGCGCCTCTGCATAGAAGCTGCGGTCGGTGCTCTTGTGCTGCAACCGCCAGTCATGGGCCACCGTGGGGTGGGGCAGGGCGATGCAGGGCGCAGGGTCTGGCAGGACGCCGGGCAGCGGGTGGGTTTCCAGCGTGACCGCGCCGGAGCGCGACAGCAGCAGGCGCAGTTTCGCGGGCTCCTCCAGTTCGAAGCACAAGGCCTGGATGCGGTTGCGCGTTTCGTGCCGGTCAAATGCAAAGCCGAGGTCCGCGGCGCTCGCCTTCATGCGTTCCAGATGCATTTCCAGCAGCGGCATGCCGCCCCTGGGATCGAAGCGCATGGTTTCGATCAGGTCATGGCCGCCCGCCACGCCGCGCACGAAAGCGCCTTTTACCAGGCATTCGCGCCATTCTTCCATGCCGTCGCTATCGGCAACGATCGCGCCGCCCACGCCCAGCACGGCCTTGTGTCGCAGGTTCTCTCCAGGTGTCAGGCGGATGGTGCGGATGGCGACATTGAAAGCCGCATCACCATTGGCATCTATCCGCCCGATACCGCCGCAATAGGGGCCGCGGGCATCACGTTCCACCTCGTCGATCAACTCCATCGCGCGGATCTTGGGCGCGCCGGTGATGGAGCCGCAGGGGAAGATGGCGTGTAGCACGTCAACCGCGCTCTTGCCTTGCGAAAGCTCGGCCAGCACCGTCGTCGTCATGGTGTGCAGCGTGGGATAGGATTCAACCGCGAAGGGATGCTCCACCCGCACGCTGCCGGCCTGTGCCACGCGCGACAGGTCGTTGCGCATCAGGTCGACGATCATGAGGTTTTCGGCCTTGTCCTTGACCGACTGGCTAAGTTCGTCCTTCAGCGCCGCGTCCTGCTCAGGTGTGCCGCCGCGCGGGCGGGTGCCTTTCATCGGCTTCACCTTGGCTGCACCATCGCGCAGCGCGAAGAACAGTTCGGGGCTGAAGGAAAGCAGATAGTCCGATCCATCGAACACCAGCCCGCCGTATCCGGCAGAAGCGGTGGGACGGATCTTCGCATACAGCGCCAGCGGGTCGCCCTTGGCCGGGCCTGCCAGCGGGAAGGTGAGGTTGGCCTGGTAGATGTCGCCCGCGCGAATGGCCTCCTGCAAGGTGTCGAACGCGTCGAGATAGGTGCCGGTGGAAACCTGCGGATCGAGCGGGCCGATGCTCGCAGCGCCCCAGCTATCCTCCGGACATTTCGCCGCCAGCCAGCTTTCCATTTCGGCTGCGGGGATGATTTCGGGATCGTCGAACAGGCCCAGCCACACCAGTGGCCCGGCGTTGCCGCTGCGCGGGGCAGCAAGCGGGGCAAGCCGATCCTCCAGCGCCAGACCGGCTTCGTAGGCAAGATAGCCCGCCAGGTGCTTGCCCGTTTCGCGCCGTGCGGTGTCAGCCTCTTCCAGCACGCGCACCACATCTTCTGCACGCCGTGCCACGAAAACCTGCTGCGGCTGCGTGAAACAATGCGCATCGCTCGCACCTTGGGCGCGTGCGTCATCGAGCAGGACGAAGGGGGACTTGCCATCCATCCGCCCCGCTCTAGGGTCACTCCCCGATAACGGCAACAATCGAATAGGGGGCGGGCAACAGTGACCAACGGGGCGGACATTTTCCTGGGTAACGATCTGAACGGGAACCGTCAGGCGCTGGACCTGTCGCGCGCCAACCGCCACGGGCTGATCGCGGGCGCCACGGGCACCGGCAAGACGGTGACGTTGCAGGGCATGGCGGAAAGCTTCTCCGCCCACGGCGTGCCGGTGTTCGTCGCAGATGTGAAAGGCGATCTGTCGGGCGTGGCGATGCCCGGATCACCCACCTTCAAACATGCCGACAAGCTGGAAAGCCGGGCGAAGGAACTGGGCATGGAAGACTATGCCTATTCGGATAATCCCGTGGTTTTCTGGGATCTGTACGGCAAGCAGGGCCATCCTGTCCGCACCACGGTTTCGGAAATGGGTCCGCTGCTGCTTTCGCGCCTGCTGGACCTGAACGAGACACAGGAAGGCGTGCTGCAGATCGTGTTCCGCTATGCGGACGAGAACAAGCTGCTGTTGCTGGATTTCGAAGACCTGCGCGCCATGCTGGCCTGGGCCTATGACAATGCGCAGGAGCTTTCGGGCGAATACGGCAATGTCTCGAAGCAATCGGTGGGTGCGATCCAGCGGCAATTGCTGAGTTTCGAAGCGCAGGGGGCGGACAATTTCTTTGGCGAGCCCGCGCTGGAAATAGACGATTTCCTGCATGTGGACGAACAGGGGCGCGGCACGATCAACATCCTCGCCGCCGAGGAACTGATGCGCAGCCCCAAGCTCTACGCCACCTTCCTGCTGTGGCTGCTGGCCGAACTGTTCGAAACGCTGCCCGAAGTTGGCGATCCGGACAAACCGAAGCTGGTCTTCTTTTTTGACGAGGCGCATCTGTTGTTCGACGATGCGCCAGATGCCTTGCAGGAAACCATCGAGCGCGTGGTTCGCCTGATCCGGTCGAAAGGCGTGGGCGTGTATTTTGTGACGCAGAACCCCATCGATATCCCGGAGGAGATCGCGGGCCAGCTGGGCAACCGCGTGCAGCACGCGCTGCGGGCGTTTACCCCGCGGGACAAGCGCGCGATCAAGGCGGCGGCGGAGACGTTCCGCATCAATCCCGATCTCGATGTGGAGCAGGCGATCACCGAACTGAAGGTGGGCGAGGCATTGGTGTCCACGCTGGACGAGGATGGCGCGCCCACCATCGTGCAACGCACCCTGATCAAGCCGCCGCGTTCACGGCTGGGGCCGCTGACCCCGAAAGAGCGCGCGATCATCCAGTCGGTCAGCCCGCACGAAGGCAAGTACGAAGCGGAAGTGAATCGCGAAAGCGCCGAGGAGGTGCTGCTACAGAAGGCCGAGGATGCGGTCAGGACCGCCGAAGAGGTGGAGGAAAAAGGCCGTGAGGAAGTGGCAAAGCAGCCGCGCAAATCCACTTCGATATGGGGCAAGGCCGGTAAAAGCGCGGCGCGCGCGGCGGCTGGCTCGCTCGCATCGATCGCCGTGGCAACCGCGATGGGGCGCAAATCCAGCGCCAACCCGCTGCGCACCGGCGCAACCGCTTTCGTGCGCAATATCCTGGGCGGATTGATGCGGTGAATGGTGTTTGTTTGTTCTGCCGGGCACCTATGGTCCATTGCCAGTGTTCCGCGAATGTTTGTTTTTCGCTCCGACCTCCGTCGGAGCGTCCTCGCTAGACGCGCAGCAAGCTGCGCCCGCTGCGGCCCGGCGCCTGAGGGGCCATTAAACAGGCAGACGAATCTCTGCCACCAACCCTTCAACGCCGCCATCCTCACCAATCCGATTGGCCAGCACCAGCCGCCCGCCGTGCTGTTCGGCGATGGCGCGTGCCAGCGTCAGGCCCAGCCCGGCACCGCCGGTCTCTCGGCTGCGGGATGATTCGCCGCGCGTAAAGGGTTCCAGCATCGCTGCGATCTGGTCCTCCGCAATCCCGGGGCCGTTATCGGCGATGCGGATTATCGCTTCGGAAGCTGTCTTCGAAACGCTGACGCGCGCCTGCCCGCCATAGCGCAGTGCGTTGCTGACAAGATTGCGCAACGCCCGGCGCAGCCAGGTGGCACGCAGGGGCAGGGCGACGCGGTCCGTCTGGCCCAGTTCCACAGGTTCGCCCATGTCCTCGTATTCCTCGACGACGGAAGCGACGAGCGCGGCAAGGTCGGTCCGCTCCAGCGGGTCGCTGGGCCTGCCCACGCGGGCCAGCGAGAGAATATCGTCGAGCGAATTGGTGATATCCTCGATCGTGTCGGCCATGCGCGCGCGTTCGGTATCGTCCTCGACGCTTTCGATCCGCACGCGCAGCGCGGCCAGCGGGGTTTTCAGATCGTGCCCGATTGCACCCAGCATCACGTCTTTCTCGTCGAGCAATCCGGCGATGCGCGCTTCCATGGCGTTGTGCGCGGTTATCAGTCGGCGGGTATCTTCCGGGCCGGACGGGTCGAGCAGGGGACCGCCGTCGACGGTGCCTCCGAAACGTTCCACCCGTTTCGTCAGCGCCGCCAGCGGACGGGTGATCTCACGCAGCAGGATCGCCAGGCCACCCACCAGCACGATGTACAGGATAAGGGTCTGGAAAATCACCCCGCGCATGGCACCCACATTGCGGCCCTGTACGGGGGCGCGGGCGACCATCCACTCGTCTGCACCATCACGTTTCAAACCGGCCAGAACGATGCGGCCCTCGGGATCGAAACGCGTGTCGGGGCTGGCCGATATCCGTTCGCGCAGGGCCTGCGAAATATAGCGATCGCGCGCGGTTTCACGCGTGATCACCACCAGTTCGCCGATGGCGATGCCCTGTTCCTCAAGCACGCTCCGCAGCGCAGCTTCGCGTTCTGAATCTCTCGATTCGCCGCGAATGACAGGGGATTCCAGCGCGCGTTCGATCCGTATCCGGCGGCGTTGCGCGCGCCGTTCCCGGCCCGGCCGCCCATCGCGCAGATTGACCTGCGGATCGCGCACAAGCTGGAACGCCAGCGAATTTATGAGGCGCGCTTCGTGCCGCTGTTCCTCCGCGCGAAACAGCAGGAAGCCCGACAGCACCTGTGCCACCAACAGTCCCAGCGCAACCGAGAGAAGCATCTGCCCTTGCAGGCTCTTGGGAAGGAAGCGGCGCATGGCGGGTCCGATCAATCAGCCTGCGGCACGAAGCGTTTGACTTCTGCGGCCAGCATGTAGCCACCGCCCCACACGGTCTGGATCAGCTTGGGATCGCGATTGTCCACCTCGACCTTGCGGCGCAATCGGCTGATCTGGTTGTCCACCGCCCGATCGAACAGATGCGCCTCGCGGCCCTGCACCATGTCCAGCAGCCGGTCGCGATCCATCACCTGGTTGGGATGATCGAGCAGGGCGGTCAGCAAGCGGAACTCGGCAGTCGAGATCGGCACGACCGTGCCTTCGGGATCGGTCAGGCGGCGTTTGAGGGGGTCGAGCTGCCAGCCGTCGAATTTGTAGTGGGCATCGGTCGAGTTGTCAGAAGCGCCTCCGCCCCCGGGGCCGCTTTTGCTGGCGCGGCGCAAGACGGAACGGATGCGGGCCACCAGCTCCCGCGGCTCGAAGGGTTTGACAACGTAATCGTCGGCACCGATTTCCAGCCCGACGATGCGATCTGTTGCCTCTCCCTTGGCGGTGAGGAAAATGACCGGCAGATTGCGGCTCTCCACCAGGTGGCGGCACAGCGAAATGCCATCCTCACCCGGCATCATGATATCCAGCAGCACCAGATCGGGCGTGTCGTCCTGCAAGGCCGAACGCGCCCTTGACGCATCGGCGGCTTGGCGCACAGCAAACCCCTGGCGCGACAAATAGTCGGCCAGGGGCTCTCGCAAGCTGGCTTCGTCATCCACCAGCAGCAGTTTTACAGGCGCGTCGCTCATCCGCGGTTGGGGCGTTGGCCGCGACGTTCCTGGCGCTGGGCGCGGCGTTCTTCGGTGGTGACGGTGCCATCGTTGTTGGCATCGGCACTTTCGAAGCGGGTCAAAGCGGCGCTGGTGAATTCGGCCTGGCTGATTGCGCCGTCATTGTTGGCATCGGCCTGGGCCATCATCGCCCCGCGCATACCACCACGGCGGCCCATGCGGTGTCCGCGGCGGTTTTCACCACGTTCGGCACCACGTTCGGCTCGGCGTTCTTCACGCATCGCCTGGCGATTTTCGCGCACGGCCTGCGATTCTGCAAAGGTCAGCATGCCGTCGCCATTGGCATCGGCACGGTCGAAACGGTCACGGGCACGGGCTTCGCGATCGGCCTCGTTGATGACGCCATCGTTATTGGCATCCATCCGCTCGAAACGGGCAGTGGCATGGGCTTCGACGTCGGCACGGGTCATGTCTGCACCGCGTTCGGGCCGGTCCTGCGCCATTACAGCGCCGCCAATGCCCAGCGTTGCGCAAGAGGTGCCGATGGCCAGGGCAAGGATAAGGGTCTTATTCATGTCTCTACTCTCCAATTCGTATGGTAGAGCAACGGGGCGCCGGCTTGAAGGGGGGAGGGAGGAACCCGGCACCCCGCCACTCTCAAAACCGGTTATAGCATGCCGATGTCGCAGGTGTTTGCCGGAAAGCGGAGAATTGTCGCAGTTTGTCGCGGGAGGGAGAGGCGTTCATCCGGCGGCTATATGCCGCATACTGCCGGTACTGCGGGCTAGGCGCTGCGGGGCCGGTGCTCGGTGCCGATTCCGGCGGTGATGAACAGAGCCTCTGCTGGCGTTTCGACATCGGCCGTATGCCAGACGCCGGGCGGGTTGATCGCATATTCGCCCTGCGACAAGGTAGTACGCACTTCCTCGCCGTCTATTTCCTGGACCAGTGTGATCGTGCCATCTGTGCAAACGACGACTTCGGCGCCCTTGGGATGCATTTCCCACACATCCCAATTCTCGGAAAAGCGATGCTGGGAAACCAACCTGGCTTCCGCGCCGTCGCTTTCATGGCGCTGGCTGTAACCGGCATACCACTCCATGCCATCGAACGGCGGCTGTGGTTCTGCCGTGGCGCCAAGCCCGAGGTGGATCCATTCCTGCGAGAGATTGCGCGCCGTCATGACAGGTAGCCTACAGCGGTTTGCAGGCCTGTTCCAGCCAGGCCAGCACTTCGCCCTCCAGTTGCGGGGCCATCACTTCGCGCACCTTGGCGTGATAGGTGTTCCACCAGTTGATCTCCGCAGCGCTCAACAGGCTCTTGTCCACCAGCGTGCGATCAATGGGCGCAAAGGTGAGCGTTTCGAAGCCGAGCCAGTCGCCTTCCATGCCATCGATCTCGCGCGGCTCCACCAGCACCAGGTTCTCGATCCGGATGCCGTATTCGTTCGCCTTGTAATAGCCCGGCTCGTTGGAGAGGATCATGCCCGCCATCAGCGGCTGGTCTGTGCCGCCTTGCGATCCGCGCGGCTTGGCGATGCGTTGCGGGCCTTCGTGAACGCCCAGGAAGCTGCCGACGCCGTGGCCGGTGCCGTGGGCATAATCGAGGCCCGCCATCCACAGGTGCTGGCGCGCCAGCGCATCCAGCGCAGAGCCGGGAGTGCCGGGCGGGAAGGTCTGCATGTCGAGCGCGATGTGGCCCTTCAGCACGCGGGTAAAACGGTCGCACACCTCGGCGGGCGGCGCATCGGGGCCGGTCCAGATGGTGCGGGTGATATCGGTGGTGCCATCGGGATACTGCCCGCCCGAATCCACCAGGTATACGCTGTTCGGCTCCAGCGTGCGGTTGCTTTCCTCGTCCACGCGGTAATGCGGGCTGGCGCCATTGGGGCCGGCGCCGCTGATCGTGTCGAACGAAAGATCGCGCAACTGGTCGCTGTTCTGGCGGCGCAATTCGTGCAGCTTTGCAGCGGCGGTCAGCTCGTCCACCTTGCCGGTCGGGGCCTCCACCGACAGCCAGTGCAGGAAGCGGGCAATCGCCACGCCATCGCGCGCCTGTGCATCGCGATGGCCCTGCTGTTCGGCGGGGGTCTTGATCGCCTTGGGCAATACGGCGGGATCGTCCTCGCTCACGATCTCGGCGCCGACATCGTCAAGGCGCTGGAATATCGCGGCAACAGAGCGTGCCGGATCGGCGGCCACGCGCTTGCCGGCAAGGTCTTCAAAGGCGGCGGAGAATTCGTCACGCGGGCGGATGCGAACGGCATTGCCCAGCGCCTGCGCCACTTCGGATGATACCTTGTCGGGCGCGATGAACCAGTCGGCGGTGCCATCGGACTGCACCATCAGGTAGGACAGGGCGACAGGCGTGTGGTCCACATCCTTGCCGCGAATATTCAATGTCCAGGCAACCGAATCGAGCGCGCTGATCACCACGGCATCCAGCTTGTTGTCTTTCAGCCACTCGGCGATCTGCCCGCGCTTTTCCGCACTGGATCGGCCCGTCAGCGCGTCATCCTGCACGAAGGCCTGCGCGTCGGAAGGCTGGGGCTGGTCGTCCCAGACCGCATCAAGCGGATTGCTGTCCACGGGAACAAGCTGCGCGCCCACCGCCTCCAGCTTTTTCGCCACTGCCTTTGCCCAGCCACGCGTGTGCAGCCAGGGATCGTAGGCGATGCGAGCGCCTTCGCCGCCATTCGCGGCCAGCCAGTCGGCCATCGAATCGTCGGGCACCGATTTGTACTCGTACAGCTGCCCGCTCACCTGCTGGCGCACCTGCAGCGTGTAGCGACCGTCGACGAACATCGCGGCGGTATCCTTCAGCACCGCTGCGCTGCCCGCAGAGCCGCCAAAGCCCGTCAGCCAGGCAAGGCGCTGGGCATAGGCCCCAACATATTCACTCAGGTGTTCGTCGCTGATGGGTATCACGAAGCCGTCGAGTTCACGGCGGGCAAGCTCCTTGCGCAGGGCATCGAGGCGGGCTTCATGGGTTTGCATCAGCATTTCGTCTATCCTGGTTTCGCGGGAAACAATGTCTTGCCTTTCACATAGGCCCTTGCCGCCTGCGTTTCCACCTGCAGCACGGCGAACTGAAGGGCAATCGGCGACAATCCCCTTGTCGCGCCCGCAGGCGTCGCTACCTCGCAGGGCAAACAGTTACAGGAAATGCCCTTGAAAACCGATACCACCATCCATGCCGCCCAAGGCCGAAAAGCGCGAGCACAGCTATACCCACCACGGCGTGACGATCTCCGACCCCTACGCCTGGCTGCGCGATCCGGGCTATCCCAAGGTGGAAGACGAGGACGTGCTGAAATACGTGCGCGCGGAGAACACCTATTTCGAAGCGCAGATGGCGGACCGGCAGGACCTGGTCGAGGAACTGTTCACCGAAATGCGCGCGCGCATCAAGGAAGACGATTCCAGCGTTCCGCAGAAGGATGGCGATTACACCTACTGGTCCGAATTCGAGACCGGCGGGCAATATCGCAAGTATTACCGCCGCCCTGTGGCAGGCGGAGATGCGCAGTTGATCCTCGACGGTCCGGCATTGGCAGAGGGGCTGGAATATTTCAGCCTCGGCGCAATGTCGGTAAGCGAGGACGGGCGATATCTGGCCTACACCACCGATACCACCGGCGGGGAATTCTACACCGTTTTCGTCAAGGATCTGCAATCCGGCGAACTGCTGGAAGACCGGATCGAGAACGTCAACACGGGCCTGATCTGGGCGAAGGACGACAGCGTGCTGGTGTATGGCCGCGCGAACGAGAACTGGCGGGTGGACCGCATCTTCGCGCACACCATCGGACAGGCACCCGATAGCGACGTGGAGATCTATCACGAGGAGACGCTGGGCTACACCGCTTCCCCCTCAGTCTCCGCCAACCGTCAATGGCTGATCATTTCGACCGGCGACAACGAGACAAGCGAGGTGCTGTTCACGTCCATCGACGATCCTGCGGGCGATCTGAAAGTGGTGCGACCGCGCGAGGTGGGCGTGGAATACGGCGCCGATTTCCGTGACGACACGGTGTTTGTCTGGAGCAACGACACCCACGTCAATTTCCGCCTCGCCACCGCGCCCATCACCGATCCCGCAAACTGGACGACGCTGATCGAAGGGTCGGACGAATTCTACCTGACAGGTTTTGATCTGTTCAAGGATTTCTACATCATCGAAGGGCGTCTGAACGGCCTCGACCAGGTGCAACTGCGCTCTTACGACGATCCCGCGCGGGTCGAAACCATCGAGTTTCCCGAGGCGGCCTATTCGGCGGGCACGGGCAACAATCCCGAATGGGACATGGATCGCATCCGGCTCACCTACGAAAGCCCGATCACGCCAGACACGGTGTATGATTACCACGTGGCCAGCAAGGAGCTGGAAACGCTGAAGGTGCAGGAAATTCCCAGTGGCTTCGATCCCTCGCTCTATACGGTAGAGCGGCTGGAAGTGCGCGCCCGCGACGGAGCGATGGTGCCGGTCTCCATCGTCTATCGCCGCGACCGCGACCAGATGAACGCGGGCGCTGGCGGCCCGCTGCACCTCTATTCCTACGGCGCCTACGGGTTCGCCTATCCCCCGAACTTCTCCACCACGCGTTTCAGCCTGATTGACCGCGGCGTGGCCTATGCCATCGCCCATATCCGTGGCGGAGACGACCTGGGCCGCAACTGGTATCTGCAAGGCAAGATGCAGGCGCGCACCAACACCTTCAACGATTTCGTCGACGTGGGGCGCGGACTTGTTGAACTGGGCTACACCTCGCAAGGAAAGATCAGCGCCAGCGGCGGTTCTGCCGGGGGCGAATTGATGGGTGCCGTGATCAACCAGGACCCGGCGTTGTTCGGAGCCATCGTGGCGCATGTGCCCTTCGTCGATGTGCTCAGCACCATGCTGGATGACAGCCTGCCGCTGACGCCGGGCGAATGGCCCGAATGGGGCAATCCCATCGAAAGCAAGGCCGCCTTCACGCACATCCTCAGCTATTCGCCATACGATCAGGTCACGCGGCAGGACTATCCGCCCATGCTGGTAACCGCGGGCCTCAACGATCCGCGCGTCACCTATTGGGAGCCTGCCAAATGGGTCGCCAAGCTGCGCGAGTACAAGACCGATGACAATATCCTGCTGCTCAAGACCAACATGGGCGCAGGCCACGGCGGCAAATCGGGCCGGTTCGAGGGACTGCGCGAAACGGCGGAGGAAGTGGCATTTATCCTGTGGCAGCTGGGGGTAGTGGATTGAGCAACCGCTTCAAGACCACCTTCACCGCCTTGCCGGAGCACATCGACGAGAACGGGCACGTCAACAACACCGTCTGGGTACGGTGGATGGAGGAATTGTCCGTCGCCCATTGGCAAGCTCAGGCACCGGCAGAGCATGTCGATAAATATGCCTGGGTCGTGACCCGGCACGAGATCGATTATCGCGGAAACGTGACTGAAGGCGCGCAGGTAACGGGCGAGACAATCATCAAGGATGGCCCGCGCGGTGCGCGCTTTGACCGGCACTACGAATTTCGCGATGCGGCTGACAAAGTGCTGGTGCGCGCCAAATCGACCTGGGCGATGGTCGACAGAGCCAGCGCCCGCCTGATGCGGGTGCCGGCCGAAGTGGCCGCGCCATTCCTCCCTCCCGAAGGAGAGGAGGGCTAGGCGATAGCCTCGTCGATCGGCAGCAGGTCATACCCCAGCTCGCTGGCAACGGCGGGATAGGTAACGCGGCCCGCGTGCACGTTCAGCCCCTGCGCCAGGTGCGGATCGGCGCGCATGGCGGCCTTCCAGCCAAGGTTTGCGATGCGCAGGGCGTGCGGCAGCGTCACATTGTTCAGCGCATAGGTGCTGGTGCGGCTGACAGCGCCGGGCATGTTGGCGACGCAATAATGCACGATATCGTCCACCACATAGGTAGGATCGTCATGCGTGGTCGCCTTGCTGGTTTCAAAGCAGCCGCCCTGGTCGATGGCGACATCGACCAGCACCGCGCCGGGCTTCATGGTTTTCAGCATCTCGCGGCTCACCAGCTTTGGTGCCGCAGCGCCCGGCACCAGAACCGCGCCCACCACCAGGTCTGCTTCGGCCACGGCGGCCTCCAGATTGGCCTTGCTGGCAAAGCGCGTGCTGGCGCGGGCTTCGAAATGGGTGCCGACCTTTTCCAGCACTTCGGGGTCGAGGTCCATGATCACCGTGCTGGCACCAAGGCCAGCGGCCATCTGCGCGGCGTTGAAGCCGACCACGCCGCCGCCGATCACCACCACATTGCCCGGCATCACGCCCGGCACGCCGCCCAGCAGCACGCCGCGTCCGCCGTGCACCTTCTCCAGCGCATTGGCACCGGCCTGAATGCTCATACGGCCGGCCACCTGGCTCATCGGCTTGAGCAGCGGCAGGCCGCCGCGCTTGCCGGTGACGGTTTCATAGGCGATGGCGGTGCAGCCTGACTTCACCAGGCCTTCGGTCTGCGCGGGATCGGGAGCGAGGTGGAGATAGGTGTAGAGCACCTGGCCTTCGCGCAGGCGGGCAATTTCCTCGGGCTGCGGTTCCTTGACCTTCACGATCATCTCGCATGACGCAAAGATATCCTCGACATTGTCGAGCACTTTCGCGCCGCTGGCGACATATTGCGCGTCATACGCGCCGATACCGTCGCCCGCGCCGGTTTCCATCCAGACTTCGTGGCCGTTCTGCACCAGTTCCTTCGCGCTCTCGGGCGTGAGGCCGACGCGATATTCGCGGTTCTTGATTTCGCGGGGGCAGCCGATGCGCATGGGACGGGACTCCGGTTAAGCTGGGGGTGGCTCAGTTGGTGCAGGCCGTTACAGGTGAAACCTGTTGTTCGCAATCCTATTCGCCTTGGCCTATTCGGGCTGGAACAGCGACAGGTCGATGCTCTCTCCCACGGCGCGCAGGCCTGCGTCGGAGCCGTGCAGGAAATCGCCCATGTGATAGCCCGCGCGCATCTGCATCGGATCGTCCGGATCGGCAAAGGCCGTGTCGAGCCGCACCACCGCATCGAACTCGCCCGAATTCACGATCCAGTCGTTGATGACCTGGCGCGCGGCCTCGCCTTCCTCGCTCCAGTACATTGCGCCCTTGTAGGGGCCGATGGGGGAGCCGATGACTTCGATACCTTCGGCGTGGGCGCGGGCGATGATCTGGCGGAACCCTGCGATCATCTGGTCCGCATCGATATCGGGCTGGTCCAGCGCCAGCCCCCCGATACCGCCGCCTGGAGTTTCGAACGCGCCGCCAAAGCGATTGCCGATATCATTTACGCCGACAAACACGATCATGTGCGTGACGTTGGGCAGGCTCAGCACGTCCTCGTCCAGCCGCGCCAGCGCGCTCTCGCCCATGCCGGGGCTGAGTACGCGATTGCCGCTGATCCCGGCGTTGGCGACGGCATATTCAAGCCCGGCCTCTTCCAGTCGCTCTGCCAGCACGTCGGGCCAGCGGCGATCTTCCCCCGGTGTTGAGCCCACGCCATCGGTGATCGAATCGCCATAGGTGACGATGGTGCCCAGCGCGTCATCCGAATCCACTTCCACCACCGAAAGGAAGGCCCGCTGGATCGAGGTGGAGGCAGGCTCCCACGCCTCACCCACGTGATTGCCCGGTGCGGACACCGCCAGCGTGTCCAGCCCGGTCAGATGGCAAGTGCAGGGGCCGGTTGCCTCGGGCAGGTAGAACTCCACCTTCACCTTGTCGAAATCGGACGTGTCGAGGGCGAGAATATCGGTCTCGAACGGGGCACCGCGCGGCACCACTGCGCCTGCTTCTCCGCCGAAGGTGAGCGGGCGGCTGGTGCCTTCCACTTCGGCGCCATCATCATCCAGCAGCACGATGCGCGCCTCACCGATGGTGAGCGGGCGGTCGCCATAGCGATTGGTGAAGCGCACCTTCAGCCGGTCGCCGCCCTCTGACAGGCGTAGCACCTGGCTGATCGTGACATCCTCGTATTCGGCAGCGGCAAACGGCCCCTCGCTGCCCAGGGGCGCATGGGGCGAGGCCGTCCAGCTGGCGACCCAGTTATCCTGCGCCGAAACGGGCATGGCCAGCGCGAGCGCAGCGGCGGAGATGGCGAAGCGGGTGGTGATCGGCATGGCATTCCTCTCTGGTTTGCGCATTCTTGCGCTTTGGCGGAGAGCTTAGCCGGTCGTCGCGGCGGGGCAAGCGCGCTCAGGCCATCACGTCTTCTATGCCGGGTATGGTGATCGTTCGCTCGCCGCCGAAATCCTCGTGCACCGAGATCAGTCCGGTCTTCTCGAGATGTTCCAGCAGGCGGCGAATGCGGCCCGGCGAAGCGGTGCCGTAGACGCGCGCGAGATGATCCTCGTCGGGGGTGCCGTGCCCGCGCGCCGCAGAAACCACGATGGCAAGGTATGGCGCCAGCACATCGTCGGCCACGCCCTGGGCCATCGCCTCCACCCGCTCGCGCTGACCCTGCTCAAGAGAACCGACACCGGCGGCGGCGAAAGCGAACATGCGGCGGAAGGTGGGCATGTCGATATGCGCCGATGCCACGCCCTGCTGTCGGCAGCGGGTCGCAAAATCGCGGAAGGAGGTGGCGATGGGGCGGAAGGTCGCGCCCTCTTCTGCCGCCATATCGCTCAACACGCTGTCGACATCGCCGGCCGTGGTTTCGGCGGAGAGCGTTTCTTCGGGCCTTGCGCCGGTTTCGGCTTTTGCGGCCATGCTTTGCGCCAGTTCCTCCACCGGCGGGGGTGCGGGCGGCGGGGGAGGCGGCGGCTGGTGAACCTTTTCGGCGGCTTCCTCCGCCAGGTCGGCGTGCAGCAATTCGCCCATTTCGGCGGCGCCTGCCTGCGGCAGCGGAGTGAGCGCCGCACCGCCGTTCTTGCCGCCCGATTTCACATCGCCGATATGCACCGCCACCGGGCGGCGGCTGACCGCCGGGCCAAGGCCGAGGAAATGGCCGCGCTGCAGATCGCGGATACGCTCTGCCTGCTTGCGGTCCATGCCCAGAAGGTCTGCCGCGCGCTGCATGTCGATATCGAGGAAGGTGCGGCCCATCAGGAAGTTGCTCGCCTCTGCCGCGACGTTCTTCGCCAGCTTGGCCAGCCGCTGCGTGGCGACGATACCGGCAAGCCCGCGCTTGCGGCCCCGGCACATGAGGTTGGTCATGGCGGAAAGCGTCAGGCGGCGCGTGTCCTCCGCCATCTCGCCCGCAGCGGCGGGGGCGAACATCTGCGCCTCGTCCACCACCACCAGCGCGGGGAACCAGTGTTCACGCGGGGCATCGAACAGCGCGGTGAGGAATTGCGCGGCGCAGCGGATCTGCTGCTCCACCTCGAGATCTTCCAGCGCCAGCACCACGCTGGCCCGGTGCTGGCGGATGCGGCCCGCCAGCGCCTCTATCTCCCGGCTGGAATAGCTGGCGCCTTCCACCACCACGTGATCGAAATGATCGGCAAGACTGACGAAATCGCCTTCGGGATCGATCACGATCTGCTGCACCAGGCCCGCGCTCTGCTCCAGCAGGCGGCGCAGCAGGTGCGATTTGCCGCTGCCGGAATTGCCCTGCACCAGCAGGCGCGTGGCAAGCAATTCCTCCACGTCCACCTTCACGGCGGTGCCGTGCGCGTCCTTGCCGATCTCGATTTCCGCTTTCACAAGCTCGAGGGATAGGGGCCGCGATCGATTCGGCCTAGGCGGGAAGAGTGGTTTATCCAGCGATTGTTATGGGCTAACCTCCTCGGCGGAAGAAAAAGGGGGAGCTGAATTCATGCGGTTGACTGCTTTGGGCGGAGCGGGCCTTGCCGCACTGATCGCCGCCACACCGACGATTACCGGAGCGCAAACGCCCGGTTCGCCTTCGCTCGATGACCATGACTGTCCCTGACGGACCGGTGTCTTGCGAGGACTTTGCCCAGCGCATCGCGATGGCGGGTTTCGTCACGCTCACCGGATCCCGCAAAGTTGCAGCGGGGCCGGGGCAGGCACCACCGGGAGGCGTGGCCGCCAACCTGCCCGCGCATTGCCTGGTGGAAGGCGTGATCAACAGCCGCGAAGGATTTGGCGGGGTTGCATATGGCATCAATTTCCAGCTGCGCCTTCCCGAAGACTGGAACGGCCGCTTCCTGTTGCAGGGCGGCGGCGGGTTGAACGGTAGCGTCAATCCCGCCATCGGGCCGGTCGCAGCCGGCACCACGCCCGCCCTGGCGCGAGGGTTTGCCGTGGCCAGCCACGATAGCGGCCACCAGGGGGCGGTGTTCGACGCGAGCTTCTACGCCGACCAGCGCGCCGCGCTGGATTTTGCCCGAAGCTCGATTGTCTGTGGTGACGCAAACGGCGCGCATGTTGACGAAGATCTTCTACGGCGAAGAGCCGCACCATTCCTACATGACCGGCTGCTCCACCGGCGGGCGCGAAGGAATGCTGGCGAGCCAGCGCTATCCCGAACTGTTCGACGGGATCGTGATCGGTGCCCCGGCCATGCGTCCGGGCCATTCCAACCTCGCAATCGAAAATGCGCAAGTGCTGCTCAACCGCACCCTGCCTGCCGGTGAAAGCCGCGCGGCGTCGCTTTCACCGGCGGAGCTTGCGGTGGTGGATCGCGAACTGATCCGCCAGTGCGACGCCCGCGATGGGCGCGCAGATGGCGTCATTGTCAATGTCGAGGCGTGCCGCGACTTCGATGCGGCCGCGCTGGAATGCCGTGCCGGTGAAACCGAGGGCTGCCTCGCGCCCGATCGGGCGGAAGCCGTGCGGCTGGCGATGGCTTCTCCGAAAGAGAGCAACGGGCGGCCGGTGTATGTGCCCTATCCATGGGATACCGGCATCACCTTTTCCGGACCGGGATTGCCGGGCTTTCTTCCCGTGGGTCAGGGCGGCCCGCTGGGACCTCCTGCGACGACCCGCGATATCTCCATCGATGATCGTATCCACGACGTGCGCTGGGACGCGGTGGGCAGGCTGACCGACACCGCATACTGGACCAACCTTTCCACCTATCTCGGGCGCGGAGCAAGCTCATCTATTTCCACGGCGTTTCCGATCCGTGGTTCAGCGCCTTCGACACCTGGGATTATTTCCTGCGCGCCCGCGAGGCAAATGGGCCCGAAGCGTGGGACGATGCCGCGCGTTTCTACATGGTGCCGGGCATGGGCCATTGCGGTGGCGGCAATGCCTACGACAGCTTCGACCTGCTGGGCGCGATGGTCGACTGGGTGGAAAATGAAGAAGCGCCCGGCGCCGTCGTCGCCAGTCGCACACGAAGCGGTGAGGGAGAAATGCCGCTGTGCCCGCATCCTTCCTACGCGCATTACACCGGCGGCGATGCGGATCGCGCCACAAGCTACGAATGTCGTACGCCTTAGGGGACAGGGAAGGGGATATTTCCGGCTGGCAGCTTGCCCTTGCCGCGCCAGTCGGGAATCCCTGCCGCATGGCTATACTTTCAGACAAGTGGATTCGGGAACAGGCGCAATCGAGGGGCATGATAGAGCCTTTCGTGGAGAGCCAGCGGCGCGACGGCTGTATCTCCTACGGCCTGTCCTCCTTCGGTTACGACGCGCGCGTGGCGGACGAGTTCAAGATCTTCACCAATGTGAATTCGGCGATTGTCGATCCCAAGGATTTCGACGGGGACAGCCTGGTGGACCGCAAGACCGATGTCTGCGTGATCCCGCCCAATTCCTTCGCCCTGGCGCGCACGGTGGAATATTTCCGCGTGCCGGAGGACGTGCTGGTGATCTGCCTGGGCAAGAGCACTTATGCCCGCTGCGGCATCATTGTGAATGTCACTCCGCTGGAGCCGGGCTGGGAAGGGCATGTGACGCTGGAATTTTCCAACACCACGCCGCTGCCCGCGCGTATCTACGCCAATGAAGGCGCGTGCCAGTTCCTGTTCCTGCAAGGCAATGAAAGGCCGGAAGTCACCTACGCCGACAGGGCGGGCAAATACATGGGCCAGCGCGGGGTTACGCTGCCAAGATTGTAGCCTATCCTCTCCTCGACGAAGCGAGGGGAGAGACATGCCGACAACCGAAGACCTGCTGGCCCGGATCGAGGCGCTGGAAGCGCGCGCCACGGCGGCAGAAGACTATCGCGAGCTGGTGAACCTGCAAGGCGCCTACGGCTACTATGTCGACAAGGGATTGTGGGACCAAGGCAGCACAGCTCTTCGCCGATGACGGCACGCTGGAGATCGCCGGGCGCGGGGTCTACGTGGGGCGGGATCGCGTGCGCGAATATCTGGGCCGCCTCCCCGAATATGGCGACGGCACGATCTACAATCACATGCAGTTGCAGCCCGTGCTGCATATCGACAGCGAAGGCGGCACGGCAAAGGGTCGCTGGCGCACGCTGATGATGGTGGGCTTCCTTGGTGGCAAGGGCCGCTGGGGAGAAGCGACCTACGAGAACCGCTATGTGCGCGAGCGCGGCAAATGGCGCATCGCCTCGCTACACGGCATCATCAATTTCTACTGCGAATATGACGAGGGCTGGCACAAGGGCGGTGTGCCCTTGCTACGCTCTACCGAAGGGGTTCAGCCGGACAGGCCACCCAGCTTCGAATATGAAGCATACCCCAAGGCGGTGATCGCGCCATTCCATTACGACGAGGTGTGAAGTTCTTGGTCAGCGAAGCCCTGGAGGCGGCTTCGCTGACCAATCACTTAGAAACTGCCCGCGCGCTCAGCTTGAAGTTGCGGCCCGGCATCGGCACGAATTCCTTGGTGAAGCTGGTGTGGCGGCGGCCTTCGACGTCGAAGATATTGTCCACCTGCGCCATGATCGTCAGATTCTCGCGACCTTCGAACGGGTGCCAGCCAGCGATGCGATTGACCATGGTAAAGCCATCGGTCGGCGTTTCGAACGGGGCGACATCGGTCTGGCTGTCGTACCATTCCACTTCGCCGCGAAGGCTCGAAATGGCCCGTACTGCGCTTCCAGCGCGCCGTACAGGCTGAGCGGGGGAATGCGCGGCGCATCGGTGCCATCGTCCAATTCCACGCTTGCGTATAGGCGCCACGCAGGTCGCCAAGCAGGGAGAAATCCTGCCTTCGACAGAGCGGGAAGGTGATCTGCGCTTCGGCGCCCCACTGGTCGGCATCCTGCTGCATGAAGGCGAAGACCGGCAGCTCGTCTTCCTCCTCGCCCGTTCGCGGCGAGATAGATGAAATCGTCGAACCAGTTGCGATAGACGCTGGCGTTGACCTTCACCTCGCCGACTTCACCGCGAACGTAGCCTTCGCGCCCCAGCCGCTTTCCACGCCCAGCGAAGGGTCGCCGATCTCGAACTGCTGGGTGGCGATATGCGGCCCTTCGGCGAACAGTTCCGCGCGCTGTGGTGCGCGTTCGGTGTGCGAGCATGTTCAGGCCCGCGCGGAAATCATCGAACAACGTGATGCCGCCGCCGAGCAGAGGCCGGAGAAGGTGTCGAAGCTGCGCTCCAGTCCGAGAGTCGTGGCTTCGATCTCGGTGTTCTCGTACCGGCCGCCGGCTTCCAGCTCGAAGGGGCCGAAATCGAATTCCTGCAGGGTGAAGAGCGCGAAAGTCTCGAGTCTGTTGGGCGGAATGATAGGCTTCCTCGCCGGTGGCGACGAAATCCTGTGCGGAGATATTGTGCGCCGGTCGCACCGCTCCAGTTGCCGCGGCGCGACTGGACCAGTTCCACGCGGCCCTCCACGCCCTGCACGTCGAACACGGTGCCGACTTCGGCGCCTTCGAATTCGGTGTGGGTGTAGTCGGAATAACCCACGCGCGACTGGCACGGATTGTCGAAAAATCCGTCGCCCAGGTCGATGTTGGCGCGGAAATCGGCGCGATAGCGGCTGCAGACCGATGGAAACGGACCTTCCTCCTCTTCCTCTTCACCGCCTTCCTCACCGCCCTCTTCACCGCCGTGATGATGGCCAACGCCCGGTGCCCCGGGTACGCCATAGCTGGTGTCGTAATAATCGAACGATGCGCCGAAATTGCTCTCGCCCGAAAAGACCGCGAAGCCCGTGCCGGCAGACCAGGTCTCGGTATAGGTGTTGGGCACGATACCGCGAATATCCGGCTGCTCTCGCGCAGTTCCTCGGCTTCCTCGAATTCGCCCTCTTCCTCTTCCTCTGCCGCGTCGGCCAGCAGGTCCGCGCGCAGATCGTCGGATGCGGCAAAGCCGGGGATCTCGATATCGTCGGTGTTGCGATACGATCCATCGACGTGGAAGACGATATTGTCGGTCAGCTTCGTATCGAGCGAGACACCACCTTCGCCACAGGCCGGTGGCGCTATCCACCCCGGCCAGCACATCGAGGTGGAACGGTTCGTCCGGCACGCGCGGGCGGAATACGCTTGGTAATGACATTCACCGCGCCGCCGATGGCCTGGCTGCCGTAAAGCAGCACCGCAGGCCCGCGCAGCACTTCGATGCGTTCGGCGATAAGCGGATCGACCGCCACGGCGTGATCATCCGACGCGCCGGAGGCATCGATGCGTGCCGATGCCGTCGATCAGCACGCGCACCCGGTCCCCGCCGAAACCGCGCAGGATCGGGCGTGACGCACCGGGAGCAAAACCGTCGCATCGACGCCGGGCAGGCTGGCAAGGATCTCGCCGACCTGGCCTGCGCTCTCGCGTTGCAACTGCATGCCGGTAACGACCGAGGTGCCCGCCATCACGTCCAGCCTGTCGATACCGCTGGCGGTTACGATAGATGTCGTCGTGGAAATCGTCTGCGGCCTGCTCCTCGCCCTCGGCCCCGGCTCTTCAGTGCTTCAGGCGGGCTCCTGCGGGGTTTCCTGCGCCATGGCAGGAGATGGAGATAACAGCACTCGCCAGGAGGCAATACGGTATTTGCGCATGGGGTTCAGGAAGCTCTCTCAGCGGAGTAACGATGTATCATGACGCAAGTAGAGATTGAGCCGCTGCACGTCAAGTGTGCAGTTGCGGAATAAGATGAACAGCTAGCCTTGCGGCGGCGGTTATCAGGCGGGCGCGGGCCTCGTCCTCGCCGATCAGTGGCAGCAGTTCGCCCATGTCCGGGCCGTGATCCATGCCGGTGAGCGCCTGTCGCAGGGGCAGGAACAGCGCCTTGCCCTTGCGGCCGGTGCTTTGTTTCAGGCTGGCGGTAAGCTCGCCCCAGGGATTGGCCGACCACGCCAGCGCTTCTGCCGCCTGCGCCAGGTATTCGCGCGTTTCGGCATCGAATTCGGGCTGTGCGATGGGGCCGGTGACGATGGTCCACCACTCGCCTGCATCGCCGACCTTCTCGAGGTTGGGACGAATGGCGTGCCATGCCGCCTCGTCCATCCCATCGGGCAGGCGCTGGGCGACATCTGCATAGTCCAGCTGATGGACGATGGCGGCGTTGATCCGGTCCAGTTCGGTGTCGTCGAATTTTGCCGGAGCGCGTCCGAAGGTGGCGAGATCGAAGCTCTGGACCAGCGCATCGCGCGCGGCGATCGGCTCCACCGGCATGCTGGTGCCCAGCCGCGCCAGCAATGCGACCAGCGCTTCGGGCTCGATCCCGCGCTCCCGAAAAGCATCGCAACCCAGGGAACCGAGCCGCTTCGACAGCTTGCCTTCCTTGCCGACCAGCAGCGCCTCATGCGCAAAGCGGGGCGGGGTGGCGCCCAGGGCGGTGAACATCTGTATCTGCACGGCGGTGTTGGAGACGTGATCCTCTCCGCGCAGGACATCGGTAATGCCCATGGCAATATCGTCTACGCAGCTGGGCAGCATGTACAGCCACGACCCATCGGCGCGGCGGATCACCGGATCGGAGAGTTGCGCAGCGTCGAATTTCTGCGGCCCGCGCACGCCATCGTCCCAGGCAATGGCTTCGTCGTGGTCCAGCTTGAAACGCCAGTGCGGGGCAATGCCCTCGGCTTCCTTCGCAGCGCGCTCCTCGTCGGTCAGCCGCAACGCGCCGCGATCGTATATCGGCGGCAGACCGCGCCCCAGCTGGATCTTGCGCTTGAGTTCGAGTTCCTGGCTGGTTTCGATATGCAGGATAGACGCGGCCCGCGTCGCGCAGGGTTTGAAACGCCGCTTCGTAGCTTTCCAGCCGCTGCGACTGGCGCTCCTCCCCATCAGGTGTCAGACCCAGCCATTCCAGGTCCGCGCGGATCGCATCGACATACTGTTCCTCGCTGCGCTCTGCATCGGTATCGTCGATGCGCAGCATGAATGTGCCGCCAGCCTTGTGCGCCAGCATCCAGTTGTGCAGCGCGGTGCGGATATTGCCGACATGCAGGCGGCCCGTGGGCGAGGGGGCGAAGCGGGTAATCGTGGTCATGCCAGCGCGGTTAGCCCGCTTGGGCGTGGCTCACAAGCGAATGCCGGAGATCGGGCGCAGCTGATCGGCATATCACAAGCGGCTGGACAAAACCGCCGCGCTTCTTGCGTGATGGCGTAGAGCCCTTCGTGCCGTTCGCGTCGCACCAACCCGTCGAGCACGCAGGAAAAACCGGTTCTGTCGCCATCGACTGCCGCTTGCGCCATTTGCGCGAACACCGCCTCGTCAGGTGTGAGCGCATGGCAGCAAGGCCTGCTCACCATCGCCTTTTCCGGCCAGACGCGTGAGCAGGCCTGGGCAAAATCCAGTACAAGCTTTGCCGCCGTCAGCGATTTCAGCCGCCGCGAAAGTTCGACCAGCGGATCGATCCTCGCCACGCCGCAACTGGCCATCAGGCGGATTGCGAGGACCAAGGTCATGGCGGGTGCAGAAAACTGGCTGGCCATGGGCGGGTGACGCAACTCATCGATTACGGCGGACCGCGCAGAACAGGAGTGGGATGGGGCGTTTGCATTCGGGCGACGCGATTGCATGGCAGGACCTTTATTGCGATTGATTCGCAACCAACCCTAACGCCCGCCTCATCAATTGCAACTCATTCGCATTTGCATTTGCGGAGGCGGCCAAGGCCTGCTCATTGGGAGAACAGCGTGATGCTCTGCCCGCCGCCACGATATAGATGCCGTTTGCCGGCGTGCGCATCACCTCCTGCGGATCATCGAAAACCGCGCCGATGGCCTCCTCTTCGGGATAGCGCCCCCGGTCGCAGACTGGCTCTATGATGGGCTCGGTGCGCAAGCGATCGTCGACATATCTATAGGTCCAGCGCTGGGTCACGCATTGTGAAACGGTTTCGATCATATCGTCGGTAACGCTTACGGTGATGGCGTGGCTGAGGTTGACGTCGGAACCATTGGCCCCGGCCAGCCGGTATTCGCCCTGCGGCAGCAATTGCTGGGGCGCGGTCGCAGTGTCGCCATCGGTCATCACCACGTCGTCTTCGGCGGGAGCGGGTGCTTCACCGGGTGGCTTGGCAAGCTGCTGTCAGCGAGCGCGGCAAGGAGAATGATCTGTCTCATGCCTGCTAAACGCACGGGACACGAAAAAGCCCCGGTGGATCGCTCCACCGGGGCCTTTCGTCATTGCCAAAAAGGCGCGGGCGATCAGCTTGCGCTGTCGTCCGCTCTTCCTCGCTATCATCTTCGTTCTTGGCGATGGCTTCGGGCTCTGTGCCTTCGTCCTCGCGCTTGTATTCACCGGCGTCGGCATCGGTGCCTTCGCCGCTGTCCACCATGGGGGCCATGGTGGCATCGCCGGTTGCGGCATCGACCGGATCGCGTGCCAGTTCAGCTTCGTGCTGCTCTGCTGCGGAATCTGCTGCAACGACAGCTTCTTCCTTGGCAGCTGCGGCAACGGCCTCTTCCTTGGCAGCCGCTTCGGCTTCCTCGGCAGCGACCAGTGCGTCCTGCATCTTCTTGTACTGGGCGCGCAGGGCCGCGTCGCGCGACGAAGCCGTCACCCGCATACGGTTCATGCCCGCGCCGGTACCGGCAGGGATCAGGCGACCCACGATCACGTTTTCCTTCAGGCCGACCAGCGTATCCTTCTTCCCTTCGACCGCCGCCTGCGTCAGCACGCGGGTGGTTTCCTGGAAAGATGCGGCAGAGATGAACGAACGGGTCTGCAAGCTGGCCTTGGTAATGCCGAGCAGGATCGGCGTGCCTTGCGCCGGGGTCTTGCTCTTGGTCAGCTTGGCGTTCTCTTCCTTCATCTCCTCCATGTCGACCTGTTCGCCCGGCAGCAGCACGGTATCGCCGCCATCGGTGATCTCGACCTTCTGCAGCATCTGGCGAACGATCACCTCGATGTGCTTGTCGTTGATCTTCACGCCCTGCAGTCGATAGACTTCCTGGATTTCGGTGCAGAGGAATTCCGCCAGCGCTTCCACGCCCATGACTTCAAGGATGTCATGCGGGTTGGGCGAGCCGGAGATCAGCGTATCGCCCTTCTTGACGAAGTCGCCTTCCTGCACGTCGATCACCTTGGTCTTGGGGATCAGGTACTCGACGGGTTCGCCCTCTTCCGGAACGATGGCGATCTTGCGCTTGGCCTTGTAGTCGCGGATGAATTCCATCCGGCCACTGATCTTGGCGATCACGGCGGCATCCTTGGGGATACGCGCTTCGAACAGCTCGGCAACACGCGGCAGACCGCCGGTGATGTCGCGCGTCTTGGCGGCTTCACGCGATGCACGCGCAAGAATGTCACCGGCCTGCACTTCCTGGCCGTCCTCGACAGAAAGGGTGGTGCCCGGAGCCAGCATGTAACGCTGTGCCTCGGTTTCCTCTTCCTTCTTGCCCTTCAGAGCCTTGGCGTCTTCCTCGCTCAGAAGAGTCATGCGCGGACGCAGGTCTTCCTTCTTTGAACGGCCAGCAGCGCGATATTCGATCACCACGCGCTGGGCGATGCCGGTGGCTTCGTCGACACGCTCTTCCAGCGTCTTGCCTTCGACAAGATCCTGGTAGCGCACGAGACCGGCCTGCTCGGTGATGATCGGCAGGGTGAACGGATCCCACTCGGCCAGGCGATCGCCTTCGGATACCTTGGCGCCATCCTCGAACATGAGCACGGTACCGTAAGGCACGCGGTGGATCGCACGCTCGCGGCCCTCCGCATCGACAACCACCATTTCACCGTTGCGGGCCAGCGACAGGCGGCGGCCCTTCTTGTCGGTGATGGTGGGCATGTCGCGGTAGACGACCTTGCCGCTGGAGATGCTTTCGAGGTGACTGGTTTCATTCACCTGTGCGGCACCGCCGATGTGGAAGGTACGCATGGTCAGCTGCGTGCCCGGCTCACCGATGGACTGTGCGGCGATAACGCCGACAGCTTCACCGATGTTGACCGGCGTACCGCGAGCAAGATCGCGGCCGTAGCAGGTGGCGCAAACGCCCATTTCGGCTTCGCAGACCAGCGGAGAGCGGATCTTCGCCTGCTGCACTTCGGCTTCCTCGATGGCGGCGGCCATCGGCTCGTCCACCATGGTGCCCGCTTTCACGATCACCTCGTCGGTGGAGACGTTCACGATATCCTCGGCCACGGTGCGGCCCAGGATACGCTCGCCCAGCGATGCAATTACGCTGCCGCCCTGGACGATGGCACGCATCTCCAGTGCATTCTCGGTCTTGCAGTCCGTCTGGACGATCGTGCAATCCTGCGACACGTCGACAAGGCGGCGGGTCAGGTAACCCGAGTTTGCCGTCTTCAAAGCCGTATCCGCCAGGCCCTTGCGCGCGCCGTGGGTGGAGTTGAAGTATTCAAGAACGGTCAGGCCTTCCTTGAAGTTCGAGATGATCGGCGTTTCGATGATCTCGCCCGAAGGCTTGGCCATCAGGCCGCGCATACCCGCCAGCTGCTTCATCTGCGCGGGGCTACCACGTGCGCCGGAATGGCTCATCATGTAGATCGAGTTGATCTGCGCCTCGCGACCGTCGGCATCCTTTGGCGTTGCCTTGATCTCTTCCATCATGGCGGCCGCCACCTGGTCGCCGCAACGGCTCCAGGCGTCGATCACCTTGTTATACTTCTCCTGGCCGGTGATGTAGCCGTCCTGGTACTGCTGCTCGTAATCTGCAACCAGCGCCTTGGTTTCCTCGATCATGCCGTCCTTCGTGTCAGGAATGATCATGTCATCCTTGCCGAAGGAGATGCCGGCCTTGAACGCGTGGCGGAAGCCCAGCGTCATGATGGCATCGGCAAACAGCACCGTGTCCTTCTGGCCGGTGTGGCGATAGACCTGGTCGATTACGTTCTCGATGTCCTTCTTCGTCAGCAGCTTGTTGACGAATTCGAACGGAACCTTGTGGCTCTTGGGCAGGCATTCGGCGATCAGCATGCGGCCTGGCGTGGTCTCGACGCGGCTCATGTAGGTCTTGCCGGCCTCGTCCGTCTGCGGAACGCGGGTGGTGATCTTGGAGTGATAGGTTACCGCACCCACGTGCAATGCCTGGTGCACCTCGTTGATGTCGCCCAGGATCTTGCCTTCGCCCGGCTCGCCTTCGCGGTCCATCGAAAGGTAATACAGGCCCAGCACCATGTCCTGCGAAGGCACGATGATCGGCTTGCCGTTGGCGGGCGACAGGATGTTGTTGGTGGACATCATCAGCACGCGGGCTTCCAGCTGGGCTTCCAGCGAAAGCGGCACGTGGACGGCCATCTGGTCACCATCGAAGTCGGCGTTGAAGGCAGAACACACCAGCGGGTGAAGCTGGATGGCCTTGCCCTCGATCAGCACGGGCTCGAACGCCTGGATGCCGAGACGGTGAAGCGTCGGTGCGCGGTTCAGCAGCACGGGATGTTCGCGGATGACTTCATCCAGAATGTCCCAGACTTCCTTGCGCTCCTTCTCGACCCACTTCTTCGCCTGCTTCAGGGTCATGGACAGACCCTTGGCATCGAGGCGCGCGTAGATGAACGGCTTGAACAGTTCGAGCGCCATCTTCTTGGGCAGGCCGCACTGGTGCAGCTTCAGTTCCGGACCGGTCACGATGACCGAACGGCCCGAATAGTCGACGCGCTTGCCCAGAAGGTTCTGGCGGAAGCGGCCCTGCTTGCCCTTCAGCATGTCGGACAGCGATTTCAGCGGACGCTTGTTGGCACCCGTGATCACGCGGCCACGACGGCCGTTGTCGAACAATGCGTCGACCGATTCCTGCAACATGCGCTTTTCGTTACGCACGATGATATCGGGCGCGCGCAGTTCCATCAGGCGCTTCAGGCGGTTGTTACGGTTGATGACGCGGCGATACAGATCGTTGAGATCGGAGGTCGCGAAACGGCCACCGTCCAGCGGCACCAGCGGGCGCAGTTCGGGCGGGATGACCGGCACGACTTCGAGGATCATCCATTCGGGACGGTTGCCCGAATCGATGAAGCTTTCGACGACCTTGAGGCGCTTGATGATCTTGGCGGGCTTCAGCTTGGACTTGGTGGTCTCCAGCTCGTGCAGCAGATCGGCCTTTTCCTGTTCCAGGTCGAGGTCCATCAGCATGAACTTTACAGCTTCCGCACCGATCCCGGCGCTGAAGGCGTCCTCGCCATATTCGTCCTGCGCTTCGAGGAGTTCATCCTCGGTCAGCAGCTGGAACTTTTCCATCGGCGTGAGGCCGGGCTCGGTGACGATGTAGCTTTCGAAATACAGCACGCGCTCAAGCTGCTTCAGCTGCATGTCGAGCAGCAGGCCGATGCGCGAAGGCAGCGACTTCAGGAACCAGATGTGCGCAACCGGCGCGGCCAGTTCGATGTGGCCCATGCGCTCACGGCGCACCTTGGTGACGGTGACTTCGACGCCGCACTTTTCGCAGACGACGCCCTTGTACTTCATGCGCTTGTACTTGCCGCACAGGCATTCGTAGTCCTTCACCGGACCGAAGATGCGGGCGCAGAACAATCCGTCACGCTCTGGCTTGAACGTACGGTAGTTGATGGTTTCCGGCTTCTTGATCTCGCCGAAGGACCATGAACGGATGCGCTCTGGCGAGGCGATCCCGATCTGGATCTGGTCGAAGGTTTCCGGCTTGGCCAGCTGGTTGGTGAATTTGGTAAGTTCGTTCATTTTTCGAATTCCCTTGGGGGGATTAACACAGGGTGGCGGGGAGGCGGCCCGCTAGAGGCCGCCTGACCCTGTTATTCAGCCGCGATCTGACCGAAGCCGTCCTCGTCCTCTTCACCATCGGTGAGCGAGGAGAGTTCGACGTTGAGGCCCAGGCGAGCGCATTTCCTTCACGAGCACGTTGAAGCTCTCCGGAATGCCGGCCTCGAAGGTGTCGTCGCCCTTGACGATGGCTTCGTAGACCTTGGTGCGGCCGACCACGTCGTCGGATTTCACCGTCAGCATTTCCTGCAAGGTGTAGGCGGCGCCGTAGGCCTGGAGTGCCCAGACCTCCATCTCGCCGAAGCGCTGGCCACCGAACTGCGCCTTGCCGCCCAGCGGCTGCTGGGTAACGAGCGAGTAGGGGCCGATCGACCGGGCGTGGATCTTGTCGTCCACAAGGTGGTGCAGTTTGAGCATATAGATGATGCCGACCGTCACCTTGCGGTCGAACGCCTCGCCACTGCGGCCGTCATACAGCGTGGACTGGCCCGAGCTATCGTAGCCTGCCTTCAGCAGCATGTCGGTCACGTCGCTTTCACGCGCGCCGTCGAACACGGGCGTGCCCATCGGCACACCGGTAACGAGGTTGCCGGCCAGTTCGGCCACTTCCTCGTTCGTGCGGCTGTTGATGTCGTCGTAATACTTCTCGCCATAGACGTCGCGCAGCTTGTCCATCAGCGCTTCGGGCGGTTTGCCCGTGGTCACATCAGGGTTGTTTACACGCCAGTCTTCCAGCTGTTCCTTGATCTGCAGGCCCAGGCCGCGCGCGGCGAAGCCAAGGTGCGTTTCAAAGATCTGCCCGACGTTCATGCGCGAAGGCACGCCCAGCGGGTTCAGCACGATATCGACAGGCGTACCGTCTTCGAGGAACGGCATGTCCTCTTCCGGCAGGATGCGAGAGATCACACCCTTGTTGCCGTGACGGCCGGCCATCTTGTCGCCCGGCTGCAGCTTGCGCTTCACCGCCACGAACACCTTGACCATCTTGAGCACGCCGGGAGCCAGTTCGTCACCGCGCTCCAGCTTCTCCTTGCGATCTTCGTACTTGTCCTTGATCGCCTTCACGGCCTCGTCATACTGGCCCTTCACCGCTTCCAGCTGGCTCTGCATGTTGTCGTCGGCGACGGCGAACTTGAACCAGTCGATGCGATCCACACTGTCCAGCACCTCGTCGGTGATTTCGGTGCCCTTCTTCACGCCCTTGGGCGCAGCCGAAGCGGTCTGGCCGTTCAGCATGTCACGCAGGCGGTTGTAGGTGGCGCGGTTGAGGATGGCGCGTTCGTCTTCGCTATCCTTCTTGAGGCGTTCGATTTCCTCGTTCTGGATGGCACGCGTACGATCGTCGATCTCGATGCCGTGACGGTTGAAGACGCGAACTTCCACAACCGTTCCGGCAACGCCCGGTGGCAGGCGGAGCGAGGTGTCGCGCACGTCGCTGGCCTTTTCGCCGAAGATGGCGCGCAGCAGCTTTTCTTCCGGCGTCATCGGGCTTTCACCCTTGGGCGTGATCTTGCCTGCCAGGATATCGCCCGGATGCACTTCTGCACCGATGTAGACGATGCCCGCCTCGTCGAGATTGCGCAGGGCTTCCTCGCCGACGTTGGGAATGTCGCGCGTGATGTCTTCGGGGCCAAGCTTCGTATCGCGAGCCATGACTTCGAATTCCTCGATATGGATCGAGGTGAAGACGTCATCCTTCACGATACGCTCGGAGATGAGGATGCTATCCTCGTAGTTGTAGCCGTTCCAGGGCATGAAGGCGACGAGGCTGTTGCGGCCCAGTGCCAGCTCACCCAGATCGGTGGAGGGACCGTCGGCGATGATGTCGCCCTGGTTCACACTCTCGCCCACCTTCACCAGCGGACGCTGGTTGACGCAGGTGTTCTGGTTGGAGCGCTGGAACTTCTGCAGCGTGTAGATGTCCACGCCGGGGTTGGTGGTGTCCACCTCGCCCGAGGCGCGGATCACGATACGGCCGGCGTCGACCTGGTCGACGATGCCGCCACGCTTGGCAGCGATCGCAGCGCCCGAATCGCGGGCCACGGTTTCTTCCATGCCGGTGCCGACGAAAGGCGCTTCGGCCTTCACCAGCGGCACGGCCTGGCGCTGCATGTTCGATCCCATCAGCGCGCGGTTGGCGTCATCGTTTTCCAGGAACGGAATCAGCGATGCGGCGACCGAGACGAGCTGCTTGGGCGAAACGTCCATCAGCGTGACGTTCTCGTTCGGGCTCATCGTGAATTCGCCGTTCTGGCGGGTGGAGACCAGCTCCTCCACGAACTTGCCGTCCGCATCGACCTCTGCCGATGCCTGCGCCACGGTGTGCTTCTGCTCTTCCATCGCGGAGAGGTAGTTCACCTCGCTGGAAACCTTGCCGTCCTTCACCGAACGGTAGGGCGTCTCGATGAAGCCGTACTTGTTCACGCGGGCGAAGGTGGACAGCGAGTTGATCAGGCCGATGTTCGGGCCTTCCGGCGTTTCGATCGGGCAGATGCGGCCATAGTGCGTGGGATGAACGTCGCGGACTTCGAAGCCGGCACGCTCACGTGTCAGGCCGCCCGGCCCAAGCGCCGAGACGCGGCGCTTGTGGGTGACTTCGGACAGCGGGTTGGTCTGGTCCATGAACTGCGAGAGCTGGCTGGAGCCGAAGAACTCGCGCACGGCAGCCACAGCAGGCTTTGCGTTAATCAGGTCGTTCGGCATGACAGTCGACACATCGACCGACGACATGCGTTCCTTCACGGCGCGTTCCATGCGCAGCAGGCCGACGCGGTACTGGTTTTCCAGCAGCTCACCCACGGAACGCACACGGCGGTTGCCGAGGTTGTCGATGTCGTCGACTTCGCCCTTGCCGTCCTTCAGGTCGACAAGTTCCTTCACCACCGCGAGGATATCTTCCTTGCGCAGCGTGGTGACGGTGTCTTCGGCATCGAGACCGAGGCGCATGTTCAGCTTCACGCGGCCCACGGCGGAAAGGTCGTAACGCTCGGGATCGAAGAACAGGCCTTCGAACAGCGCTTCGGCGGTTTCCTTGGTGGGCGGTTCGCCGGGACGCATGACCTTGTAGATCGCTTCCAGGCCTTCTTCGCGGTTTTCCGCCTTGTCGGCTTCCATGGTGTTGCGCATCCACGCGCCGGTGTTGACGTGGTCGATATCCAGCAATTCGAGCTGGTCGATCCCGGCGCCATCGAGCTTCTCGAGGTTTTCCGGCGACACTTCGTCGCCCGCCTCGATGTAGATGCGGCCGGTCTTCTCGTCGATCAGGTCGACGCTGGCGTAACGGCCGAAGATTTCCTCGGTCGGGATCAGCAGTTTCTGGAGGCCGTCCTTCTCCGCCTTGTTGGCGGCGCGGGGCGATACCTTCTGGCCGGCGGGGAAGACTTCCTCACCGGTCTTGGCGTCCACCAGGGCGAAGGCGGGCTTGGCACCGCGCCATGCCTCGGCAACGAAGGGAATTTCCCAGCCGTCCTTGCCGCGCTTCCAGGTGACGGTGTCGTAGAAATGCTCGAGGATGCTCTCGCTATCGAGACCCAGGCCATACAGCAGCGATGTAACCGGCAGCTTGCGCTTGCGGTCGATACGCACGTTCACGATGTCCTTGGCGTCGAATTCGAAATCCAGCCACGAACCACGGTACGGAATCACGCGGGCGGCGAACAGGAACTTGCCGCTGGAGTGCGTCTTGCCGCGGTCATGATCGAACAGCACGCCCGGCGAACGGTGCATCTGCGACACGATCACGCGTTCGGTGCCGTTGATCAGGAACGTGCCGTTGCCCGTCATCAGGGGCATGTCGCCCATGTAAACATCCTGCTCCTTGATATCGAGCACGGAGCGGGTTTCGGTTTCCTGGTCCACTTCGAACACGATCAGGCGCAGCGTGACCTTCATGGGTGCTGCGTAGGTGATGCCGCGCTGGCGACATTCGGTGGTGTCGTATTTCGGGTCTTCCAGCACGTAGTGCACGAAGTCGAGCTCTGCCGTGCCGGCGAAGTCGCGGATCGGGAACACGCTGCGCAGCGTCTTTTCCAGGCCCGAGACATAACCGATCGAGGGATCGGAACGCAGGAACTGCTCGTAGCTTTCGCGCTGAACCTCGATCAGGTTCGGCATCTGCACCACTTCGTGGGCGTCGCCGAAAATCTTGCGGATGCGCTTCTTCTTGGTGCCGGTATTCGCCGGAACGGACTGTGTCGCCATATGAAAGCCGAGGCCTCTTCTTCGCATTTAGGCAGGGGCGTGTGCCCGTGCCGGAAAATCGTGTCAGGAACGGGATGGACGTGAGACGCCGTCAAACCCCCGAAAGGAGCGAACGCACGAAAGGCCGCAAGAAGGCGCACCACAGGGGGTGCTGCCGCTGCAGCCTTGATTCGTTTTATCTCACGCAGATGCCGGATCTTCCGTCCTGGGTAGTGCCCCCGCGTAAGGCACACCTTGCTCGAAGCTTTCCGGCGATGGGCGCTATATAGGTCGTGCGCGGGGTCTGGTCAATGGGCGTGTGGCGGCCCCAATCCTGCCCTGCCAGTCGCCAAGGGCCGTGCTAGCTGCAACTGCGAACCGTGAAGTTCTGCTCGATGACGTTACCAAGCGGCGGAACTGTCACCGTTTGCACGGTATCCAGGCAAATACCCAGCCGGGCCGCCTGTGCCGGATCGATAACCACCTCGTACTTGCCGGGCAGAACCTGTTCGTAGAAGAAATATCCGCCGCGCTCTGTGCGAACCCAGAATTCGTTGCCGTCCTCCAGGTTGTGCAGCTTGAGGCGCAATCCTGATACGCCGCGCTGGTTCTCGCCATCGACAAACTGCACAGTCCCCTCGATCTCGCTCAGCTCTACGATCGGGAATTCCAGGATGTGGAAGCGGCCTGGGCGCGGCACGATCTCTATTCCACGGCTGACCGGGGCCATGGCGATATCCGGCAGACTGGAAGGGTCCACCTGCACGGCGACCGGGTTGCCGTCCCCCAGTTCCCCAAGCCTTGTAAAACCCGCTTCGTCGGAGGTTGCCACGTCGTTGTAGGCCGCGAAGTTGACATCGGGCAAAGGCCGATCGCCCGGGCCGTAGACAAGGTCTCCATCCAGATCCTGGAACGCGCGCAAGGAAACGGCGCCCGAAGAGGCTTGCCCCGGCGAAGAAACGAAGAAACGGCCTCGCAGCGGATCCCGGCCAAAACTGAAACCAAGCCGCAAAGCGACCGCATAGGTGCCTTGCTGCGGTGAATACTGGCCATCGAGAGCAAGCGTGAACTTTTCAAATTCCCTGATGCCGGAAAGGCCGACGGTGACCTCGTCATTACTGAGGGAATAACCTGCCGAGGCTCTGACTACGGTCCTGTCATCCACGGCATGATCGATGTCTGCAGAGACCTGCGCCAACTCCAGCTGCGGCAGGATCCGATAGCCGAGCGATGCCCTGAATTGCGTTCGTGACTGGTTGAACGTGGCAAGATTGAAATCGCCCGCCAACTGGCTGAATGTCCGGCCGCCCGGCGAAGATGATCGACCATATTCGAATGTGTTCGAGACGAGGAAGCCTGGGAGGCGGGCCGATCCTCGCAAGGAAGCATCGATCTGCCGGCGGCCATCGGCAAATTCAAGGTGGCGCGCACGAAGGTTGATCGGCAGCGAGGTGCCGATTGCGCCGCTGGCGAGACCCAGCGTGGTGTTGAAATCGAGTTCTGTCGAACGGCGCAGGGCATCGCTGGTGAAGCTGCGGACTTCGTCGACAAACTCACCGCCATATTCGAAATGCGAAAGCGAAAACGCTCCGCCCAGGGCTTGCCCGCCAAGCCCCAGGCCGGTGGCATAGCCGCCGCCATCTGATATCCCGGCATCGGCCCGAAGAGCCAGACCCGCAAGCCCGGTGCGAAGGCCCGCAGCGGCGATCCACCGTGCGTTTCCGTCCTCTTCGAAGAAGGCCGCGCTTGCCACACCGGTCAAGCCTGCATTGAAGCCATAGGATACCTCGCCAACGGCCTGCCAATCGCCATAGCGCACACCCGGTCGGAAGTCGGGACCTTGTACGCCAAGAACATTGGTTCCGTTTTGCACGGCACCGAAGGAATATTCGAAGGCACCGGGCGACAGGCGCCCGTCTCCCACGCTGATCCGCCTGACTTCCTCGCGCCGCTGCCCCTGCGGTCCGTAGAAGACAATGCGAAATACGTTGAGCCCGTAATCGACCGGCACCTGGAGGAATTCATACTGCCCGTTGGTCGCCTGCGCGGTTGAATCGAGAAGGACCCCGTTGCGGTAGAGCTCCACCTCATAGCCATCGGGCAATACGCCGCGAAGGTCGACCTGATCGAAGACCGAGAAGCTCTCGAACGGCTGGTTGCTCACATATGCGCCGCGCCCCGACGTCCCGCGAAGTCCCAGCGGCATTGCTGCAGTGGCCACATCGCCAAAAGCAAACTCGGTGGCACCAAGCGGCCCCAGAAGTTCGCCATCGACATCGCGTCGTCCCATTTCGATGAGGGACGAGACCAGCCCATCGCGCGAACTGGCGCTGAAATATGCTTCTGCGGTCATCCACGCGAGATCGCCAGCCAGGCGAATATCCGTCTCCGCACGGGTCCCTTTCTGGCTATCGGAGACCAGGCGCGTGTCGATGTCGCCGATGGGAACTGAGATCGGCAGCCATGGGGTTTCCTGGCGCGGCCAGCGCTCGCGCTCTGCTCCTCTCTCGCCCCTCTGCGCCAGACGCGCCCTGTCCGCTTCACGCCGCATTCTTTCCTCGAAGGGAAACGGCTCCCGCGTAGTAAGCAGGACGGACTGCGATCGAAGGTCCGGATCAAGGTCCATGGGAAGGATGGCAGCGAGCGCTTCGGTGCGTATGAACAATTCGCCCTCGAAAGCCTGCGCGACCCCTTCCGCAAGGGCGATTTGCCGATCTGGCGTGATCAGCAGGCCTTGCCTCAGATCGATGGTTACGGTGCGATCCTCTGACAGGAACCAGCCGCTGGCATAGTGCCCGTCGTCACTGACACGGATCGCAAGATCGAGGATCATCGCCAGCTCGCCAAGCGGGAGGTAAACGGCGTCGCGGGTGCCATACGCAATGATGGTGTCCGTCGCGTCGATACCGCGCACCTTGACCTGCAGGATCAGTTCGTCGTCCTGAGTGAAGCCGGGGCCACCATCAGGAACGGGAAAGGTCTGTTGCCCGGGGGACAGGTCAAAGGAGCGTGACGCTTGCTGGGCCAGCGCGGCTGGCGGCTCTCTGGCAGGCGGGGCCGCCAGCGCTTGTCCGCCCGCTGGCAGTTCCACGGATAGCACGCGCTGCGCTTGCGCGGCCGAAGGCAGGGGATTGGCAGAAACCAGGGATTGCGTGGCCGCAGCGACACGCTCGCTATTGGCGACGGGTTGCTGATCGACCGGACTTGCCGTGGCCAATCCTGCCACTTCTCTTTCGCTACGCTGACCGGCTGGCCCGGCCTCGGGTAGCGGGGCCTTGGCCAAATTTGCCGGGGGTTCGTCGGTAGCGGTGTCGAGCGCGGTCGCCGCTATCGTGCTCTCGGCGGGGGGCGCTGGCCCCCCCAATGTCGGGGCCGACAGAAACTGCACAGCGTCCAGCAGGTCTGGCGCCAGTAGCGGAATGGTTCGCCAACCGTCCGGCAGTGGCAGGCCTGCCGATGTCACGCCTGACGCGGGGGCGGGCAATTGCGATGAAGCAGTTGAGGAGGCAGGCTTCTGTTCCCCTTGCACGTCCGCAAACAGGGGCTGGGAGAGGGTGTTCTCGCCGCCGCAAGAGCGCCGATCGAAACGTCGGCAATGTTCATGGGCGCGGTTGCGTCAACTCTGCCGATTGTCGGGATGTTCGGATCGGAGGGAACATCGCTTCGACTGGCGATATCCGACGCGCCTGCTGCGGCAGTTTTCGCTGACGTCTTGAACAGTGTCTCGACGAGGTCGCGTGGTACGATATGGGGAATACTGGCCGGATCCGAGGGCGTCAGGTCCAGGCCAACCGAATTTTGCGAGACCTGTTCGGTCCAATTCTGCGATCTGACGAAATTCAGATCGATGGAAGGCACCGCATCGCGACGGCGTTCTTCCGCGGTCCGCCGGTTCTGCCTTGTCAGTTGCTCAGGGCTGGCGGGCTGGACGGTGAGATCGAGGTTCCGGGTTTCCGGTTGCCGCGAGCATAGCGAGACCCCGAGCAGCGCCGAGCCGACCGTGATCGGCGCGATGAGACGGAACGCGGCCTGCGCGCTCACGGCACGCTAAAGCTACTGCTGGCCAGGGTCTCGCCGGGGGTAAAGTCATCATCGATGTAGGTTGCAGTCAGAATCATCCCCGGACGCAAGGTCGAGGTATCGAACGCGCTGTTTATTCCCAGCGTGATCTGCCGGGATTCGATCTCGGGGTAGACACCCACACCGCGCGCGATCGCCACCGGCTCTTCTATTCCGGGCGCAGTAACGATGAGATCCCCGAACGCGGACCTTGTGCCCGCGCGAGAAATCGTGATCGAAATGGCCAGGCCTTCGGGCGTTTCGACGAAGCCGGAGTTGTCGAGACTGACATCCAGCGTGGTTTCGCCGATGCGAACGATCACTGGGATCGAGATGCCGAACCGCGGCCGGATGGTCACGCCGATATCGGGGCCATCACTTTCGCCGCCAGTCACGGCATCTTCGATCGAGAAGCCCTCATTGATATCCTGGGGAACGGACACGGCGAGAAAATGGGAACGATATTCGCCATCGGGCAGATCGACCGGAGGGCGGGCCATGATGCGCACGGTCTGCGCCTCGCTTCCCAGAAGGCGTACGCGGCGCGGCGACCAGCGCAGGAAATCGCTGGCGGTACGCAGCTGTTCGGTGGAAACGCCCGGTGGCAGGTTGTCGAGCTGGAACACCTCGCCAGTGGGCGTCATCACCATGTCCATGATGGAAATCTCGTATTCGCCGGGATCAATGGTCCTGTTGTAAAGACCTATGGTGGCGATCCGTTGGCGCCGATCGATGACCACGCGCTTGGGGTAGAGGTTGATGTCGCCCATGCCACCGACCGAACCTTCGGGCACTTGCGCGGCGGCAACATCGGGCAATGCTGCCGGCTCCCGGGCGTCCTGCGCTGTTGCTGCGGGAGGCGAAAGCGCGACTGCGACGGCAGCCATCAGCGACATGATCGGCAGAAGCAGATGCGTCCGCTTCCGGGCTGCAGTAATCATGAATTTGCTCCGACCCCCAACTGTCTATCGGCCTCTATGTAAAAACACCGAATCTCTGGCAAGTGGTGATCAGTTAAAAAGCACAGAAACCGTGAACTCGCCGCGATAATTGCCGGGCTCCTGATTGGCATTCACGTTCAGCGTTCCGCCAATCTGATAGATAAAGCGCCCGTCTTCATCGAGGACTGCCCGACCGCGGACATTGTCGCTCATGCGATCGACCTCCATCGTGCTGGTGCCGTTGCTAATCGTGACTTTACGCGGGAAGAACGGAACGAATGCGCGATTATCGGTGCCCTGGATCCGGAAGCGCGCCGGACCACGTCCCCCGGGAGAGGAAAAGGCATTCATCGTCGTGGCGACTTCGCCTGTCGCCGTGACAACGCCATCTGCGGTGATCGTCATCGTTGCGGCGGCCGTGGGGCGGGCGAAGGCGGCGAACCGAAGATCGTCCAGTTTCGTTACCGCGCCCGGCTCGATAATTTCGGCTGATGAAGTGCCTGACAGCGTTGCCGTATCCCCCGGTTCCGCAGAAGCAGGTGCCGCAATTGCACAAATTGCGAAACCGGCAGCCAGAAGAGCGGGCAAGGGAAATTGCATGATCAGGTCAGCCAGACGCAATTGGGGCGCGAATTGCCGTCACCGACAGTTCGCGCCCCGATATGCTTAGTTGTAGGCGACCGTGACGGCGTAGGAACCGGTGTAGACACCAGCCGGCTCGCCGCCGACAACACTCAGAGTGCCGCCGACCGAGAAGGCTGCATCGCCGGCTGCATCAAGCGTGTGGTTGGCGCGAGCATCGGTCGTGAAATCCATGGTGACGGGCGTTGCCGCACCATTGGAAACCTGTCCGGCGCCGGTGGTGATCGAGAAACGACGACCCGCATCACCTTCGACCGTGAACTGGTCGGAAGCTTCGAGCGAACCCTGCACCAGGCTTACATCGCCAGTCGCGCTGCCGTTACCAGCACGCGTTACAACGACCGAGCCGCCGGTATCGCCGGTGGTGAAGGTGCCGAAGTTCAGCGTAGCGCCGGTCGTGTGCGTAAGCGTAATCGGAGCAACGATCTCAGCGGTTGCAGCACCGTTTTCAGAATCGCTGTCACCCGGTGCCGCCAGGGCAGGATTGGCGAGCGCTGCAACGGCGGCCGCCGAAAGGATGGCAATCTTTTTCATTTTCAAAAAACCCCTGTCTCTCAATTTTAACCCGTCTTCGAACGATCGAGTTCGGCGAGCGGATTCGTTACCGATCCGTGCGCCTCGACATAGGTATTAAGGCGTATGGGTTAACAAGCTGTTGAACCGGGCGCAACGACGCGCCCGCCACTTGCATGGAGGTTAACGGCCAGGTTCGTTTTGGTGGGGTTCGTGTGGGTCTGGGTCAGTCGTAGAAAACGGAAATCGCCAGCTCGGCGCGAAACGTGTCCGGGCGGGTCGCCGCCGGCACGGTCAGGACGCCGCCGATGGCAAATTCGTCCTTGCCACTGGTATCCAGCGTTCCGCGCCAGTCTTCCGCAGGCTGGTTCCGGCTCCGCATTTCGAGTGCCGAGACCTCCAGCTCCTGACCGGTAACGCTACCGCGAGCATGAACAATGGAGGGCAGTTGGACACGGTAGGAGCGATCGGGCTGGCCAGCCACGGCAAACCGGGCTGGATGGGGCGAGCAGGCTCCTGCGGAACCGCATGCAGGGGAGACTGTCCCGGAATAACCGACCTGCGATGCAGTTGAGGCCTACTCTCACTTCGCCGCCCGCACTCTTCCCCACGCTCAGGGTGCCGAACGAGAGATCCTGCAGCGGCCTGGCGCTCAGTGGTTCGATGATCGCGGCGGTTCCTTGCCCTTCGGCGACCGCAGGATTGGCCTGAACGCTGGCGGGCAATGCAACCAGCAGGCACGGAATGACCGGAGAGAAACCGGTAATCTTCATCGCTCTGTCACCGCCGCTGCCTTTCGGCGGAGATGACCGCAACGTCCACCGGAATGGGAATGGCAAGGCTCGCGCCTCCGTAATGCCTCGACACATCCAGTCTCCCGCCAACATTGAAGCTGACTGAGCAGACCCTTTCGCGACAATCGCGAAGTTCGACCCGTATGGGCTGTCCCGGCGAGACACGCCCTGTGCCGGACAGGTCGGTTTCGAAAGCGGACAGTTGCGCCTCCACGCCGCCATCACGAATTCTGGGCGGTTGGGAGATCACCATTTCCAGCTCGATATCGAGAATATGGCGGCTTTCATTGCCGCGATCATAGCTGACGGTGAAGCGCGCAGGGCCGGTGGGATTGCCCTCCAGGGCCACCAGCGAAATGTCGGTGACGTTGCCTGCCGCACTGATGCTGCGCGAGCCGTTGCCAAAGACCATGAATGTCCCGAAGCGCAATTCGCTTTCTGCATTCACCCTGACTTCCGGCGTGTTTGCGAAGGTGGTGCCGGGCAAGAGCAGGCAGCTCGCCCCGCCGAACAGGGCGGCCACGATTGCAATGCTTTGAAATCGCTTGGTCAATGTCTGCATAGCCAGAAATGCACTTTCAGGCATTCCAATAGCATACCTGGCGCAAAAGGCCATTGCGCGAAACCCCGGAGGTGTCGGTTGACCGCATTTTTGCGAAGGCGCGCAAACCTGCTTCGCAGTCCTTGCAGGGGAGAGCCACGAACCGTCCTATAGCGGGTTACCATCGCGATCGCGGAAGATCTCGCGGCGGCCCACATGGTTGGCCGGACCGACGAGCCCCTCGCTCTCCATGCGTTCGATCAGCTTTGCAGCGGTGTTGTAGCCGATGCCCATCTGCCGTTGCAGCCATGAACCCGATGCCTTCTGGTTCTCGATCACGAACTGGCACGCCTGGCGATACTTGCGCTCTTCGGGGTTGTCCGACGCGGTAACTTCGTCATCGAAGGACAGCCCGCCATCCTCTGGCTCCTCGGTCACGGAATCGATGTAGGCGGGCTCACCCTGGCGGCGCCAGTGATCGGCCACTTTCTCCACCTCCTCATCGCTGACGAAGGGGCCGTGCACGCGGCTGATGGCACCGGTGTTGGGTTTGAACAGCATGTCGCCCTTGCCGAGCAACTGCTCTGCACCCTGTTCGCCAAGGATGGTGCGGCTGTCGATGCGGCTGGTGACGTTGAAGCTGATGCGGGTCGGCAGGTTGGCCTTGATGACACCGGTGATGACATCGACCGAAGGGCGCTGCGTCGCCATGATAAGGTGGATGCCGGCCGCGCGGCTCTTTTGCGAGAGGCGCTGGATCAGCACCTCGATTTCCTTGCCGACCACCACCATCAGGTCGGCCAGTTCGTCCACGATCAGCACGATCTGCGGCAGCACCTCGTAATCCAGTTCCGCCTCTTCCACGATCGCTTCGCCGGTTTCGGGATCATAGCCGGTCTGCACGGTACGTTTCAGCGGCGCGCCCTTGGCAGCGGCGGCGGTAACGCGTTCGTTGAAGCCGTGCAGGTTGCGCGCGCCGATCTCGCTCATCATGCGATAGCGCTTCTCCATTTCCTCCACGGCCCATTTCAGCGAGCGGACCGACTTGTGCGGCTCCGTCACCACCGGGGCGAGCAGATGCGGGATGTCGTCGTAGCTTTTCAGCTCCAGCACCTTGGGATCGATCAGGATCAGGCGGCATTCGGCGGGCGTAAACTTGTATAACAGGCTGAGCAGGATGGCGTTGAGGCCCACCGACTTGCCCGATCCGGTCGTGCCCGCCACCAGCAGGTGCGGCATGGCGGCAAGATCGGCGACAATGGGATCGCCCGAGATGCCCTTGCCCAGAATGATCGGCAGGCCGCCCTTGGCATCGACAAAGGCCTCGCTTTCGCACAATTCGCGGAAGTTCACGGTCTGGCGATTGGAATTGGGCAGTTCGATACCCATCACCGTCTTGCCCGGAATGGGGGCCACGCGCGCGCTGATCGCGCTCATGTTGCGGGCGATATCTTCCGCCAGGCCCACCACCCGGCTGGCCTTGATGCCGGGGGCAGGCTCCAGCTCGTACATGGTGACGACGGGGCCGGTCTTCACCGCGGTAATCTCGCCCTTGACGTTGAAATCGTCGAGCACGGTTTCCAGCAGGCGGGCGTTGCGCTCCAGCGCCAGCTTGTCGAGCGGGGGCGCCTGGTTGACTTCGGCTTCCTCCAGAAGATCGAGGCTGGGGAGTTCGAAATCGGCGAACATGTCTTTCTGCTGCGCCTTGGGCGATGGCTTCGCCCGTCGCGGGGGAGCGGCAGGATCGGCGATCTCCACGGGCCTGCGGTCGGCAAACGGCGAGGAGGTCTCGTCATCGTCGCCGCCATCGGCACCCATGGATCTCGCCCGGCGCTGTTTTGACCGTTTCGGTTCTTCGGGTTTGAACGGATTTGCCGGAGCGGCAAGGCGCGGAAACCTGCCCGCCCATTCGGGCAATGTCAGGAGGCTGGCCCAATCCACCGCGAACACGCGGCCCGCCAACAGCGCGCCGCCGCCAAGGCAGGCAAGCCCTCCGACCAGAATGCCCCAGAAGCGGCCACCTTCGGGCAGCAATCCCGCGACGGCTTCCAGCCCGCCTGCGCCCAGCAGCCCGGCAAGCCCGCCGAAACCGGCTGGCCAGCTGTGTTCACGCGGATCGGTCACCAGCGATATGGCGGTCGCGAGCAATACCATCGCCACCAGCAAGATGGCCACCGCACGCCACCAAGCGCCGCCCCAATGCTCGTCCTCGTCCGCATCACGCCACAGTTTACGGGCAAGAACATAGGTAAATGGCAGGAAAAGGATCGAAACCCAGCCAAACCCCGTCAGCGCCAGATCGGCCATGAAGGCACCGGGCGCGCCCATCCAGTTGTCGATCGTGCTGCCCGCAGCCGTCGAGAGCGAGGGATCGGTCTGGCTGTAGCTGACCAGCGCGATGGCGAGGAAGATCGTGAAAGCGAACAACAGCACCGCGCCAGCAAGCTGCGCACTGCGCGCCAGCGAGCGACGAAATGCGGCACGCCAGTCCGCGTTTGGCTTTGCGGCCCTGCTGGCCATGGTCGGTCCCCTTGCGATGCGTCCCGTAGTCTAGAATCCCACAGGGGGACTCCGGGGTCAAATTGTTTGTTTAACGATTGCGCCTCGCGAACCAGGTCTGGCTCGAATCCTCAGGAAAGACCGTCAATGGCCGCCCAGCGATCCCAGCCAAGCCGCTTTGCCGTCCCTCTTGTCATCCCGCCCAGCGCAATGACCGGCATTTTGCGCATGTTGCGCCAGCGCCCGAAACCGCGCCGGCCGCAGCACTGCGCCGCCCGGATGCGAGCGCGTCGGGAAAACCGGGGAGAGCATCACGGCATCCGCCGCGATGCGATTGGCCTGCGCAATTTCCTGCATGTCATGCGCGGTGGCGATGGTCAGCAGGTCGGCGCGCGTGGGGTAGATCGACCGGGGCGCGCCATAAACGCCGTCTGCGCCCCATTCGCGCGCGGTCAGGGTGCTGTCCGAAAGGATGACGAGATGGCCCTTGCGACGGGCGATCGCTGGCCAAGCGCATCGAAGCGCGCGAGGCGCTCTTCGGGCGGCAGGTGATAATGGCGATAGACGAACCCTGCTGGCTCGCGAGAAGTCCGCCAGCCGGGCCTCCAGCACGCCATCGTTCCGCTTGTCGGAAAGCAGCCAGATGCGGGGGAGGGACTGGAAAGCCGTCATCGGGGCGCTATAGCGCGGGCATGAGTGAAAACGCCACAGACCGTCTCGCTGCCGTGCAGGCCGAAATCGACAAGGCCTGCAAGATCGCCCGCCGCAAGCCGGAGGACGTCACGCTGGTCGCTGTCAGCAAGACCCATGCGGCCGGGGAGATCATCCCGCTGCTGGAGGCAGGCCAGCGCGTCTTTGGCGAAAACCGCGTGCAGGAGGCGCAGGACAAATGGCCCGCGCTACGTGAACGGTTTCCCGAAACGCAATTGCACCTTGTCGGCCAGTTGCAATCGAACAAGGCGGAGGATGCGGTGCAACTGTTCGACTGCATCCATTCCCTCGATCGCCCGTCGCTGGTGAAGGCGCTGGGCAAGGCTTTCGACAAGGCAGGCCGGCAGGTGCCGTGCTTCATACAGGTGGATATCGGCGAGGAAGAGCAGAAGGGCGGCTGTGCCATTGCCGACCTGCCCGACCTGCTGGAGCAGGCACGCGGCGCCGACATCCCGGTAAGCGGCCTGATGTGCGTGCCGCCCTTCGGTATCGAGGCCGCGCCCTACTTTGCCCTGCTCGCCAAGATTGCCGACGATCACGGGCTGGAAGGGCGATCCATGGGGATGAGCGGCGATTATCCGACCGCGATCATGCTGGGCGCGACGCATATTCGCGTGGGTACTGCGCTGTTTGGCCAAAGGGATTAAATGGCGCGGCGGTTGACCTTGGTGGCCATCCCGGTGGAAGAGAGCGCAACACCACATATCGCAAGGAATTCTTCCATGATCCGCTGCCTCGCTTTCCTCGTTCCGGCTCTCGCCCTGGCCGCGCCCGCACTGGCGCAGGAGAGCGATCCCTATGCCGCATGCGCCGTCACCCAGGATGACGCGGCGCGGCTGGCCTGTTTCGACCGGACCTACCAGGTGCAGCGCGCAGTCATCGCAGAGCGCGAAGTTGCGGAAGAACGGACGCGCGAAGAGGTCTTCGGCTTCCGCGAAGACGATGCCGTGCTGGAGCGGCAGGAGGAAGAGATCACGCTCAGCGCGACTGTGGCCGAGGTGCTGCGCGGTGCAGGCAGTTCGCAGGTGCTGTTGATGGACAACGGCCAGTTATGGCGAGAGATCGACGGGTCCACCCTGCGCAATCGTGTTCGTGATGGCTGGGTGGCAACCATCACGCGCCACTGGAGCGGCGCCTATGAAATGCGGTTCGAAGGGCGCTCGGGATACTTGCGGGTGAACCGCGTACGCTGAATGCGTCAGGCAGGCTGGATCAAGCGGCCTGGGCCGCGCCCGGTTCGCCTGCGGCAATCGCACTCAGCAGGGCCTGCTCCACCTTGTCCAGCCGATCCTGCGTCACGATCTTGTCGCCCAACAGGTCCGTCACATAGAAAGTGTCTACCGCGCGCTCTCCATACTGGGTGATATGGGCGGAATTGATGATCAGACTGGCCTCGAACATTGCCCGCGTCAGCCGGTTGAGCAGGGCGGGGCGATCCGTCGCATTCACCTCGATCACGGTGAAGCGGTTGGATGCGTCATTGTCGAACAGGATCACCGGCGCGACATGGAAATTTTCCGCGCGGCTCTGTTTCAGCGGGCGCTTGGCGAGGCGCGGCACCATGTCGATCTTGTTGGCCAGCGCGTCCTCGATGGATTGCTTCAGGCGCGCCAGTTGCTGGTCTTCCTTGAACGGTTTGCCCAGCGGATCGAGCACGAGGAAATTGTCGACTGCTTTCCCCACCTTGTTGGTGTGGATGCGGGCATCGATGATATTGCCGCCCGCCAGGTGAATGGCCCCGGCAATACGGAAGAACAGGCCGGGATGGTCGTTGCCGATCACGGTGACCAGCGTCGCGCCCAGCGCCTCGTAATATTGGGCATGGATCGATAGCGAATGCTCCGCCGCGCGCGCGGCCTCGTAATGCGGCAGGTTGATGGCGATTACGTCTTCGGGTTCGGCAATCCAGTAGGCATCGTCGAAACGGTCATCCAGATCCTTCACCAGGTGCCCTTGCGCGCCCAGCATCCCGGTAACGACCTCCTTCTTGGCGGCGACCTTGTGCTCTCGCCCATGGGCCTTGTGGCCGAGGCGCAGGCGCTCGACCGAATTCTCGTACAGATCGCCGATGAGCTGGCGCTTCCAGCTGTTCCAGATACCCGGACCTACCGCGCGGATATCGACTACGGTCAGCACTGTCAGCAAGCGCAGCCGTTCGAGATTCTGCACTTCCGACACGAAATCTGTAATGGTCTTGGGATCGGAGAGGTCGCGTTTGAAGGCCGTGGCGCTCATCAGCAGGTGATAGCGCACCAGCCAGGCGACCAGCGCGGTTTCCTGCTCGTCCAGACCCAGCCTGGGGCATACCTTCTTCGCCACGTCCGCGCCCAGAACCGAGTGATCGCCGCCGCGGCCCTTGGCGATATCGTGCAGCAAGACGGAGAGATAGAGCACGCGCCGGTTCTTGATCAGCGGCAGCATCTCGGTTGCCAGCGGGTGATCGTCGGCCAGCTCGCCGCGCTCTATCTCGCTCAGCAGGCCGATGGCGCGGATGGTATGCTCGTCCACCGTGTAGTGGTGGTACATGTCGAACTGCATCTGCGCGTTGACCTTGCCGAAATCGGGCACGAAGCGGCCGAATACGCCCGCCTCGTTCATCCAGCGCAGCACGGTTTCGGGATTGTTGCGGCCCGAAAGCAGTTCGACGAACAGGGCGCTGGCACGCGGGTTCTTGCGCACTTTTGCATCGATCAGCCCGGCATCGCGCCGGGCAATGCGGATGGTGCCGGGATGCACCTCCAGCCCTTCGCGCTCGGCAAGGGTGAAAACCTCGATCAGGCGCACCGGGTCTTGCTGGAACCAGTCGTCCGCCGGGGCGGCGATCTTGCCGCCTTCGACCGGATAGCCTTCGATTGTCTTGCTGGGTTTGAACGAGGAGAAGAACTCGCTGAGGCGGCTGCGTTCCTGCGTTTCCTCCTCCAGGTGCGACAGAAAGACGCCCGACAGGTAGCCGACATGCTTGGCCTGCAGGAAATAGAACTGCATGAACCGTTCCACCGAGCTCTTGCCCGGCCTGTCGGCGTAATTCATGCGGCGGGCGACTTCACGCTGGAGGTCGAAGGTCAGCCGGTCCTCCCCGCGGTTGGCGATCGTGTGCAGATGCGCGCGCACGGCCAGCAGGAAGCCCTCGGCACGACGGAAACTGCGGTATTCTTCTTGCGTGAACAGGTCCTTGTCGACCAGCTCGCGCGCGCTTTTCACGCGGTAGACATACTTGCCGATCCAGTAGAGCGTCTGCAGGTCGCGCAGGCCGCCCTTGCCATCCTTCACATTGGGTTCGACGACATAGCGCGAATCCCCCATGCGCTTGTGCCGCGCGTCGCGCTCGGCCAGCTTTTCAGTTACGAACCGGCTTTCGGTGCCCGGCACAACCTCGCTCCAGAAGCGGTTGCTGGCGGCATCGTAGACCTCCTGGTCGCCCCACAGGAAACGCCCCTCCAGCAGGGCAGTGCGGATGGTGATGTCCTCGCGCGCCATGCGGGTCACCTCGTTCAGCGAACGGCTGGAATGGCCCACCGTCAGGCTGAGATCCCACAGGTAATAGAGGATCGCCTCGATCACCTGTTCGCACCACATCGTGGGCTTGTCCGGCGTGACGAAGGCGATGTCGATATCGGAATGCGGCGACATCTCGCCGCGACCGTAGCCGCCCACTGCCACCAGGGCGAGGCGCTCTCCCTTGCTGCGATTGCCGACCGGATAGACATCGTCGATCACGTGATCGTGCACGATGCGGATCAGCTGGTCGTGCAGGAAGGCATGGCCGTTGGCGCTTTCGTGACCCGCGCCCGGTTTTTCCTCCAGCCGCCGCGCCAGTTCCGCGCGGCCGTTTTCCAGTGCTTCTCGCAATTGTTCGACGATTGCCTGTCGCCCTTGCGTCGCGCCCTGGTCGGCAACGATATCGGCAATGGCGGCGGACAGCTTGCGACGATCGAGGATCGCGCGTTGCTTGGAGATGTTGGGCAGGCTCACGCTTTTGGAGATAGGCGGCTGCACGCCGCATTGCAAAGGTGTTTGCTGGCCCTTGCCAGGGGTTCCATGCCGCGCGGGCCTGTGCCAAAGCGCGAAGCTTACAGAAGGGGCGTGCTGCGCCCCGGCAAGCTTTAGGGGCGCGTGGTGATTGTTGATCTTCTGGCAGCGGCAGGCGGCGAAGTCTTGCGGTGGCAAGACCTGGGCCTGCAAACCGGTATCGACCTGGGCTTTTTCGAGCTCAAATATTACTCGCTCGCCTATCTTGCCGGGATCATCCTTGGCTATTGGCACCTGTCGAAAATGATCAAGGCACCCGGTGCGCCAATGGCGCAGATCCACGTGGACGACCTGTTCTTCTATTGCACGCTGGGCATCATCATCGGCGGGCGGCTTGGCTATGTCACCTTCTACGAACCCGGCCACTGGACCGATTTTTCGGGCGATGGCTTCGTCAGCTGGAAAGTGCTGCGGTTGTGGGACGGCGGGATGAGCTTCCACGGCGGACTGGTGGGCGTTGTCACCGCCATCGCCTATGTCAGCTGGCGCGGCGGCCTGCCGTTTATCCGGGTGGCCGACTATATCGCCGTAAACGTGGGTTTCGGCATGATGTTCGGGCGGCTGGCCAATTTCATCAACGGCGAATTGTGGGGGCGGCCCGCCAGCCCCGACGTGCCCTGGGCCATGACTTTTTGCGATCAGGGACGGGGGCCAGGCGGCACTTGCCTGTCCAGCCTCGTGCCGCGCCATCCCAGCCAGCTTTACCAGGCGCTGGGCGAGGGATTGCTGGTGGTCGTGGTGATGCTGTGCCTGTTCTGGCTGACGCGGGCGCGCTATCGCCCGGCATTCCTGGTGGGCATGTTCACGACGGTCATTGCCTGCGCCCGTTTCGTGGTGGAGTTCTACCGCCAGCCCGATGCGCAACTGGCCGAATTCGCTGCCCGCACCGGCCTCAGCATGGGCCAGTGGCTAACCATTCCGCTCATCCTTCTGGGCCTTGGCCTGGTGGTATATTCGCTCATGCGCCCACCGATTGCGAGCGGGACTGCACCGGCCGCCTCGAAAACGCCCGTGTCGCCTGCCAGGTAGGGAATACAGGAGGTCATTTGAGCGACCTGCAAGACGAAGACGCCAAGCGCGACCTGGGCGATACCTTTCGCCGCCTGATCGCCAGCACCGGCCCGATCAGCCTCATGCATTTCATGGGCGAATCGAACATGCGCTATTACAACGACAGGCGCGTGATCGGCGGCATGGGTGAACATGGGGGTGGCGATTTCATCACCGCGCCCGAAATCAGCCAGATGTTCGGAGAGCTTATCGGCCTGTGGCTGGCCGATATGTGGATCAGGGCCGGGCGGACGGAGCCTGTCCATTATGTCGAACTGGGTCCGGGCAAGGGCACGCTGGCGCGCGATGCGCAGCGGGCCATGAAACGCTACGGCCTTGCACCCCGGCTGCACCTTGTGGAGACCTCGCGCGGGATGCGCGATGCGCAGCTGGCCTCGGTGCCCGATGCATTCCACCACAACGATCTTTCCACCGTGCCGATGGAAGGCCCGATCCTGCTGGTCGCCAATGAATTTCTCGACGCCTTGCCGGTGCGCCAGCTGGTGAACACGGTGCAGGGCTGGCGCGAGATCATGGTGGGTGTCGATAGTGAGGGCAAGTTCGTGGAGACGCCGGGCCGCCAGCCGATGGATTCCGCCGTGCCCGAAGCGCGCCGCGGCGATCCGCCGGGCACAGTGGTGGAAACCTCGCCCGCCTGCGCCTCGATCATGTTCGAAGTGGCAGGACGCCTCGCCAACCAGGGCGGGGCGGCGCTGTTCATCGATTACGGCTACACCCACGGTCGCAGCGGATCGACCTTGCAGGCGGTGAAAGGCCATCGGAAGATCGGCGTGTTCGATGCGCCGGGCAACAGCGATCTAACCGCCCATGTCGATTTCGCGCAGATGGAGCAGATTGCCCGCTCCCGCGATGCCCGCGTGCTGGGCACGGTGACGCAGGGTGAATGGCTGCAACGGCTGGGCATTCGTGACCGCGCGGAGGCGCTGGCCGATTTCGCCCCGCAGCACCGTAAGGCGCTGATGCGCGCCCGCGATCGATTGATCGCGCCGGACCAGATGGGCGACCTGTTCAAGGTGATGGGACTGGCCGGGCCGGACTGGCCCGATGGCGCAGGCTTCGCGCGAGGCTAACGACCAAGCTGTTCCAGCAACCACTCGCCCGCCCGCGCAGGCGACCATTTGTCGTCCTGCCTATCAACCGCGTAATTCGCCTCGCGCATTGTCTCCACATCGATAGCGCCAAGCAGCGGCTGGAGCGCTTCGACCAGCGCCGCGTCGTCCGCCACGCGCGGGGACAGCAGCACGATCGCGTCGTAGGAGGGCAGGGCTTCCCGCGGGTCTGCCAGCACCACCAGGTTCTCCGCCGCAATCCGGCCGTCGGAGGTGTAGGCGCTGATCACATCGGCCTCTCCCGATAGCAGCGCGTTGTACATGAAGGTGGGCGAATAGGTGCGCCGGTCACCGAAACGCAGGCCGTAGGCATCGCGCACCGCATTCCATTCCGGCCGCTCGAACCATTCGGGATCGCCGCCGATGGTCAACTGCGGGGCGGCGCTGGCAAGATCGGCAATGGTTTCCAGGCTGTATTGCTGTGCGGTTTCCTGCGTCACCGCCAGGCCATAGGCGTTCTCGAACCCCAGCCGACCCAGCACGCGCACGCCGGTGTTTTCCTCTTCCCAGCGCGCAATCGCCTCGTACATCGCGGCGCGGCCGGGATTGTCGGTGCGCCCAAGCGTGTTCGTCCATAGGGTGCCGGTGTAATCGACGGAAATGTCGATGGCGCTGCTGGCCACGGCATTGTGCACCACCGCCGATCCCAGCCCTTCGCGATACTCGACGGCGAAGCCCGCATCTTCCAGCACGGAGCCTATCGCGCGCGCGAGGATATATTGCTCCGAGAAACTCTTGGCCCCGATCACCACGCTGTCACGCGCCTCCCCCCGCCAGTCGACAAGGCTCGCCGCCGCGCCCGCGATGCCTGCCAGTGCCAGCACGGCACCTGCAATCACCAGCGCCGGGCGGCGGCTCGCAAAGCCGCGCTCCACCAGCCCGAACAGCGCATCGGCCACCAGTGCCAGCCCGGCGCTGGCGATGCAGCCGGCCAGCACCAGCACCCAGTTCTGCGTCTGCAACCCGGCGAAGATCGGATCGCCCAGGCTGCGCTGGCCGATAGTGGTGGCCAGCGTCGCCGCGCCGATGGTCCAGACGCTGGCGGTGCGGATGCCCGCCATCACGAAGGGCGCGGCGAGCGGAGCCTGCACCAGCCGCAGTTTCTGCCAGCGCGGTCATGCCGAGGCCGTCCGCCGCCTCGATCAGTTCGTCATCCAGATTGGCCAGCGCCGTCACGGCGTTGCGCAGGATCGGCAGCAGCGCATACAGCGCCAGCGCCAGCCATGCAGGCAGGAATCCCAGCGTCGGCAGGTCCGGCCCGAACACCGTGCGCGCAGCCAGCAGGATGGGGAAGAACAGCGCCAGCAGCGCCAGGGCGGGAATGGTCTGCACCAGGCTGGCGAAACCCAGCGCCACTCTGGCAACGGTGGGCGATCGGCTGGCCCACACCGCCAGCGGCAGCGCCACGGCAATGCCCAGTGCCACGGCGGCAGCGCACAGCAAGATGTGCTCCGCCAATTGCGGGCCGAGGTCGAGAACCGCGTCCAGCAGCGGGCTCATTCGCCCATCCCGGCAAGCTGGCGGGCCTGTTCGCGCGGCACCTCTACCAGCGCCTGCGCCACGTCGCCGCCCTGCGCCTGCCAGCAGCGCAGCGGGCGTTTCATCGGCGACGATGCGCCCGCCATCCATCACCAGCACGCGCGAGGCCAGCAGCAGGGCTTCGGCCATGTCATGCGTTACCATCACCGTGGTCAGCTCCAGCTCGCGGTGGAGGCCGCGCACACGGTTTCCCAGCTGGCCGCGCGTGATGGGATCGAGCGCGCCGAAGGGTTCGTCCATCAGCAAGAGATGCGAATCGCCAGCGAGGGCTCGCGCCACGCCCACGCGCTGGCGCTGTCCGCCGGAGAGTTCGGCAGGCAGGCGGCTGGCCATCGCGGGGTCCAGCTCTACCAGTTCCAGCAGCTTCGCAATGCGCGCATCGGGCAGGCGTTCGCCAACCAGCCGCGGGGTGAGGGCAATGTTTTCCGCCACGCTCATATGCGGGAACAGGCCGATGCCCTGGAAGACGTAGCCGATCCGGCGGCGCAGCGGCGCGGGCGGCCCCGCCAGCACATCCTCCCCGTCCAGCAGGACGCGGCCCGAAGTCGGCTCCACCAGCCGGTTGATGCATTTCAGCAGTGTCGATTTGCCCGACCCCGATGCGCCGACCAGCGCCACGAACTCGCCCTGTTCGATCGTGAGCGAAACATCGTGCACCGCGCGCACATCGCCATAGGTTTTGCCAAGCGCCTCGAACCGGAGGAAGGCAGGCGGCGCGTTTGCGGGCGGCGCGGGGGCCATTCAGGTGGTCAGCGCCGCTTTGGGAAGGGTGAATTCGACCACCAGCCCGTCCTCCGCGAACTGGCGATCCCAGGTGCCTTGCAACTGGCCGGTCACGCTCATTTCCACCAGCCGGGAACCGAAGCCGGTTTCCTCGGGATGCCGCACGGGGGGGCCGCCGATTTCGCGCCATTTCAGTGCGATCGTCTCGCCGCAGTCCTCGATTGCCAGGTCGACGTGGCCTTCATAGGCCGAAAGCGCGCCGTATTTGGCTGAATTGGTCGCCAGTTCGTGGAACACCAGCGCCAGCGGCGTGGCGACACGCGCACTGATCACCGAATCAACGCCGGTCACCCGCACGCGCGGTGTGCCGTCGGCTTCGACATAGGGTGAGAACAACGCTTCCAGCAGTCCGGTGAGGCTTTCTTGTTGCGGCCCCTCGTCCGGGCGCACGAATTCATGCGCCCGGCCCAGCGCGCGCAATGCCTGCGTCAGGTCTTTCACGAACAACGCATTTTCCGGCGACTTTCGCGCCTGCAGCGAGGCCAGGCCGATCACGACGGCAAAGATGTTCTTGATCCGGTGCGCCAGCTCCTTGGCCAGCAGGTCGCGTTCTTCCAATGCGTTGCGGACTTCATCGATGTCGGTGACGGTGCCGAACCAGCGCAGCGGATCGCCCTTGCCCTCGGACACGGGGACGGCCAGGCCAAGCACCCAGCGCCATGAACCGTCGGCGCATTTGAACCTGAATTCGGCCTCGAATTCCTCGCCAGCGGCGAAGCTGGCGTCCCAATTGCCGAGAGTTGCATCGGCATCGTCCGGGTGGATGAACGGCCGCCAGCCATCGGAGGTTTGCGGCGGCGGTGCGCCGGTCAGTTCCGTCCAGCGCTTGTTGAAATAGTCGAAATTGCCCTCGTTATCGGCAGACCAGGCGATCTGCGGGACGCCTTCGATCATCCGCAGCAGCCGCTCCTCACGCTCGGCGATGATGCGCCGGGCCTGCAATGCGGAACGGCGCGTTTCCAGCCGCCGCACGGCCGCCTGCGCCAGCACCGCCAGCCCTTCGCGCTGGAATTCGCTGAGCGGTTCCTTGTGCGCCTCGGTATCGACCACACACAAGGTGCCCAGCGATGCGCCCTCTTCGGAAACCAGCGGTTGCCCGGCGTAATAGCGCACGTCCGGTGGGTGGGTAACCAGCGGATTGTCCTCGAAGCGCGGATCGTCAGGGGCGTTGGGCACCTCCAGCAAACCGGCCTTGCCCAGCGTGTGGTTGCAGAATGCCACGTCACGCGGCGTCTCGCGCTCGTCGATCCCGCGCCGGGCCAGGAAGCGCTGCTTTTCCTGTTCCAGCAAGGTCACCATCGAAACCGGCGAATTGCACAGCTTTGCTGCAAATTCGACGATGGCTTGCAGTTCGGGATCGTCTTCAAGCTCTTCGGCTTCGAAGCTTTCGACCACGCCGAGGCGACGGGCCTCATCCGCAAATTCGCCGGTGGGTTCGGGCATTTCCGATGAAACGATGGGGTCGGGCAATTTCATTGCGAGCTACTTAACTACTGCTGCGCCGGATTCATAGCGTCAGCGAGCGGTTACGGATGCAACCTGTTTGCTTGACGCGGCGCGCTTGCTACAGGCGGGTGCACAGATAGGAGCCTTACATACCATGCGCGCCACGCCCGATTTCGATTTCGGCCTTACCGAAGAAGCCCAGATGATTCGCGAAACCGTCGCCCGTTTCGCCGACGATCGCATCGCGCCTCTCGCTGCAAAAGCCGACCGCGAAGACTGGTTTCCACAGGAGCTATGGCCCGAAATGGGCGAGCTTGGCCTTCACGGCATGACCGTTAGCGAAGAGGATGGCGGCACTGGCCTCGGCTATCTGGAACACACCATCGCGGTGGAGGAAGTGAGCCGGGCAAGCGCCTCCATCGGCCTCTCCTACGGCGCGCATTCCAACCTGTGCGTCAACCAGATTGCCCGCTGGGGCAATGCGCAGCAAAAGACGAAATACCTGCCCGGGCCTGATTTCCGGCGATCACGTGGGCGCGCTGGCGATGAGCGAGCCGGGCGCGGGATCGGACGTGGTTTCGATGAAGCTGAAGGCGGACGCGGTGTCCCAGGAGCAGGGGGCGGCTACCTCCTCAACGGCACCAAGTTCTGGATCACCAATGGCCACGTGGCAGAAACGCTGGTGGTCTATGCCAAGACCGATGCCGACGCCGGCAGCAAGGGCATCACCGCCTTCCTGATCGAGAAGGACATGGATGGCTTCTGCGCCCGGCCAGAAGATCGAGAAGATGGGCATGCGCGGGTCCATCACCAGCGGAACTGGTGTTCGAGGATTGCCATGTGCCGGAAGAAAACGTGCTGGGCGAGGTGGGCAAGGGCGTACAGGTGCTGATGAGCGGGCTGGATTACGAGCGCGTGGTGCTTTCCGGCGTGCAGCTGGGCATCATGCAGGCCTGCCTCGACACCGTCATTCCCTATGTTCGCGAACGCAACCAGTTCGGCAAGCGGATCGGCGATTTCCAGCTGATCCAGGCCAAGGTGGCGGACATGTATGTCGCGCTGCAATCGGCGCGCGCCTACACCTATGCGGTGGCAAGCGCCTGCGACAACGGCAAGACGACCCGCTTCGATGCCGCCGGCGCGATACTCCTTTCCAGCGAGAACGCTTTTCGTGTCGCGGGAGAGGCAATCCAGGCATTGGGCGGCGCAGGATATACTACCGACTGGCCGGTGGAGCGCTACCTGCGCGATGCCAAGCTGCTGGACATCGGTGCGGGCACGAACGAGATAAGGCGGATGCTGATCGGGCGCGAATTGATCGGCAGCTAGGGGATTAATCGCCGGTGATTTCTATCGGTATCGTCGTCGTCTTGGCGATCTTTGCAGTCTGCATTCCGATTTCTTGGGTCTCGACATTGCGGGACCGGCGTTCTGGACATAGGGCAAAGCAATGACAGCCCCCACACTTACCTCCACCCTCGACACCGAAACCCCCGAAGCCAAGGCCCGCGCCGCGCATAACCGCGCGCTGGCCGAGGAATTGCGCGCCAAGGTCGCCGAGGCCGCGCTGGGTGGCAGCGAGAAGCACCGTGAACGCCATGTGTCGCGCGGAAAGCTGTTGCCGCGAGAGCGGGTGGAGCGGTTGCTCGATCCGGGCTCTCCCTTCCTCGAAGTCGGCCAGTTGGCGGCAAACGGCATGTATGAAGGCGACGTCAACGGAGCGTCCATCATAGCGGGCATCGGCCGCGTGTCGGGCCGCCAGGTGATGATCGCCTGCAACGATCCCACGGTGAAGGGCGGCAGCTATTACCCGATGACGGTGAAGAAGCACCTTCGCGCGCAGGAGATCGCACAGGACAATCGCCTGCCGTGCATCTACCTGGTCGACAGCGGCGGGGCGAACCTGCCGTATCAGGACGAGGTGTTCCCTGATCGCGACCATTTCGGGCGCATTTTCTACAACCAGGCGCAACATGTCCGCCAAGGGCATCCCGCAGATCGCCTGCGTGATGGGCAGCTGCACCGCAGGCGGCGCCTATGTGCCCGCCATGAGCGACGAGAGCGTGATCGTGCGCGAACAGGGCACCATCTTCCTCGCCGGGCCGCCGTTGGTGAAGGCGGCCACGGGCGAAGAAATCAGCGCCGAGGATCTGGGCGGCGGGGCGCTGCATGCCAGGAAATCGGGCGTGGTCGATCACCTTGCCGAGAATGACGAACACGCGCTCACCATCGTGCGCGATATCGTCAGCCATCTTGGTCACAATGAAGGCGCAAAGCTGGATATCCGCGACCCGCGCCCGCCGAAGTTCGACGCCGAGGATCTGTATTCGATAATCCCCGACGATGTGCGCGCACCCTATGACGTGCACGAGGTGATCGCGCGGCTGGTGGACGGCAGCGAGTTCCACGAGTTCAAGCGCGACTATGGCTCAACATTGGTGTGCGGCTTTGCGCATATCTGGGGCATGCCGGTGGCGATCCTCGCCAATAACGGCGTGCTGTTTTCCGAAAGCGCGCAGAAGGGCGCGCATTTCATCGAACTGGCGTGCCAGCGCGGCATTCCGCTGCTGTTCCTGCAGAACATCTCCGGCTTCATGGTGGGCGGCAAATACGAGGCGGAAGGCATCGCCAAGCATGGCGCAAAGCTGGTGACGGCGGTTGCCACGGCGCAGGTGCCCAAGATCACCGTGGTGATCGGCGGCAGCTTTGGCGCGGGCAATTACGGCATGTGCGGCCGCGCCTATTCGCCGCGGTTCCTGTTCACCTGGCCCAATGCCCGCATATCGGTGATGGGCGGCGAACAGGCGGCATCCGTGCTGGCGACGGTGCACCGCGATGCGGACAAGTGGACAGCCGAGGAGGCCGAGGAATTCAAGGCCCCCATCCGCCAGAAATACGAGGACGAGGGCAATCCCTACTACGCCACCGCGCGACTGTGGGATGATGGCGTGATCGACCCGGTGCAAACCCGCGATGTACTGGGCCTCAGCCTCGCCGCCGCATTGGAAGCGCCGATCCCCGACCGTGCGCAGTTTGGCGTGTTCAGGATGTGATGACAGGGGCGCCAAGTCGGCGCCAACGTGCGGCAAAACCGTTCGTCGCATTTTCGCCACATTTTCGGAAACCTATTCTTTCGGCTTCGTTTAGAGCGGGATAGGAGACACGAACATGCGAATGATCATAGCACTTACCACCGCCGCGCCCCTGGCCCTGCTGGCTGCCTGCGGCGACAGCCAGCCTGCCGAGGATATGGATACTGCTCCGGTAGAGACCACTGTGCCCGCTGACGACACAACTGCCATGAATGAAGACGGCCCGGCCACGACGCTGGATGATTCCGGCGATTTTTCCGGCACCTACAGCATGCAGGGCGATGACGGCACCAATCGCAGCGTCACGCTCGATGCGTCGGACGACAGCTATGAATACACGGCGAGCGACGGAACCACGCGCAGCGGCAACTTCACCCGCCTCGACGATGGCTATCGAATTCAGATCGAAGATTACGACGGTTCGCCGGGTTATTTCACTTTTTCCAACGGCCAGCTTGTCCGCCTTCAGGACGACACGTCCGTCAACGAGGGAATGACTGTCCAGGGCGAGCGCTATTCGGGCGAGGATGATGCCATGTTCTCACGCGAGCCCCAACTGGCAAGCCCCGTTGCACCGCAGGACTGAATTTTCGGGCTGAACGGCCCGGATGACGCGCCTTGGTTACAGGGCCAAACAACAACACTCGCTTTTCTCCCTTCGGGTGCTACGCCATCCGGAGGGAGATTTTGTTTGGGCCAACCGCCGGAAACACGCACAGACAGCGGGCGCGCACCCGATGCATCGCCCAGCTTCCTGTCGCGCGTCGTCTGGCGCATCATGCGCGGGCTATACCGGCTGAAAGGCTTCCGACTTTCCGGCAAGCCGCCGGCAATCCCTAAATATATCCTCGTCGGCGCGCCGCACACCTCGAACTGGGATTTCATCTTCTTTGCCGGCGCGGTGACGGAAATGGGGATCAGGCCCAGCTTCATCGGCAAGCATACGCTGTTCAAATGGCCGATGACGCGGTTCATGCTGGACATGGGCGGAATGCCCATCAACCGCAGCGCGCCGCAGGGCTATGTGCGCAGCGTGATCGAGCGGATCGCGGCGGCGGATGAAATCGCGCTGGTGGTTGCGCCCGAGGGCAGCCGATCCAGCGACGGGCGCTGGCGTAGCGGGTTTTACCATATCGCCAACGGGGCCGGGATCCCGATCGTGCCCGCCTGGGTCAATTACCAAACCATGCGCGGCGGCGTGGGAGAGCCCATCTGGCCAACCGGCGATTTCCATGCTGACCTGGCGAAGATCGCGGAATTCTATTCCAGCGCCATGCCCGATTGTGATCGCTTCAAGGTGCTGGCCGAACAGGCGCGCGGCGAAGTCGCGACACCCAAATCGGGCCGTGGCTGAGGCGCTGATCTTCAATGCGCTGGCGCTGCTGACAGCGGTGCTGGCTGCTTTGGGTGCTGGGCGTGGCCATCGGCAAGGTCAGCTTTGTCGACAGCATCTGGGGACTGGCGATGGCGGGGCTTGCCCTGCTGAGCTGGTGGCAGCTCGGCGAACGCGGACTGGCCGCCACGATATTGATGGCGATGGTGCTGGCATGGGGCGTGCGGCTGGGCGCCCACCTGCTGCGCCGATTCCTGCGCAATGGGGAGGACAAGCGCTACGTCAGAATGCTCCCTCCGCCAGATGAGCGCGCGCGCTATGCGCTGACCGCGTTGTGGAAGGTGTGGCTGTTACAGGCGGCGCTTATCATGCTGGTCAGCAGCCCGGCGCAGGTGGGTATCCTTGCTTCCGATGGTTCTGGCGAGATTGCTCCACTCGCCATGGGCGGGAATCGCGCTTTACTGTGTCGGCATCGTTTTTGAATGGGTGGGCGACTGGCAGCTGGCGCGGTTCAAGGCCGATCCCGCCAACGAGGGCGCGGTGATGAATTCGGGCCTCTGGCGTTACACGCGGCATCCCAACTATTTCGGCGATGCCTGCGCATGGTGGGGCATTTTCGCTGTCGCCATCAGCATCGATCCGGGCGCCGTGATCTGGACATTGCCGGGGCCGGTGTTCCTCACCTTCACCCTCGTCAAATGGTCGGGCGCGGCGATGACGGAGGAGGGGATGCGCGAAAAGTATGGCGAGGAATTCGTGAAATATACGCGCCGCACATCCGCATTCATTCCCCTGCCACCCCGGACTACCGGGACATCTGCGTGACAAGCGTGCAATGCGCGGCCAAGGCGACGCGATGAAATCCTGGATCGCCCTTGTCGCCCGCTTCGTCGTCATTTTCCTCGCCATTGCCACGCTGGTCAGCATGGTGGCGGCGGATGCCTGGTGGATCCGGGTGTTCGATTTCCCGCGGCTGCAAATCGCCCTCCTGCTGGCGCTGGCGATTGTCGTGCTGTTCGTCACCCGGTCGAAGCGATTGCTTGTCTGGGTGCCTGTCGCGCTGTTGGCGATGGCGTTCCAGGTGGGACAGGTGCTGCCCTATTTCTCTTTCATGCCCAAACAGGCGGTGGATGCAGACGAATGCGCTGCGCCCGACAGGCTGCATATCGCCTCGCTCAACGTCCTACAGGACAATACGGACTACCAGTCCACCATCGATTACGTGCGCGCCGAGAGCCCGGACATCTTCCTCGCGATGGAAAACGATGCCGCGTGGACCGATGCGCTTTCGGCCGCGCTGGATGCCGATTATCCCTATTCGATGAAGATCCCGCAGCCCAACACCTATGGCATGGCCATGTGGTCGCGCCTGCCGTTTGCGGAAGTGGAGCGCAACGAACTGGCGGGCGGCGGCACGCCGTCGATCAAGGCGCGTGTGCAACGTGCCGATGGCGGGGTGCTGACGCTGTTCGCCGTCCATCCACGCCCGCCGCGCCCCGGACAGGACAGCGGCCAGCGCGATGCCGAACTCGTGCTGCTGGCAGACCTCGTGCGGGATTCGGGCCGGCCCACGCTGGTCGTCGGCGATTTCAACGATGTTGGCTGGTCCAGCGTGACCGAGACTTTCCAGCGCATCGGCCAGTTGATCGATCCGCGAAAAGGGCGCGGTTTCAATGCGACGTTCAGTGCCCGCAATCCGCTGATGCGCTGGCCGCTGGATCACGTATTCCACACCGATGATTTTGGCGTGCTGCGGTTCGAGGCGGGCCGGGATGTGGGCTCCGACCATTTCCCGCTGGAGGTGGAGCTGTGCCTTGAGCCGCGCGAGTTTGCGCCGCAGCAGGAGGCACCCGACCTGACGCAGGACGCCATCGAAGATGCGCGTGACGAACTGGAAGAGGCGTCGCTGGGCGGTGCCGGGCCGGATGCCGAACGGTTGACCGTGGAAGACGATGGCGACGAGGACGAGGCCTACGCGCCCGAATAGCGCATGCCGTCTTCGTTACTTCAGCGGTGCCCCTCGTGGTTCAGCGCATATTTCAGGCTGGCGCCGATCATCAGGCCCGAAAGGCACGACGATGACGATGGCCCAGATCCAGTGCGGAAGCAGCAGTTCCGCCTCCATTGCGCCAGTGTCCGATAGCATGGGCTGGCCGCCCACAATGGCGCTTTCGGAAAACAGGTAATCCAGATCCTTGAACATGGAGAACGCCGCCAGCACGCCAAGGAACTGCAGGGCGAAAAGCTGAATGCCGCGGCTGCCGCGCCAGGCGATCAGGCCGATGCCGATCCCCAGCAATGGCAGCACGGCCCATCCCACGGTGCTGCGCACCCAGATCGCGGTGGAAAGGATCAGCGCCGCCGATAGCGCGATCAGCGCGGGGCGCCAGTATTTATGAGCGCTGCTGGCCAATATCAGTGCAGCCCCGATCACGCTTGGCCCCAATGGTCCACCCATCGCAATCAGCGCCCGGTCCAGTCCGCCGCTGTCCAGCGCGGTGCGCGATGATGCGAAGCCCGATCCATCGGCGTTGATCACCAGCAGGTCGAAGGCATTTCCGGTCACCAGCGCGGTGAGGCCGTGGCCCATCTCGTGAAACCACGTGGTGAGGATGACGAACGGCCAGATCAGGAAATTGCCGAACGGCAACGCAGGCAGGAACAGCACCAGCACGCCCGCCAGTATCAGGCGGCCGACCTGCTCCTCCTGGCTACCGGGGCGAACGCCATACATCAGACAGTCGCTTCCGAATGCGGCCCGGCCTCGGAATTGCGCGAGCGGTAGAGGATCGACCAGCCTGCCAGGAACAACCCGGCTGCCATCGGGCCGACGACGATCCCCGCCAGGCCAAGCGCGGCAATGCCGCCCAGGGTCGAAACGAGGATCATCCAGTCCGGAATGCCGGTGTCGCGCCCCACCAGTATCGGGCGCAGAACATTGTCTGCCATGCCGATCACCGCGACGCCGGACACCAGCACGACCACGCCCTGCCAGATATCGCCGATCGCCAGCAGGTAGAGTGCCACGGGCGCCCAGACGATGGCCGGGCCGATTGCGGGCAGAAGGGAGAAAAAAGCGGTCAGCAGGCCCAGCAGCACCACCGAAGGCATGCCCGCAATCCAGTAGGTGATGGAGCCGAGCGCGCCCTGCACCAGACCGACGACGACGGAGCCTTTCACCGTTGCGCGCACGATGGCGAGGAAACGGTCCGCCAGTTCACGCGCGATGCCGCTGCCCAGTGGCAGGTGATCGATGATCTTGTTGCCGATGGGTTTTCCGTCGCGCAGCAGGAAATAGGTGACATACAGACCCACGCCGAAAGACAGGACAAAGCCGATGGCGCTGCCGGTGATCGAGACCGCCTGCCGGGCAATCAGGCCGGAGCTTTCCAGCGCCAGGTCCTGCGCGCGTTCCTGGATCAGCAATGGCGAGCCAAGGCCGGACCTTGCAAGATTGTCCCGCAGGACGGCGGGCAAGGCGGCGAAGATGGTTTCGAACCAGCCGGCAAGGTCTATCCGCCCCTCCTGGAAGGCCACCACCACCGAAGTCGCCTGGTCCAGCACCACGCCGCCGATCATGAACGCCGGGATGATGATGGCAATCGTGATCACCAGCAGCGTGGCGATGGCGGCGCGGTTGCTGCCGCCGCCCATCGTCTTGCGGAACCACTGGAACATCGGCTGGAACATGATCGCCGCCAGCGCCGCCCACAGCATGGGCAGCAGGAAGGGCCAGATTATCAGCGCGAAACCCAGCGTGATGATCGCGAGGAACAGCAAGTAGCCGCCGCCCTCCAGCCTCTTGTGCTCCATTATCATGGTCGCGGATTCTCCCGGCCCGTGGTGTATCGCGTCGAGCCTCCCGTCAGATGTCGAGGTTTGCCACGTTCAGCGCATTATCCTGGATGAATTCGCGGCGCGGCTCCACCACATCGCCCATCAGGCGGGTGAAGATCTCGTCCGTCACATCGGCATCTTCCACCTTCACCTGCAACAGCTGGCGGTTGTCAGGGTCCAGCGTGGTTTCCCAAAGCTGTTCTGCGTTCATCTCGCCCAGCCCCTTGTACCGGCTGATCGAAAGGCCCTTGCGGCCCGCGGTCAGCACGGCGTCCAGCAATTGGGTGGGGCGGGTGATGGCGGTGTCCGGATCGAAAGCGGGAGTTTCCGTATCGGTCTCTTCCGCATTGTCATCCACTGGCTGCGCTTCGCCGCTGCCCGCCTTCACCAACCGCGCGAGGGTGGCATAGGTCTCGGCCTGCGCCACGCCCAGCGTATTGAGCTTGCGCGCTTCGGCGCTGTCGAGGAATTTCTCCTCGATCAGGTGGACGTCGGTAACGCCGCGCCACACGCGGTCAAACCGCACTTCGCCGGTTTCGATGGTGCGCGCAGACCAGTCGGCCTCGGGATCGCTCAACTGGATCTGGCCGGCGGCGTGCGACAGGCGCGTGTCACGATCGGCAACAGACAGGCCCGGCTCCAGCGCGCCCGCCATCGCCATCGCCTCGATCACGGCGGAATCATACTTGCGCGGCGCGAAGCCCAGCAGGTTTTTCAGCTGCAAGGCCTTCTCGACAAGGCTGGTAAGATCGGCGCCGCTGCGCGCGCCTTCGCCGGTTTCCAGGACGCGATCCTGCAACCCGTTCTCGACAAGGTAGCGATCCAGCGCGCCCTGGTCCTTCAGGTAAACCTCGCTCTTGCCCTTGGCGACCTTGTACAGCGGCGGCTGGGCGATGAAGAGGTGCCCGGCCTTGATGATCTCGGGCATCTGGCGGTGGAAGAAGGTGAGCAGCAGCGTGCGGATATGCGCGCCGTCGACGTCGGCGTCGGTCATGATCACGATCTTGTGGTAACGCAGCTTTTCCAGGTTGAATTCGTCGCGCAGGCCGGTGCCCATCGCCTGGATCAGCGTGCCGACTTCCTTGGAACATGATGATCCGGTCGAACCGCGCGCGCTCCACGTTCAGGATCTTGCCCTTCAGCGGCAGGATCGCCTGGTACTTGGAATCGCGCCCGCTCTTGGCGGAGCCGCCTGCGGAATCACCCTCGACCAGGAAGATTTCGGACTTGGCCGGATCGCGTTCGCGGCAGTCGGACAGCTTGCCGGGCAGGCTGGCGACGCTCATCGCGCCCTTGCGGCTCATCTCGCGCGCCTTGCGCGCGGCCTCGCGGGCGGCGGCGGCATCGATGATCTTCTGCACGATGGATTTGGCGTCGGCGGGGTTTTCCTCCAGCCATTCGCCCATTTTCTCGCCCATCAGGCTTTCCAGCGGCTGGCGCACTTCGGATGCTGACGAGCTTGTCCTTGGTCTGGCTGCCGAACTTGGGATCGGGCAACTTCACGCTGACGATAGCGGTCAGCCCTTCGCGCATGTCCTCGCCCGAAAGCGTGACCTTGGCGTTCTTCAGCAGGCCCGCGGCATTGGCATAATTGTTCAGCGTGCGGGTCAGCGCGGCGCGGAATGCGGCAAGGTGGGTGCCGCCGTCGCGCTGCGGGATGTTGTTGGTGAAGCACGAGCACGTTCTCGTAATAGGAATCATTCCATTCCAGCGCGACGTCGATACCGATGCCCTCCTTCTCCGCGCTGACGGAAATGGGTTCGGGCACCAGTGGCGCCTTGTTGCGATCGAGGTATTTCACGAAGGCAGCGATCCCGCCCTCGTAGAACAGGTCATGCTCCTTCACTTCCTCGTGACGCAGATCGCGCAGCAGGATGCGCACGCCGGAATTGAGGAACGCGAGCTCGCGATAGCGGTGCTCCAGCTTGTCGAAATCGAAGTCGATGACGTTCTTGAACGTGTTCTCGCTGGCCTTGAAAGTGACGCGGGTGCCCTTTTTCAGGCCATCGTCGTCGCCATTGCTTTCCACCGGCGGGGCATCGCCCACTTCGCGCAAGCTCTCCACCGCGTCGCCATGTTCGAAGCGCATCCAGTGTTCGCGACCATCGCGCCACACGCGCAGTTCCAGCCATTCGGACAGCGCATTCACCACCGAGACGCCCACGCCGTGCAGGCCGCCCGAAACCTTGTAGGCGTTGTCGTCGCTGGTGTTCTCGAACTTGCCGCCTGCGTGCAGCTGGGTCATGATGACCTCTGCTGCCGAAACGCCCTCTTCCTTGTGGATGTCGACCGGAATACCGCGGCCATTGTCTTCCACCGAGACGCTGCCATCGGGGTTCAGCTCGATCAGCACCAGGTCGCAATGGCCTGCCAGCGCTTCGTCGATGGCGTTATCGGAAACCTCGAACACCATGTGGTGCAGGCCCGATCCGTCGTCGGTATCGCCGATATACATGCCGGGGCGCTTGCGCACCGCGTCCAGCCCCTTGAGGACCTTGATGCTGTCGGAACTGTATTCGCCGTTCTGGCGCACTTTTTCGGGAGGTGTTTCAGGCGTATTTTCCATGCGCATCATATAGGCACTGCGCCGCCCATGCGGAAGGCTGGCGGCTCTCAGTCGCGCGCTTTTCCACGCCTTACCGGCGTGTTTGACCGGAACGGCCGTGTTTGCGCGCCATCGGCGTGCCTTTCCTGGGGATCTGGCGATCCTTTTTCCGGTTTGCCTTGCGGGATCGGAAAGCACGCGAATCAAGTGGAAAGGGTAATGTCACGAAAATCAGACTGGCGCCGGGCGCCCCAGCCTGAGGCGAGGGGCGAATTGCCCGAGCGTCTCTGCCTGCCCTCAAATCCGGCTCTATGGGCTGGTATCGCCACGGCACTTGGCCTCTTGCTGGCGCTGGCACTGGGCGAGCTGGGCGGCGGCGGATAGAAAAATGGCCGCCCCGGGGGAGGGGCGGCCACGTGTTCGGCCCGGAAACGGGGGGAGGGGGAGAGGATGCCTCCGGGCCTCAGGGGTCGTTCTGATCCGCTGTTAGAGAATACCGTACAGCAGCGTGGTGCTGAGGGTGATCGCTGCGAGCGATGCAAGGATATTGGGTGCGAAGTGGCGCATGTTACATCGTCCTGTTTTTGAGAAAATCGCCGGGGTGCCCCGTCGTCGAGGGCCAGATGGCGACTAGTTGAAAATTATGCAAATGCGAAATATTCGACAAGTGTTGCGTATTTTGCATCAGTCAATTTACGCAGCGCGAAACCCCTCCGCTGGACACCCCCGCTGGACACAGCGCCAGCCTTTGGGCAATGCGCTGCCATGCAGGCAGACCATCTCCCCGATTCCATCCTCATCGTCGATTTCGGCAGCCAGGTGACCCAGTTGATCGCGCGCCGCGTGCGCGAGGCGGGCGTCTATTCCGAGATCGCGCCGTTCACCCAGGCCGAAGAGGCGTTCGAACGGATGCAGCCCAAGGGCATCATCCTTTCCGGCTCCCCCGCCAGCGTACCCGATGAAGGCAGCCCGCGCGCGCCGCAATTCCTGTTCGAAAGCGGCGTGCCGATCCTCGGCATCTGTTACGGCCAGCAGGTGATGACCCACCAGTTGGGCGGAGAGGTTCGCCCCGGCCACGAGACGGGCGAAGGCGGCGAGTTTGGCCGCGCGTTCCTTACCGTTACAGCCGACTGTGCGCTGTTCGACGGGTTGTGGCAGGTGGGCGAGCGGCACCAGGTCTGGATGAGCCACGGCGACAAGGTCACGCAATTTGCCGATGGGTTTGAAATCGTCGCCACCAGCGATGGTGCGCCTTTTGCGGTGATCGCCGACGAAAGCCGCAAGTTCTACGGCACCCAGTTCCATCCCGAGGTCGTCCATACCCCCCACGGCGGCAAGCTGTTGTCCAATTTCGCGCGCCATGTCTGCGGACTGGCGGGCGATTGGACGATGGCCGAATTCCGCGCCACCAAGATTGCCGAAATCCGCGAGCAGGTGGGCGATGGCAAGGTGATCTGCGGCCTGTCCGGCGGTGTCGATTCCGCCGTGGCCGCGGTGCTGATCCACGAGGCCATTGGCGACCAGCTGACCTGCGTTTTCGTGGATCACGGCCTGATGCGGCAGGGCGAGGCGCGGCAGGTCGTCTCGCTGTTCAAGGGGCATTACAACATCCCGCTGGTGCACGTGGATGCAGAAGACATGTTCCTTTCCGGGCTGGCCGGAGAGACCGACCCGGAAAAGAAGCGCAAGTTCATCGGCAAGACATTCATCGACGTGTTCGAGGAAGAGGCGCGCAAGATTGGCGGGGCCGATTTCCTCGCTCAGGGCACGCTGTATCCCGACGTGATCGAGAGCGTCAGCTTCACCGGCGGGCCTTCGGTGACGATCAAGAGTCACCACAATGTGGGTGGTCTGCCCGATCGCATGAACATGCAACTGGTGGAGCCTTTGCGCGAACTGTTCAAGGACGAGGTGCGCGATCTGGGCCGCGAGCTGGGCCTGCCCGAAGCCTTCGTTGGCCGCCATCCCTTCCCCGGCCCCGGCCTTGCCATCCGTATCCCCGGCGAAGTGACCAAGGACCGCTGCGACATCCTGCGCAAGGCCGACGCCATCTACCTCGAGGAAATCCGCAACGCGGGCCTGTACGATGCGATCTGGCAGGCCTTTGCCGTGTTGCTGCCGGTAAAGACCGTGGGCGTGATGGGCGACAGCCGCACGTATGACAGCGTGTGCGGCCTGCGCGCAGTCACCAGCACCGATGGCATGACGGCGGATGTCTATCCGTTCGACGCCAGCTTCCTCACCCAGTGCGCAACGCGCATCGTGAACGAGGTGCAGGGCATCAACCGCGTGGTTTACGATTATACGTCCAAGCCGCCCGGCACGATCGAGTGGGAGTGACACTTTGCGTGCGCTGAAACCAGCCATCGCCTGCCTCGCCGTTTTGATTGTACTTGCGGCCTGTGCCCACACCCCGCGCACCGCAGAGGTAGCAACAGCCACGGATTGCACCGATCCACCAATGATCGGCCGCTTCGATCCCGCGCACGACCTGCTGGTTGCCAATTTCGATAGCAAGCCCGATGTCGACGATCTGCAGGCGGTCGCCGCGCTGGGCACGATCCTGCGAGATCCCGAATTCGCCTGTGTGGACTATATCGCCACGCACGGCGCCTACGGCACGCAATCGGGCGACCTGCTGCCGGCGGAAAACCTCTTCGATCTGGCTTTCGGGGACAATTGGATCGACGCGCATGAAGACCGCGAGGGCGCGGTTGCAACGCTGGCGCGGCGGGCGCTGGCAACCTTGCAGGCAGGCGGCAAGGTGTGGGTGGCCGAAGCAGGCCAGTCCGATGTCACCGCGGCGATGGTCAGCCGCCTGCCCGAGGAGATGTGGCGGCGCGTCAACGTGGTGCAGCACAGCTACTGGAACGAAAGCCAGACCAGTCCCGATGCCATCCAGCTGGTGGTGTACAACACCTCCTATCACCGCGTGCAGGACGGCAATTTCGCGGATAATGGCTCGCCCGCTTTCAACACCGATGACGGATCGCATTGGCCTGCCTTGCTGGCAGATCCGCGCGCAGGCCTGATCTGGACCGAGGCCAAGCGACTGTCCGATCTGCACAACCCGGTTGCCGATTACGTCAATCCGGCGGTTGCGGCCGGAGGGCTGGATTATTCCGACGCCGTGGAGATCGCCTATATCTTCGGCTTCGATGACATGGCCGGCGTGGGCGAATTCGTCGACCGCTTCACTCCGTCAAGGTAGCTTCGTCGGCGGCCGACAGGCTCCCTGCGGGGGAACAGGCGGGCGCAGACCCCGTTTAGTCCGGGACTGTCGTATTGTCGAAAAGGATCCGCACATGAAAATCCGCGCACTTGCCATCACTGCCTCGCTTCTCGCCTTGATGGGCTGCGAGACTGTCGAAGAGGCTTACTACGAGCGCATCTCGACGACCTATACGGCCGAATTGCGCGGATCGAACGAGGTGCATCAGGGCAGCCCGAACGGATCGGGTTCGGCGGAAATCAGCTTCTCCGACGAGTTGACGCGGGTATGCTGGGACCTGAACGATCTCACGGGGCTGGGGCCGATAACAGGTGCCCATATCCACCGCGGACCGGCTGGGGTGGACGGTCCTGTCGTGCTTCCATTGCGGCAGGCCACCGAAGGCGGCTGGCGCGGTTGCAGCGGCGATACCGACTGGGTCCAGGGCGCGTTCGACGAGGGGCTGCAAAATTACTACGTGAATGTCCACACGGCGGAATATCCCAACGGGGCCATTCGCGGACAATTGCGCCAGTAGCGTCTTCTAATTCGTAGCCCGTACTGCATTTTGCCGGCTGTGCGGCGGCGCGCACCACAGCACGGATGGCATGACCGCAAAACCGCCGGGCGCGATCGATCGGCATGTGGCTGGCGGAAGGATCCTGCCTACGCCCCAAAGAAATTCTGGTGCCCGGTGCAGATCTTTTGCGAGGCGAAGCGAAACGCCAATGCCCACCTTTCTTGCATTCACGATGCGACCGCATTCGAACCAAAGGACAATTGATGGCCCGCGATAACCAGACAATTCAGAAAGCCGCCCTGTTCAATCCCGTCACGGCGGGCGACATTACCTTTCCCAACCGCGTATGGATGGCCCCGCTCACCCGCAGCCGTTCCACCGCAGGGGACAACGAACAAACGCCGCTGCACGCGCTGTATTATGCCCAGCGCGCAGGCGCGGGCCTGATCGTCTCCGAGGCGACCCAGATCAGCCAGCAGGGCCAGGGTTATGCCTGGACGCCGGGGATTCATTCCGATGCGCAGGTGGAAAGCTGGAAACTGGTGACCGATGCTGTGCACAACGCAGGGGGACGGATTTTCTGCCAGCTGTGGCATGTCGGCGCGATCAGCCATCCGGTGTTCCAACCCGATGGCGGCGCGCCGGTTTCCTCCAGCGCATGGACACCCGAAGGCGAGGCTTTCGTGGGTGACCGCCACCCCGATGGACCGACCGTCCCGCACCAGCAGGCGCGCGCCTTGTCACGTGACGAAATCCACGCCGTGATCGAGGATTATCGCCACGCCGCAAGGCAGGCGGCACGGGCGGGCTTCGATGGCGTGGAATTGCACGCCGCCAATGGCTATCTGATCGATCAGTTCATGCGTTCGGGCGTGAACACGCGGGATGACGAATTCGGCGGTAGTCTGGAAAACCGTCTGCGTCTGCTGGGCCTGGTGATTGACGCGCTGACCGAGGAACTGCCCGCCGGGCGGGTGGGTGTGCGCCTCACCCCGATTGGCGGTGCAGGCGGCAGCAAGGATGAAAAGCCGGATGAAACCTACCCGGCCGCAGCCAGGCTTCTTTCGGGTCGCGGGCTGGCCTATCTTCACGTGGTGCGCGCCACCGATCACGGCGGGGCGGATGACAGCCAGTCGCGCGGGGATGCAATCCTGAAAGCCATGCGGGAAAACTTCGACGGCGTGTTCGTCGCCAATGGCAATCTCTCTCCTGAAGATGCCGTTCGCTGGATCGAGGAAGATCGTGCCGACGCGATTGCCTTCGGCCGCGATTTTCTCGCCAATCCCGACCTGCCCGCTCGAATCGCGCAAGGCGGCCCATATAACGAGCCGGACCAGGATACCTTCTATGGTGGCGACCAGCATGGCTATGTCGACTATCCGTCGCTTGATGCCATCCACGATCCGCTGCCTGTGGGCTGACCCGGAACGGTTGGCGTATCTTGGATGGCCAGCTTCCCTTCGGCCCTGATCCGCGCACCACGACACTGGCGCGGATCCACGCCGCCCTGATCCGCGCATTCGGACGTATCGAGCGGACCGATGACAAGCGGCGCGATCCGGTGTGGACCCTGGTGCAAGGCGTGATCGGTGCGCAGACGAAGACGGCGATATCCAATGCCTCTACCGATGCGCTGCTGGCGCGTTTCGGAACGTGGGAGAGCGTGGCGCGGGCGGACCCGGTGCTGTTGCTGGACATGCTTGGCAACCAGACCTTCCCCTCGGTCGCTGCAGAACGGCTGAAAGCCTGCCTGCTGGCCATCATGGAAGATCGCGGCGCGGTGGACATGCGCCACCTTTCCAACCTGCCGGACGAAGAGGCGATGCGCTGGCTGGAGGCGCTGCCCGGCGTGGGTCGCAAGATCGCCGCAGGGGTCATGAACACCAGCGTCTTCGCGCGCCGTCAGCTGGTGATCGACGGGCACCACCGCCGCGTGATGCAGCGCACCGGGCTGGTGCCGCCGCGTGCTGACACCGCGCGCGCCTACACGGCGTTGATGCCGCTGTTGCCGGAGGAATGGTCTGCCGCCGACATCGATGAACATCACCTGCTGGTAAAGCGGCTGGGGCAGGTGCATTGCCGCCCGGCCAGGCCGCATTGCGAGGCGTGCCCGATCCTGCCCGATTGCGACACCGGAACCGCCATCGTGCCGGTGCGCTGAACATTCATGCTCACCGAAAGCCAGGTCGAAGAGGTATATCGCCGCCTGTCCGACGCGATGCCGGGACGCACTCCGGGCGCCAAAGGCCCCAAGGGCCAGCCCGATGCTTTCCGCTCGTGCATTTCCTGCATGCTGTCTGCCCAGTCGCTGGACCGCAACACGGCGGCTGCAACCAGGGCGCTGTTCGCGTTGGCGACAACGCCCGAGGATATGCTGGCGCTGGATGACGAGGCGGTGGCGCAGGCGATAAAGCCGTGCGGCCTCTACAACATGAAGGCGCGCAATATCCGCAATTTCTGCGCTGCGCTGCTGGGCGAGCATGGCGGCGTGGTGCCCGATACGCGGGAGGGGTTGCTGAGCCTTCCCGGCATCGGTCGCAAATGCGCCGACATCGTGATGAGCTTTACCTTCGGCAAGGACGTGATCGCGGTGGACACGCATGTGCACCGCGTGTGCAACCGCATCGGGCTGACCGAGGCGAAGACGGCGGACAAGACCGCGCAGCAGCTGGAGGCTCGCTCTCCAGACTGGGCTTTGCGTGACGGTCATTTCTGGCTAATCCAGTTCGGCAAGCGGATCTGCCGTGCGCGTGTTCCGCAATGCGGCGTGTGCCCGGTAAACGATGTCTGTGAATATTACGCCGCTATGGCCGGGGAGCAGGAATGAGCTGGGACGACTATTTCGCCGAAGATGCCGGTGCCGCCGAAGCCGAAGGGCGCGGCAAATCGCGCACCGTCACGGTAGGCTGGACGGTGAAGTGGGACGCGAAGGGCGGCGCGATCTGGGCCCCGCCCAAGGCTTTCGGCCGGTCCGATCCCAAGGCGCAGAGCGCAAAATCCATCCAGGCCTGCCCGGCAGCAATCGATTTCGACAGGCGGCATTTCGTCGTTCCCTGCCCGGTGGACCTCGAACTGGCGTTTGCCCGCAATGCGCAGGGGCAATTGCAGCTGATGGATAACAATGGCGAGAAATCCGGCATGCGCCCGCAAGGCCGCGCCAATCTGTTTATCGTCCAGCCCAGCAATGAATGGCGACACCCCGAACGCCCGATCATCCAGTTTACCGCGCCTTATGTCTTCGTGGCGGACGAACCGTGCTGGGTGGTGCAGACCGCGCCGCATCTGCACTGGTTCCCCGAACAGCGCCCCGGCGTGCAGATGGGCGGACGTTTCCCCGTTCATATCTGGCCGCGCCCGCTGGCCTGGGCGTTTGAATGGTACGACATTTCCAAGCCGCTGAAGCTGACGCGCGGGGAGCCGTGGTTCTACGTGCATTTCGAGACCGAGAATCCCGGCGCGCGCGTGCGACTGGTGGAGCAGGAAATGACCGATGAGCTCGATACCTATCTCGATTCGATCATGGACGTGTCAAACTACGTCAACCGCACTTACGGCCTGTTTGCGGACGCGCAGAAATCGCGCCCGGCAAAGCTCGTGAAGCCGAAGTAGCTACCAGGCAAACCCGGCTTCGACGGCGCGCTTTTCTGCCGGGGTGGATTTGCGCCCCAGCACGTCATTGCGATGCGGATAACGGCCAAAACGCGCGATCATGCGCGCATGGCTGCGGGCAAAGGGGAGGTTCGCGGCCCCATTGATCTGCGCAAACTGCCGCAGGCTCATCAAGTGATCGGCAATGTCTTCGCTGTGCATCAGCGGCATGGCGAGGAACTGGCGTTGCTCGCGCCGCAGCCGTGCCAGATAGCCGCGCCGCAGCGCGCGTCGCGTAATGGCGCGGGCCAGCGGATCGGTGGCAAAGGCGCGTGGGGATGCGCGAAAGGCATTGCGCGGCACCTGGTCGAACAACAGCACGGCGGCGAGCGCGGTCTGCGGATCGTCAAGGAAACTGTCGGGCTCGCAAACAAAAAGCGCCTCCAGCCAGTGCCGGAAGCGCTTTTCTATCCTTGCGTCCAGTTGGTCGGAGCCGCCCCACCAGTCTCGCGGGGTCAACTCGTGAAACCAGAAATGCAGCAGGTCGGCAGCCCAGAACCTTGAGGCGAGGGCCACCGCGCCGATCAGCCCTCGGCTTCGTCCAGCGTGTACGGAACGAAGTCCTCGAGGAACAACACGCCGCTGAACATGCCGGAAGATCGATCGATCGTGCGGGTCACGTCATTGGTGCACAGGCGCGAACCGTAGCGTTCGATGATCGGCACATCCCAGCCGTCAAGGTTGCGCGGATTGGTGGCGCGCGCCACCCAGATCGTGTCGCCACGCTCGTAAACGAGGCCGACATGTTCCTCCACCCGCAGCCGGCTGGACTGGAAGGTGTTGATGCAATTCGTCGCTTCACCGGCGGTGCGGCCCTTCACCAGCTCGGCAAATGCCATCTCGGCGCGCTCTTCGCGGTCTTGCGCAACTGCGGGAACGGCCAGTGCCATTGCGGCGACGGCAGCGGAAATACCAAGGGTTTTCATCATCTTGCGTCTCCTAAGGCGACGGGTTTACACCCCTGATGATTAACCGGCCATGACCGCCTTTTGTTCTGGTCTAGACGCCTGTTCCATCGGGGGCGGCATTCATCGCCGCGTCGGGCACGACTGCATCGGGTCGGGCCGCGTCGGGCACGTTGCCGTCATCCGCCACCCCGCCCTGAAGGATGAAGCGCCGATCGCAATAGCCGCAATCGACATAACCCTTCTCGTCGATCTGCATGTAGACGCGCGGATGGCCAAGGCTGGCGGGGAGGTAATTCTCGCCCCCGCGAATGTCGCCGGCGCCATCGCACCAGACGCGAACTGTATCGACCAGAGTGGTTTCGGGAGTGGTTTCGGGTGTGTGATCCATGATGCAGCGCTCCTATCGCTTTACGCGAGGATCGAAAAGCCCCTAAGGGCTGCGGCCATGGCCGAAGCAGCAATCGAAATCCGCGATCTGGTGAAGGAATATGCAGGATCGGGCAATGCACCGCCCAAGCTGGCGCTGAATGGCGTCAGCTTCGACGTGCCCGAGGGCAGCGTGTTCGGACTGCTCGGCCCCAATGGCGCGGGCAAATCCACGCTCATCAACATCATGGCCGGGTTGGTGAACAAGACATCGGGCACGGTGAAGATCTGGGGCCACGATATCGATACAGACCACCGCAATGCGAAGCTGAATATCGGCATCGTGCCGCAGGAAATCGTGTTCGATCCGTTCTTCACCCCGTTCGAAGTGCTGGAAAACCAGGGCGGCTTCTATGGCATTTCCAAGGCACTGCGCCGGTCGGAGGAATTGCTGAAAGCGGTGCGGCTGGAGGACAAGCGCAACGCCTATGCCCGCACATTGTCCGGCGGGATGAAGCGGCGGCTGCTGATAGCCAAGGCCATGGTGCATTCCCCGCCCATCCTGGTGCTGGACGAGCCGACAGCGGGCGTGGACGTGGAACTACGCAAGCAATTGTGGGACCTGGTGAACGACCTGAATGCCGAGGGTGTGACCGTGGTGCTGACCACGCATTACCTGGAGGAAGCCGAGAAACTGTGCGATCAGATCGCCATCATCAATCATGGCGAACTGATCGCCAACAAGCCCACGCGCGAGATGGTGGGCATGATGGGAGAGAAGATCGTTGCCGTCACGGTGGATGCGGATATCGATGACCTGCCTTCGGATCCGCGCTTTCACAAATGCGAGAAAGTTGGCGAACGGGTGATCGAGATCACCTTCGACAAGAGCGAAATGACCGCGGGACAAGTGCTGGCGCAGGTGCAGAAGCAGGGTTTCGTGATCGACGACGTCTCCACCCGCGAGGCCGACCTCGAAGATGTTTTCGTGCAGCTGACGTCGCAGGACGACGCCGAGCTTTAGCATCACTGCCTGGCGACTAGTCTGCCTTGTCCGGATCGTAGCGCCATTTGTGCTTGCCGACTCGTTTTATCGGTTGGTGGCAGTAGGCGCAGCGACTGACGAATGTCTCTCCATTCCAGTCGGCGCGGCGACCAGGCGGTTTATGACGGTTGAACCGACAGAGAAGTTGCCAGAGCATTCGATACTCCTGCTTGGTTGAGGCCGCGGGCCAGAATGGCGAACTGGCACGCTTTGTTGCAGCGCAGCATATCACTAGGTAATAACCCTTGGCAATTGCTGCGCGGTGAAGCGCTGGCTCGCGTTCGGCATCGTGCGGCCTTGCGGCTGATGGGTACAGCGGGCAAGGGATTGCGCGATGAACGAAAAACCGACCGGACATACCCATTATGATGTGCTGGTCGTCGGTTCCGGCGCTGCCGGACTGACGGCGGCGCTGACGCTGGCGACCGAGCTGCGCGTGCTGGTGCTGGCCAAGGGCAAGCTGACCAGTGGTTCCACCGCATGGGCGCAGGGCGGGATCGCCGCAGTGCTGGATGCCGGCGATACCTTCGCCGATCACATCAGCGATACGATGGTGGCAGGCGCTGGCCTGAACGACCGCGAGACCGTGGAATTCGTGATCGAGCGCGCACCCGCCGCGATCGATCGGCTGTGCGAGCTGGGCGTGCCGTTCAACCGTGAAAGCGGTGATCTTCACCTCACGCGCGAGGGCGGCCACTCGCATCGCCGGATCGTGCATGTGAATGATGCCACCGGCTGGGCGGTGCAGGCCGCGCTGCTGAAGGCGGCAGAGGAAAATCCCAATATCACCCTGCTGCCCGATCGCAGCTGTATCGACCTCATCACCGGGCGGCACGAAGCGAAGTATTCGGGCAGCGGGCGGGTGTGGGGCGCCTATGCGCTGGATACGGCGACGGGCAAGGTGGAGGCTTACACCGCCCGCGCCACGATCCTGGCGGCGGGCGGCGCGGGCCGCGTCTACCAGTTCTCCACCGCGCCGCGCGGCGCGACGGGCGATGGCATTGCCATGGCTTGGCGTGCGGGCGCGCGGGTCTCCAACATGGAGATGATGCAGTTCCACCCGACCTGCCTGTATAATCTGGAGGTCAAGAATTTCCTCGTGACCGAGGCTGTTCGGGGGGAGGGCGGGCGGCTGCTCCATCCCGAGACCGGCCACCGTTTCATGGAAGATTACGATCCCGAACGCATGGAGCTGGCCCCGCGCGACGTGGTGGCGCGCGCCATCGACGACCAGATCAAGCGCTTTGGCCTCGACTACGTGCATCTCGATATCAGTCACCAGCCGCCCGAATTCGTGAAGGAACATTTCCCCACCATCCACGAAAAGCTGCTGGGCCTTGGCATCGACATGACGACCGGTCCGATCCCGGTGGTGCCGGCGCAGCATTATACCTGCGGCGGCGTGGTGATAGACCTGAATGGCCGGACGGACCTGCCCGGCCTCTACGCCGCGGGCGAATGCACCGAAAGCGGGCTGCACGGTGCCAATCGCCTCGCCTCCAACTCCCTGCTGGAATGCTTCGTCTTCGGCGAGGCTGCCGCGCGCGATGTGCTGGCGCACTGGGACGATTTCGAAGCCACGCCGGCCATCTGCGAATGGGACGAAAGCCGCGTGACCGATTCCGACGAGGAAGTGGTCATCAAGCAGAACTGGACCGAAATCCGCCGCATGATGTGGAACTATGTCGGCATCGTGCGCACCACCAAACGGCTCGAACGCGCCAAGAACCGGATCGACCTGCTGGCGAGCGAGATAGAGGATTACTACGGCAATTTCCGCGTCACCACCGACCTGATCGAACTGCAGGAACCTGCACCAGTGCGCGGACCTGATCGTGCAAAGCGCGCTACGGCGCCACGAAAGCCGCGGACTTCACTTCACGCTGAATTACCCCGAGACCGATCCGGTCGCGCGCGACACGGTTCTGGTTCCCTGATCGCGATGTGATGTGGCCAGACCGTCAAGGCGGCGATTGCAACAGCGGCAGGCGCGGCGGGTCTGGCATCATCGCGGGCTGAGGCTATCGGCCCGCGCACCGGAATTTCCCACCCCCGCAAATCCCCGGTTTGCCCGCGTCCGACGCGATCCGCGTCCACCCTGCTGCCTTTTTTTCGCCTCTTTTGGAAACCATCGCCGTGCGCGCCCGTTGGTGGGTCAAGACTAGAAGGAATGACGGCGGCACGAAGCTGCCGCGAACACGTATGGAGACAAAGATGAAAAAGCTTATTCTTATTGCCACCGCCCCCGCTCTCGCCCTTGCCGCCTGCGGCGAGGACAGCGCAGTCGAAGAGCGCGGCGACATGCTGGAAGAGCAGGCTGACGCCATCGAAAACGTCGGCGATGACCGCGCCGGTCAGCTTGAGGAAATGGCTGACGAAGCCAACACCGATGCCCGCGAAGACATGCTGAACGAGCGTGCCGAGGAAATCGACGATATCGGCGACGATGCCGCCGACGCGATCAACGAGCGCGCCGACGAATTGGAATAATCGCACGCACCGGTTTCTTTGGCCGGTTGCAAGAAGGCCCTCGCCTTGCCAGGCGGGGGCCTTTCGCGTGTCAGGGCGCGGAAAACTCAGTCCATCATCAGGAGAATGGCAAAGGCCAGCCCGGTCGCGGCAAGGAACAGTCGCCAGCTCCAGTACATGGTGATGTCGAGGCTGATCTGAGCCACGGTGACATCGAACGGGAAGACGACAAGCGCCCCGCCGTTCGATCCGCCCGATCCGATAAACAGCGCAACCAGCAACGTCAGAAAGATGCCGAATGGTATCGCCTTGAACATTGCGATCATGAATGAACTCCCGTCCTCGCTGAACCCGCGTCATGCCACATGGTGGCGCGCGGTGCTATCGCCGCAATTCTTCGGCAGGGTCAAGAGAAGCCCCGGCCAGCGCGTCATTGCGCATTGTGATTCGAATGTTTCGCGCTGCCGTATCCCGACAGGTTTTTTTCCGCAGAATGATTTTGCCTCTTGCACTCATCGCGAGTCGAGGATGGTCCACGCGTCGCGCCGTGTTGTTGGCATCACACACCCTGCAATTGCGTTACGCGCGGCGGTAAATCCAGCTTAACCCTCTTGCGTGGCGGCCCCACCTGATTCACAAGGGGTGGTGGTTGCCTTGCGGTTCGCACCTACTAGACCTAGATTTACGAAGCAGCGCGGCACGTTTCGCGACAGGCATTTCGAGTCGGTTTTGTGGGCGCAAACGGCCAGCTTCCATGGAGTCGCGGGGGATAAAGTATCGCCCGCCGATGCATGAGCGAAGGGGTGCTGGCAGCTTGCCGGCTTCGAAACGAATCATGCGGATCGAAATCAGGGGGGCAGGAGCGTCATCGTGACGTCTTTTGACCACAATGAACGGGGTATATGGCCAGATGGAATTCCGGAACGGAGACGATGCAGCAATGGGGCTGGACGAGCGCAATGCTGATGAAAGCGAAACCAGCCTGGCAAAACAGGGGCCGACAAGGAAAAGGCCTTCCGACAAGAAAGCGGTAAGTATGGAAAAGAACGACATGGGCAGCGATGAACTGGTGAGTGAAGCGGCAGCCGAAGCGCTGGCCGAGGCCACCAAGGCTGCCCTCAAGCCGCAGAGCGATTCGAAGACGGTGAACGCGCGACGCTTCACCATCACCACCGATCCCGCGCGCGATGCCAACCTGACCGAATTCGGCAAGGAAACGCTGACCGACCGCTATCTGCTGCCCAACGAGAGCTATCAGGACCTGTTCGCCCGCGTGGCCGATGCCTATGCCGACGACCAGGAACATGCGCAGCGGCTGTACGACTATATCTCCAACCTCTGGTTCATGCCCGCAACGCCCGTGCTGTCGAACGGCGGCACCGGGCGCGGCCTGCCGATTTCCTGCTATCTCAATTCCGTGTCGGACAGCCTCGATGGCATTGTCGGCACCTGGAACGAGAACGTGTGGCTGGCATCCAAGGGCGGCGGCATCGGCACCTATTGGGGCAATGTGCGCGGCATCGGGGAGCCTGTCGGCCTGAACGGCAAGACCAGCGGCATCATCCCCTTCGTGCGGGTGATGGACAGCCTGACGCTGGCGATTTCGCAAGGGTCGCTGCGGCGCGGTTCTGCCGCCTGCTACATCGACATTCACCACCCGGAGATCGAGGAATTCCTCGAAATCCGCAAACCCTCGGGCGATTTCAACCGCAAGGCGCTGAACCTGCACCACGGCGTGCTGCTGACCGACGCCTTCATGGAGGCTGTGCGCGCGGGCGAGAAGTTCCAGCTCCTCTCCCCCAAGGACGGCAGCGTGCGCGGCGAAGTGGACGCGCGCAGCCTGTTCCAGAAGCTGGTGGAAACGCGGCTTGCCACGGGCGAGCCCTACATCGTGTTCTCCGACACGGTGAACCGCATGATGCCAAAGCATCACCGCGACCTGGGCCTGAAGGTTTCCACCTCCAACCTGTGCAGCGAAATCACCCTGCCAACGGGTATCGACCACCTCGGCAATGATCGCACGGCGGTGTGCTGCCTTTCCTCGCTCAACCTGGAAAAGTGGGAAGAGTGGGAAGGCAACAAGACCTTCATCGAAGATGTCATGCGCATGCTCGACAACGTGCTGCAGGATTATATCGACCGCGCGCCCGAAGAGATGGCCCGCGCCAAATATTCCGCCATGCGCGAACGCAGCGTGGGCATGGGCGTGATGGGCTTCCACTCCTTCCTCCAGTCCAAGGGCATCGGTTTCGAAAGCCCCATGGCGAAGGTGTGGAACCTGAAGATGTTCAAGCACATCAACGCCAAGGCGAACGAGGCGAGCGATGATGCTGGCGCATGAGCGCGGTCCCTGCCCCGATGCAGAGGACATGGGCGCGATGGAGCGTTTCAGCTGCAAGATGGCGATCGCGCCCACCGCGTCGATCAGCATCATCTGCGGCGGCACCAGCGCCTGTATCGAGCCGATCCCGGCGAATATCTACACGCACAAGACGCTGTCCGGCAGCTTCGTGGTGAAGAACCCCTATCTGGAAAAGATCCTCGACAAGAAGTCGAAGAACTCGACCAATATCTGGAACTCGATCCTGGAGAAGAACGGCAGCGTCCAGCACCTGGATTTCCTGACCCTGGAGGAAAAGGCCGCGTTCAAGACCAGCTTCGAGATCGACCAGCGCTGGCTGCTGGAATTTGCCGCAGACCGTACGCCCTTCATCGACCAGGCGCAGTCGCTCAACCTGTTCATCCCGGCGGATGTCGACAAGTGGGACCTGGCGATGCTGCACTTCCAGGCATGGGAAAAGGGCATCAAGTCGCTCTACTACCTGCGCTCCAAGTCCGTGCAGCGCGCAGGCTTTGCCGGCGGCGTGGAAGCGGACAACACCGGCGAACCGGCGAAATACGAACTGCCGACGACCGATTACGACGAATGTCTGGCCTGTCAGTAGGCAGCCACAGTGAAGACAACCAAACCTTCCATCAGGACCGCTGCGCTTTGCGTTGCGGTCCTTTTGCTATCCGCCTGCGCGGGCCAGATCGAGGCAGGCGTTTCCTCCGCCAGCGAAGTGCCCGGCTTCTGGTGGGGGCTGTGGCACGGTTTCGTGTTCCCCTTCGCCTTTGTCGGCTCGCTGTTCGATTCCGATATTGCCGTTTACGCCGTGCCCAATTCGGGCGGCTGGTATGATTTCGGGTTCTTCCTCGGCATCACCGTGCTGGGCGGGGGCAGCGTGTTCGGTTCGAAGAAGAAAAAGCGCGCCTAACCGCGCTGCTGGAACAGCGGCAGGCGGGCGATCTCCGCCGCGTCCAGCGATATGTCGAAAACCTCCGAGAGCGCTTCTCGATAGGCGTCCGGGTCATTCAGCAAGCGGCGTTCAGCCTCATTGCCCTTGCGCCATATCGTCAACTGTCGATCGACGAGGCTGGCAAAGCCATCGGCCAGGCATCGGCTGGCGACGGCAAGATTGGTGAAGCGAGAGCTTTCGTGCGTTGCGGCCCAGTAGGTGCCCAGCGCCAGGTCCACCTCTGCCACCTGGGCCAGGTCGAACGCGTATTGCGGCTCCCACAGATCGTCGCTTGTCACCCTCCCGTCCGTCGCGAGTTTGGAGCCTTTGCGCTCCAGCAGCCAGGCGCCCGGCAACTCTCCATCATCGCCGATGCGGGTCAGGCGGTGGTGCGCGCCATCGCCGGTTTGCACAAACTCGCCATCGCGCAGGCGCATGGGCGGGGCGTAGGAGCCGCCAAAGCCTGCATCGGTAATCCATTCTTCGCCGCCAAGCTCCACCAGCAACAGGCAATGCGTGCGCGGGGTCGGGGCGGGCGGATCGCCCAGCAACACGCGGGCCAGCAGGATGCGATTGGCAAAGCCGGCGGCGGCCAGCATATCGGACAGCAGGCGGTTGTGCTCGAAGCAAAAGCCGCCGCGTCCACCCTCCACCAGCTTGGCAAAGACGGCATCGGTTTCGCACGAAACGGTGCGGCCCAATGGTATGTCGAGATTTTCAAAGGGGATCGCGCGGCGATGGGCGGACTGGATCTGCGCCAACCCCGAGCGGATCGGCCCGCACGGGTGCCGCTGCGCCGATACGCTTCAGATAGGCCGTGAGACGGGCGTTGGTGTCCATCGCACTGTCATGCCTCGCGGCGCGAAAGCTTCGCAAGCAAAACCGGCCAGGGCTAATTTTTCCGCCCGCGGATTTGTTGAGATGATCTTAACCATTCGTGCGGTACGGCGTCATGCATGGCAAGCGGCGGCAACAAACGATTTCCGACTCACCACGGGTATGGCGAGGTCAAGGTCTCGCGATATTTCGTGCTGTATCTCTCGCAGATCGCGTGGCTGGTGCTGGGCGTCTACCTCTATTCCGGCGCCTACTGGCCATCCACCTGCACGCCCGATAACCTGCTGGAAATCTACGGCTGTTCAATGCGCCTGCCAGAGGGCGGCGGCGGCTGGCGCGAGGCCGCGCTGCTGACGTGGCTGTGGGCGACCCCGATCCTCGTGGGGCTGGAGCTCTCGCGCCGCTTCAACAAGGATGGCAACTGACAGGCGTTGCCGGACGCGCTACTCGCGATCGTCCAGTTTCTTCTCGCGCTCTTCGCTCGCGCCGCCATATCCGCGCTCGCTGGCATCGGGAGCGTCGGCCATTTCCTCGCCATCCTGTGCGCCGTAACCAAAGCCCTTCGGGTCCGGTTGATGGTCCGACTGCGCGCCAGCCTGCTGCCGCCGCTTGGCCTGGTTCTCGTCGTGCGGCATCCGGTCAGGCGTGTTGACCTCGTATTGCGAGCCACCGGCCTGCGCTGTTTCCGAAACATTGGCAGAGCCTGGCTGCGGTGTGGGTTGCCCCTGCCCGGCCTGACCATCAGGTTGGCGTTCGGAGAGGTCCTGAGACCCACCCCCAGACACGCCCTGCGACTGCTTCTGGGACTGGCTCTGCGATTGCTGCTGCGTCGATTGCGGGGTGGTGCCGGCGTAGCGGTCTTTTCCTGTCTGGTCGGTCATCTCTGGGCTCCAAATTCGGTGTCGGGTTCGCGCGGTTGTGCTGCGGCGGGTGTCAGCGTTCTGCCGGGTCTTCGGGAGAGCGCCGGGCCGCGCCCTGTCCGGTCTCGGCTTCGGCCTTGTTCTCCTCCGCCTCGCGCTTGCGCGCCTTGGCACGGGCTTCGTCTTCCTGCGGGCCGCTGCGCTTGATATTGCCGGGTTCGTGACCGGGCTTCAGCGTGACATTGCGGGAATCGTCGGGTTCATACTCGCCCATCGGGGGCCTCCTGGAGTTTGCTGTTCACCCGATCAACGCGGCGCGCGCGGAGCCTGTTCCGCCAACTGTCGCCCGCCAGCCGCCAATCACCCGATTTATCCCCGACACAAAGTTCGGGCTTGCTATCGAATCACGCCAATGTTTCACTATGTAGGTCGTTCGCACCCAAAGCCGGAGATACCAGATGTCGTTGCTCGAAGCCCGCAAGACCTACAAGCCCTTTGAATACCCGTGGGCTTACGAGTTCTGGAAACGGCAGCAGCAGGTCCACTGGATGCCCGAGGAAGTTCCCTTGGGAGAGGACTGCCGCGACTGGGCGCAGAACCTGACGGATCATGAGCGTAACCTGCTCACGCAGATCTTCCGCTTCTTCACCCAGGCCGATATCGAGGTGCAGGATTGCTACCACGAGAAATACGGCCGCGTGTTCAAGCCGACCGAGGTGAAGATGATGCTCGCCGCCTTCTCCAATATGGAGACGGTGCACATCGCCGCCTATAGCCACCTGCTCGACACCATCGGCATGCCCGAGAGCGAATACGGCATGTTCCTCGAATACGAGGAGATGAAGGCCAAGGTCGACTATCTCGACCAGTTCGGCGTCGACAGCGACGAGGATATTGCCCGCACGCTGGCCATGTTCGGCGGCTTTACCGAGGGGCTGCAGCTGTTCGCCAGCTTCGCCATGCTGATGAACTTCCCGCGCTTCAACAAGATGAAGGGCATGGGCCAGATCGTGTCATGGTCCGTGCGCGACGAATCGCTGCACTGCGAAGGCATCACCCGCCTGTTCCACGCCTTCACGAAGGAGCGTGACTGCCTGACCAAGTCCGTGAAGGAAGACATCATGGACATGTGCCAGAAGACGGTGCGCCTGGAAGATGCCTTCATCGACCTCGCTTTCGAGCAGGGCCCCGTCACCGGCATGACGGCCAAGGAAATCAAGCGCTACATCCGCTACATCGCCGACTGGCGCCTGTCGCAGCTGGGCCTGCCCGCGATGTACATGATCGAAGACCACCCGCTGCCGTGGCTCACGCCGCTGCTGAACGGTGTGGAACACGCCAACTTCTTCGAAACCCGCGCCACGGAATATTCCAAGGGCGCCACCAAGGGCAAATGGCAGGACGTATGGTCCAGCTTCGACAAACGCCAGAAAGCCAAGGCCGCGAACGAGGTCGAGGCCGAGGACGAGGGTCCGGATATGTTTGGTGAGGTTTCGGGCAAGGGTGATGCTGGGAGTGTTGCGGCGGAGTAGGTGAACCCCGAAATGTCGGCAAGCGCGACAATGGTACTTTCGGTAGCAGGAGATGCTGTAGATGCAGCTGCATACGCGGCATGATCTCATAAAGGCGATTATGGCGAGCTTCGATTTTGACCGGCCATGATGGCGCAGCTTCGCAGCGCTTCATTGCTAGGTATCTGAGTGCGCAATGTGCAGCCAGGTGGCTTACTCCTAAGCCGCTGTGAGTCGAGCATGCTTACGAGCTCAAGTAATTTCTTGCGATGACGCTGCTTATGGTCGGAGTTGCGTTTAGATTGCTGGCCAATCTTTCATTTCAGACAGTGGGCTAATTCGCGGCAACCGACTATGCCCAGTGATTCGCTTCGACGATTTCTCAAGAGGCACTAGAGATCTGATCGCTCGATGGCAGGTCGACAGCCTAATTCATTTAGTCGTCCAAAAACTTCTTCAACTGGGCACGGAAGAACGACTATTGAGCGCTATCGGCGAATTCTATGACTGATTGGAGATGATTATGATGAGCCATTTCTAGCAACTGAGCTATTGGTTATCGTGCGGGTCATATCGGCGAATGAAATGCGTAGCATTTTAGCAGTGCAACTTCAAGGTGATCGACTTGCATTCGGAAGTCAGAATTATGAACGTATTGTCGAGAAGCTTTGAAACCAATGGATCGAAGCTTCGATATCGGTTTATCAGCTCCTTGGAATGAGCAAGCGCTTAGTAAAGATCGCATGGCAAGTCCAGACATAATTCAAGCTAATGTCTCGATTGGCGCATATGAAAGACGGATGAGATATCAGTTCGCAGTGGTGTAGATTAAGCGACCTGACCGCTCTCAGCGAGTGCGATACTTTGGCGGAGCAGATTCGACGAAGTTCGTGCCGTCGTTGCGGCATCGTTCGTGCGGATCGTCAGCATCGGTATTTCCAGCACTTCGGATTGGTGAAGCGCAGGACAGTGTAGCCTGTCTCGCGATCCAGCGGTCGCGGTTGCATCGCTTCGGGCGCAGGTCTGGCTGAAGCCGTCGCATTCCACACCAGTCTCAGGTCGCGGCATATGAAGTCTGCGAAATAGCGCTAACCGGATCTGGCGACTGAACTTCGCGCCGTGCTGTTTGCGACTAGATCGTTGCCACAAGCGTCGTTCCGCAAGTCGCCCGCCAACGCAAGTCTCGTGCGCGATTGGTGTTGCGAGGTTTCCAGTCTGGCATTCTGGTTTCTTGCCCACCCCGGCCCCTCCCGCAAGCGGGAGGGAGTTGGTTGCACTGATAATCCCCTCCCGCCTGCGGGAGGGGCAGCGAGACTTGGCAGCTTGCTGCCTAGTCGCAGCGGGGTGGGCCTGTCAGACTGCATCCTAACGCCTCAACCCTACCACCCCCAGGCACTAGGCGGCGCATCCACCTCTTCCCCCGCATCAAACTCCACCCGAAACAATCGCGTCGGATCGTTGCGCCGCGTTAGCTGGTAGGCGAACATCGCGCCCGGTGCGTCGGCGGGGCTGACTTCCACCCGCCAGACATTGGTGAGCGATACGTCCAGTCCCTCGCGCTCGAACATGGCGATGCGAGTAGGCGTCGACGGGGAAATCCTGCACGCGGGGCGTTCCGGCGGACAGCGTGTCGCCGCCATATTGCGTTACCGCGTCCTCGCTGCCGTCTTCGTGGCGGTGATCGTGCTTCAGGCGCAGGCCATCCGCAGTGCGCGTCACCACCCAGGTGCGGCTTCGGTCACACCCGCCAGTTGCCGCGTCGTCCTCCACATGGAAGGCGATGGCCACGCGTGTATCGCTGCACTCGGCCCAGTGGGCCAGCATCTGCCGGCCTTCGAAATCGGCATCGCGCTCGTCAGAACTGGCCAGCGCGCCTGCGTAGGTGTTGCCGCAATGGCTGGTGAGATTGTCCCAGAACGCCTCCTGCGAAGCGGGCAGGGCGGGCAAGTCCGGCGTGCTGGCACAGGCGGCAAGCAGGACCGGGGCGAGGGTCGCCGGAACGACGCGGTAGAACGATTCATGCATCCGGCGACACTGCCCGAGGACGCGCCTGCCTGCCACTCCTTTCCTACACGCGCCGCGCTCCGCCACCGTCCCGCGCATGACCAGTGCCATCCAGACCCCTCCCCAGACCCGCAGGCGCCTTCCGGCCTTTCATCCCGTTCCCGTGGGCAAGCGCCACGATGGCTGGACGCCGGAGCGGCAGGCCGCCTTCATCGGCTATCTGGCGCAGACGCGCTGCGTGACGCAGGCCGCGCGCAGGGTGGGGAAGGACAAGACCAGCGCCTATCGCCTGCGCAAGCGGGCAGGGGCGGCAGGCTTTGCCGCGGCCTGGGACGTGGCGCTGGGGCGGGGGCCGTCCGCCGTCACGCTGTCCTCGGCAAAGTCCACGGGTCTTGCCGCCGGTTACAGGCTGGATGCAGGGCTGGCGCAGGTGGTGATGTATCGCGGGCAATATCGCGCAACCCATTGGAAAGCGGACAACAATGCGCTGCTCCAGCTGGTCGCGCAGCTTGGCCGGACGGGCTGGATAGAGGGGTGAGGGCGGCATGGTTCGCGGCGCGTTACAGACGCAATCCGTGTCACTTTCGCCGCGCCGCCATCGCGGCAAAGTTGACGCAGGACAAAGACGCCCCGGCGTGGTTCGCTATCGCATCGGCAACGTCACTCAGGAAGGAATGCCAATGTCGCAGCACACCCCCAACGAACTCACCGAGATTTTCAAGCGCGATACAGAATTGCTCACCCGCATGAAGCAGGAAGATGCGCACTACGCGCGGCTCGCCGAGGAATATCACGCGGTGAACCGCGAGGTGCATCGCATCGAGGCGGAGACCGAGGCCGCGAGCGACGAGCGGACCGAGGAACTGAAGCGCAAGCGCCTCGCCCTGCTGGACGAGATCACCGTCATGGTGAACCGCGCCCGCGCCGCCGCCTGATCGTTGCAAACAGCAGCCGGAACCTGCTCGCCAGCCGCTCGCTGGCGAGCAACCGGTTGAAATTCGGAACAATCCACCTTTCTGTACGCTGAACGGGATGATGGCCGCGATGCTGCTGCATGAGGCAGCGGCGCGCCGGCCCAGGTATGGAGATGGATACTATGGCGGAAATTCCCGTAGAGAAAAAATCCTCGATGTCATGGCTGTGGTGGCTGCTGCTGCTCGCCGGCATCATCGCCCTCTTGTGGTGGGCGCTTGCAGACAATGACGACGAGGTAGAAACCGACCTGGTCGAGACCGACGTTGCCGAGGAATCCTACGATTCCGACATGGACGCGATGAACACCGGCGAAGTGACCGCGATCACCGGCGTTGCAGGCCTTGCCGGCCTTGCCGACATGATCGGCCGTGATGTCGAACTCACCGGCGTTGCCGTGAACGAAGTGGTCAGCGACGAAGGCTTCACCGTTGGCGAAGGCGACAATGAAACGCTCGTGATGTTCGATGAAGAGCGCACGCCGAACGACGACATGGAAGGCAATGTCGATGTGAACCCCGGTTCCAACGTCACCATTACCGGCACCGTGCGCGAATACGACGCCAGCGCCATCGCGACCAGCGCAACCGAGGAAGTTGCCAGCAACACGCAGGCCATGATCTTTGCGACTAACGTCGACGTGGTCGATTGAGGAGAGACAACATGAAACATGACGACAGGTTCGAAAAACTGGACTCGCTGTCCGACTGGCAGCTCGAGAACGAAGACCAGGACATTCGCGGTTATCCCGTACGCTCCGCCAGGGGCGAGGAGTATGGCAAGATCGACGATATGCTGGTGGACAAGGATCACGAGCACGTGATCGCCGTGCGCATGGGGGATGGCCGGCTGGTTTCGGCCGATCACCTCGACATCAAGGATGACTATGTGATCTACGATGACAATCGCGCTGCATCCCCGACGCACTATACGAAGGTGCGCGCGCGCTAGACGCCGTGACAACTCGGCACCGCGAAAGGGCATCGGAGCGATCCGGTGCCCTTTCGTCGTGGGTCTGCCGATTTTCCTTGAAACCGGAGCGAATCGCTCTACTTTGATCCTTGCGGACCGGGCCCCTCTGGCGAGTGCTCATTTGCCCTCGTGATGTCGGACCGCATCGGACAGCCGATGCGTGTTTGACGGGGCCTGCCCCTCCGACCCCAAGCACCCCGGCAAAAACGCACTCGGCCGTCCGATCACCCTCAACCCCAATTGGGAGATCAAGGATGAAGGCCCGTTTTTACAAACTCACGCAGCTTCATGCGAAGCTGGACACCGCGTTGCGGCGCGAGATCAACGCCCGCGCGCCAGATCCGTTCAGGGTCATGGCGTTAAAGCGGCGCAAGCTGCACGTGAAAGACCTGCTTGCCCGCCTGGCGCCTGCCGCGCTGCGCGCCTAGCGCGTCGGGCTACCATGCGAGGGGCGGGCTGCGGCATGTCCCTTCCTCTTCCCCACCCGGCCTGTCCCTCGCACCCTTTGCAATTGCCTCAAGAGTATTCTCCATGCTTCCCGCCAATCCCGTAAAGCCCGTGATAGACGCCATCGGCCCTGCCTTGCGCGACTTCCTGCAGAAGGAAAGCGCGGGCGGCATCACCTTGATCGCGGCCGCCGCACTGGCGCTGGTGATCGCCAATTCGCCTTTCGCCGCCGGCTACTTTGCCACGCTGGACGTGCCGCTGGTAGCGGGCATCGGCTCTGCCATGATCGACAAGCCGCTGCTGCTGTGGATCAATGACGGGCTGATGGCAGTGTTCTTCTTCCTGGTGGGCCTGGAAGTGAAGCGCGAGGCACTGGTGGGCCAGCTCAACAGCTGGAACAAGGCCTCGCTGCCGCTGATGGCGGCGATTGGCGGCATGGCGCTGCCTGCGGCGATCTATATCGCTTTCAATCTCGGCTCGCCGGAAAACCTGGGGGGCTGGGCCATCCCGGCTGCCACCGATATCGCTTTTGCGCTGGGTATCCTGACGCTGCTTGGCCCGCGTGTGCCGGTGGCGCTGAAGGCGCTGCTGCTGGCAGTCGCCGTGATCGACGATATCGGCGCGATCACTATCATCGCGCTGTTCTATACCGCCGAGACCGATGTGACGATGCTGCTGGGCGCAGCCGTTACACTGTTGGTGCTGGCCGCGTTCGGTCGCGCCAGGGTCGCTTCCAGCATTCCCTATGTTTTACTGAGTATCGTGCTGTGGGTCTTCGTGCTGAAGTCCGGCGTCCACGCCACGCTGGCAGGTGTTGCCGCAGCGATGTGCGTGCCGATTGCGGGCAAATCGGGTGAGGCACCGCTGGAACGCATGGAACACGCGCTGCATCCCTATGTCGCGTTCCTGGTGATCCCCGTGTTCGGTTTCGCCAATGCCGGCGTCTCGCTCTCCGGGGTCGGTCTCGATACCCTGTTCGCGCCCCTGCCGCTGGGCATTGCGGCTGGCCTGCTGATCGGCAAGCAACTGGGCATCGTGGGCTTTGCCTGGGCGGCGGTAAAGTCGGGCATGGCAAGCTTGCCCGAAGGAGTGAGCTGGCGACAGATCCACGCCCTGTCGCTGCTCGCCGCGATCGGTTTCACCATGAGCCTGTTTATCGGCAACCTTGCCTTTGCCGATCCGGCCCAGGTGGATGCCGTGAAGATCGGCGTGCTGTCGGGTTCGCTGGTGGCGGCAATTGCAGGCTACCTGCTGCTGCGCGCGACCTTGCCCGGAGCGCAGGCGGACGCCCGGGCAGCAGGGAATGTGAAGGAGGCTTAGCTACGCGGGCTGGCGCGGCGGTCCTTGCCGCTGCGCCGGTCGCCCTGGCGACGGTCCGCGAAGTCAATCGGCGCCTGCATCTGGCGTCGGTCGCCGCTGCGACGGTCCGCTGCGGCTGGTTCGTTCTCTTCGGCGGCCATTTCCGCCTCCTGCTTGCGACCGGATGAAACCCCGGACAATCACGTAGGGTTATCGCAGGAATGTCTTAGGAAATGTTTAACCCTGTTCCGCCGCTGAAGGTGAGGAAACCGGCGACCTCGATACCAGTGGTGACGTGACGGTGGCCGACTAGACGACTGGCAGCTTGAAGGTCAGGCGGCTCAAGGGGTTTCGCACCAGCTGCGATCAGCCGATGAACGGCTGGCAAGACCGCGCCCTACCATCGTATCGGCAAGCATTTCCGAGCCGCGGCGCAGTTCCCGCAGTTCGCGGCCATAAATATCGTGCGGCACGTCTGTTCCGCCTTCCATTTCGAAGGCTCCGAGGTTGAGCCAGCTGGCAAGTTCCTCCCGCGCGACACGGGCCAGTTGCCGCTCGGCCCTGCATTGCCCATCCAGTTCCGGGGCGTCGTAACCCACCAGTCGGATGCGGCGCGCGCCGATGGCCAGCGTATCGCCATCGACGACACAGGCGGCCGACGCTCCCTCGCCGCAGATGGTGAACTGACGCTCCATCGGGTCCCAGCGACCCTGGCCCCAGCCCTGCTGCTGCGCCATCAGCCATGCGCCCAGAAGCAAGACCAGAAACAAGGCGGGAGCTAGGAGCCATCGCCATTTGCGCCAGAGCGCGCTCCAGCGTCGACGGCGCTGCCATGCGGCATCGAAACGCGGCGGTCGCGCCACGGCCTCAATCCTCCAGCGGGAAGGGCGCTATTGGCTGGATCAGGTCGAAATTCTCCTGCACCGGGGGATGCCCCAGCTCGGGCCAGTCAAGTTCCTCGTGCGGCACTTGGGTATCGGGAAGGCGATCAAGCAAGTCACGCATCAGCGTGAGCCGCCCGTGCTTCTGGTCGTTGTAATCCACCACTGTCCAGGGCGCGTGCTCGGTATGCGTGGCAGCGAACATCGCCTCGCGGGCCTTGCTGTAATCTTCGTAAAGCGTGCGCGCCTTGATATCGATGGGAGAGAGCTTCCAGCGCTTGAGCGGGTCTTCCAGCCGCTCTGCAAAGCGTTCTTCCTGGCTTTCCTGGCTTGCCGAAAGCCAGTATTTGAACAGGCGGATACCGTCATCCACCAGCAGCTTTTCAAACGTCGGCACTTCACGCAGGAACTTGTCGACCTGCTCGCCGCTCGCAAAACCCATCACCTTTTCCACGCCCGCGCGATTATACCAGCTGCGATCGAACAGCACGATCTCGCCAGCGGCGGGCAGGTGCGGGACGTAGCGCTGGAAATACCATTGGGTGCGCTCCACATCGCTGGGCCTGGGTAGGGCAACGACGCGGCACTGGCGCGGATTGATGCGGGCGCTGATCGCCTTGATCGTGCCGCCCTTTCCTGCCGTATCGCGGCCTTCGAACAGCACGCAGATGCGTTCGCCGGTCGTTTTTGCCCAGCGCGCCATGGCCACCAGTTCATGCTCGAGCGGTTCGAGCAGCTCTTCATATTGCTTGCGTTTCATCGGATGCACCTGTCCCACCACAGGGCCGCGCCTGCAAGATGCTATTGGCGGTACGATTCTATTGGCGCTGGGGGCGCTGCGGGCTAAGCGTTTCCCCAACATGACCCAAACGAACGAAAACAGGATGCTGGCCAAGGCCGAGACACTGATCGAGGCGCTGCCATATTTCCAGCGGTATGCCGGGCGCAGCTTCGTGGTGAAATACGGCGGCCACGCCATGGGCGATCCCGAGGCCGCGCGCGATTTTGCCGAGGATATCGTGCTGCTCAAGGCCGTCGGCATCAACCCGGTGGTGGTGCATGGCGGTGGCCCGCAAATCGGCGCCATGCTGAAGAAACTGGGCGTTGAAAGCCAGTTTATCGACGGGCTGCGCGTGACCGACAAGGAAACCGCGCGCATCGCCGAAATGGTATTGTCCGGCGCGATCAACAAGGAACTGGTCGGCTGGATCAACCAGGCGGGCGGCAAGGCCATCGGCATATCCGGCAAGGATGGCAAGATGGTGCTGGCCGAAAAGGTGAGCCGCACGGTGAAAGATCCCGACAGCCAGATCGAGCAGGTGGTGGACCTTGGTTTCGTGGGTGAACCCAAGCACGTTGACACCACCATACTGGAAACCGCCAGCGGCGCAGGCATGATCCCCATCATCGCCCCGATTGCCAGCGATGCCGAGGGCAACACCTACAACATCAATGCCGACACGATGGCGGGCGCTGTTGCAGCCGCGCTGGGTGCGGCGCGCCTGTTCCTGTTGACCGATGTGGCTGGCGTGCTGGACAAGGACGGCAAGCTGCTGACAGACCTTCGCCCCGCCGATATCGCGAAACTGCGCGCGGATGGCACGATCAGCGGCGGCATGATCCCCAAGCTGGAAACCTGCGTCCACGCCGTGGAAGGCGGCTGCGAGGCGGCAGTGGTGCTGGATGGGCGCGTGCCCCATGCAATGCTGCTGGAGTTCTTCACCAGTCGCGGCGCGGGCACGCTGGTGAGTGCCTAGGAGTTACTGGACCTTGCGGATTTCTTGACCCGTATTACCTAGCTGATACACTCTTCAAACTGAAACACCCTTGCGGGAGACCGGCGTGATCGCCCTAGTCCAGATTATCTCCATGATTGCCCAGGCGATCGTGTTCCTTGTCATTATCCAGTTCATCATCGGGCTGCTGTTTTCTTTCAACGTGGTAAGCCCGCGCAACGACTTCCTGATGCAGGTCTACAACTCGATCAACTCGCTGCTGGATCCGCTGCTGAAGCCGATCCGCCGCTTCCTGCCGGCTACCGGCGCCATAGATTTCTCCCCCCTCGTGCTGATCCTGGCACTGAATGCCGTCGTCTATATCCTGACGGATATCGCGTTCTGATCCGGCAGGCATCCGGAGCCTTTACAAAGCGGTTCGCCAAGAGCAGGGCGCGAACATGATTTCACGCGTCACTATCGCCCCTGCCGTTGCCGTTCTTGCCGCTGTCGCCATGCTTGCCGCTTGCGCCAGTCCGCAGGCGCAGCGTGTCGAGCGTGAGCGGCGTGCCGCGACTGCCTTCCTGGAGCGTCAGGGTTCCATCGGCGACCCCGGCCGGGTAGCCGCCGCCGATATCGCCTTTGCCAAGATGGCGCGCGAGCAAGGGCAGTGGACCGCATTCCTGGAATACGCCGCGCCGGGTGCAGTCATTCACGGCGTAGGCGGCCCGATCCCCGCGCAGCCGTGGCTGGCGCAGCAGGACGATCCTCCCGTGCCCGTTGCGTGGACGCCGAACACCGTCTGGGCAAGTTGCGACGGCACGCTGGCCGTCAGCTTCGGCCGGTTCCAGGAGCCGGACGGACAGGTTGGCAGCTATGTCACCACGTGGGAGCTGCAAAGCGACAACAGTTACAAATACACCTATGATCTCGGCGCGCTCGACAATCCGCAGCCAGTGCGGCAGCCCGAAGAAGAACTGCCGGAAGATGCGATCATCGTGCCGGGCATGACGGCGATCGAGGGCAGGGTGGCGGATTGTCCTGTAGCCGGGACGGACCTGCCGGAAATTCCGCTGCTGTCGACGGCGGCTCCCGATCGTTCCGGTAGCACCACTTCCGATGACGGCACCTTGCAATGGACATGGCTGCACCCCGAAAGCGGCCCACGCCGAGTGATTGTGCAATGGGTTCGAGAGGGCGTGGTGGAGGAAGCGCTGAATTTCGCGGTTCCGGCTGGGGAATAGGACATGAGCGAGCTTTTCATCTCTGCCTTCGTCACCCTGTTCGTGGTGATCGATCCGCCCGGTTGTGCGCCGATCTATGCGGGCCTGACCAAAGCGGCAGATAGCGCACAGCGCCGCAACATGGCGATCCGTGCCAGCCTGATTGCGCTCGCGATCCTGCTGGTGTTCGCGCTGTTCGGGGAAGACCTGCTGCGCGCGCTCCACATCGAACTCGACAGCTTCCGCATTGCCGGCGGTTTCATGCTGTTCTGGATCGCATGGGAAATGGTGTTCGAAAAGCGCACCCAGCGTCGCGAGGAACGCGCCGAACGCGCCACGCGCGAGCACGTGGAGGATGTCTCCGTCTTCCCCATGGCCATGCCGATGCTGGCCGGCCCTGGCGCGATCGCCGCCATCATGCTGCTGATGAACGAGGCACAAGGGCTGGAGCAGGATCTCGTCGTGCTGGCCGCGCTGGCCGCGGTGCTGGTGCTGACGATGCTTGCCCTGATCGCCGCTGGACCGCTGATCAAGCTGCTGGGCGACCGCGTGGAAGCGGTCATCACCCGCTTGCTGGGCGTGCTGCTGGCAGCGCTGGCGGCGCAATATGTGATAGACGGGCTTCGCGGGGCATTTTTGGTTTAGGCCCTCAGGCGCCGGGCGCAGCGCGTCCGCGCTGCTTGGCTTTCCTCGTATTAACTCGGGCGCGCGTTCGCGCTTGCGGTCGCTTGGCGCGACCGAACCATCTCAGTTTGCGAGATCAAAGCGAGGCACGGTTCACGATCAGTGAACCGCAAGGCCGACTGGCCGCCCGCAGCTGGCGCAGCTTGCTGCGCATCTAGCGAGGACGATCCGGCGGAGGCCGGATCGGAAAACAAATTACTGAAGAGTCACGTGTTCATCGTCGGGGTCGCCCCGGCCGAAGAACTCCATCAACTGCACCAGCAGGTCGCAGCGTTCGCGCAGGTTCGGTGCTTCCAGCAGCGCCTGCTTGGCGGCAGCGTCGAACGGGGCGATTTGCGAGACGCCGTTGATGAGCGAAACATCATCCAGCCGCGCAACCGAGTCCCAGTCTATCGCGTAGCCCTGGCTATCGGCAAACTTGCGCGATTCATGTTCGAAACTCGCGCGCTCGCCCAGCGAGAGATACTCCTCCTTGGGATCCTCGATCAGCTCTGCCTCGACCTGGCGAAACGGCGTGGTCACCTCCAGTTCGCGCAACACGCGGAAGCGGGATTCGCCGGTAAGTATGATATTGTATCGGCCATCCTCGCTGGTCTCCACATCCTCGATCTTGCCGATGCAACCGACATCGTAGAGCGGCGTGCTTTCCATGCTGTCGGCGGGCTGGATCATGCCGATGCGCCGGTCGCGCGCCAGGGCATCGCCCACCATGGCGCGATAGCGCGCTTCGAAGATGTGCAGCGGCAACTGCAATCCCGGAAACAGGATCGCGCCCGTCAGCGGAAAGATGGAGAGCTTGCGGCTCATCCGAACAGGATCAACGACAGCTTGCGACGCTGCGTGGAGACCCACGGGTCTTCCATCCCCACCGCCTCGAACATCTTGAGCAGCTTTTCCTTGGCCTCCTCATTGCCTTCCTCGCCGCCGCCCTGGATCGAGCGGAGCAGGGTCTCGGCAGCCTCGTCACGCTCTCCGGCAGCGAAGGCGGCTTCGGCGAAGGCGATCTGCGCCTCGGTATCGGCGGGGCGTTCGGCCGCGGCCTTGCGCAGGGCGTCCAGCTCGCCGGGATCGACCTGCGTGCCTGCCAGTTCCAGTGCGCTGTGCGCCTGGCCAACCAGCGGGTCGTCCTTCATCTCCTGCGGCAGCGCGTCATAGGCCTGCTGTGCGGCATCGGTTTGCCCGGAGGCCACAAGCGCGCGGACAAGGCCGGATTGCACCTCCGGTTTTTCAGGAGCCATCTGTGCCAGTTGCATGAAGACAGACGCAGCCCGCTCGGCATCGCCATCGGCCAGTACCTGCTCACCCATGGCCACAAGCTGGTCGATATCGGGCGCTTGCTGGCCTTCTGCGCTGGCCTCGCCATCAGCGGCTCCAGCTTTCACCGGCACCTGCTTGAGGATTTCATCCAGCGCCTGCCTCAGCTGCGATTCGGTGCGCGCGGGGGTCAGGTCGGCCACGGGCTGGCCCTGGAACATGGCATAAACCGTGGGGATCGACTGCACCTGGAACTGGCTGGCGATGAACTTCTGCTCGTCGACATTGATCTTGGCGAGGATAACGCCCTTGTCGGCATATTCGGCAGCGACCTTTTCCAGCACGGGGGTCAGCGCCTTGCACGGGCCGCACCACTCGGCCCAGAAATCGAGAATGACGAGCTTGGTCTGGCTCGGGTCGACCACCTCCTTGCGGAACTGTTCGACTGCTTTTTGCTCATCGATATTGAGGCCCATGCTTGCCAAGTGTCTGCTCCTGCGTTTCGCTGTTCACTGTTGCCGTACAATGTGGCGTTTGTGTGCCCATTGTGAAGGGCAAAGCGGGCACTCGGCAAGCTTTCTTGCTGCCACGCAAGTTTGCTCTTGCCCGGTTCCAGACTCGCTGCTAACTGCGCCGCTCCCCACCCGGAACAGCTTTTCGGGTGAGCGCCAGTGAGCGGGCGTAGCTCAGGGGTAGAGCACAACCTTGCCAAGGTTGGGGTCGGGCGTTCGAATCGCCTCGCCCGCTCCATTTTCCCATACAGAACAAGGCTTTCGGCCTGCTGCGTGATCGAAAGACGTTTGGCGCTGGCGGCGCCCGGCGCGGGGCTTGACCATTGATGCCGCGGCGATTGCCGGATAGCGGGGATGTATGAAGATCGTCATCGTTTCCCGCGGCTATCCCTCTGCCGAACGCCTTTATAATCACGGTTTCGTTCATCGCCGGGTGCTGGCCTATCGCGCCTTGGGGCACGACGTCACGGTTGTCTGGCGGCACCACCGGCCCCCGGTCAAATCCTATGAATTCGACGGAGTTCCTGTAAAGGTGCTGACATCCGCGCAAGCCCTCGAGCTTATCCTGCAGGAGCGTCCCGATACGGTTGCCCTGCACGCCCCGGGCGATGATTTCGCCGATGTGATCGAAAACGTGCCGTCCCACATTCCGGTGAACGGCTGGATCTACGGGGCGGAGATCATGCCTTTCTATCGGGTAACCGAGAGGGAGGGCCATAACCTGGACCGCTGGAACAAGGCGCGCGCCACCTTCGAAAGGCGAATAGCCTACTGGCGATCGCTGGTTGATCGCTGGCCCGCCAATTTCCGCATGGTCTTCGTGTCGCAGTTTTCCGCCGATGAAGCGTTCCGCGCGGTCGGCTGCGAACTGCCTCGGTGGACGGTTTCGCCAAGCCCGGTCGATACCGAGCTGTTCCGGTATGAGGAGAGAACGGCCGACCACCGTTTCGAAGTGCTGTCCATCAGGCCCTTCAGCGACTGGCGCTATGCCAATGACCTGTCGGCCAAGGCGATCTGCCTGCTGGCGGAACACGAGCTCTTCGACCGCTTTCGTTTCCGCTTCCTTGGAGAAGGGCACCTGTTCGACGAGATGGTGGAACCGATCCGGGGTTATGCGAATGTGTCCGTCGAGAAATCCTTCGTAACCCAGGAGCGGGTCGCCGAATTGCATCGGTCAGCAGGAATATTCCTCTGCCCCACGCGCAATGATGCGCAAGGCGTGAGCCGGGACGAAGCAATGTCTTCGGGCCTTGTACCGGTCACCAATGCCGTGGGCGCGGTGCCGGAATTCGCCGACCCTTCATGTGCATGGCTGGCGCCGGGCGAGGATCATGTCGCCTTGGCGCAGGGATTGCTCACCCTGGCCCGGAAACCGGAATTATTTCTTGCCAAATCGCGTGCGGCGGCCACGCGTATTCGCGAAACGCTGTCGCTGGACAGTATAGTACCTCGGGAACTGGCTTTGATGGGGCGCTCACCTACGACAGACCACTGAATTGACCAAGGTTACTATTCTGTTATAGGCTCGCCGCTCGATTGTGATGGCAGGGGGGCATCGCGAAAAGGCCGTCGGCGAACCTGCCCATTTGCAACTGATCAGAGGAAATCGAATTGTCTTTCAAGCAGGCGCGTATCTGCGTCGTAGGCCTCGGCTATGTAGGTTTACCGCTCGCCCACTCCTTTGCAAAGAAACTCGAAAACGTCGTGGGATTCGATGTGTCGGAAGGCCGGATTGCCGAGTTGCGCAATGGCTTCGATCGCACGGGTGAACTCACCCGCGAGCAGATGGAGGCGACGACGCTTCAGGTCACATCCGATCCCGCGTCCATCGGAGAAAGCGACGTGGTTATTGTCGCTGTCCCGACTCCTGTAGACAAGCAGCGCAGGCCCGATCTCTCCATCCTCAAAAGCGCATGCCACACCGTGGGCAAGCACATGAAGCGGGGCGCGACGATCGTATTCGAATCGACGGTTTTCCCCGGTGCAACCGAGGAAATCTGCGCCCCGATCCTTGCCGAGGCTTCGGGCATGACGGCCAGCACCGATTTCAAGCTGGCCTATAGCCCTGAACGGATCAACCCCGGCGACAAGGAGCATCCGGTGGAGAAGATCGTGAAGGTCGTTTCCGGCGAGGACGCGGAGACGGCCGAGGCGATGGCGCAGCTATACGGCATCATCATCGAGGCGGGCACGCACAAGGCCACCTCGATCAAGGTAGCGGAAGCTGCCAAGGTGCTGGAGAACACCCAGCGCGATATCAATATTGCGCTGATGAACGAACTGGCGCGCATCTGCCGCAAGGCAGGTATTCGCACCGCCGACGTTCTGGAAGCTGCGTCGACCAAGTGGAACTTCCTGCCGTTCAAGCCCGGTCTCGTAGGCGGCCACTGCATCGGCGTGGATCCCTATTATCTGACTTCCAAGGCAGAAGAGCTCGGCTATCATCCCGAAGTCATCCTTTCCGGACGCCGGATCAACGATTCCATGCCGCGCTACGTGGCAACAGAAATCCTGCAGATGCTTGCATCGGGCGGGGCGCCCCTGCGCGGTTCGCGAGTCGGTGTTCTGGGTGTCACGTTCAAGGAGAACGTACCTGACGTACGCAACAGCAAGGTGCTGGAACTTATCGCGTTTTTGGAAAGTTTCGGGCTTGAAGTCATTGCCTATGACCCGCTCGCCAATTCAGATGAGGTAAAGGACGGCTATGGTCTTGACCTTGTCGACAAGGATGGGTTGAGCGACCTTGACGCGCTGGTGATAGCTGTGAGGCATGATGTCTTCATGGAAGACATTTCCACTTTCATCGGTGCAAACCTGAATGAAGGCGGCGCCCTCGTTGATCTGAAATCGGTATTGCCCGTCAAAGAATATGAGAAAAAATACAATTACTGGTCTCTTTGATACGCTAGACGTCTTTTTGGCTGCATAGAAAACGATATGTCGATAATTTGCCCGATTGGAACCTGCCGGATACATACGGCGATCGCACGGGCCCGTGCGACCCATGAATTTGTTCTTGAGAAGACAAAGAATTACGGGTTCACACACACCGCATTCGAAGCGCGCCAGCAGTTGCGTTTCATGCTCGGTGAAATCGAGATTCCGGAACATGTCCGGCCGGTGCTGTTTCGCGACACGAAGGATTCGACTTACTCGGATCCAATGCCCGCGCTGCCGGATATCTTTTTTGTCGAGGTATCTTCCGCGAAGAAATTCCTGATCGATGGCCTGGCGGTGCAGATCAACTACCTTTACCGCCGGTTCGACGAGCTTCTGTCCGAACCCTCATTACGCAATCGCTTTTCCGAACTGGCTTCGCGCAACTCTCCAGAAGCGTTGCATGAATGGCTGGAGGCCCAGTCGGCGTTCGGAAGGATGTCGACCGAAAATCAGGATTTGCTGAAGAAGGTACGCGTCAGCACCGAGAGTCGCGAAGGCATCGTCAAGGCACTGTCGGATATCGTCGACAAGGTCGGGCGTGACAAGCTGATCGTAACAACCCATGTCGACGCGTACGCAGGCAATGGACAGCGGCTGGAAAAGCGTACAGGCAATATCAACGATGTCGTGGCAGCCTGCGAGAAGCTGGGCGTCGCGTGCTACAATCCCACGAGGATGATGCTTGAGTTCGGCCAGGAAAATGCCCTGAAGAAAGAAGGGCGCGATCTTACCCATTTCACCGAAGAATTTGCCGATCAGCTTTTCCTGGACTGGAATGAGAAATTCTTTCACTTCCCGGCGCGGGAAAATAGCGATCTAGCCGTTATCGAAGGTTTCGACCGAAAGATTCTGGATGATGCAACCACAGCCGAGGATGTATTCATCGCATCGCGGACATTGCGCGAGGCGGTGCGTAAGTATCCGAATAATCAGCCCCTTCTGCTAGAGCAGGCCCGGCTTGATTACAGGCTTGGCAATTATGAAAGCGCGCTCGCCTTTTACGAAGGTTTGAGCAAGGATAGCAATCTCACTGATCTGGATTTGGAAGCCTGGCTTGTTTCGATCTACGAAATGGGAGAATATGAAAAGGCACTCGCGTTTGGCGAAACGCTATTGGGAGACGAGATCGAGTTTCCTGATATCTATGCCACTGTTGCTCGTTCGGCGGCTGCCGTAGGCCAGACGGATCTCGCCATTGCGCGGTGGAAACAGCTCTTCTTCAGAGGTGAAAACGCACTTGAAGCGGCAAGTGAAATCCTCGATCTTCTGGACAGTGGTCGTAACGCGCAAGCAAAGAAGGACGACTGGGTGGCTCAAGTGCTCGAGCGCTATCCCGAGCATGAAGATGCGCTGGCCATACTCTGGCAATCCGCGATCAAGAAGCGCTCGATCGAAAGGTTACTGTACCTTCTCGGACAATCTCGCAGAATGTCGGACGACACGGCTCTGTCAATTGCAGAAAAATGTTGTGCGGCGGACCTGCAGGCCATCGGAATGCAGCTCGCGATCGGTCGAGAGACGTCGGGGGACATGTCGTACGACGTCTATGAATGGTCCGAGCGCCGCCGGGTTGACTGGCTCGAAGAAGGTGAGGACGCCCTGGAGGCAGATAACCTCGTAAAGGCGGCGCAACTGATCGGTGGTGCCCGCCTCGTACTGGAGGCCAACGCGCGCAAGGCAAACCGCAAACTGGAGAAGGCTTTCCGCACGCGCGCGCGTGAAGCCTACAAGGTGGGCGATCACGAGGAAGTTCTGCAGACCTTTGCCGAAGCACGCGGTGCCTTGCTGGAATTCCGTCAGATGCATCTGCTTGCGGGGCGCTCGAACTATGCGCTGGGTAATTATCAACCAGCCGTCGACCAGCTGCTGCTGGAAGTCACCGGTGCCCCCTTTGATCTCAGACTTTCCTGGTCTCTGGCGCGCGCTGCGATTTATGCTGAACGCTATGAGGTGGCCATCGATCAGTTGCAATTGATCGTGGCTTCCGAAGAGACTCAGCAAGAGGATCGCGAAGATGCGCTGGTGAAGCTTGACCGCTTGGTGGGTCGATCCATACGCCAGGTACGCGAATTGACTCACGAAGGGCGCTTTGACGAGGCGCGTAGACTGCTCGACAAGGTGGCAAAATTCGATGAATCGGGTGAGCGCGTCGACAAGGAAAAGAAGAAGCTGGCGAACGCGCTCAGCCAGCAGATCAAGGTTCTGGAGCCTTCTCAGTTTGAGAAAAGGCTGGCTCTTGGCAAGAAGCTGTTCGACCTGGACCCGGACAACATCTTCGCTGCAAAGAGCGCCGCTGTCGGAGCAATGAAGACCGAGCAGTGGGAACTGGCGCTTGAATATTTCCAGGCGATGCGGCCGTTGAGTGACAATAAAGAGCAGGTCGATCGCAACATCGCCAAATGCCAGCACAAGCTGGACAGACAGGCGGCATGAACGAATTTCCTCATTCTCCTCCTGTTCCTCCCCAAGAAACGATTGAATTGTTATGAAAAACATCGCCTTGTCGCCAGAAGCTTCATTCGAGACCATCGATGAAGCGATAGAGCGCCTCCGCGTCATGTTGGCCACATGCAGTAGTCTGCGTAACGCGCAGATTGCAGTGGAAAACCTGAGTACTTTCCGCGACGAGGTCTTTCTCGATCTCGACGCAAAGCTGCTGGAATTGCAGATCAAGGACAAGGCAAAGCTGGTGCCGGAGACTGCGCCAGTCTGGGAGGCCTTGTATGATGAACATCCCGCAAACGAGGTTATCATCCGGCAGCTTGTCAGCTCGCTGGTAAAGCGCAATCGCGTCGAAGATGCGCGTGAGTTGATGGATCGCCATTATCCGGCTCGTGCCGAAGGGCGCGAAATCCTGCTTGTTCGGGCAGCCATGCTCGAAAGGATTGGCTCGCACGATGAATCCTATGCTCTTTACCGAGAATTGATTGCAGCCGAGCCCGACGATGTTCGCGCAAGAACCCACTATGCGACCCGCATCGCCAAGCGTGGTCAGTTTGCCGACGCTATCGAGGTGATGGATCACGTCGCGGAGAGCCTTACGCCGGGTAAGGACAAGGAATTGTTGCTCGACGACTGGCGCGAAAAGGTGGCTTGCCTGCGCCGACTTGCGCCTGATCGCGATCTGCGGGGGCTGGACTGTCGCTTGCTCTCGCTTGAATGCTTGATGGAGAAATACGCGAACCGCGAAGTGCGCACTCCTGGCGACAAACAGCGTATTGCTCTTGTCACGGGTGGCTTGGGCGCAGGCGGCGCGGAACGGCAGTTGACGCGGCTCGCGGGTTTGCTCAAGTCGGAATATGGCGGCCTCGACAAGGTTTCTGTCGTCGTGAAAACTTTGCTGCAAAACGAGATAAAGCCCAACGACTTCTTCCTGCCGGACCTTGAGGCGGAGGAGATCGACGTGGTCGAGATCGAAGCAATGAAGCCGGTGTCGGCGTCCCGCCAGATCGAACTCGATGAAGATTGCCAGATCCTCTATTCGATGCTGCCTCCCCAAATTCATTACGGTGTGACCCGCCTGGCCCCCTATTATCGCGACGAGAAGATCGATATCGCAAGTGTCTGGCAGGACGGCGCCACGCTTTATGGCGCGCTTGCCGCCCTGTTCGCGGGAGTGCCGAAGATCCACCTGGTCTTCCGTGGCCTTCCGCCAAGCGTCCGCAAGGAGCGCGAACGCCCCGAATACGAGATCATGTTTCGCGCGATGGCGAAAATGCCGGGCGTCTCACTGATCTGCAACAGCAAGCTGGTAGCCGTAGAATATGCGCGCTGGCTCGACCTGCCTGACGATGAGGTGAGGGTTCTTTATAACGCAGTGACGCGTTGCGAAGCCGCAGTCGCTGCCGAGGACGAGCAGAAATGGCTCGATTTTTCCCGGAATACCGAGAATGCAACCGTGACGCTGGGTGGCGTCTTCCGCCTGGAGCCGCTGAAACAGCCCGGGTTATGGGTGAGATTTGCAGCAGAGTATCACTCCCGCTTTCCCGATACTCGCTTCATCCTGTTGGGTGACGGCCGTTTGCGCGAATTGCTGGAGGAGCAGATTGATCAGCTTGGCCTGACCAGCAAATTCCTGCTGGTTGGCCGCACACGCTCGGTCGGCTTCTGGTACAACAAGATGGACGTCAAGGTGCTGCTATCGCAATTCGAGGGACTGCCGAATGTCTTGATCGAGGCGCAGGCAGCCGGGCTTCCGGTCGTTGCCACGCCAACCGGCGGCTCTTCGGAATGCTTCATTGAAGGTGAGACGGGCTACATCCTCGACGATGTAGAGAATCCGAACATGGCGGCAACATGCGAAAAGGTCCGCGAGCTGGCGACGCGTTTCCAGTCCGACGCAACGGCCAGTGACACGGCCAGAGGATTTGTCGGCGAAAGGTTTTCCGACGAACAATCCCTGCGAACCTTTATCCAGCTTTGTGAAGCTTGATATTGTGCACGCTCGGGAATGGATGGAAAATCGGGATGATCCAATGAAATTCGTTTTTCGCACCTTGCTCGTTGTGCTCAGTGCCGGATTGCTGGGAGCTTGCGCGTTGCCCAGGGGTGGCCCTTCCACGTCCGAAGTCGTTGAAAGTGGCCGCAGCGAGGTTCTGCTGGTGCCAATCACACAATGGCAGGGAGAAGTTGAAAGTGCAGGTGCTGTCGCGCTGGTGCCGGATATTTTCCGCACGGCTGGGACAACCGATTTCCAGACACTGCGTCGCGGGGATATCGTCAGCGTGACCATTAGCGAGGCTTCCGGGAATGGCAGCTTCCCGCAAACGATCGTGTCACCTGTCACGATGGATAGCGTCGAAGTTGCCCAGGATGGCGCTGTTACGTTGCCATTTGCCGGACAGGTCCAGGCCGATGGTTTGACGACTGCCGAATTGACGACCGCTATCCGGCAGCGATTGGTGCGCCAACTTTTCCGCCCGGAAGTCTACGTCACGCGCACCGGTTCAACCGGCCGAAGCGTTACGGTAACAGGCGATGTCGCAGAGGGCGGCGCGGTGCCGCTAACCCCGCAATCTTCGACACTTTCCGCCATTGTCGGAGCGGCAGGCCTTATTCGCGAAGAAGGCGCCGAATACGTGGTCGAGGTTCACCGTGATGGCGTAACTGCCGAGGTCGGGCTGGATACGCTGTATTCCGATCCCTATTACGACATTGCCCTGATGCCGGGCGATGTGATTTCACTGCGCCGGGACAGCCGGTTCTATATCATCATGGGGGCTGTGGGCGAAGCTGCACGCGTACCGCTTCCGCGTAACGATTACATGTTGATGGACGCGCTGGGCAATGCGCGCGGCCTTGAGGACAACTCGGCCGATCCGACCGGCGTGTTCGTATTCCGCCGCAGCTCCAGCATGGCAAACGATACCGGCCAGGACGTTATCTATCGCATGAACATGAGCGAGCCATCGAACATCTTTGCCGCCACCAGCTTTCCGCTGATGCCGGGCGACATCGTTTATGTCAGCTTCGCGCCTTTCAACCAGACTCAGAAAGTCCTTCGGGCCATCAGCGGTGTTTCCAGCTTGGCCAGCACAGCGACACGGATCAGATGAGCAGCGCACCAAGCACCGGGCCTATGGGTGCAGTCTCGATCTGGCTGCGCAAGATCAAAGCTATCATCTTGCGTGAAATAGGTTCGCGCTACACCGGCGATGCCATCGGCTATCTTTGGGCATATATCGTGCCGCTCGCCTGGATCGCGGTGATCTACATCCTGTTTGTCGCGCTGGACCGCCGTGTTCCGATCGATACCGATATCCTCAGCTTCATCTGCTCGGGCATCGTGCCGTATCTTTGCGCGCGCTACGCCGTGAACGCGATCTTGCGCGCGCGCACTGCCTATCGGCACATCCTGTCATTCTCGACAGTCAGCCATAACCTGGTAGGCTTTGCAGTCTTCATGCTGGAATTGGGGAACAGTATCCTGGTGTTCCTGGTGCTGCTGTTGCTCAATTACGCGGCGTTCGGGTTCTTCGAAATGCACGATCCCGCGCTTGCCTTGTGGGGCTTTTTCCTCGCGGTTGCGACTGGCGGTGCCTTTGGCTACCTGATGATGTCGCTCTCCACAATCTGGCCTGCCCTTTCGCGCGCCACGCCCCTTTTCCTGCGACCCTTCTTCTACATTTCGGGTGTCTTCTTCACCGCCAACGAATTGACGCCCGACATACGCGAGCTGCTGTCATGGAATCCGCTCTTTCATGGGATCGAGGTGCTGCGCAATGGCCTGTTCGAGGGCTATGTCTCGCTCTTGGGAACCAGTTCGATGCCACTGATATTCATCGCCATCTGCGTTGCTGGCGGCTTCGTCGTACAGCGTCGCCGCTTCTCGGGTGAAGCATCCGAAGAGGATGCCTCATGGGCGGTCTAATGATTGGTTTCGAGAATTGCACCAAGGAATTCCGACTGGAGAACGATCATCGCGTCATCCTGGATGAAGCGACACTGATGTTCGACCCAAGTGATCGTGTATGCGTTCTTGGAACGCCCAGTGCGGGCAAGACCACCGTGGCCAATCTGCTGTCGGGTTTCGGCAGGCCAACCGCCGGGCAAGTACATCGCAGTGGGCGTATTTCTTGGCCGCTGGGTTTCGCCGGTGCCTTCCATCCCGCAATGACGGGCGCACGAAACATAGAGATAATCGCCGACCTGGCCGAAGCGCCCCGAAACTGGGTCAGCGCCTATGTTGCAGAGTTTTCCGAACTGGGCGACGATTACTACCGCCCGCTGGAGACGTACTCCTCATCGATGCGATCGCGGCTGGGTTTCGCCCTCAGCATGGCCATTCCCGCCGATACCTATGTGGTGGATGGAAGTGTCGGATCCGGCTCCCCCGCCTACCGCGCCAAGTGCGAAGTTGCCTTTGAGCAGAAACTCGACAATGCAGGGATGTTCTTCGTCACCCAGTCGCCGCGAATTGCCGAAAAGTTCGGCCGGAGATTTGCCGTGCTGAAGGATGGTGACTTCGTCTTGACCGAAGATTTCAGCGCTGCCGAAAAGGCTTTTGAGGAACAACTGGCAGAGCAGGACGACCTGCGCGTGCTGGTGGAGGGATTTGCCAATGACTGAGTTTGCGGCACAACGAGCGAGCGAATGTTATGGATAACAAGGCACGCCTTGAGGCATGGAAGAAGTCAAAATCCATCGGCCGTGGGAAAGAACCGACCGCCAGGAGCGGCTCGCCCGCCTACCGCGATGACGCGCCAGACTCGGACGTTTCCGACCTGCTGGAAACGAATGCGGATCAGGGTGCCGGGAAAACCGCGGAAGAGCGAAAGGCTGAACGCGCTGCCCGGACTCGCGCAGCGCGCAAGGAGGAATTGCGTGAGCAGGATGAGGAACGACGCAAGGAAATCGAGGCGCTGCTTCCCACCGATGCAGACGTTTCGGCGCGCCTGGAAGAGCTCAACCGCCGCGAACGTCGCCGCCATACCAAGCGCCTGCGTTCGCTCGCGCTGTTCGGACTGTTGCCCGTGTTGCTGGCTCTCGCCTATTTTGCTTTCATCAAGGAAACCTATTTCCAGACCGAGGCATCCTTTGCGATCCAGACTGTCAATTCTGCACCCCAGTCTCCTGCCGCCAATATCCTTGGCATAGGTGGGGGCGGTGCCGGCATGGCCGATGGATACCGCGTGCGTGAATACCTGCGCTCTGCCGAAGTCATGCAGATTATGGAGCAAGAGCACGGCTACATCAGCCATTTCGAGGGTGACGAACCTGCAGGTCCAAATCTCGATCTGGGCTTTTACCGCGATCGTGTCACGATTCTTGCCGATCAGCAGGAAGGGATCCTGACCCTGAGTGTCGATGCGGCATCATCCGCAGACGCAGTGCGTTATGCCGGCATCCTGATCGAACTGGCACGCAGCAAGGTGGGCGATATCTCGCGCTCCATCGATGAAGATCAGTTGGCCGATCTCCTGTCCGTCGAGGAGGATGCGCAGGACCAGTTGAACCAGGCTCAGGCGCGCGTGCAGGAAGTGCAGACCCGGCAGGCCGAGCTCGATCCGCGCCTCTCGGCGCAGGGTATCTATACCATCATCAACAGCCTTGAAGTACAACTGGCCGAAGCCGAGGCACAGCGGCAGGCGCTGGTCGCCAATGGACTTACCGAAAGCCCCTTCCTGCCGCGGCTCAATGCGCGCGTGCAAGCGCTGGAACGGCAGATTGCCGAGCAGCAACAGCGTCTTGGCGGGTCCGACGACGATGCTTCGCTGGGGCGCTCAGTCGCAGCGTTCGAAACTGCCGTTGCGGAGCGCGAAGCAGCGGCTGAGACATTGGCTTCTGCACGAAGCACACTGCAACAGGCCCGCCTGCGTGGGCTGGAGCAGCGCAAATATCTGGTTCTGATTACACAGCCCATGCCGCCAGCCGAACGTGAGGAAAGCCGGATGCTGGAAATCCTGCTGATCCTTGCCGGGGCACTTGCAGCGATATTGATCGTTGGTGTGATCATGCTGAGACGGCCTGAACGAGACTCTTTATGAACGATCACGGCATGACAGAACAGGCGGACAAGGTTGATGCGCTAGTCTCTCGTTTGCGGCAGGCGCAAAAGATAGAACCATCCCAACTCGCGTCGTTCGATCTCGACGATGCTGACATTTGCCAGCGCGTGCGTATGGAAATCATACGCCCGTTAATGGACCAGGACAGGAACCGGGAAGCGGCCGACATACTGGTTTTGCTTATCCGCTCTCCCAACGCGAGCAATGCCGACAAGGTTACACGCGCCCGTCTGGTGTGGGAGTTCGACAGGAAAGAGGCCCGGCCATTATTTGCCGACCTCGTCCGCAATCATCAGGGCGACGATTCCGGCATCGGCGTGGTCCTCACCCGGCTGCTGAAAGCCAGGGAATTCGATCTTGCCGCAGATCTGTCAGAGAGCTTCCCCGATTGGCCTCCGGGTGAGCGGATCACCGCGCTGGCGCTGAAAGCATTCATTCGTGCCGATCGCAGCGAGAGCGCCTTTGGCCTGCTGCAAGCACGCGGGGATGAGAATGACATGGAGCAGCTTGCGCCGTGGTTGCAATTGTTGAACAAGCGAGAGCGTCACGACGAGGTGCTGGCCCGCGCCCCGGATCTCGACGACCCCGGCGCCGACAACGCCGTCGTTCACATGGAAGTAGGTGATGCGCTACTTGCGCTTGCCCGCCGTGATGAGGCGATCGAGCGGTTCGGCCGCGCGCTTGAGCTGGAACCCGACAATGTTCGCGCGCTTGCCCGGCGCGGAGAGACGCTGCTGATCAAGAACGACTTTCGCGCCGCCCGCATCGACCTTGCCCGCGCGCTGGAACTGGCACCGCAGCTCAATCACCTGAATGTGTGGTTGGGCAGGGCGCTGAAGGGGGCAGGCGACTACGATCGGGCTGCCGACCTGATGGTGGCGGCCTGCCTGAACCAGCCCGATAGCGTCGAGTTGCGCAGGGCAGCGGCATCGGCGCTGAACCAGGCCGGGCGGCAGGAAGCGGCCATGCGCCTCTACGATCACCTGCTGGAATCGCGCGAAGCGGGCTTACCCGACGATTTCGGTCGGGGGCTGGAAGCACTTTGGGACCGTGTCGACGACCTGCATATCCCCAAGGCCCGCTTCGACTGGGCCTGGCAATTCCGCGATGCAGATCGCTTCCCCGACCGGGAGGAGTGGGAGCGGCGCGGCAAGTGGGGCCTGCTGGCCGACCGACTTATCTACGACTGGCTCGAATGCCGCATGGAAGAAGCCGGCCAGGTGCTGGAAAAGGTATGCGAGCTCGATCCGCTGCAGGAACTGGTGCAGCCGCTCGTCGATCAGGGTCGCGGGGTGATTTTCGCTTCCGCCCATATCGGCGCGATGTTTACAGGCCCGCTGGCGCTGGAATTGCTGGGTTTCGAGAACCGCTGGATGGCTTCCACCCCCGGCCTCCCGTCGGTATCCTTCAAGCGGCAGCTCATCAGCACCAGTGACCAGACAGAAGCGCAGGTTGCCCGCCAGGCTGTAAGGGCGTTGTCGCAGGGTGCCACGCTCACCATTGCCATCGACGGGGCAATGAATGTGGCTGCCCCGCGGATCGCTTTTGAAGGGCAGGAAATTACCTATGCCGGGTTCGCTTCCCGCCTTGCATACAAGCAGAAGGCACCATCGGTGTTCGCCGTACCCCAATGGCGCAACGGCAAGATCGAATACCATCTGGCCAAACTGCCCTATCCAAGGGAGGGCGAGGCGCTGGAGGAATTCACCATCCGCTGGCGCGAAGCCTATCTCGACCAATTGCGTATCGTGCTTTCGAGCGCCCCGGAGAATCTTCGCCTCGCCGGCGGTATCTGGCGGCATATCGTTCCGAAGGGGACAGGGTGACGCGCCCGCCTTCCCTGCGCCTTGCCGCTTTCGCGCTGTTGGTATTGGCGGCGCTGGCCATTGCGCTTCCCCTGCTCACCACGGCCCGCAGTGTCGATGCACCCACCCCGGCTGAAGAGGGGTGCCGGTCCGGCCTGACTGTGCGCGATGGCAGGGTTGTTGCTGCAGACTACCTTACCCGGCGCGATGGTTTTGCCGATGCGGCCGACACCACGGGTGGGCTGGGCCAACGGCTCTTGCGCGTCACCTCCATAGCCGATGATGCCCGTTCCCCTCGCGAAGGCACCTTGCGCCGCGCTGTGGAGACGGCCCGCGCGCAAGGGGGCGGCTATATCCTGTTCGAGCTGCCAGCGGGCGCGCAACCCATCGTGCTTCAGGCTCCCCTTCGCCCTGGTTCGAATGTCACGGTAGACGGCGGTTGCAGCGCGCCGCGCATCCTCGATCGCAGCGCAGGCTCGGCCTTCTATCTTGATGGTGTCGAGAACGTGGTGCTGGTGGGCTTCTCACTCTCGCAATCCGGCTTCGACGCGCAGGAGGAGGGCGGCGATTGCATAACCGTGCGCGACGGGACGGACCGGCTCTGGGTCGCCTATCTGGCGCTTTCCGCCTGCCGCGATGGGATGATCGATGTGACCGCCAGGCGGGGCGACCGGCATGGCCGCGTTACCATCGCCGACAGCCTGTTCACCGACCATGACAAGGTAATGCTGGTGTCCGCCGCGGAGCCGGCGGGGCAGGCGTGCTTCGCCAACCGGGCAGACAAAGCGCAGTTGCAGGTCAGCCTCTTGCGCAACCGCTTTACCCGCGTCGCCCAGCGCATACCGCGCGTATCGGGTGACAGCTATGTGCACGCCTATGGCAACGACATCGCGTTCGCGCCGCGCCGCCGGTATTCGGGAGAAATGAGTGGATCATACGGTGCGCTGGCACGCGACGGCGGCCGCATCCTTTCACAGCGCAATCGCTATCGCTCGCTGGCCGGTGGCAGGCCGCTTCGTGGGCTGGTTGCCGATCCTGCTGGTGCGCGCGAGGACATGGTCTGCGCAGGAGCAGGAGCCGCACGGTCCGAGGATGATGATATCGGTACCGACCTCGGGTTGCGACCATACAACGCCGATCGGGTGTCCACGCAGCCCTATACCCTCTCCAACCGGGCTACCGCATGGCAGGCCGGCCGTCCCACCGGCCCGGCCCTGCGCTAGCCGTTGAAATCCGCGATTACGCGGCGGCGTTCCTCGACATACCACGGCATGGCGGTTTCAAGACCGGTGACGATCGTGTGGGTGGGTGAATAGCCCAGGAGGTCGCGGCCCTTGTCTATCGATGCCAGCGAATGGCGAACGTCGCCCTTGCGGAAGTCTGCGTAGACCGGCTCCTTGTCATAAACGATCTGGTAATTCGCCAGTTCGCTGCGGATGCGGGAGAACAACTCGTTCAGTGTGGTGCGTTGTCCCACGGCGACATTCACGACCTCGTTCCTGCCGCGAAGCTGCGCCAGTCCAGCGCGCAAGTTGGCCTGTACGGCATTGTCGACGAAGCAGAAATCGCGGCTTGTCTCACCATCGCCATTGATGGTGATCGGCTGCCCGTCGATCATCAGGTCGGTCCACTTCGGGATCACGGCGGCATAGGCTCCTTGCGGATCCTGCCGCGGACCGAAGACGTTGAAATAGCGCAGACCTACCGAGGAGAAATCATAGGTGCGGCGATAGATATCGGCGTAAATCTCGTCGAACAGCTTGGTGGCAGCATAGGGAGAGAGGGGATTGCCGATCCGCTCCTCTATCTTGGGCAGCTGCGGCTCGTCCCCGTAGGTGGAGCTGGACGCGGCGTAGACGAAGCTTTGCACGCCAGCCTGGCGGGAGGCATCGAGCATGTTGAGAAAGCCGGTGACGTTCACATCGTGGCTGGTGCGCGGGTCTTCGATGGAACGCGGCACGGATCCCAGCGCAGCCTGGTGCAGGACGGCGTCGATCCCGTCGACAGCGGCTGCGCAGGTGTCGCGGTCGCGAATGTCACCTTCGACCAGCGTGAAATTGGCATATTTGTCGCCCACGCAGGTTTCCACGTGTTTCAGGTTATAGGCATGGCCGGTGGCGAAATTGTCGAGCCCGGTAACGGTCTGGTCGAGCTGCAAGAGCGATTCGACAAGGTTGGAGCCGATAAAGCCGGCAGCGCCGGTCACAAGCCAGTGCCTGCGGTTTGCGCGCAGCCTGTCGCGCAGTTCGGCCTGGTCCGGCCGGTCGAACCAGTTTTGTTTCTGCATAGTCATTGTCCTTCGGGGATCTCTTTTCCGCCTCTGGCGGCATCATTCGTCGTAATCGTCCAGCTCGTCACCCTGCACGTTCACCACATGCACCAGGTTCGTGGCCCCTGCCTGGCCGAAGGGTACGCCGGCCAGCATGGCGATGCGCGCGCCTTCGCCGACAAAGCCGTGGCGCAGCGCCATGCGCTTGCCCTTGGCGATCATCTCTTCGAAGCTGCCGATGTCCTTGGTGGCGATCGGATGCCCGCCCCATAACAGGCACACGCGCCGCGCGACCTGCATTGACGGGGTCAGCACCATCACGGGCACGGCAGGGCGTTCGCGCGACACGCGGCGGGCGCTGCTGCCGGAACTGGTGAACACGGCAATCGCGCTGATGTTCACGGTGTCGGCAATCGTCATGCAGGCGTGGGACAGCGCATCGGCCAGCGTGGCGTCGGGCGGGGTATCCAGCATGCGCACGCGCTGCTTGTATCCCTCGTCCTTTTCGACCTGCCGGGCGATGGAATCCATCATCAGCACCGCCTCTTCGGGCCAGTCGCCCGCTGCTGTTTCCGCGCTCAGCATCACGGCATCGGCCCCGTCGTAAACCGCGTTGGCCACATCGGAGACTTCGGCGCGCGTGGGCGCCGGGCTTTCGATCATCGATTCCAGCATCTGCGTGGCGACGATCACCGGCTTGCCGGTCAGGCGCGTCTTGTTGACGATCCGTTTTTGCAGCGGCGGGACTTCCTGTGGCTCCAGCTCCACGCCCAGATCGCCGCGCGCCACCATGATGCCGTCCGCCATCTCGATAATCTCGTCCAGCCGGCGGATCGCCTGCGGCTTCTCGATCTTGGCGCACAAGGCACCGCGCCCGTTCATCAGCTTGCGCGCCTCGGCAAGGTCATCGGGACGCTGGACAAAGCTGAGACCAATCCAGTCGGCCCCGTGCTCCATCGCGAAGGCAAGATCCCTGCGATCCTTGTCCGTCAGCGCGGGGATCGGGATTTCGGCATCGGGCACGTTCACGCCCTTGCGGTCGGAGATAACGCCGCCGACTTCTGCCTTGCAGGTGATTTCGCCATTGCTGACGGATTGCACGCGCAGGCGGATCTTGCCGTCGTTCACCAGCAGGCGCTGGCCTTCTTCCACGACGTGGAAAATTTCCGGATGCGGCAGTTCGACGCGGGTGGCGTCGCCCGGCGTGCCCACCCGGTCAAACTTGAATGTCGCACCATGCGGGATGGTGGCGCGGCCATCCTTGAAGGTGCCCACGCGCAGCTTTGGCCCCTGCAGATCGGCAAGGATGGCGATGGGGCGGTGGAATTCCTTCTCCAGCTGCCGAATGTGCGCGATGGTCCGGGCATGAACCTCGTGCTCGCCATGGCTCATGTTCACGCGGAAGGCGTCGGCCCCGGCCTGGAACAGGCGGCGAAGGGTATCGATGTCGTTGCAGGCGGGCCCCGTCGTGGCGAGGATCTTGACCTTGCGGCCACGCGGGCCAAGTCTGCTTGTATCGAGCTTTACCATGGCCCACGCCTATGACAGTCGAAGGCGACAACACAAGGACATAAGATGAGCGATACGCAAGATCCCCTGGAGATGCTGCCCGATGACGTGGCTGCCGACGCCTTTCGCCGGTTGGTGCGCCACCTGCGCCATCGCCACGATGCGCAGAATATCGACCTGATGGGCCTCTCGGGCTTCTGCCGGAACTGCCTGGCGGACTGGATTCGCGATGCCGGTTATGACGGCAGCAAGGACCAGGCGCGCGAGCTGATCCACGGGATGCCGATGGATGAATGGAAGGCACAGCATCAGACCGAAGCGACGCAGGAGCAGCTGGACAGGATGAAGGCGAGTGTCGCCAGGAACGAGGCCGCGCCGCACTAATTCCAGCTTTGCACAAATCGGTCCACAGACTGGCTTGCACCAGCGCGGGCCTGCGCTAACCAGCGGCCAACTGATTCTCATTATCTTACCGGAGCAAAATTCCCATGGCCGAAGCCACTGACGACCGCCTGCGCCTGCTGATCGAGCGTATCGAACGCCTCGAAGAGGAAAAGAAGGGCATCGCCGACGATATCCGCGACGTTTACGCAGAGGCCAAGGCCGTGGGCTACGACCCCAAGATCATGCGCCAGATCGTGCGGCTGCGGAAGATGGAGCCCAACGACCGCAGCGAACAGGAAATGATCCTCGACACCTACAAGGCTGCACTCGGGATGGGTTGAGCCTGTCGGGCGACGGTGTGCGGAACGCTGCTCCGACAGGGCCCGTTGATCCTGCAGGACACTCACGTTTGCAGGACGACGACCATGACCGACACGCTGGACAAGCCGAAAGACGCCACTTTCATCGAAGCCCATCGCCGAAGAGCCGGACATGCCCGGCCACGAAAGCGCGCTGGATCGCAAGCCCGAATGGCAGCCGCGCTATCCCGGTTCCGGCCGAATGAAGGGCAAGGTCGCCATCATCACGGGCGGCGACAGCGGCATCGGCCGTGCCACCGCCGTGCTGTTCGCGCGCGAAGGGGCGAATATCGCCATCGCCTATCTCGAGGAAGCACGACGACGCCAACAAGACGCGCGAATCTGTGCGAGGCCGAGGGGGCGGAGGTCATGCTCTCCGCTGGCGATCTTGGGCGAAGCGAAGCATGCCGAACGGGCTTGTCGATGCAGTCATGGATGCCGTTCGGGCAGATCGACAGCCTGATCCAGATCGCCGGCGAGCAACACCCCGATTACGACGTCACCGACATCACGCCGGAACAGTTGCAGCGCACCTTCCAGTCCAACATCTATTCGATGTTCTACCTTGCGCAGGCCGTCCGGCCGCACCTGAAACCGGGCGCGACGATCGTGAACTGCACCAGCGTCACCATGTACCAGGGCGCGCCGATCCTGCTGGATTATTCCGCCACCAAGGGCGCGATCACCGCCTTTACCCGTTCGCTGAGCGGAAACCTGATAGACGACGGCATTCGCGTGAACGCAGTGGCTCCCGGCCCGATCTGGACTCCGCTCAACCCTTGCGGGGGGATGCCGGAGGAGGAGATGGACGAGTGGGGCGAAGACGTACCGATGGGCCGCCCGGGCGAACCCAACGAAGTCGCGCCCGCTTTCCTGTTCCTGGCGTGTGAGGACAGCTCCTATATGGCGGGGCAGGTGTTGCATCCCAACGGTGGCAGCGTCGTCAATGGATGATCGTATTGTCCGACAGGCTGTGTTGTGTTAGCAATACAGCCAGTCGAGATCGCTGGGAGAACCGACCATGCCACCGGAATACAAGGATGCCCGCGGCATTCCCGTAACCACCACGCACACGCTGGAAGGGCGTCCGATACAGGATTATCTCGGCATCGTGACCGGCGAGGTGATTATCGGCGCCAACCTGTTCCGCGATTTCTTTGCCAATATCCGCGATATCGTGGGCGGGCGATCCTCCAGCTATGAACGCATACTACGAGAAGCGCGCGAGCAGGCGATCATGGAAATACAGGCCGAATGCGGGAAGCTGGGCGGCAATGCTGTGGTCGGCGTCGACCTGGATTACGAGGTGATCGGCGACAAGGGTTCCATGCTCATGGTCTCTGCCAGCGGCACGGCGGTGCGCGTTTAGCCGCAGCACGCATATTGAAGGATAGGCGGGGCTGGGCTAGGCCCCGTTTTCATTCTCAGCATCATCGAAAAGAACGACCATGGCAGGCCATTCCAAATTCAAGAACATCATGCACCGCAAGGGTGCGCAGGACAAGAAACGGTCCAACCTGTTTTCCAAGCTCAGCCGCGAAATCACCGTGGCGGCGAAGATGGGCACGCCCGATCCGGAAATGAACCCGCGCCTGCGACTGGCGGTCAACACCGCCAAGGCGCAGTCCATGCCCAAGGACAATATCCAGCGCGCCATCGACAAGGCGACCGCAGGAGATGACGAGAGCTACGAGGAAGTGCGCTACGAAGGCTATGGCCCCGGCGGCAGCGCGATCATCGTGGAAACGCTGACCGACAACCGCAACCGCACCGCCACCGCGGTGCGCACCGCTTTCAGCAAGCATGGCGGCAATCTGGGCACCGAAGGCAGCGTGCAGCACGGTTTCGAACGGCTCGGCTATATCGTCTATCCCGCCGACATCGGCAGCGAGGACAAGGTGCTGGAAGCCGCGATGGAGGCCGGCGCGGAGGACATCACCTCGACCGAGGATGGCCACGAGATCTGGACCGCCGCGGACGATCTTCACCAGGTCGCCGGCGATCTTGAAAAGTCGCTGGGCGAGGCGGAAACCGTGAAGCTGGCATGGAAGCCCAACATCACCGTCGACATGGACGAGAAGAACGCCAGCACCCTCCTGAAGCTGATCGACGTGCTGGATGATGATGACGACGTGCAGACCGTGTGGGGCAATTACGACATCTCCGATGAAGTGATGGAGAAGATCGAAGGCTGATGTGGCAGATCATCGCCAAGGCGGCCCTGGCCGGGGCGATGATCGCCGCAATTGCCGAAATCGGCAAACGCCTGCCGGGAATGGCGGCGCTGGTCGCCAGCCTGCCGCTGGTCAGCGTGCTGGGCATGTTGTTCCTGTGGCATGCGAAACCCGATGCAGAAAACATGGCCCGCCACAGCGAGGCGACGTTCTGGTTCGTGCTGCCCAGCCTGCCGATGTTCCTGCTGATCCCGCTGATGCTGCGGGCCGGAATGCCTTTCTGGCTTTCGCTCGTCATCGGTTGTGCGGTGACGGTAGGCCTCTATTTGCTGATGGTGCAATTCGGCCCACGACTTGGGATTCGCCTTTGATGGCGCCCAACAGGTGCTGATCCTCGGTCTCGATCCCTCGCTCAGCTGCACCGGATGGGGCGTGATCCGGGTGGAGGGCAGCCGCATCTCGCACATCGCGAACGGCCAGATCGCCACATCGGCGAAGGCGCCCATGGCGCAGCGCCTGTCCGCTCTGCATTCGGCTGTTGCCGAAGTGATCGCGGCGCACCGACCGGATCGCGCGGCCGCGGAAGAGGTGTTTGCCAACAAGAATCCGCAGTCCACCATCAAGCTGGCGCAGGCGCGCGGGGCGGTGCTGGCCGCTTGCGGCGCGGCAGGTCTGGATGTGCGCGAACATGCGGCCCGGCTGGTGAAGAAGGCCGTTGTCGGCACGGGCGGGGCGGACAAGCAGCAAGTGCAGGCGATGCTGAAAGTGCTGCTGCCCGGCGCACAACCGGCAGGTGCGGATGCCGCCGATGCGCTGGCGGTGGCGATTGCCGACGCCAATCTGGGCTGAGCCGCGCGCATTTGCGTAACTGAATTGGAACAAGAGCTTACAGGCTTCGTATGTTGTAAACCGGGCGCGACGAGGGCGCAGCACGGAACCGACCAAGGAGCCTTTCGTAATGCGCAAAACCGTTCTTCCCGCCCTGCTGACCTGTACCCTGCTGCTGGGCGGCTGCGCAGCGTCCCCAGGCTATGGCGGCAATCCGCTGGGTGGGATCTTTGGCGGCATCCTCGGCAGCAACGACCCGGGCGATCGCGATCTCAGCGAATTCGAACGTGCCGCCGTGAGCGCATGTGGGCGCGAAGCCGAACGCACTTCTCGCGACCGGGTGCGGGTGGAACGGGTAGACCAGATCACCCGCGAGACCGTGCGCGTCGACGGCCGCATCGAAACGCGCGACCGCGACCGTGACGATTTTACCTGCACTTTCCGCAACGATGGGCGGATCGTGGATTTCCGCCTGTTCTGATCAGGCCGATGGCGTGAATTGACACGGCGCAGGCCTCGTATACTCCGGCGCGATGTATCTCGTCGTCTTTCGCAGCCGCAAGCGCGCCGACATCGATCAGGCTGCCTATGATGCGCAGGCTGAAGCGATGGAAGCCCTCGCCATGCAACAGCCGGGCTTCCTGTCTTTCAAGAATTACGTTGCCGATGATGGCGAAACCGTCGCGATTTCGGAATGGGCAGAAGAGGACGCGGCAAGGGCGTGGGGCCGCGTGGCCGAGCACTGCACTGCGCAGGCAGACGGGCGCGCGCACTGGTATGCGGGTTATACCATGTTCGGGTGCAATAACCCCCGCATCCATCGCTTCCCCTAGGCTGTCCTACACCGGCCCGATTGGTGACGGTGTCGACATGCCGAGCAATGTCACGAAAATTCCCAAATTGTGCGCTATCCACGGCATGGCCGAACAGAGGTGCTGACAAGCGCGCGAATTTCCCCCTAGGACTGTGTTCCAGGTGTTCCACATTAGCTGCAAGAGGCGCGCACGCATGACCATCCATCTCTACGGCATTCCCAATTGCGACACGGTGAAGAAGGCCCGCAAATGGATGGATGCGCAGGGGCTCGATTACGCCTTTCACGACTACAAGAAGGAAGGCGCGGATGTCGCCAACCTTTCTCGCTGGGCCGATCGCTGTGGTTGGGAAGTCTTGCTCAATCGGCGCGGCACCACCTTTCGCAAGTTGGGCGAGGACGAGAAAGCGGATATCGACCGCGACAAGGCGCTTGCCCTGATGCAGGAGCATCCCAGCATGATCAAACGCCCGGTGGTGGAAACCGATGATGGAGACCGCGTGCTGGTAGGTTTCACGCCCAGCGAATGGGAAAATACCCTGTGCTGATGGGGCCGCCGGTAACCCGCGCATGATCGCCACCCTGCTGCAAAACTGGAAAAGCGCCTTTCGGGAGACGCTGGAATCGGCGCTGGCGGCGGGCACTGCCTGGTGGTTGGGCCTGCTGGTTTTCGGCGGAGACCACACCCCGCTTTTCGCTGCCGTCACTGCCGTGGTGTGCCTGGCGCCGGGCCTGCCGAGCCATTCGAAGCAGGCGTTCGGGCTGTTTGTGGGTGTGATCGCCGGCATCGCCATCGGCGAGCTTGCCCTTGCCGTGGCGGGTGGAGCGCATCCGGTGGTTTTGGGCGTCGCCGTGTTTCTCTCGATGATGGCGGCGCTGGCATTCAAGGTGCAGCCCATCGTGGGCATCCAGGCGGGGGTTTCCACCGTCATCGTGCTGGTGGAGGGGCAGGATGTAGATAGCTACGCACGGATCGTCGATGCGCTGATCGGTGGCACCGTGGCGCTGTCTTTCAGCCAGATGCTGCTGACGCCGGACCCGTTCGCGATCATGCGCCGCGAGGGGGCGAAGCTGGTGCAGGCTTTTGACGATTTGCACAGGGTCTTGTGCAGGTGCCGGGAAGGCGCTGCCAGTCGCGAGGACGTGGACGATGCAGTGCGCGACATGCAGTCTGCCGCCATGTCCCTGGAAGACAATCTGGAATATGTCGGGCGGGTTGCAAAGCGAACCCTGCGCGGGCGTTGGCGGAGGAGCGGGATCGAAACGCGAGCAGGGCAATGGCGCAAGTTCTCCCGTCGCCTGCAACTGGCCCTGGGTGACAGCGCCCACCGCATACTCGCTCCGCAACGGGCGCAAGGCGAAAATGGCGGGTTGGAAGAGGCAGAGCGCTGGATTGCGGCGGGGCAAGACCTGGCCCAAGGCGACGACAGCAAGTTCAGGAATGTCGATGCACAGGAGAGCAAGGATGCACATGCCGGCGACTAGTCTGATGCACCGAGCTTTGTCTGCCTTGGTCCTATCCATATCAACGCTTTGCTGCGCAGCATCGGGTGCAGCACAGGAGAGCGACATGTTGGTGATAGCACACCGCGGCGCCAGCGGGGATCGGCCCGAACACACGCTGGCGGCCTATGAACTGGCGATCGACCAGGGGGCGGATTACATCGAGATGGACCTTGTGGCGACGCAAGACGGCGTGCTGGTGGCGCGACACGAGAACGAGATCTCGGGGACGACCGATGTCGACCAGCGCCCGGAATTTGCTGCGCGCCTGACAACCCGCGTGATCGATGGCGAGGAAATGACCGGCTGGTTCACCGAGGATTTCACCCTGGCAGAATTGCGCACCTTGCGTGCGCGGGAGCGGTTGCCCGAAATCCGCCCGCAGAACGTTGCCTTCGATGGGCTCTACCAGGTTCCGACCCTGGCGGAGATCATCGCGCTGGTTCGCGCCAAGGAAGCCGAGACAGGGCGGGTGATCGGCATCTATCCCGAAATCAAGCACCCATCCTATTTCGCCGGTATCGGCCACGATCTGGCGGCCATGCTGGTGGAGCAACTGCACGCGGCTGGCTTAGAGGGTGCGGACGCACCGGTCTTCATCCAGAGCTTCGAGGTGGAGCCTCTTCGGCGGCTGGATGACATGACGGACTTGCGACTTGTTCAGTTGGTGGCGCTGGAAGGCGGTCCTGCGGACATGCCGGAGGTGACATATCGGTCGATGCTGGACGCGCAGGGGCTGATCGCGATCGCCACTTACGCCGATGCGATCGGTGCAGACATGCGGCTGATCTTGCAAGAAGACGGCACGTCTGCACCGCTTGTGCAATCTGCCCGTCTCGCCAACCTCCCCATCCATGCGTGGACAGCGCGAAAGGAAAACGCCTTTCTCCCCGCTGCGCTGCAATCGTCCGACGATCAGGCTAACAGCGGTAACCTCGCAGCCTTGATCGTGATGCTGGATGTTGCTGGCATTGACGGTGTGTTTACCGACGACCCGGAGATTGCGCGCGAAGCCTTGTCGCGAGACGGTGAAGAAAACCTGCTCAAGACGATCATGACGATCGATAGGGACCGCTAGGGCCGATGCCGCGCGGTCACGATGTAGTTGAGCGACAGATCGGCCGACAGGTGCAGTCCCTTGCCAACAGAAAAGGCAATGCCCTTGGGTTCTCCCATCACCAGGCCCGCATCGCGCAACAACGCCTCCAGCTCTTCGGGCGTGACGAAATCCTCCCAGTGATGCGTTCCCTTCGGCACCGCGCCCACGGCCTCAGCCGCGCCCACCAGCAAGGTGCGGCTCTTCAGCGTGCGGTTGGGTGTGGACAGCACCATCAGCCCCTCGGGCGCAAGATGCGCGGCGAGTTGGACAATGAAGGCCTGCTTGTCCTCCACATGCTCGATCACCTCCATGCTGGTGACCAGATCGAAATGGCCAAGGCCCGCCGCACCAAGTTCGCCGGGAATATAGCGGATATCCAGCCCCGCGCCTTCTGCATGGGCAGCAGCGGCCTGCGTGTTCTCGGGCGAGGCATCGACGCCGGTCACCTCCCCGCCCAGCCTGGCCAAAGGTTCGCACAGCAGCCCCGCGCCGCAACCTACATCCAGCGCGCGCTTGCCTGCCAGCGGCTTCGCCCCCTCGATATCGCCGCCCCAGTGCATGTCTATGGCGTCACGGATAAAGCCGAGGCGGACGGGGTTGAGCTTGTGCAGCATGGCCGAACTGCCCGCCGGATCCCACCATTCGGCGGCCAGCGCACCGAAGTGGGCGGCCTCCTCCGGACGGATGGTTGCAGGACTGGTTGCAGATGTGACAGTTGCGTCTGGCATGCTTGCTCCCTAACAGCGCGCGAGGGTTTCAACCAGACTAACGCATGAGGGACTAAACTTGGCCCGGATCGTGATGAAATTTGGCGGCACATCGGTCGCAGGGACCGAGCGTATCCGCCGCGTCGCCAATATCGTGCGCGCGCAAGCCGCGGGCGGCAACGAGGTTGCCGTGGTGGTAAGCGCGATGGCGGGCGAGACCGATCGCCTCGTCAACTTCTGCCGCGAGGCCAACCCGCTGTACGACCCGGCGGAATACGACGTGGTCGTATCCAGCGGGGAGCAGGTCACGGCAGGATTGCTGGCGCTCACCTTGCAGGCGATGGGTTGCAGGGCGCGCAGTTGGCTGGGTTGGCAATTGCCGGTGAAAACCTTCTCCGCCCACGCCAATGCCCGCGTGGGCGAGATTCATGCCGAACGTCTGGCCGATGCGATGGCGTCGGGAGAGATCGCCGTGATCCCTGGATTCCAGGGGGTCTCCGATCTTGAACGGATCACCACCATGGGCCGCGGCGGGTCTGACACTTCTGCCGTTGCCATCGCCGCTGCGGTCAATGCCGACCGCTGCGATATCTATACCGATGTGGACGGTGTCTACACCACCGATCCGCGCATCGTGGCGCGCGCGCGCAAGATCAAATACGTTTCCTACGAAGAAATGCTGGAACTGGCCTCCGTCGGCGCGAAAGTGTTGCAGACGCGCTCGGTCAGCCTGGCCATGAAACACAATGTGCCGGTGCAGGTATTGTCTTCCTTCGTGGATGAAGGATCGCCGCCTGCCGATACCCTTCCCGGCACGATGATAGTCTCCGAAGAAGAGATGCAGAATATTCTGGAGGATTCGAATATGGAACGCCAGTCCGTAACAGGCATCGCCCATGACAAGAACGAGGCCCGCGTGGTCCTCACCCGCGTGCCCGACAAGCCGGGCGCCGTTGCCGATATCTTCACCCCGCTGGGCGAGGCCGGCATCAATGTCGACATGATCATCCAGAACGTGGGCCGCGACAAGGGCGAGACCGACGTGACCTTTACCGTGCCGCAGGCTGAACTGGCGCGCGCGCAGGCGCTGCTGGAAGACAAGCAGGCTGCGCTGGGCTTCAACCGCATCATCACCGATATCAGGGTGGCCAAGATTTCGGTCGTGGGTATGGGCATGAAGAGCCACACCGGCGTTGCTGCCACGATGTTCAAGGCGCTGGCCGATCGCGGCATCAATGTGCAGGCGATCTCCACCTCGGAAATCAAGGTTTCCGTGCTGATCGACGAGGACGAGACCGAACTGGCCGTGCGCGTTCTGCACACCGCCTATGGGCTGGATGCGCCCGATGACATCGCTGGAGAGGCGGCCTGAGCAGTCAGGCCGCCTGCAAATTCCCTACTTGGTAGCCGCGAACTGGACGACGTAGACGCCGCATACGTTCACATTGCGCTGCGTCAGTTCCTGTCCGTTCGCCAGGGTGGCCTTGAAATCGAAGCGACACGCGCCGGAGCCGTCGTCCACCGTGATGTTCCAGTCCTGCCCGGCGCCCAGCACTCCTGCGCCCAGTCGGTCTTCGCCCCAGTTTTCTGCGGCGACATTGGACCAGTAGAGATAGGTGATGGTCTGACCCGTGCGGTTCTGCACGGAGATTTCGCGGTTGAAATTGTCGCCCGATCCGCCGCTGCGAACCTGGCGATCCTGCACCACGTCTTCCACCTGCACGGTGTAGAGATTGTAGACATCGCCAAGGTTGGTGGTGGTCAGTTCGAAGGTTTCGCATGCAGACCCCGCTGCGACGATTGAGCGCGGCACTGGTACGGTCGGTCATGTCGTAATCGGAATGCACGGTATCGCCGCGCGAATTTCGGATCACGAAATCCAGATCGGTATCGCCATCACCGCGCACGATCACGTTGACCTGCGGCGAACAGATATTCAGGTCCACGCGGTGGGTGGCATTGGCGTCAACGCGATAGCTATCGGTGTCGACCGGGTTGCCGCTGTCGGTGCGAATGTCCTCCAGGCTGACATCGAGCATGTTCCACACCGAGCCGAGGTTCGTCGTCTGCAGCTCAAAATCCTCGCACGCCACATCGGACCGGCGATAAAGTGTGGCTGTCGTGCTGTCGGAAAGATCGGTATCGGAATGCACGATATCTCCGCGCGAATTGCGGATCACGAAATCAAGGTCGGTGTCGCCATCACCGCTCAGCACCGCCCGCACTTCGGGGTTGCATACGGTGAGGCTGCTGGTGTGGGTTGAATTGGCATCGATGCGGAAGGAATCGCTTTGTGCCTGCGCGGCAACAGGCACGGTTGCCAGCCCCAGCACCGCGCATGCGATAGCAACGAAACGCTGAAAGTTCATATCTTGTTTGCCCCCGTGTGAGCCGCGACCGGATCAGGTTGCGGCTTTCAAATCCACGAAACATTATGCCAACATTTGTCTATCGGCAATATCAAGAAGCGTGCGCAGGGTGTCCTGGCAGAAAATAAATACCCGGCAGTTGGCCGGAACGCGCGCTTGTGGTGGACGGGCGCTGCCCTTAAGGACGCTGGCCATGACAAGCTATTCCAGAACGTCGGCGTTGATGGCGCGCGGCAATGAATTTCTCGGTTCGCAGCACGCCATCATGTGCGGCGCGATGAGCTGGGTTTCCGAGCGCAAGCTGGTGTCCGCAATCAGCAATGCCGGCGGCTTCGGGGTGATTGCCTGCGGAGCGATGACGCCCGAACTGCTGGATGCCGAGATCGCGGCGACGAAAGCGATGACGAACAAGCCCTTCGGCGTGAACCTCATTACCATGCATCCCGACCTGTTCGACCTGATCGATGTGTGTGCAAAGCATGCGGTGACGCATGTCGTGCTGGCGGGCGGCTTGCCGCCCAAGGGCAGCGTCGATGCTATCAAGCAGAAGGGGGCAAAGCTGATCGCCTTTGCGCCCATGCTGGCGCTGGGCAAGAAGCTGCTGCGTTCAGGTGCTGACGCGCTGGTGATAGAGGGGATGGAGGCAGGCGGCCACATCGGCCCGGTTTCCACCAGCGTGCTGGCGCAGGAAATCCTGCCCGAACTTGCTGCTGAAAATATCGTTTTTGTTGCTGGCGGCATCGGCAGGGGCGACATGATTGCAGGTTATCTCGAAATGGGTGCCGCAGGCGTGCAGCTTGGCACCCGTTTTGCCTGCGCGACGGAGAGTATTGCCCATCCCGATTTCAAGAAGGCATTCTTCCGTGCGAACGCCCGCGATGCCATCGCCAGCGTACAGGTCGATCCGCGCCTGCCGGTAATCCCCGTGCGCGCCCTTAAGAACAAGGGCACCGAAGAATTCACCAGCAAACAGCGCGAAGTCGCCGCCGTGCTGGATCGCGAGGAAATCGCCATGGCCGAGGCGCAATTGCAGATCGAGCATTACTGGGCAGGCGCGCTGCGCCGTGCGGTCATCGATGGCGATGTCGAGAACGGCTCGCTGATGGCTGGTCAATCGGTGGGCATGGTCAAGGCGGAAGAGCCGGTGGCCGATATCATCGCCAAGCTGATGGCAGAAAGCGAAGCGGCTTTGACTAGGCGCAACAGGGTCTGACAAGGCAGACATTGGGAGAGTGACATGGGCAGGTTGGCATACGCGGCGCGGGTGCTGAACAAAGAGGGTCGCCTGGGCTGCCTGGAGTCGGGGTGCATGGCTGACATCCTTTTCACCGCCTGCGATCCGCGCGCCGAAATCGGCTTTGTTCGGCAGATCGTGGGCGTGGTGAGGGCAGGACGCTGGTATGGCGCGGATGACATTGCAGCCCTGCGCACGCGCGCGTCGCAGCACGACATCGATCAGATCGTCAAAGACCTTGTCGAGGGCATGGCGGCACAGGGAACCCCGCTGGATCCGACAATGCTTGGTCAGTAGGATCTATTCGGCCAACTCCAGCAACACTTTCACTGTCGTAGCGGGATCGTTCTGCATGACGAAGTGATCGGTGTCGGTTTCGTGGTAGTCCCACCCTTCCGCCTTGGCCTTCGCGGCGAAACCCGCGAAAGGGGTCGGCTCGTAGCCCGTGGCGTAGAGTAGCTCTTCTTCGCGATGGCCTTTTCGTGCCCGGTGAAGGGGATCGCTTCGAGGAGCGTGAGGAGTGGATGGAAGCCGACGACGCCGGGCACGTGCTCGAAATCGAGCGAGCCGATCGGCGTGACGTACCCCGGTTGGTGCCGCTGGCTGTCGATGTACCAGTTGTGCTCGAACTCGCCGGTGATGTCCCAGAGCGACTGGTCGCTTTCGGGCAGGAAGGCGTCGATGTAGCAGATCGCCTCGATATGCCTGCCCATCCGGCTGGCGACGCCGGAAATCACCATCCCCCCGTAGGAATGGCCCGCCAGGATGAAGCGGCCGATTCTAGCCTCGGCGATCTGGTGGCAGACATCCTCCACATGGTCGCTCAATCGTGATGCCCGGATGCAATTCGTCCTGCCGGGAGCCGAGGCCGGGAAGGGTGCAGTTGAGGACGCGGTGCCCTTCGGCCTCCAACATGCGGGAACGTCACCCCAGGTGTGGTTGCCGCCCCAGGCGCCGTGGACGAGAACGTAATTGGCCATCTACTTGCTTTCCCTCAAATGCGAGAAGGCCCGCACACCTTGCCGGTGCGCGGGCCTTCCCTTTAACACAATCAAACAGCTCAGGACTTGCGCGATGTACGCCAGCCGGTGGCGTAGGTATCGGCAGCCATCTTGCCGTATGGAACAGGCGAAACAATTGCCTTCACGTTGAGCTGCTTGTGCGGCTCGACGGTGGTCTTCTCGGTGCCGCCGTTCTCTTCGCCCCACACAACTTCCAGCTCTGTGCCGAGCGGAATTTCAGGGTCCACGGTGGCGAGCGAGAGCGCCTTCTTCTCGTTCCAGCTGTAGCCGGTGAACATCGACAGGCCGACCGTGTTGCCGCCAGCATCCACGACCTTGTCGTAGTTGGAGTTGGCATAGTTGGCGAGCGGCAGGTCGAAGAACTTGTACTGCTCACCCTCGGGGTCGAACATGGAGCTGACGATCTTCTTCATGTCGTCGGCATTCCATTCCAGCGTGACCTTCTTGCGCTGGTCGTCCTTGTTCTCGGCGATTTCCTTCAGCGCGTCGGCACCGTGGAAATCATGGTCGAACTTCACGAACGGGCCGTAGCCCAGCTCGTACGGGTTGAGGTAGTAGTCCTCGATGGTGTCGCCGATGAACGAACCGCCGATCGAGCCGGTGGCTTCGTAGCTGTCGGCACCCAGCCACTTGCGATAACCTTCCAGCTTGTCGCCGGTGTAGATCGCGGGCAGCGGGCTGGGAATCCAGCCGGATTCCAGCGTGTTGGACGGATAGGCGCGGCTGCCGACCGGGATCAGGCCGAATTCCTCGCCTGCCTTCAGGATCTCGTCGCGGACATATTCCTGGTCCTCGTAGGGGCCCCAGATTTCCAGGCCGGGCGAACCGGCCATGCCGTGGCGCAGCGTGCGGATCGTCTTGTTGCCGATCTTCATTTCGCTCATGTTGAAGAACTTGAGCTTGTCGAGCGGCTCGCCATTGAGCTTCTCGATCACGTCCCAGGCGCGCGGGCCCTGGATCTGGAAGCGCCAGGAAATGCGCTTCACCGTCTTGCCCATCGGGCGGCTGGGCGAACGCGGATCGTTGATGACTTCGACGTCATAGTCGCCGGTTTCGGCGTGATACATCAGCCAGTTGGCGGCCGGCGCGCGGCCGACATAGACGAATTCATTCTCGGCCAGGTAGAAGATGATGCCGTCGCCGATCACGTGGCCATAAGGCGTCGTGGGGACGTATTGCTTGGCCTTGTTGACCGTCCAGCCCTTGGTCGAGTTGATCATCGTGTCGGACAGCAGCTTGAGCGCGTCCGGGCCGTTGATGTAAAGATCGAACATGTGGTGCGACTGGTCGAACAGTACGGCGCCGTGCTGCCAGGCCCACTGTTCATCGCGCCAGTTGGAAAATTCGGGGGCGACGACCGGATACACATAGGCACCGATCTGATTGTTGCGCAGCTGCTTGACGATATCGCCGTTAGCTTTTGCCAGGACTTGATCCAGATTGTCGGCCATTATTGGCTCCTCTCCATAGATGTGAATGAATCACGTATGCGAAATTAGTATGCGATGCATACAATATTCGGCTAGAGGTGCAAGGTGAAACCGCAGCAAGCAGGCAGGAGGTGCATCATGCAGGTGGAAGCGCTCGATCATATCAATATCATCACCGACGATCTGGACGGCTCGGCGCAGTTTTATCAGCGAACTGCTGGGCCTCGAGCGTCGCGATGCGCCGCCGCCGCTGACGCCGCAAACCGCCACGTGGATGTTCGATGCGGCAGGCCGTGCGATCATCCATATCAACTCGCTCGACTGCCAGCGGACCTACGATCGCGATATTACTCCGGGCGATCTTACCGGGGCATTGCACCACGTCGCCCTCCGGCTGACCGGCTATCAGGAACTGAAGGCGCGGCTGGACAAGCGCGGGGCGGACTACAAGGAAAACATGGTCGACGCGATCGGCCTGCGGCAAATCTTCACCGCCGATCCGAACAACATCCTGCTGGAACTGAACTTCTTCGAGGAGTGATATTCGTCACGCAGAGCTTGACGAAGTTGACATCGTGACGATCGGTCATCGGGATAGATAATACTGTTTTATCAATATCTTGAGCTGAATTTGCAAAGTTGACACCCTGCGCGAGCAAATTACGTGTGCGCCAAGAATGCGAAACCTCGCTGGGGGGCGGGCTTTTCGGAAGAGGATTTGACGATTGCAAAGAGCACCGCCGGGGTGGCGGGGTGTTTGGCACGTAGGAAAGCGGTTGCGGAATGTCCAAGCGCGCGTGGGAGGCGGAGGCTACCTTCTCATCCCGTGCGAAATCACGAGACCAATCGGACGTCCATCTTGGTCAAACCGCAAGTCGGTGATGAGCGGCATGCCAAGCTTCGAGGTTGCGTCGATCCAGAGGTGAACCACGCTGGTGCGGTCGCTTCCAGACATTTGCCGCGGCTTCTCTCCGTGAGCGACTTCCAGGCGCGCCATCTGGATTTCGGTGATCGGAATCAGGCCGCCCAAGGTTGGGTCATCCCCGGTTCGGACGGCTCGAAGGAATCGTCGCGTAATCGCGCTCCGGCTCGGCAATGCCTCTGACGTCGCCGCCAGTGCTGTCGGGACGGAAATTCGCGGCGAGGGGCTGGATCAGCACATCCTCGACGCCGTCATCAGACATGTAGAGCGTGACCGTTCGACTGTCGTCAGGGTTTTCCGCGCAGTTCCAGTCGATGATCGGCACCAGTGCATCCTGGTGACGGTCGCTGGTTGGCAGGCAACCCGCCAATTTCGCAATTTCGGATAGCTCCAGATCGCTCAACTCTGGGCCACCTTCAACGGTATCGACCGGACGTCCCGCATGGATATCTTCGAGCAACCGGATCGCCGGAGTGTCAGCCTGATCGGCGGCATCTGCAGAACCGGACGCTCCCGACAGGAGCAGGGCAAAGAGGATAATTGCGCGCATGTTCAGAGGTCTATCCTGGCCAGAGACCGGCAGCAAGACGAGCATTGCAGTCAGGTCCGCAAGCGGATTTTCGTCAAGCGGTCAGACCGGCACACCCCCGGCAATCGTGGTGCGGTACATCTCGCGCCGGAAGCCGTCGTAATCATTGGGGCCGAGGTGCATGGTCGCGGCATTGTCCCACATGCACACCGTGCCCGGTTGCCAGCGCAGGCGGCAGGTGAAGGCGTGCTGGGTGGTGTGCTGCACCAGGTAATCGATGATCGGCTTGGCCTCGTGCGTGGTCATGCCCTCGATACCCGACGCGTAGGTGTCGCAGATATACAGCGCTTCCTCGCCCGTGGCCGGATGCCTGCGCACAAGCGGGTGAAAGCTCCCCTTCTGGCCCTGCTCGTGCTTGTCCGGGTCGCCGAAGCTGATCGCGCCCCCATCGCGCAGCTTGTTCTGCGTGGCGTAATTGTTCGCCGCGCTCATGTGGACGCGCAAGGGCCGCAGCATGCTCCGATAGGTTTCGGACAGGTGCTTGAAGGCCAGCGCCGTGTTCGTCCAGGTGGTGTCGCCGCCGTAGGGCGGGCCTTCCACCTGCCGCAGCGTGGTGATGCTGGGCGGTTCGGGCAGGAACGGGCTGTCGGTGTGCCAGCCGCCGCCAAACAGGCTGGGCGTGACTTCGTCGGCCTCCTTGATGATCGGATGCACATCGCGGTGGCCTTCCACCCCTTGGGTATAGGCATCGACGGCGAAGGGGCCGAGGCGACGCGAGAAATCCTCGTGCTCGCCGTGGGAGAGGTGCTGGTCGCGCAGGAACACCATCTTGTGCTTCCACAGCGCCTGCTTGAGCGATTCCACGCCCTCGTCGCTGAGATCGGGCAAGCGCACGCCGGTGATTTCCGCGCCCATCGCGGCGCCCAGCGGTTCGCAGCCGAAATGCTTCGACCGGAATGCGTGGTTATCGAAATCCCCGCAGGGGGCGACGCGCACTTGCCACATGACAGGGCTCCTCTCTCGCAGCCTTGTTCCTACCCGAGCGAAATAACCGTCTTGCCGAAGCTGTCCGGGCCCCAGCCGTGGGCATAGGCCTTGTCAGCCTCCTCAAAGGGGAAGGTCTTGCCGATGGGGAAGGTCAGGTGATGCTTGTCGACAAAGGCATTGAGGTCGCTGGCCATCGCTGCAGAACCCACGAAGATGCCGCGGATCGAAGAGCCGGTAAACATCAGTCCGCGCGGTTCGGGCGGAGAGCCATCGGCCAGTACGCCGATCAGGGCGATTTCGGCCAGCGGAGCGCAGGCGTTCATGCTCTGCTCCAGCGTGCCGGTCCCGCCGACCTCCACGATCTTGTTCGCGCCGCCGAACTGTTCCTTTACATGCGCGCCCCAGTCGGGCGTGTCCCTGTAATTGATGACATGATCCGCGCCCAGCGCCTTCACCTGCTCCAGCTTTTCGTCAGAGGAACTGGTGGCAATCACTTCCGCGCCCGCAGCCTTGGCCAGTTTCAGCGCGATCAGCGAAACGCCGCCTGTGCCCAGCACCAGCACCTTTTGCCCGGCCTGCAGGGGATGCCCACCTTCGAACAGGGCATTCCACGCGGTCACGCCGGCACAGGGCAGGCATGCGGCCTGTTGCATATCCAGGCTGCGCGCGATGGGGATCACGCCGTGTTCGTCCAGCACCACCTTTTCCGCCAGCATGCCGGGCGCCTTGCCGTCGCCCAGCGCGGGGACAAATTTGGGCGGGCCGTGCAGCCAGCCCTGGAAGAAGGTGGACTGCACCTCGTCGCCCACGCGCAGCGATTTCACCCCTTCGCCAATCGCCAGCACCTTGCCTGCGCCATCGGATAGCGGGATGGAGGGTTCGGTAATCGCGCCGCCGAAGTACTTGCCGGATGCCACCGCGAAATCGCGATAGTTCAGCGACCATGCGGTGGGCGCGATCAGAATCTCGCCGGGGCCGGGTTCGGGGTCGGGCAGTTCATCAAGATAGAGCTTGTCGAAACCATCGGAGCCTTCCGGCAGCAGCCATGCACGCATCATCTCATCTCCCTATGCCTGGTCAGCGTACCGCCAGCGTGCCCAGCACGCCGCCGTCCACTGCCCAGCTTTGCCCAGTAACATGGCTGGCCTCGTCAGACAGCAGGAAAGCTGCAACATTGGCTGTTTCTTCCGGGGAGCCGAGGCGGTTTTGCGGCACGTTGCCGGCAAGGTGCTCCAGCTGCTGGGTCGGAATGCCGTCCATCAAGGGCGTGTCGATGAAACCGGGCACGATGCAATTCACGCGCACGCCGTGGGCTGCACCTTCCAGCGCGGCGGCACGGGCAAGGCCGAGCATCGCGTGCTTGCTCATCACGTAGGCGACGTTCATCGCCATGCCGCGTTCGCTGGCGAGCGAGCCGGTAATCACGATGGCCCCTTTCCCACGCTGTTTCATCGGTCCGATGACCTGGCGCACGGCACGAAAATGCGCGTGCTGGTTGACCGCCATCAGGCTTTCGTAATTCTCGTCCGAATAGTCTTCCAGCGGAGCGAAGGTGCCGCCCGTACCGGCGTTGCAGAACAATCCGTCGATCGCGGCAAAATCGGCTGCGGCATCGAGCGCGGCAGCTTGCGAGGCAGGTTGCGCAACATCGGCGGCGGCGACATGCACCGCATCGCCATGCGCATCCTTCAGGGCCGCCAGCTTGTCGGCGCTGCGGGCGATCACGGTGACCTTGCCGCCCAGCGCCAGCACTTTTTCAGCCGTGGCCCTGCCGATGCCGGTGGAGGCGCCGGTGATGACGATGTGCTTGCCGGTGAAATCCATCAGGCCAGCCCCAGCACCTTGGCGGCGTTGTCCTTCATGATGCCGGGCATGACCTCGTCGCGGAAGCCCACGTCCTTCGCCGCGGCGATCCACTTGTCCGGGTGGATCAGCGGGAAGTCGCTGCCGAACAGCATTTTGTGCTTCAGCTGGGTGTTGGCGTAGGTGATCACCTGCTTGGGGAAATACTTGGGGCTCCAGCCTGACAGGTCGATAAAGACATTGTCCTTGTGCAGCGCCATCGACAGGCTCTGGTCCACCCACGGCCAGCTGGGGTGGGCGAGGATGATCTTCATATCGGGGAAGTCCACCGCCACATCGTCCACCAGCATGGGCTCTCCATACTTCAAGCGCATACCGCCGCCGCCGCGCATCCCCGTGCCCATGCCGGAATGGCCGGTGTGGAAAATGGCGGGCAGCTTGTATTCGTTGATCACCTCGTAGATCGGATAGCCCATGCGGTCCGCCGGATGCGCGTTCTGCGCGATGCCGTGGAACTTGAAACCCTTCACCCCGTGGTTCTCGATCAGGTCCACCGCCTCGCGCGCGCCGTATTTGCCCTTGTGCGGATCGATGGAGGCAAAGGGGATGCAGATATCGTCGTTCTTGTTGGCGATTTCGGCGACTTCGTAATTGGAGACGCGCTTTGCCCCCATGCCGCTCTCGGCATCGACGGTGAACATGACGAAGGCGATGTTCGTTTCGCGGTACAGCTCGATGATCTCGGGCATCTTGGGCCGCTCCCGCGGCGCCTTGAAATAATGGCTGGCCGCATCGAAGAACTTGCCCATCACCGGGTCTTCCGGATCGTGGCAACTAATTTCGGCATGCACGTGCACATCGATGGCGCGGACTTTATTGATGTCTATGGGCAAGAGTGGCTCCTATCGATCCCTGTCACTGTCTTTGTCGGCAAAAACACCATCAGACGCGCGAGTGTGGAATGGTGGCTGCTTGATCTCAATCGTCTCCGGAACGGGATAGTTATTGGCGCAATACTCTACGTCGACACCTGATAGTGAACCATCTCCATCTGCAAAAATCACGATGCTAAGAAACTTATCGTCCTCGAGCGAAAAAATGGCTTCAAATATACCGAAGGCCCGCTTGCCTGGATCGTATGGTGGACCAAAAAGTGGCTGCCTCGATGAGTTGGTCGGCTCTATTCTGAAGGAGTTGCAGCCGCAGTTACAAAAGTCGAAAAAGCGCGCCCCCTCGAATTGAGAGCGGAGGCGCGAGGGAGACGGATATTGCGCTCGTTCGAGAATGAAATCTCGCCAGAATTGCGCGCGCTCCAGTCCGTTCTCCATCAACGCCTCCGCGCGTCAGCCGCTTATAGCTTCATCATCACCGTCTTGGTTTCAAGGTAAGCCTCGAGACCGAGGCGGCCCTGTTCGTGGCCGATGCCGCTTTCCTTGTAGCCGCCGAACGGCAGGGCGGGGTCGATCATGGCGTGGCAGTTCACCCACACCGTGCCCGCCTGCAACTTGCTGGCGATCCGGTGCGCGGCGACGGCATCCTTGGTCCACACGCCTGCGGCGAGGCCATATTGCGTGTCGTTGGCGTCCTTCACCACTTCGTCCAGATCCTCGAACCGCTGGGCCACCACGACGGGACCGAAGATTTCCTCTCGAACGACGCTCATCTGCGGGTTCACGTCGGTGAGGATGGTGGGGTTGACGTAGTAGCCATCGTCGGACGGCGCATCGCCGCCCATCAGCACGCGATGCACCGTCGCGCTTGCCCGCCTCGATATAGCCCATCACCCGCTCGTGCTGTTCCTTGGAAACCAGCGGGCCCATGTGGGCATCGGGATCGAGGCTGGGGCGCGGTGCCCAGAAATCCTTGGTTTCGGCCATGCCTTCCATGACCTTGTCGAAGATGCTCTTGTGCGCATAGAGGCGCGAACCGGCCACGCAGACCTGGCCCGAATTGAAGAAGATCGCCTGCGAAACGCCGGGGGCGGTCTCCGCGATATCGACATCGGGCATCACCACCACCGGGCTCTTGCCGCCCAGTTCCAGGGTGACATGCTTAAGGTTCTCGGTAGCGTTGCGATTGATCAGCTTGCCCACTTCGGTGGAGCCGGTGAAGGCCACCTTGTCGACATCGGGATGCTTCACCATCCGGTCACCCGCGGTGTGGCCATAGCCGGTCACGATGTTGACCACGCCAGCGGGAATGCCCGCCTCGCTGATCAGGTCTGCCAGGCGCAGCGCGGTAAGGCTGGTCTGCTCGGCAGGTTTCAGCACCGTGGTGCAGCCAGAGGCGAGGACGGGCGCGATTTTCAGGCAGGCCATCAGCAGCGGGAAGTTCCACGGCACGATCTGCGCGCAGACGCCCACGGGCTCTTTCAGCGTGTAGGCGAACATCATGCCGCCCGGCATTGAGTAGGGCGCCTGTGTCTCGCCGCCGACCTTGCCCAGCCAGCCGGCCATGTAGCGGAAATGCGCAGCCGCGCCGGGCACGTCGATCATGGCGGCCATGCCCTTGGGCTTGCCCACGTCGATGGCTTCGAGTTCGGCAAACTCGTCGGCATTTTCCTCGATCAGGTCGGCCAGCCGGTGCATGATCTTTTCGCGCGCGATGGGCGGCATGTTGCGCCAGCGGCCATCGTCGAAAGCGGCGCGCGCAGCGGCAACGGCACGGTCGATATCCTTGTCGGTCGCCTCGGCAAAGCTGGAGATGACCTTGCCCGAGGACGGGTCTTCCACGTCGATGGTCTCGCTGCCGGAGCTGTCCACCCATTCGCCGTTGATGAAAAGCTGCGGGCTGCGGCCAAGCGCCTTTTTCACGGCATCCGAATATTCGCGCTGGGTGCGGTTGATGGTGGTCTGTTCGTTCATGGTTGGGGCTCCTTTCCCGGGAGAATCAGCAATTATTGTTGTAACGTATAGCAATCTAGAAATGGCTTGGCCAATGCAATCGGCTTGCGGCGCGTTCTATCCGCCGCTCTGTTCCAGTTCCTTGTCCTGGTTGGCGCGGAAAATCACGAATTGCCGCAATGCCTCGATCCGCGAAGGCGAAAGGCTTTGACCAAAGCCCACCATGCCGCGCTGCTCCAGCGCGCCATCATGCACGATGGTCTGCCACACCTGCTCGCTCTGCAACACGGCGCTGCGACGAAGGTCGGGCAGGACGGTGGAGCCCACGGCATTGTCGCCGTGGCAGGCGCCGCAGTAGCGGCCATAGTCATAGGTGCCGCTGGCAATCTGCTCCTGCGTGCCGCGGAAGGCAGGCGGATCGAGCGGTAGACGCACCAGCTCCGGTTCCGGCGGCAATTCGCCATCCGCGCCCAGCTTGAACACCAGCAGGCGCGAGATGTTCTGCACCGGGCCGCTTGTCTCGTTCAGGAAACCGCCGGGCGCCAGTGGCCAGATACCGCCCCATCCGGCCAGCACCGCCAGATATTGCTCGCCATCGATCATGTAGGTGATGGGCGGCGCAACCACGCCGGTCTGCGCGCGAAAACGCCACAGTTCGGTGCCATCGGTTACGCTGTAGGCGGCCATGTTGCCTGCGGCTGTACCCTGGAACACCAGTCCGCCGCCGGTCGCCAGCGCGCCGCCGTTCCACGGGCCGGGATATTGCACGCGCCAGCGTTCTTCCTGCGCCACCGGATCCCACGCGATCAAAGCGCCCTTGGTGCCCGCTGCCGCAGCCGCGCGGGCTTCGTTGGAAGCGGGGAGGAAGCCTGCCGACTGGTCGATGCCGACGTTGAAACCGTAATTGGGATCGGGTGCCCAGTTCTCTTCGGGAACATAGGGGAAGCCGGCCTCTATCGCGGGGATGAACACCAGCCCCTCATCCGGGTGGAAAGCCATGGGATGCCAGTTGTGCCCGCCCCCCGCGCCCGGAGTGGACACGAAAGGCACGCCGGTGTCGCCATAGCGCGCCTCCGGCACGACGTTGGGCCGCCCGGTTTCCATGTCGATGCCGGTCGTCCAGTTCTGCGGCACGTAATTGTTGGCGCTGATAAGCTCGCCAGTGGCGCGGTCGATCACGTAGAAAAAGCCGTTCTTGGGCGCCTGCATCAGCACCTCGCGCACCTTGCCGCCGATTTCCAGGTCGGCCAGCATGATGTGCTGCGTGGCGGTGAAGTCCCAGGTGTCGCCGGGCGTGGTCTGGTAATGCCAGACGTATTCGCCGGTGTCCGGCCGCAGCGCCACGATGCTGGAGAGGTACAGATTGTCGCCGCCGCCGGGGCTGCGGTAAGCCTGGTTCCACGGGCTGCCATTGCCGACGCCGATATACAGCAGGTCCAGATCGGGATCGTAGGCCATCGCGTCCCACACTGTGCCGCCGCCGCCCAGTTCCCACCATTCGCCATTCCATGTCTCGCGCGCAGAGGCGAGATGGGCAGGCTCCTCCGGGGCCTCTTCGGGTGCGCCGGGCACGGTGTAGAACCGCCACAGCATCTCGCCCGTCGCCGCATCATAGGCACTGACATAGCCGCGCGTGGTGTATTCCGCGCCGCCATTGCCGATGATCACCTTGCCATCGATCACGCGTGGTGCGCCGGTGATGGTGTAGGCCATCGACTGGTCCACCGTGGCCTTCGACCATACCTCGTCACCCGTCGCCCGATCGAGAGCGACAAGCCGCCCGTCCAACGTGCCCAGGAACAGCATGTCGCCCCAGGCGGCGACGCCGCGATTCACCACGTCGCAGCAGGCCTTCACCGCCGTCGCGCCGGGAACCTGCGGGTCATATTCCCACAAGGGCGCACCGGTGGTGGCGTCGTAGGCCTTCACCTTGCTCCATGCGGTGGTGACGAAAAGTTGCCCGTCGATCACCAGCGGCGTGGCCTCCTGCCCGCGTGCGGTGTCCATATCGGCATACCATGTCAGGCCCAATTGGCCGACGTTGGCGGCGTTGATGGTGGACAGCGGGCTGAACCTCTGCTCTGCGTAATCGCGGCCGTAGGTCAGCCAGTTGGCGTTGTTGCCCGCAGCCGAAAGCAGGTCCGCCCCGTCGACCGAACCGATAGTGGCCGGCACCGCATCGGCAGTGGTCGTTTCCGTGGTTTGGCAGCTTGCCAGCGCGATCCCCATGGCAGCGCTGGCCGCCCATTTGCCAAAATGCATTTTCGCCTCTCCCAAAGCATGTACCGCGAGTCCCGCGAGGGTCCGCGTGATCTTAACTATCGTTAGAATTGTCATCAACAAGGTCAAGCGTGCCTTTTGATGGTGCAATGCAAAATGATATTGCGCAAACGCCGCGTGCGGGCCTATGGCCTACCTGTCAGTCGAGCGCGAGCCCGCGTCATGACCCTGGCTTTGCATTTTTGCTATTGGCCACGACAGGAATACCCATGACTTTCAAACTACCCTCACGTGCAGACCACGTTGGATCGTTCCTGCGTCCGAAATCCGTGATCGAGGCGCGAGACCGCCACGCCGCCGGAGAAATCGACGCCGCCGCCCTTCGCGAAGCCGAAGATGCGGGCATCGCCGAGTTGGTCAAATGGCAGGAAAGCCTCGGCCTGAAAGCGATCACCGACGGTGAGTACCGGCGCAAGTTCTTCCACACCGATTTCCTCCTCCAGCTTTCGGGTGTCGAGGAGACCGGGGGAATCCAGAAGGCCTTCAAGAATGATCAGGGCAAGGAGGTGCACTTCGCACCGCCCAAGATGATCATCACCGGCAAGGTGAACCACGTAAAGCCGATCCAGCGCGCCGATTACGAATTTCTCGCTAGCCAGGTGAGCGCGCCGGGGGCGATGGCCAAGGTCGCCATTCCCAGCCCCACCATGCTGCATTTCCGCGCAGGCCGCGCAGGTATTCCCGAGGAAGCCTATCCCGACATGCAGGGTTTCTACGACGATGTCGCCAAGGCTTACGCAGAGGAGCTTGCCGACCTGGCCGACGCCGGCTGCCGGTATGTGCAGTTCGACGACACCAACCTCGCCTACCTGTGCGACACCGGCCACCGCGAGGATGCCAGGAACCGCGGGATGGACCCCGATTCCATCACCCATGATTATGCGAAGCTGATCAACGCCAGTTTCGCAGGGGCGCCGGATGACATGGTGCGCACCATGCACCTGTGCCGGGGCAATTTCCGCTCCAGCTGGGCCGCGGAAGGTGGCTATGACCCGGTAGCAGAAGTGATGTTCAACGAATGCGAACTGGACGCGTTCTTCCTTGAATATGACGATGCGCGTTCGGGCGATTTTTCACCCCTGCGCTTTCTGCCCAAGGGCAAGAGCGTCGTCCTGGGCCTCGTCTCCACCAAGCTGGGCGAGCAGGAGAGCAAGGACGATATCAAGCGCCGGATCGACGAGGCGGCGAAATACGCCCCGCTCGACCAGCTGGCGCTCAGCCCGCAATGCGGCTTTGCCAGCACGGTGCACGGCAACGATATCACCACCCAGCAGCAGGCCGATAAGATCCGCCTGTGCGTCGAAGTGGCACAAGAGGTCTGGGGCTGATTTCGCCATGGTGCGCCGTTCAGCAATGCAATCATTTTGCTGAACGGCGCCACCACCTCATATTAACCAAGTGGGATTATGATTGCAGGCTCCAGACCAGGAGATGCGAGCATGGCAACCGCTTTCGATAACCGCTGCGACGACCCGGCCATCACCGGGCAATGCGATTGTGAAGGCACCAGCTTTGCCGTGCGCATCAGTCAGCTTTGCGTCGATGGCTGCGTTCTTGAAGCCGATGAGGATTGGGTCAGCGCAGGCGATTTCCTGCATGTCCAGATTGCCCGGTCGATCGAGATGAATGGCAGGCTTGCCTGGGCGCAGGGCCGCCGCGCGCAGATGCATTTCTTCGGGCAGGTCCACCCGGCAGCCATCTCAAAATTGCTGGAAGACGCGCGCCGGTAGGGTGCAAGGCCGCGCGAGCGGTCTTGGCGCGCCACTTCTAGAACATCGTGTTGTCGTTCAGCGCCTCTTCGGGAACGGGCTGGATAACGTCCCAGTGCTCCACCAGATAGCCGTCCTTCACGCGGTAAATGTCCACCACCGCGCTGCCGCGATCGTCGGGCGCGCGCTTGAAGTGGTAATGTACCGCCACCAGCGTGCCGTCCGGCCCTTCTTCGCCATAGATCACGCGTTTCACATCGTGCGTCATTTCGGGGTTCGCCTGCATATGCGCGGCCAGCACTTCGATGGTGGGATCGCGGCCGCTGGGCGAGTTGGGATCGTGCTGGATGTAGTCGGGATGCACCCACGCCTCGAACCCGTCGGTCAGGCGGTTCTGGTTGTAGAACACCTCGATGAAACGCTCCGAGACCTGCCGGTTGGACAGATTCTCGCGGTTCGACGTGTCCATTGCATCAACAGCGCCTTCGTTGTCGAAAGTCGCCACCGGCCCCTGCGTGTCCATATCGGGCGGGCCGGTCCCGGCGTTGTCACAAGCGGTCAGCGAAATGCTCGCCATAAGCATGGTCGCGAAACGCAGCGTCAATTGCCGTACTCGTCTTTGGTCATCATCTCGGTGAAATGGCCCACTTTGAAAGCCTCTCCCAGCACGGGATGGGCAAAGCTCATTTCCACCGGATGGCGGTTGGGCCAGGTGGTGCGCCATTCTTCCTTGGGCAGGATGCGATCCGGGCCAAGCGGATTTTCGGGATAGGCCACGACCGCAGGCTGGAGGTGGGCGGTGGTTTTCGCCCAGCCGGTTTCATAGTCGCCCTGCCACTGCATCAGGTAATTCAGGCGCTTGATCTTCCACACCGGTTCACCATCGGGGCCGGGTTCGCGCACGTAATCATTCTCGTAAATCCCGGCTTCCCAGAACTGCTGCGGCGGGCCTTCCGGTTTCCAGTCCATCGCCTCGTCATGCCAGCCACCCGCCAGCATCCCGCGAAACCGCGCCTTTGCGGTCATGCGATCTTCGGCCACGGTAATCACCGGCTGCATCTGGAAATGGTCCAGCAGCAGGCCATGCACCGGGCCACGGCGGCCACGGGTAAACAGGTTCTGGAACCATGTGCCGTAAAGGCGCATCACGCCTTCGTAGCCGACATATTCGCCGGACAGGAAGACCACCGCGCCATCCTCGGCGAACAGGCCAGCCACTTCCTCCGGCCGGTTATAATCGATGTAATAGCCATAGGCCATTTGCAGGCGCTGGATCGCGGCCTCGTCTTCCAGTCGGTGGACGCTCTTTTCCAGTGCATCCAGGCGCGCGGTGACATCACTCATTTCGACTCTCCCCATCGTGTTCTTTGTATGCAACACTAACGAACGATACGATCAATGGAAGCCCGTTTCGAGGCAGAAAGAGGCAAGGATGAGAGTGGATCCGGCGCAATTCAGTGAAGAATGGCAAGGCCGCGTGGCCTTCATAACCGGCGCAGTCACGGGCATCGGCCTCGGCACGGCGCAGGCTTTTGCCGACGCCGGAATGCGCGTGGCGCTGTCCTACCGCAACGAGGATGACCGTGCGCAGACCGAGAGATGGTTTGCCGACAAGGGCTATGACGTGCCGCTATTCTGCAAGCTGGACGTGACCGACCGGCAGCGTTTCGGGCAGGTGGCCGAGGAAGTGGTCGACCATTTTGGCGAAGTGCATGTGCTGGTGAACAATGCCGGGGTTTCCGTGTTCGGCCCGACGGACGAGGCCAGCTATGACGATTACGACTGGATCATGGGCGTCAATTTCGGCGGCGTGGTGAACGGCCTGCAAAGCTTCCTGCCGCGCATCAAGGCGAGCGAGGGGCGGCGGCACGTGGTGAATGTCGCCAGCATGGCGGCATTCCTGCCCGGCCCGCAGGCAGGCATCTACACCGCCAGCAAGTTCGCCGTGCGCGGGCTGACCGACAGCTTGCGCTACAACCTTGCGCCGCACGGTATCGGCTGTTCGCTGTGCTGCCCCGCGCTGACGCGCACCAACGCCTGGGCCAGCGCGCACAAGCGGCCGGAAGAATTCGGTAATGCCGGTTTCGCCCCGCCCAAGGAGGGCGAGTTGGAGCAGTTCGGCAGCGCCTTCGAACAATTCGGCATGGACCCCTACGAGGTGGGCGCGAAAATCCTGCGCGGGATGAGCCAGCAGGACGGGCTCATCCTGACCCACCCAGAACACGCCATCGACTTCACCGAGGAATTCGCCAAGTCAGATCGCCGCGCTGCCGGTGGAGGATTGCCCACCGGGCCGCGCCCATATCGAAGAGCTTCGGCGACAGGCGGGAAGGGATGCCGAGGCGGGGCTGAAAATCGAAATGGACGATCTTACGTAGTCTGGCTCGCGATTGCGCCTCCGGCGGTGACGGAGCCCGGCGCTTGAGGGGACAAACAAACGTGCTAAGCCCATCTGACTAGACAGCTATGAGGACCGCCAATTATGTGTGACCAGCAACAGCTTGCCAAAATGAGCAAGGGTCAACCGTCGCCAGTTCGGCGTGATGGCCGGAGCAGGGGCGGTTGCCGCTTGCGCGCCGATGGCAGATGATGCCGCGATGGTTGGCGGGCTCGTCCAGAACACCGTTTCCTTTGCCGCGCCCGGCGGCACGTTCGACGGGGTGTTCATTCACCCCGCGAGCGGTTCTCATCCCGCGGTGATCCTGTGGCCCGACATTGCCGGCTTGCGCCCGGCCAAGGTGCAGATGGGGCGGCGACTGGCAGAGGCGGGCTATGCCGTCCTCGTCGCCAATCCATACTATCGCAGCGTCTCGGGCCAGCAGTTCGAGGATTTCGACGACTGGCGCAACAACGATGGCTGGAACAAGGTGACCCCCTGGCGCGAGGCAAACACGCCCGCAGCAGTACAGGAGAGCGCGCGCGCCGTGGTCGCGTGGCTGGATGCGCAGGACGCGGTGGATTCGTCGCGCGGCATCGGCAACCAGGGCTATTGCATGACCGGTTCGTGGACGATCCTTGCGGCCGCTGCGGTGCCTTCGCGGGTAAAGGCGGCGGCCAGTTTCCACGGTGGTGGGATGGTGGGCGATGGCCCGCTGGCGCCGGTAAACCTGCTGGACGACATGGCCGCCGATGCGCAGGCCCTGATCGCAATTGCCCAGGATGATGACGCAAGCAGTCCCGAAGCCAAGACCGCGCTGCGCACTGCCGCGCAAGCAGCGGCGGCAGACATAGAGGTGGAAGTCTACGCCGGAGACCACGGCTGGACCGTGCTCGACAGCCCCGTTTATAACGAGCCCGAAGCAGAGCGCGCCTGGGCAGAATTGCTGGAAATGTATTCCGAAACGCTGTGATCGTTTCTGGCAACCGATTGCGCGAGATCAATGTGAGGGTCGGTCGGCCTGCCTAATCCTCTACCTCGAGACCCCGAAACAGGGGCGATGAGGGGACCTGGAGAATGGCAAGACAACTTTTCACCCTGGCTGCAACCGCGACGCTTCTTGCAGGCTGCGGGGGCGGGCTTGATCCGGATGGTGTGGTGGAAACGGTGCGGCAGACCGAGCAATCGCAGTTGCAGTCCATCGCTTCTGACGACGTGGTGGGCATTGCCCGCCTCTATGCCGACGATGCGAGGCTGGTGCGGCCGGATGGCAGCGTACTGGAAGGCGGGGCGGCAATCGGGGCGGAATATGCGCAGCTGGTGGAAGACCCGAATTTTGGGCTGACGATCAATCCGACGGGCGGCTGGGCCTCGGAGGGTGACGACCTGGCGGTGCTTACCAGTGATGTCGCTTTTACCACCAGCGACGCCGAGACAGGAGAACCGGTGACGCTGGATATGACCAGCCAGAGCGTCTGGACGAAGGCGCCCGGCGGTAGCTGGATGATACGCTCTGCCTATAACGTGGCGAAGGGTGATGATGGGGCCGAGGCCGAGAGCGAGTTGACGCCCCAGGAGTGATTCGCCAAGGCTGACCGGCGATGAAACGGCGCACCTTGGCGGCAGGCTGCGGCACGCTATTTGCCTTTGCTGACGCCTTCCCGCTCCGCTCATCGTTCGTGGCGCACATTTTCCTCCTTCCGTCCGTTTCTCCAAGCGGCCCAGCGCCATTGCGATTGCAGGCGGCGAACGTTCGGCGCAGCCCCTTGGCGGGGGCGTGAAGAATGCTTGGAAGGACTAATTGCATGAATACCCTCAAAACCCTCGCCTCTGGCGCATTGCTGCTGGCCGCGGTGAGCGTCTCTGCACAGGACGCGCCGGACGAGATCGATCCGGCGCATATGGATACGCCACAGGCAGAGGAAGCGATACCTGCCGGGGAGGCGGAGGTCGCAAAGGCCGACATCGCGGCAGATGCGGCGGTGGAGACCGATTTTACCGACGAGCAGATCACCGCTTTCGTAGGTGCCGCTATGGAAATTCGTGGGCTTGACCCGGAACGGACGCTGGAAGGTGCGCAGAGGCAGGCGCAGGCCGAGGGCATCGTTGCGGAACACGGGCTCGATCCCGAAACCTACAATGCCATCGGCGTCGCCGCGCAGAGCGATCCGGAGGTTGCCCAGCGCGTCCAGCTGGCCATCGCAGCGGTAAACGAGAACGGTGCCAGCTGACCCGGAGTGACGACTGCACTCCTGAAACTGGGCCTCGCCATCTTCGGATGGCGAGGCCTTTTTTCGTCAGGCGTACCAGTAGGCTGTGCCGCGCATTTCAAGGCTGATGCGCGGCACAGCGTCGGGCGGGGCAAGCGGGTTGTCGAAAGCGCCATGCGGCATCAGCTGCGCTCGCGCCGGGTCGCTTTCACTGGTTTTGAACACCAGCGCCTCGCCCGGATGCATGTCGGAATAATAGAACCAGCGATGCGCCGGATTATATTCCAGCAGGTAATTGGGAAATCCCCATTCGGGAGAGCCATCCAACGGGTCGAAGATCGCCTGACAGGGCAGCAGGTCGCCTTCCTCGATACTGGTGTAATCGCACAGGCCCAGCGGCACATCCTGCGGCGGCGCGCTGAGCACGCGCCAGACATTATATTGCGCGCTGCGGGTGATTTCGCGGCCTTCGGGTGCAGACTGCCCGCGCGCTGCGGCGGCCGGTTCCTTCGCCATATCGACATGGACGAAGCGGGCGGGATGCGAATTGTCGTGGCTGTCGTTGCTGCCCGCCCTTTCGGAAAAACGCAGGATACCCATCGGTGTCATCGCCACCTGGTCACAACCCGTCAGCGAAGTGAGCAGCGCGACGATTTCGTCTGCATGGATGCGCATCACCGCTTTCAAATCGGTAAGGTCCGCCACGGCGCTGGCGTGCTCCACCAGCGTGAAACCTTCTACATCGAGCGAACAATCGCGCCCTCGCGCGTCGGTGATCTCAACCTCTACCGGGGCGAGGGGGACGAAATCCTTTTCATGCGCGTTGGCGTAGAAATACGGGCGCTTCTCGGTGCGTTCGCAATAGCCGATCTGCGCCCGTAAATTCGCCATCTCATGCGTCCTCGAATTCCTCTGTGTCGATCGTGGCGCGGATTACATCGGGATAGCGGTGGCCGTGCACACTGCGATGGTTCACGATCTCGCCCGCCCTGGCGATGGCGTCGGCCGGGATATCGACGGTGGCCGCGTGGAAGTTCTCTTCCATATGCGCGATGCTGGTGGTGCCGGGGATCACGTGGCAGTTGTCGCCCTGTTCCAGCACCCAGCGATTGGCGAGCTGGGCGGGTGCGACGCCGACTTCCTTTGCCAGCGCTTCCAGCTGTTCGATCACCTTGAAGTTCTTCGGCCAGTTTTCGGCATTGAACCGCGGCATCTTGGTGCGCAGGTCACTGTCCTCAAGCGTGGCCGGATCGCGCAACACGCCGCCAAAAGCGCCGCGCCCGGTGCTGCTGAAGGCAACCAGCGCTATGCCCAGTTCCTTGCAGGTGTCGAGCACGCCGAGCTCCACGTTGCGGGTCCACAACGAATATTCGGGCTGCACGGCGGCCACGGGATGGACTGCATGAGCCTCCCGGATGTGCGCAGCATTCCATTCGGACACGCCATAGGCCCCGATCTTGCCCGCCTCCATCGCCCGCACCATCGCGCCAACGCTGTCGGCAATCGGCACCTTGGGATCGAAGCGGTGCATGTAGAACAGGTCGATATGGTCGGTCTTGAGGCGCTGGAGGCTCTTGTCGAGATTCTCCGCGATGCTGTCCGGCGCGCAGGACACGCCGCGCTTTTCGCCGTCCACCACGATGCCGCACTTGCTGGCCAGCAGGAACTCGCCGCGACGGTGCATTACCGCTTCGGCCAGCAATTCCTCGTTGTCGCCGCCGCCATAGATATTGGCGGTATCGAGATGGTCGTAACCGATATCCAGCGCGCGGTTGAGGAGCTTGACCTTCTCTTCGTGCGGGGGCGGGGTGCCGTAGGCCCACGACAGGTTCATGCAGCCCAGCCCGACGGGGTGGACCGCGCGTCCGGCGATTTCGCGCTTTGCCAATCGTGCCATTACGACCAGCCGTCCTGCTCTTCCAGGCTGGCGGCCAGCTCGCCGATCACGCGGTAGCAATCGAGCACGCCATGCACCGAGCTGTTGGGTTCGCGGCCCTCGCGGATTGCAGAGATGAACTCGCGGTCCTGCAATTCGATGCCGTTGTTGCTGGGCACGTCCACGCCGGAAAGATCGATAGGCTCGTCCTTTCCGTTGAACAGGTCGTCATAGCGGGCCAGGTAGGTGCCGGTGTCGCCGATATAGCGGAAGAAGGTGCCGAATGGCCCTTCGTTGTTGAAGCTGAGCGACAGGGTCAGGATCTGGCCCTTGTCGGTCTTCATCTGGATCGACTGGTCCATCGCGATACCCAGGTCCGGATGCTGCGGCCCCTGCAGGATATTGGCTTTCACCACTTTCGCGCCGGTCATGTACTGGAAGATATCGATCGTGTGGGCAGAATGGTGCCATAGCAGGTGATCGGTCCAGCTGCGCGGCTCGCCCTTGGCGTTCTTGTTCTCGCGCCGGAAGAAGTAGGTTTCCACGTCCATCGACAGGATGTTGAGGTCGCCAGCTTCGATGCGCTGCTTCACCCACTGGTGCGACGGATTGAAGCGGCGGGTGTGGCCCACCATGCAGACCTTGCCGGTCTCTTCCTGCTTCTTCGCCACGGCCTGCGCGTCGGCCCAGCTGTCCGCGAGGGGGATTTCCACCTCCACGTGCTTGCCCGCGTCCATCGCCTTGATGGCCTGGTCGGCGTGCATCTGCGTAGGCGTGCAGAGGATGACGGCGTCGATCGCATCGTTCTCCAGCATTTCCTCGTAATTCGTCGTGGCATGGCCGATGCCGTATCTATCGGCCATTTCCTGCGTCTTGTCCTGCGTGCGGCCGACCAGGCTGACGACTTCGACGCCGTCGATGTTCTTCAGTCCGTCGAGGTGTTTTTCACCAAATGCGCCGCCACCGGCGAGTGCGATTTTCATGGGGATTCTCCCTATCGAGAGTTGCGAATGGGTTCACATGATCAAAGGACACCTGCGGCCATTGTTCCGCGAGGTGCCCCTGTAATCGTCAGGCGTTGGCGAAGGATCCTCCGCTCAGCACCTTGCGCGGATCGAGCGGCTGCCCCGCCGTTTCCTCCGGCTGAAGGATCAGCGCGCCCAGCGCGGTGTTGGATGCCGGGATGTGGTAGAAATTGTAAAGGTCACGCACCTTGTCGCCCAGCGCGCCCCGCATGATCAGCCACATAACCAGCTCGATACCTTCGCTGCCCGCTTCGCGCAGATACTCGATATGCGGCTTCTGGCTCAGCGTCTCGGGATCGTTGATGAGCTTGTCGATGAAATCGAGATCGAATTCCTTGTTGATCAGGCCGGCACGCGGCCCCTGCAACTGGTGGCTCATCCCGCCGGTGCCCCAGACATGCACGTTCAGGTCTTCGGGGAAGCTTTCCACCGCGGCCTTGATGCTGTCACCCAGCGCAAAGCAGCGCGCGCCCGACGGCGGGGGGTAGGTGACGACGTTCACCGGCAGCGGGATGACCTTGCACGGCCACTCCTTGGGGTCGCCAAACATCATGGTGAGCGGGATGGTGCAGCCGTGATCGACGTCCATATCGTTCATGATGCACATGTCGAAATCATCGAGGATCAGGCTCTGCGCGATATGCCAGGCAAGATCGGGATGGCCGATCACATCGGGCACGGGCCGCGGGCCCCATCCCTCGTCGGCAGGCGTGAACTTCTCCGCACAACCGATGGCGAAAGTGGGAATGATGTTCTGGTCGAAGGCGCTGGCGTGGTCGTTGTAGACCAGCACGATCACATCGGGCATGTTTTCGGGCTTGGCGATCCAGTCCTTGATCGCCTTGTACCCGTCGAAAACGGGGCCCCAGTAATCGTCGCCGGACTTGCCGGTTTCGATCGCGGCACCCAGCGCCGGAATGTGGCTGGAGGCGATACCTGTGGTGATGCGGGCCATATCAGTACTTCCCCTTGATCGAGCGCTGGCCTTCGGGTGAGCGACCACCAGCCAGCATCATCTTTGCATAATCTTCCTGGCTCATCCCGGTCATCGAACCGGCGGCAAACTGGAAGCTTTTCTTGTCGGTGCTGAACAGCTTGGCGAGGTAGTAGATGTTGCCGCCGTGATCGATCATGGCGTTGTAATCGCGGTCCATCACCGCTTTCTTGGCGTCTTCGGAAAGATCCCACTCATCGAGGTAGGCCTTCTCGTCGCCGAGGAAGCGTTCGCGGTTTTCCGCCTTCATCAGGCTCATGGCGAACTGGTTCAGATGATAGCCCTTGCGGGCGCGCTGCGCGGTGAACACGCGGGTGCCGGGAATGTCTTCCATCTCGGCGAGATATTCGTGGATGTTGATCCGCTCTTTCTTCTTCTCGGTCATGTCAGGCTTCCTCGGGTGTTTTCCATTCGAATTCCAGCGGTGCCTCGCGAAAGGCGAAGCGATCCAGGTGCCGCTCTATCACGCCACGCATATGCTCGTTGCGATCCTGCTCTGGCGTGGTCAGCGTGATGGCGATGCCGCCGGGACGCGCCATCATCACGGCGCTCTCCACGTCGGAGAACGGGAAAGTGCCCATGCCGTCGCCCTCGTCATAGTCGGTGGCAAACTTGTGGCTCCAGTGCTTCACCAGCTGCTGGATATACCGTTCGGGCTTTTCGCACTTCGCGAAGCCGTGGGCGATGGCGGGTGTCTCGGACATTACAGGCCCTTTTCCCTCAGAATGGTGTCGAGGCGCGGATAGACCTTGCGGGCATTGCCCTCGAAAATCATGTGCTTCTCTTCCGCAGGGATATCCAGCGCATCGACATACCGCTTTGTATCGTCGAAATACTGGCCGGTTTGCGGATCGATACCGCGCACCGCGCCCACCATCTCGCTGCCGAACAGGATGTTCTTGTTGGCGATCACATCGGCCAACAGGTCGATCCCCGGCTGGTGATAGACGCAGGTGTCGAAAAACACATTGTTCATCAGGTGCTGTTCGATATCGGGCTGCTTGAGCATGTCGGCCAGGCCACGATAGCGGCCCCAGTGATAGGGCACCGCACCGCCGCCGTGCGGGATGATCAGCTTCAGATCGGGGAAACGACTGAACAGGTCGCCCTGCAACAATTGCATGAAGGCGACCGTGTCGGCGGCAAGGTAGTAGCCGCCGGTGGCGTGCATCGACGGGTTGCAACTGCCCGATACGTGGATCATCGCGGGCACGCCCAGTTCGCACATCGCCTCGTAAATGGGGAACCAGTATTCGTCGGTCAGCGGCGGATGGGTGAAGTGACCGCCGCCGGGATCGGGGTTGAGGTTGCAGACGACGAAGTTCAGCTCCTCCACGCAGCGGCGCAATTCGCGCACGCTTTCCGACATGTCGGACTTGGGGCTTTGTGGCAGCATGCAGCCGCCGATGAAGGTGTCGGGGAAAAGCTGGGTAACGCGGTAGATCAGGTCGTTGCAGCGCCTTGCCCATTCGCTGGCCACGGCCTGGTCCCCCACATGCGGGGCCATGGCGCTGGCGCGGGGGGAGAAGATGGTGAAATCGGCGCCGCGTTCCTTTATCAGGCGAAGCTGGTTGTCCTCGATCGTCTGGCGAATCTCGTCATCCGAGATATCCGGGTATGGCGGGGGCGTGGTGCCTTCGTCATACGCCTTCTTCTGCTGTTCGCGCCACGCGTCATGCCCCTTGGGCAGGACGGTGTAGTGGCCGTGACAATCGATGATCAACGACATGCCTAGTTGCCTCCATTGAAGTCCGGAGTCGCCCGGATTGCCTTGAGCTTAGCAGAAAGTGTCTTGGGCGGCGGCACAAGGTCGAGATTGCCGAGGCTTGCGTGCCATGCGGTAGTCTGGTCGCTCATCGCGGCAGAGGTGCCCATGGCGCGCAGCATTTCGGCCGCCTCGATCATTTCCGCCGAGCGGCGTCCGCCGTGGATCAGCATCCGATCGAGGTTGTAGTTGGCGCGCTCTGCCCAGCTCTCCTGCTTCTCGCTCGCGTCGAGCGAATCGAACACCTCGTCCAGGACGCCGGCCTGGCTGGCGGCCAGTACCATTTCGGCGGTGAGGGCCTCCACGCCCTTCACCATGATGGAGCGGCACAGCTTGATCGCGCTGGCGCGGCCTACGGTCTTGCCCACGGCGCGCACATCGGTGAAGCCGAGAGTGGCGAGGATCTCAACGGCCTTGTCGGCCTTGTTTCCGGCGACCAGCAGCGGCACGTCCAGCCCCTTGTCGACAGGCGCCATGATGGCGACGTCGATATAGCGCACGTTTACCGCCTCGATCGCCTCGGCAGCCATGGCCTTCGTTTGCGGGGCGACCGAATTCATATCCAGCCACATCGCTTCCTGCGGCAGGTAGGGCGCGTATTCGCGCGCGGCGTCCAGCGCCTGGTCGGCGGTGACGAGCGAGAGAATCACGTCGCAGGTGGCCAGCACCTCTCCGCAATCCTCTCCCAGTCCCACGCCGCACTTGGCCATGGCGGCGCGACGGTCGGCCAGGATGTCCCAGCCTTTCGCACCTTTCCATTGCGCGGCGCGCACGAAGGTTTCTCCGGCTTCTCCGAAGCCTATAAGTGCCACATTGGGCGTCATGGTTTTCGTTTCTTGCGCTGACATCGCTCTCGACGAGGCCTCCTATCAATTGTAAGTGTTACTTACAAGTTTGCGTGCTGTTTCCCTGTTGCCACGATCAGCTTGCCTTGACTGTGGCTGGGGGACGGGTTCACGCGGTGCAAAAGCATATCGAGAGGAGAATCGCCAGCCATGGGTGTCGTCGTACAGAATATCGAGCGTGCCGATCCGGAAATTGTTGCCGCCCTGGGGGCGTGCGGCGTGGCCACCGTTCACGAGTCGCAGGGCCGCACCGGTCTGCTCGCCAGCTACATGCGCCCGATCTATCCCGGCGCGCGCATCGGCGCCTCTGCCGTGACGATTTCCGTGCCGCCGGGTGACAATTACATGGTCCATGCCGCGATCGAACAATGCCAGGAGGGCGATGTTCTGGTGATCGCGCCGACCTCCCCGTGCGAGGACGGCTATTTCGGCGACCTGCTGGCCACCAGCGCGCAGGCGCGGGGCGTGAAGGGCCTGATCATCGACGCCGGCATTCGCGACGTGCGCGATCTGAAGGAAATGGATTTCCCCGTCTGGGCCAAGCGCGTGTTCGCGCAAGGCACGATCAAGGCGTCGCTCGGCAGCGTGAACGTGGACGTGGTGTGCGCCGGCGCTTTCATTCGTCCGGGCGACATTATCGTGGCCGACGATGACGGTGTGTGCGTCACCCGCCGCGAGGATGCCGAGGAGGTGCTGAAAAAGGCACAGGCACGCGAAGCCAACGAGGAAGAGAAGCGCCAGAAGCTGGCCGATGGCGTGCTGGGCCTCGACATGTACGGCTTCCGCGACAAGCTGAAGGACATGGGCCTGAAGTGGGTATAGCCCGATGAAAGAAGCACCGGTCATGTGGATGCGCGGGGGCACGTCGAAAGGCGGCTATTTCCTCGCCTCCGATCTTCCGAGCGATACCGAGGAACGCGCGCACATTCCTGCTGGGCGTGATGGGCAGCCCCGATCCGCGCCAGATAGACGGTATGGGCGGGGCGGACCCGCTCACCAGCAAGGTGGCCGTGGTGAAAAAGTCAGAGCGTGAAGGCGTCGATGTCGACTACCTGTTCCTGCAGGTCTTCGTCGATCAGGCCATCGTCACCGATGCGCAGAACTGCGGCAATATCCTGGCAGGCGTCGGCCCTTTCGCCATAGAGCGCGGCCTTGTGGCGGCGCGCGGCGATGTGACGCATGTCACCATCTATATGGAAAACACCGGCCAGACAGCGGTCGCCAGTGTGCAGACACCCAATGGCCTTCCCACCTATGCGGGGGATGCGAAAATCGACGGCGTTCCCGGCAGCCATGCGCCGATCCCGATCGAGTTTCGCGATACCGCAGGCTCATCGCTGTGGCGCGCTGCTGCCCACGGGCAATGCTGTGGACGAGATCGAGGGGGTGCCCTGCACGCTGATCGACAACGGCATGCCCTGCATCGTGTTCAAGGCGGAAGACGTGGGCGCCACCGGCTATGAAACGCGCGAGGAGCTGGAGGCGCGATGCCTTCAAGCCGATCCGCGAGAAGATCGAAGCGATACGGCTGGCGGCGGGGCCGATGATGAACCTTGGCGATGTTGCCGAAAAGTCGGTGCCCAAGATGACGCTGGTTGCGCCTCCGAAAAACGGCGGCGCTGTCACCACGCGCGTCTTCATCCCGCATCGCGCGCATGCCAGCATCGGTGTATTGGGCGCGGTCACGGCGGCGACCGCGTGCCTCGTCGAAGGCTCTCCCGCCGCCGAGGTGGCCGATATCCCCGATGGCCCCGAAAAGACACTGAGCATCGAACACCCCAGCGGCGAGACGACCTGCGTGATGCAGGTGGATGATGCCGGCGAAGTCACCAGCGCTGCACTGCTGCGCACCGCACGCAAACTGATGGACGGGACCGTCTATGTCTGATCGCATCACCAGCTGGCACCCCAGCCCCAGCAAGCCCGACCTACACCCCGCCGCCGGGCGCCGTGGATGCGCATTGCCATGTGTTCGGGCCGATGGCGCAGTTTCCCTTCAGTCCCAAGGCGAAATACCTTCCCGAAGATGCCGGGCCGGACAAGCTTTTCGCCCTGCGCGACCATCTGGGCTTTTCGAAGAACGTGATCGTGCAGGCCAGCTGCCACGGCACGGACAATGCCGCGACGCTGGATGCCATCGCCAAGAGTGACGGAAAGGCGCGCGGCGTGGCCGTGGTCGACCCCGCCATTTCCGACGAGGAGCTGGCCGCGCTGCACGATGGCGGCATTCGCGGCATTCGCTTCAACTTCCTGAAACGGCTGGTGGACAATGCCCCCAAGGACAAGTTTCTGGAGGTCGCCAATCGCCTGCCCGAAGGCTGGCACGTGGTCATCTATTTCGAGGCCGACATCCTTGAAGAAATGAAGCCCTTCATGGCCGCTATCCCGGTGCCCATCGTGGTGGATCACATGGGCCGCCCCGATGTGACGCAGGGGCCGGACGGGCCGGACATGCGCGCTTTTCGCGCGCTGCTGGAGGCCCGCGACGATATCTGGTTCAAGCCTACCTGCCCTGATCGGCTGGATGCCCTCAAGGAAGGCGGCAAGGGCGACCCGTGGGACAATTTCGCTGCTGCCGTAGCACCGCTGGTGGCGGACTATCCCGATCGCTGCATATGGGGCACCGACTGGCCGCACCCCAACATGGCTGACGAGGTGCCCGACGACGGCCACCTGGTCGACATGATCCCGCGCATTGCACCGTCGGAAGAATTGCAGCACAGGCTCTTGGTCGAAAACCCGAACCGGTTATACTGGTCCGACTGAAACAGGCCGGCATCCCAGACTGGCCATGCAGGAGAGACTGATGGCTAGAGAAGAGCGCCGCCTCGAGAAGGCGCTGTGCGACTGGTTTGCGGATAGCGAAATTCTCGACACAACGATCGGCGGGTTGCTGCGTGATCAGGCCGCGGCGAACGGAACGCGCGACGCGCTGCTGGAAGGCCTGCCCGATGGCACCGTGGGGCGGCGCTGGACCTACGCCGAATTGCTGCATGATGCGGAGCGGCTGGCCAAGGGGCTTGCGGCGCGTTTCCAGCCAGGAGAGCGGGTTGCCGTCTGGGCGCCGAATATCCCCGAATGGGTGCTGGTAGAATATGCCGCCGCGCTGGCAGGCCTGACGCTGGTGACGGTCAACCCGTCCTACCAGAAGCGGGAGCTGCATTACGTCTTGCAGCAAAGCACGGCGGCCGGGCTTTTTCTGATCAGCGAATTTCGCGGCAATCCGATGGGCAAAATCGCCGCCGAAGTTGCCGAGGAACTGCCTGCCTTGCGGGCAGTGATCGACATGGCGGACGAGGGGCAAATGTTCACCGACCCTTCGGGCGCGCTTCCTGAAGTCGATACGAACGACCCGGCGCAGATCCAATATACCAGCGGCACCACGGGCTTTCCCAAGGGCGTGGTGCTCTCGCATCGCAACCTTACCAACAATTCCCGCCTGTTCATCGAAGTGGGCGAGCTGCCCAAGGGGCTTGGCGCGCTTGGGCTGACGCCGCTGTTCCATACGATGGGCTGTTCGATGGGCGTCCTGGGCGCGCTGCAATCGGCAGGCGCCTATTGCCCCCTGCTCGCATTCGATCCGGGTGCCGCACTGGATATCGTCCAGAACGAGAAAATGAGCTGGACGATATGCGTCCCGACAATGGCCGTGGCACTGGTGGCGGCACAGAAGGCGCAGGCGCGCGATCTATCCTCTCTCAAGAGAATGGGGATCGGCGGTGCCTCGGTCGCACCCGAGCTGGTGCGCGCGGTGGAAGGCGTGCTGGGCGTGGACGTGCTGGTCGCCTATGGCCAGACCGAAAGCAGCCCGCTGATTACCAGCGGCCGACCGACCGACGACTTCGAGGATATCATCAACACCATAGGCCAGCCCGCGCTGGGGTGCGAGGTGGGTATCTTCGACCCCGAGACGAACGAGGTGGTCGCTTGCAACGAGGTGGGCGAAATCCGCTCCCGTTCGGCATCCACGATGCTGGGCTACAATGATGACCCCGAAGCCACCGCTGCCGCGGTAACGGCCGATGGCTGGCTGTGCACCGGCGATCTGGGCACGATGGACGATCGCGGCTATGTGAAAATCACGGGCCGGGTGAAGGACATGATCATCCGGGGCGGAGAAAACCTGTTCCCGGCAGAGATCGAGAACGTCCTGCTTGAGCATCCCGACGTTGCCGAATGCGCCGTGGTTGGCGTGCCCGACGATGTGCTGGGGGAAGCGGTGGCGGCCTTTGTCCGAATGGAAGAGGGCAAGTCATTCGATCCGGAGGCGCTGCGCAAGCATTGCCGTTCGCAGATCAGCCCGCAAAAATGCCCCGCGCACTGGCAGCAGGTGAGCGACTGGCCGCTGACGGGATCGGGCAAGATCCGCAAGTTCAAATTGCGGGACCAGTGGGTGGCAGACCAGTCCGGCTAGTCCTCTGGCGGTTTGCCCTTCTTGCGGCGACGATGGCGCCACAGCGCGCCGCCGCCAACCAGACCGAACGCCCCCAGCAACGCCAGCGCCCCGACCCATGCAATCGCCAGGCCCAGCGCGCCGGTGATCGCCATCAGGAAGTGGACGAGGAATTCAAGAACGGTCTGCACAGCTGATTGAACTTTCGGGGCCTGTCTGCCGTTCCCCCCGCCATGCTTGTGCGGCTATGCCAGCCACATGACCATACTCTGCATCGGCCGCGCCACTTTCGACCTGGGCTATGCCTGCCCGACCTTCCCGCATGAGGACGCGAAACTTTCGGCAACGCATTTCTGGGCAGGGGCGGGCGGCTCCGCCCTCAACGGCGCGATCACCGCGCGGGCGCTGGGCAGCGACGTGCAATTGTTCACCATGCTGGGTGCAGGCAGTTTCGCCGATAGCGTTCGCGCAGAGCTGGAACGGTTCGACGTGCCAACCCGGGATTTCGCCGAACCCGCTGCGCAGGTGATGCCGGTCTCCAGCATCATCGTGGTGCCCGGAAGCGGAACGCGCACGATCATCGACCAGCAACCGGAACAGGCCCTGGTGCGCGACTTGCCAGGCGGCTCAGCCCTCGATGGCGTCACCGTCCTCTATTGCGATGGCTTCCTGCCCGAAATCGCGGTGCCGCTGGCGGCTGCGGCGCGGGAACGGGGCATCCCGGTGGTGCTTGATGGCGGATCGTGGAAGCCGTGGACGGCCCAGATCATCGCGCATGTCGATCATGCCGTGGTGTCGGAGCGGTTCCGGCCTCCCGAGCAAGGGGAAGCCGGGATTCTCGATGCGGTGCACGTGCTCGGCCCCTCGGTTGCCGCAATCACCAGAGGTCCGGGCCCGATCTCGTGGAGCGATGGGAAGCGGCACGGCGAAATTGCTCCGCGCCGCGTTGATGCCATCGATACTCTTGGTGCGGGCGATATCTTTCACGGTGCCTATTGCCATTTCCTCGCGACAGGGGAGGACGTTCCAGACGCCCTGACCCATGCCGCCGAAATCGCCGCGCAAAGCTGCCGATATTATGGAACGCGCGAATGGATCGGCGCGCGCTGAGGCTTTATCCCTCCATCACCATCCGAACGAAATCCACCGTCTGACGCGTCGCGGCGGCAAATTCGGTGGCGGTGGCCTGGAAGCTGCCGTACTGGGCGAATTCGTGAGGCTTCATGCCCTCGAATTCGTAAGCCTGGCGGAATGCGGGCAGCTTCATCAGCTTTTCGATGCTGGCCTTGTTTGGTTCTCGCTCGATCGCCTTGGGATCGAAGGGAGCGAGCTCGTCCTCAACTTCCATCAGCTGCCTGATGTAGCTGGGCGGGCAGGTGTAAACCATGTCCGATCCGGCGAAGTCCTGAATATGGCGGGACACGGTGTTGCCGTCCTTGTCCTTCTCCACGCGCATCGAACATTGCAGCATCTTGGAAGGATGGCCGATATCCTTGCCATGCCAGTAGGCGCGCTTCAGCACGGCTTCCTCGCCATCGCGAATCTCGTCCAGCGACAGTTCGATCCCGCGCTGTTCGGCCTGCTTTTTCCAGTCGCTCTTTTCGCCGAGGCGGCTCGACATATGGGTTATCACGCTGCGCCACTTGCTCAAATCGACGCCGGCCGCCTCTGCGCGGAGAAGTCCGGCGGTCACGGCAGCGCGGCAGCGCGCATATTGCGCCACGACGAAGCTGGTGGTGTTGTTGGTGGAAATGCCGCGCGCGGTCAGCTCCTCCAGAACTTCATAACCTTCCTTGGAACCGGGCAGCTTCACCATCACATTGTCGCCCATCTCGGCAATCGACAGGCCCTGTTCCAGCATGGCTTCTCCGTCGGTCACGAAGCGCGGATCGACCTGGCCGGACAACATGCCGTATTTGTAGCCCGACTTCTCGAACAATGGGTGGATCGCATCGGCGCCCAGCTTCACCAGGTGCAGGTACATCTTCCAGTACACGCCCTCGACATCCAGCGAGGGATTGTCGGCGGCGATATCCTTCACCAGCTTGGTCCATCCCTCGGGGTCCAGCTGCACGGCCTGCAGGCTGAGCGGCGGGTTGGTGGTAACGCCGCGAAAGCCCATGTCGGCGGGCGCATCGGGATTGTAGAGGCGGGTAAGCTGCTCTTCCCATTCATCCTTCTTGCCATCGGGCGCCGCCGCCACTGTCTCTTCCTTCCAGCTGGGGAAGACGAGCGGGGAGCTGTCCCACCAGATTTCCGCGTCGGGATTGGTATCGGCGAGCTTTTCGAGGACGTTCTTGGTCATGGGATGTCTCCAGTATCTTTGCCAAGCCCTTCGCACTGGCAGGCAGTCCTAGTCAAATGCTGCTATCCCGGATTACAGGTTTTTGGCGATGTTTTGCCATCTTGCGCGGGTTCTTGCGGGCATTATCCTGCCGCAAGATGACTTTGTCAGACCGAATCACCTTTATCGCCGCCATGCTGGCGATGTCCATGCCTGGTTCGGCGAGGGCGCAGCAGGCGGTCGATTCGCCTGCAGGGACGGATATCGTCGTCAGCGGAACGATCGGGGAAGTGCCCGTCTCGCAGATTCAGCGGCAGGCGCGCGATATCGCCATAGGGCAGGGGCACTTGCTGGAAACCCCGCTCGCCCGTTTCGAGGACCGGCTTTGCCCCGGGGTCGTAGGGCTGGAAGATGATTTCGCCTTTGCCCTCAACGCGCGCATCCGTGCCAATGCCGAGATGCTGGGCATCCGTCTGCTGGACGGCGATTGCCGCCCCAATTTCGTGATTGTCTTTGCCGAGGATGGCGAGGCGATATTCCGCCAGTTGATCGAGGATAACCCGGAAAACTTCCGCTACCTCAACTCAGGCGAGATCAGCGATATTCTCGAGCCAGGCCCGGTGCATGTGTGGGCGAATGTGGAACCTCGCACGCTGACCGGGATGCCGATTGCCCGGGTGCGCGATCTCACCGCGCCGCCAAGCACCGGCTCCTTTGGTGCGCACACGCGGATCTACACCACCATGCGCAATGATATCAGCAGCGTCATGATGACGATGGATCGGGCCGCGGTGCGCGGTTATTCGCTGCGCCAACTGGCCGATTACGCCACCATGCGGGGGCTGGCACAGACACGTATTCCCGATGCGACGGTGATGGATTCGATCCTCACCCTGTTCGACCAGGAAAACCCGCCTGTCGGCCTGACCGAATTCGATCAGGCCTATTTGCGCTCCCTCTACGATGGCATGCCCAACCTGCCAGCTTACCGTAAGATCAGCGGCACCGCGCGGCAGCTGCGCCTGATGGCCGAGGAAAGTGCCGAAGGTGCAGGCAGCGCTGGCAGCGATTAGCTGCTATAGTGCCTTAACAAGGAGCCGCGTCCATGCCCGATCTATTCCGCCATGCAGTGCTGCTTGCCGTTTTTGCGGCAGTCGCCATCGCTTCACCTGCCAAGGCCGACGGCATCCTCGAAGAACCGCTGCCACGTTTCGAGGATCGGCTGTGTCCGGGCGTTATCGGTCTGGACCAGGAGTATGCCGAACTGATGGTGACTCGCCTGCGCACCAATGTGCAAAGCCTTGGCCTGCGCCTCGCCAGCGATGACGACTGCGACCCCAATCTCGTCGTCGCCATAGTGGATGACAGCCGCAGCTACCTGGCCGAACTGATGGAGCGCCGCGGCTATCTGTTCACCGATATGGACCCGGCAGAGCGCGATGAGATGCTGGCCGATGCAGGCGCATCAGGCGTCTGGCACCAGGTTGCGGCGCGCACGCGCGACGGCATTCGCGTTGGCCGCAGCGACAATCTCGTACAGCCACCCAATGCGGGCATGTGGCAGGCCCATTCGCGCATCTACCGCCCGGTTCGCCACGACATCACCTACGCGCTGGTGCTGCTGAACCGGGAGGAAGTCCGCGGACTGACGCTGCGCCAGCTGGCCGATTACGCAAGCCTGCGCGCATTGGCGACCGAGTTTCCCGAAGCATCTGGATCAACGCAGCCCAGCATGTTGACGCTGTTCGACGCCGGGGCGCAACCGCCCGAGGAGCTGACGCCGTTCGACCGTGCGTGGCTTGCCAGGCTTTACGAGGGCATACCCAATCGTCCTGCCTCTACCCGGCTACGCGGAGTGCAGGTGGCGGAACAGGAATAGTCTGGAAATACGGCGCTTGAGGCGATGCGCGCCGCGCTTGCCAATCAGGCCCGCTTTTCGGTGAACCGCCCGTGCTTGCGATAACGCACCATCCAGCGGTCGAGGAATAGCGATAGTGGTTTCGGGCTGACGCCCAGCTTGGCCAGCCCCGGCGTGCCCTTGGTGGCCACGCTGCCTTCTTCCAGCATCGCCAACTGGTCGGAATTGATCGGCGTCAGCGGCATGGAAGCGAATATCTTTGCCAGCGGTGTTGGCATCGGAAAGAGCGTGCGCTCCCGCCCTTGCCCATCGGCAATCATCTTGTGGATCTTCATCATGGTGAGCTTTTCCGGCCCCGCAGCCTCGTAGGTCTTGCCGCCATGCGCACCCGGATCCTCCAGCGCGGCGGTAACCCCGGCAGCCACATCATCGACCCACACGATCTGGAATTCGCTGTCTGCGCCGAACACCGGCATGATCGGCATCATCTTCACAAGATCTGCGAACATCGGCACCAGCCCGTCTTCCTCGCCAAACACGACGGATGGGCGGATCACGGTCGCCTTCGGGAAGGCCTCCAGCACCTGCCGCTCGCCATCGCCCTTGGTCCGGTAATAGCCGGTTTCGGCTCCCGGATCGGCTCCGATGGCAGAGATATAGACGAAGCTGCTCGCCCCGCTTTGCGCCGCCACGCGGGCGGCATGGCCCGCACCATCGGCCTGCAGGGCCTGCTGGTTGCCATCGAAAGCGCCGATCAGGTAAACCACTGCATCGGAACCCTTCACGCAGGCCTCGATGCTACTCTTGTCCATGGCATTGCAGCGCGCAAATTGCAGCTGCCCCAGATTGGCAAGCGGCTTCAACTTGAAGGCCTTCTCCGGCTCGCGCGCAGCAATCCGCACTCGCGCGCCGCACTGCAAGAGGTCTTGCGCAACGTGGCTGCCGATGAAGCCATTGCCGCCGATCAGGGTAACCAGCTTGCCGTCGAGCGGTGAAGTGCGTGCCATGTGCGCGTCGTGTCCTTCGCGAAGGGTTGTGTCGTGTCGGCTCGCCCTTTGCCCGAAAGGAGCGCGCCCTTCAATGCCTGCTTAGGGCCGGAAGCGCAGCAATCGCTCTGGGCATGCCAGATTTTCTTCGCCCACACGATACGACTCGTTGACACCATGCCCCACCTGCCTTATCGGCGCGCACCTACCCGGCGACATGCGGCACAGGCCGCACACGCCCAGGGTGCCCAGATGGCGGAATTGGTAGACGCGCTAGCTTCAGGTGCTAGTATTCGCAAGGATGTGGAGGTTCGAGTCCTCTTCTGGGCACCATTTGTTCTTCTCTTGTTCTCCCAGATAATCTATAAAACCCGCAGAAACCCTAGGGATTTGGCCCTTTGGTAGTTCCGGATCGTCCCGTTTGTTCTCGGGGGTTCCAGACATTTTTGCGGGCCTTTTGCGGGCCTTTGCGAAAACCACATTTGGAAAAGGCCCGCAAATGCCTCTGACCGAAACGCGGCTTCGCGCTCTCAAGACGAAAGACAAGCCTTACAAGGTCGCTGACCAGCGAGGCCTTTATATTGAGGTTACCCCAGCCGGTGGCAAACACTGGCGATTTCGATACCGGCTACGGCAAGTCGAGAAGAAGCTCGTAATCGGGAGCTACCCGGAGGTCAGCCTGAAAGAGGCGCGCGACGCGGCCTACGAGGCGCAGACCGTAGCGTCAGGTGGCGACCCGGCCTTCGACAAGCGGAAGAAGAAGATCCGCGGGGAGTTCCTCTCGGCGCAAGACCTTCGAGGCCGTCGCCCGCGAATATATCGAACAAATGATGGTGCAGAATGGCCGGGCCGAAGGAACGATCATCAAGGCCAACTATTTCCTCGATCAGCTTGCACCTGCCATCGGCAACCGGCCAATTCATGAGATTGAGCCGTTCGAGGTTCTGGCCCCGCTCAAGCGGCTTGAGGCCAGCGGGAAGCACGAGACAGCAAAGAAATCCCGCTCCTTTGCTGGCAGGGTCTTTCGTTATGGCGTCGCCACGACCCGGTGCAAATCCGATCCGACGAGCATGCTCAAGGGTGCTCTGATCACGCCGCGGGCTACGCATTACGCAGCGATCCTCGAGCCCAAGGAGCTTGGTGGGCTTTTACGTGCGATCGACGACTTACACCGGCCCTCCGATCACAAGGTTCGCGTTGCAGATCGCGCCTCATGTCTTTGTCCGCCCGGGCGAACTGCGACATGCCGAGTGGCGTGAGATAGATCTGGTGACCGGGTTTGGAAGATCCCGGCAGGCAAGATGAAAGCGCGGCGCACGCACGCGGTCCCGCTTTCGACGCAGGTCATCGTCTATCTAACCGACCTCGCTGAATTGCTGGGCCAGGATGGCTACGTGTTTCCTCGGCACGCACCTCGCAGCGCCCGATGAGCGAGAACACCCTAAACGCAGCATTTCGCCGGATGGGTTACTCTAAGGAGGAAGTTACCGCGCACGGCTTGAGGGCAACCGCATCGACATTCTGAACGAGTCCGGGCTCTGGAATCCGGACGCGATCGAGCGCGCACTGGCACACGGCGATAGCAATGTCGTGCGCGGCATCTATCACCGGGGTAAGCACTGGGACGAGCGGGTGCGGATGGCCCAGTGGTGGAGCGACTACCTCGACGAACTCCGGTCAGGCGGAAAGGTCATAAAGGCCAAATTTGCAAAAGGCTGAGCAAATAAATTGCAATGCTAATCAGCCAAAACAGGACTTGAGGCTCAGGAGCAGCCCGAGCAGTGACACTGACGCGAGCAAACCGAACTCAATCCTGACTCCCAGATCTGCAAGCCATTTGCGCATCGCTACAAGGCCTCAGTTTGTGGCGTTCTGGCAATTGAGCTGATCGAAACGGCCCGCGATTGCTTTCCAGGTTTCTACGCCTGCCTCATCGCCCTCGTTTGCCAATCGTTTGACTTGCTCTGCCATGTAAGCAGGGCCTGCTGCACCGTGGTTCTTTTCAACCCACAGCGCGACAGCCCAAAGTTCTTGGTCGCGGTCCAGCACCAAGGTTCGCGTCTCCCAGTCCAGGTCCGCGCTAATCCTTCGCTGACCAGCTGATCGCCGAGTGACCGACCATCGCGGATCACGACCCGCAGTTTGCGCCCGTACTGGTCTTCATCCCGGTTTCCGATGGTCCTGAGCTCGAAGGGCCCAACATTGAGCAGATCGACCAATCGATATGTCGCTCGCATTCCAAGCTCATATTCGTAGTCGCATCTAGGCTGGCTGATTTCTGGAGTGTCGATGTCAGCGATGCGGATCTTGTTCCCATCAAGCCAAAAAGTATCGCCATCGACGACACATGTCGCCTGACCGTGCCGCATATCGCAAATTGTGGAGAGCTTGCTTGTTGAAATAGCGTCTGGGGCTGTTGCTCGACGTCTGCAACTCTCTCGTTCCCGACTGGCCAGTTCAGCGCCAGCATCCCTGCCGCGAGTACTACTGAGAATGCCCCAAAGCCCAACATAATCTCCCTACGCAACTTGCGGCGCTTTTTTGCTTTCAAAGCTTTGCGAAAGTCGAACGGCTCACCAGGTGCTTCACTCACTGGCGCCGTCCGAGCTCACTATGCAATTCCCCTCAGACAATAGCCATAAATCAGGCCGTTTCTTCAATTGTATGTGCCGATTGCGCGCCATCTTGCCAACACTGTTCTGACGTACTGCGGTGTTTCACCGTTTTTCGGAATACCCTGTGATCGGGACACAGCACCCGGACCGGCATTATAAGCGGCCAAAGCCAGGTGGACCGCTTCGAAGCGTTTTAACATATCGCGCAGATAGCGCGCGCCGCCGTTGATCGAAGCGATGGGATCATGTCGATTTCGAACACCCAGTTCCCGCGCAGTGCCAGGCATGAGTTGGGCAGCCCGGCCGCACCCGCCGGACTGACAGCCATTGGATTGAAGCGCGACTCGGCCAAATCAGAGCGCGCAGCAAGTTGGTTGGCAGGCCGTATTGGCGTTCAGCCTCGGCGATCGCTGCCATGTACAAACCTTCCCGGTAGGAAACATCTGCTCGATTACTTTTATAGACTGCAGGGAGGTGCTGCCTGACGGACACTTCCTCGCCTTTCGGTTGCATGATGGCATGTTCGAAGAGGCTGAACTCCTGAGCACTTGCTGGGTGAAACGCAGTCACGATCAAGCCCGCAAAGGCGATCGCTAGTCTCGTCAAACGTTTGGGGGCAGTCATCTCGTTCATTGCTCCATTGCTTTTACAAATTCAAATGGAAGATGCATTCAACATACGCCTGTAGGAAAGCGGCAGATGCTAACCTAAGAAGAGGAGAGGAGGCGTGTTGAAGGGGCCACTTCGCAAGCTGAGGAGCTCGCATGTCTCTCTATGTCCAAACTCATCCCACTTCATCCTTTGCCGAGACCGCTGGCAACATTTGCGAATCACGCGGGGAAAATGGTCGGGAACAAAGGGCATGGCCTGCTGTCCTGCGCATGATGATCGCACGCCCTCGCTTGGCGTGTCGCTCGGGCGACACGCTATACTCTTCCATTGCTTTGCTGGCTGCGATCAGCAGGCCGTGCTTTTCCGCTCTGGCAGGCGAAGGTTTCGGCGCGGCCAAATTATTTACAGGCTCGAAGAATACCGATCATTCCGAGCCAAACAGGTCTCGCAAGCCGTCAGCAGCAGCGCTGAGAATTCTGGCGCGAAGCCGATCCGTTGCGTGCCAGTCCCGCAAAGGCCTATCTCGAAAGTCGCGGACTTTTGGCTCCATCCCCGGCGCTTCGCTTCCATCCTCGAACACCGCTTGGGCCCAAGGGTCGCACGCGCTTCCTCTTCCAGCAATGATTGCAGCGGTCAGTCTCGATGAGGGGCCAATGGCATCATCGCACATTCCGCTCGCAGCAGTCCCCGCGAAAGCTGCCTTCGACAAACCGAAACGCGCGCTGGGTTCTCTCGGCGAAGCTGCTGCTGCCTCTTTGCACCGGCTGCTGGCAGGCTTGGACTTGCCGAGGGAATAGAAAGCGCGATGTCAGCCTATGCGCTTACCGGCATTCCGTGCTGGGCTACACTGGCAACCAGCGGTTTGGTCTCGTGACCATTCCTGAGAGCGTCACCGAGCTTCATCTGTTTGTGGACAATGACGCTGGCGGCGAGCTTGCTGCCACACGTGGCCTCGCTGCTTACGCCCGGGATGGTCGGACGATCCAGGTCCGCAAACCTCGCTCGGAGTGATACCGATTGGAACGACGAACTACTGGCATGGCTGCGCCGTAAGACGGCGCGTTGAGAGGAGAGAAGGCTTTTTGAATTTCTGATCCGGCAGAGGGCGCATGTCCCGATGCCTCAACCAGGAGGACGATTTGCCATGTTTCACTCAGACCTATTTTCCGAAAACCAGCAACTGCATTCAATTCCGCTGACATACACCATTGGCGCCAAAATTGCCGAACATCTCGCATCTGGTTGTCATCTCACGCGAGCCGATATCTCGGCCCTGTTCTCACAAAAGACCGGAGTGCAGGACTGGGGAAGCGCATGGACAATTGACGACTATAACAACGCCGCCGAGATTGGAGCACTGCTCTGGTTGCGCGATCATTCGCGGATCGACCTGACGACAGGCATGCGCGAAGCGGAAGCGCGCTTCGACTGGCTCGACGCAGCACTGCCGCCCCGGCATGTTCGAAGCGAAGCTCAGGTTGAACTCCAGCAGTTTTCAACTCCGCCGATGCTGGCCTGGCTAATGGCCAAGGCCGCTGTCATTTCTCCGCAAGACTCCATGCTCGAGCCATCTTCCGGTAATGGTGCAATCGCGATTTGGATGAGTGCTCATCAGGCATCTTTGCAGCTCAACGAGATCGATTTCGCCAGGCGGAACAATTTGAGGCATATCTTTCCAGAGGCTCAAATAACCGCACACGATGGCGAGCTGATCGCCGATTTGCATCGCGGTCCGGCCCCCTCCGTAGTGTCTGATGAACCCTCCTTTTGCCCGCAGCCAGGAGCGCGGCCAAGATGGCGCTTCTGCTCACCGTCATCTGCGCAGCGCGATCCGGACTTGTGCTACCGGCGGCAGGATCGTCGCGATCATGCCCGAAAGCTTCAACGCATCGCGCTTTCGCGATGCAGAAAGCGATACCTCGCTCTGTCTCGATGTCAGCTTGCAGCAGATGTTTTCCCGAACGGGCACGGAAATCGCCGTGCGGATGGTCGTGTTCGACAAAGATTCCGGATGCTGCGGTTCCAGAGGTCACAGGTGATACCTCTGACCTTATCGAACTCGATGACCTTCTCACACTTCTACCGCCTCGCGCACCGATTTCCGGCAAGTCCTTCATCCCGGGATGCGCAGCTCGTTGCGCCCCCAAGTCAAAGTACCAAAGAATATCCCAGCGATTAGGCCGTCGGCGCCGTTTGCTTCGGAACGAAGCTCCGCAACCGACGTGGCCGAACTAGGCTATTCCGCGCTCACCGAGTCGCACCGGTGCCCGAGCAAACAGGCATCTATCTCCCCTATCGCCCCAGCCGCATTAGGTTTGCCAATGCTCCGGCGCATCCGACACCTCTCGTTAAATCGGTCGCTATCGGATCGGTCACGGCCCCGATTCCCGAAGCGCGCCCGCTTCTTCCTGCAAACTGGCAGACAGACTGCCTGCTGTCCGAAGCGCAATGCGAGACACTCATCTATGCTGCGCAGGCGTTTGCGCGCGACCTTCCAGGTCAATTCCGGCCGAGCCAGGAAGGCACCATGCTTGAGCTCACCGAGGACGGTAGCTCATACCGCCAAGGCTTTTTCCTCGGCGATGGGACCGGAGCGGGCAAGGGACGGCAGATCGCCGGCATTATCATGGACCGATGGCTCTCGGGCGCGCGCCGCCATATCTGGATCACAAAGAATGAAGCATTGCTTAAGGACGCTCGCCGCGACTGGGAGGCGCTTGGTGGGATGGCGCTCGACATCCAGCCGCTTTCGCGCTGGAAAATCGGACAGCCCGTTACGATGCCTGAGGGTATTCTCTTCGTAACTTACCCGACGCTGCGGTCAGGACGCGCCGAAGATACCCGGCTTGACCAGATCCTCGCTTGGGCGGCTGCGGAATTTGATGGCGTGATTGCCTTTGACGAGGCGCATGCCATGGCAAACGCCCTCGGCTCATCGAGCACGCGCGGTAAGCTCAAGGGCTCAGAGCAGGGTATGGCGGGCCTCCGGATACAAAACAATTTGCCGCGCGCCCGCATTCTCTATGCCTCGGCCACCGGTGCATCGGATATCGCCAATCTTGGTTACACCGCCCGGCTTGGCTTGTGGGGACCGGAAACTGCATTCCCGACCCACGAGGCGTTCATTACCGACATCCGGGCCGGAGGGGTCGCGGCGATGGAACTCGTCGCCCGCGATCTCAAGGCCCAGGGCCTCTATCTTGCCCGCGCGCTGTCCTTCGCCGGGGTCGAGTACGATATTCTCGAACACCGGTTGAGTGATGCGCAGGTGCAGATTTATGACGCCTATGCCGAGGCTTGGGCAATCATTCACCGCAACCTCGAAGCGGCGCTCGAGGCAACGCGGGTGGTCGACGAGGACAGCGGCGATACGCTGAACCGCAACGCAAAATCTGCTGCACTTTCGATATTTGAAGGCACCAAGCAGCGCTTCTTTGCGCAGCTCCTGCTTTCGATGAAACTGCCGAGCCTTATCCCGGCCATGGAAGAAGTGCTTGGCGAGGAGAATTCGGTGGTCGTGCAGCTGGTTTCAACGTCAGAGGCCATGCTTGACCGGCGTCTCGCCGACCTTTCTGACGACGAACGCGAAGCGCTCGATATCGACTTGTCCCCGCGTGAATATGTAATCGACTATCTCGCCAAGAGCTTTCCCGTACGCCTAATGCAGGTCTTCACCGACGAGGACGGCAATCTGCGGTCAGAAGCGATGAACGATGACGAGGGCAACCCTGTCATTTGCGCGCGCGCTATTGCCGCGCGCGATGCTCTCGTTGAACAGCTTTGTGCTCTGCCGCCGATTGCGACCGCGCTCGATGCGATCATCGAGCATTTCGGGACCGAAGCCGTAGCCGAGGTCACAGGGAGGACCCGAAGGCTTGTTATCGGCCGTGATCACCAGCAGCGCGTCGAACGGCGAAGCCCGAGCGCCAACGTCGCTGAAGCGCAGAGCTTCATGGAAGGAATCAAGCGTATTCTGGTCTTTTCCGATGCAGGAGGGACTGGGCGGTCCTACCATGCCGATCTCGGGTGCCAGAACCAGCAACGCCGTGTGCATTTCCTGCTCGAGCCGGGATGGCGTGCTGACAACGCGATCCAGGGGCTAGGACGGACCAACCGTACCAACCAGGCATCGTCTCCGCTCTTCCGCCCCGTGACGACCGATGTGAAGGGCGAACGCCGCTTCATTTCGACGATCGCGCGCGAGCTTCAATGTTCTGGGGCCCCCATGCGCGGGCAGCGTCAAACCGGGGGTCAGAATTTGTTCGATCCAGCTGACAATCTCGAGAGCGACTATGACCGCCGCGATGCGCTCACCCGCTGGTTCCAGCTGCTTTATGACGGAAAGCTTGAAGCCACGAGCTTCGGTGACTTCGCCTACGCACCGGTCTCCGTCTCTAAATCCCGATGGCGGGCTGACTGATAACCTGCCGAACGTCCAGCGTTGGCTGAACCGTATCCTCGCGCTGCCGATTGCGCTTCAGAACGCCATCTTTGATGAATATCTGGGGCTGGTCGAAGCGCGGATTGAGGCCGCTCGCGAAGCCGGATCCCTCGATCTTGGTCTGGAAACAGTTCGCGTCGACAGTTTCGAAGTCCTTGGGGATGAACTTCTGCGTGCCGATCCTGTCACCGGCGCAGAAACCCGCCTCGTTTCGCTCGAAGTGAAGCGGCACCTTCGCCCCTTGCGTTTTAAACGTCTCGTCCGGATGCACGAAATAGGAACCCGGCATGCCATCCCCTTGCGCAATGCGCGCTCAGGCAAAATTGCACTCTCAGTTCCAGCCCGGCGGCTCATTGCGGATGATGGCGCTGTGATTGAACGCCGGCGGCTCCTGCGCCCGCTTAAATCGGCCAACTGGACGTGTGACGCGCTCGGTGAAAGCCTGTGGGAAGAGATCGGCGTGACCGAGTTCGCGAAAGCCTGGCGAACCGAAGAAGAGCAGGCCGCGAACTCATCCGTCACCGAGCGGGTCCATCTTGCCACCGGACTCTTGCTACCAGTGTGGAAACGCTTACCCGGCGATCATGTTCGCGTCACCCGGCTCGTTGCTGAAGACGGCCACTCGATCATCGGCCGGGAAGTCCTTGACATCGACCTTGCGAAGATCGCCGAAACCTTTGGCCTAGTCGCGGTAACCGGTCCCGCACCTGACGAACTCGGGAAGCTCGTTCTTGCAAGCGGGACTCCGCAGCCACTCGCAAGTCATGACGCGCTCATGGTCAAACGCTCGCTGGTCGGAGGCGAACAACGGCTCGAACTCACTGGCTACGCGCCCGATCGGCTCGACTGGTACAAGACCAAGGGCTGCTTCACCGAGATCATCAGGTATCGCACACGGCTGTTCGTTCCGGTTTCTAAGGCGTCGTCCGTCCTGCCTGCACTGGCAGCCTGATCCCGTGGATGGGTCCGGACCAAAAGATGAGAGTGGAGAGAGCCCTTTGGGCTTGTGGGCCTTGTGATCGTCACATGCGCCTTCATCCCATCAGGAGAAAAACCATGATCCAATCTATTGCATTGAAGAAGCTCGTCCCCAGCCCGCGCAACGTTCGCAAGTCGAGCGATGTTCTTGCCGACCTCCAATTAAGAGCAGACATCGCAGCGCGCGGCCTGCTGCAAAACCTTGTTGTGCGCAAAGGCAAACGCGGAAAGTTCGAAGTCGAAGCTGGAGGTCGCCGCCTCGCAGCGCTGCAGGCGCTCGCCGAAGAAGGCACATTGCCCGAATGCCATGAAGTGACCTGCCTGGTTATCGAAGGCGAGGAAAGCGAAGTGCGCGAGGTCAGTCTCGCCGAGAACTTTCAGCGTCTTGCGATGAATCCGGCCGATGAGGCGCAGGCTTTTGCCGCGATTATCGAGGCAGGAGCAACACCTGAAGACGTCGCCCGTCGGTTTGGTCTCACCGTCCGCTTTGTGGAGGGGCGCCTGCGCCTTGCAGGTCTCGCACCCTGCGTTTTCGAAGCTCTCGCGGAAGGCACGATCACGCTCGACATGGCCAAGGCCTATGGCGCAATCTCCGATGTCGAGCGCCAAGCCCATGTCTATGCCGAATTGCAGGACGCCTGGTATCAGATCACGCCTGACACGATCCGCCGGATGGTGCTCGATGCCACTGTGCGAGGCTCCGACCCGCGTGCCATTCTCGTGGGTCGCGATGCCTATCTTGCGGCAGGTGGCCGTATCGAGCGCGAACTCTTCGACGATGATGCCAGTGAAAGCTGGATCGATGTAGCCCTGCTTGAGGACCTTGCACACAAGGCCATGGAGCAAGCAGCGTCGAAGACGGCGCAGGAATATGGCCTTGCCTGGGTGCGGCCTACTCTTGGCAATTATGTCAGCCATGACCTCGTCGAAGGCCTCAATCGCCTGCCATGCGAGCCCGCGCCAATGACCGCGGAAGAAGCCCAGAAACTCGGCGAACTCGAAGCCGATTACGACCGAGTGGCCGCCATTCTCGAAGATGAGGATAGCGACGAGGAAGAGGTAGCAAAGGCCGAACAGGAACTGGTGGTGATCGACCGTGCCATGCGCGCGCTCAAAGACCGACCTCCGGTGCTTGCTGATGAACTGAAGGCTGAAGCAGGAGCCTTCCTCGTCCTTTCGCGCAATGGCGACCCGGCATTGGTGCCGCAATTCTACACCGAGACCGAGATTGTTTCCGAAGGCGAAGGTGCGCTTGAAGCGGTCTCGGAGAGTGAAACGGTAGCGCCAAAGGGCGGAGCGCTTTCGCAGCGCCTGCTCGATGAGCTTGCCATGCAGCGCCGCGATATCCTTGCGATCCATCTGGCCAATGACCAGGCGCTTGCGCTCGACTTCATGGTCTTCACACTTGCCGATGCTGACGGTCACGACTGGCGTGCGAAAAAGGCATCGACGCTTATCGGTTCGGTAGCTTCCGGCCCGGTTACAGGGTTCGAAGCCAAGGATGCACCGGCCAGCGCTGCGCTGGCCGAATTTGCTGGATCACTCGATGAAAGCTGGCGCTCGGGCGAGAGCGATGTCGAACGGTTCGAGAGGTTTCGTGCTCTGTCGGACGACGCTCGCTCGGCGTGGCTTGGGCACGTCGTCTCCCGCACGCTCATTACCAGCCTCGCCTGCGAGGGCGAACGTTCAGTGCCACTGCATGAAATGCTTGGGTCTCTGCTCGAAATCGAGACCGCACACTGGTGGCGTCCCACGGCGGCGAACTATTTCGACCGCGTAGCCAAGGCACGCACGCTCGAAGCGCTAGATGCAGCAGGCGGCCCCGAACTGGTGAGCCGGTATGCCGGGTCTAAGAAGATTGAATTGGCAAGCGCTGCCGAGCGCATCTTCTCGGGCAACTTCATTGGCGACACGGATGTCAAGGACCGGGCCCAAGCATGGATTCCCGCGATCATGCGGTTCGGTACCGCTGAGGTTCTGGACCATGTTGAAGAAGGACTCACCAGCGAAGATAAAGGCGATAACGAGATTGCCGAGCAGGCTGCCTGATCCCTCCTACAGGTCTAAGCCCCTTGGCAGGCGGTCCGTTCTTCGAGGACGGGCCGCCTAATTTCGTGACTGCTTCTGGGCCGGTAGCTGACTGTCCGCTCTTGGCCTCACCTTCGGCAATATAGACATCCTCGGGCCCATAAGTCGGTGCGAGACGTTACCGTTACATGACCATGCACTACACGCGCACGGGGCGCGGAAAACCCCTCCTCCTTGTCCACGGACTGGGGGCGACCTGCGGCTCGTGGGACACGATCTCGCCTGCGCTTTCTCAAGGCAGGGAGGTAATCGCCATTGACCTGCCCGGCCATGGGCAGACACCCGAAGAGGCCGACAGCGGTACGTTTGAAGGACTTGCGCGCAGTCTGGACAGCTGGCTCGGCGCGGAAAATTTCACAGGTGTTGATATGGTTGGCAGTTCGCTGGGTGCTCGCCTGGTGCTGGAGATGGCGCGGCGCGGCCAAGCGGGCGCGGTTGTCGCACTGGATCCGGGCGGCTTCTGGCAGGGATGGGAGCGCACCTTCTTCAAAGCCACCATAACGCCATCGGTTGCTCTGGTTCGCGCGCTGCGACCGGCGCTTTCTGCCATTACCGGAAATGTCGCAGGCCGGACCGCGCTCATGGCCCAGCTCTCTGCAAGGCCGTGGGCGCTCGATCCGGCATTCGTCGCGCGTGAACTGAAGTCATTGGCTGATACGCGCACCGTCAATTCGCTTGTGAAGGATCTCGCCAACGGCGCAATGCAGGAGGGCCCTGCGAACACGGCTGCGCCCGTTGTCATCGGCTGGGGACGTAAGGATCGGCTGTGTCTACCGCAGCAGGCGGATCGCGCGATCAAAGCCTTCCCGGAAGCGACGATGCACTGGTTCGAGCATAGCGGACACTTCCCGATGTGGGATCAGCCAGAGGAAACCGTTCGCGTGATTCTGGATGCAACGAGCATCTCGGAATTGAAATAATACTGCAACTGGCCGGTTAGCAAATCGAGGGCTGATGCAGGGGCTGGTCCCATTGTAAGGTCCTTTGTTGGGCGCGACGAGCGGACCGCCTGCTTTAGGTCGACTGCGAAGTGTAAAGCTGCCGTCCTGTGTTCGGATCGGCCACTCATGCGAAGGCTTTTGCCGCTCTCGACCCCTGTTGAGTTCAAGTATCAGACCTGCTGAGGCGCGCCCAGGCGATCGATGACAAGATTATGATGATCGCCCCGCCGAGTATCCAAAGCAGCATCTTTTTAATCGCCATCGAGAAACATCAGAAAATCGACTTTGCCAGTTTTCCAGAAGACCCATTCGCCTGCGATTTCTGTTGCCAGCAAAGGGGTCCCGGTTTCTAGTATCACGATCCCATCCCCGGTTGCGGGTCGATGTTCCACGGCACTGTTGATCGCAGGCTCGTTGTCGCCATCGTGGCCGATGATGAAATCGCCTGATCCATTTTCTGCATAGAGCATGGTCCCAAGGCCCCAGATGTCCGCGCCTAATTCGCGGCCACGTGGCACTCGCATTTGCGCGCGCGTGGCTTCAGAAAGGACCGGATCTTCCTGCCCCGGCGCCTGAGCCGCCACGAACCGCGCCATATCCCCTGCAGTCGTGAACAGGGCACTTGCGGCAAGTGCAGTATAATGCCGATAGGGTTCTGCCTGCCCGGCAGGATTGAAGTTCTCTCGGCAATATCGCCGTCCTGCGCTGCGATTGAATGATCGAAGCTGGTATCGTCCATCGCGAGCGGATCGAATACAGCCTCGTCCATATATGCGGCGAATGACTGGCCGCTCACCTCTTCGACGACTAGCTGGAGTAGCGTGTAGCCCCCGCCAGAGTAGTTCCATTCACTCCCTGGTTCTGACGTTACAACGACCGAACCCGCGGCATTTGGGGAGGCGTCACTGGCGCCGGATAGAGATTGCTCCAGCGATTGGACCTCCTCTGCGGACGCGAAACCATCATAGCCCAAGCCATCGCCAAGCCCGGCCGTATGGCTGAGCAGGCGCCTGATTGTGACCCCGTCCTCATCGAACGGTCCGTCGGGCAGTTGCCAGCGGGTGAGGTATGTGTTCACAGGCGTATCGAGATCAAGGCGACCTTCTTCCTCGAGCTTCATTACGCCCCAGGCGGTCAGCCATTTGCTCAGCGAGGCAACCTGAAAACGGCTATCGGGCCCGACAGGGTCACCATTCGATAGATAGTGGCTACCAACGATCTCTCCGTCCTCGATGACAATCATGGCCAGATTGCCAAGGCTGGCGCGGTCAGCCATCTCTACGGCTGCCTCCACGAACGCCGCAGGTTCGCGCGATTGCGTGACTGGTGATCGAAACCACCCCTCGCTAAAGGCAAGGAAGACCAGCGCAGACCAAACGGCGAACGCGAGCAAGGTGGTCGCGGCTATCTTGAAAAACTTCTTCATGGGCTTGTCCTCGTGTTTTCGTGATGCGCCATCAGCTTGCAGCCAATGCGACGATGAAAAGGCATAGTGCGATGGAGCAGGACACGGTGCGGACGTGGTTCCACGCGGTCCACCGGCTGAGGTAGTGGCGCCACTTCGCGGACGCCTCGGGACCGGATGCCGCCGTTGCCTCCAGCGCATTGTTGAGAGGGACATTCCGGGCGACGGTTACAAGGAGCATGCCGACGAGGTAGACAATGCCGGCGAACAGCAACGCTAGCGCCCCGGGAGCGGAAATGTCCATCGCCGCCACCACGGCAAGCACCACCGACGCAGCGCTGCTGGCGAAGAACAAGGGGAGGAACGCCGAACGTAGGATGACACGGTTGATCGATTGCATGGCGATAATTCCTGCAGGAGCATCGATCGCCTCGAGTGACTTCATGACGAACGCGGAAAAGGCAAAGTAGACCCCGGTCATTATTCCGACCGAGACGATTGCAAACCAAGTCAGGGCGTTAATTATAAACACCATGGGAACCTCCGTGGTTGATTTCAGCCTCCGGCTGGGACGATGCATGCCGTCCGAAAGCTTTGGGCGGACAGCGCAATAGCGTGAGCGGTTGATCTGCCTTCTAGCCCACAGGCGCCATGCCCTCGGGATGCCAAGTGAACTCCGCACGCAGTCCATCTGGATCGGGAACGAAGAGCGCTCTGGCGCCATGCAAATCCTGGACCGGCTGTGCGTCGATACCTGCTGCGATCAATGCGGTGTGCAATGTATCGACCGCCTCGGGGTTTTCCATCGAGAGCCCCCAGTGGTTCACCCCAGCACCATAACGCTCATAAGGACCCGCGTCCGGGTTCGCCGTCATGAACTGGAGATAAAATCCTGCGCCATCGGTCCAGATGCCGTGCTTGACTTTCTGAAAGCCGACGAGCGGCAAGAAGGTCTCGTAGTGTTGGTCCGCCACCTCGCGATCCCGCGAAGCGATGGTAAGGTGATCCAGTTTAGCAGGCATTCTAAACAGCCCTTTCAGTGCGTGATCGGTTCATGAGCTATGCTGCCGACATCCGAGGAGCCGGACGGGGTTCGTGTGCGCCGACCAGTTTGTCGATTAATGGGTCGAGCGCTGCAAAGGCAGCATCTTGCGAAGCTTGGAAGCGCTCATCGCCAAACTCCTGGTACTCTATTCCTATGTGGTAGAACGCCTCGACACCAAGATATCGCGAAGCCGTGCGCACGTGAGGGGTCAGGCTGTCGCGCCCTTCGTTGAGGCCTCCAGCATCGAAACCGAATTCACCCCAGGACGTGAGCAGGACAAGCGTCTTGCCCGCAAACACCGGCTCGAGCGGCGCATCGCCGCGGGCGAGATCGAAGGTGAAAGTCTTGTCTACTCTCACGACCTGGTCAAACCACGCTTTCAGCGCGGCCGGCATGCCGTAATTGTACATGGGTGTGGCCATCACGATAATGTCGGCACTGGCTACTTCGCCGATCAGTTCATCGGAAAGTGCAAGCAGTGCGTTCTGTTCAGCAGATCGCTCTTGCGCGAAAGCCGCGGCGATCCAGTCTTCGGTGATGATCGGAGGCGGGTTGCTTCCGACGTCTCGCAAGACGATCTCATCCTGAGGCTTTCGCGCGCGCCAGCTTTGTGTGAAATTGTCAGCCAGAGCGCGGGACAGGGAACGCGAGGTTCGGGCGCTGGCATCGATGCGTAGCAGTCTGGTCATTTTGAAGGTCTCCTGGGATAGCGGAAGCAAGTTCGATTTGCGGGTGGTCTCGCTGTTGAAGGGGCCGGTTAATCCGGCGGTCATGCGCCTGGACCACAGTCAATGCAGCGCATGGGCGGGTTGGGGCCAAAGCCCAGGGCATGATTGGCTGTTCTGAAAGCCGTTCGCACACCTTCCTCCAGCACCGGATGATAAAACGGCATCTGCAGGATCTGCTCGACTGTCATTCCGGCTTGGATTGACCAGGCAAGCAGGTGGGCAAGGTGTTCAGCCGACGGCCCGATCATTTCTGCGCCAAGGAATAGCCCTGTGTCTAGTTCGGCATAGACTCTGAGCACGCCCTTGTTGCTGCCCATCACACGCGCTCTTCCTGATCTTCGAAGGACACTTCGCCAGTCGCGAATTTGCATCCCGGTCGCTTGGTCAGGGCAGCGTGGCTCGCTCCGACAATCGCGATTTGCGGATCGGAGAAGACCACCCCGATTGGCGCCCGGCGGGATCGGCGATAGGAATGCGGAAAGCGCGCCGCGTTCTCTCCGGCAAGCCGCCCGTCGTCTGCCGCCTCATGCAGCAAAGGCAGATCAAGAGCCGCATCACCGGCGATGAAGATGTGGCTGTCACCAGCGCGGCCAGACAACGGATCATATTCAGGCACGCCCATCACGCCCAGCGACAGCGTGGTATTCTCCAGTCCGATCTTGTCGACATTCGGCGTACGGCCAGTGGCCGCGATGAGATAGTCGAAACGTTCTTCCTGGTCCGCCTCGTCACCCCAGCGCACGATGACGGCATCGGCATGGCGTGTAATCTGGGTTCTGTGAATGCCAGACCGCCGGAAACTCGGCGGCGAAGGTGCTGGCCGCGTATTCGCGGACAATCGGATCGGTAAGAGGGCCTACCGTGTTGTCCCTGCCAAAAAGGCGGACGCGAACGCCGAGCCTGTGAGTGCCTGGCCCAATTCCAGCCCGATCACACCGGCTCCGAACACGGCGACCGAACCGGGCAGGACGGTCCAGTCGAAGACATCGTCATTCACAATCAGGCGCTCGCCTGCGCAGAACAGCGCCTTGGGAATCGCGGGCCGGGAACCGGTTGCGATAACGATGCTTCGCGCGGCAATTTTTCTCCCGCTGCTCAGGCGAAGCGTGTGATCGTCCTCGAAACGGGCATACTCTCTGATGAGCTCGCCTTTCTCGAAGCCGAGGACCGCCTCCTCGACAAATCCGACAAAACGATCACGCTCATTTCGGACACGAGACATAACTGCCTTGCCGTCGATCGAAGGTTCAGCATAGCGAACACCGAAAAGAGGTGCCTTGGTACCGGCATGTGCGGCTTCAGCGGCCGCGATCAAAAGCTTGGAAGGCATACAGCCCACCCGCGCGCAGGTGGTGCCGAGGGGGCCGGCATCAATCAGCGCAATGCGATCAGTATATTGTGCAGCTTCGCGATAAGCCGACATGCCAGCTGTGCCAGCTCCGATGATTGCAACATCGAAATCGAAGATGGCTTCGTCAGCTCTATGCCCGGAGCCGTTGGTGAGTGCAGTTTGTTTCGTCACGGGAAGAGATCCTGTTGGTATTCATTGGGGGCAGGACGGCATGAGCGAAAAGCTCACGCAGTCCCGCTTGAACAATCGGGTTGCCTGATGCGGGCAGTTGCCGATGCCCGGTCGTGCGCCATTGTCAGGCCGCTCCGGCGAGGTCGGCAGTCCAGGCATTGGCCGCGAATGCCGGGTCTAGTTCGGTCTCGGCGACGTGGTTCGTGTAGTTCGACAAAACCTTCAGCGCCGTTCCGAGAATGACTTCGAGGATGGTTCTGGCGGGTGTATCCAGCGGCAAGAAATGCATCGATGTCTGCCGGCTCGGGCCAACCACGCTTTTCATTCATGACAGCCGCGAAAGTGCGAAGCGCTTCGAGCTTGGGTCGGCGATCGGCATGTTGGTGCGCAGGGCTTCGATCATGTCTGCGGGAACACCGGCACCCTGAGAGATCGAGGTATGCGCAGCCATGCAGTAATGGCAGGAATTGAGCCTGTTGTTCGTCATCAGGATGATCTGACGTTCGGTCTCTGACAGGTCGGTTTTGCCAAAGATGTCTGCGAGGGTCATGTAACCCTCCAGGATCGCCGGTGCTTCGGCCATGGTGCCCAGCAGGTTGGGAATGAACCCATAGGCGCCTTTGGCGGCGTCAGGAGGGTTGTGCTCTTCGGGAGCGGTTGCGAAAGTGTGGGTTGTAAAGGAAGTCATGAATGGCCCTTTCGAAGGGAGTGGGGTCGGGAATGGGGCGGGAGAATTTGGAACCGGGTTTGGGCGGCTGGCAATAGTGGGATACCAGCCGCCCAGGACGGGTCAAAGGTCTTCGACACGTTCGCTGTTTGATGGTCGGCCATTTTTCGTCGGCCGTGCGCAAGGTGTTTTCCTTGTCGGCCAGGTAACGCTCGAAGATCGCGGCGTTGACGAAGAGGTAGAGCTTGCCGTCGACGATGTCGGAATAGCGCGGATCGCCATCCAGCTTCCGACCCAGCGCCACGGCGTAGGCGCAGTACCCGCCGTATTGCGGCATGTAGCGGTCCGGATTGTCACGGAAGCGCTCGGCCGTCATTTCGGACGCGAAGTAGTAGGTCACACCATCATGCACCACGGCATGTTCGGCTGCGCCGGGAGCCACGGCGTTCATCGTGCTCAGCACCACGGTATCGACACCGTGGACGCCAAGGCCGGCGCCATCGAGCGTGTAGCCGGTGGTGACATTGTATTCATCGGCGGCCAGCGCGGGGTTGAAGAAGCCGAAGGCAAAAGTGGATGCCAGGGCGACGGAAATCAGAGTGCTACGCATTTTCATTCTCCTTGGGGATGGCTCGACCCTGCTGTTGGGAAGGTGGGGGACGGCGGCAGGCATTGCGCTGCGTGGAGGGGGACAGGGCGCACGCCGGCCGCCGTCGGTTCGACCGGAGAGGGATCGGGGGCTATTCCGGTCGAACGGAGGGAATGGTTATTCGCCGGGTGTAGGCCCGGCGGATGGCGGCGACGGTGTTTTCGGTGTTGTCGATTGCGCTTGCGATCATCCGGTAATTGACCAGCGATGCGGCATAGCCGTCATAACGCTCGGTAATCGCACCGGCGGTGGCATCGGTGACGACCATCACCTCGAAGCCTGCCTCGATCAGAGCTCGCATATGCGATTCAGTACAGAGGTTGGACGACATGCCGCCAAGGATGACCTTGGAGATGCCGGCCTTGCGCAGCTGCAACGCGAGGTCGTTGCTGTCGGGGCCGTAAATCTTGTGGGGACTGGTGACGACCGTGCGGCCGTTGTTGATGTACGGCTTGTACTGTTCCAGCCAGTCGGCACCCGAACCTTCGAAGCCTTCCAGCGTCAAGGAATGGGGACGATCGAACATGCCTAGGGAGTGCATCAGCGTTTCCAGCGCACCTTCGAACTGCCAGCGATGGTCGTGCTCGAAATAGTAATGCGGCGATACGAAAACCAGCATGCCAGTCTCGTCAGCCACGTCGAACAGTGCGCCCAGATTTCTCGACAGTGCGGTTGGCAGTGATGCTCTGCCCCACAACGCCCCAGGTCACGCCTTCAGGCGAAAGGAAGTCGTTCTGGGGGTCTGTAATGACGATTGCCGTGGTGGATGGATCGATCTCGAAGCCGGGCATTGGCAAGCCATCGTTGATGGGCGGCTGGGTGGCCGTGGCGGTGCGCGAGTGTTCCTGTGCCGACAATCCGCCGGTCGTGATGCCGAACGTTGCGATTGAAGCGAGCAATGTGATTGCGAGCTTGCGCGAAACTGATGGGGGACAGTTCATGGGATTTCCTCAGAAAGCGTTTCAACCTGCCAACTCATCTTGGGTCAGATGTCCGGACCAGCAGATTGAAGAGTGTGGCTCGCCGGAAGTCGCCTTGGAGTTGACGGTGATTGGAATAGGTCCCAGCCACGCGCGATTATTGATCGTGTCCGCCAAAAATTTGACCTGACGTGCCAAAGATCGTGAAACCGGCTATGCGAAGTGCCGGTCCGGCAAACAGAAGGTAGACAGGCCACCCATTGGTTGAGGTTTCTACGCTCTTCGCTCGCAAGGCGATCGCACAAGCACAGCCAGCCACGGTCGATCGTGCGCTGGCGAGGGCTGGTATGACGCGTGAAACGCTGTCTGATCCCGCGAACCGCGTACCCATTGAACGGCACCACTTGTTGTTTGAAACACTGGCCGAAGAGGAACGTCCGGCAATCGGCTTCCACATGCGAACATCGGCTTCGATGCGCTGTGAAGACTACGGGCCACTGGGGCTTACGATCAAATCTGCACCAACGCTGCGGCGATCGTTCGAGCGGCTTGATCGCTATTCGAGGCTGTATAATCCTTATTCCGTCTTTGCCTTGGCCGACAAAGGCGCTGAATGCTGGTGGATCAATCACAGGGCAGCCCCTGACAACGACGGGGCCAGACTTTCGAACGAAGCCGGGCTCGGAACTTTCGTAACTCTTTGGCGCGAAGCGAATGGAGACGAGTTCTCCCCCAAGCGAGTTCAGTTCACGCACCAGCCGGTGGGCAATGTGAGGCCGCTTGAAGACCATTTCAGATGCCCCGTGACCCATGGAGCTGATCTCGACGCGATCATCATGCATCAGCAGGATGTTGAACGGCCAAACCGCGTTGGCGACCAGCATATCTGGGACTTCCTGCGTCAGCACCTCGAAGAGATCCTTCGCACCACCGAACCTGATCGGATTGATCGGGAGGTTGTCATCCAGATCGCCAACTCTCTCAGCGATGGCGTTCCTCGGCTCGAAGAAGTGGCATCTCACCTGGGGGTTGGCAGCCGAACCCTGCAGCGCCGACTTGCAGAGCTTGGGCACAATTATCAGTCGCTGGTGGACGAGGCCCGGCGGGAGGTCGCTCTGAAGCTGGTGAGTTAAGGTCACCACTCGCTTGTCGAGGTTGCTTTCCTCACCGGGTTTTCGGAGCAAAGCTCCTTTACCCGTGCTTTCAAGCGGTGGTCAGGGAAGACGCCGAGATCCTATCGTGGCCAAGGGTCCGGGGCCTCTATTCACATTTAGGATCCTGCTGTCTGGCACGCGGAGCCCGCCGGCTTGGCAAGATGGGTCGCTTTGCAGCGAAGAGCGGCCAAACGGACCAGCCGAATGCGGCAAGGAAGAATAGTGCTTGCGCGGCGATCGCGATTTGGCCGTCGAAGAGTGAGAAGGCTCCGCCACCCCACGAGGATTGCGAGCCAAATCGATCGATAACGTTTCGCCCACGAGGGATCTTCTCGGAATAGGCAATCAAAGCAAAGGCGCATCGGGTTTCCTTCGTCGCTTGCATGAAAGATGTCACGGACGGCCGCCCGCGGTTTAGAGGCCAAGGTCGCTCAGGCCCGGATGATCGTCAGGACGCCGTCCCAGGGGCCAGCGGAAAAGACGCTCAGTTTCCGCGATCGGGTGCTCGTTGATGCTGGCATGGCGGTTCTGCATCAGGCCATCATCGGCAAATTCCCAGTTCTCGTTGCCGTAGGCGCGAAACCAGTTCCCGCTGTCGTCATGATATTCGTAAGCATAGCGGACTGCGATGCGGTTGCCGCTGAAGGCCCAAAGTTCCTTGATTAGGCGGTAATCGAGTTCCTTCGCCCACTTCCGCTCGAGGAATTGGCGCGCCTCGTCACGGCCTTCAGGAAACTCGGCGCGATTTCGCCACTTGGTATCCTCTGTGTACGCAAGCGCCACCTTGGCCGGGTCACGGCTGTTCCAGCCATCTTCGGCCAATCGGACTTTCTCGCGAGCGGATGCTTCGTCGAATGGGGGCGATGGGGGTCGTGACATAATTCAATCCTTTGTTTGACGGGAGTAAAGGGGTACTCGAATGCACTCCTCACAGGAATCTTCTGCGACCGGGGCAGTTGCTGCGGCGTTTGAGGGCGCATCAGGAGGGCGGCCATCGGGAGGAAGCTGGAAAGTCACGAGCAGCAGCAGGTAGAGCACCGCGATCACACGAACAGCGATTGGTTCGCCAATTGTGCGACTGCTGCTAGTTGACGGGTCATAGACTATGGCCAGTTCTTCGGGAGCGGGGATGAGGCTCAAATTCATGCTTCGGACTCTCGTAATTGACTATCCTGCGGAGCGCCCTTCGCGATGTGTGGATGCGAGATACTTTCCCTGGCGAGTTGGCGGGTAGCCTGCTCCCAAGAGCCGGTCCTCAGTGACTTGGCGGAGAACGCATCCTCACGCATCTTCCACCGCAATATCGAGGCACCCCGGCGCAACACCACCCGATCTGGGCGGAAGGACCAGAATCGTTCGGCGCCCTCGAAGGCGGCAATTTCCGGCGAGTTCGTGATGACCGTGGCGATGCCGGTGAGTTGCAGAATATCGCCTGCTTCGAAGTCGATAAACAGCAGCCCGCCGCGAGGATTGACCAAGAAATTGCCAAGCGTGTTGAAGTGAAAATTCCCGGAAAAATCCGGAATGGTCAGCACGCCGCCGTCATCGATCCTGACAAAGCCAGGCTTGCCGCCTCTATGCGATACGTCGACTTCCCTCCCGCCAACGCGGTTCTGCGTAGGACGCGACGAAAAAGGTGTCGGCAGCCGAGATGATCTCACGGGCTTCGTCGGTTAGCCCGATCGTCTCCACAGCTTCCATCGACAAAGGTCGATCCTGCTCGGCTTCAAATTCGAAGTCGCGCAGCTGGATATATTGCGGGCAGTTGCCAAAGGCATGACCGACTTCGACTTCCAGGGAACCGCCTGCTGAGCTCTTGATTGTTCCGTTCATACGATTGCGTCGGCGGGAGTTGAACTCGATCCCCAACAGGCCGATGGCGCCACCGGCCTGCCCACCGGATGCGGCGGGATCGGCGACCTGTAGCTGCGCGTTAATCGTCAGAAAAGTGGGTGAAGGTGAGCGGATGAAGCCAGGCTGGCCTGTCAAAACCGTTGGCCAGACATCGCCTGCATCATCGACTGTCGCGGCAACGATGAACGGCAATCGCGCATAAAAGGCGCGGTGCTGTTCTGGCATGTAATCGCGCACAATTTTTGCGCCAATGCGCTCTATCCGTTCAGCCATGCCCACCGAGCGCTGCAACGCGATCTCGCCTTCGTGGAACAGGCCACGCCCGGGTTCGTCGATCAAAATTGTCATGGCCAAGGGTCCGGATAAAAAAGGGGCGAGGCAGCAGTGCGGGAGGGGGGCGCGCGAACCGCTGCCTCGCCAGGTTTGTCAGGCTGCTGCTGCAAGCCCGACCGGGGTCGGTTGGAAAGAGACGAAGCCCGGCAGCGCTTCGATGCGCGCAAGCCAGGCGGTCGCCTCGGGATAGCCGGAGAGATCGACATTCCCTTCCGGTGCGCGTGCGATGTAGCTGTAGAGGGCGACATCGGCGACGGATGGTTTCTGGCCTCCGGCGATCCAGTCGTAACCTTCAAGTTCAGCATCGATTACGGTCAGGACAGCATGCGCGCGAGCGATCACCTCATCCGGTTCGAAGTCCGCGCCGAAGACCGTGATCAGGCGCGCCGCTGCCGGTCCGAATGCAACCTGACCGGCTGCAACCGATAACCACCGCTGGACTGCAGCTGCCTCCGCCGGCGTCTCTGGGAGCCAGTCCGTGCGACCGTACTTCTTTGCCGCATAGACCAGGATCGCGTTGGAATCGGCGATTACCGTATCGCCGTCGACCAGCACTGGAACCTGGCCAAAACGGTTCAATTGCAAATAGTCAGGCTGCTTGTGTTCGCCTGCGGCCAGATCAAGGTCGATGATATCGACTTCAGCATCGATAAGCGAAAAGAAGAGACGAGCCCGATGGGCGTGGCCGGATAGTGGGAAGTGGTAGAGTTTCACTGGGGTCGCTCCTGATTGACTGATGGCCGGCTCGTCCGACTGGCTTCATCTGGAGCAATGCAGTTGCTGTAAGAACCGGGATAATTCTGAATTCACTGTTTCGCAAAATGGAATGACAAGGCATGTTTTCGGCGGATTTGCCGATGACCTTCGTCGTCCAATTGCTGGTGGAGAAAGAGTTTGGACCGGATTTATGCCATGCGCGTGCTTGTGCGGATCGCTGATACCGGGAGCTTTGCCGAGACCGCGCGCCAGCTCAATATGAGCCCTCCCGGAGTAAGTCGCGCTGTTGCAGGGCTGGAGGACATTGTGGGCGCGCGCTTGCTCACTCGCACGACCCGGTCGGTCAAGTTGACCGAGGTCGGCGCCCGGTATGTCGAAGACTGCAGGCAGATTCTCACCGCGGTCGAGGAAGCGGAGGCGGCTGCATCAGGTTCCTTCGCAAAGCCGACCGGCAACCTGACGATCACCGCATCAGTCATGTTCGGACAGATATATATACTGCCGATCGTGACCGAGTTTCTGGATACCTATCCCGATGTGACGGGCCGCTTGGTGTTTCTGGATCGTGTGACAAACCTGATTGACGAAGGCATGGATGTGGCCATCCGGATCGGGCATCTGCCGGATTCCAGTTATAGCGCGATAAAGGTCGGATCGGTCCGGCGCGTCATTTGCGGTGCCCCCGATTACTTCACTGGGCAGGGTGTTCCCGCAAAGCCGGCTGACCTGGCTTCACACCGGATTATTGCAGCTACCAGCGCCTGGACATCCGTCGACTGGAAGTTTGGGCGAGAGGACAAGGAAACAGTGCGGGTCTCGCCGGGCCTGTTCTGCAATTCCAATCCTGCTGCCATCGAGGCGGCTCGATCCGGTTGGGGCCTCACAAGAGTTCTTTCCTATCAAGTCGGGCCTGATCTGGTCGCAGGTGCGCTGCAAACAGTCCTTGAGGAATACGAGGAGGACCCGTTGCCGGTGCATATTGTTCATCCTGAAGGCAGGAACGCATCTGCGAAGGTTAGGGCTTTTGTAGACTTCGCAGCTGAAAGATTGCGGGCAAACCGCTTCATCAACTGAATTGGTATTCCGGTTTTTGGAATAATGTGTTTCAAATAAGGGTGATTATCACAAAAATCGGTTGAGACTATCTCTCCGTCCGACCCCGCCCTAGGGGCAAGACATGGAGATAGAAATGAAATCGAAATTGGTACTCACCGCTCTCGCAACTCTTGCAGGCTTCGCCGCGATGCCGGCCCAGGCGCAAGAATTTGACGGACCCTACATTGGTGTCCAGGCTGGCTGGAACAGGGCAGAAGTTGCCGATGCCACGATCGAAGCCCAGCCCATCGACGCAGAAGTCTCTCGCGATGCCTTGGTGCTCGGCGGCTATGTCGGATACAACCACCAGATCAATGATCGTTTTTTAATCGGCGCGGAAGCCGGTTTTAGCGGCGCGTTCGATGACGAGCTTCGTGCACAGGCCGCTGGCGCTGCGATCACCATTGATCCGCGTTACAGCTTCGATCTGACTGCCCGTGCGGGTTACCTCGTGAATGACAAGACGCTGGTCTATGCTCGCGGAGGCTATGCCAATTCACGGGTCCGTACAACGCTGGTTACGGACGACGCTACCACGCGCGTATCCGACAATCTGGACGGATGGCTTGTTGGCGGCGGTGTCGAGCGCGCCCTGACCGACAAAGTGAGCGCACGCCTGGAATACCGTTACACCGACTTTGGCAATGATGGCGGTCAGTATGACCAGCATCAGGCCCTGGTCGGCATCAGCTACAACTTTTGATCTGCAGAAGGATGCCGCTGCCTGCCGGACAGGTGGCGGCATCCCTCTGATGTTGGAATTCGACATGCACTGGGCTCAATCGAAAATTGCCGGATCTTCCCTGGACGCATCCTTGTTGAAGCTGCAGCCGATCGTGAATGCATCCTTTGCCAGCGGTTCTCTGACTGCAGCATTGTTGAACCTCACCGCGGTGGCGGTTCTGTCAGCCGTACGGCAAGGCCTGCCGGTCTTTCTCAGTCGTAATTCCAAACGACCTTGCAATGGCTGACCCCGAATATGAGCGGATCTTGAGCCAGCTCAGGTTGGCGATGCTGAACGATTGTGGCTGTGAGGATACCCTCTCCAATGCCCAGGACTCCGCACGCGTTGCCGGGCTCTCCGCAGCCGAGATTGATGCCGCCTTGGGTGAACGCAGCTTCGATGTGCGAACTTCGGCAGTGCTGGCATTGGGCTGCGCCCTGAAAAATGGCGATCTGTCCGCTTACGCAACGGCAGAAATGCACGCCCTCGCCTGCGGGTTGACCGGCGAGGAGCTGGCATACTTCATGAGCATGGCTCGCCAGTTTGTCGGCGCGGAACCAACCCACTTCAGTGCTTGAAAGGTTGGCAAGACCGGATCCTGAAATCCCAAACATATGGAACAATCCTTGTGAGCGAACTCGCAACCAACGACAAGGCGAAGTGGATCTTCAAGTCCGGGTGGAAGGGACTTTGTCCCAGATGCGGCAAAGGGCCCATGTTCAATTCGTGGCTAAAAATCAGCGACACCTGCGAAGTCTGCCAGGTGGACTATGGCTTTGCATCACCCGACGACGGCCCGGCATTCTTCTCGCTGTGTTTCGTCGCCTTTCCCCTGATGCTCCTGGTAGTATGGATCCATGCCGTATTCGAGACCTTGGTGCTCGTACTGTTGCTTGTTGCCCTGCCGCTCTTGTCCATTGCCTGCGTGCTGTCGCTGCGGCCAATCAAGGGCTGGCTGGTCGCGTCCCAATTTGTGAATTGCTCTGTAGGAGCCGGTACGGAGAAACTGTGGGCACAAATGCGCGAACGCGAAGAAGCTGCAAAACGGGAATCAGAGGGCAAGTAATCTCACGGCACGATTTTTGATGCGAAAGTGGGACTGACGTGACCCCCTGATTTTCCTCCAAGTTCGATTAGAGTCTGGCCCTGATAGAAGGACGGACGAGATGAAGAGAACGAGGTTTACGGAGGAACAGATCATCGGGGTGCTCAAGGAGTCTGAGGCGGGTGCAAAGACCGCTGACCTGGCCCGGCGGCACGGGGTTTCCGAAGCGACGATCTACAACTGGAAGTCGAAGTATGGCGGGCTGGAGGTCTCCGAGGCCCGGCGACTGAAGGATCTTGAGAGCGAGAACGCGAAGCTCAAGCGGCTGCTGGCCGATACGATGCTGGACAACGTTGCGCTGAAGGATCTTCTGGCAAAAAAGTTCTGACGCCCGCTGCGCAGCGGGAAGCTGTGTCTCATCTCCAGGCTTGTCACGGGATGAGTGAGCGGCGGGCGTGCCGTGTCATCGGTGCCGATCGCAAGAGCATGCGTTACCGTTCCACGCGGGACGATGATGCCGGGTTGCGTGAGAAGCTGCGCGAGTTGGCCAACCAGCGTCGCCGGTTCGGCTATCGCCGTCTGCATATCCTGCTGCGCCGGGAGGGCGTGATGATCAACCGGAAGAAGACCCAGCGTATTTATCGTGAGGAAGGCTTGGCAGTCAGGCGGCGGCGCAGCCGCAAGAGGGCGGTGGGGACCAGGGCACCGGCTCCGGTTCTCGCCCTACCGAACCAGCGTTGGAGCCTGGACTTCGTGCACGATCAGCTGGCTTCCGGCAGGCGGTTCCGGGTGCTTAACGTGGTCGATGATGTGACCCGGGAGTGCCTGGCGGCGGTGCCGGACACCTCGATCTCGGGTCGCCGCGTCGTGCGCGAGCTAGCCGATCTCATCGCCGAGCGCGGCAAGCCGGGGATGATCGTCAGCGATAACGGCACCGAGCTGACGAGCAATGCGGTGTTGGCATGGTGTGGGGAGATGGGCGTGGAATGGCATTACATCGCGCCGGGCAAACCGATGCAGAACGGCTTCTGCGAGAGCTTCAACGGCCGGATGCGCGATGAACTGCTGAACGAGACGCTGTTCCTCAGCCTGGCTCATGCCCGGGTCGAGATCGCGGCCTGGGTCGAGGATTACAACCGGGAGAGGCCGCACTCGGCCCTTGGCTACGCAACCCCGGCGGCGTTCGCCGCCGAACTGGATAGGCAATGGTCTGCTTCGCTACGCCCTACGGGCTCCGCTACGCAGCCCATTGCTTCAACCGCGCTCATGCGCAACAAAACGGCTCGGCTCTAATCCCAGCTGGAGGAAAGCTGGGGGTCACGTCAGAAGCTACACTTCAAGGCGCGTCTATGCGCCAAATGCAATAACGAACGAACCCAAGCGGCAGATCAAGAGTTTGATCGCTTCCACGGCAAAGTCAGCGCGCTCGTTGAGGCCGGCAGAGCCCCGAGAGAGGTGTTCGACGAAGAAGGGTGCGAGGTCGACGGAGAGCGCTATTTCAATGTTTTTAGATACTTCGCCAAGCTCTTATGTTGTCATCTTGCTGACGTGGGCGGGCCTAAACGAACGCACGTTGCACGGTTTGCGCTTGGTGAAGTCTCGCAGAACTGCGTTTGGTTAGAAATCAAAAGCGACTGGCAACACCGACAACTCACGGCAGAGTTCGGCCCGATTGATTATGCAGCTCATGGAGGCTTGGTGATCTCTGGAGATAAATCCGATGGGAGTCCGAACGCATTTCATTCGACGCTAACCATTGGGCCGATCCAATACGTTTTTCACTCAAGATTGACGTGGTTTGAGAAGTTGGAATTGAAGCATTTGCACAGGCCGTTCTACGCGTGGTGTGTAAGTAGAACCGAACGAGAAACCAAAGGGCCGATGACCGATGTCGAGAGACTAAGGCTTGGCTTCGACTTGGAGGGCGATGATTCCGACACGTGACAAAGGGCAGTCAGTTCGGGTCCTTCTTGAGGACTCGAACTCGCCAGTGCTCTTGCGATTAGCACCTAGGACTGGCACATAACTGCACATACCGAAGCAGCCAAGAACCCCAGAAAACTGCCGTTTCTTGTTCAGCTCAGGCAA
>CAWAMU010000017.1:0-66891 GCA_963783265.1 uncultured Alphaproteobacteria bacterium | reverse complement strand
AACCCCTGGCCTGATGATTACAAATCAACTGCTCTACCAACTGAGCTAAACCGGCTCACCCATCGGGCGCTGGCCCCTTTGTCGCAAACGGTTCGCGATGGCAAGTGGGTGCAGGGTGGTCATTCCGTAAGGCAATGATAAAGTGGTATTTGAAACAACGTGGGTCTTGTGCTTCTATCGCAATGGGACGCAGCTGGAGCATTGAATGGATTCCCGTACCCAGGAACACCTGATTTTCGAGGCGCATCGCAAGTCGACCGGCGCCAGCTACCTGCTGTGGTTCTTTCTCGGTTTCTTCGGCGCGCACCGGTTCTATCTTGGGCACACGCGCAGCGCGATCGTGCAATTGCTGATGTGCCTTTCCATCGTGGGTATCATTCCGCTGGCGTTCTGGTGGCTGATCGATGCCTTCCTCATCCCGGATATGGTGCGGGACGAGAATCTCGAGACGATCCGGAAGCTGGGTGGGCGCGGTGCTTTGGCCGATGAGCCGCGGCTGGATGCGCCGGCCCCCGCGTCGCACTCTGCGTCGCTCGATCCGCGCGTTGAGGAAATCCGGGCGATGCGTCGCCGCTAGGCGCGCTGGCTAGGGGACGCCGAAGGTCCAGCCTTCGGTTCGCGCGATCTCTTCGGTCATGACGGCTGGAGACCAGAGCGCCGGATCATTCGCCACCTTGCGCATCCATGCGGCAGTCACCAGCGCATCGCTGGCATGATCGTCGATCGGGCCGTGGGCCGCAACGGGCGGGCAGCCGAGATTGGCGAGCGCGACGTTCAATTCCTCGAAACTGCGCATCTTCGCGCGCGACGCAGTGCGACCGGCGGCAATGGCGGCGAGAGAAGTATAGATTTCCACGATGGCTGGCCCTGTATCCGGCAGCGGATCGACGGGCCACACCGGCACGTGGCCGCGCAGGGCGTGCAACATGCGCATCCCTGTCAGGCTGGACTTACCCACCTGTGCGGCCCCCACCAGGTTGAAGTTGGAATAGGGTTTGCAGCCAAGCTTCGCCTGCTCGATCTCGGTCGCGCGAAAACGCCCGCGCCCGCCGCCAAACAGTCGGTCCTTCGCGGCCACCGTGACGGCGGAAATGGGCGCTGGCTTCAGGATGATCGACAAAACTGCTGGCGGCCAGATGCGGATCGGTGCGGCTTATCCGGTCGACAAGGCTCCAGAGAGAATGCGCATCGGACGGACTTTCCTCCCACCCGGGAAAGAATGCGCCGCAATCCGCGAAGGGCAGCGAGATGCCGAGGTCCAGGCCTACCAGCGTGCCGCGCGGCACTTCGTCGCGGAGCAGCGCCAGCACCTCTTTCCGGCTCCAGCCCTGGTCGCGCTTCACCAGCACCGGCGGTCCGCCTTGTGCATCGGCCACCGCCATCGCGATCGCCTTGTGCCGCGCGCCCACAGCGCCCGACCAGTCGATTGCGATGAAATGCGTGAAGCGGGTCAATCCCGCCCGGCCCGCAGCTTGCTCCAGTAATCGAGGCGCTTGGATATTTCCCGCTCGAAGCCGCGCTCCACCGGCTCGTAATAGGTCTGGGGCTCCATTTCGGGCGGCCAGTAATTGTCGCCGGAGAAACCCTCTTCGGCGTTGTGATCGTAATTATAGCCCTTGCCGTAGCCGACCTCTTTCATCAGCTTCGTCGGCGCATTCACGATATTCATGGGCGGCATCAGGCTGCCGGTCTCTTTGGCATTCCTGAAGGCCGCCTTCTGAGCCTTGTAAACCGCATTCGACTTGGGCGCGGTGGCGAGATACAGGCATGCCTGCACCAGCGCCAGTTCGCCTTCGGGGCTGCCGAGAAACTGGTAGGCGTCCTTCGCCGCCAGGCATTGCGGCAGCGCCTGAGGATCGGCGAGGCCGATGTCCTCCACCGCCATGCGGATCAGCCGCCGCGCGAGGAACAGCGGCTCTTCCCCTGCCACCAGCATGCGCGCCATGTAGTACAGCGCCGCTTGCGGATCGGAGCCACGCACCGCCTTGTGCAGTGCGGAAATCAGGTTGTAGTGTCCCTCCCGGTCCTTGTCGTAAACGGCGACACGGCGCTGCAGGAATTGCCCCAGTGCGGCGGGATCGAGCGGTTCTTCGATCCTGGCGGCGTAAAGTGTTTCGGCCTGGTTGAGCAGGAAGCGACCGTCGCCATCCGCCGCTGCAATCAGCGCCTCGCGTGCCTGCTCGGTTACCGGGAGTGGGCCTTCCAGCTCCTCCGCCCGATCCAGCAGCCTGCCAAGCGCCTCTGCGTCCAGGCGATGCAGGATCAGCACCTGCGCCCGGCTGAGCAAGGCGGCGTTGAGTTCGAAGGACGGGTTCTCGGTGGTCGCCCCCACAAGTGTCACCAGCCCGCGTTCCACGAACGGCAGGAATCCATCCTGCTGCGCACGGTTGAAGCGGTGGATCTCGTCCACGAACAGCAAGGTGCGCTGGCCAGCCGCTTGTGCCTTTTCGGCAGCGGCGAATGCCTTTTTCAGATCGGCCACGCCGCTGAAAACGGCGCTGACGGCTTCGTAACGCATGCCCACTGCGGCGGCGAGCAGGCGGGCAATGCTGGTCTTGCCCGTGCCCGGCGGCCCCCACAGCACCGTGCTGGAAAGCTTTCCGGCGGCCACCATCCGCCCGATTGCCCCCTCGGGCCCGGTGATGTGTTCCTGCCCGATAACGTCCGCCAGGCTGCGCGGGCGCAGGCGATCCGCGAGGGGGGCGTCATCGCTCACCGCATCGGGCGCGGATTGCGGGGCTTCGTCGGCAAATAGATCGGCCATGATGCCTATGTAGCGGTTCTGCCTGCACGAGGTAGGGCGGGCCGGAAAATTTTTCGCCTCCTCTTGTTACGATAGCACTAAGATATATCTTAAGGGCGTGGGACAGGCTGGAGTGCATTTATGAGCAAGGATAACAAGAAGCCGCGCAAAACGCGCCAGACGGGGAAAGCGGCCACTGGCGCCGCCTCGCGTCAAGGCAGCGCCAAGGCACGCGAAGAGGTGGTCGAGCCCGACGATATCGAGGAGGTCGAAGGCGAGATCGAGGATCACCCGGAAGGGGAGAATTTCGACGTGGAGATCGAAGTGGAAATCAACGGCAACGGCGGAGACGAAGACGAAGATCGGGGTGAACGCGGTTCAAACCGCTATCGCCGGCGCGCCTATAGCACCAACGACCTGTTCGGTTCTGATGGTATTTTCGGTTCCGACGGTCCGCTGGGCCGCGATGGCCCATTCGGTCCGGGTGGACCTTTTGGCCCCGGTGGCCCATTCGGCAAGGATGGAATGTTTGGCCCCGGCGGACTGTTCGCCAAGAGCGGCAAGGGCGCCAGGCGACAGCAACGCCGCCCCCAGGGCGATGACGCACCGCGCAGGCGTCGCCTGTTTGGTCCCGGTGAATTGCGACTGGTGCTGCTTGCCATGCTGGCGGAGGAACCGCGTCATGGCTATGAACTGATAAAGGCGCTGGAGGAAATGACAGCGGGTTCCTACTCGCCCAGTCCCGGCACGATCTACCCGACCTTGCAGATGCTGGCCGACGAAGGCGTGATCGCCGAGAAGGACAGCGATGATGCCAAGAAGCTGTTCCAGGCGACCAAGACCGGCCTTGCCGAACTGGAAGACCGCAAGGACGAGCTGGAGGAACTGTGGGAACGGTTGGGTCGCAAGCGGGAGCGGGCACGCCCCACCGGTTCGGGCGAGCTGTTCCGCGCCATGGGTAACCTCGGTTCGGTGCTCAAGAACAAGGCATCGAATGGCGGGCTGAAGGATATGGACAAGGACAAGGTTGTCGACCTGATCGACGAGCTTGCCCGGAAGATCGAGCGCCTTTAGAACGATAGAGCGTTTCCCTGTTGCGGCGAATTGTGTTAGATTTGTCGCAACAGGGGAGACTTGCATATGGCTATCATGGATCGGCCCGCCACACCGTGGCACCTTTGGGTGATCGGCATTCTGGCGCTGTTGTGGAACGCTTTTGGCGCTTACGACTACGTAATGACGCAGACGCGCAACGCGACATACATGTCTGCATTTACTCCGGAACAGCTCGAGTATTTCTATAGCTTTCCCGTGTGGGTGGAAGCGTTCTGGGCCGTGGGAGTATGGTGCGCGCTGCTGGGCGCGGTACTGCTCCTGATCCGCAGTCGTTTCGCCGTTCATGGATTCGTGCTTGGGCTTGTCGGACTGGCGGGATCGTCGGTCTATCAGTTCACCAATCCCGCGCCCGATGGCGTGCTGGACGGTACCGGTCTGATCATGACTGTGGTGATCTGGGTAAGCCAGATACTGCTGGCCCTTTACGCATTTAACATGGCCCGCAAGGGCGTTCTACGCTGACACTGCGGCGTCTGATCTGCGCTGATCGATCAGGCGCAGGTAGGTATCAGCCACCGCCCCGTTGATTGCATCCCAGTCGAACGCATCTGCGCGGGCCGCGCCAGCCTGGCCGTGTGCCCTGCGCAGGTCCGGGTCGGCGGAATATCCAGCCAGCTTTTCCGAATAGGCTGCAATATCGCGCGGCGGGACGAGATATCCCGTCTCGCCATCCATCACCAGGCTGGCCGCCCCCGTCGCATCGGCCGCCACCACCGGCACACCGCAGGCCATCGCCTCCAGCGTCACATTGCCGAAAGTCTCGGTAACAGACGGGTTCAGCAAGACATCCATGCTGGCCACCGCACGGCCAAGATCCTTGCCCTGCTGGAAGCCGACAAATTTCGCCTCGGGCACCTTGCTGGCGAAGAAATCCTTCGCCGGCCCCTCTCCGATCACCAGCACCTGATGGGGGACCTTGCGCCTCCGCAGTTCGACCATGGTCTCGGCGAAAATGTCGATGCCTTTTTCCAGCACCAGCCGACCGAGAAAGCCGATCGCCATCTCATCATCGGCGATGCCCAGCGCGCGCCGCCACTCCAGGTCACGCTGTTGCGGCGTGAATGTATTGCGGTCCACCCCACGCGACCAGGTGCCGATATCCTCATGCATTCCCTGTTCGCGCAGTTCCGCGATCATGCTGGCAGACGGGGCGACGATGGCATCGCAGCGTTTGTAGAAGCGCCGCAGCAGGGCCACGAACACAGGTTCGACGAAGCCAAAGCCATAATAGCGCGGATATGTCTCGAACCGCGTATGGACGCTGGCCAGCACCGGTTTTTCCTGCGCGCGCGCCCAGGTAAGGGCGCGATGACCGGCCACATCGGGGCTGGAAAGATGCACGATGTGAGGATCGAATTCGGCCAGGTTGGCCTTGATCTGTGCGCCAAGTCCGGTGGAAAACTGATACTCTCCGCGGCCCGGTATCGGCACCGAAGGCAGGCTGACAAGCTCACCGGCGGGTTCGAAGGCGGGGGTATCCGTCGTGGGAGAGTAGACGCGCACCTGCGCACCTTGTCGCAGCAGGTAATCCACCAGCCGGTTAAGCGCCTGGTTCGCGCCATCGCGGACATAATTATAGTTGCCGCTGAACAGGGCCACGCGAAGATCGCTCAAATCCATTCGCAGGCCTTTAGGCGAGACACCGTCGCTTGGCGAGAGGGTGCGGATGGTGTGACGATTTCCGCGAAGTGGTGATCTGTCGCTCCGGCATCAGCCCTGCGATGGAACGGCAAAAGCCGCGCCTGCGTTGGGAGTATCATGGAGCAGGGCGAAGTCATCATTACCGCAGCAATGGCCAGTGGTTTCATTGCCATTCACCTGCTGGTGCGCCGCCTGCACTTCCTCGATGTCACCCCGCGCAGCGGTTGGCTATCTTTCGCGGGCGGCGTGGCCGTTGCCTATGTGTTCCTGCACGTCTTGCCCGATATCGCCGCTCACCAACGGGAATTCGCCGAAAGCATGGGCGTGGATGCCATGGCGGCGGAAAGCGTCATCTACTCGCTGACCCTGGCGGGGCTGGCCGTATTCTACGGGCTGGAGCGGGCGGTAAAGGTCAGCCGGGGCGAAAGCCGCGAGGCGGGCGAGGGGGACCGGATGCGCAATGACGTGCTGTACCTGCATCTCGTCACCTATGGCACATTCAATGCCCTGATCGGGTACCTGCTACTGCACCGCGAAGAAAGCGGCGCGTGGGCGCTTGGCCTGTATTTCGTCGCGATGGGCCTGCATTTCCTCACTGCCGATTTCGGCATGCGGCAGGATCATCCCGAAGCTTATGAGAGGCTGGGTCGCTGGGTCATCAGCGCCGCGGTCCTGGCCGGTTGGGTGCTGGGCCTGATCGTGGAACTGTCCCCAGTCCTGATCGGCTGCCTGTTCGCCTTCCTGGCGGGCGGCATCATCCTGAATGTGCTGAAGGAAGAACTGCCCGCGGAGCGGAAGAGTTTTTTCCTGCCCTTCGTGCTGGGTGTCTTGCTTTACGCTGGCCTGATCCTGACAGAGAGGCACTGGGTGTGAGGCGGGCTGGCATGACGACTCCCGCTGTGCAGGATCAAAGGAACGTCGCCCCATGATGGCCCGGTTCACTTGCGCAATGGTGCTTTCGCTTGGCTGCGCAGCCTGTGCTGATCCTGCACCCGGCGAGGGCGAGAAAGCGCCGGCAGGAACTGCGACGCAGCAATCGCATGTCATCCCCGTCGATTATCGCGGACGCTGGGCGGAATTGCCGGCCGCCTGTCTTTCCCACAACACGCGTCGCTACGAGATCAGCGCGATCCAGATCGATCGTGCCGATTTTTCCGGCAGGGTGGAGCGCGTGATAATGGCCGATAGCGCAGCCGACGTGCGCCTGCAGGTGGCAGAGGGCACGGTTGAATTCCGCATGGCGTTGGACGACGCCAACACTATGCGCGCAAGTTACGGGCAGCGGGAAGAGTTCATTCTTCACCGCTGCCGTTGATACCCATTAGTCCTTGTTGGAACGCTTCGCGCGCTTGCGCTCATGCGGATCGAGGTGGACCTTGCGCAGGCGAATGCTCTTCGGTGTGACTTCCACGATCTCGTCGTCGCCGATGTAGGCGATGGCCTGTTCCAGCGTCATCTTGCGGGGCGGGGTCAGGCGGATGCCTTCATCCTTGCCGCTGGCGCGGAAGTTGGTGAGCTGCTTGGATTTCAGCGGGTTCACTTCCAGGTCGTCGGGCTTGGCGTTCTCGCCGATGATCATGCCTTCATACAGCTTTTCACCCGGAGCGATGAACAGCACGCCGCGCTCTTCCAGCATGTTGAGCGCGTAGGCCTGCGCCTCACCCATTTCCATGCTGATCAACACGCCGTTCTGGCGACCGGCGATCTTGCCCTTGTAGGGGCCGTAGCTGTCGAACAGGCGGTTCATGATGCCGGTGCCGCGCGTGTCGGACAGGAATTCCCCGTGATAGCCGATCAGGCCGCGGCTGGGCGCGATGAAGGTGAGGCGGGTCTTGCCACCGCCGCTGGGGCGCATGTCGGTCATCTCCGCCTTGCGGGCCGCCATCTTTTCAACAACCGTGCCGGAGTATTCTTCGTCCACATCGACGACGACTGTTTCGTACGGCTCCATCCGCTGGCCGTTCTCTTCCTTGTAGAGAACGCGCGGACGGCTGATGGAAAGTTCGAAGCCTTCGCGGCGCAGGGTTTCGATCACCACGCCAAGCTGCAATTCGCCGCGGCCCGCGACTTCAAAGGCATCCTTGCCCTCGGCCTCGGTGATGCGGATGGCCACGTTGCCCTCGGCTTCGCGTTCCAGACGTTCGCGGATAACGCGGCTCTGCACCTTGTCGCCTTCGCGCCCTGCATAGGGGCTGTCGTTGACGGCAAAGGTCATGCTGAGGGTGGGCGGATCGATCGGCTGCGCGTGGATCGGTACGCTGACATGCGGGGCGCACAAGGTGTTGGAAACGGTGGCGTCGGTAAGGCCCGCAATTGCAACGATGTCGCCAGCCTTGGCATGCAGCACAGGTTCGCGCTCCAGACCGTTATAGGCGAACACCTTGGTGGCGCGGCCGGATTCCACGAGGTTGCCGTTCACATCCAGCGCCTTGATCGGCATGCCCACTTCCAGGCGGCCGCTTTCGATACGGCCTGTCAGGATACGGCCCAGGAATGCATCGCGATCCAGCAGCGTGGCCAGCATGGCAAATTCGCCATCCGGATCGAGATCTGGTGCAGGCACGTGGCTGACGATCAGTTCGAACAGCGGGATCAGGTCGCCTTCGCGCGCGTCGATATCTTCGCTTGCATAGCCGGAGCGGCCGGAGGCGTAGAGGACGGGGAAGTCGAGTTGCTCGTCATTGGCATCGAGGTTTACGAACAGGTCGAACACTTCGTCCAGAACTTCGGCTGCGCGGGCATCCTGACGGTCGATCTTGTTGACGACGACGATCGGCTTCAGGCCCAGGCCCAGCGCCTTGCCGGTCACGAACTTTGTCTGTGGCATCGGGCCTTCGGCGGCATCCACCAGCAGGATGACGCCATCGACCATGCTCAGGATTCGCTCCACCTCGGCGCCGAAGTCGGCGTGGCCTGGGGTGTCGACGATGTTGATGTGGTAATTCTGCTGGCCGCCGGGAGGCGCCCATTCCACGCTGGTGGGTTTCGCAAGAATGGTAATTCCGCGTTCCTGCTCCAACTCGTTGGAATCCATTGCGCGTTCTTCCACGCGCTCGTTCTCACGAAAAGTGCCGGACTGGCGGAAGAGCTGGTCGACAAGGGTGGTTTTGCCGTGGTCGACGTGGGCGATAATCGCCACGTTGCGAAGGGGGGCGGACATAACGATGCTTTCCTGGGTTACGGCGGGCGCTTAAATGCTGCACCTGCGAATTGGCGCGCCGATAGCCTATGAGGCGCTTCACCGCAAGCGTCTGCGGGCCGAGTTGCCTGACGTATACGTTAGACACCTCCATGTTGCGCGAATGATACATGGGCGGTTTCTTCTGTAAGCGGTTAGGCGACAAGCGATTGTGTGAAGCTTCGCAGGCCGGTATCACTGCAGCCCCTAGCAAGAGGGCACTTGAAGTCTGTTCGACGTCACTGGGAAGGGGGCGAGCGGATGTTCAAGGGAGAGATGGAGATTTCAATGATCAGAGTTCACGCCGGCTCCGCCGGTTTTTCGCGTCGGTGCCTTTGCGGCGTTGCTGCTATCGCGCTGATTGCGCCTGCTACCGCCTACGCGCAGGATGAAGCTTCGACGGGCGAGCGCCTCGAGGAAGCCGGTGTCGACGATACCGTTATCGACGATGTCGTTCGCGGCAACAGCATCGTTGTTACAGCGACCAAGCGCGAACAGACCCTGCAGGAAATTCCGGTGGCGGTTTCCGTTACCACCGCGGAAACGCTGGACCGCGAACAGATCCGCGACCTGAAAGACTTGCAGTCAGTCGTACCGTCGCTGCGCGTCACGCAGCTGCAAAGCTCTGCCAACACCAATTTCATCATCCGCGGTTTCGGCAATGGCGCCAACAACGTCGGTATCGAGCCGTCCGTCGGTGTGTTTATCGACAACGTCTATCGCAGCCGCTCTGCCTCGCAGATCAGTGACCTGCCCAACGTCAGCCGCATCGAAGTGCTGCGCGGGCCGCAGTCCACGCTGTTCGGCAAGAACGCATCGGCGGGCATCATCTCGATTGTCACCTCGCCCCCTTCGTTCGATTTCGAAGGCACGGCAGAGGTTTCCTACGGCAATTACGATGCGATGGTCGCGCGCGGCTATGTCTCCGGCCCGCTTGGTGAAAATATCGCCGCCAGCTTTGCCGCCGGCATCAACAAGCGCGACGGTTACAATTACGATCCCATCTCCGACACCACCACTAATGAGCGTGACCGCTGGTTCGTGCGTGGACAGTTGCTGTTCGATAACGCGGAAAACTTCAGCGCGCGTCTTATCGCCGACTACGACCGGATTGACGAGAATTGCTGCGGCGTCGTCAATGTCCAGCCATCGTCCTTCACCCAGGCCATCCAGGCCATTGGCGGACAGGTGAATACGCCGGCCGCTGCGTTCGACGGCATCGTGTACAACAATTTCCCCTCCACCAACGATGTGAAGAACTACGGTCTTTCCGCACAGCTCGAATATGAAGTGAGCGACGCCGTTACGCTCACATCCATCACTGCCTATCGCGAAACGCGTGGCGATTTCGGACAGGACGTTGATTTCACCTCGGGCGACCTGTTGCAGCGTTTCAACGACCAGGCGCTGGATACCTTCACACAGGAATTCCGGGTCACTGGCGATTGGGATCGCATCGGGGTGCTGGCAGGTCTCTTCTATTTCAACGAATCGGTGATCGAAGACCAGACCGTGAACTACGGCGAGGATTTCCGTCCCTTCGCCAATGTGCTGACCACGCAGTTGCTTGGCCAGTCGCTGACGCAGGCCGAAGGTCTCATTGGCGCGCTGTCGGGTAATCCGGCCCAGTACATCGGCACGTTCTTTGCACCCGGCGTGGTGGAAAACGGGCAGTTCACGCTCGACAACGAGGCCGTATCGCTGTTCGCGCAGGTCGATTTCGAGATCGTCGACGGCCTGACGCTGACGTTGGGCGGCAACTACACGATGGATGAAAAGACCGGCACGACCGATTACCAGTCGTTCGGCACCTTCTCGGACATCGATCTTGTCGCGGTGGGCAACAACGCCATCGTGGCGCAGGGCATTGCCAACCAGGTTGGTGCGGCGCTGATGCTGGGCCGTCCTGCAACGCAGGCCGAAATCCAGGCTTTCGCCACCGGCATGAGCCCGGCTGGCGCGGCCGGTGCCGCGGCATTCCCGACGATCCAGGCGGGCGTACAGGCATTCGCCAATGCCAACGACACCAACCCGGCTGTGAACCCGCTGTTGCAGGCCCAGGCGTTGCAGAACTTCCCGCGCTTCGTGAACATCCCCAACGTGGTGGAAAGCGGCGAGACGGACGACAAGGATTTCTCCTACACCGCGCGTCTGGCCTACGATATCAATCCGGACCTCAATATCTACGCAAGCTACGCGACCGGATTCAAGGCAAGCTCCTTTGCCCTGAGCCGCGACAGTCGCCCGGCACCAGGTGATGCGGCAGCGCTGGCTGCGGCAGGCCTGCTGCGGAACAACCAGACCTTCGGCAGCCGCTTTGCAGGGCCCGAAGAATCAAAGGTGATCGAAGTTGGCCTGAAGGGTAACTGGGGCGACTATTCGATGAACCTCACCGGCTTCCGGCAGGATATCGACGGCTTCCAGTCCAACGTCTTCACCGGCACCGGCTTCTTCCTGGCAAATGCGGGCAAGCAGCGCACCTATGGTGTGGAATTCGAAGGCACGGCCAACCCGGTTGATCCGCTGACCCTCAGCCTTGCAGTCACCTGGCTGGACCCGAGCTACAAGAGCTTCCCGCTTTCTCCGTTCGGCGACATCTCCGGCACGACGCCTGCCGGGATTCCCGAATGGACTGTTGTTGTCGGTGGCCAGTATGCCCAGCCGATGGGCAATGGTGACGAATTGATCCTGCGCTCCACCTATTCCTACGAATCGGAAACGCAGATCGTGGACGGCCTTCCCGGCTTCCTCGACCCGACGCTTCCCGACGGTGGACAGGCACAGGCAATTGCAGCAGCGCTGCCTTTCACCCGCCAGGTTGATGAACTTTCGGCGTCGTTGACCTACATCTTCGACGAGCCGGGTATCGAACTGTCAGTCTGGGGTCGCAACCTGCTGAATGACCGGTATTTCCTGTCGCTGTTCGATTCCCCGGCACAGCCCGGCTCGATCTCTGCCTACCCGAACCAGCCGCGCACATATGGCGCCACGGCGAAGATCCGCTTCTAGGCGGAATTCCTCGACGCGTAATTGAAAAGGGGGCCCTTCGTGGCCCCCTTTTTTTGGGTCCTCAGCTTGCGCCACATCGCAAAGTGTGGTGCCTTCTCCTCCAGGACGGGCTTTTTGAAGGGGGGACTTCACAATGCAATTTGCAGGTTTCTGGATCAGGGTGGGTGCGTATCTGATCGATATTGTCATCCTGGTCATCACGATGTCGCTTATCCAGGGGATTACTGGCATCGACATGGGGGCCAACTACAGCGCCCAATTCAATGATGCGCTGGTTGCAGGGGGGGCGAACGAAGCCAGTGGTTTCGGCCAGCTGCTGGCCCTGATTATCGGCATCGCCTATTTTGCCGGACTTGAAAGCTCTGCCTGGCAGGCGACCGTTGGCAAGAAGGCCCTTGGCCTGACCGTGATTGATGCGAATGGAAATCGCCTCAGTTTCATGAGGGCACTTGGCCGGGCATTGGGCAAGATTCTTTCGGGCATCATTCTTTATATCGGCTACATCATGGTTGCCTTTACCGAGAAGAAGCAGGGTCTCCACGACATGCTGGCCAGCACGCTGGTGATAAAGGGCAAGCCAGGCGAACACGCAACGGCAGGCGTTTTTGACTAGGCCCACGACTTTCACCGAAGTGTTCAGCACGTTTTAGCGATGGATCGACCGGTGTTGGAGTGGGCGATTCTCCCTATCGTCCTGGTCGCGATCATGCTCTCCGGTTTTCCGTGGGAAGGGATGTTTGACGATAGCTTCAACGTCCCGATGATCGAAGAGTGGCAAGGGCCGTTCGGCACCTTCTGCCCTGGCCTGTTGATCGCCAACTTCGTCCCGCTGGTTAATATCCTGACCTTTTTCGGCTTCGTCGCCTTGCTGGTGGTGTGTGCATTGCCCGGCGAGGCGGGGCCGAACCGCTGGGGACCGGATCCGAAAGATCCCTCGCAAGCCTCGGTTTTCGAATAGTCTAGAGCGAACGCAGCGTCTGCGCAGGGCGTGCCCTGAGCAGCGGCAGCGAAGCGCCCAGTGCGAAGGCGAGCACCAGCACCAGTCCGCCACCCAGCACGGCGAGGATTTCTGTCCAGTCGGGCAGCCATTCGAATTCGAACATCTGCACGATAACCAGCCATGCAACGCCGGTGCCCAGCGCCAGCGCTACCAGCGCCAGCACGGCGGCCAGCAGGCCGAATTCGGCGAATTGCAGCGCCAGCAACTGGCGGCGGCTTGCACCCAGCACGCGCAGGATCACGGTGTCGTAAATGCGCGCAGCCCGGGCCGCAGCAATCGCGCCCAACAGCACGGCTATGCCGGCCAGCACCGCAACAGAAGCGGCGGCAAGAATCGCAAGAGACACCTGATCGAGGATCGTGCGGGCTTCTGTCAGCAGGGGCCCGACTTCGATCACGCTCGAGGATGGGAAGGCGTTGACCAGCGTGCGTAGCAATCCTTCGGCCTGCGTGCCTTCGGGAAGGTCGATAGTTGCAGCGAGGTTATGCGGCGCGCTCTCGAACGTGTTGGCGGAGAACACCCAGACGTTGTTGAAGCCAAGGCTTTCCCAGTCGATGCGGCGGGTGTTGGCAACCCGCGCGGTAAATTCCACGCCCAGCACGTTGATGCTGATCATATCGCCAATCGCGATACCCGCGGCGTCCGCCAGTTCCTCGTCCACCGAAACCAGCGGTTCGCCGGTGTAGCCTTCGTTCCACCACTCGCCCGATGTCACGGCATTGCCTTCCGGCACGACGTCCGAATAGGTGAGGCCACGTTCGCCGCGCAGGCCCCAGGTTCCCTCGCGCTCCTCCATTTCGTCCACGCGGACCATGGCGTTTTCGGGGCCGAAAGCGGTGATGGCGCCGCGCAGGGTGGGCACTGTCTGCACTACGGCATCGGGCGCGCTTTCACTCACGAGGCCGCGAAATTGCTCCACCCCGTCGCGCGGCACGTCTAGCACGAAATAATCAGGCGCCTGCGCAGGCACGGATTGCTGTATGTTGCCATCAAGGCTGGACTGGACGCCGGCCAGCAGCACGAATGCCGACAGGCCAAAGCCCAGCGCGGTGACGAGCGAGCCGGTGGCCGCTCCCGGCCTGTGGAGGTTGGCGACGGCGGCGCGCACGATCGGGTCGGACGGGCGCGGCACGCGTGATGCAGCCCAGCGGATCGCGCGGCCCAGCAGAGCCAGGAAGCCAAGGATGGCGGCAGCCCCGGCAAGGAACATGGCGGTAAGCAGGGGATTTTCCGAACCGACAAGGGCCAGAGCCACGATGGCGGCGATGCCAAGGCCCACGGGAAGCGCCGCGCCGCGCCATTGCTGTGACAGCGGGGAAACCCGCGCACGCATCAGCGCCATGGCAGGAAATTTCTTTGCGCGGGCGAGCGGAGGCGCGGCGAACACCAGTGCCACCAGCAGGCCGAACGCGGCGGCGCGCAACAAAGCCAGCGGATCGAACACGAAAGCCGTGGTGACAGGCAGCAGCGAGCCAAGAGCACTGGCGAGAAGTGGTGTTACCAGCACGCCGGCCAGCAACCCTGCCACCGCGCCGATGCAGGCGGCGATGCCGATTTCCAATGCGTAAATGCGGGTGATGTCGCGCGAAGTTGCGCCAAGGATTTTCAGCGTGGCAATCGAATTGCGCCGCGCTTCCAGATAGGAATTCACGCCGCCGCCGATGCCGATCCCGGCGATGACCAGCGCGGCGAGGCCGACCAGCGTCAGGAATTCGCCCATCCGGCTGACGAAACGATCAGCCCCCGGCGAAGCGCGGTTGCGGGTGCGGATATCGAAGGGGCTGTCCGGGAAGGCCTCTTGCAGAGCTTCGGCGACATCGTCGGGATCCTGCTGGCCGTCGAATGCGATGCGGGTCTTGGTCTGGAACATCGCGCCCGGCGCCACCAGCCCGGCTTCTTCGGGCAATGCACGCGGTACGATGATGGTCTGACCCAAGGCGAAGCCTTCGGAAAGGCGGTCCGGTTCTTCTGCGATGATGCCGGCCACGCTTACCTGCCGGGTGCCCAGGGTAAAGCTGTCCCCGGGCGCAACGCCCAGCCGCTCTGCCGCACCGGGGGCGAGGTAGGCCTCTCCGTCCTGCGGTGCGCCGGCTGTGGCACCACCTTGCAGCAGCAGCGCGCCGTACATCGGATAGTTTGGTGCAACCGCTTTCAGCTCCACCGGAACGGCGGTATCCGGCGTGCTTGCCATGGCTTGCAGGCGATAGCCGGGCGAGATGGTGCCGAGCCCTTCCAGATAGGCCATTTCGGCGTCTGTCGGCATCCGCTGCCACAGTTCCACCTCAAGATCGCCGCCCAGGATCGCCTGGCCCTGGCCGTTAAGTTCGTCCTGAATTGCAGAGGTGAGGCTGCCGATCGCCGCCAGCGCACCAACGCCCAGAAACAGGCACACCAGCAACAGCCGCAGTCCGCGAAAACCGCTGGAGAGGTCGCGCTTGGCGATAATCCACGCCTGGCCCCAGCCCATTGGTTCAGTCAGCCCCGGAATGCTTGGATGTGTCGGATGCGATCTGGCCATCGGCCAGCGTCACCACGCGGTTGCACATGTCGGCAAGGTGCTTGTCATGGGTGATGATAACCAGCGTTGCGCCGGTTTCTTCGCGGCGGCGGAACAATACGTCCACAACGCTGTCTCCCGTGCTGGCATCCAGGTTGCCGGTGGGTTCGTCGGCAAAGATAAGCGGCGGGCGCGGGGCAATTGCGCGGGCGATGGCCACGCGCTGCTGCTCTCCGCCCGAAAGCTGTGCGGGGTAGTGTGTCAGCCGGTGGCCGAGACCTACCGATTCAAGTTCTTCCGCGGCCCGGTCCCACGCGCCCTTGTCACCGGAAAGCTCCATCGGCGTGGCCACGTTTTCGATCGCGGTCATGGTGGGCAGCAGGTGGAAAGCCTGCAGCACGATGCCGATGCGCCCGCGGCGGGCCATGGCCAGCGCATCCTCGCCAAGTGCGGTGAAATCCTCTCCGGCAACGATCAGCGAACCGGAACTCGCCTGCTCCAGCCCGGAAAGGACGGACATCAGCGAGCTTTTCCCGCTTCCCGATGGCCCGAGCAGGGCCAGCGTTTCTCCGGGCAGCACCTCCAGGTCGATCCCGCGCAGGATCTCTACCGCAGCGGCGCCCTCGCCCAGGGTAAGGCGCAGGTCTTTCGCGGCGATGACGGGCTTTGCGGTATCGGAACTTGTCATAGGGCTTGTCACCGGGCGGCGATGGCATAGCTATGGGGGATGAGCAAGCCAGTCCTAAGTCGGTGGCCTAGCGCCATTCGCGCTTCGTCTATCATTGCCCCACTTGCGCTGGCCCCCCTTGTGCTGGCTGTGGCCGCCTGCGGGGCCGAGGCACCCGTCGCGGGTTCCGAGCCTGCTGCAACCCCGTCAGCATCGCTGGAAGACCCTTTGCCCGTGATGGGGCCCGAGCGCGTCATCCTTGGCTTTGGTGACAGCCTGATGGCAGGCTATGATGTCGAGGAACAGCAAGGCTATCCCGAGACACTGGAGCGCGCATTGCGGGGGCAGGGCGTCAACGCGCGCGTCATCGATGCAGGCGTATCGGGCGATACCACGGCGGCAGGGCGGCAGCGGATCGCCTTCGTGCTCGACAACAATGCCGATACCGAGATCGACCTCGCCATCATCGAGCTGGGCGGAAATGACCTCCTGCGCGGTATTCCCGTGGAGCAGACGCGAGAGAATCTCTCCGCCATCATCGAGGAAGTGCAATCGCGCGATATTCCCGTCATCCTGATGGGCATGCGCGCGCCACCCAATCTCGGGGCGGAGTATGTCGGCCAGTTCGATCGAATATATACGGACCTTTCCCGAGAATACGGCACGGCACTGGTGCCCTTTTTCATGGAACCCCTGTTCGAGCGGCCCGAGCTGATGCAGGGCGATCGCATCCATCCCACTGCGCAAGGCATCGAAGAGATGGTGAAGGCGACGGTGGATGAGGTTGCGGCGGCGCTTCCGGAAATCGAGGGGCCGCCAGGCGAAAGCTAAGTCCGCTCGACCGCGCCACCGGCGACGCGCCAGACTGCGGCCTCTTCCAGTATCGCCGTGAAAGGGGCGGGCTCCGTGCCCGTGAGCCACACCTGCGTTCCGCTATCGCGCAACCTTGCAAACAGCGCCTCGCGCCGCACGGGATCGAGATGCGCGGCAACCTCGTCCAGCAGCAGTACGCCGGGCCTGCCGCGCGCTGCCAGGTCTGCATGAGCGAGGGTGATTGCAACCAGCATGGCCTTTTGCTCGCCGGTCGAACATTCAGCGGCAGGCATGTCTTTGCCCGCCATCGCCACGCCCAGCTCATCACGATGCGGGCCGGACAAGGTTCGCTGCGCCGCGCGGTCGCGGCCGCGTTCCTCGCGCCATTGCGCGGCGAGATCACCCTGGGTCAGCGCCCCACCGGGATTGTAGGATAACATGGGCCGGGCAAAGGGCGCTTCGGGCAGTTCGGCCAGCCGCGCGGTGAGGGCGCCCACCAGCCGGGCACGTCCCTGCGCCAGCCCGGCACCCACCAGTGCCATCTGCGTTTCTATCGATTCCAGCCATGCAGGGTCGGGCTCCATATCGTCCGACAGCAGCTTGTTTCGTTCGCGCAGGGCGGCTTCATACCGGCTGGCGTTGCGCGCATGTTCCGGCTCCAGAGCCACGGCAAGGCGATCCATGTAGCGTCGCCGTGCCCCGGCGCTTTCGGCAAACAGGCGGTCCATCGCCGGCGTCAGCCAGCCCACGGCCAGCCATTCACCCAGGCTGATGGCACTGGTCTCGGCGCCATTGACCTGTACGATCCGTCTGCCGGGGCGATCTGCCGCCATGCCGGTGCCCAGCTTCACCGGTTCCCCGCCATCGCGCGTATCCAGCGTGACGCTGGCTGCAAAGCCGCCCTGTCCGGCATGCCCCGCCATATCGGCCAGCGCGGCGCGGCGCATTCCCCGGCCCGGCGAGAATAGCGACAGAGCCTCGAGGATATTGGTCTTTCCCGCGCCGTTCTCCCCCACCAGCAGGTTCATCTGGCGCGTATCGTCCAGCTGCGTTCCGTCGTGATTGCGGAAGGTTGAAAGGGTGATGCGATCGAGCGCCATGATATCGCGCAATCCCTATGCGAGGTGATGGGCCGGCGCCACCGCAATTAGCAATCCCATTGATTGGTGAATTTCACCACATATCGGTTTCGCATTCGAGCCAACCTTTCTGTTTGGTGAACGAGAATGGCAGAATTCCGCCGTTTTTCAAAACTGGCACACCCTGTGCAATGTTTGGTGCATGGGACGGAATGGTTCCGATCTAACACAAGAGGGAAACAAAATGACTTTCACCAATGACTTCGCCGCTCGCATCACCGCTGCTCTTTCGGCAATTATCGTGACCACCACGATCCTCGTCAGCAGCTTCTCGACACCCGAAGCGAGCATCTTCGCCAGCATTCTTGCCTGACGCCAACCACCAACCACCACCAAACCCAAGGAGACTGAAATGACCAACGAATTCCAGAACAAGCTGATGGCCGGCCTCGCCGCCGTGGCCGTTACTTTCACCATGCTGGTAAGCAGCTTTGCCAACCCCCACGCAACCACCGTCGTAGGCTTGCTGGCATGAGCAACCTTGACCGCAGAGACAATCCCGTAGGGTTGTCGGGACAGAAGAAGTTCCGCCTCGACAAGACCAACGGCAAGATCGCCGGCGTGTGCGGCGGTATTGCCAAATACATTGGGATGGACCCGCTCATCGTGCGTATCATCTTCGCCGTTGGTGCGGTCGCCGGGTTCGGCACCTTCATCCTCATCTACCTAGCGATCTGGCTGCTGGCGGACTGACGCCGGCGGCCATTTCGCCCATTCCCTATCGGTTTTCGCGTGCCGCGAAGGGAGAGAAATCGGTGTCCTCGTCGAAAATGTCGACACCCTCGCGCTTCTTCAGGAAGCCGACCACGCGATAGGTAACGGGCGTAAGCAAGGCTTCCCAGCCAACTTTCAGCGCCCAGTTCGTCACCATCACCAGCAACACATCGCTCGTCTCCCAAACGCCGAGGAAGGCGATCGGGTAGAACAGCAGGCTGTCGACGCCCTGGCCCACCACCGTGGAGCCGATGGTGCGCGCCCACAGCGCCTTGCCCTGTGTCCAGAGCTTCATCTTCGCCATCACGTATGAATTGACGAATTCTCCCGCCCAGAAGGCGGTGATAGATGCAAGGACGATGCGCGGAACCTGGCCGAAGATCTGCTCATAGGAGTTCCTGCCCGGTCCAGCTTTCCGAGGGAGGCAGGGAGACGACCACGAAGCTCATCACGGCCATGAACACCAGCGCCGCAAACCCTGCCCAGATCACACGCCGCGCGCGGGCATATCCGTAAACCTCGGTCAGCACGTCGCCGATCACATAGGACAACGGGAAGAACAGGATGCCGGCGCCAAAGGTGAAGCCTGCCACCGTCGACAGCTTGGCCGCGCCGATGACGTTGGACAGCACCAGCACCACCACAAACGCCGCCATCACGAGGTCGAAATAGCGGAATTGCGCGTGTGCGGATGTGGGGGCAGGCGGGTGGTTGGGTGACTTATTTGTCATCATGGGGTGCTAGCGGCATTTGCGCATTCCGCAAATGCAGCTAAACGCCCATGCCACGCGCCCATAGCTCAGCTGGATAGAGCACGGGACTTCTAATCCTGAGGCCGCAGGTTCGACTCCTGCTGGGCGCACCATTCTATTTTTCGATTCCGCCTCCGCGGGATCGTCCTCGCTCAATGCGCAGCAAGCTGCGCCCGCTGCGGGCGGCCGTTCGGCCTCGCGGTCTTCTCGGCGCGGACCGAAACTCGAGCCCCTTGCAAAGGTCGCGCTAGTCTCGGACGCGAAGCGACCGCAAGCGCGAACGCGCGCCCGAGCCTAGGCGAGGAAAGCCAAGCGAGCCGGACGGCTTGCGCCCGGCGTTTGAGGGTAAAACAAACAATCAGGCAGCGCCGACGAAGATACTCTTCACGTTTACGAATTCCTTCACGCCAAAACCGCCGTGCTCGCGGCCGTAGCCCGAGTTCTTCACCCCGCCGAAGGGCATCGAGGGATCCGCCACGCCGTACACGTTGACGAAGATCATGCCGGTGTCGAAATGCTTCGAAGCCAGTTCGATCGCGCGCTCCTCGTTCGTCGAGAGGATACCGCCACCAAGGCCATAGCGGCTGTCATTGGCAAGGCGCATTGCGTCTTCATCATCCTTGGCCTTGATGACGGAGGCAACGGGGCCGAAAATCTCGTCGTCATAGGCAGGCTGACCGGGCTTTACATTGGAAAGGACCGTGGCGGGATAGAATGCACCGTCGCCATCGGGGATCTTGCCGCCGCATTCGATCTTGGCACCGTTCTTCACGCTGTCTTCCACCTGTTCGTGGACCGTTTCGCGCAGGTCGGTCCGGGCCATCGGGCCAAGATCGGTGTCCTCATCGTTAGGATTGCCGGTTTTCACCGCTTCGAAGCGGGCAACGAACTTCTCGAGGAACTTGTCGTAGACCTTCTCGGTCACGATAAAGCGCTTTCCGTTGATGCAGGTTTCGCCGTTGTTATACAGTCGGGCCTGCGAACAGACCTCCACAGCGGTATCGAGATCGGCATCTTCCAGAACAAGGTAGGCATCATTGGAGCCAAGCTCGAGCACTGTAGGCTTGAGCACCTTGGCGGCGGCCTGGCCGACATGCTTGCCCGCCGTGTCGGATCCGGTGAGCGTAACGCCGCGCACCTTGTCGTGTTCGATAATCGCGTCTGACGTATCGTGATCGATCACCAGCACGGTAAACAGGTTCTTGGGCAGGCCACCCTTCTCGAAAATCTCCGCGATCTTCAGGCCGCTGCCCGTGCAGTTGGACGCATGTTTCAGCAGCACGCCATTACCCGCCATCAGGCTGGCGATGGCATAGCGGATCACCTGGTAGGCAGGGAAATTCCACGGCTGGATGCCATAAACCACACCGATTGGCGCATAGGCGACAATGCCGCGGCCTGCATTGGATGGATCGCGCGGCTCCGAGGCAAGCTCCTTGGGGCCAGTTTGCGCAGTGTAGTCGCAGATCGCCGCGCACAGTTCCACTTCGTCGCGGCTATCCTTGATCAGCTTGCCGACCTCGTCGGTCATCAACTGGGCAAGCTCTTCCTTGTTGTCGCGCAGCGCCTGGCCGAGAGCCTTGATGACTTCGGCGCGGTCTTCGGCAGATTTCAGCTTCCATTTCGTGAAAGCATCGTGACAGGCATCGACCTTCGCATAGGCGGCGTCCCGGTCAATCTCCTCGTAGGTGTCGAGATTTTTGCCAGTCGCGGGGTTGATGGTGTTGATCGTGCTCATCTTGCTGTGTCCTTCTGATCTCGGGGTATACAAGAAGGACGCTTCACAGCCGTGTAAGGTCCGCTGGATTGGCCGGATCGGTCATGCAAAGCGGTGACCGGAAGGCAGGCCCCGCGATTCTCGTCTCGCTGTCGGATTTCTTGACACAAGCTGGCGGCGTTAAGGTTTCACGAACCATCGTGTACCGCAGGAATCCGTGGATCGGCCAAACTGGCACGGGCCATGCAATGTTGTTTGCGTACCCAAGAGTTCTTCGAACGAGGCGGGACCGACCCAATGGTCCCCAACCAAGTCTCCCGGTCCCGCCTCCCCGAAGAACCACATCCCCGAAACCTTTGAACGCTACCGCCAACCGGCCCACGGCTCATCCGTGCGCGTTACCTGCATCTCGCCGCCATATGGTCGACATAGCTGGAAGGCCTCTTCGGGCGCTCCCCGCATCCACTGCTCCCAATCGGACTGCGGCATGATGACCGGCATCCTGTCATGCACGCCTTGCACGTGAATGCAGGCCTCGGTCATCACCATCGTATAGGCCTCGCCCCATTCGGCGCTGTCACGCCAGAACCCGGCCACGGCCATCAGGTCGCTATCCGGCAGGCTGAACCACGTACGGGTCTTGCCGCCCTTCGGCCCCTCGGCCTCGGCAAATGCAGAGAGGGGAATGAGGCAGCGGCGCGCCTTGAAACTGGCGGACCAGAACGCGCTGGAAAGCTTGTCCGTCCGCGCATTGTTGATCGGCTTGGGCTTGAGCGGCTGGCCTTTCGCGCCTGTGCGGTTGAGAGGAAAGCCCCAGGTCATTTGCGCCAACCTGCCCTCCGCCAGCACCATGCCGGGATAACCGGGGTAGACCATTTCCGGCGCATTCCCGCCTGGCGCGACGGACATATCCTGAGCTATTGCATCGAAGAAATGCGCGACCTCGTCCTGCGATCTGGACATGCGATACAGGTTGCACATTCGGCCTAGAGACCCGCTTCGGCGACAGGCACCGGCGGGGCGATCATGCCGCCTGCCATCGGCCAGATGATATCGCCCGTCACGACGGCCAGGCTCATCGGTATCTGGCCGGAGATATAGCTATGGATGGCAGTGGGCGCTGTCCCTTGCGCGAACTCGGTCGCGTAAACCTTCGTCGCGATGTCAGGATCATTGGCATCCCAGGTCACCACTTCGCAGGTGTCGGTCACGATTTCAGGATCGCCGATTTGCCCGAACTCGTCAAACGACACGCGATAATGCTTGCCCAAAGGCACCGCGCCCTCGGCAATCGGCCCGTTGAGGACATAGGCAACCATTGCGCCAGTATCGTCTGGCGGCAGGACCAGCGGAATGTAGGTGACAGAATGGCTGGCGCCGGCTTGGGCAGGCTCGCCATCGAGGCAATAGCTTGCCGATGATGAGGCGATGACAGCGCGCGGAGCGACGTATTTCGCGCGGGCCATCTGCTGGGCGATGCCAGTCAGCGGCGGGCGCATCAGCGCCGTCGTGCAAGTTTTCGGAGAGGATCTGTCCTTGCGCGATTTCATACTCTGCAAGGGCCACCAGAGGGGCCTGCGCGCCTTCACCGCGCGCTGCCACGATCACCACGTTCCAGACCCCAAGCGTCTCTGCCGGGAACGCCACCGCGCCGCGATAGCCATCGCCGAATGCGCCACCTGTCATGCCTGCATATTGCTGCTGCGCGATAGCGCTGGCCTGCTGCACATCGGCCATCACGCGCGCGGTGGCTTCAGCCTCTCGGGCCAGTGTCGTACGTTCGGCAAGATCGGCGGGCATTGCGTCCTGCGCCTGCGCCGTCAAAGGAGCGGCGAGAACGAATGCGGCGGTGAAAAGCGTGCGGATCATGGGTGCTCCAGGATTTGTATAATCCGGAGCATAGACGGGTTTTCCTGAACGGAAACAGAGTCTGCTACAGAGGAATTTGCGCGCCCGAAGGCACGCACCGATCAGGAGGCCTTTTCGACCTTCTTCTCGTCCAGGAGTTGCTTCAGTTCACCGGCCTCGAACATTTCCATCATGATGTCGCTGCCACCCACGAATTCACCCTTTACGTAAAGCTGGGGGATGGTTGGCCAGTCGGAAAAGCTCTTGATGCCCTGACGGATTTCCTGATCCTGCAAAACGTCGACGCTGTCGAAAGCGACGCCGCAATGGTCAAGGATCGAGACCGCCCGGTTGGAAAAACCGCATTGCGGGAATAGCGGAGTGCCCTTCATGAACAGGACGACGTCCGCGTCGCTCACGATCTTGGAGATACGGTCATTGGTTTCGGCGTTAATATCGCTCATCTGTCACACCACGTCATAGAGAAAACTGATAACAGTCAGTTGGGAACGCTGGTGTGCAGTTGCAAGGCATGAAGCTCTCCGCCCATGCGGCCACCCAGTGCAGCGAACACCATCTTGTGCTGCTGCACACGATTTTTTCCGGCGAACTCGGCAGAAGTGACGCGGGCGAGCCAGTGGTCGTTATCGTCGACCAGCGCCTCTATCTCTACCGTTGCATCGGGGATGGCGGACTTGATCAGCGCCTCGATCTGTTCGGCTGGCATGGGCATCAGGAAAGTCCTTGCGGCAAGAGGATCAGGATTCGCTCATGAACTGGCGCCGGGCCTCGATGGCCTTTTCTTCCAGCTTGGCCCGCACAGCAGCTTCGTCGACATCGCATCCGGCCTGCGTCAGGTCGCCAAGAACCTTGCGGATCACGTCTTCATCGCCGGCTTCCTCGAAGTCGGCCTGCATTACGGCCTTCTTGTAGGCGTCGGTTTCTTCGGAGGTAAGGTCCATCAGCCCGGCAGCCCATTCGCCAAACAAGCGATTGCGACGCGCGGCGACCTTGAAAGCGGTTTCCTCATCCATCGCATATTTGGCTTCTTCGCCGCGTTCGCGGTCCTTGAAATTGGTCATCACGGGAAATCCTTGCTGTAAAACTATGGAATAGGGTCTGGCGCGTCAGGCCGCAACTCCGGTGCCGCGCGCCAGCCATGGCTTGTCCGCGGTAAGCCGGTTTTCATAGCGGGTGATAGCGTCGTCGCGAGTCAGGGTCAGTCCGACCTCGTCCAGACCCTCGGTCAGGCAGTGCTTGCGGAAGGGGTCGATTTCGAAGGTGAAGCGATCCTGGAACGGAGTGGTAACACTTTGCGCATCCAGGTCGATGGAGATCGGATCGGTCTTCGCCACCTCCAGCAACCGGTCCACCTGTTCCTGCGGCAGGGCCACGGTGAGAATGCCGTTCTTGAAGGCGTTACCTGCGAATATGTCGGAAAAGCTGGGAGCAATCACCGCACGGATGCCCATGTCCAGCAGCGCCCATGCGGCGTGCTCACGACTGGAGCCGCAGCCAAAGTTATCGCCGGCGACCAGGATCGGGGCGCCCGCAAATTCTTCGCGGTCGAAGATGTTATCGGGATTATCGGACCGTACAGATTCGAATGCGCCACGACCCAGACCATCGCGGCTCGTGGTTTTCAGCCAGCGCGCGGGAATAATCAGGTCTGTATCGACATTCTTGCGACCGAACGGGATCGCCCGGCCTTCAACAGTGCCGACCTTGTCCATCAGTCCGTCTCCGGCTTTTCGCCGCTGGGAATCGGGCCGGGCTGGGTGGGCGTGCTCTTCTTCTTGCGATGATTGGCGTAAAGCAAGGCTGCGGCGACGGCGGCAGAGCCAATGGCACCGGCGGCCATGGCCGCCTTCTTGGGAATACGATCAGTCATAATAGGTCAAATGCTCTCGAGACGGCTATGTTGCAAGATTCAGCGAAGAAAATGGTGCAGTTTGTCCCATTCTTCCGCCTTTTCGGCGAAATTCATCGCCGCATGTGCGGGACTGGAGGATGGAAGGGCGATGGTTTGAACCGGGAATTTGTCGAGTTGCGGCTTGCCGATTGTCTCCGATTTCCTGCCATTGAAGGCGACTGCCTGCAACTGTGACAGGCCCGAAACCAGCGAGGGCAGGTCTGTCGTCTCGACAGCGCGAATTGCTGCATCGAGACTCCCCTTCCGCTCGGCCGACCTGACCACATCCCACAAGCCGACCTTGTGACGCAGGAGTGCCGCGACCCGTTTTTCGTAGTCCAGCGACACCAGCGGTGCGCCAATCACGCGCTCCATCAGATGCCAGAAGCGGTTTTGCGGATGCGCATAATACTGGCCCGCCGCGAGCGATCTTTCGCCCGGCAGGCTGCCCAGGATCAGCAGTCGCGTGTCGTCCTGAACGATGGGCGCAAATGATGTTTTACGCTGGCTCACGCGTCAGTTCGCGCACATCGGTGAGGCGTCCTGTCACCGCCGCGGCGGCGGCCATGGCGGGAGAGACAAGGTGCGTGCGCGCGCCCGGACCCTGTCGGCCCACGAAATTGCGATTGCTGGTGGAGGCGCTGCGTTCGCCGGCGGGCACCTTGTCGGGGTTCATGCCGAGGCAGGCAGAGCAGCCCGGCTCACGCCATTCGAGGCCCGCGTCGGTAAATATCTTGTCCAGTCCCTCGGCCTCGGCCTGCATTTTCACAAGGCCCGATCCGGGCACGACGATGGCCCATTTCACGTTGTCGGCCTTGTGCCTTCCGCGCAGAACTTCGGCGGCGGCGCGCAGGTCCTCTATGCGGCTGTTGGTGCAGCTGCCGATGAAGATGTTCTGCACTTCCACATCCTGCATCCGCGTGCCGGGTGCCAGGTCCATGTAATCGAGGCTGGCGCGTGCCGCTTCCTGCTTCGAGGGATCGTCAAAGCTTTCGGGCGCGGGAACGGTGCCGCCGATGGCCACTACGTCTTCGGGACTTGTGCCCCAGGTGACCGATGGCTCGACGTCGGTAGCGTCGATCACGACGGAGCGGTCGAACTCGGCATCGGGATCGGTGTACAGCGTCTTCCAATAGGCAACCGCGTCATCCCACTCTTCGCCCTTGGGCGCAAAGGGACGGCCCTTGATATAGGCGAAAGTGGTTTCGTCGGGTGCGATCAGGCCGCCGCGTGCGCCAGCCTCGATGCTCATGTTGCAAACGGTGAGGCGCGATTCCACGCTCATCTTTTCGAACACCTTGCCCCTGTATTCGATCACGTGGCCGGTGCCGCCTGCGGTACCGACGACGCCGATGATGTGCATGATCAGATCCTTGGCCGTGATGCCGAGGCCCAGCTCGCCGTCCACGCGCACTTCCATCGTCTTCGACGGGCGCAGCAGCAGGGTTTGCGTGGCGAGAACGTGCTCCACTTCGCTGGTGCCGATGCCAAAGGCCCAGGCGCCAAGTCCGCCGTGGCAGGCGGTGTGGCTGTCGCCGCACACGATCGTGGTGCCGGGCAGCGAGAAGCCCTGCTCAGGCCCGACGACGTGGACGATGCCCTGTTGCGAGGACGTGGCATCGAAATAGCGGACGCCGAATTCCGGCGCATTGCGCTCCAGCGCGGCCAGCTGGTCGCGGCTTTCCTTGTCGGCGATGGGAATTCGCTCACCCCGCGCGTCGAGGCGGGGGGTGGTGGGCAGGTTATGGTCAGGAACGGCCAGGGTCAGCTCGGGATGGCGCACGGTGCGACCGTTCATCCGCAAAGCCTCGAACGCCTGCGGGCTGGTGACTTCGTGAACGAGATGCCGGTCGATAAAGATCAGGCAGGTGCCGTCGTCGCGCCGCTCGATCACATGGGCGTCGAAAATCTTTTCGTACAAGGTGCGGGGTTTGCTGGCCATGCAGGGCAGATAGCGCGCGGATTGTTTCGAGCCAAGTAATACGAAAAAAGGCTTCGTATTGTCTTGGAAAGTTAACCTTGGGCGACTAACTTACACACATGTCAGCCAAGCCATTTGCAATTCCGATCAAGATCCTTCCCGATGATATCGATTTCATGGGTCACGTGAACAATTCCCGCTATCTCAACTGGGTGCAGGATGTGGTGCTGCAGCATTGGCAGAAACTTGCCCCCGCCGAAGAGGTGGCGAACAAGGGCTGGGTCGCGCTGAAACACGAGATCACCTATCGTCGCCCGGCATTCCTGAACGACGATGTGATCGCCGAGACGGTGCTGGAAAAGATCAGGGGCGCGCGCAGTTTCTACAACACGGTGATTCGCCGCGGGGAAGACGTGCTGGCCGAAGTGCAGAGCATGTGGTGCTGCATCGACAGCACGACCTTGCGGCCTGCACGGATCGATCAGAAGGTGGCGGAACGCTATTTCGGCCTGCCTCCCAAATAACTTTCACGGGGCGAAGCGCTGATGCTTCCCGCCTTTTCGCAAATGAGCGGTGCCATACCGACCACTGGACGCGTTTGCGCGTCGCGATTTTGCTTCTAAGACCCATGGTTATGACGCAAACCTTGCCGCAATCCGACCGCGCGATGCAGGCCATGATCGGTCTTGGTCTGGCAGCGCTGATTTTCGGCGCCTGGCTGGCGTTGCATATCTACGCCATTTTCGTTTTCGAACTGACGTGGAGTACCTTGCCGCTGGGTCTTGGCATTGCCGTTCTGCAATGCTGGCTTTCGGTCGGCCTGTTCATCATCAGCCATGATGCGATGCACGGCTCGCTTGCTCCCGGATGGCCGCGTCTCAACGGCGCGATCGGCGGCGGATTGCTGTTTCTTTATGCAGGCTTTGGCTGGCGCAAGATGCGCGATGCCCATTTCGCCCATCACCGCCATGCGGGCCTGGACGGCGATCCCGATTTCGATACCGCCAACCCCAGCGATTTCTGGCGCTGGTACAAGACCTTCCTGACGCGCTATTTCGGCTGGCGATCGATCGCCTATGTCTCCACCATCGTGACGACCTACTGGCTGGTGGTGGGGGTGCCGATGGAGCAGATCGTGCTGGTGTTCGGCCTTCCGGCCATCGCGTCCAGCATCCAGCTGTTCTATTTCGGCACCTATCGCCCGCACCGGCATGGCGTCGATAGCTTTGGCGACAGGCACAATGCCCGGTCTGACGATTTCTCTCCGCTCGTCAGCCTCGCAACCTGCTTCCATTTCGGCTATCATCACGAACATCACAGCTTTCCGCAAACGCCGTGGTGGGCCTTGCCCCGCCGCCGCGAGGTTGCCGGAAAAAGCGTTAGAGAGCTGACAGAATGACGTTGCTGCAAATCATCCTCACCGTGACGAGCGCGGTCATATTCATGGAACTGTTCGCCTGGTGGGCGCACAAATACGTGATGCATGGCTGGGGCTGGGCCTGGCACCGCGACCATCACGAACCGCACGACAATGTGCTGGAGAAGAACGACCTGTTCGCCGTTGTGTTCGGCAGCATTGTGGTGGTGATGTTCACCGTGGGTTATTTCATCTCGGATGCGCTGTGGTGGTTTGCCATGGGCATTACCGTTTACGGCGTGATCTACACGCTCGTCCACGACGGGCTGGTGCACCAGCGCTACTTCAAATGGGTGCCCAAGCGCGGCTATGCGAAACGGCTGGTGCAGGCGCACAAGCTGCACCATGCCACCGTTGGCAAGGAAGGCGGGGTCAGCTTCGGCTTCGTTTTTGCCCGTGACCCCGCCAGGCTTAAAGCGGATCTGAAGCGCCAGCGCGAAGCTGGCATTGCCGTCGTTCGCGACAGCGTGGGCGCCTGAAGCGCCGCCTCAGCGCATGAAGTTCACGTAGATGCCGTGAATCAGACCGGGTACGAACAGGATCAGCGTCAGGATCAGGTTGATCAGGAAGGTCTTGCCAAGACCGTGCTTCAGCGCAACGCCCAGCGGCGGCAGAAGGATAGTGGCGATCAGGATAATGATATTCATGGATAACTCCGTCAGGGATTGAGAGGTTCTTGCTCCATCAATCCTGCGAAGCGATGCCTGTTCCTTTATTCCGGCCTGGTCCAGATCCATCCGCCCACAAGCGCCATGATCGCGATTGGAACGATGGCCACCGGAAAACCTGCGGCCACTCCAGCCAGACACAGCGGCCACGGCCATTAATCCCAAGGCTGCAAGTTTGCTCCTGCGCGCGATACGGCGATGTTCGCGCCAGTCCCGCAAGGCAGGGCCGTAGGTGGGATGATCCAGCATCTTCGCTTCCCACTTCGGATTGCCCCGTGCAAAGCAGAACAATGCGCCCAGCAGGAACACGAAGCCGGGCATGATCGGCAACACCATTCCGATCCAGCCCAGTACAAAGCAGACGATCCCCGCTGCCATCCACAGCGGGCGCGCCATGTCAGCCCTGCGCAATCCGGGCGGCATGATCCTGCACCAGCGCGATCATGTTGGGCACGCCCTGGGTGCGGTTGGAGGAAAGCTGGTTCTTCAGGTCAAACGGGGCCAGCGCGTCGGCGATGTCCATCTGCGCCACGTCGTTTGCGGGCTTGTCCTGCACGGCAGAGATTACCAGCGCGACGATGCCCTTGGTGATGGCAGCATTGCTGTCTGCCAGGAAATGCAGCTGGCCTGCCTCTTCGGTGGGATAGACCCAGACCTGCGCCGAGCAGCCGCGCACCAGCGTGGCATCGGTTTTCAGCGCGGCGGGCATCTCGTCCAGCTCGCGGCCAAGCTCTATCAGCAGCCGATAGCGTTCATCGCCTTCGAGAAATTCGTATTCTTCCTGGATGTCTTCAAGTGTTCGCATGGATGCCATCTAGTGGCTGCGCGTCAGAGGTCCACCCCGTTCGCGATGGCTTCCAGCTTGCGGATGCGTTCCTTCAGGTCGGCAATCTCGATCCGGGCCATGCCTTCGCGCGATCCGCCTTCCAGTTCAGGCGGCGTGCGATGCATTTCCAGCTCGCGCCGTTTCAGGGCAAGCCATCCCTGCCAGCCCATCAGCGCAGAGGCGCTGAGCATGGCTATCGCGAGCAGGCTGCTGGCGGCGAACAACAGGTCGATTTGCGTCATTTGGTCCTCCCTGCAAGTTTCACTGGGTGCAGCGACGATTACTCGTCGCGCAGCTTTTCAATTTCCTCGGCCGTCCGGCGCGCCGGATCGGTGGCGATACGTTCAAGTACTTTTATCCGCTCGCGCAGTTCTTCGACTTCCCGCTGAAGCTCTGCCTCGCGCTGTGTATCGGCAATTGGGTTACCGCGATTGTCGCGGATGACACCCTGCCTTGCGTCCTGCGACCGCTTCCAGGCGGCGAAGGCGATGCTCGACCAGTACGATCAGGAAGATCATGCGCCCACATGCTCACGATGCCTTCTCCTGCCGGGCGACCTCGTCTGCGCGCAGATTCTCGATCTGGCGCGAAAGATCGGCCGTGGGGTCGGTCACGATCCGTTCGATCACCCGCATCCGGTCCTCCAGATATTGCATCAATTCCTGCCGCACTTCAGCCTTCCTGCGCCTTGGCCTCTGCAATGCGGGCCTTCAGTTCCAGCTTGCGTTCCTCATGCTCTACGGTGCGCTGGTGAAACTTGTGCGCCATCGCGAACACCAGGCCGGCGGCCAGCAGGATGAAGGTGAAGATGACAATCAGGTTCATATCCATCAGTTCGCGTCCTTCTTGTCGCTCCGCAGGCTCTCGATCTCGTGGGTGAGGTGATAGCCGCTGTCGGTGACGATCCGCTCCACGTTGGCGAGGCGGTCCTTCAGCGATCCCAGTTCAGCCTGAAGCGCCGCGTTTTCCTGGGTCAGCAGCTTCACGCGCTCGGCGGCCTGGTCGTTCTTGGGATACACTGCCTTGCCCCAGCTGTTTTCCAGCGGATAGCCGTGATTCACGCGGATCCACGTGTTGACGACCCAGCCGATCGAAATCGAGATGACGCCAACGCCAAGGACTGCGGGAGTGATTGTATCCGAAATCCATTATGCCTGTTCCCTGTTCCTGATGTTCAGAGGGCACGCCATTGTCGCTTGTTTCGCGGGTTTCGCGGGCGGGCTTGTCACGCAGCGCCTCGATCTCCTCGGCCACGGTGTAGCCCTTGTCGGTGACGATGCGTTCCAGCACGATCATGCGGTCTTCCATCCGTTCCATGACATCGCGCAGTTGCTGGTTCTGTTCGCGCAGTTTCGCGGCATCCTGGCTGTCTTTGCGGCTGCGTCTTGCCGCCCCACTCGTCTTCCAGCGGATAGCCGTGTTTGGCGCGTATCCAGTTGTTCACGATCCAGCCCAGCGTGGACAGGGCGACGATCGCGATAATGAATTCCGGGCTGCCCCAATCCATCAGACGTTCTCCTTGCGAGCGATGTCGAGGGGAACGCCGTTGCCTTCATCGACGGCTGCGCTGGTCGCGCAGGGCTTCGATCTGGGTGGCGATGTCGTAGCCCTTGTCGGTGACGATGCGCTCCAGCACGCGGACCCGGTCTTCCAGCTCCTGGGTGCGACTGGCGTATTGAGCGGCCTTCTCGGCGGTGTTGGCGGCGGTGGCATCCACCTGCATCTCGGCGATCTTCTGCTTGTGCTTGGCCCAGATCGCGGTGATCGGAATGCCGCACCCCATGATGATTGCCACGATGGGAATCAGCTCACCCATGTTTCGTCCCCTTTTCCTCGGTGTGGTGCGCCCCTCAGCGCAGTTGTTCGATTTCCTGCGACAGGCGCGGATTGGCGGAAACGTAGTAGGTTTCCACATCGGCCAGGCGGCGATCGATATCCTTCATCCGGGCGCGGATTTCGCGCGCGGTACGCTTCGGGCTCTGCCGGACGTTCTGCCAATACTGCGTTTCATCGGGCGCGGTGTAGAGATGTGGCGGCTTCTTGCTCAGCAGGAAGCCTGCGCCGATGTAGGCGAGAATGGGCCAGCCGAGGGTTATGGCAAGAATGATCATACCCAGGCGGATCCAGAGAACGTTTACGCCGGTGTAGTCGGCGATACCGGAGCAGACGCCCATCAGCTTGCCATTCACCTTGTCGCGGTAAAGTTTCGTGCGGGGGCTGTTCATGCCTGGTTTCCTTTCTTCTCTGCGAGCAGTTCCTCCAGCTCGCGCAGCGGTACGTTGTCGATGGCCTTGTCGTGCTGGATGCGGGCGGGCTCGAAATCCGGATGGTCCGAAGAGACGAGGCGCTCGACCGTATCCATGCGTTCGTCCAGCCGCTTGGCCAGCTGGTAGAGTTCTTCCAGCAGAGCCTCGTCATCGGTGGTGATGGTGGCAGCGGTTTTCCACTTGGTCACGTAGTGGAGGACGACCCAGGGCAATCCGATGAAGATTGCCGACACAATGAAAATTGGTTCCATGTCCACGATTATTCCCCTTCTTCAGTCTTGGCGCTGCTGCCCTTGTCCTGGCTTCCCATGCCGAGCGCGCGCTTCATTTCCTCCAGTTCGTCGTCGACCTTGTCGCCGCCTTCCAGGGCTGCGAATTCGTCGGCGAGGGTGGCCTTGTTCTGGCCGATACCCAGGGCATCGGCGCGGCCTTCGGCGTAATCCACCCGGCGTTCCAGCTGGTCGAAGCGGCTGTGCGCGTCTTCCACCCGTTCATTGGTCATCAGGCTGCGCAGCTTCACGCGGTTCTCCGCGCTTTCCAGACGGGCCGATATCTGGCTCTGGCGGCTGCGGGCCTCGCGCAGGCGGTTCTGCAGCTTGGTAATGTCCTGGTCATAGGCGCGCAGGGCATCGTCCAGTACGGCGATTTCCTGCTTCAACTGGTCGCACATGTCGGAAGACTTGCGCTTCTCCATCAGCGCGGCGCGGGCCAGGTCTTCGCGATCCTTGCTCAGCGCCAGTTGCGCCTTCTCTGCCCAGTCGGACTGGAGCCGGTCCAGTTTCACCGTGTGGCGGTGCATTTCCTTCTGGTCGGCAATCGTGCGAGCAGCGCTCGCCCGGACTTCCACCAGCGTTTCCTCCATTTCGAGGATGATCATGCGGATCATCTTCGAGGGATCGTCCGCCTGGTCGAGCAGCTCGTTGAAGTTGGCGGCGATAATGTCACGGGTGCGCGAAAAAATACCCATCAAGGGTCCTCCGATATTAAGCGAGTTGCCGGTGGGGGTGGGGCTGGTGCGGATGCGCTCGATTTCCTTCTCGAGACGCGAGCCGATGCGAGACCTGCCACTACCCTGCGGCTTCAAAGGGTTGCGGTTTTCGTCGGTCACGCCAGTTCCACCGTCGGCAGGCCCACCAGCATGGCTGGCGTGTCTGCCACCGGCTCCATGCCGGCAAAGATGGTGAAGGCGATCATCGCGGCGATGCTAACCATGGCGGCCTGGCCAAGTTGGCTGTTGAAGAAGCTGCGATCAAACATGTGTTTTTCCTCCTGAACCCTTTCTACACCATGAATTGCAACAGCCGTGCCAAATTTCAGGAATGGCGGATTCCTGCGGTTTTTTCGCAGAAAAGAGAAAAGATGGTTGGTGTCTATTGCCAAGTGTTGGGAAATCGCACTATATCTTGGCAATGGAGCGCGATAACCAGTTCATCGGCCAGTCCGGCGCCTTTCTCGATGCGGTGGAGCGGGCCAGCCGCGCCGCGCCGATGGCGCGCCCGGTACTCGTAATCGGCGAACGCGGCACCGGCAAGGAATTGATCGCCGAACGCCTGCACCGCCTGTCCGATCGCTGGGAAGAGCCGCTGGTCACCATGAACTGCGCTGCGCTTCCCGAAACCCTGATCGAGGCCGAACTGTTCGGCCATGAGCAGGGCGCGTTCACCGGCGCTACCAGAGCGCGCGAGGGGCGGTTCGAGGAAGCCGACCGGGGCACGTTATTTCTCGACGAACTGGGCACCTTGTCCATGGGCGCCCAGGAACGGCTGCTGCGGGCGGTGGAATATGGCGAGGTTACGCGCATCGGTGCCAGTCGACCGACCCGCGTCGATGTGCGCATCGTGGCTGCCACCAATGAAGACCTGCCGCGCCGCGCGGACGAAGGCACCTTCCGTGCCGACCTGCTCGACCGCCTGACATTCGAGGTCATCACCCTGCCGCCCCTGCGCGTGCGCGAAGGGGATATTCCCGTGCTGGCCGACTATTTCGGCAGGCGCATGGCCGCAGAGCTGAGCTGGGATGAATGGCCCGGCTTTCGCCGATCATGTTGCGCGCGGACTGGAAAACCATCCCTGGCCCGGCAATGTGCGTGAACTGCGAAACGTGGTGGAGCGCGCGGTCTATCGCTGGGATAATTGGGAACAGCCCATCGGCGAAGTCGTGTTCGACCCGTTCGATTCGCCGTGGAAACCGCTGCCCGGTGCAACCCCTGCTGGCGCCGAGAATACCAGCCAGTCGGCGCGCCAGCAGTCCGCCCCGCGGCCGCGGCTGGACGACATCACCGACTTGCGCGCCGCGGTCGACGATCACGAGAAGTCGATCGTCGAACATGCGCTGGGTGCCAATCGCTGGAACCAGCGCCAGACCGCCCAGGCCCTTGGCCTTACCTATGACCAGTTGCGCCATACGATGAAGAAGCACGCGATTGGCCAGGAGAAGTAGGGCAATCCAGCTGAGGGGTTTCCCGTATTAAGGCGGGCTTAGGAACTACCGGTTAAGTATCTGTCGCGAGAGAACGGCAATGCTGTTCCGGGCCTTTGCGGGTCCGGCGCGGCATGCCGAAAACGCCTGACATGAAAGAGCTTCAACAGAACCGATGTCACATGCTGCCTCAAGAATTGCTCGCCACACTGCTCCGCCAGGCATGCGCACCCGGCGTGACAAGCTTACCCTGGTGACCAGCGTGATCGCCTTTTTCGCGGCCATCGGCGTGGTGGGATGGTTTGGCCTGACCGGCATTGAAATGGGCGAAGATGACGAAGATAGCGGCGCGATGATTGTTTTCGCCGGCGGCTCTCCGGCACAAGTTGCTGACGAGGGCGATAGCGAGCCCCTTGCCGAAACGGGCGCGGCGGACGACGGCTATGTCGTCGGCAGCTTCGGCGATCCGGTGACTGAACTCTATGCCGATGAAGATGACGGGGGCTGGGGCGAGTTGGCGCTGGACCGTGCATCGGAAAGGGGCGCAGGCGCCTCATGAGGGGGCAGGACCCGCAGCCGTAACCGGCCAGGGCGCAATCGCGCCCGGCAGCTTTCTCACATTGCCATGTTGCTTTCCCGCAGCGCTGCGACTACATAGCCGCCATCCCGACATTGTCTGACACTGGAGGGGCTGGCGCCAGACGGGGCCGGCACCAAACCCTTTGTCTGCCCCATGTTTGGGATATGGACCTGATGATGGAGAACCGATGGCCGATATTGCGCGCCTTACTGACGTGATCGAACCCGAAGCCCGCGCGCTCGGTTTCGAACTCGTGCGCGTGAAGATGACGGGCACGGGCGACGAGCGCACCTTGCAGATCATGGCGGAGGATCCGGCAACGGGTCAGCTGGTGGTGGAACAGTGCATGGAACTGTCGCGCCGCGTTTCCAATCGCATCGACGAGGTCGAGGAAAATGGCGAGGAGCTGGTGCGCGGCGCGTATCACCTCGAAGTCAGCAGCCCCGGCATCGACCGTCCGCTGACCCGGCCGAAGGATTATACCGACTGGGCCGGTCACGAGGCGAAGATTGCGCTGAGCGAGAAGGTGGATGGGCATCGCAACCTGACGGGCGAAGTGGTCGGCATCGAAGGCGACATCGTCACCATCGCGGATAAAAAGGCAGGGCATGTTGCCGTGCCGCTGGAAAAAATTCATTCGGCCCAGCTGGTCTTTACCGACAAGCTGATGGCCGCAACCAAGCCGCTCGATATGAGCGGAGTCGACGATATCGAAGAACTCGAACAGGAAGAAGAGGCTAACAACTGATGGCCAGTCCCATTTCCGCCAACAAGGCTGAACTGCTTGCGATCGCCAACGCTGTCGCGTCGGAGAAGATGATCGACAAGAGCATCGTGATCGAAGCGATGGAAGAGGCGATCCAGAAGGCCGCACGCGCACGCTTCGGCCAGGAGAACGATATTCGGGCCAAGCTTGACCCGGTGACCGGCGACCTGCGCCTGTGGCGCGTCGTCGAAGTGGTCGAGGAAGTGGAAGACTACTTCAAGCAGGTCGATCTGGAACAGGCCGAGAAGCTTGAGCCGGGCTCTGCCGTGGGCGACTTCATCGTCGACCCGCTGCCCGCCATGGACGATCTTGGCCGCATCGACGCACAGAGCGCGAAGCAGGTGATCTTCCAGAAGGTGCGCGATGCAGAGCGTGAGCGCCAGTTCGAGGAATTCAAGGACCGCGCGGGCGAAGTCATTACCGGCGTCATCAAGTCGGTCGAGTTCGGCCACGTGATCGTCAACCTCGGCCGTGCCGAGGGTGTGATCCGCCGCGACCAGCAGATCCCGCGCGAAGCCGCCCGCGTGGGCGAGCGTGTGCGCGCACTGATCTCCAAGGTGGAGCGCAACAACCGCGGTCCGCAGATTTTCCTTTCCCGCGCAAACCCCGATTTCATGCGCAAGCTGTTCGCGCAGGAAGTGCCCGAGATCTACGATGGCATCATCGAGATCAAGGCCGCCGCCCGCGATCCCGGCAGCCGCGCCAAGATCGGCGTGATCTCCCACGATTCCAGCATTGACCCTGTCGGCGCCTGCGTCGGCATGAAGGGCAGCCGCGTGCAGGCCGTGGTGCAGGAATTGCAGGGCGAGAAGATCGATATCATCCCGTGGTCGGAAGACACCGCCACGTTCGTGGTCAACGCCCTTCAGCCTGCCACCGTTTCGCGCGTCGTGCTGGATGAGGACGAGAGCCGCATCGAAGTTGTCGTGCCTGATGATCAGCTTTCGCTGGCCATCGGTCGCCGCGGGCAGAACGTGCGTCTCGCCAGCCAGCTGACCGACAGCCAGATCGACATCATGACCGAGGAAGAAGCCTCGGAGAAAGCGCAGCAAGGAATTTTCCCTGCGCTCCAAGATGTTCGAGGAAGAGCTGGACGTCGACGAAACCCTTTCGCAGCTGCTGGTGGCCGAAGGCTTCGCCGAGTTGGAAGAGGTTGCCTATGTGCAGCTGGACGAGCTTGCGACCATCGAGGGTTTCGACGAGGAACTGGCCGAAGAACTCCAGAGCCGTGCGCAGGAAGCGCTCGAGCGCCAGGAAGCCGCGCATCGTGAAACCCGCCGCGAACTGGGCGTGGAGGACGATCTGGCCGAACTTCCGCACCTGCGGGAGGAAATGCTGGTGGTGCTGGGCAAGGCGGGCATCAAGACGCTGGACGATCTTGCCGATCTCGCCACTGACGAACTGATCGCCAAGAAGCGCGAAGCGCCGCGTCGCCGCAACAACAGCCCCGATGGCCCACCCGTCCGCCGCCCGCAGCGCGAGCAGGACAAGGGCGGCGTTCTGGGCATGTTCGGTTTGAGTGAAGAGCAGGGCAACGAAATCATCATGGCTGCCCGCGCGCACTGGTTCGAGGACGAGGAAGAGGCTGCACCTGCTGCCGCCGCTTCCGAACCCCAAGCAGAGGAGGCCGCCGATGCGGAATCCTCACAATGACACATTAGGTTCGCCTAAAACCGAGGCCGACGTCTCCTCTGCAAAGGGGAGCGAGCGTCGTTGCGTGCTGACGGGCAACATCGGCGCGCGCGACGAACTCGTGCGCCTTGCCGTTTCGCCGGATGGGGACGTGCATCCCGATGCACTAGCCAAGGCGCCGGGGCGCGGCGCCTGGATTGGCGTTTCGAAGACCGAGCTGGCTGCTGCCATCGACAATGGCCGGTTGAAGGGCGCGCTGGCCCGCGCATTCAAGATCGGTGGCAAGACCGGTGGCCTCAATGTGCCGGAAGACTTGCCTACACGAACCGAAAGCGCGCTGAAAAAGGCGGTGCTTGACCGGTTGGGCCTCGAAATGCGCAGCGGACGCCTTATCTTGGGCTCTGATCGCATCGCAAATGAAGCGCGGATGGGGGCGGTAGCCGCCCTCTACCACGCCGAAGATGCGAAAGAGGACGGGCGCCGAAAGCTGGACCAGGCATGGCGCGTTGGCCTTGATGAAGAAGGTTCGGGGCGGACTGGTGAACGCCTGCCACTGGACCGGGAGGCCCTGTCTGTGGCATTGGGCCGGGAAAATGTCGTCCACTTGGCGCTGGCCGATGCGAAATCGGCTGAGCGGGTAGCTATCCCGCTGCAGCGCCTGCTGAACTTTATGGGGGCCGCACCAACGGCTGCTGATACGTAACTCGCCGGGTGGCGAATGTAGCTGCCCCGCGAGGGACGGCGTGACTGTTTGATTTTGAAGGACTGAAACGAGCACATGAGCGAAGAGAACGAAACCCCGAAACGCACCCGCAAACCGCTTGGACTCAAGCGCGCCGTGGATGCCGGGGAAGTCAAGCAGACCTTCAGCCACGGCCGCACCAACAAGGTAGCGGTCGAAGTGAAGCGTCGTCGCAAGCTCGTGAAGCCCGGGGAAGAACCTGCGGCTGCGCCAGCACCTGCACCAGAACCCGCGCCGGAGCCGGCTCCCGAACCGGTAGCCAAGAAGCCCGAGCCCAGGAAGCCCGCGCCCAAGAAGACCGTTCCTGACGGAGAGACTCCGCAGGAGAAGGTCGCTCGCATGCAGCGCGAGGCCGAGGAAGACCGCCTGCGCCAGGGACAGGAATCCCGCAAGCGCGAGGAAGAGGAGGCCAAGCAGGCTGCCGAGGACGAGAAAAAACGCGCCGTCGAGAAGAAGCAGGCCGAAGAAGAAGCCGAGAAGCAGCGCAAGGCCGATGAAGCGGCCGCAGCCAAGGCTGAGGCCGAAGCGCCTGCAGCAGAAGCCGAAACCAGCACCGAAGCCGAAGCCGCGCCTGAAACCGCGCCCGAAGAGCAGGACGCAAAAGCACCCGCTGCGCGCAAGTTCACACCTGTCGCACGTCCGGAACCCAAGCGTCCTGAAAAGAAGAAGGACGACAAGAAGAGTGGCGGCCGCGCCGATCGTGGCGGCGGTGGCAGCGCTGTCGACAAACGTCGTTCAGGCAAGCTGACTGTCAACAAGGCGCTGAACGAGGACGAGGGCCGCCGTGCCCGCAGCCTCGCCGCGCTGAAGCGTGCGCGAGAGAAGGAGCGCCGCGCCCAGGGCGGCGGCGGATCCAGCCAGCCGCGCGAGAAGCAGATTCGCGACGTCGTCGTGCCCGAGGCCATCACGGTTGGCGAGCTTGCCAAGCGTATGGGCGAGAAGGGTGCCGACCTGGTGAAGGAGCTTTTCAATCTCGACATGATGGTGACGGTCAACCAGACCATCGACCAGGACACCGCAGAATTGCTGGTCGAACAGTTCGGCCACAATATCGAGAAGGTTTCCGAAAGCGACGTCGACATTGTCAACGACGAGGATGTCGATCCCGAAGAAACGCAGGTGTCGCGTCCGCCGGTTGTGGCCGTCATGGGTCACGTCGATCACGGCAAGACCAGCCTGCTGGACGCCTTGCGCAAGACCAACGTCACGCGCGGCGAGGCGGGTGGCATCACCCAGCATATCGGCGCCTATCAGGTGACGACCAAGGACAAGTCCAAGGTCACCTTCCTCGATACGCCGGGCCACGCGGCCTTTACCGAAATGCGCCAGCGCGGTGCCAACGTCACCGATATCGTGGTGCTGGTTGTGGCCGCCGACGATGGCATCATGCCGCAGACCATCGAGGCCATCAATCACGCGAAGGCGGCAAACGTGCCGCTGATCGTGGCGATCAACAAGATCGACAAGCCCGAAGCCAATGCCCAGAAGGTGCGCGAGCGCCTGCTGGAGCATGAGGTGATGGTGGAAGCCATGTCGGGCGACGTGCAGGACGTTGAAATCAGTGCCAAGAACGGCACTGGCCTCGACGAGCTGATCGAGAAGATCGCGTTGCAGGCCGAACTGCTGGAGCTGAAGGCACGCCCCGATCGCGCTGCAGAGGCTACCGTGATCGAAGCCCAGCTGGACAAGGGCCGCGGCCCCGTGGCCACCGTGCTGATCAATCGCGGCACGCTGAAGCGTGGCGACACCTTTGTTGTCGGCACCGAAAGCGGCAAGGTTCGCGCCATCGTCAACGACCAGGGTCAGCAGATCAAGGAAGCCGGACCGTCGATGCCGGTAGAGGTTCTCGGCCTTGGCGGCGTGCCGTCGGCGGGCGAGAAACTGACCGTTGTCGAAAACGAACAGCGCGCCCGTGAAGTGGCTGAATACCGCCGCGAGAAGGCAACCGAGAAGCGCACGGCGCTGGCTCCGACCAGCTTCGATACCATGTTCAACAAGTCGGACGTGATCGAATGGCCCGTGGTTGTGAAGGCCGATGTGCAGGGGTCCGTCGAGGCGATCACCACGGCGCTGCACAATCTGTCCAACGACGATATCAAGGTGCGTGTGCTGCACGCAGGGCGTGGGTGCCATCACGGAATCGGACGTCATGCTGGCGAACGGGTCCAAGTGCCCGATCATCGGCTTCAACGTGCGTCCCAATGCCAAGGCGCGCGAACTGGTGAAGCGCGATGGGGTGCGGATGATGTATCACGATGTGATCTATCACCTGACCGACGAGATCACGAAGGACCTGCTGGGCGAACTTGGCCCGCTCAAGGTGGAAAACGTGGTTGGCCGTGCAGAGGTCAAGGAAGTCTTCAAGTCCGGCAAGAAGGACAAGGCCGCCGGTCTGCTGGTGGAAGAGGGCGTTATCCGCAAGGGTCTGCATGCCCGCCTCACCCGCGAGGACGTAATCGTTTCTGCCACCACCATCGCCAGCCTGCGGCGCTTCAAGGACGATGTGGACGAAGTCCGCGCTGGCCTGGAATGCGGTGTGGTGCTGGAAGACACCAACGACATCAAGCCGGGCGACCAGCTTGAAGTGTACGAGGTGAACGAGGAAGAGCGCACGCTCTAAGGAGAACTCCCCTCCCCATCGCGGGAGGGGGTTTTTAGCCGATGACCGAACTTCCTTCCGAACTGCAATGGCCATCGGCAAAGATGATGGGTGCTGAATTCGTCGGCTATGACGAAGACACACTTACCGTCGAGATGGCCTTCACCCCGCCGCCCCAGTTCGCCATGATGCGCGGACAGGTGCAGGGCGGATTGCTGGCGGGCCCGATCGACGAGGCCTTCGGCGCCGCGCTGTATATGGCGACTGGCGGCAAGCTTCAGCTGACGCTCGACCTCAACCTTTCGTTGCTGCGCCCTGTTGCGATGGAGCGCATCACGGTGAAGGCGCGGGCAGTGAAGGCAGGGCGGCGGATCTGCTTCCTCGAAGCCGAATTGTTCGACCACCAGGGCAGGCTCTGCGCCCGCGCAACGGCCACGTCGATGGTGACCGAATGGCCGGCGAGCGATGGTGACGGCGCGCAGGCAAAAGGAAACGACTGATGGCCCGCCATTCCAAACCCGAAGACCAGTCCGTTCGCCTGCTGAAAGTGGGGGAGCGCGTGCGGCATATCCTCTCCGAACTGCTGGCGCGCGGCGAAGCGCATGACGATACCTTGCGCGCGTCCAACATATCCGTGACGGAAGTGCGCATGTCGCCGGATCTGCGCAATGCGAAGGTGTATGTGAAACCGCTGCTGGGCGAGGACGAGGACGTGATCGTCAAGGCACTGCGCACCAACACCGCATTCTTCCAGCGCGAGGTCGCCCAGCGCCTGGGCCTGAAATTCGCGCCCAAGCTGCAATTCCGGCCCGACGAAAGTTTCGACGAAGCCGGCCGGATCGAGCAATTGCTGGACGATCCTAAGGTGCGGCGTGATCTGGATGACGACGAGGCCGTGGACGAGGGCTAGAAAACGCCCATTTCCAGCCCTGCGGCAAGGGTGGCACCAAGTTCGCGGGCTCTTGCAAGATCATCCTCGGCGATGGTCTTTTCAGCCAGTATCTCATCCTTCGTCTGCGCAGCCACATTGACGATGGGCGTTTCCGCCACCCGTTTCAGGCGCCAGCCGGTGCAGATACGTTCGAGCTGCTTCTTCGCGTTCTCTCCATCCGATCCGGCGCAGATCATCGCGGCGTAGGGACGGCCCTCTATCTGGCCGAGCACTTCGTAATAGGTGCGGTCGAAGAATGCCTTCATGACACCGGCAATCGCGGCGAGGTTTTCCGGGCAGGCGAACAAATATCCGTCGGTGTCCAGCAGGTCTTCGGCCTGCGCTTCCTCGGCTTTCAGGAAACGCACCTCGATATCGCCCGCCTCTTCCGCAGCCTCGCGCGCAGCCTGCGCCAGCTGGCGGCTGCCGCCGGTGCGCGAATACCAGATGATTGCAAGCCTGGTCACTCGTGCCACCTCGGCAGCGGGTACTTCCATGAACACATGGGCATCAGGCCCCAGCGGCAGGTCGAATATGACCCATGCCACCGTCAGCGCCATGCCCGATGCCATGATGCCGACTGCATAGGGCACCATGGTTGCCGCCAGGCTGCCGAGGCCGAAGCCTTTCACCCAGCGCTGGCAGAACACCAGCACCAGCGGAAAATAGGGCATCAGCGGGGTGATGATATTGGTGCCGCTGTCGCCCACGCGGTATGCCGCGGTGGTCATTTCGGGCGACAGGCCCAGCAGCATCAGCATGGGCACCATCACCGGGCCAAGCACGGCCCATTTTGCGCTGGCAGAGCCGATCAGCAGGTTCAGTGTCGCGCCGAAGATCAGCACGCCCAGCAGCATCGCCCACGCCGGCAGCCCGCTGGCGCGCAGGGCGTCGGCTCCGTCCACCGCCAGCACCAGCCCCATGTTCGACCATGCGAACATCGCCACGAAATGCGCGGCAGCAAAAGCCAGCACCATGTAATAGGCCATGTCCTTCATCGCTTCTGCCATCATGTCCACCAGATCGCGGTGGCTGGCGATCGTGCCGGCCGCGCGGCCATAGGCCCAGCCGGGCAGCAGAAAGACCAGCAGGAAGAACGGCAGCAGGCTGCGGTAGAACGGGGTCAGGCGGCCTTCGGGCGGGGCGTCGGGATCGATCAGCGGCGCGTTGGGCATCAGCACCATCGCCGCCCACAGCGCCACCAGCGCCAGCACGACCAATCCTGCATTGCGCAGGCCGCGCCTTTCGCCTGCCGTGGTTGCGGTGTGATCCTTCTGGTCATCCACGGCTCTTGCCGCAGAACCATCGAGCGCATAGCCCGACAACCGCGGCTCGATCATGCGGTCCGTCACGTACCAGATCACCGGCAAGTAGATTATCGTCATCGCCGCGATGAAGAACCAGTTGCCCGCGATATTGGCGGTCCAGTCGCCGAACACGGTTTGCACGCTGGCCTCCGTTATGCCCAGCAGCAGCGCATCCAGCTGGCCCGGCAGCAGGTTGGCGGAGAACCCGCCCGACACCGCTGCAAAGCTGGCAGCGATGCCCACCAGCGGGTGCCGACCGGCAGCATGATAGACGATGCCTGCCAGCGGGATCATCACCACGAAGGCAGCGTCCGCGGCGTGGTTGCCCATCATGGAAACCAGCGCCACGGCAGGGGTCAGCCAGAAGGTTGAGACCTTGGCCATGCTGGCGCGCATCGCGGTCGCAAACAGGCCGGAACGCTCTGCAACGCCCGCGCCCAGCATGACGGTGAGAACATATCCCAGCGGCGGGAAGTGGGTGAACGTCTCGGGCATCTGCGTCAGCAACTGGCGGATGTTCGCGCCTGAAAGCAGGCTCTCCACCGCGATGATGCGATAGGTGCCGGTGGCAGGGTCTATCTCCACCGGATGCGGCGCGGACCATCCGGCCCATGCGGCGACCACCGAAATGCCCACCAGCGCGAGGATGAACCACAGGAACAGGAACACCGGATCGGGCAGGCGATTGCCCGTCCGTTCAATCCAGCCGAGGAAGCCTGTTTGCGATTGCACCGCTGCTGTTGCGCTCATTCCCGAACCCCGTTTTTCCCTGCCGCGCAACATGACCGCAAGCGTGGCACTTTACCAGAGCCTCGATACACCCCATCTAGCGCGGCAATGACCGATACCATCCTGCTGGCAGCGATCCTGATCCCGTGCCTGATCGTTGCCATCGTCTTCCACGAAGTGGCGCATGGCTGGACCGCGCTGATGCTGGGCGATCCCACCGCGAAGGAGCAGCGGCGCCTGTCGCTCAACCCCATTCGCCATGTCGATCCGATTGGCACGCTGCTGGTGCCCGGCGGCCTGGCCTTGGCGGGATTGCCGGTGTTCGGCTGGGCCAAGCCTGTGCCCGTGATAAAGCAGCGCCTGAACAATCCGCGCTTTGGCATGATGGCGGTGGCGGCTGCCGGACCTGGCACAAATTTCATCCTCGCCCTGATTGGCGCAATCGCGCTGGGGCTGCTGATGGCGTTTTTCCCGGCAGATGTGACGCCGCCACAATGGCTGGCGGATGGCGCATATTATTTTATCGCGATCAACGTGTTCCTGGCGCTGTTCAACCTCTTGCCGATCCCGCCTTTTGACGGCTCGCATATTATCGAGGGGCTGCTGCCGCCGTCTGCCGCGCGCGCCTATAACAGGGTGCGTCCATTCGGCTTTCCGCTGTTGTTCATCCTGCTGTTGGTGGTGCCCTATATTTTCCCGCAGGCGAACATCATCGAGAACTTCGTCTTCCCGCCGGTGGAATGGGCGATGGGGCAATATTTCGCAGTGTCCGAATGGATCGCTGGTGTCTGACAAACCTGCCCCGCATGGCTGGCTGATCCTCGACAAGCCCGTGGGACTCGGCTCGACGCAGGCCGTCGGCGCCATGAAGCGCAATTTGCGCGAGGGCGGTTATCCCAAGGTGAAGGTTGGCCACGGCGGTACGCTGGACCCGCTCGCCGAAGGCGTGCTGCCCATCGCATTGGGAGAGGCGACCAAGCTTTCGGGCCGCTTGCTGGATAGCGACAAGATCTACGAATTCACCATCCAGTTCGGCGAGGAAACCGACACGCTGGATAGCGAGGGTGAGGTGACCGCAACCACCGATCGCCGTCCGCCGCGCGCGGCCATCGCAGCCATCTGCGAGCATTTCACGGGAGAAATCGAGCAGGTGCCGCCCAAATACTCGGCGCTCAAGATAGACGGCAAGCGGGCCTATGATCTGGCCCGCGCTGGTGAAGAAGTGGAGATGAAGACGAGGGCTGTCACAATCCATTCGCTGGAACCGATTGGCCGTGGCGGCGCGGACGACCGATTGCAATCGGCCTTTGCCACCACCCTTGGCCGCCCCGACCCCTACGATCCGCAGGCCCCGCTGGAACTGGCCGACAGCGCCACGCTGGTCGCGCATGTCAGCAAGGGCACCTATATCCGCAGCCTGGCGCGCGATATCGCCCATGCCCTTGGAACGCTGGGCCACGTTACCTATCTAAGGCGTACGAAGGCCGGGCCATTCAGCGAAATCCAGGCGATTTCGCTGGACAAACTGAACGAAATCGGTAAGGGCGCGCCACTTCAAGACCACCTCCTGCCACTGGAGGCGGGGCTGGACGGTATCCCGGCCCTCGCTCTCGATCCGGATAGTGCGCAGGCGGCCCGACAGGGCCGGGTCGTTTCCGGGTTGCCCCATCCCGACGGGCTATACTTTGCGAGGCTGGACGATGTTCCGGTGGCATTGGTGGAACTCGACGGGGGCGCGATGAAGGTCGTGCGGGGTTTCAATATCTAAGGATACTGCGAAAGGTTGAAACGAATGACGATTACCGCAGAACGCAAGCAGGAAGTTATCGCCGACAATGCCCAGAACAAGGGCGACACCGGTTCCCCGGAAGTCCAGGTCGCGATCCTGACAGAACGTATCCGCAACCTGACCGACCACTTCAAGAACAACCACAAGGATAACCATTCCCGTCGTGGCTTGCTCAAGATGGTCAACAAGCGTCGCAGCTTGCTGGCCTATCTGAAGAAGACGGACCTTGATCGCTACAACAACCTGATCAAGAAGCTCGGTCTGCGTAAATAAGAGTTTTTCGAAGGGGCGGCTCAAAGGGCTGCCCCTTCGTCTTTCTGCAAGCCGTCATATTCGGCTGGCAGAGCCAAACGGCATCCTTCGCAATTCGGTGAAGGGGCCTCGGGGCCGCAACAGGCCTCACACCGGACCGGGACGGATTACCCGGAACAAGTAGGCCCCGTGACGCAATATGGCGCATGGGTTCAGAAGGAATTCAAATGTTCGACACGAAAACTGTATCGCTGGAGTGGGGCGGGAAAACCCTCACTCTGGAAACCGGCCGTATTGCCCGTCAAGCCGACGGCGCCGTTCTGGCCACCTATGGCGAGACCGTGGTGCTGTGCGCCGTGACCGCCGCCAGGAGCGTGAAGGAAGGGCAGGACTTCTTCCCCCTTACCGTTCACTACCAGGAAAAATTCTCCGCTGCGGGCCGTATCCCCGGCGGCTTCTTCAAGCGCGAAGGCCGCGCGACGGAGAAGGAAACGCTTACTTCCCGCCTGATCGATCGCCCCGTGCGCCCGCTCTTCCCGGAAGGTTTCTACAACGAGATCAACGTGATCTGCCAGGTCCTCTCCTATGATGGCGAGACCGAGCCCGATATCGTTGCGATGATCGCCGCATCTGCTGCGCTGACCATTTCCGGTCTGCCCTTCATGGGCCCGATCGGTGCCGCGCGCGTCGGCTTCGTCGATGGCGAATACGTGCTGAACCCCAGCGTTTCCGACATCTTCGACGAAGGTCGTCTCGACCTGGTCGTGGCCGCCACCAACAACGCTGTGATGATGGTGGAATCCGAAGCCAAGGAGCTGACCGAAGAGGAAATGCTCGGCGCTGTCATGTTCGCGCATGACGAAAGCCGCAAGGTTATCGGTGCCATCATCGATCTGGCCGAACAGGCTGCCAAGGATCCCTGGGAACTCGACAAGGTGGAAGACAAGTCCGCCAAGATCGAGGAACTGCGCGGCGTCATCGGCGACGATCTGGCTGCTGCCTACAAGATCACCAACAAGGCCGAGCGTCAGGACGCGGTGAATGCCGCCCGCGCCAAGGCGCGCGAGCATTACGCCAACCTTCAGGAAAGCGATCCCGCCGAATACATGGGCCGCCTGAAGCTGGTGAAGAAGCTGGAAAGCGACATCGTTCGCGGCTCCATCATCAAGGATGGCACGCGCATCGATGGCCGCAAGCTCGACGAGGTTCGCCCGATCGAGGCGATGGTCGGCCTGCTGCCCCGTACCCACGGTTCGGCGCTGTTCACGCGCGGTGAAACGCAGGCAATCTGCACCACCACGCTGGGCACCAAGGATGCCGAGCAGATGATCGATGGACTGGAAGGCCTGTCGTACAGCAACTTCATGCTGCACTATAACTTCCCGCCCTATTCGGTTGGCGAAGTGGGCCGTTTCGGCTTCACCAGCCGCCGCGAGACGGGCCATGGCAAGCTGGCATGGCGTGCGCTGCACCCCGTGCTGCCCAGCCATGAGGATTTCCCCTACACGATCCGCATCCTGTCCGACATCACCGAGTCCAACGGCTCGTCCTCGATGGCGACCGTGTGCGGTGGCTGTCTGGCCATGATGGACGCCGGTGTTCCGATCGAACGCCCGGTTTCCGGCATCGCCATGGGCCTGATCCTCGACGGTGAAAATTTCGCCGTTCTGTCAGACATCCTGGGTGACGAAGATCACCTGGGTGACATGGACTTCAAGGTGGCCGGTTCCGAAGCGGGTATCACCTCGCTCCAGATGGACATCAAGGTCGCCGGCATCACCAAGGAAATCATGCAGAGCGCGCTGGAGCAGGCCAAGGCCGGCCGGGCGCACATCCTCGGCAAGATGAACGATGCGCTTTCGGGTGCTCGCGGTGAAGTTTCCAAGCATGCCCCGCGTATCGAGACGATGCAGATCGACAAGTCGAAGATCCGCGACGTTATCGGCACGGGCGGCAAGGTCATCCGCGAAATCGTGGCAGAAACCGGCGCCAAGGTGGATATCGACGACGAGGGCGTGATCAAGATCAGCTCTTCGAACGCCGATGAAATCGCCGCTGCCCGCAAGTGGATCGAAGGCATCACCGAAGAAGCTGAAGTCGGCAAGGTCTACGACGGCAAGGTCGTCAACATCGTCGACTTCGGTGCTTTCGTGAACTTCATGGGCGGCAAGGACGGTCTCGTCCACGTGTCCGAAATGAAGAACGAGCGTGTCGAGAAGCCGACCGACGTCGTGTCCGAAGGGCAGGAGGTCAAGGTCAAGGTTCTCGAGATCGACAGCCGTGGCAAGGTTCGCCTGTCGATGCGTGTTGTTGACCAGGAAACCGGCGAAGAGCTGGAGGATACCCGTCCTCCGCGTGAGAAGCGCGAAGGTGGCGACCGCGGACCGCGTAGCGGTGGCGGCGGCGATCGTCGTGGCCCCAGAGGCGGTCGTGACGGCGGCGGCGGTGGCCGTGGCGGCGACCGTGGTGGTCGTGGCGGCGGTCGCGGTGGCAACCGTGACGGCGGCGGCAACAATGACGGCGGCAACGCCGATCACATGCCGGCCTTCCTCAAGGACGACTAAGCCAGTCCGATATACTACAACGGAAGGGCCGCGAGCAATCGCGGCCCTTTCCATTTGGAGAACAGACAATGCTGCCACGCGAGGAAATCGCCACCGCCAGGATCCCCGATGGCGACACGTTGACACTGGTCAGCCACGGCCGCGATTTCATCATCATGCTGGGCCGGGACGAGCTGATGGGCACGCGCATGCAGTTCAGCGAGGAACAGCTGGCGCAGTTGACGCTGGAGCGGCTGGAGATGCCGAACCCCCGCATTCTGATCGGTGGCTATGGCATGGGGTTCACCTTTCGCGCCGCACTGGCCGCGATGCCTGAGAAGGGTGAAGTTGTTGTCGCCGAAGTGGTGCCGGAAATCCTCGATTGGGCGAAGGGTCCGCTGGCCGAGCTTACCGGCGATTGCCTCGACGATCCGCGCGGCGAAGTGGTGCTGGCAGACGTGGCGGCATTGATCGACGATGCCGTGGACGGCACCACGCCGAAATACGACGCGATTCTGCTGGATGTGGACAACGGCCCCGATGGTATCGTGCGCGAAGGGAACGAGCGGCTCTACACCCGCACCGGGATCGCCCGGATGCGCGATGCGCTGAACGTGGGCGGGGTGCTGGCCGTGTGGTCCGCCGCGCCCGATCACAAGTTCACCGGACGACTGAAGGATGCAGGCCTCGATGTGGAGGTGCGCCGGGTGCGCGCCCGCCCGAACAACAAGGGCCCGCAGCACCACATCTGGTTCGCCCGCCGCCAGCGATAGCGTTCCGTTCTCCCTTTACCGCCTGGATGTGCTATGACGCCAAGATCAGGGTCGCGCACGTTTTTGGGAGAGGGAATGTGAGCGAAGAAACGATCGATATGGCCAGGGTGGAAGAGCTGGCCGGAACCATCATGGGCGATGTTGCCGGTGCCATGAGCATGTTCATGGCCTATCTGGGCGACAAGGCCGGGGTTTTTGCCGCAATGGATGGCGAGGGTCCGCTTACCTGTGCGCAGCTTGCGGAGAAAACCGGGCTCAATCCGAAATACCTGCACGAATGGCTCGGGTCCGTTTCGGCTGCGGGTTATGTCGATTTCGATAGCGAGAGCGACACCTTCACGCTTGCGCCAGAGCAGGCGTTGCTGCTGGGCCGCGAGGGCCAGCCCATGTGCATGCAGGGCTTCTTCGAAGTCGTCGTTTCGCAATTCGCGACGCAGGAAAAGGCTGTCGAGACCTTCATCTCGGGAAAGGGGCGTCCCTGGGACGATCACCTGCCATGCTGCTTTTGCGGTACGGACCGGTTTTTCCGTCCCGGTTACGCAGCCCACCTCGTCGACGACTGGATCCCGGCGCTGGACGGCGTTTCCGCCAAGCTGGAGGCAGGCGCCAAGGTGGCCGATATCGCCTGCGGCCATGGCTCGTCCACCGTGCTGATGGCCCAGCGTTATCCCAGGTCCACCTTCGTCGGCATCGATTTTCATGCACCCAGTATCGAGAAAGCGCGTGCCCATGCCGCCGAGGCCGGTGTGGGCAATGTGACGTTCGAACTGGCGCGCGCGCAGGACTATCCTGGCGGCGGCTTCGATTTCGCCTGCATATTCGATGCCCTGCATGACATGGGCGACCCCGTGGGCGCGGCGCGGCATATCCGCGAAACGCTGAAGGACGACGGCACATTCATGCTGGTTGAACCGATGGCAGGCGACACGATGGCCGAGAACATGAACCCGATGGGACAGATTTTCTATGCTGCCTCGACCATGGTCTGCACACCGGCCTCGCTGGCGCAGGATGTCGGGTTGGGGCTGGGGGCGCAGGCCGGGCAGAAACGCCTGACCGAGGTGCTGAAAGAGGCGGGGTTCGCCAATGTTCGCCGCGCGCATGAAACGCCCACCAACATGGTGCTGGAAGTGACGGGATAGCGGCGGGTCAATTCCTAGGGCGCTGGGTGCGCCGCGCGAACCTGTCCGAGGTAGTCCATTTTTCCGACATCCACACCTTTGTGGCGCAGGATGGCGTAGGCGGTGGTGGCGTGGAAGAAGAAATTCGGCTGCGAGAAGCTGAGCAGGAAGTTTTCCGCCGTGAAGGGAATGTCCACCCCGCGCGGCTTGAAGATGAAGTGGACTTCCTGCCCGATGAAGCTTTCTATCTCTCCGATGGAAAGCGCGCGCAGCTTGTTCTCTGCTGCGCCAAGGTTCAGGCGCATCTGCTCCAGTTCGGTGGCCGGTTCTTCAAGGTCCGGGTTCATCTCGCCCTTGCGCACCGCCTCGATCGCGCCGATCGAGTGCGACACCATCCAGCCTATCTGCTTGGCAAAGGGGGCCATGTCCTGCGTCAGGCAGGCGCTCGCGATTTCCTCCTCGGAAAGCTCTGAAGCCTTGGCCTTTTCTATCCATCCCTGCGCAGCACCCAGCATCTGGATCATGGTGGGGATGGTGGCATCATAAAGTGAAATGGGCATGGCAAGGCTCCTCAAGACGGCGCAGGCTTTCCTGCTGCCATTGCTGGCGAAGCTCTGCAAGCGCGACGGGCCGCCTGCCGATCTGCTTTGTGCGTGACATTTGCCAGCCTGCTGGCATTGTGCGTCGCCAAGAGGGAGAGATAAATGGCCACGAAGCCTGTCACCACCACATTTGGCGAGGCGCTGAACGCGCAACCGGTAAAGCCCTTCCAATGGGCTATCGTGGCCGTCTGCATGCTGGTGCTGGTGTGCGACGGGATCGACCTGCAATTGCTGGGCGTCGTCGCGCCAAAGGTAATGGAAGATTTCGACGTTACCCGTTCCACCTTTGGTATTGCCATGATGGCGGCGTTGATCGGCTTTGGCCTTGGCGGCTGGGGCGGGGGCTGGCTGGGCGATGCTATCGGACGGCGCTGGACGCTGGTGATCGCCGCTCTGGTTTTCTCGCTGGGCACAATGGCTGCGGCGACGTCCGACGGGGTGTGGGCGATGGCCTTCTGGCGCATGTTTGCAGGGCTGGGTTTTGGCGGCGCCTATGCCAATGCGCTGGCGATGGCGGGTGAATGGCTGCCGGATCGCTGGCGCCCCGTGGCGATCAGTACGCTTGCCGTGGGCACACCCATCGGCGGTACCGTGGTCGGGTGGATCGGGCCGGATCTTGAAGCGGCCTATGGCTGGGAAGGCACATTCCTGATTTTCGGCATGGCCACGCTGCTGGTGGTGTTCGTGATCGGCCTTGTCCTGCGCGACAGCCCGTCCTTCCTGCTGGCACGCGGGCGCAGCGAAATGGCGCAAGAGCACGCTAAGCTGGTGCTGGACGACGATGTCACGCTGACGCCTGACAGGCACCACACCGACAGCGAGGGCGGACCGCAGATCGGTGTGCTGCACCGTTCCAACCTGCGACTGAACCTTGGCATCGGCATCGCCTTTGCTGCCTCCACGCTGGTGGCTTACGGCATCCTCAGCTGGGGTACGACCTTCCTGACCGCGGAGGATTTCACGCTGGACCAGGCAGGCGATGCCGTGGCGTTGGCGGGCATCAGCTCGATGGTGGGATCGATCCTTGTCGGCATCATCATGCGCCGCTTTGGCTCGAAGCTGGTGATGGCAGCGCTTTCAGCCATCATGGTGGTATGGATGCTGGCCATCGGCCTCACGATCGAGGGGTTGCCGGATCAGCTGGACGAGGCGCGGCGCACCTATGTCACGTGGATGGTGGGCCTTTCCGGCTTCGCCTTCAGCGCCTCCATCGCGGGCATGTATGTGATGATGACGCACGGTTATCCGCCCAGTTGCCGTTCGGGCGGGATCGGTTTCGGAATTTTCATGAGCCGCCTTGGCGCGGTTTCGGCCACCGGGCTGGGCGGGGCGCTGCTCGATGCAGGGGGGACAAGCGTGTGGCCGTTCTTCGGCACGCTGGCCGCCGCTGCCGTGCTGGTGTCGGCCGCCGCCTTCGTGGTGGATCGCCACGTGCCTCCCCTGGGCAAGGCCACGGGCTGATTCGCCTTTGCGTTATTTCGTCGAGGAAGGTTGCCGCGCAGGTCGCAGAACTTTATCATATAATTCAATAATTTCAGTGCGCGCTTGTGCTTAGGTGGGCAGTTCCCCTTGGATTCGGCGCGATGGACCGGCATGGGGTGTAACCCTGCTGAAAAGCAATCAACCTACCGCAAGGAAAAGGCTGCCAGACACGTGAATGGAAACGATCAAGTCCTGTCGACCAATGGCGCAAGGCGCACGGCTGTCAGCCGAATGCTAGGCCCGATTGGCGTGTTCTTCCGCGGCTTCCTGGAAAATCCTCGCATGGTGGGTTCCGTCATCCCGTCCTCGCGCGTGACGATCGATGCCATGCTCGACAGGGTGGACTGGCAACGCTGCAAGCTGTTCGTGGAATACGGTCCGGGCGTGGGCACGTTCTGCCCGCACATTCTCGATCGCCTGCCGCCGGGCGGAGAGCTGCTGGTGATCGACACCAATCCCCGCTTCATCGAATACCTCCAGCGCACGGTGCGCGACAAACGCTTCCATGCGATCCTGGGATCGGCGGAGAACGTGGAGGAATATGTCCGCCGGATCGGCCATGACAAGGCGGACTTCGTCCTTTCCGGCCTGCCGTTCTCTTCCCTGCCAGAGGCGGTGGCGAACAACATCGTGGAAGCCACCCAGCGCGTGATCCGCGGCGGCGGCGCCTTCCTCACCTACCAGTTCCGCCCGACGGCGAAGGAATTGACCGAGGAGTACTTCGACACGGTGGACACCGGCTACGTATGGCGGAACATCCCGCCGTGCCTGCTGGTGTGGGGATGGAAATCCGGCGAGGTTTGAGCGGAATCGGGTTGGATTGGGCTGGCGTCCAACAGTCCGGCTGCGCAAGGCTGCTTTAGGGCCTCTTGCGTTTCTTCGACCAGATCCACCGCCGCGGTCGTCGAGGTTGATCGGGCGGGGGAAGCCAGCCGACCAGACCTCGCTGTGATGCAGCGCCATTGACCATTGCACCACTCTGTGAGCAAACTCGTCTCGGGCGCGCGAACAGAGGGGGGACTTCTGGATGGATACCGACGTGGCGCCGACAGGCGAGACCTGGTGGGGGCATCCCAAGGGGCTGGTGTTCCTGGCTTTTACCGAGATCTGGGAGCGGTTCTCGTTTTACGGGATGCGCGCGCTGCTGATCCTTTACATGGTTCAGGAACTGCTGCTGCCGGGAAGGATCGAGAATGTTGCCGGAATGGAGGGTTTCCGCAGCGTCGTCGAGGCGATTTTCGGTCCGCTGTCCACCCAGGCTTTCGCCAGCCAGACCTTTGGCCTTTATTCCGGCTTCGTCTACTTCACCCCGCTGTTCGGCGGCTTGCTCGCCGATCGCTGGCTTGGCTCGCGCAAGACCGTGATGATCGGCATCGGGCTGATGACCGCCGGTCACTTCGCCATGATATTCGACTGGAGCTTCCTGCTCGCGCTATTGTTGCTTGTGCTGGGTTCCGGCTGTCTGAAGGGCAACATCGCCGCGCAGGTAGGCCACCTCTATCCCCGCGATGACGAAGCGCGGCGCACGCGCGGGTTCACCATCTTCAGCACCGGCATCAACATTGGCGCGATCCTTGGCCCGCTTCTCTGCGGACTGCTGGCACAGATTTACGGCTGGCATTTCGGTTTCGGGTTGGCCGGGGTGATGATGCTGCTGGCAGCGGTAGTATATTTCGTCGGCCTGCCGCATTTCGCTGCGGAACGGATCAGGCCAAAGCCAGGCGAAGCCGATCAGAGACCGCCGATGACCGGGCGTGACTGGCAGATGATGCTGCTGCTGGGGGGAGTCATGGTCGTCTCGCTGTTCTGGGGCTTCACGTATGACCAACTGGCGAATGTCGGCCTCCTGTTTGTTGCCGAAAGGGTGGCGCTCGATACGCCGCTGGGCGCGGTGCCCGTTCCCTGGTTTGCGTCGGAAGACGCGCTGGCATCCGTATTGATCGTTCCGCTGCTGATCATGCTGTGGCGCTGGCAGGCAAGGCGCGGCAAGGAACCGGATGATCTGGGCAAGATCGCGATCTGTTCGGTAATCATGGCGGTGGCTGCCGGTTCACTGGCATTGGGCGACTATCTGGCGGATGGCGGGAAGGTGTCGATCATCTTCCCGATCATCACTTTCTTTCTCTCGGGGGTCGCCTTCATGTGGGGTTGGCCGACATTGCTGGCGCTGGTTTCACGCCGCGCACCGGCACGGATCAACTCCACCATGATGGCCTGCGTCTATCTCAACGCCTTCGTCACCGGCATCGGTTCCGGCACGATCGCCCGCTATTACGAAGTCATGCCTGCATGGTCGTTCTGGCTGATGAACGCCGGAATCGCGCTGGCAGGGACTGTGCTGATCGTGATTTTCGGTTCGACGCTGAGGCGACGGATGGGGGATCTGGATGGCGAGATATACCGCGAGAGGGATGTTACCGAGGTTCTTGCCACTCCCGTCGGTTGAAAGTCTGATTGCCGCGGCTGCATCAGCAGGCAGCACCGGTTCATGCGCGGTACCGCCACACCGTTCAAGAAAAAGGCCCGCTGTCCGGCAATGGACAGCGGGCCTTTCGTTAACTGGTACGGGTCCTTTGGCGAACGCCCTAGCGCACTCTGGGTCCGCCGAAGGGCAGGGGCGGCGGGGGACGGCGCGCGCCACGGGGCAACTGTGCCTGGTAGGCCCGGCCGCAATGTTGCACGCAATAGGGGAAACCCGGGTTCACCTTGTCGCCGCAGAAGTGGAAATCGGCCTCGCCCGGATGGCCCATCGGCCAGCGGCAGACGCGATCGTTCAGGTCCAGCAAGCTGGTCTTGTCGGCAATCGACGGATCGGGCTTGGCCGGGACGAGACGACGCGGCGGAGCAGGCGGGATCGGCGGCTGCTGGTCACCCGGACCCTGGCGCAAGAATCCGCCGGGACCGTAGGATACGATCTTGGGCAGGTCGGAACGCTTGTCCGGCATGGGTTGGCTGGCGTTGCTGGTCGAAGATGCATCGGCTGCCTCCGGTTCCTGCTCCTCAGCGGGCTGTGGCGCAGGCGCCTCGGCAACCTTCCGGACAGGTGCGGGCTTCGGCCTTGCCTTGGGCGCGGCGGGCTTGGCTGCGGCCTCCTTCTTCTTGGCGGCCTTCTTCTTCTCGTTCGCTTTAACCGGGCTGGGACGCGCCTTCAGGCCAAGGCGGTGCGCCTTGCCGATCACCGCGTTGCGCGACACGCCGCCCAGTTCGGTGGCGATCTCGCTCGCGGTCGATCCGCCTTCCCACATCTTGGTGAGGGTGCCGATGCGTTCTTCAGTCCAGCTCATGAAGTTATCGTGTTCCGTTCATCTTGTGGCCCGTTCACGATAATGTGCACGGTCCTTTGTGTTCTTGCCAGCCCGGCACAGGAGAGATAGTCGCGCCCCCATGACCGATCAAGCACCTGCATCACTTTCCGCGAACGGCGATCTCCTGGCCACCGGCAGCAACGCCGGGCGCAAATTCCCGCCAAAGGGAGAGCCGCAGATCACCGGTATCAACCGGATCGGGCTGTGGAGTCTCTATATTAAGGAGATCCGCCGCTTTCTCAAGGTGCAGACGCAAACAGTCTGGGCACCAGCCGTCACCACCCTGCTGTTTCTGGTGATTTTCACCGTGGCGCTGGGCCGCGGCGGGCGCGAGATCATGGGGGTGAACTTCGGCACCTTCGTGGCGCCGGGCCTGATCATGATGGGCATGATGCAAAATGCCTTTGCCAATTCCAGCTTCAGCCTGCTTGCGGGCAAGCTGCAGGGCACCATCATCGACCTGTTGATGCCGCCCCTGTCCGAGGCGGAACTGATGATCGGCATTGTCATGGCCGCCATCACGCGCGCGGTGATGGTGGGCGGCGCGGTGGCGCTGGCCATGTGGCTTTATCCCGGTGTGGACCTGCATGCCGCGCACCCCTGGGCGATTATCTGGTTTGGCCTGATGGGTGCAGCCATGCTGGCGATCGTCGGCCTGCTGGCCAGCATCTGGGCAGAGAAATTCGATCACAACGCGGCGATTACCAATTTCATCGTCGCACCGCTCAGCCTGCTGTCGGGAACGTTTTACGTGATTTCCAACCTCTCGCCGTTCTTCCAGATGGTGAGCAAGGCCAACCCGTTCTTCTACATGATCTCGGGCTTCCGCTTCGGCTTCCTGGGCTCCAGCGACATCGGTGACACAAATCAGGCCGTGATCGGCGCTGCAATCGGCGTCGGCGTGCTGAATTTGGTGCTGGGCTTCATCACCTACCGCGTGCTCAAAAGCGGCTGGAAGATAAAGAGCTGATGTCTAGTGCGTCAGGCTGCGGCGCAGGAAATAGCGACCGGCGCGGAAATCCTCGAACAATTGTTCAACCTGCGGATGGTCGATCGGTTCGCCATCGGTGTCGATCGACAGGTTCTGCTGGCTGACATACGCGACGTAGGAACTGTCTTCGTTCTCGGCCAGCAGGTGATAGAAGGGCTGGTCACGATCCGGGCGCTGCCCCTCCGGGATCTGCTCGAACCATTCTTCCGAATTGGCGTAGACCGGATCGATATCGAAAACGACACCGCGAAAATCGAATTTGCGGTGCTTGACGATGTCTCCGATGGCGAAGCGGGCACGCGACCGACGGGGCGCATCGATGCGCCGACCAGCCTGGGATGAATAGAATTCAGAGCGTTCCATGTGCGCAAATATATGCGGTGTGCCCGAGGTAACAAGCACCGACCCGTTACCGTCCCCCGTTTTTGCGACGAAATGCACGCAAGGGACTTGGCAAGAGATAATCTCTCGGCTAACCGCCGCCGTTCCCAATCGACTGCGGGTCTCAAATTAACCGATACCCCTTGCGGAGAGGTGCCGGAGTGGTCGAACGGGGCAGTCTCGAAAACTGTTGAGCTCCTATGGGGTTCCGAGGGTTCGAATCCCTCCCTCTCCGCCAATTGCCCTTTCAGGGCCGTCCAGCCACAACCAGAATTGCGCAAAAACCTTTACAATTGCGGCATTTACTACTCCAATCCCGTCCATGCCAATCTACCCCTAGCCAAGTGTATGTGGGGGTAATTTGGGGGTAGCGAAAACTCGGATTGGGGGTATCGGATGCTGACGGACAAGGCAGTGCGCACGGCGGCGGCGAAGGATAAGGCCTACAAGCTTACCGACAACAGAGGTCTGCACCTGCACGTAGCTACGAGTGGGCATAAGAGTTGGCGCTATCAATATCGTTTCGAGAAGAAGGAGCGATTGCTCACGCTCGGCGCCTATCCCGAGGTATCGCTAGCGGATGCGCGGGAAAAGCGCGACGAAGCGAAGAAGATACTGCGCGAAGGCCGGGACCCTCGGTATGCTGCGAAACGCGGACAACTCGTCGGTGAAGAGCGGGCATCGAAGACCTTCGAGGAGTAGCTCGCGAATGGCATGGGCTTCAACTGGGGCGCTGGAAGTCCGTTCATGCCAATGAGGCATCACCGTCTCGAGCGTGACATCTTTCCTGATCTCGGATCCATGCCCTTGGCCGATATCGACAAGCCGCTGCTTCTGGCCGTTCTGCGCAAGGTTGAGAACCGAGGTGCTATCGAGACGGCGCGGCGCCTCAAGCACGTGTTGCTGCGGTCTATCGCTATGCCAACGCAGAGGGCGCGAAGCTCGAGAACCCCGCTACGGAAATCACTGATACGCTGAAGCCGCGCCTCCAGCGAAGCGCTATTCCGTCTTGCTGTCTGTCGCTGCAATCCGAGCCTCATGGCGGATATCGATCGTGCAGGGGGCCTCTCTGGTTAATGGCTTATGAGCAAGGCGGCTTGCTCTCACGGCGCAACGCCCCGGCATGATGCGGTTCATGGGATGGGATGACATCACCGGTATCGAAAGGGCCAGTCTGGAAGCCGATAGCAACGACGCCTTGTGGATGGTCCCTGCCGAAAAGATCAAGCAGGAGCTTCACTTGCGAAAACGGCTTGCCAACGTGACTTGGAAAGGACGCGCTTCATGCAAGCTCGATCATTTCGTATTCCCCAAGTCGAGGCACATCGAACACGGTAAAACCGTCGCGCCGGGAAAGGGGTATCGGTTGGTCCAGCACGCAGGGCCCGGGCTCTGGAGAAATTGCCTTTCACTTCGACCTGAAGGGGTTCATGGGCAGTGGCTCGTGATAGGCGGTGCCGGAATGGCCGGACATGTTGATCATGTGCAGGTGATGCCGGTCGTCCCGCCTCATCAATGACATCTGCACCGGGGATGTGCGTTCGTGCGAAGGTCTCTCCCCCGGGGGAGCATGTGATCGACAAGGTCGGACAGAATGCCCTGGTGACTTTCCAGGCTATAGCGGTGATAGAGGCCCGCAATGTCCCACGGAATCCAGGCAATCCTGCCGCGACCCATCTGCTTGACCACCATGGCGGGTTTGCCGGAATCTTCCCAGCCTGCACCGACGAACTCTGGCGGTGCGTAGAGCGCGGGCGGCACGAAGGTCAGCGCGTTCTGCCCGGCGGCATCAAGCTCGAGGAAATCGCCGTCGAGCATTGCCACGTCGATATCCTCCAGCGACGAGAACAACTGCTTGTCGCGGATCGTGACGTAGGCACCGTCCAGATCTTCGTGACGTCGCCTGATCGGCGCGATCTCGAACTCGGGTTCCATCGTCCCGGTCACGATCACGTTGCCGCCGTTTCTGACGAAGTCTTGCAGGGCGAGCGGAACCGGACCGGTCGAGATGACGAGATCGGAAGGCCGCGTTCCCAGCCAGTCCAGATGCGCCATTCCTGCAAACGGAATATGCTGTTCCGATAGAAGCCGGAACATGCCCCGATAGGATTGCGTCGATCCAGCGAAACCAGCGCCTGATTGCCCGCCCTGAGATGGCGTGAGAAGCATGACGCGCGCTTCGTTCACCTGGCTATGGTAATGTTGCTCGTGTTCCTTGAGCCACGCATAGATCGGCTCGCCTACTTCGACGGCAGACCTGTTCTTGAGATCGCCTATCGTGCCGTTCAGGCTCATCGCCGCGAAACCGCCGTGCGAAACGCTTTGCCAGATGCGGCTGGCAATCTCTTCGCGGGGCACGGAGGAAAACCGCCACGGAAAGTCCAGGAACTGCATCGATTGGCACATCACCTCGGCCTGCGGATAGGAATTGCGCCATTTGTTCACATTGTCGCTGGCCGTGTAGGGCCAGAGCGGCAGGGGATTGTCGATAGCGGTGCTGGACTCTCCATAAACGATGTCGGTCAGGGACGGCGTGCCACCGATAAGCGCTGCCGAGGGACGCTTTTCGCGCAGCAGGGAGATGATCTTTTCCGAGGTCGTCCTGCCGCACTCCTGCATGAACTCCTCGTATTCCAGGGTTCGCTCCATCGGGACCGGCTTGCCGTATTGTTCCTGGTACAACGTCTGGCAGTTGTCGCACTGGCAGATACCCAGTTCACGGCCTGCATAGTCGCGGGACGGATTGAGGAAGTTGTTGAAGAAGCAACCGTCCACCTCGTAGCGCTCGAGACCCTCACCGAGAATCTCGACCGCCTTTTCCTGTATCCATCCGCCATTGATGCATACCTGATACAGGCCGTTGTAGATTGCCGGTCCGCCATCGGCCATCTTGAAGAACCATTCGGGATGCGCCTCGTAGACTTCGCGGCGAGCCTTGCTGAAGTCCCAGCGACTGACCACGCGGATATTGCGCGAGTGCGCCTCGGCGAGGATTTCGCCGAAGAGGTCGCGTCCTTCGGGCAGATATTCGCTGACATGTGCGAATTCGATGTCGGTCGGGTAATAGGCCGTAATCCCGCCCGCGTTGACGAGCGCTGTGTTCACATGCAGCGCCCGATCTCATCGACGAAGGTAATTGGATCTATCGCAGCGTCCGTTTCCCGCAGATTGGTCTGCAACCAGCGGATCGCCCGTCCCCTCCACCAGTCCGGTGACGGGCTGACGGCACTTGCGAAAGCCATTCTCACGCCGCCGCCCGAAAGGCCAGTCCTGCGCCGGCGCTGCGATCCCGGTTTTCAGTAGGTCACGCCTGATCATCGATTGTCTCTTCTTATGACTGGAGTGTTCACCGATGCGTGATTGCGAGCGGCGAGGAGATGGAAGCGCTTATTCCTCTTTCGCGAACGGAAAGCGCACGAGGCCTGCCCTAGTCAGCATGGTCGCTCTGGATGTCCATCGTGATCAGATGCATCGCATTGGCTGGCAGGTCGATCGTCACCTGATGCGAATTGCCCAGGGTAACTCTGGTTTCGCCGACCTGTTGCAGGTTGGCGTTGTCAGGATCGGTCCAGTAATTGCTGGTTTCGGCGTCGATGTGATACTGCCGCTGGATCGCCAGCGTGGCCGGGCGCATTTGCGGGAAAACCGCCAAGATCGAGGTTCACGCGGAAGCCCTGCGTGTCCGTACCCTGGTAGTTCCAGATCATGATGGCAGCGCCGTTGTCGCCGCTTGTGGCAATGGCATAGACGCCCTTGCCATCGACCAGCGCATCGGACTCGGCGACAACGCGCTCATCGCGCAGCATCGACTGCATCAGCAGCGCGTTGCCATAGGGCGTGAAGGTTTCGACAGGGCTGGTCTCGTCATCGCCGCGCAGGGTGACGAGCTGGTCCTTGCGCCCTTCGCCAGCGTGGCGGATCGTCCAGTGGAAGGGGTAGATATCGGGCTGCTCGGCATACCAGTAGTGCAGTGACATGACGCCCGGCCCCTGCCGCACCCAGTCGTTCCTGCTGGGATTGGGATCGTCATAGGCTGGTCCGGGGTAGATGCCCGTTTCCGTTACAAGCGCCGGGATGTAGGTGGTGATGCCGCGTTCCTTAAGCATGGCATCCAGCCGCGCGCGCTGATCGGCCACCATGGTCGGATCGTCCTTGAAGAACACGTAGGACCGATAGCCCGTGCTTTCGTCGAAATAGCCGTATGCATGCCAGGACACGAAATCGAGCCGCTTGTCCGGATTGGTATCGGCGGCGAAGCCATCGAGGAACGACGGGATCCAGCCCTGATGATCGAAGCTCATCAGGGTGGGCCCGCCCACCCTGATCCGCTCGTTCGGATGCAGGTCCGGCGTTGACCGTGTTCACGGCCTGGTAGAACGGCACATACCAGTCGTAGAGTTCCTCCGGCGTAACCCGCGGCTCGTCACCCATGCGCACCTGCATGACGTGATCGACCCAGTCCGGCTCGTTGAAGGATTCGATGTAATCGACGTTTGGCACCTGTGCCTTCAATTCGCGGATCGCCAGCGTCAGCAGGGGCAGCAGTCGGCGGGCTGATGGTCGTCCTCGAACAGGCCCTCGGGCGTAATATGCACGACCAGCGAATCTGTCAGGTCGGCAGCATCGAACATCCAGGCCACCTCCGAAAAGTCGCAGGTCTGCGCCTGCAGGTCGCACATCTCGTCATCGATGCCGATGCCGATACGCACGATTTCGGACGTGAAGGCCCTGCTCGGTCAGGAAGGCAATGTCCTGCTCGCGCAGATCCGGCTCAGGATCGCCGTTGTCCCAGGTATTGAACCGTTCCGTGCGCAGCAAGTCGCCGCGCGACTGAGAAAAATCGACTGTGACCGTCGCCTCCTGCAACGTGTCAGCCTGCTGGGCAGAGGCAGTGGCGCAGCCCGACAGAGTCATTGCCAATCCCGCAGCGAGGGCCTTCATTTGCCTTCCCAGCATTCCACTCTCCGTACCGAACTAAGCCTTGCGCGAACGAGATCCTGCGCACTGCCGTTCTGCGATCATTTCGACGAATTTCGTAAGACCAGAAAAGCGGGAGAGGCGAAAGTTACCGGAGAAGAGAGCGCAGCGGCGATATGCACAGCCAACCCCGGGTTGCCTGTGATGGATGGAACAATTAGGTCTCGCGTTTTGGCAGCAATCCGGGTTCTGCTTGTAGTGCTGTGGTTCGGCAGATCGCGGCGAAGCGCTCAAGCGTTTGCGCCGTTAATGACGAATGACTTTCAACCAACCGCCATTCGCCTGTTCTGCTCTACGGCGTAGAACGGCGAGATAGTTTCGAGAATGCATCGAGCGTGAGGGGCCGCGCAATGGCAATTCCCGGCCATGCAGATTACCGGCCAGGCGATAACCCAGCGGTGGGTATCGGCCTTGATCGCAGTTGCCTGGCCGGAACTGCCTCGGCGTGCTTCCTGTTGCGCGGCGAAATGCATAAGAGAAAGCGGAAGGCGAGGGAAAGCCTGGAAGCAGGCCCGCGATCTCCTTGATGCTTTCGTTTGTGTCGAGGCGTCGCTTGGCCTGCTCAATGCGCATCGATGCTATGTAACTGCCAACGGTGCAGCCCCGGCTGGCACTGAAACCCCGAGTAAGCTGGCGGACAGACAATCCGCACAGCTCTGCCAGTTCGTCTAGTAAAGGGGAAGAGCCGTATCGATGAAGGCGCTCGTCGATAAGGCGCAGCCGCCACGAAGCGAGACCACCAACTGCCGGACCATCGGTCACCGCTTCGCAAAAGCGTGCCACTTCAATCGCCAACTGTCCTACGACGTGGATTTGCCAGATCTTTACTGCCAGCGCCCGGACGACGCACCTCTTGCGCCAGCCGGAAGAGACACGCGCGAATATGCGGATCGACGATGTCGAGACTGGCCGTAAGACGCTGATCTGTCCATTTGATGTCCGCCGGCAGCCATCGCTGCACTGCATCGTTCTTGATCTCGCATACGATGGAAATGTGCCGGGTCGATCCTTCAGTGCGCAATCGAAGGGACTTGCCCGGAGGCAAAAGGAAGATTTCTCCCAGAGGCTCGAGCGATGCGGTCCCCAGCGATCATAATAGCAGCCTCGCAGTTCTTCGGGACGCGGGCTGAGGCACATGTCTTAGCCAATAACTGTTGTCGCGTCGGAATTCCCGATCGGTCGGCCGATCCAGCGAAAAACGCGCCAGGCGTATTGTCGCAGACGGGGTAGCAAGCTCCGCCTCGAACACGGTTTCTGCGTACGTTTTCCTATGTTTCATGTGTCTCAGCCTAGACGCTTGGCGCAGGTCGAATTTGTTAGATAACGATAGTAAGGCTGGATATCGTGGATTGGGCCGCTTGACCCTTTGCTTCGCCTCACGGACATTCGGCATCATAAAAAACTGGAGAGTATCAATGGCGGGCGGACTTTTCGACTGCACCGACAAGGTCACACTGGTCACAGGTGGAAACGGCGGAATAGGGCTCGGTTTCGCGACCGGGGTCGCAAAAATGGGCCGGAGATATTGCGATCTGGGGGCGCAATGCCGAAAAGAGCGCTGCTGCGAAACAAACACTGATCAAAGCAGGCGCGCGCAGGGTGGAGACCTACGAGGTTGATGTCTCCACCGAAGAAGCGATCGGGGATGGCTACGAACAGTTGATGGCCGACTTTGGCAGGATCGATTGCGTCTTCGCTAATTCCGGCGGGCCCCCGGGCTTCGACTTGGTTTTCGACATACCCACCGACCAATGGCACAAGTTTCTCGACGTTGCCCTGCACGGAGCGTTCTTCACCCTCCGCGAAGGTGCTCGGCACATGGTTGATCGAGCGGAGAAGGGCGAGCCGGGCGGCTCTTTAGTGGCATGCGGCAGTCTTTCTTTGTTTCAGGGTCTTCCCGGCAAACAGAACTACGCCGCATCCAAGGCAGCAATTGCCGCAGTTGTGCGTTGCATGGCCGTGGAATTTGGCGAGCACGCGATACGCGCCAACATCGTGGCGCCAGGCCTTGTCATGATCGCCCATGATGGGGGGAGGCGAAGAGAGCACGAAGGCACTTGCCGGACATTTCGGGCCGCAAGTGCCGTTGAAGCGCGTTGGCTATCCCGACGATTTCGAGGGTATCGGAGCATATCTGTGCAGCGACGCCTCCTCGTTCCTGACGGGTCAGACGATCGTCATCGACGGCGGCAGGATGATAAGCCCGTGAGCCGGTCGAGAGGATAGCCAGATGCACGTCCTTAACATTCACAACGTCAACGATGTACGACTGGATAATTACGCCCGCCCCGCAACGGGGCCGCGGGATGTGGTTCTCAAGACAAAAGCGGTGGGCATCTGCGGCAGCGATCTATCCTACATCAAGCTCGGAGGGATCTCTCCACCGGGATCCATTATGATCTTTGTCGACGAGGCTGCTGGCGAGGTGCTGGAAGTTGGCGCCGAAGTCGAAGGCATCGAGGTCGGGGGACCGGGTGATAGTCAATCCGATGAATACGCCCGGTCTTATCGGCAGTGGCGGACCCGAAGGAGCATTTACAGAGGAGTTGCTGGTACGCGAGGCCCGCCTGGGTCACAGCATCCTGCCGATCCCCGAGGGCATTTCCTACGAGGTCGCGGCCATGTGCGAGCCGCTGGCCGTGGCCATGCACGGGGTCAACCGCGCGGAGGTAAAGCCGGGCGACAAGGTTGTTGTCTTCGGTCTTGGTGGCCCGATCGGGCTGGGGACGATTCTTATGGCTGCTCGACCGCGGCATCACCGATGTCGTCGCTCTCGATCTTGCGCCCGAACGGATAGAACGCGCACTGGAGCTGGGGGCTAGGGCAGCGCTCGACCCTACCAAGGTCGACCTGCGCGAGACGCTGGAGCAACTGCACGGCGGGCTCGCTTCATTCAATCGTGCAGGCGTGGGCACCGACGTCTACATCGATGCTGCGGGTGCGCCCGGCATCCTTTCCGACATCGTGATGATGGCAAAGTACCATTCCCGCCTGGTGATCACCGCCGCGTACATGAAGCCGATCGAATTTCCCGTCGGGCGAATGCTGACCAGCGAAATGACGATAACCACTGCGATGGGATATCCGACAGAGATGCCGGAGGTGATCGCCGCGATGCCGCGCCTGAAGGAGAAGATTGCCGGTATGATCAGCCACACGCTGCCGTTCGAGAAGGTGATCCAAGGACTGGAGCTGGCTGCGACGCCGCAGTCCTCCAAGGTCATGATCCAGTTTGGTAGCGGCGAATGATGGCGGACGACAAGCAAACTCCGCTGGGCGCGCTGGTTGCATCGGGCGACGGCCAGACTGACGCAGAGGAGATCACAAGCACCATCTTCATGGTGAAGGACATTTCCAACGCCTACCTTTCTACCACCGACGATGGCGACCTGCTCGTCAACACCGGCTTCCTCGGCAACGGAGAGCGCAACAGGAACCTGTTCGCGCCGCATCGCACCGGCGCACTGCGGCGCATCATCCTGACCCAGGCACACGCTGACCATTTCGGCGCGGTGCCTGATCTGGTGGAGCCGGATACGCAGATTATCGCAGGCGCCGGCTTCACGGAAACGGACGCCTATTTCAGGCGGCTCGATGCGTTTCTCAAGCGCCGTTCCGGAAAGCTGTGGGCGTCATTGACACGGCGCAACGGCCCGCCTCCAAAGCCGCCTGTCGTCATCCCTGACATCGAAGTGTCTGATCTCCTGCAGTTCGAGCAGGGTGGGCGGCGCTTCGATATTATCAAGGTTCCCGGCGGCGAGACTTTATGTTCGGTTATAGTCTGGCTGCCGGATGAGAAGACCGTGTTCACCTGGGCAACCTGGTCGGCCCGGTCTGGAAATCGCTTCCCAATCTCACGACCGTAAGCGGGGACAGGCCCGGCTGGTGCGGGCCTATCTCCGCTCAATCGAGATCGTGCGAGACCTGGAGGCCAAACTTCTGATTACCGGGCATGGGGAGCCGGTGCGCGATGCCGAGACCATTCGTGGCGATCTTGCGAAGATGCACGCGGCAGTGTCCTGGCTGGAGAGCGAGACGATTGCCCGCATGAACGCAGGCAAGGACGTCCACACCCTGATGCGCGAGATCGACTACCGGACGAATCGCGGATCGGAGAGTTTCATGGCAACACCCGCTGGGCCGTGCGGGCGATCTGGGAGAGAACGCTGGATGGATCAAGTTCGAAGAAGGGACGACCGGACTTTACGGAGTGCCGCGCTGTTCGATCGATCGTGATTGGCAGAACTGGCCGGCGGTGCCACGCCACTGGCTGAACGTGCCCGCGAGCATGTAGAGGCGGGAAGGCCGCTCGAAGCGATCCACCTTCTCGACATTGCGCTCGCCGCAGAGCCTCGTCACCGCGCGTGCGCTGCGAGGACGAAGAGGGCAGCGCTGGAAATGTTGCTGGCCTCCGGAGGAGCAACAACCTGTCGGAGACCATGTGGCTGAAAGCGGAACTCGCGGTGGTCGATAGGCAGATGAACGAGGAAGAATGAATTCTCTGATTGTCCTCCTGTAGTCCGGAAGAATGCAGCCGCGACGAACCCCGCAGGAACCTGAAAGAAAGCAAAGCAACTATGGACACCAAGGACAATTCAGCCACGCAGCTCGAAACCGAGCAACTGCTTGCTGCAGCAAGACAGCGCACCGGACTTTCCGATTTCGGCGATCCTGCAATGTTCGACGCGCTTTCGCGACTTGTCGATGCCCTTTGACGCCGAGGCCAGGCTGACCCCGGGCGGTGAACAGCGCACGGCCGAAAGCATCGTCGCTACGCTCGCCAACCGCTTGCAGGTCGAAGATTATCGGAAGTCCAACCCGGAGTTGTTCGATCGTCCGATCGAAAAGCCTCTGTTCGTTTTCGGGCTGCCACGCACGGGTACGACCCTCGCCATCAACCTCCTCACCGCAGATCCGGCGCGCCGCGCTTTCACTGCGCTGGGAAGCCTTCGCCACAGTACCACCGGCAAAGGCGGGCGAGTTGCGCTCGGACCCGAGATACCATGCCCAGCAGGCCCAGATGGAAATGAGCGTCAAATACGTGCCACACATCGCGGCCATGCATTACGAGGATGCCGACAGCCCCACCGAATGCCAGTTTGCGATGTCACCCACTTTCATCGCCC
>CAWAMU010000016.1:0-30769 GCA_963783265.1 uncultured Alphaproteobacteria bacterium | reverse complement strand
GGATCTGTGCGTGGTGGTACTCTTCCTTGTCTTCAATGAATTCGAAGATGTCGTGCGCCACTTCCTGCACCGCCTGGACGAATTCGGTTTGTCCCGGATTGCGTTTTCTAACACCTTCCATGAAGCCTTCGAAATCAACATGCCGATCATATACAGAAGCCATATGCCTAATCCCCCCCTTGATTGTTTCATGCGCGACTCTTGATTGGCACTATGCCCATCTGGCGTAGCAATGACGACTTGAAATTGTCACTCGCCTGATCGACAAGCACCGCCCAGGGGGGACTTTATCTTGGCCCAGCGCCAATCCACGCAGCTTTTTACAGCCGGCTGGCGCAGCGTGCGCGAAGCCGGGCCGCGGCGCCTGGCGATGACTTGCCTGCTGCTGTTGATCGCGCTGCTGTTGTCGCGCTTCAGCTGGGATCTGCCCTTTACCGACAATGCCGAACGCGGCCTCTACGACTACCGCGCCTATGCCCTGGCGGAGCAGGTGGAGCAGGACGAGCGCATCCTGATGGTGGTCTACAACGACCAGACGCTGATCGATCTTCAGAAGCGCTCCCCGCTAGATCGCGGATTGCTGGCCGATGCACTGGCCAATATCGACGGGATGGGCGCAAGGGCCATCGGCATCGATATCCTGTTCGACCAGCCGCAGGCAGAAGATCCGCAACTGATCGAGACGCTGCGGGCAATGGAGACGCCCACCCGCGTCGCCTATGCCGAGATGGAATTGAACGCGCTGGATATCGTCTATGACCAGCAACAATATCTCGATGCCTTCATGCAGCAGCTTGAAGGCAGCAACGCTGCGCCCGCCAGCGTCAGGCTGGCCGAAAGCTCGGGCGTGACGCGGATATGGCCCGATATCGTCGAAGGCCTTCCGCCATTGCTCGGGCGATCCATGCTGGCCGGCGCAGGAGATCCCGCCGCCGCGGCATTCGAAGGGTATGAAGGCGCAGTCCGCTACCGCCTGCCTGCCATCTACGAAAGCGCGCTTCCCGGTGAAGACCCGGCCTATGACACCCCCGTTTACACGTCGCTGACGATCGACCTTTTTGCCAATCCCGACATTGCCGCCGGCCTCGCCCCGATCGTGGAGGGGCGCTACGTGCTGATTGGCGGCGACATCGTGGATTACGACCGCGCGCTGACGCCCTATTCCGCATTCGACGATCCCTGGGTCGCGCAAGGCGGACGCTCGACACGGCCTGCGGGAATGGAAATCCATGCGGCCACCATTGCCCAGATGCTGGATGGCGAACGGCTGGTGCAACCCGCTGCATGGTATCTGTGGGCGCTGGCGTTCCTCACCATCATTGCCGCCACGCTTACGGCGCTTGCTGGAGCTGCGAAACTGGAAGCTCGTTCCGCTGCTGGTGGTGCAGGTGCTGCTATTCATCGGCCTGCCCTTTTACCTGCATGATCGCGGCGTCGATACGCATGGCTTCCCCGCCGTCGGCCCGGCGCTGGGATGGGTGATCGCCTTCACCGCCGTTACCAGCGCGGCGCGCGCATCGGGCGCGGTGCAGCGCAAGTTCGCGCAAGGGGCGCTGGGCAAATACCTGCCGCAGAGCATCGCCGACGAGATTATCGAGAAGCCCGAACTGCTGCGCCTTGGCGGCGAGAAAAGGGCGATCTTCGTCTTGTTTTCCGACCTCGAAGGCTTCACCAAGATGAGCCACGCAATCCCGCCGGAAATGGTCGCCAGGCTGCTGAACCGCTACCTGGAAATGCTGTCCGAGGTTATCCTCGATCACGGCGGCATTCTCGACAAGTTCATCGGCGATGCCGTGGTCGCCTTCTGGGGCGCGCCGATCAGCCGCCCCGACGATGGGACACGCGCCGCAAGGGCAGGCTATGCAATCTGGCAGGCAGGCGAGGATTTCCGCGCCGAAGTTGCCGCGATGGACCCGGACCTGCCGAAAATCGGGCAGACCCGCGTGGGCCTGCATTACGGGGAAGCCGTTGTCGGCAATTTCGGCGGCGAGAACCGCATCCAGTACACGGCCCTTGGCGATTCCATGAACACCGCCGCCCGGCTGGAATCCGGCAACAAGACTTTCCGGAGCGCGATCATGGCCAGCGGCGATTTCGCCAGCCGCTCCGGCCTCGACTGGTGGAGACCGATGGGCAGCGTGGTGCTTTCGGGCCGCGCCAGCGCAGTGGAATTGTACGAACCGGCGCCGGATTTTCCGCAAGCGGATCGCGAGGCACTGGCAGAGGCTGTGGCAATGCTGAAGACAGATCCTGGCAAGGCCATGGAAAGCCTTGCGAAAATCATCGCAAGACACCCCGAAGATACCGCCTTGCAGGCATTGCTCGCCCGTAGCCGCGAACTGAACGACGATGGCGATTACGTGATGGGATCGAAATAGCCGGCCCCGGCTCCCGCCACGCTTCTGCCAGATTGCAGGCGAGCGATGGAATTGGGCGCGATGTCGGGGACGCGAACAAATAAATCCAGTTGCGGCTGACATTCCAGCCCGCCTTTTGTTATAACCTTGCGCAGAGATGATGGAGGAGTGAAACAATGTCCGTGCAAAGCAAGCTGGCCTTGGCCCTTGTTGCCGGAGCAGCCACGCTGGCGATGGCATCGCAGGCAGCCGAAGCGGGAACTGTCGTTGCCTCCAGCGGACCATCGGCAGGCAATTATCCCGTCGGCGCGCAGGTTGGCGACACGCAGCGCATCACCCTGCAGCAAGGCGACTCTGTCACAGTTCTGGATGAGGGTCGCACCCGCGTGCTGCGTGGCCCCGGCACGTTCCTTCTTGCACAGCGCAGCGCAAGTTCGGGCAACACCGCGGTTGCCGCGCTTACCAGCCGTCGCGCTGGCAGCAGGGCGCGCACTGGTGCGGTTCGCGGCGTGGAAGGGACGACCCCCGTCACCAATCCAAACCTGTGGTATGTCGATGTGGACACCTCGGGAATGATCTGCCTGTCGAATGTAGACCGTGTGAACATGTGGCGAGCCGATACCGCGGAAGAAGCGGTTTATTCGATCGTGCCCGCCGGTGCGCCAAACGCTGCCGTCAACGTCACTTTCGAAGCAAATGAAATGCTCGCCCGCTGGGATTCCGCGTTGCAGCTGCGCGAGGGCGAGACCTACACCATCGGCAAGGCCCCCGATGACGAGGCGGCGCAGGTCACGTTCAAATTCCTGGACGATGTTCCCGAAGGCCCGGAAGCCATCGCGCAGGCACTGATTTCCAACGGCTGTTCCCTGCAGCTGGAACAGCTTGTCGCGGCTGCACAGGGCGAGGGAAGCTGATCATCGACTGCCGCTGCGCGATGGGCTAAACCCTGTCGGCGAGGCGGAACATGGCAGCGGGGGCTGCCGGACGAAATAGTATCGGGGGGATACGCAATGGGTTTACGCGCACGAAGCGCCATCGGCCAAATGTCTCGCGAAGGCTGGCGGCGGGTTGTGCGCGCGATCCCCGTGCTGGGCGTGGTTGCCGGTGCGATTGCCGCCGTTGCCCTGGGCCTTCCCGGCAGTGAGCCGGTGCAGGCGCAGAACTCCTACAGCTTTACCGGTGTCGCCTCCTGCGCAGGTTCCACCTGTCACGGTCGCAGCGAAGGCAATGGCGCCATCGTCCGGCAGGACGAGATCGCGACATGGCAAAGCCCCTCTGCCGTCAGCGGCGCGCACAGCCGTGCCTATTCCGTATTGCAAGGCCGCCGGGGCCGCCAGATCGTGAACACGCTGGGATACACGTCGCAGCAGGAAGCCCAGAGCTGCCACGGCTGCCACGCCACTTTCGCGCCGGTCAGCCAGCGCGGGCCGAAATTCCAGCTGGATGATGGCGTAGGCTGCGAAAGCTGCCACGGCGCGGCTGTCGGCTGGCTGTCATCGCATTACGAGGTGCAGGGCACCCATCCCAACAATGTCGCCAACGGCCTCACGCCGCTGGATGACCCGTCGACCCGCGCGCGCGTCTGTCTCGATTGCCATTACGGCAGCACCGAGACCGGCCAGTTCGTGACGCATGCGATGATGGCCGCAGGACACCCGCGCATCACGTTCGAGCTCGACCTGTTCAGCGCCTTCCAGCAGCACCACGATGTCGATGACGACTATATCCAGCGCAAGGGTCGCCCGGATTCAGTGCAATTGTGGGCGGTGGGCCAGGCCGAGGCGGTTGCCCGCGCCACCGATCTTTTCGCCCGCCCCGATTTCGGCACCCAGGGCGTGTTCCCGCAGCTGTATTTCTACGATTGCCATTCCTGCCACCGCCCCATCACCGACGGGGAGGACCGCCGCCTGACGTTCGAGACCAATCCGGGTCGCCCCATTACCTTCGGCCAGCCGCCTTTCAACGACGAGAATATCATCATGCTGACAACCGTGGCCGATGCGCTGGCACCGGGCCGGGCAGAGGGCTTCCGCAGCGCCGCGCGCGGTTTCCATTCCGCCATGAACCGTAGCCGCGGGGAGGCGCAGCAGGCCGCCGTCACCTTGCGGGAAGAGGCGCTGGCCCTGTCACGCGCGCTGTCCGCTCGCGGGTCTGGCAACAATGACGCCTTCACGGTGATCGACCGTATCGGAAGCCGCGCAACCGCGCCGCGCTTCACCGATTACGCGGGCAGCGTGCAGGCGGTCATGGCGGTGGACACATTGCTGAACGCGATGGTCAGCGATGGCCGCGTGACCGTGGGCGCAGCCGCTGGCATCCGCGCCAATCTCAACCGCGCTTATACTGCGGTAAGTTCCCCGGAAAGCTATCGCCCCGCCGCCTTCCGCGCGGCATTGGGCGAGGCTGTCGGCGCGGTGGGAAGGCTGCGCTGATGCGACCTCGGGGGGCCATATCGTTACTCGCAGCCAGCGCGCTGGTTCTCGCCTCGTGCGGGGGTGGCGGTTCATCCGGTAACGATAACGCAGCAGCGCCAACGCCCACGCCAGGCCCAACGCCCGCGCCTACCAGCGGCTCTCCCTTCGTCCCGCCCGCGCAGGAATCGCTGTCCTCTGCAGAAGTCGGCCAGATCATCGCGCAGGCCGTGGCAGAGGCGCAGGCGCGCAACCTGCCGTCCTTCATCGCGGTTACGGACAGGGTGGGCAATGTGCTCGCCGTGTTTCGCATGAACGGCGCGAACCCCACCGCGGTGGTCAGCCGCGAACGCATCGGCTCTCCGCTGCCCGCCGGACAGGTCTTCGGCCTTCAGGGTGCAGAGGTGCCCGCCCAGCTTCCCGCCATCGCCAAGGCCGTGACCGGCGCCTACCTTTCCAGTGGCGGCAACGCCTTCACCAGCCGCACTGCCAGCCAGATCGTGCAGGAACACTTTCCGCCCGCGCCCACCACGGTGGGTCTCGAAAGCGGCCCGCTGTTCGGCGTGCAGTTCAGCCAGTTGCCATGTTCGGACCTGTCGACCCGCTTTGGCGACGGCTTGATCGGCCCCAAACGGTCTCCGCTCGGCCTCGCTGCCGATCCCGGCGGCATTCCGCTCTACAAGAACGGCGTGGTCGTGGGCGGGATCGGCGTGATGGGCGATGGCGATTACGGCTTCGACGCCAATATCCTCGATACCGAAAACGATGCCGAGGAAGCGATCGCGCTGGCAGGCGCGCAAGGCTTCATGGCACCGGCCGACATCAGGGCCAACCGCATCTTCGTGGACGGCACGAGCTTGCGCTTTTCCGATGTCTCGCCCGACAAGCCCGCAGCCGGTGGCAGCTTTGCCGCGATCGACGGCAGCGCGGGGCAATTGGTCGGCGTGCCCGGATATTACAACGGCACATCGGTCCTTGGCGGAACGGCATACGGCACACAGGCGTCTGGCCTGCGCGCGGCCCGCGCTGCGGAATTCGCGATCGACGGAGCCTTCATCCTCGACGATGGCAATGGCAATTCGCGCTACCCCATCCGCGGGGGCACCGATGCGGCCAGCGTTTCCCAGCCGCTGAGCCGCGATGAAGTGCGCGCCATCATGGAAGAGGCTTTTACCGTCCTTTCCCGGGCCCGCGCCCAGATCCGCCGCCCGCTGGATTCCACCATGCAGGCCAGCATCAGCGTGGTCGATACGCATGGCGAAGTTCTGGGCATCGTGCGCTCCTCCGACGGGCCGTCTTCGGTATCGACGTGTCGCCTGCAAAAGGCGCGCACCGCCACCTTCTTCTCCAACGCTGTCGCAGGCCAGCAGTTGCTTGCAGCTGGCGGCGATGTGGCAGCCTATGTGGGCAGGGTCCGCAGCTTCCTGGATGATCCGAACGCCCTCACCGGCACCTTCGCTTTTGCCGACCGGTCGGGCGGCAATCTGTCGCGGCCCTATTTTCCCGATGGCGAGGTTGGCATGCCGCCGGGGCCACTTTCGGTCGCCAGCAGCGCAACGTTCAGCCCGTTCATGGTGGGCCTGCAGACAGACCTGGTGGGCGCCAACATCTTCGAGCATGTCTTCTTCACCGCAGGGGCCAATCCGGATACGCGGCGCGGCTGCACCGCCGTGCCGGATTCGCCATCGGGCCTGCCGCGCCTCGCCAATGGCATCCAGATTTTCCCCGGCTCGGTTCCAATTTATCGCAACAACCAACTGGTGGGCGGCATCGGCGTGTCGGGCGATGGTATCGACCAGGATGACATGGTCAGCTTTCTGGGCCTGCACAACGCAGGCGTGCGGCTGGGCAATGGCATCGGCAATGCGCCCAAGTCCATCCGCGCCGACCAGATTCAGGTGCGCACCGGCGGCACGACCACGCGCCTGCGCTACGTCAACTGTCCCTTCGCGCCCTTCCTCGACGATCCGGCACAGAACGTGTGCCAGGGGCTGTAGGTGAGCGTGACGCTTCCCCTCCTGCTGGCGATGAATGCCAGCCAGCCGATGCCTCCGGTCCCGCTGCAGCAGAGCGCGCCGACGGAGGAACCGGCTGGCGGTCAGGCGAAGCAGGATCCCGAAAGCGAGCGCCCCGATGGTGGCCTGGGCACGCAGGTCGATCCGGCACAGCCCGTCGATCCCGAGATCATCGAAGGCCGCCGCCGCCCCGGCTACACCGGCGAATTGCCCGATCCGATCCGTCAGGTAAACGAAGGCGCGGTGCGCGCGCCGCCGCCGCAGGCCTTTCCCACCGATCAGATCCCCATTCCGGACCGCTGGCGCCTGATGCAGACGCTGGCCCCGGTCATCGGGCCGGAAATGGATGCAGCGATCAATTCCAGCGTGTTCGATCCCTATCGCCAGAACACCTACAAGGGCGATCGCCCCATCTGCATCGGTAGCCAGGAAGAACGCGAGACCCGCGCCGCCATGCGCGCCGCCGCAGAAGAGGCAGAGCGCGCCGCCTCTGCCGCCCAAGGCCGCGTCTACGATCCTGCAAACGTGAATTATCCGGTCGGCAGTGCGGAATGCTGGACACCGCGTTTCCTTGGTCTTGAAGGCAATGACTGGTTCTTCGTCGTCAACGCCATTTCGGATACGGTGATCGAACCGCGCACCTTCCCCATTCCGGTGGGTGTACAGACCACCGAAGACCCGAACCGGCTGGACGTATTCGGCAGCGATTTCTCACCTGTCTTCTCGCAAACATTCATCTTCGGCGCGGCTCTTATCAAGGGCTCCACCGCGTACAAGCCGCCCGACGTGGAATACCGCGTAACGCTGGCCTACAACATCAACTATGTCGACGTGCCCGAACGGCGCGTGCTGCTGGTGGAACCCAGCCGCAAGTCGCACCGGCTGGATCATTATCTGGGCGTGCAGGAAGCGTTCTTCGATTACCACATTCGCAACACCAGCCAGCGGTATGATTTCGACAGCTTCCGCATCGGCATCCAGCCGTTCCAGGCCGATTTCCGCGGCTTCCTGTTCAACGACAGCCAGTTGGGCATCCGCTTTTTCGGCACGCGCGACAACAACCGTTTCCAGTACAATGTCGGCGCGTTCTGGCGGCTGGAGAAGGACACCAATTCGGGCCTGAACGCAGTCACGCAAACGCCGCGCAGCGACTTTGTGTTCGTGGCCAATGCATATCGCCAGGATTTCCTGATCCCGGCGCTGACCAGCCAGATCACGCTGGCCTACAACATGAACCGCGAAGCCGACGACGTGGAGATCGACCGCAACGGCTTCCCCGTGCGCCCGGCCCTGCTCGGCACTCTTCGGGGGCGAGAATATGACGTGCTGTATGTCGGCTACAACGCCGATGGGCGCATTGGCCGCATCAACCTGACCGCCAGCGTGTACGGCGCGTTTGGGGAAGACCGGAACAGTTTCTTCACCGACCGTCCCGCCGATATCCGCGCCTTCTTCGGCGCGACCGAACTGAGCTATGATCGCGACTGGATGCGCTTTCGCCTCTCGGCCCTCTATGCCAGCGGCGATTCCGATCCGTTCGACGATGTCGAAGGCGGATACGACGCGATTTTCGAGAACCCGATCTTTGCCGGGGCCGACACCAGCTACTGGATCCGCCAGACCATCCCGTTTGCCGGCGGTGGACGCGCGATTGCGGTGAACGGGCGCAACGGCATCCTCAACAACCTGCGCCCGTCGAAGGAGCAGGGGCAGTCGAACTTCAACAATCCCGGCCTGATCCTGACCGGCGTTGGCGCGGATTTCGATATCTCGCCCGAGGTGCGCGTCTCCACCAATGCCAACCACCTGTGGTTCGAAGACACTGCCGTGCTGGAAACCCTGCGGGTGGAAGGCTCGATCCCCACCGATATCGGCTTCGATGTCTCGGCGGCGGCGATCTGGCGGCCCAACGCCAACCAGAACCTGGTTTTCCGCCTTTCCGCCGCCGCGCTGGTGGCGGGCGACGGTTTTCGCGACCTGTTCGATAATCTGGGTCAGGACCGGGTTTATTACTCCGTCCTCGCCAATGCGGTGCTGACATACTGATGCTGAAGCGGTTCCTGCCTTCCCTGGCCCCTCGCCATATCGTCCCTGCCGTATTTGCTGCGGGGGCCGCGCTGATGGGTGCAGGCTCGCTGATGGCGGCGGGTGGCTATGAAACCGCCGTCTACCGCGATTACGAAGCCGCCGGCGTGCTGGCCGACCCCGCCCCGCAGAACCAGAGCTGGCTGGAAGCGATCGACAAGTCCGAAGGCTGTCTCACCTGCCACGCCACTTCCGATGCGCCGGTGATGACGGGCGTTCCCGAACATCCGCAGCTTTCCACCATGCATGTCTCCGATGCGGTAGTGCTGGGCTGCACCGATTGCCACGGCGGAAACGAGGAAATCGCGGGCGACCCCGATCTTGGTTTTGACCACCCGGACTACGCCGCGGCGCGCGATGCGGCCCACGTGTTGCCCAGCTATCCCGACAGCTGGCACTATCCCAGCTCCGCCAATCCCGAACGCTCCTACTCGCTGCTGAACCGCGAAACGCCGGAGTTCGTGCGCTTCGTGAACCCCAGCGACTATCGCGTGGCGCGGGAGGCTTGCGGCGCGTGCCATATCCAGGTGATCGAGGCGGCGGAACGATCGCTGATGGCAACCGGCGCGATGCTGTGGGGCGGTGCGTCCTACAACAACGGCATTCTGCCGTTCAAGAATTACGTCGTGGGTGAAGCCTACACCCGCGCAGGCGAAGCCGCCCTGCTGCTGAGCCCCAGCCCCGGCGAAGGCTTGCCCGCCGGAACGGTCAGCCCGGAACAGGCCGCGCGCGGCGCCCTTGGCGCGATGTATCCGCTGCCTACCTGGCAGGTGGTGCCCCCTGCCGATGTGTTCCGCGTGTTCGAGCGCGGGGGGCGCACGATCAATTCGCAATTCCCCGAGATCGGCCTTCCCAATCCCACCGGCCAGATTCAACGGCTGGAAGAGCCCGGCAGGCCCGACCTGCGGCAGTCGAACCGTGGCCCCGGCACAGGGCTACGCGCCGCGATCCCGGTGCTGAACATCCACAAGACGCGCCTCAACGATCCCTTCACCTGGTTCATGGGCACGAACGACCAGCCGGGCGATTATCGCCATTCGGGCTGCGCCAGTTGCCACGTGGTCTATGCCAACGACCGGGAGGAGCGCCACTCGCTCACCTACGCCCGATATGGCCGAGACGGGCAGTCGATCACCGCCGATCCCACGATCAACGGCCAGCGCAACGAAGGGCATGACGGCGGGCACGGCGATTACGCCGACAGCGGCCATGGCGGCCTCTTGCAGCCCGGTGATGGCGGAGCTCATGCGAACAATGGCGACGGCGAGGTGCCGCTGGACGAGCGCGAGAAGGGTCATCCGCTCCAGCACGTCTTCACCCGCGCCATTCCCACCGCGCAATGCATGAATTGCCACATGCACCAGCCCAACATCTTCCTGAATTCGTATCTCGGCTACACCATGTGGGATTACGAGACCGATGCCCCGTTCATGTGGCCCGGCCCCGAAAACCGCACGCCGCGCCCCGAGGGGATGAGCGACGCGGAATACGAGGATTTCTACCTTACCCAGCGCTATCCCACGGCAGAGGAAGTGCGGACCATTCTGGATCGCAATCCCGAAGCCGCGTCTCCGCGCGGGCTGTGGGCAGACCTCGATTTCCTGCGCAACGTCTATGATCTGAACGACGATCTGGAACACACGCAGTTCGCCGATTACCACGGCCACGGCTGGAACTTCCGCGCCATCTTCAAGCGCGACCGCGAAGGCAATCTGCTGGATGCCGAGGGCGATATCCTGCGCCCTGGCAATGCCGAGACCGACACGCCCGAGCAATTCGCCTATCACGAGGAACGCTGGCGCCAGCGCTTCCGCCGCGATGACGAGGAAGCCTTCGTCGAGGTGGAGGACGATCCCGCCGAGAATGGCAGCAACAATCCCGGCACCGCCGTCCACATGATGAGCATCCACGCCGAAAACGGCATGCAATGCGCCGATTGCCATTATGCGCAGGACAGCCACGGCAACGGCCTGATCTATGGCGAAGTCGCCAATGCGATCGAGATCGGCTGCAAGGATTGCCACGGCACGGCGGACGATTATCCCACCTTGCGGACATCCGGCCCCGCCGCGCCTCCGGGCGGGCACGATCTTACCTTGCTGCGCAATCCCGATGGCAAGCGCCGCTTCGAATGGCGCGAAGACGCCGACAGCGGGCGACGCACGCTGGTGCAGCGTTCCATCGTCGATCCGGAACTGAGCTGGGAAGTCAGCCTGGTGCGCGATAGCGTCGATCCCGCATCGCCCGATTTCAATGCTCTTTCCGCACGTGCCAAGCTGGTGAGCGCGGATGGCGCAGAGACAGGCGTATTCAGCTTCGGGCCCGGCATCGCGGTGGAAGACCGTGCGCACGGCGCGGAGGAGATGGCGTGCTTCACCTGCCACCTTTCCTGGACCACGAGCTGTGGCGGCTGCCACTTGCCGATAGAGGCCAACTGGCAAAGCGAAACCCATCGCTATGACGGCGGCACCACCCGCAATTTCGCCAGCTACAACCCGCAGGTCGCGCGCGACGAGATGTTCCAGCTGGGCATTCACCAGACGACCAAGGGCAACCAGGTTGCTCCCGTGCGCTCCACCAGCGCGCTGGTCCTGAGCTCCACCAATATCAATCGTGAGCGCATTTATGTGCAGCAGCCGCCGATCAGCTCGGTCGGCTTCTCCAGCCAGGCTTTCGCTCCGCATTTCCCGCATACGGTGCGCCTGACGGAAACGAAGCAATGCTCGGACTGCCACCTTTCCGAGGATGAAGACAACAACGCCATCATGGCGCAGCTGCTGCTCCTGGGCACCAACTACGTCAACTTCGTGGGCATGAACGCCTGGACCGGCCTTGAAGGCGGGTTCGAGGCGGTGCGCGTCACCGAATGGGAAGAACCGCAGGCCGTGCTGGGCAGCTACCTGCACCGCTACGCCTATCCCGATTACTACCGCCAGTTCGTGGAGGAAGGTAACCGCGAGCTGCGCGACTGGACACGCGGCACAGTTCTTCGATGACAACCTGTCGGGCGAAACCCGTGCTGTCGAGCAATTTGCCAACGTGCATGAAGGCACGCAGCGACCGGGTCGGCTGTTTGCAGATGCGCGGCGAGTACATGTTCGTCGCCGAAGGGAGCGGCGGTTTCCGCGTCTATGATATCGCCAGCATCGCCAACAAGGGCTTCTCCGAACGCATCATCACAGCGCCTTTCAGCCCGCTGTCGCATGACAGCCACGTTGGCAGTAGAAACGCCACCTGCATGGCGCTACCCACCAACCAGGCCATCGCCCCCACCCGCAATACGCAGCAAATGCGCGAGATGAACGAGGAGCAGGCGTTCCTGCCGATCTACAGCTATGCCGCCGTATCGGACGCGGAGGAGGGGCTGATCCTCGTCAATGTCGACACGCTGGCCGATGGCGAATTGCGCAACAATGACCTTTCCCGCCTGACCTATGCCGATGGCAGCGATGCGTGGAACCCGGATGGCGTGCTGGACGGCGCGCGGCATATCCAGCTGGCGGGCGAGATCGCCTATATCACAGCCGATGCAGGCCTCGTGGTGGTGGACCTTGCCGATCCCGCCACGCCCCGCCTCACCTCCGTCATGCCGCTCACCGATGCGCGCGCATCCACCATCCAGTTCCGTTATCTGTGGGTGAGCGATGCGCAAGGCGTGAAGCTGTTCGATGTGACGGACCTGCGCAATCCGGTGGCGCGGCCCGAAGGAACCATCCGCCTTGCCAATGCGCAGCGCATGTATCTTGCCCGCACCTATCTCTACATCGCGGGCAAGCAGGATGGCCTGGTGATCGCCGATGTAACGCGCCCGATGGCGCCCGAAATCTACCTGCGCGAAACGCTGGGCGGGCAGATGAACGATGTGGAGGACGTGATCGTCGCCTCAACCAACGCCAGCCTGTTCGCCTATGTCGCGGACGGGGTGAACGGGATGAAGGTGCTGCAACTCACCAGCCCCGACAGCCAGCCCAACTACTATGGCTTCAGCCCCGCCCCGGTGCCGGAACTGATCGCCTGGGCGCGCACGCAATCGCCTGCCATCGCCATGTCAAAGGGCCTCGACCGGGATCGCGCCGTGGACGAGACCGGCGGCCAGATGGCGGTGTTCGGTCGCCTCGGATCGCGTCCTTTCAATCGTCGCGAGATGGAGCGGCTGTTCCTTAACGATGCGGGCATTCCGTGGCGCGTATCCGACCAGCCGGACATGAGCGCGTGGGTGCCGGGAGCGGGTCCGGTAGCGCGACGTCGTCCGGGGCAATAAAGCCAGAGCTGAATTTGGCTGTTTGCCAAGCTCGGCTTGAGCGGAAGAAGGTCGCCTAACCCAGCCCCTTCTCGTCTTCCATGTGCCTGATCATCGGCTGCAAATGCGGACCGTAGTAGGCAAGCACATCCCAGTCGCCCACCCGCTCATAATGGCTGGCGAAATTGCCGTTCTCCCAGCGATGCAGCGCATAGGTGGGCGGCTCCGTGGTGATAAGCGCGCGGCTGTCGGGCTTGGCTGCTGCCGATCTGACCGCAGGTCCATCGACACCAGCGGCGCGACCGAGGGGGTGACGCTGACGGGAATGCCGCAGAAACGCGCCACCAATTGGCGGTGCAAATGGCCGCAATGGATCGCCTCGATCCGGTCCTCATGGCCCTTCAAGGCCGCTGCGAGCCGCGCCAGCCACTTGTCGGCGGGATCGGGGTCCATCCACTCGATGCCGGAAATGACCGGCGGGTGGTGCATGAAGATAACCGCAGGAACATCCGGGTTATCGGCCAAAGCAGCGGCAAACCAGGCAGCGCGCTTCTCGCAGAAAGCGCCGCCGTGACGGCCCGTTTCCAGCGTATCCAGCAGGATCACCAGCAGCCCGTCCTGCACCCAGGCGCTCTGGACAAAGCCGTCGTCCGTAGTTTCCGTTTCTGGAAAGGCGTTCAGCAATTCCTCGCGCGTGTCGTGATTGCCCACCAGCGCCTTTACCGGCATGTCCAGGGCGCGGAGCAGTTCTGCGGTCTTCTCGAAACTCTCGCGGTCCCCGCGATCGGTGATGTCGCCGGTCAGCAGCAGCAGATCGACGGGATTGGGTTGCTTCTGTATCCGGTCAAGCACCGCGCGAAATCGCTGGCGGTTCAATTCCTCGGGCCGCGCTTCCGGCTCGAAACCGATATGGATATCGGTCATCTGCGCGATGATCATGCGCCTGTCCCCTGTGCGGCGGCGAAGTTCTTCAAGGGCACCGCTCCTGTCATTCCAGCAAACCTGCGACACGGCGGGGTGCAGAATCAACCCCTGCCGGTGGATGATACGAATGGCACATGGCGCAGCTTGACGGCACTTCTGCTTCCACCGCGTCCTGCCCGAGGTGGCAATCGCGGCAGGATTCCAGATCCGGCATGAGGAAATCCGTCGCCGCGTCGGATGTATCGGCAGCATGGCAGGTGGAACATTCCTCTTGCGTATGGGCATCGTGATCGAACCAGCCGTGCTGGAATTGCCGATCCCGCTGCACCACCGGCTCCACCGCCAGCGATCCGTCCAGCGCGGGGTAATGGCATTCGCCGCAAAGCCCCTCGTCACCGAAGGACGCGCGCGACAGCGCGCCGGGGCGAACGCGGCCGAAATTGCCGTAATAAAGGCCACCTTCGGCAAACGGACCTGGCCGACGCCTGCCGGTGGACACGGGGCGGCGCGGGGCGCGATCCTGCGCCATCAGATCTGCCTGGGTCTGTTCGATATCGCCGTGGCTGAGCGAGCGGAAGGTGCTGCCCACGCGATCATACACCAGGCTGTGGCAACTTTCGCAGCTGTCCTCCATCTCGACCGGGCGGAAACTGACGCCGTCCGAGGTGGTCTGGTGGCAATTGTCGCACTGCAATTCCTCCCCGCCGCGATTGATATTCAGCCGCTGCGCCATGCGGGCAACGCCGTTCGTTTCGGACAGGTGCATGTCGTGCGGGAATTTCAGCCCGTTGAAACTGGTGGTGATATTGTCGAGCGAGAGCCGCACTTCCTCTGCCCCGCGCACGGGGGTCACGATTGCCTGGAACTGCGGGTGGATCGTGCCGAAGTCGGCGGCGTTGCCCAGCGCGGTGTCCGTCAGCCGGGCATCCATCGTTTCATGGCAATCGGCGCAGAACTGCTGGCTGGTCGGCTCCATCCGGCCTGCGCCTTCATGCTCCGTATGGCAATCGGTGCAGGCACCCGGTCCAGGCTTGCCAAAGGCGTGGGCAACGTTCCACAGCAGGGCATCCCCGCCGGAAGGATCGGGCATGCTGGCAACCTGTCGATCATTCTCGGCATGGTCGCCAAGGCCGTCGTGACAGGTCTGACAGGTCTCGTCGCGCACGGCCACGAACGGCTCCACGTGGCAGGCTTCGCAATTGTCCTCCAGCCCGTGATGAACAGAGGACAGCGCGCCGGTTGACCAGCTGGCATCCATCATGACCGCACCTTGCCCCTCGATATCGGGGTCGGTCACCGGATCGCGGGTCATATGGGTGTAGATCGGGACGGCGAGGAAGGCCACGAGGATCGCGCCCAGTGCCGCCCATGCCATCGCCCGTTTGCTGGGCAATGTGCCGCCCAGCGCAAAGCCACCCAGCCGGTCTTTCGCCTCGCCCGCGTCCTTGTCGGACTGGCGGATGGTGAAGACGGTCCGGCCATCGCCTTCCTTGCCGATTTCCAGCCGGTAGCTGCCCAGGCCCAGCTCGCCGCCGCGCGCGGGATCGATGGCGGCTTCCATGGTGTGGACGCCATCGTGGGTGAAGCCGAGCGTGCCGACGGATCTGGCATGCAGCGTGCCATTGGCCGCTTCGGTAATCTCCAGGTGCTTTTGCTCGACCGCAAGATCGGGCAGCGGGATCGTATTTTCGCTGGCACGGCCAACGGTGATTTCTTCGCCCCTCGCCTCGCGTTCGCGCACGATTTCGCGGCCCGTGGCGGTGAGCTGGATGCTGCGTATCAGGATATCCATCGCGCCTCCCCTCTCACCAATAGTAGAACACGGAGACGATATGCGCGGTCAGCGCGGCCAGCAGCGCGATGGTGACCGGAACGTGGATATACAGCCACACGTCCAGCAGCGCGCGCAGTTTCATCTGGCGGCGGATCTGGTCAAGCTGGGCCTTGCGGCGGCGCAGGAGTTTCACGACCTTTTCGGTCGCCTCTTCATGCGGCGGCGTCAAGGCCGAAGGTTTTCAGCGCCCTGCTTGTCCTGCAGCGTCGGTAATTGCCCGAAAGCCGGGTGCCGATACCGAAACGGAACGGATCCTGTTCCAGCGCGGCAATGACCAGGTCGCTGTCCTCGCGGCCGAGCGGCTGTGCGGCGCTTTGCAGCTGGCGATCGATCGCATCCAGCGCATCCAGCATTTCGCCCTTGGTCATCTGTCGGCGGTTCTCGCTAACCCTGGCGGGCAGAACGGAATAAACGGTGATGCCATAAATCCCGCTTGCAACCACGATGATCATCAGACCCCAGGCCAGCGTATGCACGTTCCAGCCCAGCTGGAAGCCTGTGTGCAGCGTGCCGATCACCACCAGCGCCAGGCCCAGATACACATGCGCCGACGTCCACCCCTTCAGGCTCCAGCGTCCTTCGGTCATGTTGCGCTTGCGGATGCCCAGCAGCGTCAGCCACACGATCAGCAGCGCGCCGATGGTGCCCAGCGTATAGCCATACCAGCTGCCCCCGTTGTGGCGTGGCTCGACATCGACGAGGAAATAGCTGACGATTGCAACGAGACTGATCAGCAGCGCGACTTTCAGCCAGCGGAACCGACGATGCTTCAGGAAACCGACATGATCGGAATCGCGGCGCTTTTCCCCCGCGGCGAAGCCTTCGTTGATGGTGGCCACTATTCCACCTCTTCCGTCAGCTTGGTGACTGTCAGGAACTTGTCGGGCGATACGCGGATGGCAGCGCCGGTGGGGCAGGCGCGCACGCAGGCAGGGCCACCTTCGATGCCAGCGCACATGTCGCACTTGATGGCCTGCTTGGGCTTGGCCGGATCGGTTTTACTCTTGCGCCAGGCGTAGCTGGCCTCTCCCGGACCAGGTCCGGCTCCGAACAGCAGCCAGGACAACAGGCCCGGCTTTTTCGGCGGCTTGGCGTCCATGCGGATCACGCCATAGGGGCAGTTGCGCTGGCAATTGCCGCAACCGATGCAGGTGTCGTCGATAAACACTTCGCCATCCGGTCCGCGCTGGATGGCGTTGGGCGGGCAATCGGCCATGCAGTGCGGATGCTCGCAATGGCGGCAGGATGTCGGCACGTGGAGATGGGCATAGGAACGGCCTGCTTCGCGATCCAGCCGCGAAAGCCCGTCGTGGCTGTCGGCGCAGGCCTTTTCGCAATTGTCGCAGGCGACGCACAAGGTCTCGTCGATCAGCAACACGTCGGTTGCCTCGCCGATGCCGTTGTCCACCAGGAATTGCGCGGTTTCGGAATACATGTCGGCGGCAGAGCCGAAGCTGTCCTTGCGCGCCTCGACAAAGGCGTTGACCTCGCGGCGGCCCTTCATGTCTTCCAGCAGCTTGCCGCGCAGACGTTCGTTGCTGTCCAGCACCCTCGTGAAGGCATCGCCGGGGAAGCGGATCACTTCGGACTTGATCGCCGCCTTCACCGTTGCGGTGCGCTTCGATCCGTCGATCACCGCCATCTCGCCGAAATAGGAGCCTGCCGGAAGGTAGGAGAGGAAGACGGGATGGCCGCCGATTTCCTTCTCCACGATCATCGAGCCGCGCCGGATGACGTAGATATCCTTGTCGTCCGCGCCCTCCTCCACGATCTTTGTCCGGCGCGCACGTCCAGCACTTCGCCCTGTTCCACGATGTCGGCAACGTCCTCGTGGCTCAGGCCGGAGCCGAACATCTGCAGGAATTGCCGCTCGATGGAGATGCGGTTCACGGCGCGACCGGCGCTTGGCACAGTGGCAATCAGCTTGAGCGCGGCGTTGCGGGAAAGCTCGATGGTGACAAGCGGCTGCGCGGCGCGGATCGTCGCCCCGCGCCGACGACCGGAAATCAGTCCGACCTCGCCGAAGATAGAGCCTTGCTCGATCGGAACGGTGATGGACGGATCATCCGCGTTCACTTCCACCGCGACAGAGCCCTGCGCGATGGCGAACATCGATGATCCGGGATCGTTACGGGTGAAAACCACTTCGCCGGGCTCATGATAGTGGACGGTGGAATCCAGCAACAGCTCGCGCAGTTGCAGCGGCGAAAGTTCCTCGAAGATAACGACGTTGTCGCCGAACACCTCGAGCCAGTGCTCCACCGGCTTGTTGCCCGGAAGGCCAGCGAATTTCTCCTCCAGTATCGGCTGGTCGGCAGGCTTGAGATCGGTGTTTCCGGACAGGAACTCGATCACGTCATAGCCCTGGTTCATGCAGTGCTTGATCAGCGGATAGCCCGCCAGCGCGCCGATGACATGGACGCCGTTCTTGGTGGTTTCGAAAGAGGGCGTCAGCGCCGGGAACGCGTCCCGCTCCTCGCTGGTGAAATCCACGCCGATGGCTTCCACAAAACCGCGCGGCGGTTTTGACCCGGTGCGCGCGATAATGCGGTCGCAGCGGATGGTCTCCTGCCCGTCACGCGTGTCCAGCACCAGTTCGCCGCCCTGTTCGCCCATCCGCACTTCGGCGGGAGAGGTTTCACGGCGGACGAAGATACGGCCGTCGGCCTCCGCCTCCTCCAGCAGTTTGACGTTCGCGCCCTTGGCCCGGGCGAAGCTGTCACCGCGATTGAGGATGGAGACGATGTTCGCCTGCGCTGCGTCGGCAGCCAGCCCCAGGGCATTTTCGATACCGGCATCGCCAGAACCGATGACAGTGATATGCTCGTCGTAATATTCGCCGGGATCGTCCAACTGGTACTGGATCAGTGGCAGTTCGGCGCCCGGAATGCGCAACAGGTTGGGGTTTCCCTGTGTGCCGATTGCCAGCACCACGAACTCGGCCTGGATCGGTTCCCTGCCCTTCATCTCCAGCGTGAAAGCGCCGCTTTCGCCGGTGATCGCGGTGACTTCCGCGTTGTAGAGGACGTCGACCTTGCCCTCCTCGATCTGCCGATCCCAGGTTTCCAGGATGGCTTCGCGCTTGCCCGCATCGAAATCCAGGTCGGAGCGCAGCACCAGATTGCTGGGCGTCGCCATGACGTGCTTGCCCTTCTGGTATTTGAAGATGGTGTCGGAGAGGTGGTCGGTCTTCTCGATCAGTACATGGCGCATGCCCTTGGCCGACGCATGTGCTGCAGCGCTGAGGCCGGCTGGCCCCGAACCCACTATCGCTACCTGAACACGGATTGGCTGGTCTGCCATCTCTATCCCCCCGGATGTTGCGACTATGCCCAAAACCCTTCCGCTTGGGAACAGTGGATGCCGGTTGCAGGGACATTTTCATGCGCTATTCTTGGCACGACGGGAAAAGGGGTTGGCAATTGAGCAGCTTGAACAAGGGTAATATTGCCGCGATTGCGGCAGTTGCAGTGCTGGCAGGCGTGGTCGGCTGGCGCTTCATTGCTACCGGTGACAACGGTTCGGGCAGCGCTGAACCCGTCGAAGCGGGAATCTCCATCCCCCCCACGCTCGAAGAACTGCGCGAACGGGCGGAAGCCGATCCGGATAATCCTGTCGCCTGGCAGGAATTGGGATCCGCCCTGTTCGACGCAAGCCGCTTTGCCGAGGCTGCCGACGCCTATGGCCGTGCTGCCGAAATCGATGGCGAGAGCGCAGCGCTGTGGTCTGCGCTGGGCGAAGCGCGCGTCATGGCGAGCGAGGATGAGCCCCTGCCCACCCCCGCATTGGAAGCATTTCGCCGGGCGTTGTCGCTGGATGCCAGCGATCCGCGCTCGCGGTACTTCCTGGCGGTTGAGAAGGACCTTGGCGGCGATCACGATGGTGCCATTGCCGATTGGCTGGCGCTGCTGGCCGACACGCCGCCGGGTGCGCCCTGGGAAAACGATCTGGTGCGCACGATCCAGCAGGTTGCCGCGATCAACGAAATCGATGTCGAGCAGCGCATTGCCGATGCCGCCTCCACCCGAGACCTGCTGCCGACGGGCGCGCTGGCGAGCCCGGCGGGTGCCGGGCGCGGGCCTACGCAGCAGCAGATGGCCGCCGCCGCCAGCCTCTCTCCAGACCAGCAGCAGGAGATGGCGCAGGGCATGGTGAGCGGGCTTGCACAGCGGATCGATGCGCAAGGCGGCAGCGTCGATGAATGGATCATGCTGATGCGCAGCTACCAGCAGATGGGCCGCCTCGGCGAGGCCCGGCGAACGCGGGACAAGGCCATCGCTGCGCATCCAGGTTCTACAGAACAAATCACTGAAATTGCCGCACAAATGGGAATTGAATGACAATTCATCGAAATCGCCTGCGCACATAGACACTGCGTCGCAATATCGGCATAGTTGTTTGCAAGAGGTGGTCGTGACCCGACCGGGGGAAGGGAACAGACCGAATGACGATTTATTCGCTTGATCGGCGCACGCCGGTTGCCGGTTCGCAATCGCGACTGGCAGCACTGGCGCTTGCTGCAAGTTCAATTGGGCTGCTTGCACCGACTGTACTCGCGCAGGATGTGCGCCCGCCAACGCGAGATGAATTGACGGCGCCGCAGGAACGGCCCGATCTGCGCCAGGGAACGACGCTTACGGTCGACGGCGAGATGTCCAGGCGCGCCTGCGCACTGGACCTTGCAGAATATGAAGACCTGACCATCATCCTGGAAAGCGTTACCTACGCCGGGGCAGAGCGTGCCGCCGAGGTGGCGCTGGCGCAGGCCCACCAGGGCTATCTCGGGCAGGAGTTGCCAATTCGTGCCCTGTGCGACATTCGCGATCGCGCTGCGGCGCTGTTGAACGAGGCCGGCTACCTCGCCGCCGTCGAAATCCCGCCGCAAAGTCTTGGCGATGGCAATGCCGAAATGCGCGTGGTGCTGGGCCGCCTGGTGGCGATCCGGGCGCGTGGCGATACCCAGGGCGCCGAAAGCGTCCTGTCGGGCTATCTCGATCGTCTCGTCAACCAGCCCGTGTTCAATATCAACGAAGCCGAACGCTACCTGCTGCTGGCGAACGATGTTCCAGGCATGGAAGTGCGCCTCAGCCTGCGTCCCGCCGACGGCGGCGAACCGGGCGACCTTGTTGGCGAAGTGGCTGTGCTGCGCGATACATTCGCTCTCGATGCCAATGTGCAGAACTGGGGCAGCAAGGCGCTGGGCCGCTTCGGCGGGCTTGTTCGCGCCGAGGCGTACGGACTCACCGGGATGGGAGATCGCACGTCGATAGCGCTGTTCAGCACGCTCGACCTGGTGGAACAGCAGACGCTGCAGATCGCCCATGACATGCGTTTGGGCGGCGACGGGCTGACGCTGGGCGGGGCGCTGACACTGGGCTGGACAGAGCCGAGCGCCCTGCCCGGCTTCACCATCGAATCCGAAACAGTCCTGGCAAATCTCGAGGTAAGCTATCCCTTCCTGCGCACGCAGGAGGCATCGATCTGGGCGGGCGCCGGTTTCGACTACATCGACCAGGACGTTACCTTCAGCGGCACCAACATCACCGAAGACCGCGTGCGCACGGCCTATGTGCGCAGCAATTTCATCCTCATGGACGAAGCTTCGCTGCAACGTCAGGGCGGCTATTCGCCGTTCGAGCCCAGGGCCCGCCTTGCCGGCCAGGTCGAATTGCGCAAGGGCGTAGACGTTTTCAGCGCCGCGCGCGATTGCCGGACAAACCTTACCGCCTGCCTGACCGGCGGCGCAGTTCCCCCCGCGCGCATCGAACAGGATCCCACACCCACCCTCGTACGCGGCGAATTGTCTGCCGAATATCGTCCCGTTCCGCTGCTTTCCTTAAGCTTCGATCTGGAAGCGCAGGTGAGCGGCAATCCGCTGCCTGCGTTCGAGGAATTCTCGGGCGGGCAATACTCCATCGGACGGGGCTACGATCCGGGCGCGGTAATCGGAGATTCCGGGCGTCGGCCTGTCTTTCGAAATCGGCTACGGGTCGCTCGTTCCGCGATCGCTGGATGCCGTTGCCTTCCAGCCATTCGCTTTCATCGACTACGCCCGCGCCTGGAATGAAGACCCCAGCCTGGCACTCGACAATGACGATTCCCTGATGTCCGCGGGTGCCGGAATGCGCTTCGTGCGCGGTGCCAACCTGCAAGGCAATATCGCCGTCGCCGTGCCGCTGCGTACGCTGGATTTCCAGACGCAGCGCAACGATTTCCGCATCCTGCTTTCCCTCACCGCCCGACTGCTCCCCTGGAGGACGTCATGACCAAGCCCGCCCTGCCCACCCGCTCTGTCCTGCTGCGCAGTTGCGCGCCCGCTGCACTGACGGTGGCGGCAATGGCCGCTCCGCAAACAGTTTCAGCGCAGGCTTTCCAGGCGACGCCCACGATCGTGCAGGGAGACGTTTCCATAATTCGCGAAATTCCCGGGCAGGAAGAGATCACGATCACCGGGCTGGATGCCATTGTCGACTGGGCGCCGATAGAGAACAGCGGCGGTGTGGAGACCTTCCTGCCTGCAGGAAACGTTGCCACATTCCAGGGCGGTCCCGGCGAAACAACCTTCGCGGTGCTCAACCGCATTCTGCCGACGGCGGTATCCACTCCAACCGATTTTGCCGGCACGGTTCGTGCTATCCTGCTGGATGGCAATTTCGGCGAAGTGGGGCCGGGCGGCTTCGTTGCCTTCTATTCGCCCACCGGGATCATCGTCAGCGGGACGGCTGTTTTCCAGGTTCCGCAACTGGTGCTGAGCACCAATGATATCGACGCCACCAGCTTCACCGATTTCGCCAGTGGTTCAGGACCACTGCTGTTGTCCGGCAGCAATTCCTTTATCAATATCCAGGCCGGCGCGTCGCTGACAGGCTCGCCCGAAGGCAGTTTCTTCATCGTTTCATCGTCGCAGATCGACATGGCGGGCGATGCCTATTTCAATGGCTCCACCGCCTATGTCGGCGCGGTCGAAGCGCAGCTCACGCACAATTCCGGCCTGTTCGACATCGTCATCCCGTTCGGCGGCGGGGTGGAAGGCTTTGCGATAAACCACACCGGCAGCACCGGCGGTCCGGATTCGTCCGGCCCCGGCGACAATCATGTCATCTACGGGATCACGCGCGCGGCATCCGGCTCGCAACTCGGCGTTTCCTCGCTGTTCAGTGGCAACCTTGGTTTTGACCCGGCTGGCGTGGCCACGGTGTCGGATGGCGAGATCATTCTTTCGGCAGGATACGATGTCGCCGGGCGCGAGATAGACGGCGGACAGACCGGCCAGGGCGCCAGTTCCTTCTTCAATGGGCGTGGCAATATCCCGTTTGAAACGGCCGACATTTTTCTCGGCAGTCTCTCCACCACCAGCAATCTCACGGCTATCAGCACCCATCAGACGCTGGTCGACGGTGTCGAGTCTTCTTCGGATTTCGCGGGCGATCTTGTGGTTGTCGGGCGCGAGCAAGCCATTATCGACACCGCGTTCGGAGGTAGCATCACGGTTGGCGGGGAGCTTTATCTCTCGGCCAACAATTTCGGCGTGGGAGGCAATTCATTCCCCGATGCAGTAACCGGCGGTCTCGCCCTTGTCAGCGCCGGACCCGATGGCCAGGTGTCCGTCGGCGGCGCGAGCACCATAACCGCCAGCGCATTTGCCGAAAGCGATTTCACCGGAACCTCCCTTGGCGCATCGACGGGCGGACAGGCGCGAGTCCTGGCCGAGGGCGGATCGATCACGTTTGGCGGCCAGACCCTCGTCCAGGCCAATGGCGACCTGGATGGCACCGGTCCCTTCGATTTTGCCGGCGCCTTCACCGGCGGCGAGGTGGAATTCCTTGCTTTCGAAGGCGGTGACATCTCCGTGGGCGGTGGCCTGGACCTGGAGGCGTTCGCCAATTCACCCTCGCTACTGGGCCCCAATGCGGATCTTCCCGGCGATACAACCGGCGGCTCGATCACCGTCGGCACCGGGGTGAACGGCGGCTTCGTGCTGATCGACGGGCAACTTTCCGCCGATGCGAGCGCCATTGCGGGCGACGGCGTTTCCACGGATTCGCCTGGTGCATCTGCAACAGGCGGCACGGTTCTGGTTACCGTCACTCCGAACAGCGATTTCGCCGTCGGCGGCGATACTTTCCTGTTCGCCGATGCGTACGGCGGCAGTGTTACCGGCGGCGGCGATGGCGGGGCAGCATTCGCAGGCGATCTCAGCATTCTTGCCGCAGGCCAGACGTTGTTCGACGGCCAGCTCTACATGGAAAATGCGGCGGGCGGCGGCGATGGCTTCGCCGGGGGCGCGGCAACCGGGGGATCGACCTCGCTTCTGGCCAACGGCGCCGCGCTCACCATCAACGGTCTGTTCGAGATTCTGGGAAGCGCGGTGGGCGGCGCCGGCCTGGGCTCAGGGCCCGGCGGCGATGCCACCGGCGGCAATGTCCTGGTAGAGGCGCTGGGTGGTGGCCAGTTCCTGATACCTGGCAGCGATGCGCTGATAGACGTCTCTGCCCTTGGCGGTTCCGCGGACACCGGGCCGGGTGGCGATGCCCTTGGCGGCGACGTCACTGTTGATGCCGACAATGCGACCGTCGATTTTGGCGGCAATGTCGACGCCAATTTCGGCGCGACCGGCGGCGATGCCCCCACCGGAGGAAACGGCACCGCCGGCAACGGTGTCCTCAGCATTGCAGGAAGCGATGCGAATTTCGGCGGCGACCTGGTGTTCGACGGAACAGGTCGCGGCGGCTCTGCCGGCAGTGGCGGGGCATCCCTTGTGGGCGGCAGCGGGTTCGGGGGGACCATTCAGTTCACGATCGACAACAGCACTTTCACGGCGGCATCAACCGGCCGGACTGTCCTGTCTGCCGAAGGCCAGGGCGCGGGTTCTGCCGATGGCACGGGCGGTGACGGTGTTGGCGGGACCACGCAGTTCGATATCATCGCGTCCCGGGCCGATTTCGGCGAAATCGATTTCTTCACTCTCGCAGTCAGCGGCGGCTCCGATACGCAGGATGGCGGCACGGCGCAGGCGGGCGACAACATTTTCGCCATCACGGACAGTACGGTAACGTCCGCCGATATCGTCATGGAAAATACCGCTACCGGCAACGCCTCTCCTCCGGGTGGAGACGCACTCGGCGGCTTGCAGAGCATTGCGCTGGACAATGCGTCACTCACCAGCGCGCGCCTGTTCCTTTATGGCGGGGCAATTTCCCGCTCGAACGGCGCAGTGGCGACGGCCAGCGACAATCTTGTCACGCTGGCCGATGGTTCCAGCGCCAGCTTTACCGAGACCTATGCCGAGGCTTACACCGCGTCGGGCAATGGGGCGACCACGACCAACACCTCCGGCAATATCACGTTTGCAATCCTCGACGCAGGGCTGCCCTCCACGCTGTCGCTTGGCGTGACGGAGCTATATATCGAGGCTGTAAACGGCGCGGAAAACATTGCCGGCAGCTTCAATTTCCTCGCCCCCACAGGTTCGATCACCATGCAATCGCTGGAGGTGTTTGCCGGGGGTGACGAGGGCGCAGCGACTGTTTCCAGTCTTTCGGCGACGGGCGGCGATATAGTCATTCCCGATTTTGCCGACGTGTTCATGACGGGCGACCTGCAACTGGAATACGCGAACGGCGGCACAATCGTGGGTGGAGCGTCATTGGCCGATCTCACCGCAAGTTTCGATTTCAGCACGCTCGGGACAATTTTCATCGACGGGGACGATGCAAGCGCGCCGTTTATCGGCAGCGACTTTCTGGCACTGTCTTCGCTGGATATCGAAGTCGGCCCGCTTTCACGCGTCGGAGCGCAGTCTGTCGAAATTACTTCGCTGGACGAGGTCCACACGAATATCCTCGGCGGAACGACGGCTGGCGCTGGCTGGACGCTGACCGCTGCCGAAGCTGCGGCATTCGATCCGACTTCGCTAACCTTCCGTCTGCCAGCAACGCCCAACGCGATCGACGCTGAAGTTCGCGATATTCAGTTTCTCGGCTCGCAGTCGGGGAATCTCGAGCAGGTCAGCGTCATATCCGGTGGCACGCTTGCCGTGGTTGGCCAGCTTGATTTCGATGGAATGGGGCTGAATGACACGCTGAGCCTGTCAGCCAGCGAAACACTCCAGGTCCTGCTGCCCGGCGGGGGCATTTCGATGTCCGACAGCGACGGCTTGCCGGCAGGTTCGCTGTTCCTTTCCGCAAACGGCATCCTGATGACCACCAGCGATATCGCCGCGATCATCCTTGCCGATCCGCTCGACCCGGCGATCCCCGATGCGCTGGACGATATAACCGCCACCGGGGTAACCGGACCCTCGACCTATATCAGCGCCGGCTCCGTTTCTCTCTCGGCCACGGGATATGTCTATGGACAGAACACCGGCGATGCTGAAGATTTTGCAGGGATCGAAGTGAACGTGGGCGGCGCTGGCCTTTCGATCAGCCAGATCGATCCGGCCCCTGGCGATCCGCCACTCAATGTGGTGGTTTACGGTCGGGCTTTCGATGGACCGAACAATTCCAGCCAAACCAACAACGATTTTTTCTTCGCTACGGAATCCGCGGGTGGTCTCGAGGGACCCTTCAGCGACGCGTCCACGCTGAACAACTGCTTCATCAATACAGTTGATTGCGGCTCGCCGACGCCAACCCCCGGAGGTCCTGGTCCGAATCCCGGGCCGGAGATTCCGACGCTGGAGCGAGCGATACTTCCGCCGAATGTCACTCTCCTGGAGGAGCCGCTCGAAGAAGATGAGGTGGATGACGAGGAAGAGGATGCCGAAGTTTCCGAGCCGGCTTCGGATGATGAATTCGGGGTCGACTTCCCGGCGCTGTTCAACGCACCGATCGTCGAGGACGATGAACGGGTGACCGATCCTGTCACCAGCGGCGGCGATAGCGCCCTCTATTCGCTGGGAACCCCGGAAACCGTCGATGATGAAGACGGGGGAGCAAACTGATGCGCCGGACCGCTATTGCGTTTCGCCGCGCCGTGGGCGTGACCGTCGGTGCCATTGGTCTTGCCACGCTTGGCCAGGCAGCCCTTGTCCAGCCCGCCAGCGCGCAAGACATTCGCGTGTCGCTGCTGGATTCGGTTCCGATTGGCAGCGGCGGCTTGTGCGAAGCGCAAATCCGCGCGCCCCAGGCAGGCGATGGCCTGTTCGATCGGCGCTATGTAATCACCTGCCGCGATGCTGCTGCGCCCATCGGCAGCCTTGCCGTACTGGAAAACATCAGCCCCGCTGATCTGCTGGGCGAAGCAACCAGCGATGGGACGGTCTGCACCCGCGTGGAGCAATCGCCTGTCCCACGAGGCCTTCGCGCGGCCACTACCTACCAATGCTCCGCCACCGATAACGCCATGCAGACCGAGGTCATCATCGGCAGTGCCAATGGCAAGACCTATATCGCCAACGGCGTGGCCGCCTACACCGATGTCCTGCGCCTTGGTCTGGCCAACCTTGCCACCGATACGCTGCTGGCGGGCACGGTCTCCATACCACTGACACAGGCAAGCAACGCCCAGGCATTTGCCCGCGCGCAGGCAGAGGCGATTTCAGCCGACGCTGCCCTGGTGGAAGCCTATCGCCGATCCAACGCGGGAGAGTTTGCCGAAGCGGCCGAGTTCTTCAACGCTGCCGCCGGAGAGCTGGAGGGGCAGCAAGCGGTGGAAGCGCAGCTGAATGCAGCGCTCCAGCAATCCAACCTCGGGAATTATCTCGAGGCCGCGCTGATCTTTGTCGCCGCGCGCGGAAGGGTCGGAGAAAATCCCGTCCTCACCCGTCTCGCGCGCAATTTCGAGGCTCTCGATGCCCTGAACCGCAACGCACCGGCAGAGGCGATTTCAACGCTCGACACGCGCCTGCCGGGCAATGCAGGCGATCTTGCTTCGCTGCGCGTCATGCAGGTTACCCTGCCGCTGGCAGACAGGCTGTCGGCCGAACAGGGCAATGCCATCACCGGTGCCACCGGCCAGCTTACCACGCTCGAGCGGGTCCAGTTGCTCGATGCGCAGGGCGAATATATCAGGGCCACCGCGCTGGGTTCGCAAGGATTTGCTGCCGAGGCCCGCACGACGCTGCTGGGGGCGCAGGACAGCCTCCTGTCCGTGCGTGACGGGCGAATTGTCTCGATCCTGTGGTTGCGTGCGCAGGTGCTTGCTGAACTGGCGGCAATAGAGGAGGCTCAAGCCAATTTCGCCGGGGCGGAAGACTATCACCGCCAGGCGGTCGGCCTCCTGCAGGCGAATTACCCAGGCTCCCCCGCACTGGTAAGCGCGCGTGCGCAACTGGCAGGCCTGCTCGCCAGAACCGGTCGCGAGGACGCAGCCATCGAACTGTATGGTGCGCTGGTGGAGGATGCCGAGAGCAAGCCCAGTGCCACGCTGCGTCGCCTGCTGGCGCCCTATTTCGATCTTCTGGCCGATCGCAGCGACAGGGCCGACACCGCCGAGCGCATGTTCGCCGCCAGCCAGTTGATGCTGCGGCCCGGCCTTGCCCAGACGCAGGCGGTGCTGGCGCGCGAGCTTTCGGGCGGCAGCGATGAAGCCTCGCAGCTTTTCCGCCGCTCGCTCAACGTGGCGCGCGCGATTGAGCAGATGCGCGGTGAAATAGCCCAGATCGAGCTGACCGGCGACCTGGCCAACGTTGCTACTGCGAGGGAGCTGACCACCAGGCGTACGGAACTCGGCGCCCTTCAGGACCTGCAACTGGAATTGCAGCAATCGCTGTCCAACTACCCGCGCTACCGTGTCGTCAGCGACAACCAGATGGCGCTTTCCGACCTGCAATCCTCGCTTGCCGACGGCGAAGCCTATTACAAGCTGGTGATGCTGGATGCCGCAGCCTACGCCATCTACATCGAGAACGGCATGGCACGCGGATATCGCGTCGCCGCCCAGGTCCGCGAGATCGATGCGATGGTCGACAGCTTGCGCGATTCCATCGCTATCGAGCTTGCCGGACAGACGATCACCTATCCCTTCGAGATCGGTACCGCGCGCGAATTGTATGTCGCCCTGTTCGCCCCGGTCGATGCGCGATTGCGCGAAGCCAGCCACCTTGTTTTCGAACCCGACGGCGCGCTGCTGCGCCTGCCGGCAAACCTGCTGGTAATGGATGACGAGAGCGTCGCCCGCTATGATGCGCGCAACGCAGAACGAAGACGCCGACCCTTACGATTACCGCGGCACCGCGTGGCTGGGCCGGGCGCTGCAGGTGTCCACCGCGGTTTCTCCAACGGGATTCCGCGATGTGCGGCGTGCGCGCGCTTCCGATGCGCAAGCCGAATATCTGGGGCTTGGCCAGAACCTGGCACTTGGCGATGGTGGGTTCCCCACCGGGACAAGGGGCGTAGGCGCGGCGGATAGCGACCGTTGCCAATGGGGCGCTTCGGCGTGGAACAACCCGATCGCCGCCAACGAATTGCGCACGGCTGACCGGATCGTGTCAGCCGATGGCGGGGAGGCCGCTATTCTTACCGGCGGGGCATTCACCGACACGGGACTGTTGGCGATGGACCGGCTGGACGAATACCGCATCCTGCATTTCGCCACGCACGGGCTGGTTACCGCACCCCAGCCCGACTGCCCGCCGCGCCCTGCCCTGATGACTTCGTTCGGCGAAGGCGATTCCGATGGCCTGCTCAGCTTTGCCGAGATTTTCGACCTGCAACTGGATGCCGACCTCGTCATCCTGTCGGCCTGCAACACAGCAAGCTCCGGCGGACTGGTGGCCAGTCGTGAAGCGGGTATCAGCAGCAACGGCGATTTCGCTCTCGACGGACTGGTGCGCGCATTCGTGGGTGCTGGCAGCCGTACGGTGGTGGCAAGCCATTGGCCCGTGCCCGACGATTTCAACGCCACCAGCCGGTTGATTACCGGCCTGTTCGAGGCGGGAGAAGGTGTCGCGACAACCCAGGCGCTGCGCAGCGCCCAGCTGGAGCTGATGGACGATCCGGAAACCTCGCATCCGTTCTACTGGTCTGCCTTCGCCGTGGTGGGCGACGGCATGGTCCCTCTGCGTCGCCAATGAGCGGCAACGGAGTAGCCCTCAGTCGTATTCGGTAATGATTGCCGAGAAATCGCGGCTGCCGTTGCCTGCACCGTCGAAGGCTTCGTAAAGCTCCTTCGCCAGCGAACCGATGCGCGGATTGAGATGGGCAGTGGCGGCGGCATCCATCGCCAGCTTCAGGTCTTTCAGCATCAGCGCCGTGGCAAAGCCACCCTGGTAATCATTGTCGGCAGGCGATTGCGGGCCCACGCCGGGCACCGGACAATAGCTCGTCATGCTCCAGCACTGGCCCGAGCTGACCGAAGAGATATCGTAGAACGTCTGCGGATCCAGCCCCAGCTTCTTCGCCATCGCGAAGGCTTCTGCCGTGCCGATCATCTGCACGGCCAGCAGCATGTTGTTGCAGATTTTCGCAGCCTGTCCGTTGCCGGCATCGCCTGCATGGATCACCGCCTTGCCCATGTCCTTCAGCACCGCCTCGGCGCGCTTGAAGGCTTTCTCGCTACCGCCCACCATGAAGGTAAGCGTGCCCGCATCGGCAGCGGCGATACCGCCGGACACGGGCGAATCCACCATGTCATGGCCCGCAGCTTCGGCATCAGCGATCACCTCGCGCGCGGTGGCAACATCGATGGTGGAGCAATCGATCAGCACCGCATCGGCAGGGGCTTTCCCGATTACGTCGCTTTCATAGACCGATTTCACGATTTGGCCGTTGGGAAGCATGGAGACCACCGCGTCGACACCCTCGCAGGCTTCGGACGGCTTCAAATGTTTCGCAGCCCTTGCGCGGCCGCAGTCAGCGCCTCTGCCGAAAGGTCGAATGCTCGCACTGTGTGACCAGCTTTCGCCAGATTTGCGGCCATGCCGCCCCCCATGTTGCCAAGGCCGATGAATGCGATTTTCA
>CAWAMU010000015.1:0-14270 GCA_963783265.1 uncultured Alphaproteobacteria bacterium | reverse complement strand
GGCCTGTTCTAGGAACCGGACCAAGCTGGAATTTCAAGGGGTCGCTCTTTTCACAAGAGCGGCCCTTTTTTATTGGGCGTCAACTGGCGCGCAAATCGTGCCACATGCCGCATTTCGGGGAACTCAACTCTGCAAGCAGCCGTAATGTTTGGGTATCCCCCAACCCGCAAAGGCATCCCCCATGGCCAAGAACAAGCTCGGAAACAAAGTTCCCCCCACCACCACCGATGCCGGCATCCCCGCTCCCAGCGATGAGCATTCGCTTACCGTCGGCAGTGACGGTCCCATCGTCCTGCACGACCACTACCTGCTGGAACAGATGGCGGTCTTCAACCGCATCAACATTCCCGAACGCCGCCCGCACGCGAAGGGCTCCGGCGCGTTCGGCTATTTTGAGACGACCGGCGAGGTAGAGAAATACACCCGCGCCAAGCTGTTCAAGAAGGGCACCAAGACGGATGTCGGCATGCGCTTTTCCACCGTTGCGGGAGAGCGTGGCAGCCCCGACACCTGGCGCGATCCGCGCGGCTTCTCGGTGAAATTCTATACCGACGAAGGCAATTTCGACATGGTCGGCAACAACACGCCCGATCTTCTTCGTACGTGACCCGATGAAATTCCAACATTTCATCAATTCGCAAAAACGGCGTGCAGACAACGGTTTGCGCGATCATGACATGATGTGGGATTTCTGGACCCTCAGCCCCGAAAGCGCGCACCAGGTAGCATACATGATGGGCGATCGCGGCGTGCCCAGGACATGGCGCGAGATGAACGGCTATTCCAGCCACACCTACATGCTGGTGAATGAACAGGCGAGAAGTTCTGGGTGAAGTTTCACTTCCACACCGACCTTGGCGACGGCAACGCCCATTTCACGCAGGACGAGGCGGTGGAAAAAGCAGGCACCGATCCCGATTACCACCGCGCCGACCTGTTCAACGCGATTGCCGACGGCAACTTTTCCAGCTGGACGCTGAAATGGCAGATCATGCCCTACGAGGACGCCAGAACCTACAAGTGGAACCCGTTCGACCTCACCAAGACCTGGCCGCACGATGATTACCCATTGATCGAAGTCGGCAAGCTGGTGCTCGATCGCAACCCCACCGACTGGCATACCGAGATCGAGCAGATTGCCTTCGAGGTGAACAACATGGTCCCCGGTATCGGCCTGTCGCCCGACAAGATGCTGCTGGCGCGCGGCTTTTCCTATGCCGATGCACACCGGGCCAGGCTGGGCGTGAATTACAAGCAGATCCCGGTGAACCAGCCGCGTTGCCCGGTAAATTCCTATTCGCAGGGCGGCCACATGCGGGTCCAGAAATCCGAAGACCCGGTCTATGCGCCAAACTCCTACGGCGGCCCCGCAGCCGATCCCGCTCTGGCTGGCGAGGCAGGCCAGTGGCAGGCCGATGGAGACATGGTTCGCAGCGCCTATACCTTGCGCGAATGCGACGATGACTGGACCCAGCCCCGCATCCTCGTGACGAAGGTATTCGACGATGGCGAACGCGAGCGCCTCGTCTCCAATGTCGCCGGACACCTGGCCAAGGACGTCAGCGAACCGGTGCTGGAGCGCGCCTTTGAATACTGGCGCAACATCGATCAGTCGATCGGCGAACGGATCGAGAAGGCCACGCGAAAGATGATGGGGGGCAAGTCCGACAAACCCGGCATGGCCTCTGCCGAAGCCATCCCCGAACCCGCCGAATAACCTTAGGAAGGAGATCACAAATGTCGATCAAGGAAATGATCAAGGAACACCCCAGCGTGGGTGAAGGCTACAACGAACAGCTGGCAGAGGCTGTGAAGCACGCCATGTATTGCGCGGCGATCTGCAATTCCTGCGTGGACGCGTGCAACGCGGAGAGCGGCGATATGTCGGAATGCATCCGTAAATGCTCCGACTGCTCGGACATCTGCCAGGCCGTCAGCACGGTTGCTGCACGGCGCACGCATGGCAATACGGTGGTGATCAAATCGCTGCTGGAAGCCTGCATCATTGCCTGCAAGGTCTGCGCGGAAGAATGTGCCAAGCATGACAACGACCATTGTCGCCGCTGCGAGCGCATGTGCCGAGAATGCATGGAAGACTGCACGAAGGCGCTGCAAAGCATGGTGGAAACGGCCACGACCTGATTTGTGCCCATCAAATAGCGCAGAAGTCAGAAGGGCCGCTCCATCAGGGCGGCCCTTTTGATGTGCGGCTCAGTCGCGGCCAGCTTTGCGCTTTGCCAGCAGGTTCATCAGGACGCGGAAGCCAACCGTGAAGGCGACGAAATAGATCGCGAACCGGATGGACAGCTTGTCAAAACCCAGGCCGCGGTCGTAATACACCCAGGCGCACATCATCATTGCATAAAGCAGGCCAGCAACGCTCGCCTGGCTCCAGCTGATGGTCTTCATCAGGCGGCGCGGGCCTTTTGCAGCTTCTTCAACGCCATGTTGCGCTTAAGCCGCGAAAGATGATCGATGAACAATATGCCGTTGAGGTGATCCATCTCGTGCTGGATGCATACCGCCAGCATGCCGTCCATTTCCTCTTCGTGCGTGTTTCCTTCGAGATCCTGCCAACGCACGCGGCACTTTGATGGGCGTTCCACATCGGCGTAGATATCGGGGACCGAAAGGCACCCTTCCTGATAGCTCTTGGTATCGTCCGACGGATCGAGGATTTCGGGATTTACGTAAACGCGCGGATCATTGATGATCGGCTGGTGCGTGTGGCTATGCCCGTCGTGATCGCACGGCACGGGATCGGCGTCGGGATCCTCTTCCTGCAAATCGATAACCAGCAGACGGATCGGCTCTCCAACCTGGATGGCAGCAAGGCCGATGCCATGGGCATCGTACATCGTCTCGAACATGTCATCGACGAGGGTTTTCAGGTCGTCGTCGAATGTTTCGACACGAGACGACACGATTTTCAGCCGGGGATCCGGCGCTTCAAGGATTTCGCGAATAGCCATGGCGGCAATATAGGGCGAAGGTCCTGAACCTTCAATTGCCGACATTCAGACTGCCGGAAATTGGGGATGCGTCAGCCCGATGGCTGTCTTGCGCGCAAGGGCTTTATTGAAGAGGTCGCCTTGCGCGCAAGGCTTGGGCCAGCGTACCTTCGTCCAGATAATCCAGTTCCCCGCCAACCGGCAGGCCGTGGGCCAGCTGCGTGATGCGAACGGGATGGTCTTCAAGCCGCTCGGCGATGTAATGCGCAGTGGTCTGCCCCTCCAGCGTTGCATTCATGGCCAGCACCACCTCGTCCACCCTGCCCGCCTCGACCCGGCCCAGCAGGCTGTCTATCGCCAAATCTTCCGGGCGAATGCCGTCCAGCGCGGAAAGCCGCCCGCCCAGCACGTGGAACGTGCCGGTAAACAGCCGCGCCCGGTCCAGCGCCCACAGGTCCGCCACGTCCTCCACCACGCAGATGGATTTCGGGTCGCGCTTGGGATCGGCGCAGATCGTGCAGGGGTTTTGCGTGTCCACGTTGCCGCAGGTGTCGCATTCCACCAGCTTCTCTTTCACCGTGCCCAGCGCATCCAGCACCTGATCCAGCGCCGTCTCGCGGTGTTTCACCAGCCACAGAACCGCGCGCCGCGCAGAGCGCGGGCCAAGCCCAGGCAAGCGGGCCAATGCGGATGCGAGGTTTTCGATCTCTTGCGATGCCATGTTCCGGCAGATAGGGCCGCGCGCAAGGAATAGGAAGGCTGACAATGCGCCTGGTTTTCATGGGAACACCCGATTTTGCCGTGCCGACGCTGGAAGCGCTGGTGGAGGCGGGGCACGATGTGGTGGCGGTGTACAGCCAGCCGCCCAGCCGCTCTGGCCGGGGTAAGAAGGAACGCCCCTCCCCCGTCCATGCACGCGCCGAGGCGCTGGGCATCGAAGTGCGCCACCCCGCCAGTCTTACGGGCGAGGCCGAACAGCGAGCCTTCGCGGCGTTGAATGCCGATGCCGCTGTCGTGGCGGCCTATGGCCTGATATTGCCTCAAGCCGTGTTGGACGCGCCGAGACACGGCTGCCTCAATGTTCACGGATCGCTGTTGCCGCGATGGCGCGGCGCTGCGCCGATCCACCGCGCAATTCAAGCCGGGGACGAGGAAACCGGCATTACCATCATGCGTATGGAGCGCGGCCTCGATACCGGGCCGATGCTGCTGAAGGGCGCCACCCCTGTCGATCGCAAGACGACCGGCGAACTGCACGATGAACTGGCGGCATTGGGTGCGAGCATGATGGTGAAGGCTCTTGCAAACTTCGATACGCTGCAAGCCGAACCGCAGGATGATTCATTGGCCACCTACGCCCCCAAGATCACCAAGGCGGAGGCGAAGCTGGATTTCACCAAGCCCGCCGAAATGCTGGAACGCGAAGTGCGCGCCTTTTCGCCTTTCCCCGGCAGCTGGATGGAACTGGATGGAGAGCGGATCAAGCTGCTCCGCGCCGAACTTGCCGATGGGCAAGGGGCTCCGGGCGAAGTGCTGGATGGGTCCATGGCCATCGCCTGTGGCACAGGCGCGCTGCGCCCGGTCACCCTGCAACGGGCAGGCAAGCCCGCGATGGCGCTGGATGATTTCCTGCGCGGCAATCGCGTGGCGGCGGGCACCATCGTCGCATGAACCGCTTCGCCCTCACCGTGGAATTCGACGGCGGCCCCTTCTTTGGCCTGCAACGGCAGGCAGACGGCCCCAGCGTGCAACAAAGCATTGAGGAAGCGGCCCACGCCGTGACTGGTGAGACCGTGACGCTGCATAGCGCCGGCCGCACCGATAGCGGGGTCCACGCACTGGCCATGCGCTGTCACCTGGATATCGAGAAACCGTTCGAACCGTTTCGCCTGATGCAGGCCCTCAATGCCAAACTGCGCCCCGATCCCGTGGCCATCATCGGGTGTGAGGAGAAGCCGGAAGATTGGCACGCGCGGTTTTCCTGCGTCGGCCGTTCCTACGAATACCGCATCCGCAATCGCCGCGCACCGCTGACTCTGGAGAAGGGCCGCGCCTGGCACATTGCCCGCCCGCTGGATGCCGATGCGATGCACCAGGCGGCGCAGGCGCTGGTCGGGCAACATGATTTCACCACCTTCCGCAGTGCTCACTGCCAGGCCGCCAGCCCGCAAAAGACGCTGGACCGGCTGGATGTCAGCCGGGAGGGCGACGCCATCATCGTCCGCGCCGCCGCGCGCAGTTTCCTGCATCACCAGGTGCGATCGATGGTGGGCTGCCTGTCGCTTGTCGGGCAGGGCACGTGGGGGATAGATCAGGTCGCCGAAGCGTTGGAAGCAAAAGACCGGGCGGCACTGGGCCTTAACGCGCCGCCGGAAGGTCTCTATTTTGTGAAGGCCACATACCCTGAAGAGGATCAACCAGCATGACCACCACCGGACGCCAGCTAATTTCCACTCTTTCCGCCGATGGCACGATGGTGCTGGAACTGCAGGAGAAGTCTTTTCCGCAGCCCACCGGAAACCAGGTGCTGGTGAAGATGGAGGCCGCGCCGATCAATCCATCGGACCTGTTCCTGATGACGGCGGGTGCAGACCTTGAGAACGCGACTTACGAATCCGGCAAGGTGACGATGCAGATCATGCCGCAAATGGCCGCCGGGCAATCCGCGCGTCACGGCAAGCCGCAAACCGTCGGCAATGAAGGCGCAGGTGAGGTGATCGCAGCTGGCGACGGCGAGCAGGCGCAGGCACTGATGGGCAAGCGGGTCTCCTGCGTACCGGGCAACGCGTTTGGTGAATATGCGATAGCGGACGCCATGATGTGCCTGCCGCTGGGGGATCACTCCTCCGAAGAAGGCGCAAGTTCCTTCGTCAACCCGATGACAGCGCTCGGTTTTGTCGAGACTGCAAAGCGCGAGGGGCACGACGCCATCGTCCACGCCGCTGCCGCATCCAACCTTGGCCAGATGCTCAATCGCATTTGCCAGGAAGACGGGATGGGCCTGGTGAACATCGTGCGCAAGGATGCGCAGGTCGAGCTGCTGGAAGGCCAGGGCGCCAGCCACGTGGTGAACAGCTCGCACGACGATTTTGAGAAGAAGCTGGCCGAGGCGATTGGCGAAAAAGAAGCCTATCTCGGATACGATCCCATTGGCGGCGGACGCACGACCGACACGATCCTGCGCGCGATGGAGCGCGTGGCCGCCTCGAAGATGACCGAATACAGCCGCTATGGCTCCAACCAGCAAAAGAAGATGTACATCTACGGTAGGCTGGAACTGGGGCCGACGATCCTGACGCCCAGCTATGGCTTTGGGTGGACCGTTTCGGGCTGGTTGCTGATGCCCTTCCTGCAAAGCTGCGACATGCAGACGATGATGGGCCTGCGCAAACGCGTTCACGACGGGCTGACCACCACCTTCGCCAGTTCCTACAAGACCCGTGTCGATCTGGAAGGGATGCTGACGAAGGACGCGATGATGGATTACGCGCAGATGTCGACGGGCGAAAAATACCTCGTCACGCCGCACGGCTGACGGGGCGGGTACCTAGCGGGACATTTCCTCGTCCATTCTGCGCTCCAGCTCGCGCTGGGCTGCCGCCTCGTCCAGCTCCAGCGAAAACTCGCCATCGCGGACGCGGACTTCCAGCGGCACGCCCTCGATATCGGTCGAAAGCACCGCCTCGTTGTCATTGATGATCAGGCGGCGACCGTCGCCCAGCGGGATATCCTGAAGGTCCGGCACGTCCTGCGGTTGCACCGGGCCGCTGGGGTCAGGCGATGGGGTGGGACGCGGCGGCGCGGCGGACGCGCCCAGTGCCGCGCGCATGAAATCGCGCCAGATGCGCGCAGGCAGGCCGCCGCCGGAGATGTTGCCCAGCGGCGAATTGTCGTCATTGCCGATCCACACGCCCACCACCAACCGGTTTTCGCCCTCCCCCGCATAGCCGACAAACAGCGCATCGCGATTGTCCTGCGAGGTGCCGGTCTTGCCGTAATTGGGAATCGAGAGCGTCGCTGCGCGGCCGGTGCCGGCGTTGATGGCGCTGCGCAGCATGTCCTCGATATCCTTCTGATCGCTGCTGCCCAGGTTTCCGCGACCGTCCAGCAGCCAGTCGAACCACCCCTGCTCCGCGGCGGCAAAAGCGTGGGGCTCGACGGGGAAGCTGTTGCCGGCGACACCGGCGTAGGCGGCAGTCAGTTCCAGCAAGCTCATGGTAGAAGTGCCCAGCGCCATGCTGGGATCGCCTTCCGGCAGTTCCGATGAAACGCCAAGCTCGCGCGCTGTTTCGATCACCGCCTCGCTGCCCACTTCGTTGAACAGGCGCACCGCGGCCACGTTGGAGGACTGGGCGAAGGCTTCGCGCAGGGTAATCGTATCGGAATAGCGATCGCTCGCATTGCTCGGCTGGTAGGAGCCTTCGGTGAATTCGGCGTTCGATATGGTGTCATCCGGGCTCCAGCCGTTGCGCAGCGCGGCAAGGTAGACGAACAGCTTGAAGGTGGAGCCCGGCTGGCGGCGCGCCTGCGTAACGCGGTTGAACGGGCTGGCCGCGTAATCCTTGCCCCCCACCATTGCCACCACTTCGCCATTGGGCCGCATGGCCACCAGCGCCACCTGCGCGCTGCCCAGCGGGGCGCGCTGGATCACGCGATTGGCCGCCGCCTGCAACTCGCTGTCGAGCGTGGTGGTGATCGTCTGGCGCGAGTAGGTCATATCGCTCTGTTCGCGCGCGGTGGGTAGCGCCCAGTCGGCAAAATAGGTGCCTGTCGGCAGGTCGTTGCGGGTACGCACGTCCAGCGTTGGCACCGGCATCGTGCTGGCCTTTTCCTGCGTGATGTAGCCCGCCGCCACCATCGCACCTTTCACAAGGCGGAACCGCTCTGCGGCAAGATCGGGATTGCGCGTGGGGGCGAGGCGGCTGGGTGCCTGCAACAGCCCCGCCAGCATCGCCGCCTGTTCGGGACGCAGGTTCTCCGGCTGGCGGTAGAAGTAATGCAGGGACGCGGCCCGCAGGCCATACATGTTGTCCCCGAAATAGGCGTTGGAAAGATAGCGTTCAAGGATCTCGTCCTTGGTCAGCCAGCTTTCCAGCCAGAACGCGATCAGCGCCTCGCGGGCCTTGCGGGTCAGGGTCTGTTCGGGGGTGAGGAAAGTGAACTTGGCCAGTTGCTGGGTGATCGTGGAGCCGCCACCTACGCCGGTAAACAGCGCCCGCGCCACGCCGCGCGGATCGACGCCCCAGTGATCGTAGAAACGCCTGTCCTCTATGGCGAGGAAGGGCTGAGTTACATGCGCGGGCAAGTCCGCGATTTCCACCGGCTCTTCCACCACAGCGCCATTGCGGGCGATGGGCGTGCCATCGGCGGCCAGCAGCGTGATCTGCGGCGGCGCGATAGGTTCCAGGCTCTTGGACAGCGGCGCGGTTATCGCCAGCCACGCCACCAGCAGGAAGAAGATGCCGAGGATCGCGGCGACAATCCGGCTGCCCCACCACAGCTTGCCCCGCCCGCGCGCCCGTTCCGGCAGGAAGCGCCGCCAGCCGCTGCGATAGCGTTCCCGCTCGTAATAGCGATGAGGCACCGCCTCGCGGCCGAAATCCTCGTCATCCAGCCCGGACAGCGGCGACCACGGCGCATTCTCCAGCGCCAGGTCCCGCTCTGCCCAGCGATCATATTCGGCCTCTCGCCGTTTGAAGGGATTGCGCCACATGCGATTCACACAGCTGTATTAACAGAACAACACACGTAATGCGAGGGGGCGGTGAAGATCGGGTGCGCTGCCCTAGTCCTCCTCCGCAATCCGCCCGTCGTATGTCGTCCCGAAGAAATCGCCGGGATACCACGCCGGTGTCCGGTCCATGTTCGCGATGTTGCGTGCAATCGCATAATTCACCCCGGTAAACCTCTCCAGCGCGGCGAAATCGATCAGGCCGATCTCGTCCGACGGTTCGTGATAGTGGTTTTCGTACACCACACCCTGCGCTTCCTCGCCGCCATTGGCAAAGCCGAGATCCAGATATACCGCCGGAATGCCGCGTCGCACATAGGAATACTGGTCGGACCGGGTGAAGAAACCCTGCTCTGGCTGCGGATCGGGGCTGAGCGCCAGGCCGTATTCTTCCGCTGCCGCCTCCACTTGCGGATAGAGCGTGGATCGCTCCGCCCCGAAAGCCACCACGTCGGCAAAATCATAGGTCGCCACAGGCATGTCGAGGTTGACGTTGGCCACGATCTGGTCGGCCGGCACGGTGGGATTGTCGGCATTGTAGCTGGAGCCGAGCAAGCCCTTCTCCTCTGCCGTCAGCGCCAGCACCAGCACCGGGCGGCGGGCCGGCGTTTCCTTCAGCAGGCGGGCCACCTCGATCATGCTGGCCACGCCCACCGCATTGTCCAGCGCGCCATTGTAGATCTCGTCGTCGCCCTCTTCTTCGGTGGGCTGGATGCCGACATGGTCGAGATGGGCGGTCAGGATCACGAATTCATCTGCCACCTCGGGATCGGAGCCGGGCAGCATGCCGATCACGTTGGGGGTATCGACATCCTCGAATTCGCTGGCGAAATCGATGCGGATGGTGCGGTTCAGCGCGAAGCTGGGCATCAGCGCGTCTTCTGTCGTCTCGGCCTCTACAAGGTCGTCGTAATCGAAATCGTGCCCTTCCAGAAGTTCGCGCGACAATTGCGGAGAGAGACCGGTTGAAACGAGCAGGTTGTCTGCGCCCGTATAGGCAACCCCGTCCGGCCCGACCCACGTCATGCTGCGACGGCGCTGGACGGACCTTGTGGTCTGCTCCCAGTCGAATTGCTCCTCCAACTGCGGCGTGCGCAGCAGCAACATGCCCACCGCGCCGCGATCCGAAAGGCGTTCGTCGATGGTGCTGGCAAGATGGGAGGCTTCCTCGGAATTGAGGTTTTCCGGCCCGCCATAGACGCGCACGGCCACCGCACCTTCAAGGTCGACGCCGGCAAAATCATCGCGTCCCGGAATGTCGAGGCCATAGCCGACGAACACCAGCGGAGCCTCTATCGTACCGCTTTCCTGTATGGGGGAGCCAAGGACGTAGAAATCCTCGAAAGCGACAAGATCGTCCATCCCGTCGATCGACAGGACATTGCCATCCTCGGCCGGGGCATAGCTGCGCAAGGTCACGTTCTGGAAATAGGTTCCCTCATCGCCAGCAGGCTCCAGCCCCAGCGAGGCAAAGCGCCCGGCGACATAGCCTGCCGCCCGCTCATGCCCGCGTGTTCCGGCCTCGCGCCCTTCCATGTTGTCCGCCGCAAGCACGGCAGTATCACGCTCCAGTGCGGCACGGTCGACCTCACTGGCGGTGTTGGCCAGGGCGACTCAGGAATAACCAGCACTGCGGCAGCGCCAAGCAGGGAGGCGGTCAGACGGTTGGGCAAGTCGCAAATCCTTGTTTCAGATGTAAACACCCTGCTAGCCGAGTGCGCCCGACTGGCAAGTGAACAATCTACGAAACGCGCATTTGCGCGGACTTATGCCTTGCTTACAACGCTTTCGGGCAGATCCTCGCCCATGACGCGCTGGTAGTATTCGGCCACCAGCATGCGTTCTGCTTCGTCACACTTGTTGAGGAAGCTGAGGCGGAAGGCATAGCCGGCGTTGCCGAAAATCTCGGTGTTCTGCGCCCACGTGATAACCGTGCGCGGGCTCATCACGGTGGAAATGTCGCCGTTCATGAAGCCCTGCCGCGTCAGATCCGCCACGCGGATCATGTCGGCCACCATCTTTTCGTCCAGCTTCGTCTTCGCGCCCACGATCTTGCGCTCGGTCTCGGCCGGCAGGTAGTTCAGGCCCACCACGATATTCCAGCGGTCCATCTGTCCCTGGTTGATCGCCTGGGTGCCGTGATACATGCCGCTGGTATCGCCAAGGCCCACGGTATTGGCGGTGGCGAACAGGCGGAAATGCGGATCGGGGCGGATCACGCGGTTCTGGTCCAGCAGGGTCAGCTTGCCCGCCTGTTCCAGCACGCGCTGGATCACGAACATCACATCGGGGCGGCCCGCGTCATATTCGTCGAACACCAATGCCACGGGGTGCTGGAGCGCCCACGGCAGCAGGCCTTCGCGAAATTCGGTGACCTGCAAACCGTCGCGCAGCACGATGGCATCGCGCCCGACAAGGTCGATTCGGCTGATGTGGGCGTCCAGGTTGATGCGGATCGTCGGCCAGTTGAGCCGCGCTGCAACCTGCTCGATATGGGTGGATTTGCCCGTGCCGTGATAGCCCTGGATCATCACGCGGCGGTTGTGGGCAAAGCCCGCAAGGATCGCCAGCGTGGTGTCCGGATCGAAGACGTAAGTCTCGTCGGTATCGGGCACACGTTCGTCCGCCTTGGAAAAGGCCGGGACTTTCATGTCTACATCGATGCCGAATGTCTCGCGGACGTCCAGTTCGATATCGGGCGCGGCCATAGCTGTGCCGCCATCTTCGGTGTTGGTCATGTCATTCATCTCAGCGGCTGCCTAGACGGGTGGCCCCAGCGCTGCAACACACTAGTGCTGCAAGACACCAGTGCTGCAAGACAGAAGCTGGAGCGATACGGACCAAGGGCGGGAGGGCAACATGCTGACGATCTACGGGTTTCCCACCAGTCCCTATGTGCGCAAGGTGATGCTTGTCGCGCAGGAGAAGCGCCTCGCCTACAAGCTGGTGCCCGCCACCCCGCACAAGCCGACCCCGGAATTCCTGGCGGCCAGCCCTTTCCGGATGATGCCCGCGATGGAGGATGACGGCTTCCGACTCGCCGATTCCACCGCGATTGCGCTTTATCTGGATGCCAAACATCAGCAGCCTGCCCTGTTGCCCGCCGATCCGCAGGCGCGCGGTCGGGCGATCCTGTTCGATGAATATGCCGACACGCTGCTGGCCGATTTGGCCCGCGCGGTAGGCTTCAACCGGCACATCGGCCCTTCCCTGCTTGGCATCGAGGGCGATGCTACCGCCGCCGATGCGGCGGAAAATCGCGCCGGGCCACTGCTCGACTGGCTCGAGGATCAGATCGGCGATGGCTGGCTGACGGGAGTTGCCTATTCGCTGGGCGATATCGCGGTCGCCTGCTGCCTGCGCACGCTTTCCTATGGAATGGATGTCGCAACGCGGCCGCGGACCCGCGCCTGGCTGGACCGCATTCACGCTCGGCCCGCATGGCAGGAACTGGCGCAGCGCGAAGCAGACCTTTTTGCGCAGGCACAGGCTAGCGGAGAGCATCGTTCGGGCTAGGACGCGTCGATCTTCGGCGGGAGGGCAAACAAGGCGAGGTAACGTTCAGCCAGCGCCCGGTCGCCGTCGATGACCAGTCCGGCGTCCTCCTCCAGCGCAGCCAGCGGCAACCCGGCATACAGCGCGGCTGCCACCGGTCGCGCGTCGGGTGCGCGCAAGACGGCGTCGCCTTCGGCCCTGTCGCTACGCTCGGTGGAAAGTACTCCGTCGCGGATAGCCGCGCTGAAGGCTTCGCCGCCCAGGTCGAACCCGATCGTCATGTCTGGCGCTGTGGCCAGCGCAGGCAATTGCATCGTCCGCATCGACCCCATCAGCGAGGAGGTGGACAGGGGAAGGTTGGGATCATGTCGGCATGAACGCGCCGCCCAGCGGCCCAGTTCGTTGAGCGCGCGGTCCGCCGCATAGCCCCATTCGGTCAGTTCGTAGACTTGCGCGGAGACAGGCGGTGGCAGCTGGGATTTTTCCAGCACGCCCCACTCGGCCAGCGTCTCCAGCCGCTCGGTCAGCACCTTCGCGCTGATACCGGGCAGCGCGGCGCGTATGGCCGAAAAGCGGCGCGGCCCGAGCATCAGCTCACGCACCACCAGCATCGACCAGCGCTCTCCCAGAACTTCCAGCGCGAAGGCCGTCCCGCAGGCATCCGAATACCACTTGCCATGCGAGACTCCACCCTTGGTTTCTTTTTGTAACTTCATAGTTGCTTTAAGTAACCTTAGGGAGCATCAGATGCAAGACGGGTGATTTGTCGAGGACGGTAAATCTTTCAGTCCAGAGCGTGATTGGCGATTGAATACCGAGCTCATTCAAGAGGAGAGAAGCGATGTATGTGCAAGGATTCCTGGTCGCCGTACCGGAAGGTCAGAAGGACGCTTATCGCGACGTTGCCGCCAGGGCCGCCGACAAGTTTGCCGAATATGGCGTCACCGAAATCATGGAGGCGTGGGAAGAGGACGTCCCTGACGGCAAGGTGACCGATTTTCGCATGGCAACCAAAGCAGAGCCAGGCGAGAAGATCGTCTTCAGCTGGATGATCTGGCCCGACAAGGCGACCTGCGATGCAGCCGGCGAGAAAATGCATGAGGACGAGTTCTGGTCGCAGGACATGGACATGCCATTCGACGGCAAGCGCATGATGTGGGGCGGATTCTCGCCCCTGTTCACGATGGGGAGATAAGGCGATGGATGCGTCAGTGAAGGCCAATGGCGGCACGGTGCTGATCGACGGCTTGGCCCATTCCGGTCCGGCGGTGAGCGGGCGCGTGTTCGAGGCGATGCAACAGACGGTCAAGATCGACCAGGCGGCCATTAATTCCGCGATGGCGGGTGGCTGAGATGGGCCGCAGGATCACCGGGGGCATATTCCTCTCGCTTGACGGAGTGATGCAGGCACCCGGGGGGCCGACCGAGGACTATACCGGTGGGTTCGACGAGGGCGGTTGGGTGTTCAAGCTGTGGGACGAAGGGATCGAGCCGGCGCTCGGCAAATTGTTCGGCGGTGAATTCGACTTGCTGCTGGGTCGCCGGACCTACGATATCTTCGCCGCCTACTGGCCCTATGCAGAGGGCGAGAACAAGCCGATGGGCGATGCCTTCACCCGCGCTGCGAAGTATGTCTTCACGCGGGGCGAGCAGGAACTGGCGTGGGAAAACAGCCACCGGCTGGCCGGGATCGGCGAAGTCGCGGCATTGAAAGCCACCAGCGGACCCGATCTGGTGATCCAGGGTTCGAGCACGATCTACCCGGCCCTTCTCGCGGCGGGACTGATCGACGAACTCCTCGTGATGACTTTCCCGCTCACGCTGGGAAGTGGCAAGCGCCTGTTCGGCGAGGGCACGCCGGTCAATCGTCTTGAGATGACCGATCACTGGGTGACAGACAAAGGCACCATCGTCGCCAATTACAAGCCCGCAGGAACGCTGCCGCCCATCCCGGCCGAAAGCCCTATCCCGAGCTCCAGCGCGCGCGAAGCGGAACGACAGTTGCGCATGCGCGAGGGACGATGGTGACCGAAGAATATTGACCGCGCCCGCTTTGTTCTACTATTGTTCCATCCTGCTCCGAGGAGATGATC
>CAWAMU010000014.1:0-13230 GCA_963783265.1 uncultured Alphaproteobacteria bacterium | reverse complement strand
GGTCTGTTCTGATCCAAGCCGCCTGATCACGTTTTCCCACGGCGGGCATCGCCCCGCCTTTTTGGGCTTGATACAAGGGCCGCCCTGCACCCTGCACGGGCGGCCCTTTCGTTCAGTCGGTCTGATGCTTGCCGTAGAGCTTCGTCAGGGGTGTTGCGGATATGCCGTAGACGATGACCGACAGGACCACGGTGAGGCTGATCAGCGGCCACAGGATTTCGCTGGCTCCGTGCTTTGCGGCAAATGCGGCGTAGAACAGCGCCGCCACCCCGATCGGACCGAACCATCCGGCAAATACCGTTTCCCGCCAATCCGCGTATGGTCTGCCCACCAGTTGCAGCAGCAGAAACAATGGCAAGCGGCGCAGCAGTACCAACGACGCCGCCGCTGCGAACAGCGGCCACCCCTGCTCCAGCCAACTGCTGACAGGAGCGATCAGCCCCAGCAGGATGAAGACCGGCAGCGTGAGCGAGCGGTCGACCGCGTCCTGGAAATGCTCGTGGCTTTCCTGCCGCTCCTCCTTCATCGCGCGATTGAGCACCGTCCCGGCGACGAATACGGAGAGAATTCCGTCGGCCCCCAGCAAGGACACGCTGGCGAGCGCCAGCATTGCGAGGGCAAAGGTGGTGGCGGTAAGCGATTTCGTCTCGGCGAGACCCTTTTCCCGCCCCATTCTGAAAACCCAGCCGGTCGCCTTGCCCAGCGCCCAGCCCAGTGCCAGCGCGCCCGCAACTTCCCAGGCGAGAAAGGCAAATGACCCGCTGAACGCGTCCCTCGTGCTGCCCATCAACAGCAGTGGGAGCAACACCAGCGGCAGGGCCAGCCCATCGTTGATACCGCTTTCTGCCGTGGTGATGCTGCGTGTCCGTTCGGGAACGCATTCTTCCGCCAATCGCCCGGAGACGATGCTGCGGGCAAGCACCGGATCCGTCGGCGTGACGATGGCGCCTGCCAGCAGCGCCAACAGCAACGACAGGTCCAGCCACGCCCACGCGAGGCCCGCGGAGGCAACCCACATCAGCGCAGTGCCCGGAAGCAGGATGAGCGCGAGGCTGCGCCAGTTGCGCACAATGTATCCGCTGGGAAGGGACAGCGCAGCGCTCATGACCGATAGCGCCAGCGTGATCCGCGTGAACTGCTCAACGAAGGCAAGATGGTTGTCATTGCCCGCCGGGTCGACATGCAGCAGGCCCAGCCCATGCTCGCCAACCAGCACTCCCACGGCAAGGCATATCAGCGCCTCCGACGCCCAGAGATGCGACTTGAGCCACCCGCTTACCAGCGTCAGCGCCAGTACGGTGCCCGCGGCCAGGGCAAGAGGGATATCAAGAGCATCCATCGCGCGTCGAATACGCCATTGGAGCGGAATTCTGCAAGTCTGCCCGTTGTTTGCCGCAACCGCTGCTCCTTGCACACGAACTGTCGGAACAATAGCACCGGCCCGCGCGCTCCTTAATCGGAAAGCAGGAGATAGACATGTCGATCAAGGAAATGATCAAGGAACACCCCAGCGTGGGTGAAGGCTACAACGAACAGCTGGCAGAGGCTGTGAAGCACGCCATGTATTGCGCGGCGATCTGCAATTCCTGCGTGGACGCGTGCAACGCGGAGAGCGGCGATATGTCGGAATGCATCCGCAAATGCTCCGACTGCTCGGACATCTGCCAGGCCGTCAGCACGGTTGCCGCGCGGCGCACGCATGGCAATACGGTGGTGATCAAATCGCTGCTGGAAGCCTGCATCATTGCCTGCAAGGTCTGCGCGGAAGAATGTGCCAAGCACGACAACGACCATTGTCGCCGCTGCGAGCGCATGTGCCGAGAATGCATGGAAGACTGCACGAAGGCGCTGCAAGGCATGGTGGAAACGGCCACGACCTGATTTGTGCCCATCAAATAGCGCAGGAGTGAAAAGGGCCGCTCCATCGGGGCGGCCCTTTTGATGTGCGGCTCAGTCGCGGCCAGCCTTGCGCTTTGCCAGCAGGTTCATCAGGACGCGGAAGCCAACCGTGAAGGCGACGAAATAGATCGCAAACCGGATGGACAGCTCGTCAAAACCCAGGCCGCGGTCGTAATACACCCAGGCGCACATCATCATTGCATAAAGCAGGCCAGCAACGCTCGCCTGGCTCCAGCTGATGGTCTTCATCAGGCGGCGCGGGCCTTTTGCAGCTTCTTCAACGCCATGTTGCGCTTAAGCCGCGAAAGATGATCGATGAACAATATGCCGTTGAGATGATCCATCTCGTGCTGGATGCATACCGCCAGCATGCCGTCCATTTCCTCTTCGTGCGTGTTTCCTTCGAGATCCTGCCAACGCACGCGGCACTTTGATGGGCGTTCCACATCTGCATAGATATCGGGGACCGAAAGGCACCCTTCCTGATAGCTTTTCGTATCGTCCGACGGATCGAGGATTTCAGGGTTCACGTAAACGCGCGGATCGTTGATGATCGGCTGGTGCGTGTGGCTATGCCCGTCGTGATCGCACGGCACGGGATCGGCGTCGGGATCCTCTTCCTGCAAATCGATAACCAGCAGGCGGATCGGCTCTCCAACCTGGATGGCCGCAAGGCCGATGCCATGGGCATCGTACATCGTCTCGAACATATCATCGACGAGGGTTTTCAGGTCGTCGTCGAATGTTTCGACACGAGACGACACGATTTTCAACCGGGGATCCGGCGCTTCAAGGATTTCGCGAATAGCCATGGCGGCAATATAGGGCGAAGGTCCTGAACCTTCAATTGCCGACATTCAGACTGCCGGAACTTGGGGATGCGTCAGCCCGATGGCCGTCTTGCGCGCAAGGCTTTTATTGCAGAGGTCGCCTTGCGCGCAAGGCTTGGGCCAGCGTACCTTCGTCCAGATAATCCAGTTCCCCGCCAACCGGCAGGCCGTGGGCCAGCTGCGTGATGCGAACGGGATGGCCTTCAAGCCGCTCGGCGATATAATGCGCGGTGGTCTGCCCCTCCAGCGTTGCATTCATGGCCAGCACCACCTCGTCCACCCTGCCCGCCTCGACCCGGCCCAGCAGGCTGTCTATCGCCAAATCTTCCGGGCGAATGCCGTCCAGCGCGGAAAGCCGCCCGCCCAGCACGTGGAACGTGCCGGTAAACAGCCGCGCCCGGTCCAACGCCCACAGGTCTGCCACGTCCTCCACCACGCAGATGGATTTCGGGTCGCGCTTGGGATCGGCACAGATAGTGCAGGGGTTTTGCGTGTCCACGTTGCCGCAGGTGTCGCATTCCACCAGCTTCTCTTTCACCGTGCCCAGCGCATCCAGCACCTGATCCAGCGCCGTCTCGCGATGCTTTACTAGCCACAAAACCGCGCGCCGCGCCGAGCGCGGGCCAAGCCCTGGCAAGCGGGCCAATGCGGATGCGAGGTTTTCGATCTCTTGCGATGCCATGTTCCGGCAGATAGGGCCGCGCGCAAGGAATAGGAAGGCTGACAATGCGCCTGGTTTTCATGGGAACTCCCGATTTTGCCGTGCCGACGCTGGAAGCGCTGGTGGAGGCGGGGCACGATGTGGTGGCGGTGTACAGCCAGCCGCCCAGCCGATCTGGCCGTGGCAAGAAGGAACGCCCCTCCCCCGTCCATGCACGCGCCGAGGCGCTGGGCATCGAAGTGCGCCACCCCGCCAGCCTGAAGGGCGTGGCCGAACAGCGAGCCTTCGCGGCGCTGAATGCCGATGCCGCTGTCGTGGCGGCCTATGGCCTGATATTGCCTCAAGCCGTGTTGGACGCGCCGAGACACGGCTGCCTCAATGTTCACGGATCGTTGTTGCCGCGATGGCGCGGCGCCGCGCCGATCCACCGCGCGATTCAAGCCGGGGACGAGGAAACCGGCATTACCATCATGCGCATGGAGCGCGGCCTCGATACAGGGGCGATGCTGTTGAAACGCGCTACCAATATCGATCGCAAGACGACCGGCGAACTGCACGATGAACTGGCCGCATTGGGCGCGAGCCTGATGGTGGAGGCTCTTGCAAACTTCGATACGCTGCAAGCCGAACCGCAGGACGATGCTCTGGCCACCTATGCCCCCAAGATCACCAAGGCGGAGGCGAAGCTGGATTTCACCAGGCCCGCCTATATGCTGGAACGCGAGGTGCGCGCCTTTTCGCCTTTCCCCGGCAGCTGGCTGGAACTGGATGGAGAGCGGATCAAGCTGCTCCGCGCCGAACTTGCCGACGGCGAAGGGGCTCCGGGCGAAGTGCTGGATGAGTCGATGGCCATCGCCTGTGGCACAGGCGCGCTGCGCCCGGTCACCCTGCAACGGGCAGGCAAGCCCGCGATGGCGCTGGATGATTTCCTGCGCGGCAATCGCGTGGCGGCGGGCACCATCGTCGCATGAACCGCTTTGCCCTCACCGTGGAATTCGATGGCGGGCCCTTCTTTGGCCTGCAACGGCAGGCAGACGGCCCCAGCGTGCAACAAGGCATTGAGGATGCGGCCCACGCCGTGACTGGTGAGACCGTGACGCTGCATAGCGCCGGCCGCACCGATAGCGGAGTCCACGCACTGGCCATGCGCTGTCACCTGGATATCGAGAAACCTTTCGAACCGTTTCGCCTGATGCAGGCCCTCAATGCCAAACTGCGCCCCGATCCCGTGGCCATCATCGGGTGCGAGCAGAAGCCGGAAGATTGGCACGCGCGGTTTTCCTGCGTCGGTCGTTCCTACGAATACCGCATCCGCAATCGCCGCGCACCGCTAACGCTTGAGAAGGGCCGCGCCTGGCACATTGCCCGCCCGCTGGATGCCGATGCGATGCACCAGGCGGCGCAGGCGCTGGTCGGGCAACATGATTTCACCACCTTCCGCAGCGCCCATTGCCAGGCCGCCAGCCCGCAAAAGACGCTGGACCGGCTGGATGTCAGCCGGGAGGGCGACGCCATCATCATCCGCGCCGCCGCGCGCAGTTTCCTGCATCACCAGGTGCGATCGATGGTGGGCTGCCTGTCGCTTGTCGGGCAGGGCACGTGGGGGATAGATCGGGTCGCCGAAGCGTTGGAAGCAAGAGACCGGGCGGCACTGGGCCTTAACGCGCCGCCGGAAGGTCTCTATTTTGTGAAGGCCACATACCCTGAAGAGGATCAACCAGCATGACCACCACCGGACGCCAGCTAATTTCCACTCTTTCCGCCGATGGCACGATGGTGCTGGAACTGCAGGAGAAGTCTTTTCCGCAGCCCACCGGTAACCAGGTGCTGGTGAAGATGGAGGCCGCGCCGATCAATCCATCGGACCTGTTCCTGATGACGGCGGGTGCAGACCTTGAGAACGCGACTTACGAATCCGGCAAGGTGACGATGCAGATCATGCCGCAAATGGCCGCCGGACAATCCGCCCGTCACGGCAAGCCGCAAACCGTCGGCAATGAAGGCGCAGGCGAGGTGATCGCGGCTGGCGACGGCGAGCAGGCGCAGGCACTGATGGGCAAGCGGGTCTCCTGCGTACCGGGCAACGCGTTTGGTGAATATGCGATAGCGGACGCCATGATGTGCCTGCCGCTAGGGGATCACTCCTCCGAAGAAGGCGCAAGTTCCTTCGTCAACCCGATGACAGCGCTCGGTTTTGTCGAGACTGCAAAGCGCGAGGGGCACGACGCCATCGTCCACGCCGCTGCCGCGTCCAACCTTGGCCAGATGCTCAATCGCATTTGCCAGGAAGACGGGATGGGCCTGGTGAACATCGTGCGCAAGGATGCGCAGGTCGAGCTGCTGGAAGGCCAAGGCGCCAGCCACGTGGTGAACAGCTCGCACGACGATTTTGAGAAGAAGCTGGCCGAGGCGATTGGCGAAAAAGAAGCCTATCTCGGCTTCGATCCCATTGGCGGCGGACGCACGACCGACACGATCCTGCGCGCGATGGAGCGCGTGGCCGCCTCGAAGATGACCGAATACAGCCGCTATGGCTCCAACCAGCAAAAAAAGATGTACATCTACGGTCGGCTGGAACTGGGGCCGACGATCCTGACGCCCAGCTATGGCTTTGGGTGGACCGTTTCGGGCTGGTTGCTGATGCCCTTCCTGCAAAGCTGTGACATGCAGACGATGATGGGTCTGCGCAAACGCGTTCACGACGGGCTGACCACCACCTTCGCCAGTTCGTACAAGACCCGTGTCGATCTGGAAGGGATGCTGACGAAGGACGCGATGATGGATTACGCGCAGATGTCGACGGGCGAAAAATACCTCGTCACGCCGCACGGCTGACGAGGCGGGTTTCTAGCGCGACATTTCCTCGTCCATTCTGCGCTCCAGCTCGCGCTGGGCTGCCGCCTCGTCCAGCTCCAGCGAAAACTCGCCATCGCGCACGCGGACTTCCAGCGGCACACCCTCGATATCGGTCGAAAGCACCGCCTCGTTGTCATTGATGATCAGGCGGCGGCCGTCGCCCAGCGGAATATCCTGAAGGTCCGGCACATCCTGCGGTTGCACCGGGCCGCTGGGGTCAGGAGATGGCGTAGGACGCGGCGGCGCGGCGGACGCGCCCAGTGCCGCGCGCATGAAATCGCGCCAGATGCGCGCAGGCAGGCCGCCGCCGGAGATATTGCCCAGCGGCGAATTGTCGTCATTGCCGATCCACACGCCCACCACCAACCGGTTTTCACCCTCCCCTGCATAGCCGACAAACAGTGCATCGCGATTGTCCTGCGAGGTGCCGGTCTTGCCGTAATTGGGAATCGAGAGCGTCGCTGCGCGGCCGGTGCCGGCGTTGATCGCGCTGCGCAGCATGTCCTCGATATCCTTCTGATCGCTGCTGCCCAGGTTTCCGCGACCGTCCAGCAGCCAGTCGAACCACCCCTGCTCCGCGGCGGCAAAAGCATGGGGCTCGACGGGGAAGCTGTTGCCGGCGACACCGGCGTAGGCGGCAGTCAGTTCCAGCAGGCTCATGGTAGAAGTGCCCAGCGCCATGCTGGGATCGCCTTCCGGCAGTTCCGATGAAACGCCAAGCTCGCGCGCGGTTTCGATCACAGCCTCGCTGCCCACTTCGTTGAACAGGCGTACCGCGGCCACGTTGGAAGACTGGGCGAAGGCTTCGCGCAGGGTAATCGTATCGGAATAGCGATCGCTCGCATTGCTCGGCTGGTAGGAGCCTTCGGTGAATTCTGCGTTCGATATGGTATCGTCCGGGCTCCAGCCGTTGCGCAGCGCGGCAAGGTAGACGAACAGCTTGAAGGTGGAGCCCGGCTGGCGGCGCGCCTGCGTAACGCGGTTGAACGGGCTGGCCGCGTAATCCTTGCCCCCCACCATTGCCACCACTTCGCCATTGGGCCGCATGGCCACCAGCGCCACCTGCGCGCTGCCCAGCGGGGCGCGCTGGATCACGCGATTGGCCGCCGCCTGCAACTCGCTGTCGAGCGTGGTGGTGATCGTCTGGCGCGAGTAGGTCATATCGCTCTGTTCGCGCGCGGTGGGTAGCGCCCAGTCGGCAAAATAGGTGCCTGTCGGCAGGTCGTTGCGGGTACGCACGTCCAGCGTTGGCACCGGCATCGTGCTGGCCTTCTCCTGCGTGATGTAGCCCGCCGCCACCATCGCACCTTTCACAAGGCGGAACCGCTCTGCGGCAAGATCGGGATTGCGCGTGGGGGCAAGGCGGCTGGGTGCCTGCAACAGCCCCGCCAGCATCGCCGCCTGTTCGGGACGCAGGTTCTCCGGCTGGCGGTAGAAGTAATGCAGGGACGCAGCCCGCAGGCCATACATGTTGTCCCCGAAATAGGCGTTGGAAAGATAGCGTTCGAGGATTTCGTCCTTGGTCAGCCAGCTTTCCAGCCAGAACGCGATCAGCGCCTCGCGGGCCTTGCGGGTCAGGGTCTGTTCGGGGGTGAGGAAAGTGAACTTGGCCAGTTGCTGGGTGATCGTGGAGCCGCCACCTACGCCGGTAAACAGCGCCCGCGCCACGCCGCGCGGATCGACGCCCCAGTGATCGTAGAAACGCCTGTCCTCTATGGCGAGGAAGGGCTGAGTTACATGCGCGGGCAAGTCCGCGATTTCCACCGGCTCCTCAACCACAGCGCCATTGCGGGCAATCGGCGTGCCATCGGCGGCCAGCAGCGTGATCTGCGGCGGCGCGATAGGTTCCAGGCTCTTGGACAGCGGCGCGGTTATCGCCAGCCACGCCACCAGCAGGAAGAAGATGCCGAGGATCGCGGCGACAATCCGGCTGCCCCACCACAGCTTGCCCCGCCCGCGCGCCCGTTCCGGCAGGAAGCGCCGCCAGCCGCTGCGATAGCGTTCCCGCTCGTAATAGCGGTGCGGCACCGCATCGCGGCCGAAATCCTCGTCATCCAGCCCGGACAGCGGCGACCACGGCGCATTCTCCAGCGCCAGGTCCCGCTCTGCCCAGCGATCATATTCGGCCTCTCGCCGTTTGAAGGGATTGCGCCACATGCGATTCACACAGCTGTATTAACAGAACAATACACGTAATGCGAGGGGGCGACGAAGATCGGGTGCGCTGCCCTAGTCCTCCTCCGCAATCCGTCCGTCGTATGTCGTCCCGAAGAAATCGCCGGGATACCACGCCGGTGTCCCGTCCATGTTCGCGATGTTGCGTGCAATCGCATAATTCACCCCGGTAAACCTCTCCAGCGCGGCGAAATCGATCAGGCCGATCTCGTCCGACGGTTCGTGATAGTGGTTTTCGTACACCACACCCTGCGCTTCCTCGCCGCCATTGGCAAAGCCGAGATCCAGATATACCGCCGGAATGCCGCGTCGCACATAGGAATACTGGTCGGACCGGGTGAAGAAACCCTGCTCTGGCTGCGGATCGGGGCTTAGCGCCAGGCCGTATTCTTCCGCTGCCGCCTCCACTTGCGGATAGAGCGTGGATCGCTCCGCCCCGAATGCCACCACATCGGCAAAATCATAGGTCGCCACAGGCATGTCGAGATTGACGTTGGCCACGATCTGGTCCGCAGGCACGGTGGGATTGTCGGCATTGTAGCTGGAGCCGAGCAGGCCCTTCTCCTCTGCCGTCAACGCCAGCACCAGCACCGGGCGGCGGGCCGGTGTTTCCTTCAGCAGGCGGGCCACCTCGATCATGCTGGCCACGCCAACGGCATTGTCCAGCGCGCCATTGTAGATCTCGTCGTCGCCATCTTCTTCGGTGGGCTGGATACCGACATGGTCGAGATGGGCGGTCAGGATCACGAATTCATCCGCCACCTCGGGGTCGGAGCCGGGCAGCATGCCGATCACGTTGGGCGTATCGACATCCTCGAAGGTACTGGCGAAATCGATGCGGATAGTGCGGTTCAGCGCGAAGCTGGGCATCAGCGCGTCGTCTGTCGTCTCGGCCTCTATTAGGTCGTCGTAGTCGAAATCGTGCCCTTCCAGCAGTTCGCGCGACAATTGCGGAGAGAGGCCGGTGGAAACGAGAAGGTTGTCTGCGCCTGTATAGGCAATGCCATCGGGCCCGACCCACGTCGTGCTGCGGCGGCGCTGCACGGACCTTGTGGTCTGCTCCCAGTTGAACTGCTCCTCCAGCTGCGGCGTGCGCAACAGCAACATGCCCACCGCGCCGCGATCCGAAAGGCGTTCGTCGATCGTACTGGCAAGGTGGGAGGCTTCCTCGGAATCGAGGTTTTCCGGCCCGCCATAGACGCGCACGGCCACCGCGCCTTCAAGGTCGACGCCGGCAAAATCATCGCGTCCCGGAATGTCGAGGCCATAGCCGACGAACACCAGCGGTGCCTCTATCGTGCCGCTTTCCCGGATGGGGGAGCCAAGGACGTAGAAATCCTCGAAAGCGACAAGATCGTCCATCCCGTCGATCGACAGCACATTGCCATCCTCGGCCGGGACATAGCTGCGCAGGGTAACGTTCTGGAAATAGGTTCCCTCATCGCCAGCAGGCTCCAGCCCCAGCGAGGCAAAGCGCCCGGCGACATAGCCTGCCGCCCGCTCATGCCCGCGTGTTCCGGCCTCGCGTCCTTCCATGTTGTCTGCTGCAAGCACGGCAGTATCACGCTCCAGTGCAGCACGGTCGACCTCAACGTTTTTGGGGGCGGTGTTGGCGAAGGCGGACGCAGGGATAACCAGCATGGCGGCAGCGCCAAGCAGGGAGGCGGTCAGACGGTTGGGCAAGTCGCAAATCCTCGTTTCAGATGTAAACATCCTGCTAGCCGAGTGCGCCCGACTGGCAAGTGAACAATCTACGAAACGCAGAAAATGCGCGGACTTATGCCTTGCTTACAACGCTTTCGGGCAGATCCTCGCCCATGACGCGCTGGTAGTATTCGGCCACCAGCATGCGTTCTGCTTCGTCACACTTGTTGAGGAAGCTGAGGCGGAAGGCATAGCCGGCGTTGCCGAAAATCTCGGTGTTCTGCGCCCACGTGATCACGGTGCGCGGGCTCATCACGGTGGAAATGTCGCCGTTCATGAAGCCCTGCCGCGTCAGATCCGCCACGCGAATCATGTCGGCCACCATCTTTTCGTCCAGCTTCGTCTTCGCACCCACGATCTTGCGCTCGGTCTCGGCCGGCAGGTAGTTCAGGCCGACGACGATGTTCCAGCGGTCCATCTGTCCCTGGTTGATCGCCTGCGTGCCGTGATACATGCCGCTGGTGTCGCCCAGGCCCACGGTATTGGCAGTGGCGAACAGGCGGAAATGCGGATCGGGGCGGATCACGCGGTTCTGGTCCAGCAGGGTCAGCTTGCCCGCCTGTTCCAGCACGCGCTGGATCACGAACATCACATCGGGGCGGCCCGCGTCATATTCGTCAAACACCAATGCCACGGGGTGCTGAAGCGCCCACGGCAGCAGGCCTTCGCGAAATTCGGTGACCTGCAATCCGTCGCGCAGCACGATGGCATCGCGCCCGACAAGGTCGATTCGGCTGATGTGGGCGTCCAGGTTGATGCGGATCGTCGGCCAGTTGAGCCGCGCTGCAACCTGCTCGATATGGGTGGATTTGCCCGTGCCGTGATAGCCCTGGATCATCACGCGGCGGTTGTGGGCAAAGCCCGCAAGGATCGCCAGCGTGGTGTCCGGATCGAAGACGTAAGTCTCATCGGTATCGGGCACACGTTCGTCCGCCTTGGAAAAGGCCGGGACTTTCATGTCTACATCGATGCCGAATGTCTCGCGGACGTCCAGTTCGATATCGGGCGCGGCCATAGCTGTGCCGCCATCTTCGGTGTTGGTCATGTCATTCATCTCAGCGGCTGCCTAGACGGGTGGCCCCAGCGCTGCAACACACTAGTGCTGCAAGACACCGTGCTGCAAGACAGATGCTGGCGCGATACGGACCAAGGGCGGGAGGGCAACATGCTGACGATCTACGGGTTTCCCACCAGCCCCTATGTGCGCAAGGTGATGCTTGTCGCGCAGGAGAAGCGCCTCGCCTACAAGCTGGTGCCCGCCACCCCGCACAAGCCGACCCTGGAATTCCTGCCGGCCAGCCCTTTCCGGATGATGCCCGCGATGGAGGATGACGGATTCCGACTCGCGGACGAAAGAATTGCTGGACCGCGTTCACGCTCGGCCCGCAGGGCAGGAACTGGCGCAGCGAGAGGCAGACCTTTTTGCGCAGGCACAGGCTAGCGGGGAGCATCGCTCTGGCTAGGACGCGTCGATCTTCGGCGGGAGGGCAAACAAGGCAAGGTAACGTTCTGCCAGCGCCCAGTCGCCCTCGATGACCAGTCCGGCCTCCTCCTCCAGCGCAGCCAGCGGCAACCCTGCATACAGCGCGGCTGCCACCGTTCGCGCGTCGGGTGCGCGCAAGACGGCGTCGCCTTCGGCCCTGTCGCTACGCTCGGTGGAAAGAACTCCGTCGCGGATAGTCGCGCTGAAGGTTTCGCCGCCCAGGTCGAACCCGATCGCCATGTTTGGCGCTGTGGCCAGGGCCGGCAATTGCATCGTCCGCATCGACCCCATCAGCGAGGAGGTGGACAGGGGAAGGTCGGGATCATGTCGGCACGAACGCGCTGCCCAGCGGCCCAGTTCGTTGAGCGCGCGGTCCGCCGCATAGCCCCATTCGGTCAATTCGTAGACTTGCGCCGAGACAGGGGGCGGCAATTGCGACTTCGTCAGCACACCCCATTCGGCCAGCGTTTCCAGCCGCTCCGTCAACACCTTTGCGCTGATGCCGGGAAGCGCCGCGCGGATGGCCGAAAAGCGGCGCGGACCAAGCATCAGTTCCCGCACCACCAGCATCGACCAGCGCTCCCCCAAAACTTCCAGCGCGAAGGCCGTCCCGCAGGCATCCGAATACCACTTGCCATGCGAGACCGTACCCTTGGTTTCTTTTTGTAACTTCATAGTTGCTTTAAGTAACCATCGGGAGCATCAGATGCAAGACGGGTGATTTGTCGAGGACGGTAAATCTTTCCGACCAGCGTGATCGGCGATTGAATACCGAGCTCATTCAAGAGGAGAGAAGCGATGTATGTGCAAGGATTCCTGGTCGCCGTACCGGAAGGCCAGAAGGACGCTTATCGCGACGTTGCCGCCAGGGCCGCCGACAAGTTTGCCGAATATGGCGTCACCGAAATCATGGAGGCGTGGGAAGAGGACGTCCCGGACGGCAAGGTGACCGATTTTCGCATGGCAACAAAAGCGGAGCCAGGCGAGAAAATCGTCTTCAGCTGGATGATCTGGCCCGACAAGGCAACCTGCGATGCAGCCCACGCGCGGATGCAGGACGATTCGATTCTGGGACGAGATGGCCGAGATGCCCTTCGACGGCGCCCGCATGGTTTTCGGCGGTTTTTCGCCCATTTTCACGACGGGAAGGGACTGACATGGGAGAAGAGAATAACATGCAGGAACTGAGCGTAACCACTTTCATCGACGCGCCGCCCGCCCGGGTCTGGGATGTCATGGCCAATCGCCAGGGCGAATGGTTCTGCCCGTCTCCGTGGCGCTGCGATGTCGTGAAACAGGACAAGCGGGCAGGCGGTGTGAACAAGGCTGTCTTTCGCGGACCCGATGGCGAAGAGATGCCGCAGGAAGGGCTGTACCTCGCGTGGGAAGAGGGCCGCCGCTTCGCTTCCACCGACGCGGTAACCGGTGCTCTGGAACCCGCCGGACCATTCATGATCGGCATTTGGGAAATAGAGCCGGAGGGCGACGGAACGCGCTACACCGCCCGCGCCCGGCACTGGCGCGAGGAGGATCGCAAGACGCACGAGGAAATGGGCTTCATCGCCGGATGGGAAGCCTGTGCCGCGCAGTTGAAGGCCGTTTGCGAAGGTGAGGGATGAGAC
>CAWAMU010000013.1:0-30225 GCA_963783265.1 uncultured Alphaproteobacteria bacterium | reverse complement strand
GAATCCTCTAACCGGCACCATTCCTATGAAGCGTCACGACCGATGGGCAGGAAAGCCGGTTGGCTTGCACCAATTCCAAACTGACGGTGTTCAAGGCGTGGTCAGCGAAGATGATGAAGTCTCGCGCCGCTGCTCTCCCGCAACGTGATACCCAGAAGATGGGATTCCTACGTTTCGTCTACCCAGTCGTTCGCGATCGTGCGCGTCGCGAGCAACATCAGGACACCCGCAACAAGATACATGGGCAGCACGGTCAGGATCGAGATGCGAAGCGATTCATCGCCGTAAATCGGTGCATAGGCATCGGAAATCGCCCCCAGGGCGTAAATCCCGCCGCCCAGCCCGATAAGGTTGTTGATGAGCAGGAACAGCGCCGATGCGGTTGCCCGGGCTTTCGGCTCCACCAGATGCTGGATCGCGGTAAGGATCGGGCCGAGCCAGACGTAGGCCAGTCCCTGCGGGATGAGAAAGAGGAAGAAGGCGAGGACCAGATTATCGGTGAGCACACCGGCCGCGTAGATCGGGCCCCCGATGATGAAGGCGATGGCGGGAAGACGCGGATACCAGGCTTTCTGGCTGCTCATCCTGTCTGCCAGCGCGCCGCCTGCCAGCATTCCCGACACGCCGCCAATAAGCAACACGCCGCCGATGAACAGGGATGTTTCCCACAAACCGATATCGAACGTGCGCAGGATGTAGCTCGGCTTCCAGAAGCCAATGCCATAGCCGAGCATGGAACTGAACGCCGCACCAAAAGCCATGAACCAGAAGGACGGCTTTTTCGCGAGGATTCGGGCAACCTCCATGACAGAGCGTCCACCCTGAGCGGCAGTATCCGCATTATCCTGGCGCGGCACGTCTTTTACTACCGATTTGAATAGCGGCGCGATGACAATGCCAAGTCCGCCCATGACGAAGAAAGCCACACGCCAATCCACGACGGACGCGATCCAGCCGCCGCCCATGACGCCGATGGCGCTGCCGATCGGAATGCCCAGCGAATAGACCGCCAACGCCGTGGCGCGGCGTCGGGGCGGGAAATAGTCGCCGATAATCGCATAGCTCGGAGCGACGCCGCCCGCCTCGCCAATACCCACGCCGACGCGGGCGAGGAATATCTGCCAGAAGTTCTGCGCCATCCCGCACAGCGCGGTGAATGCGCTCCAGAACACCAGCGCGATGGTGATGACCCAGCTACGGCTGGTGCGATCCGCCACAGCCGACAGGGGAACCGCAAGCGTGGAGTAAAGCAGCGCAAAGGCCAGGCCGCCCAGCAATCCCATCTCGCTGTCCGAGATGCCGAGATCTGCCTGGATAGGTGCCGCCAGGATCGACAGCATCATCCGGTCAAGAAAATTGAAGATGTAGACGAGCAGCAGCATCGCCAGCACGAGGTTCGCCTTGGCGGGAAGTACGCGTTTGGGAGCGTTTTCGGCGGCGGTATCCGGCGTCATGCACTATCTTCCTTATCTCGAAAGGTCAGGGGCCAAAGTCTGGGCTCTGACCCCCATTCGCCCGGCCAGGTCCGCATTCCGAGAGATGGCGTGGGACGCGACAGACCGGATCGAAGCGAAATTACGCGAAAGGCGGCTCCTGCGCCCAATCCATCGGCGGCAAATCTGCGGAAACGTCATCGGGATAATCGGCCGCGCGCTTTTCCTTGAACGCTGCAATCCCTTCCTGCACGTCGGAAGATCGACCGCGCGATGCGAATACGCGGCTATCCACGCGGTGCATATCCATCGGATGCGCCATCGTCTGGCCCTGCCACATCAAACGGCGCGCCAGCGCGACCGAGACAGGGGCCGAAGACGAGGTCATCTCCAGCGCCTTTTCCTTCGCTGCATCAACCAGTGCATCGGGTGCGTGGAGCGATTGCACAAGCCCTGCGGAAAGCGCCTCCTCCGCATCGAAAACCCGGCCCGAAAACGTCCAGTCGAGCGCCTTGGCCATGCCGACAATGCGCGGAAGGAACCAGCCGGAACACGCCTCCGGCGTCACGCCCCGGCGCGAGAACACGAAGCCGTAGCGGGAATCCTGGGCGGCCATGCGCCAGTCCATCGGCAATTGCATCGTCGCCCCGATTCCAACCGCAGCGCCATTAGAGCGCAGCGATCACGGGTTTCAGGCTGCGGAATATCCGCAAGGTCACAATGCCGCCGCCATCGCGGTCCTCCCCGCCGATATCTTCGCGGCCAGGCCGTTTTTCATAGTTGAAGGTATCGCCGCCGCCCTTCAGGTCGGCTCCGGCGCAAAAGGCGCGGCCTGATCCTGTCAGGATGACGGCGCGCACCGCGTCGTCTGCATCGGTGAGATCGAACAGCGCCAGCAGATCGCGGATCATCGCCGGATTGAACGTGTTCATTTCATCCGGTCGATTGAAGGTCGCGACGGCGAGCCCGTTGTCGATCGTCAGGTCGAGAGTGCTGAAATCAGGCATCGCAGTCTTCTCCATACATCGCCTTCGCATCTGCCGCGTAGTCGGGATAGCTTGCTTTCAACGTTGCGAGGTTGAGCAGCATGGTTGCCGCCGGCGCGGCTCTCCCCTGCGGGATAGATGCGATACTCCGTCCACAGCGATTCGGTCTTTCGGCTTCCTGTGCGCGCGATCACCTCTCGCTCCACCTCATAGGTTGTGCCAACTTTCAGAGGCCCGTCGTGCAGGCAGATTTCCTGATCGGCGAACAGACCCACACTGGGGCGGCGAACCGCGAAGGGCTCGACATCCGCATTGGCATTGGCGAGGACCGAAATCATTTCAAATGGCAGTTCATTGTCAAACCGCGCATTCGGCTCGGTAATGACGGCCAGCTTGTCTGCCAGCGTGAATGGGTAGAGATCGCCCATATGCGTATCGCGATCCATGGTAACGCGGATGCGCGAGGTGTGTGTGCCCACCGGCACGTCTGCCACAAGGACCGGCTCGGTAAGCGGGTCCAACCCGGCCAGCCGTGCTCTCAATGCGCTTTGCGGCGCATCCTCGCCGACTGACAAGGAGCCGGTCAGCACTTCGGTGCCGTCTTCCTTTTCCATTCGGATGGCGGCGTAATCAGGCTGATCTCGCGACTGCGTTGCAATGGCCCGCACTGCCTCACCTTCGAAAACCGGGGCACGGTAATGCGCGGAGAGGCAGCCTGTGCGCCGCCACTCGCCGCCCCAGATCGCTTCGGCCAGCGGCTCGAACTGCGAGAAATGCGTCGGCCCCTCGATCGTCCCGCCGGAAAATCCCAACTGTCTCGCGGTGCCATCGTCGTGGATCGACGCGTTGCCGGAAACCGACTGCGCCGACAGCATCTGGCGCGGCTTTCGCCACGGTCCGATCAACATTTCGCCGTCGCGCGAAATTGCTGTCGCAAATCCGCTCATGCCAGCAGGCCCGGCAGACGCGTACGCGCTGATCTCTTCCGCTTCGCGCATGATGCGGGATACCAGCTGCGCCACTGTGGGCACATCGTGGATCAGGCCCTGCGCCATACCAGCCCAGTAGAGACCGTTGTCGAGATCGCCGTCTTCCATCACGGTCTTGCCGCGCGCTCCGGCGACAAGGTGGGCCACGTCCTGGAATTCGGCTTCGGGCCGCGACAGGATGTTCACCACTTCGTCCGACACGCTGTTCTTGCCCACGCGCGCAGTGTTGTGCAGGTCGCGGAAGATCAGGTTCGTGTCGCGCTCGGTGCTGGCGACGATTTTTTCCTTCACATTGGTGTGGATCGCGCATTCCTGCGTGGCGAGGAAGCGCGTGCCCATGTTCACCCCCTCTGCCCCCAGCGCCAGCGCCGCAACCAGCCCGCGACCATCGGCAATGCCGCCGCTGGCGATGATCGGAATGTCCAGCGCGTCGGCAGCGGCGGGGATCAGGATCAGGCCGCCGATATCGTCCTCTCCCGGATGGCCAGCGCATTCGAAGCCGTCGATGGAAATGACGTCCACACCCATGCGCTGCGCCGACAGGGCATGGCGCACCGCGGTGCATTTGTGGATGACCTTGACGCCGTTCGCCTTGAAGTCCTCGACATGCTCTTGCGGCTTGTGACCAGCCGTTTCGACGATGGTGATACCCGCTTCGATGATGGCCTGCCGGTATTCGGCGTAGGGCGGCGGCTTCATGGTCGGCAGGATCGTGAGATTGACGCCAAAAGGCTTGTCAGTGCGCTCCCGCGTGGCGGCGATTTCTTTCGTGAGGTCTTCGGGCGTAGCCTGCGTCAGCGCGGTCAACACACCCAGCGCGCCGGCTTCCGCAACGGCGGCGACAAGCGGCGCACGGCCGACCCATTGCATGCCACCCATCATGATCGGGTGATCGACGCCGAACATTTCGGTGAACCGGTTGCGCATACACTCTCCCTCAAGCGATTCGAGAGTGCATCATTCCCTAACGCGGTGCATGTGGCAACGGAAAATCCCGCTTTCTGAAAAGGCGGAATGCACTTATGCGCCTATGACAGGCGTAAACCCGAATACAAAGTATGGTCAACCGACTGTGACGACCACTTTGCCCACAGCTTTGCGATCGGCCAGGCGGCGGATCGCCTCGCCGCCTCGATCCAGCGGGTAGGTGCAATCGATATGCGGGGTGATAATCCCGTCCTGCCACCAGCGCATAAGCTGTTCGACATGCGCTGCATTGCGCTCCGGATCGCGCATCACGAACCCGCCCCAGAACACGCCGCGCACGTCGCAGCTTTTCAGCAGGGTCAGATTGAGCGGCAGCTTGGGAATTCCGGCGGGAAAGCCGACCACCAGATAGCGGCCTTCCCAGGCGATGCTGCGCAGCGCAGGTTCGCAATAATCGCCGCCCACCGGATCGTAGATCACGTCTGCGCCATTGGGCCCGACCGCTTCCTTGAACGCGGCTGAAAGCGCCTTGCTTTCATCCTTGTCGAACGGCGCGCGGCCATACAGCATCGTTGCATCGGCGCCCGCCGCTCTTGCCGCCTCGGCCTTTTCCTCGCTCGACACTGCGGCAACGACGCGGGCGCCCATTGCCTTGCCAATCTCGACCGCCGCCAGCCCCACGCCGCCGGCCGCGCCCAGCACCAGCAGGGTCTGCCCTTCGCCAAGCTCACCACGGTCCTTCAGCGCGTGGATCGTGGTGGCATAGGTCATAAGCAGCGCACTGCCCTCTACCGGATCGGCACCGGGTGGCAGGCGGAATGCGCGCTTGGAATCCACGGCGAGGTGTTCTGCCAGCCCGCCAAAGCCGGTCACCGCAACCAGCCGGTCGCCTTTGCTCCAACCCTCGACGCCTTCACCCATCGCGGTAACTTCGCCCGCGATTTCCGCACCCGGAGCGAACGGGCGCGGCGGACGCATCTGGTATTTGTCTTCGATGATGAGGACATCGGGGTAATTGATGGCGCAGGCCAGCACGCGCACGGCAAGCTCGCCCTTGCCGGGTACAGGTGCGTCCATCTCTGTCAGTTCCAGCGTTTCGGGGCCGCCGGGCGCGGTGGATAGCAAGGCTTTCATCGAGTTCTCTCCGTGGAATATCAGTCCGGTTCGACAAGCATCCGCGCCAAGCTGTTCACGCATGGCGGTGTCGACGCCGATGGATTGGTAATATGCGCCCAGCGAGCCATATTCGCGTTCGATGCCGGAAAACGCGGCTTCCAGAAATTGCGGCCGCGCCGAACGCATGACCGCAATGGCTTCTTCCGGGAATGCCTCGCGCATCGCGCTGTGGGCCTTTGCCCCGCCATCGCGGCCGGTGAACAAGGAGCGCGCCATGTCATCCTCGCTCGCGGCGATCCTGTCGGTCAGGGCGTAATCGTCCAGCACCGTCTCGCGCGGAACGCCGATTGCCGAAAGCAGCAGCGCGGCGGCCATGCCGGTGCGATCCTTGCCCGCAGAGCAATGCATGACGCATGGCGCCCCGCCGTCCGCGATTTCCGCGATGATACCGCCGAATGCATGGCCCAGCGTGCGCGGCAGTTCGGAATAGAAATCGATCATCAGCTGCGCTGCGCCATCAGCATCACGCGGATATTCGAGCGCCATGTCCACCAGCCGGCGCTTGTGGCCCGGCGGCCAGGTGTGAAACGCCAGATGCGCACTTGTCCATGCTGTCGGGTCGGCCTCGATCTCCCGTGGAGCGCGCAGGTCGAAGATCGTGGTAATGCCGGTCTGGTCGAGCGTGGCGATATCGCGATCGGTCAATTGCGACAGGCGGTTTGACCGGAACAGCATTCCCCGCTTCACGCGTCCCCCCTTCCCGTGTCCGGCATCAGCAACCCGATACCCGCCGAAATCGCGGAAATTGCCTGCCCCCTCCAGCGCAAGAATGCGCTCGCGGTCCGCAGCTGTCAGCATCAGGCGGCGTCCAGTATGGTATCCGGATCGGCAAACAGGCCGCGCATCAGGCAGGAGGCATAGAGCCTGATCGCGGTATCGCGGTTCATCTTCGCGGCCCAGTTGCGAAGATCGTATGCCGAATTGAGCATTGCGGCGATGGTTTGGCTTGCAACGTTGGGATCGACCACGCGGATCGACCCTTCCTGCGCCCCTTCGATCAACGTGTTGCCGTATCGCAAGGCTGTGCGATCGGAACGCTCGACGACCTCGAAGCGCACATCGATAGGCAACGCCTGCAAGGCGGAGGTGCGTGTCAGCGGGAATTCACCGTCGAATTGCAGGTCCATCAGATACGCCATCGAAGCCTGGAGATGGTCCAATTGTGTTGTCCCGGCCCTGGCACCGCTGCGCTGCACTTCGGAAATTCGGCGGAAGGTGTGGCGGAAGCACTCGAGAACCAGTTCGTCCTTGGCTTCCAGGTGATGGTAAAAGCTGCCCTTGGTTACCTTGAGTTCGTCCACGATCCGCACCACCGACGCCCCGCGATAGCCGCTTTCATTGATGAGCCGCGTTGCCACACCGAGGAAATTGGGCGAGCCGCGCGCCTCGTCGTCGAACGGTTCGCCATCGGCATCGGGCGACAGCCTAACGGGCGCCCATTTCGTATCCGGCATGGCAATACCGTTGTCGAACAGATCGAAAAGATTGCGGCGAACGCGAGGAAATTCGTCGATCGGATATCGTGCCAGCCAGACCGGCAGCCAGTAGACCGATTCCAGCAACAGATGCGCGCGCGCCGTCAGCAAAGGCTTGTGGCGTGGATCGTCATTTCCCCACAGCGCGCGGGTAGCGCGGAACAGATCGATATATCGCTCCAACAGCGGAGCGCGGATTTCCTCGTCCAGCGTGCGCACTTCCGACAGCGTGGCAACCGGCACGTCCTCCCCCCGGATGACTTGCGCCCGCAATTCCACGTGGAGTTCGAGCAATCGACCTATCCGCTCTCGCGGGGTCGCTTCCTTTGCAGCGATGTCGACGAATTCCCGCAGTCGCTCCATCGCCCGCTCGAACACGGCCGCTGCCAGTATGTCCTTGCGGGGGAAGTAATAGGTGACGCTAGTGGTGCTCAGCTCCACCGCTTGCGACACGGCCTGCAACGTCGTCGCTTTCGCTCCGCGATCATTGATGAGCACCGTTGCCGCATCGAGCAGGGCATCGCGCTTGCGCTCGTAGCGGGCGCGGCGCGCTGGCTTCTCTGCCACCTCTTCCGGTTCTGAAGCTGGCTCACTCATTCCCCCTCTATGGCGCAAAGCGCTGCCCCCGCCAAGCGATGTTTCCGGTTGTGCCGGATCAAGTTTCGAACGTATGGTATCGAAAAATGCGTTGGAGGCATGGATGACGAAAGACCCTGGAACTGACCGCTTTGCCGATCTTGACGGTGATGGTCTGGCGGCATGGCTGCACCAGAACATGGACGAGAACGGGCCGTTGCTGTCCCTGTCAAAATTTCCCGGCGGGCAATCGAATCCCACCTACCGAATGACCCTTGGCGATCGGGACTACGTCCTGCGACGCAAGCCCTTCGGCAAGATCCTGCCATCGGCACACGCGGTGGAGCGGGAATACCGGCTTATAAAGGCGCTTCATCCGCTCGGTCTGCCGGTCGCCAGGCCCTACGTGCTGTGCGAGGATACAGAAGTTATCGGCTCGCCATTCTATGTCATGGACATGGTGGAGGGGCGCGTGTTCTGGGATGGAAAGCTGCCCGACGTCGCGCGGGATGAGCGGGCGCCCATCTATCGCGCGATGGTCGATACGCTGGCGCGCCTGCATTCCGTCGATCCGCAGGATGCGGGCCTTGGCGATTATGGCGCTCCCGGAAATTATTTCGAGCGGCAGATTGGCCGCTGGACCAAGCAATACCGCGCTTCCCAGACCGAAGAATTGCCAGCTGTGGAACGGCTGATCGAATTTCTGCCCGATACCGTGCCGGAGCAGGAGCGGACCAGCATCATCCATGGCGATTTTCGGATCGATAACCTGATTTACGCGCCGGATGGACCTCAGGTGCGCGCTATCCTCGACTGGGAGCTATCCACATTGGGCGATCCGCTGGCGGATTTCACCTATCTCGCGATGAACTGGGCCCTCCCGCCGCGAGGAAGAAATGCGCAGCTGGGCGGGCTTGATCTGGCGGAACTGGGCATTCCTTCGCTGGAAGACATCACGCAGCAGTATTGCGAGGCCACGGGGCGTGAAAGCGTGCCCGACATGAACTGGTATTTCGCCTACAATCTCTTCCGTCTCGTCGGCATTCTGCAAGGCATCAAGAAACGCATCATCGATGGCAACGCTTCGAGCAAGGATGCGCAGAAAAAAGCCGCGATGGTGGAGCCGCTTGCTGCCGCCGCGCTGGATTTTGCCAGGAAAGCCGGAGCCTGATTTCACCCTGTTTGAAGGAGTACAAGACATGTCGCTATTCGATTGCGCCGGCAAAACCGCCATCATTACAGGATCATCGCGCGGGATTGGCCGCGCCATTGCCGAAGAGCTTGCCGATCACGGCGCGCGGGTCGTCATTTCCAGCCGCAAGCAGGATGCCTGCGAAGAAGTGGCAAAGGCGATAAATGAAAAGCATGGCGAAACCCGCGCTGTCGCCATCGCCGCCAGCATTTCCGAGAAGGCCGCGCTGGAAAATCTCGTGGCGCAGACGCACGAGCATTTCGGGCCTGTCGACATCCTCGTCTGCAATGCGGCGAGCAATCCCTACTACGGCTCTATGGATGGGATTACGGACGAACAGTTCCGCAAGATCCTCGACAACAATGTGCTGTCGAACCACTGGCTGGTGCAGTTGGCGCTGCCCGATATGCGCGCGAGCGGTGGCGGGGCGATCATCGTCGTATCCAGCATCGGCGGCCTGCGCGGCTCGGCGCAAATCGGGGCCTACAACATCTCCAAGGCGGCGGATTTCCAGCTGGTTCGCAACTACGCGGTCGAAGTCGGCCAGCACAACATCCGGATAAATGCGATCGCCCCCGGCGTGGTGAAAACGGACTTCGCCCGTGCACTGTGGGAAGATCCGAAAATGCACGACCGCACCGCGCGTGCCACGCCGATGCGGCGCCTTGGCGAACCGCGTGATATCGCCGGCGCAGCAGTGTATCTCGCCAGCGATGCGGGCGCCTGGATGACCGGGCAGATGATGGTGATCGATGGCGGTGTCACCATCGGCTCAGGCATATGAGCGCCCTGACCGGCAAGGTCGCCTGCATCACCGGGGCGGCGTCGGGCATCGGCCGCGCAAGTGCGCTTCTCTTCGCCAGCGAAGGCGCAAAAGTGCTGGCGTTCGACCTATCCGAGGCGGTCGAAGACACCGTCTCTGCCATTCGCAGCGCGGGCGGCGAAGCCATAGCGGTGACGGGCGATGCGGGGGAGGAAGCCGACGTCGCTGCGCTGGTCGCCCGGGCACACGAAGAGTTTGGCGCCCTGCACGCATTTTTCGCCAATGCAGGTATCACCGGCAACGCCCGCGGCGGCTTTTTCGACAGCGATGCCGCCAACTGGATGGAAGTGCTGCGCATCAATCTTGTCGGGCCTTTCCTCGCCGTAAAGCACGCCGCGCCCGCCATCGAGGCATCCGGCGGCGGTGCGATAGTCTGCACCGCTTCGGTGGCAGGGCTGCGCTCCGGCGCGGGGCCGGCGCCCTATTCGGCATCCAAGGCGGGCGTCATCAACCTGGTGCAGACCGCCGCGCAGCAACTTGCAGGGACGGGCGTGCGCATCAACGGCATCTGCCCCGGCCTGATCGAGACCGGCATGACCGCGCCTCTTTACAATAATGCCCGTGCCAAGGGTAAGGAGGACCAGATCGGCCTCCTCAACCCGCTTGGCCGCGGCGGCGAACCCGAAGAAGTCGCGCGCGTGGCTCTGTTCCTCGCCTCGGACTCCGCCAGCTATATCCACGGACAAGCCATCGCGGTTGACGGCGGTTTATCCACTTCCCACCCCGTCACGCGCCCGCCCGGCCTTCCACGGGGGTGAGAAAGGCTGCGGGGGAGCAAGGGCCCGAAATCGGACAGCAAAGGACAGGCAGCCACCTTGGCTGGCCCGAGGCATGGCAAGACCGCCCGGCTTCACGCATCCCCCAAAAGCCCCGCACGCTGCCTCCGTAAACCTGCTTGTCTGAAAACACGGTATGCAATAGACCTTGTCTTCAAGAGGAGTCACGCACGCCATTTTTCCGGCACCGCGAAACATCATCCGCAATGGGAGCCAGCATGTCCAAAGTCACCACGCAGCGCGAAGGCGAAGTCCTTGTCGTCACGCTCGATAACCCGCCCGTCAACGCTTTCTCCACCGAAGTTCGCAACGCCATGGCCGCGGCAATCGAAGAGGCCGCCAGCGATGATGGCGTAAGCGCCGTTGTGATCCGCGCAGAGGGGCGCATGTTTTCAGGCGGTGCGGACATCACCGAATTCGGAAAGCCGCCTGTTCACCCCACCCTGCCCGAACTGATCGACAGCATCGAAGACCTGGCCAAGCCGGTCGTCATCGCGCTGAACGGCACGGCGCTTGGCGGCGGGTGCGAGATTGCGCTGGGCTGCAATTATCGCATCGCGGTGCCGGCGACCAAGATCGGCCTGCCCGAAGTGAAGATCGGCATCCTGCCTGGCGCAGGCGGCACGCAGCGCCTGCCGCGCGTGGTCGGGGTGGAAGAAGCGCTGTCCATCATCGTAACCGGCAATCCAATATCCGCCAAGAAGGCCGAACAGATCGGCCTGGTGGACAGGATCGCGGCCGCTGAAGACTTGCGCGACGAAGCTATCGCCTTCGCCCGCGAAGTCTCCGGTCGCAGCGGACATCCGGTCTCCAGCCAGCGTACCGACAAGATCCACCAGCACGATGCGGGCGTGTTCGATGCCTTCCGCGAAAAGCATGGTCGCCGCCTGAAAGGGCTGGAAGCGCCGGCGAAGTGTATCGAGGCCGTGCAGCTTTCGACGCAGCTCCCTTATGAAGAGGGGATTGCCAAGGAACGCGAATTCTTCATGGAGCTGGTCATGGGCGACCAATCGAAGGCGCTGCGCCACGTGTTCTTCGCAGAGCGGCAGGCGGGCAAGATCGATGGTGTGCCAAAGGATGTGCAGTCCCTGCCCATCCGCAAGGTTGGCATCATCGGTGCAGGCACGATGGGCGGCGGGATCGCGATGAATTTCCTGACTGCCGGATACGATGTGACGATGGTGGAGCGCGAACAGGATGCGCTTGATCGCGGCGTCGGCATCATCCGCAAGAATTACGAAGCAACAGCGCGGAAAGGCCGGATGACTGCGGAACAGGTCGAGGAGGCAATGGGCCATCTTACCACCTCGCTCGACTATCATGATCTCGCCGATTGCGACCTCGTGATTGAAGCAGTCTTCGAACTGATGGAAATCAAGAAGGCCGTGTTCGCGAAGCTGGACAAGATCTGCAAGCCGGACGCGATCATGGCGTCCAACACCAGCTATCTGGACGTGAACCAGATCGCCGCCTGCACATCGCGGCCAGAACAGGTTGTCGGCCTGCATTTCTTCTCGCCAGCCAACATCATGCGTCTGCTGGAAGTGGTGCGCGGCGAAAAGACCAGCCCGCAGGTTATGGCAACCGCAATGGCTCTCGCCAAGACAATCGGCAAGGTCGCAGTCGTTTCCGGCGTGTGCCACGGATTCATCGGTAACCGAATGCTTGCCGCCCGGCAGGAACAGGCAAGTGCCCTGCTGATGGAGGGCGTGCGCCCGGCGCAGGTCGATCAGGTTCTGCTCGATTTCGGTTTCCCGATGGGGCCGTTCCAGATGGCCGATCTGGCCGGGCTGGATATTGGCTGGGACCCGGACAAAACCTCCAGCTCCACCGTGCGCGAAGTGCTGTGCGAGCGCGGTCGGCGTGGGCAGAAGACCGGCAAGGGCTTCTATGATTACGACGATAAACGCCAGCGCTCTCCGTCGGATGAGGTAAACGAAGTCATCCGCCAGTTCGCCCAGAAATCCGGAAAGGAACAGCGCGACATTTCAGACGATGAAATCCGCGAACGCCTGCTTTACCCCATGGTGAATGAAGGCGCGCTTATACTGGAAGAAGGCATTGCGCAGCGCGCCAGCGATATCGATACCGTCTGGGTCAACGGCTACGGCTGGCCGCCTTACACCGGCGGGCCGATGTTCTGGGCCGACACCATTGGGCTGGACGCTGTTCTCGCCGGGCTGGAGCGCCATGCGGAGCGGATGCCGGATGTTGAAAATCAGCCAGTTGCTGCGCGACAAGGCTGCCAATGGTGAGCGGTTCAATGGCTGACCCATCCGATACCTTCCGCAGCGAAACGCGCGACTGGCTGGAGGCGAACTGCCCGCCCGAAATGCGTACACCGATGCGCAGTGAAAAGGACATCTGCTGGGGCGGGCGCAATTTCACCTTCGCCAGCGAAGCGCAGAAGCAGTGGCTGGACGTGATGGCGAAACGCGGCTGGACCGTGCCTGACTGGCCTACCGAATATGGCGGCGGAGGATTGTCTCCTGCCGAAACCAAAATCCTGAAGCAGGAAATGGCGGCGCTGGGCTGCCGCGCACCACTGCAAAGTTTCGGCATATCCATGCTCGGCCCGGCCTTGCTGAAATACGGCACGCAAGAGCAGAAGCAGGAGCATCTGCCCAAGATTGCGAGGGGCGCAATCCGCTGGTGCCAAGGCTATTCCGAACCCAATGCGGGCTCCGATCTGGCCAGCCTTGCCACCAGTGCGGTAGACAAGGGCGACCATTTCCTGGTCAACGGACAAAAGGTGTGGACCAGCTACGCCGATCAGGCAGACTGGATTTTCTGCCTCGTGCGAACGGATACAAGCCAGAAGCAGGGCGGCATTTCGTTCCTGCTGTTCGACATGAAATCGGAAGGCGTTGCGACGAAGCCGATCCTTCTGATCAGCGGCTCCTCTCCGTTTTGCGAAACTTTTTTCGACGATGTCAAAGTCCCCAAAAGCCAGGTTCTGGGCGAGATCAACCAGGGCTGGACGGTCGCCAAATACCTGCTTGGTCACGAACGCGAGATGATTTCGGGCATGGGTGGCCGCGCGCAAGGGCCCTCGCTGTCGGACTATGCGCTGGGCAAGATCGGCAAGGATGATCGGGGCCGCCTAGACGATCCTGTCCTGCGCGCACGGATCGCCATGCACGAAGTACGCAGCCACGCTTTTGCAGCGATGAGCGAACGGTTCATCGACCAGCTGAAAGCGGGCAAGATCCATCCGGCGCAGCCGTCCATGATGAAATATTACGGGACCGAACTGAACAAGGATCGCCACGAACTGCTGATGGCAGGAGGGGGCAGCGACGCCCTGGAATGGGACAGCGAGGGATCGGGCGGCGGCAAGGCGGCGCGCGCATGGCTGCGGACCAAGGCCAATTCGATCGAAGGCGGAACGAGTGAAATCCAGCTCAACATCATCGCCAAGCGTATTCTCGAATTGCCGGAGGCGTAGATATGGCGCTTTATCTTACAGACGATCAGGAAACGCTCGCCGATACGGTTCGGCCCTTCATGCTCGATCAGGCACCCGTGTCACACCTGCGTCGCCTGCGCGATGCAGATGATCCTGCCGGCTTCTGTCGCGATTTATGGCGGCAGTTCGGCGAGATGGGGTTTACCGGAATACTGGTGGACGAAGCCGACGGCGGGCTTGGCATGGGCCATGTCGAAGCGGGCATCGTGCTGGAAGAAATTGGTCGCAACCTCACGCCTTCGCCTTTCATCGGCACAGCGATTGGCGCGGTAGAAGCGTTGCGCTTGGCCGACCCCGCGTTGAAACAGGCATGGCTACCCGGCATCGTCGCTGGCGAGACCGTGGCAGCGCTGGCACTGGATGAGGCGGCACGGCATCGGCCGCAAAATGTCGCTCTTGCGGCGGAGCGCCACGGCAACGGCTTCCGCTTGTCCGGCGCCAAGCAATTCGTGCCATTCGGTCATCAAGCCGATCTGCTGATCGTATCGGCGCGCACATCCGGCAACCCGGCAGACGAGGACGGCGTGACGCTGTTCGCGCTCCCCCGCTCGCAATCCGGGGTAACCGTGACAGCTGAACGCCTTGCCGACAGCAGCTTTGCAGCCCGGGTGGATCTGAACGGCGTGGAACTGGATGGCAGTGCGGTGATCGGCGATATCGATGGCGGGCGCACTGGTCTCAATCACGTGCTCAATGCGGTGCGCGCGGGCGCATCGTCCGAATTGGTCGGCGTGGCCGAAGGGGCGAGTGCGATGACGCTCGGTTATATCAAGCAGCGCAAGCAATTTGGCCGCATTGTTGGCAGCTACCAGGCGCTGCAGCACCGCGCCGCGCATCTCTATTCCGAAATGGAGGTTGCCCGCGCCGCCACGCTGAAGGCGCAGCAATCGCTCGATGCAGGCAGCGAGGATGCAGACCGCGATACCTCGGTTGCAAAAGCTGTGGCCGGTATGGCCAGCGGGCTGGCGGTGCGAGAAGCGGTGCAGATGCACGGCGGAATCGGGATGACCGACGAATATGATGTGGGCTTCTTCATGAAGCGCCAGCGGGTGCTGGCGGAACTTTACGGCGATGCCGATTTCCATGCAGACCGCCTGGCGAACCTCGAAGGCTACTGAGCGCAAGCCCTTTGGTCGAGATTCTCGCAGACTCCGGCACAACCCTGCCAGCTACCGTCGTTCAGGCCGCGCGCATAATCTCCATATAGCGCGCCAGATGCTCGTCCTCGTCGCCAAGAATGTGGCCGAGGATCACCATGCGCTTGGCATAATGCGAAAGCGGCAATTCCCATGTCATGCCGATGCCGCCATGGATCTGGATCGCCTCTTCGGCCGCCAATGAACCGACGCGCGCGGAGGTGAATTTCGCCGCCGCGCCGTAGCGATCGCGCTCGGGCTTGTCGAAATAGGCCGCCGCATTGATCGATGCAGAACGCGCCTGCTCAATCTCCAGTGCCAGCGTCGCCATGCGATGCTGCAGCGCCTGGAACTTGCCTATCGGCACACCGAACTGCTTGCGCGTGCGCATGTATTCCAGCGTCTGGTCGCGCAGTTGGTCCATGATCGCCACGCTTTCCCAAGTCAGCGCCCACGATGCCTGCCGCCTTCGCTTCGGCAATCGCATCGCGGTTCGCGCCGGACAACTCCTTTGCCAAAACGCCGGACAGGCGCAGCTCTCCGCCGGACCCGCCATCGACCATCTTGTAGTCAATCACCTCGACACCGTCCGCGCCGGTCTCGACAAGAAAAGCCTGATCGCCAGCGGTCACCACGACAAGGTCTGCCGCGCCGAGATAATCGACGACTCCCTTCGCCCCGTCCAACGTCCAGCCGTCGCCGGACTGCGTGGCGGTAACATCGCAGTCTTCGCCCGTCTCCGCATCGTGCGAGGGTTCGTGCGCGAAGGTGAGGATCTTCTCCCCCGAGATCACGCTTTCCAGCGCCTCGCCCTCACCTGACGCGGCCAGCAGTCGCCCTGCCATCAGCGTACCCAGATACGGCCCCGTTGCTATCGCGCGGCCCACTTCGGCAAATACGGTGCCGATATCGAAGGCATTGCCGCCAAAGCCGCCCGCATCTTCCGGGAAAAGCGCGCCCAGCACGCCAAGTTCCGCCAATTCCGACCACATCTCGCGGTCGAAGCCGTGGTCCGTCTCGATAACCTTCAGCCGCTGTTCCCAGCCGAACTTGTTGGAATAGAAGCGGGACATGGTGTCGGCCAGCATCTGCCGGTCTTCGCCGATTGCAAAATCCATGAGATTACAGCTCCAGAATAGCTTTGGTGATGATCTCGCGCTGCACCTCGTTCGAGCCGCCGAAGATCGAAAGCTTGCGCATGTTGAAATAGTGGGCCGAGGTCGATCCGGTCCACTCGGGGCCGATCGGTGCGCCGTTATAACCTTCGTCGAAGCTTTCATCGACGAAGGGCTGTGCGTAACGGCCAGCCGCGCGGCGCATCAGGCCGCCTATTTCCTGGCGGATTTCCGTGCCGCGGATTTTCAGCATGGAGCTTTCCGCAACCGGAGCGCCGCCCTTGCCCGCCGAATCGAGCACGCGAAGGTTCGTCGTCTTCATGTTCTCCAGATCGATTTCCAGCCTGGCCAGCCGCTGCGCAAACAGGGGATCGTCGATCAGCAGCACGCCGTTTCTCTTCGTGGTGCGCGCGACTTCCTTGAGCTGTTCAAGCGCCGCCATGCTGGCACCGATGCCGGCGATATTGGTGCGCTCATAAGTCAGCAGATACTTGGCGTAGGTCCAGCCCTTGTTCTCTTCCCCCACAAGGTTGCTGACCGGCACCTTCACATCGGTGAAAAACACCTCGTTCACTTCCTCGTCGCCATCCAGCAGCTTGATCGGGCGCACCTCTATGCCGGGGGTGTCCATGTCGATCAGAAGGAAGGAAATGCCCTCCTGCTTCTTGCCGGTGCTGTCCGTGCGCACCAGGCAGAAGATCCAGTCGGCATGCTGGCCCAGCGTAGTCCAGGTTTTCTGGCCGTTGACGATGTAGTGATCGCCTTCCCTAACCGCGCTGGTCTTGAGGCTGGCGAGATCCGATCCCGCACCCGGCTCCGAATAGCCCTGGCACCACCAGTCCGTGCCATCCAGGATGCGCGGCAGGTAATGTTCGCACTGTTCTTCCGATCCATACTTGATGAGCACGGGTGCCAGCATCGAAAGGCCGAACGGCACGATGCGCGGCGCGTGCGCCTGCGCAGTCTCGATCTCAAAGATGAACTTCTGCATCACCGACCAGTTGGTACCGCCATATTTTTCTGGCCAATGCGGGGCCAGCCAGCCCTTGTCGTTCAGGATTGCGTGCCACTCTTCCAGGTCCGCCTTGGTCAGCCGCTTGTCGGTGCGCACCTTGTCAGACAGTCGCTTGGGCAGTTTCTCCTTGAGAAATTGCGCGCACTTCCTCGCGGAAGGCTTCTTCTTCTTGGCTATATTCAAGGTTCATCGTCAGTCTCTCGCTCAGGAGGGGATTTCAAACAGGCCGGCGGCGCCCATGCCGCCTGCAACGCACATCGACACGACGGCATAGCGTTCTCCACGCCGCCGCGCTTCCAGCAGCACGGCGCCGACCAGCCGCGACCCGGTCATGCCGAAGGGGTGGCCGACGGCGATGGCGCCGCCGTTGACGTTCAATTTCTCCGGGTCGATGCCGAGTTTGTCGCGGCAGTAAAGCGCCTGGCTGGCGAACGCTTCGTTGATCTCGAACAGCCCGATATCGGCGACGGACAGTCCCGCACGGTCGAGCAGTTTGGGAATGGCGAAGACCGGGCCGATGCCCATTTCATCCGGTGCGCAGCCTGCCGCCTGGAAGCCGCGGAAGATGCCCAGCACTTCGCGCCCTTCGGCCTCTGCCGTTGCGCGGTCCATCAGTACCTGCGCGGCCGCTCCGTCCGAAAGCTGGCTGGCATTACCGGCTGTGATGTATTTGCCTTGTTTGACCTTGGCACCATCCTTGAAGACGGGCTTGAGCCCTTCCAGGGCTTCGTAGGTCGTGCCGGCGCGGATGCCTTCATCGGTTTCCAGCGTCACCGTTTCGCGCCCCGTTTCGCTGCCATCCTTGGCGCGGATCACCTTCTCGGTTTGCAGCGGCACGATTTCGTCGGCCAGCCGCCCGGCCTCGGTCGCAGCGGCGGCGCGCTGCTGGCTTGTCGCGGCGAAACGATCCTGCGCTTCGCGCGATATATCATAGCGGTCGGCCACGATTTCGGCGGTCTCGATCATCGCCATATAGGCGTCGGGTTCATGGCTGCAGCACATTGTCGGAACGCCAGGACGGATCGACGATGCCCGGCACCACGGTGAGGGACACGAACTCGCCGCCCCCTGCCAGAATCACATCGGTATCCCCTGCCATGATGCTGCGCGCAGCCAGCGCGACTGTGGTAAGGCCGGACGCGCATTTGCGATCCAGCGTCATCGCCGGGACGCTTTCGGGAAGCTTGCTGCCGAATACGCTCATGCGCCCGATATTGTAGAATTGCGGGCCGTACTGGTTGCCGCAGCCGAAATAGACGTCCTCCACACGCTCAGGATCGATCCCGGCACGATCCAGCGCGGCATCGAAGACATGGGCGGCAAGAACATCGGGCGTCGTGGCGTTGAACGCGCCGCGATAGGCCTTGCCGATCGGCGTACGGGCGGTGGAGACAATAGCGGCTTCGCGCGTCATGAAGTTGTTCCTGCTCCCGAAGGTACGGGTCCGCGCGTCGCGCCCGGCTTTGCCTTCAGGTCTGTATATTTTCCAAGTTCGTTGCGGGCGATGGCGCGGTTATGAACCTCGTCCGGTCCATCAGCGAAGCGCAGCGTGCGCATGCTGGCCCATGCGGCGGCCAGATCGTGATCGGAACTCACCCCGCCCCCGCCGTGCGCCTGGATCGCGTCGTCCAGAATGCTGAGCGCCATGTTCGGCGCCTGCACCTTGATCATCGCGATCTCGTTCTTTGCGGCCTTGTTGCCGGAACGATCCATCATGTCCGCCGCCTTCAGGCAGAGAAGACGGCTCATATCGATATCGATGCGAGCGCGGGCGATGCGTTCCTCCCAGACCGAATGCTGGTAGACGAACTTGCCGAAGGCGACCCGGCTGGAAAGGCGGCGGCACATTGCCTCCAGCGCTTCCTCCGCCACGCCAATGGTGCGCATGCAATGATGGATACGACCCGGACCGAGGCGACCCTGCGCGATTTCGAAACCGCGGCCTTCGCCCAGCAGGATTGCATCGGCAGGCAGGCGCACGTTGTCGAGGCTGATTTCCGCATGGCCGTGCGGCGCATGGTCGTAGCCATACACGCTCAGCATGCGCTCGATGGTCACGCCTTCGGTATCGAGCGGCACCAGGATCATCGACTGGCTGCCATGGCGAGAGCCGTCGGGATCGGATTTGCCCATCACGATGGCGACCTTGCAGCGCGGATCGCCCGCGCCGCTGCTCCACCACTTGCGACCGTTGATGCGCCATTCGTTGCCGTCGCGAATGATGCTGCACTCGATATTGGTCGCGTCGGATGATGCGACATCGGGCTCTGTCATCAGGAAGGCAGAGCGGATTTCACCGTTCATCAACGGGGTCAGCCAGCGGTCCTTCTGTTCGCGCGTCCCATAGCGGTTGAGAACCTCCATGTTGCCGGTGTCAGGGGCCGAGCAATTGAACACTTCGCTGGCCCAGTAAACGCGTCCCATTTCCTCTGCGCACAGAGCATACTCGAGATTCGAGAGTTGCTCTCCGTCGAATTCGAAACTGTCGTCGACATGCTCTTGCCCCGAATGTGGCGGCATGAAGAGGTTCCACAGGCCGGACGTCGCGCGCGACGGGCTTCAGTTCCTCGATTACCGGGTTCGGTTGCCAGCGATTTCCCGCCTCGTCAGCAGCCTTGGCCGCCGCCTTGTAATCCCCTGTGCGCGGGCGGATCTTCTCGTCGATGAAGCTCTGCACACGGTCTCGCATGGCGCGTTGCCTGTCACTCAGGTCGAAGTCCACTTTTCTGCCTCTCCTACTTTCGGCACCGGTTGTTCGAACGGCGTTCGGAATGCACGCGTTTGCGGGCTTTGTCTACATACGCATTTTTCAAGATTCGCGAAATGGTGCTTGGCAAAGGGTGCATTTTTCGCGACCTTGCGAGTCCAAGCTGAAGCCATTCTGGAGACACGACGTGAAAGCAGCAGTCCTGCGCGAAGTTGGCGCACCCCTACAGATTGAAAACGTGGCTATCTCCAAGCCCGGCCCGCGCGAGGTGCTGATCCGCGCCGTCGCCACCGGCGTCTGCCATTCGGACCTGCATTTTGTCGAAGGCCATTACCCTACCCCCATGCCGACCGTGCTGGGTCACGAATGCGCCGGGGTGGTGGAGCAGGTAGGCAGCGAGGTGCGCACCGTCTCGGCGGGCGATCACGTGGTTACCTGCATTTCCGCCTTTTGCGGTCATTGTGAATTTTGCATCGGCGGACACCTGTCGCTGTGCAACGAGCCCGATGTCAGTCGCGCGAAGGATGCAGACCCGCGGCTGGGCAGCGCCGATGCACCGATGAGCCAGTTCCTCAACCTCTCCGCTTTTGCCGAACAGTTGCTGGTGCATGAAAACGCCTGCGTGAAAATCCGCAAGGATATGCCGCTGGATCGCGCCGCCCTGCTCGGCTGCGCGACGGTTACCGCCTACGGCTCCGTGGTGCGCACGGCGGAAGTTCGCCCCGGGCAAAGCGTTGCCGTGATCGGTTGCGGCGGCGTGGGCCTCGCAACGATCAATGCCGCGCAAATCGCAGGTGCAGGCCGGATCATCGCCATCGACCGGGTGGCGGGCAAGGAACAGCTCGCTCGCGATTTCGGCGCAACCGATTTCATTGATGCTTCGGAAGGTGATGTGTGGAAGAAAGTGCTCGGCCTGACGAATGGCGGGGTGGACCACGCGTTCGAAGCGATCGGACTGGCCGACACCGCCAGCGACGCTTTCCGAATGCTCCGCCGCCGCGGTATTGCAACCGTCATCGGCATGATCCCCGTGGGGCAGAAAATACAGATCAACGGGTATGAACTGTTGCAGGAAAAGCAGCTGCGCGGGTCGATGATGGGATCGAACCAGTTCCCGGTCGATATTCCCCGCCTCGTGGATTTCTACATGGCCGGAAAGCTGGAGCTGGACAAACTGATCTCCCGGCGCATCTCGCTGGGCGACGTGAACGAAGCGTTCGAGGAGATGAAGACCGGACAGATCGCCCGATCCGTCATCACCTTTGAATAGAATACGCCTGCCGGATTATGTTTCAGAAGAAATCCAGCAGGTCCTTCTTGAGAATTTTTCCATTGGCGTTGCGCGGTAGCGTTTCGTCGACGAAAACGATCTTTACCGGCACCTTGAAATGGGCCAGCCGCTCGCGGACCCATTGCTGCAGGTCTTCCTCGCTTGCGGCTTCGCCCGATACCAGATGCACAACCGCTGCCGGCTCCTCCCCCAGTTGCTTGTGGGGAAGGCCGATCACCGCTGCATCGGTGACCGCAGGATGCTCGTAAAGGACGTTTTCCACCTCGCTGGAATAGATGTTCTCGCCGCCACGGATGACCATGTCCTTTGCCCGGTCGACAATGTAGCAGAAGCCCTCGTCGTCCAGCCGCGCCAGATCGCCTGTGCGTACCCAGCCATCTACGAAGGTTCTTGCCGTCGCCTCGGGGCGTTTCCAGTACCCCTTCGCCACCATTGGACCGCGGGCATAGAGTTCACCCACCTCGCCTGCCGGCAATTCCTCGACGCCGTCCTGCGCCATGATCTTCAGATCCGCCACGGCCACTGGCGGACCGCAGCTTTCGGGACGGTTGAGATAGTCTTCGGACGAATGCCCGGTGACCGTCGCCATCGTCTCCGTCATGCCCCAGCCGTTGCTCGGCATCGCCCCGAAAGCGTCAAAAATCTGCCGCACCAGTTCCGGGGCAGCAGGAGCGCCTCCGTAGCCCACCATTTCCAGGCTGGAGAGATCGTAGTCCTTTCGTTTGGCATGCTCGATCAACTGCCATGCGATTGTCGGCACTCCGCCGGTGAGATTGACCTTCTCGCGCTCGATCACGCGAAATGCCTCCTCCGGATCCCAATGGTGCATGAACACCATCGCGTGGCCTGACACGATGTACCCGACCATCGCCGCAGAACAGGCGGTGACGTGGAACAGCGGTATCACAAGCAGCACCGTCTTGGGCACCGGCTCTGGCGGCATCTCTCCCCGGCGCAGCGGAGCGCAAGCCAAATTGTATTTGGTCGACAGTACATTCGTGCAGATATTGCGATGCGTACCAAGCGATCCCTTCGGGTTACCAGTCGTGCCGCTGGTGTAGAAAATAGTGGCATCATCGTCTGGTGCGATAGAGACATCGGGCAAGTCGCGGTCCGGCAGGCTGGACCAGTTGTCGCTTGTTCCGATAAGGTCTTCCAGGCGATGCGTCCCGTCTGGCGCTGCATTCACGCGTGAGACAATGCAGGTTTCCAGCGATGGAAGAGTTTTGCGCACCTGGGCGATCCGGACCCAGCGCTCGGCATCGCAAATAATCGCCTTGCTTCCCGAGTCCTCAAGCGCGAAGCCAAGCTCCTCTGCCGTCCACCAGGCATTGAGCGGAACGCAAATCGCGCCAAGCGAGGTTATGGCAAAGAATGCGACGGGCCATTCAGGCAGGTTGCGCATCGCGAGCGCCACCCGGTCGCCTTTACCCACGCCACGCTCGGCAAGCGCGTGCGCCAAGGCTGCGATCGCGCGGAACAAGGCATCGTAGCTTACCCGCTCCTTTTCATAGACAATGCAGGTGGCATCACCATGAGCCCGCGCCTGCTGGGCGATGGCGCGAAGCGAGGGGGGCGCGTTCTTCCAGACCCGCGTTGGCCGCCCTTCGATGGGCACAGTCTCCATTTCAAAGGGCTGCCCCGGCGCGGTCAGCATGGCGCGCACCTCTTCGCGACTCATCGCGGGCCAGCCTTCGGGCGGCGCCCAGCCGATGGCGTTTGCTTTATCGGTCATTGGCATCTCTCTCCTTGCGCCGGTTGATAACCGTTACCGGGGACTGCACGCAAGCACCTTCGACACAATCTGAAAACTGGGTATGATGGGATTGCGTATGCAAATAAAGCCGATACGATATAAGCGGAACAGCAGGTATGCTACATGAGAGGGTCGACCGAAAGATGAATGTTTCCAATCCAGAGCAGATGGGATTTGATTCGGATCGACTGGACCGGATCGGGACGTTTCTGGAAGAACGCTATGTTCAGCCCGGCCTACTTCCGAACATGCAAGTGATCGTCGCTCGTGAGGGCAAGCCGGTCTATCATGCGAAATCGGGCACGCTCACTGGCGATGGGGTCGGAGATGTCCTGCCAGATAACGCGCTTTTCCGCATTGCCTCGATGACGAAGCCGGTCACATCGATCGCCTTCATGCAACTGGTCGAACAGTGCAAGGTCGCGCTGGAAGACCCGGTAACGCGGGTTCTGCCCGAATTCCGATCGCTCGGCGTCTACTCAGGGGGTGGCGGTGCGATACCCTTCACGCCTTCCCATCCTGCTCGCCCGATCCGCTTTGTCGATCTGCTGACCCATATGGCTGGCCTGACCTATGGCTTGCAGAATCGCACGAATGTCGACGCCGCCTATCGCGACGCCATGATCGACCTGCCGCGCGATCTTACATCGGACGAATACCTGGAAAGACTGACGCGTATCCCGTTACAGCACGCGCCGGGCGAGCGCTGGAATTACTCGGTCGCTACCGATGTTCTGGGGGTGGCGGTAGAGCGTATTTCCGGACAGAAACTGGGCGACTATTTCCGCCAGCACATTTTCGCTCCGCTTGGCATGAACGACACCGGCTATGATCTGGCAGAGGATGCGCGTGGCAGGCTGGCAGACAGTTTCGCCTATGTTCCCGGCAGTAAGGCGATCCGTATCGAGAGCGGATCGCAGAGTGCCCATTTTACACCTGCAAGCTTCCACAGCGGCGGCGGGGGACTTGTCGGCACGGCGGCGGATTATCACCGATTTTGCGCGATGTTGCTAAACCGGGGAAGTCTGGATGGCGCGCGGATAATTGCTCCCAAAACACTTGATCTGATGACGGCCAACCATCTGCCCGGCGGCGCGGATCTTACCGAAATGAGCGATGCGCTGTTTTCTGAAGCCAGCAACGCGGGCACCGGCTTTGGCCTTGGCTTTGCGGTCGTCACCGATCCTTCGCGCACGCTGATGCCTGCAAGTCTGGGCGAGTACTATTGGGGTGGTGCCTATTCGACCGCATTCTTTGTCGATCCGGTGGAGCGGATAAGCATGGTTTTCATGACGCAGCTTTACCCCTCCACCCTTTATCCAATCCGTCGTCAACTCAAGACGCTGATCTATTCGGCGCTTCAACAAAGCTACGCCTGAAGCGTATCCCCGCATACAGGTGATGCAGAGCTGCAACAGGAGGATACCCAACTTTCAAATTACTTGCCTATGCCGAAGGAACCGCGCAAAGGTAAACGCAGAAGGGGAGATTGCCGTACATAGGCTTACACGCTCTGTAAGAAGCAGGAACAAGGCTTCGACGCGCCAGGCCCGAAGGCATACTCTCTGAAGAAAATTAAGAAAAACGGTTAGCTGGGAGAGAGCTATGAAATCGGTATTTCGCAATACAATTGCTTATGGTGCACTTGCAGGAGCGCTTCTGTGCCTGCCATCTATCGCCGCTGCACAACAGCAGCCGACGAGCGATGACGATCTGGCCGAAGGTGGCGACGTAAACGAGCCGGAAGAGCCGGAGTTCACCATCGTCGTAACGGCGCAGGGTCGTGCGCAGTCGTTGACCGATGTTCCTATCGCCGTGTCCGCGATTTCCGCCGAATTGCTCGAGCGATCCGGAACGAACGATATTCGAGAGCTGAACCAGGTCGCACCGTCACTGCTGGTTTCCTCCACCGGAAACGAGGCGAACGGCTCCGCGCGTATTCGCGGCATCGGCACCGTGGGAGACAACCCCGGCCTCGAAAGCTCGGTCGCCGTGTTCGTCGATGGGGTTTACCGTTCGCGCTCTGGCAACGCGCTGAGCGAGCTGGGCCCGCTGGACCGGGTCGAGATTCTTCGCGGACCGCAAGGTACACTGGGCGGCCGCAATTCCTCCGCCGGTCTCATCAACATCTACACAGCGCCGCCGGAATTTGAACTGGGCGCGTATGGTGCGTTCACATACGGCAACTATGATGCGATGCGCGTCGAAGCCGGAATCAATGTTCCCCTCGGCGATACGATCGCAACCCGCGTTGACGGCGTGTATTTCAAGCGTGACGGCTTTTACAATGACGTGACCAATGGCGTCGATGTGAACAACCGTGATCGTTACCTGATCCGCGCACAGGCGCTGTTCGAGCCGACCGCCGATATCAGCTTCCGCCTGGTTGGCGACTATTCGTTCAAGGACGAGGCCTGTTGCGCGGCGACCTTCGTGCAGACCGATTTCGCACCGCTCGCCCGCATCAGCCCCGGTCTCGATCCGTTCGCGCGGCCCGGCGTCGGCACGCCCGCGTTGACGAGCACGCAGAACCCGATCGTCAACATCCTGCTGGGTCTGGGACAGGATCCGCGTGCTTTGACGCAGGATACCTTCAACCGTGACATCTATCCGACCGCAGGCCGTTCTTATGCTGGCGAGACGGAAGATTACGGGATTTCGGGCGAACTGAACTGGGATTTCGGCAACGTCTCTCTAACGTCGATTACCGGCTACCGCGAATATTCGAACTTCCAGGGCTCGGATACCGACTACACCCAGGTTGACCTTCTCTATCGCGCCCCGAATGAATTTGGCGGTGCGCGTGCCTTCGAGACGTTCACCCAGGAAATCCGCCTGAACGGTACGCTGTTTGACGATCGGCTGGATTGGCTTGTCGGAGGGTATTACGCCAATGAGCAACTGCGCTCACAGGATAATCTGCGTTTCGGCGATGATTACGGCACCTTTGTCAATTGCCGCCTCGCGCTGCTGATCAACCCGGCACTTGCCAACCCGTCTGCCGACAATTGCTTCGGACCGGCCATCGCCTTCATCGACGGAACGGTAGGCGCCCCGGCCTTTGGCGCGGCAACGCCGCTGATCATTGCGGGTATCAACAATCTGGCTCAGGTACGCGACGTTGGCAGTCTTGGTGATGTTTACGATCAAAGCAGCAACAACTTCGCGCTATTCACGCACAACATCATTCACATTACGGAGAAGCTCGATCTGACCGTCGGCCTTCGCTACACCAGCGAGACCAAGGATTTCGACGCCACCTTCACCAACGATAACACGATCTGCCCGACCAACCGGCAACTCCTCTCCCCGCTGCTCCAGGTACCCGCAGTTGGCCGCTATTGCCGGCGGTATTATTGGGCTTTCGTGCCAGGGCAATTCGACTTCGGAACTGGACGGCGTATCGCTAACCGATTCGCGCGATGAGGACGAGTTTACCGGTACGGCCGTACTGTCCTATCAGCCCACGCCCGACTGGCTGATCTACGCCAGTTACTCGCGTGGCTACAAGGCGGGTGGCTTCAACCTCGATCGTTCGGCGTTGGGCAATCCAGCGTTTTTCAACGTCAATGCGATTGATCCATCAACCCTGCAGTTTGGGGAAGAAACGGTGGATGCTTACGAAATTGGCTTCAAGTACTCGTCGCGTCCGTTCTCGATCAGTGCAGCGGCGTTCCGGCAGGAGTTCACCAATTTCCAGCTGAACACCTTCAACGGATCGGTCTTCCTTGTGCAGAACGTCAACGCATGCGGCACGGATCTGATGGGTGGCGATCTGGACGGCAGCCCTACGACGGGCTCTTGCTCTCCCGACGCTGTCCAGCCCGGCGTTGTCGCGCAGGGCTTCGAAGTCGAGGCAACGATCTCCCCGGTCCGCGATTTCATCACGACGGTGGGCTTTACCTATGCCGACACCGTCCTACGAGAACAATCTGATTGGCAATGAAAGCGGGGCTCCGCTCGATCCGGCTCTTCGCCTGCTTCCGGGAGACAATCTGTCCAACGCGCCGGAACTGGTGCTGACCTCGTCAATCAGTTGGACACCGGAACTCACCTCTGGCGGTCTTCGCGGCCTGGTGTTTTTCAACGCCCGCATTACCGACGACTACAACACCGGCTCGGATCTCTTGTACGGCAAGGAACAGAACGCCTACACCATCGTGAACGGCCGTATCGGTATCACCGGACCGGATCGCGCTTGGGCTGTCGAACTCTGGGCGAACAATCTTTTCGACGTCGATTATACGCAAGTTGCGTTCAACACGCCTTTTGTCGCTCCGCAGCAAACCTATTCTGCCTACCTGGCAGAACCGCGGACCTATGGAGTGACCGTGCGCGGCCGCTTCTGATAGGCCACGAACAGAGCAAAGAGGGGCCGGAGCGAAATCTCCGGCCCCTTTTACTTGCAACCGCAACATCTCGCATTGTCCTGCTGGAGGAGATCACCCATCGGTTTTTCAGAGATACTTGACCTGCATCCCGCCGGAGACGGCATCTGGATCGGCAAACCGGGCCCAGGCGTGGGAGATCGGCTGTTCGGTGGCCATGCCCTGGCCCAGGCTTTGATGGCAGGATCACTCGCAGAAGAAGGCCCGCGCCTGGCCCACTCATTGCATGCCAATTTTCTCAAACTGGGCCGCGCGGACCGCGAAACCCGCTTCGAAGTCACGACCCCTTGCCGTTGGCCGCAGCTTCGCACGGCGGCGCGTGGATGCCTATCAGGGCAATGCGCTGATCCTGACGATGACAGTGTCCTCGCACGTTGCCGAAGAGGGTTTCAGCCATTCTGACGATGCTCCGCAGGTCGTTGACGTGGCGATGGCACGGGACGCGCTGGAAGCCTGGAAAGCACAGCAGGACGACTTCGACTGCTTGCCAATTCTTGGCCGCTTGTGGGAACGCCCGGTCGAGACGGTTCCGCTGGATGTGCAATCGCTGTTCGGGGCCGCACCGCTGGCACCACGATCCGGGTGCTGGATGCGCGTTCGCGATCCGGAGGCCGTGGGTGCCGATGCGGTCGCGCGCGCAGATGGCCTATGCCTCGGACATGCTGTTCCTGCGCAATGCGCTTTTGCCGCACGCTGTTCGCCCGGGCGACCCCAAGATTCAGGTTGCCAGCCTCGATCATGCCATGTGGTTCCACGAAACTCCCGATTTCAGCAAATGGCATCTCTATGCCACCGACAGTCCGTGGGCAGGACATTCGCGCGGCCTTAGCCAGGGACACTTCTTTTCCGAAGACGGCACACTTGTCGCCACGGTGGCGCAGGAGAACCTGATGCGCCGCCGCGACTGAGTTGGTTGACCATCACCTGATGACAATCGACCGCGCCTGAACCGCTCCTCTGCACTACGGACCCGGAGTTCAGTAGCTGACGATGTAATCCGTTCTGGCCCCCTCGGCTTACCGCCCCACGGCGATATAGGTGAAGCCGTGCCGTTCTACATCGCTGCGGCTGTAGAGGTTGCGCAGGTCCACCAGCAGCGGCTGGACAAGAAGGGTCTTCACCCGTTCCAGGTCGAGCGCGCGGAAGGTATCCCATTCGGTGACGATCACCGCAGCATCGGCACCGTCCATCGCCTCGTAGGGGCCATCGCAATAGGTGACGCCCGTCAATCACCTTCTTCGCCTGCTCCATGCCTTCGGGATCGTAGGCCTTCACAGCGATCCCGGCATCCTGCAACGCCTGCACCACGCTGATCGCCGGGCTGTCGCGCATGTCGTCGGTGTTGGCCTTGAAGGTCAGCCCCAGCACCGCCACCGTCTTGCCGTGCTGATCGCCGCCGCCCAGCGCGTTGATCACCTTGCGGCCCATCGCGCGCTTGCGCTGGTCGTTGCTGGCCACCACGCTTTCCACGATGCGCAGCGGGCTTTCGTAATCCTGCCCGGTCTTCAGCAGCGCCAGCGTATCCTTGGGAAAGCAGCTGCCGCCATAGCCCGGACCCGGCATGCAGGAAGCGATTGCCGATGCGGCTGTCGAGGCCGATCCCTTGCGCCACATCGCGCACATCCGCGCCCACCTTTTCGCACAGGTCGGCGATCTCGTTGATGAAGCCGATCTTGGTGGCGAGAAAGGCGTTGCCGGCATATTTCGTCAGCTCGCGCCGCGCGACGGCTCATCACCACCAGCGGCGATTCGTTGCGGGTCAGCGGGCGATAGATTTCCTGCAGCACGCTCTCCGGCATGCTCGTCGTTCACGCCGATCACCACGCGGTCGGGCCGCTTGAAATCGTCGATCGCCGCGCCTTCGCGCAGGAATTCGGGATTGGAGGCGACCGAGAACTCCAGTTCGGGTGCTTCCTCGCGGATGATGCGCTCCACCTCGTCGCCCGTGCCCACGGGCACGGTGGACTTGTCGACCACCACCACGCCATCGGGCAGCAGCGGCGCCATTTCGCGCGCGGCGGCATAGACGTAGGACAGGTCGGCATGGCCATCGCCGCGGCGGCTGAGGCGTGCCGACCGCGATGAACACCGCTTCGTGCCCGGCAGCGCTTCTGCCAGATCGAGCGTGAACGACAGCCGCCCGCCTCGACATTGCTTGGCCACCAGCTCATCGAGGCCGGGCTCGAAAATCGGGATCTCGCCCGCTCAGCAGCGCGTCGATCTTCGCCTGATCCTTGTCGACACAGACCACCTCGTGCCCGAAATCGGCAAAACAGGCGCCCGACACCAGGCCCACATAGCCTGTACCGATCATCACAATACGCATAGAAACCCCTAAATTTGTCGATCCGGATTTGTCGCCGTCTGATACGCGCAAGTCTTCAGGCATTCGTCAACTTACACTGGTCATCCGCGCCCGCGATAAGGGGCACGCCCTGGTCGGGCAGCCACAGCCCTTCCGGCGGCGTGCCGCTTTGCCAGAATACGTCGATCGGGATGCCGCCGCGCGGATACCAGTAGCCGCCGATGCGCAGCCAGCGCGGCTGCATCTCTTCGAACAGGCGCTGGCCGATGCCGACGGTCACATCCTCGTGAAAGCCGCATGGTTGCGGAATGCCCCGAGGAACAGCTTCAGGCTCTTGCATTCCACGATGGTTTCGCCTGGGGCATAATCGATCACCAGATGGGCGAAATCGGGCTGCCCGGTCACCGGGCATAGCGAAGTGAATTCCGGCGCGGCAAAGCGCACGAGATAAAGCGCGCCCTTTCGCGGATTGGGCACGTAATCCAGCACGGCCTCCTCGGTGAGGCGGGCAAGGCGCTGGTCTGGCCCAGATGGCGCGGTTTACCGGAATTCTCAATGTCGTTCATGGCACGCCAAATGGCGCGACTTGGCCTGCAGCGCAAGCGCGCATGCTTTTTCGGAAACGCGTGGCCATTTACGAAACGGGTGTCACACGTTACGTCCCCGTCATGACTTCGCTTGTGACCACCC
>CAWAMU010000012.1:0-48975 GCA_963783265.1 uncultured Alphaproteobacteria bacterium | reverse complement strand
CCTGTTCCAGCTGCGATGGTACGAACTCTTCCCGCACTGCCTCGGCGATCAGACCGAGCGGAATGATGCCCTGGCTCAGCAAGAAATCGTTGAACGCCATTTCATCGAACCGCTCGCCCAGCGCCAGTTCGGTCTCGATCCGAAGGTCGATCAGTTTGCGATAGCCGTAATAATACGATCCCGCCTGCCCGGCATGCGGAATTCGTAGCGGTCAAGTTCCTGCTTCGTCATTCCGGGCGAGAACAGCGCTTCCTCGCGAAGCACGCGCTCGGCCTCGTCGCGGCTCATCAGGCCGAGGTTGAGGCTCGGATCAAGGAAGGCGCGGGCCGTGCGCAAAAGTCGGAACTGCAGTGCGATGAACTGGCCTTCGATTGGTTCGTGCGGCAGCATTTCGGCCTCCGCATACAGCGCCCAGCCTTCCACGTTCACGCTGTTGAAGGCGTAGAGCATGCGGGCAAGGCTGACGCCCTGTTCGACCAGCGCCGCGAACTGCATTTCATGGCCGGGACGCGCCTCATGCGCGCTCAATGTCCAGCTGGCCGCGGGGAAATTGAAATCGTCGTAACGATCCTCCGGCCCGGCCGTGGGGTTGCCGACCGTCAGCACGAAGGTACCCTGTTCGCCGGTATTTCCGACCAGGCGCGGCGGGCGCATGTGCGGGGCGGGCTGGGCGGCGCTTTCCGCCTGGGAAGCAACGCGCATCTGCAATTCGGTATCTGGCAGTGACACGATATCGTTGCGCCGAATTTCCGCCTCCAGCTGGCGGTTCACGTCGCGGTAGAAATCCTCGATCTCGTCATTGGGCACGGTCATCTGCTTGAGCCCAGCCATGACCGAAGCCATATCGGTTTCTTCCCAGCCGTACTTCTCGGCGATCTGTGGGGCCAGCGCTTCCATCTGCGCGCGCAATTCGTAGAAGCCGCGCCGGGCTTCGCTCATCAACGTGCGCGGATCCTGGTCGATTCCGACCTGTTCGAGATTGAGGGCATAGAGCTCCTCGGGAAGGCGTGCCGTTTCCCTGCTGGCAGGCAGGACCGTTTCCTGCGTCCATTCGCCATATTCAGTCAGCTGCGCTTCCATCGCGTCCAGCGTCTCTTCCGCGCCCTCGATCTCGTACTTGTCGAACAGGTCGCGAATGCCGGCGACAAAGGTCGGTATGTTCGTGACGGACTCCGCGACCTCGACCCGGTACGGACCGATCTTGCCCTCACCGCGGCTAGCCTCGAACCGCTTCTTCGCCAGTTCGGTCATCGGCTCGGTCTCGGGCCACATGCCCGTGTAGCGTTGCAGCAGTTCGAGCGCCTTGGGGCGACGGCTTTCAGCGGTCTGGTCAGAAAGAAGCTGGCCGATGGAGCCGAACATGCTCTGCGGTACCTGCGCGAATTCGAGCGTGAGACGATTGCCCAGTTCGAGCCCTTCGATATCGCGCTGAAGCGAGTCGATCAGGATTTGCAGGTCCTGCCGCACGAAGGGATTGGTTTCGTTCGCCCTGGCAGCTTCGAAGTCGGCGATCAGTGCGCGCGCTGCAGCGATATAGCGTGCATCACGGTCGAGCGACATGTCATCGACCAGCCCGTCGTATTGATCGTAGCCCAGTGAAGACGCGTTGGTCGGAAAAAACTCGGCCTGCGTTTCAATGACTCGTTGGGTGTAGGCATTGCTGGTTTCCACCCAAGCTGGGGTCGCCGTCGCTGGGGGGACGTCCTGCGCGTAGGCCGCAGGTGCTGCGGACAATGCGATGGCGGACGCAGTGGCCATCGCGATGGCTGCGGCAAAGGTCTTCATGTATCTCTCCGTTTCGTTTCAGGAAAACCGGTGCGCGCATCTCGCGAAAATTGCAATCGCGCGGTCGCGAAAGTCCATCGCGGGATCAAAGGACATTGCACCATTAGCCCGCGGGCCGATCAAAGATGCGACGAGCCATCGTGGCAATCGTCCGGGCCATCCTACAGCGCCGGATTATCGTAGCAATGCCACGTAAAGATCGCCGTTGCCCCGCGGTGCGGGCGCCAAGGTTCGGCCAGAGTACGCGTGGCCTTTTCGTCTGGTCGTTCTTCCAGTCCCAGGATCTTGCCGATGCCCGCCATCACGGCCAGGTCTCCGGCGGGCCAGATATCCGGGCGGCCTTCTGCGAACAGCAGGTAAATCTCGGCTGACCAGCGGCCAATGCCCTTGACCCTGGTCAGTTCGGCAATCGCTTCCTCGTCATCGGCAGGCAGGCTGTCGAAATCCACTTCGCCCGCCGCCACCAGTTCGCACAGGCTTCGGGCATAGCCTTGCTTCTGGCGCGACAGGCCGCAGGCGCGCAAAGTGTCGAAATCGCGTTCCAGCAAGTCGGACGGGCTGAAATCCTCGCCGAGTTCCGCCTCCAGCTTGTTCCACATCGAACTGGCCGCCGCGACCGAGACTTGCTGGCCCACGATCGTGCGCAGCATTGTCTTGTAACCGGTCGCACGAATGCGCGGTTCGGGATAACCGGCAATTTCCAGCGCACGGGCGATTTTGGATTCGCGGCTGGCGACTTCGTTCAGCCCTGTCTTGATCTGATCTGCCGTCAGTCCCATTGCCTGTTCCCAACTCCACTTCCTTGCCAATTGCGCGCGGATTGCCTAGCAGCGCCGCGTTCGATCACCAGAGGAAAATGCACGCATGCCCACGCTCAATGTCACCAACCGCTCCGGCGAGGAAACCACAGTCGAAGTCGGCGAAGGCCTGACCGTGATGGAAGCCATCCGCGACAATGGCTTCGACGAATTGCTGGCGCTGTGCGGGGGTTGCTGTTCCTGCGCCACCTGCCACGTGCATGTGGACCCTGCCTTCAAGGACAAGCTGCCGCAAATGAGCGAGGACGAGGACGACCTGCTCGATTCCAGCGATCACCGCAACGAGAATTCGCGCCTGTCGTGCCAGATCCCCTTCACCGCCGAACTCGACGGATTGAAAGTGCAGATCGCCGAGGAAGATTGAGTTTTGTGCGATCATTTGCGCGGTCGGGGGGCTTCTCGCGTTGCGCTGAGGCTCGCCGCGTCCTAACTCTGTAGGCATGAAAAACCCGCTCGTTCGTAACTCGACGCTCGATCTTATCGGTAACACGCCGCTCGTACTGCTCGATGGTCCCAGCAAGGCTGCGGGATGCGAGATCTGGGGCAAGTGCGAATTCGCCAATCCCGGCGCCAGCGTGAAGGATCGCGCCGCCTTGTGGATCGTGCGCGATGCGGAAGCGCGCGGCGAATTGAAACCGGGCGGCACCGTGGTGGAGGGCACAGCGGGCAACACCGGCATCGGCATGGCGCTGGTGGCCAATGCGCTGGGCTACAAGACCGTGATCGTCATGCCGGACAACCAGTCCAAGGAAAAGATGGACACCCTGCGTGCACTGGGGGCGGAGCTTGTCACCGTACCGCCCACGAAGTTCTCCGATCCCAACCACTTCGTCCACACCAGTCGCCGCATTGCGGAGGAGACGCCAAACGCGCTGTGGGCCAACCAGTTCGACAATATCGCCAACCGGCGCGCCCATATCGAAGGGACCGCGCCTGAAATCTGGGAGCAGATGGAGGGCCGGGTACACGGGTTCACCTGTGCTGTTGGCACGGGTGGCACGCTGGCAGGTGTCGGCATGGGGTTGAAGGAAAAGGACGAAAATGTCCGCATCGCCCTGACCGATCCGCATGGCGCGGCCTTGTATAACTATTACAAAAATGGAGAACTTTCGTCCGAAGGTTCCTCCGTTGCAGAGGGTATCGGGCAGGGACGCATCACTGCCAATCTGGAAGGCGCGCCGGTCGATACGCAATTCCGCATCTCTGATGAGGAAGGGCTGACCTGGGTCGCACGGCTGTTGCGCGACGAGGGGCTGTGCCTCGGCCTTTCCAGCGGTATCAACGTGGCCGGTGCCATTGCGCTGGGCAAGCAACTGGTAGCCGATGGGGTAGACAATCCACGCGTCGTCACGATCCTGTGCGATACGGGCTTTCGCTATCTCTCCACGCTCTACAACGCTGCGTGGCTGCGCGAGAAGGGCCTCCCTGTTTTCGACTGGCTAGGTTCAGCTTCGGAGGAGTAGGGCAGAGGCATGGCACTCGATCCCAGAGACCTGTTGCGACCCCGTGGCCCGGTGCATGAACCGGGCCCGCTCGCCGGTACGCGTTCTGAACGTCTTCAGCGCTTGCAGATCGGTCTGTTCGGGATCGGCGCGATGGTGCTGCTGGTGGGACTGGCGGACGTGGTGATCAGCCGCGCGCAGATGACCGAGGCGGAAGCCGTACCGGAGGCGGTACCCACGGTGGAGCCTACGGAAACCGCCGCACCTCGCGATCCGCTGGCCGATGCCGGCGTGGTGCCCGAATTGCCGCCCGAGACTACTCCGACGCCCACACAAAGCGCGGCACAACCAACGCAGGATGTTCCCCCTCCTGCGCCCCAAGTCAATGCCCCGAACGAGTAGGCTTTTCGCAGCGCTCGCGCTGGGCTTATGCGCGCCTTGCGTCCATGCGGAGGAGGTCCGGCCGGAGATTGCCGTGATGGGCACAGTCCCCATTTACTGGGGCGAGGCCGCGGGCTTCGACGAACTGCTGTCGGGCGATGCCCCGGAACATTGGGCGCGTGATGTGCTGGAGGAGAGCTTCGCCCTCGCGCCACTCGATTACCTTTCGGCAGAAGCACTGGCGGGTCAGCGCTACCTTCTCATGGCGCAGCCGCGTGGCCTGTCGGCAGAAGAAAATGTCGCGCTGGATGCCTGGGTTCGTGATGGCGGATCGCTGCTGTTGTTTGCCGATCCCCGGATGACCGGCGAAAGTCGCTTTCATATCGGAGATCGTCGCCGCCCGCAGGATGTGGCGCTGCTGTCTCCGATTCTTACCCACTGGGGGCTTGAACTGGTATTCGATCCCGCGCAGCCTGAGGGGCCGCAGACGGTCGATCATTTCGGTGATGCGCTGCCCGTGAACCTGCGCGGTGAACTGCGGCCCGTTGGCGATGCCCGGTATTGCGCCATTCCGGGTGACGGACTGCTGGCGCATTGCGTGATAGGGGCGGGGCAGGCGATGATCGTGGCCGATGCTGCGATGCTGGATATTGCGGACCGTTCGGATGCAGACGAAAGCGCGTTCCGCTGGCTGGTTTCGCACATTTTTGAAGAATTCGGGGACGACGCGGGAAATGACCGGGCAAATGCGTCCCCACCCGCCGAGAATCGCCGGGATTCGGCGGGTTCTCGAGATTCGATCATGTCTCACCATGAAATGAACGGTGGGAAATCGATTCAATAAAAACAACGATTTAGCGGGTTCTCCCACAATTTCCCGCAATTTCCCCTTCCATCCCGCGTGCTCCCGCGTTATTCGGTGATTCCATCGGACATAAAGCCCGTGCTGCGTCCCTTAGTGGGGGCGACCGGGTCGTGCTGACGCGCGGCCTGCGGCGGAGGAGGTGTGTCTGCGTGTGGGGATAGTAGTTTAGGGGTAGGCGCTCTTGGCGCAGCGGCCAGCAGGATACAGGGGGCAGGGCTTTTCGCTTCGCGGCGAAAAGGATCGCTTCGTCCTGCCGCCCCTGTTCCGCAAGGTTTTTGCCGAACTGGGTGACGAAGGCGTGCTGTGCGTTGCCAAGCACCACTCATACCCTTGCCTGACCGCATTCGGACCCTCCCGCACCGACACGTTCGAAGACATTCTCGACAAGGAAGAGGAAAACGCGGTGCGCCGCGACCTCGATTTCGATCGCGATCTGCGGTCCACCCAGATGTGGACCTTCACCGAGGTGCCATTCGACAAGAGTGGCCGCTTCATCCTGCCCGCCAGGTTCTGCAAGGTTGGCGGGATCGGCGACAACATCTGCTTCCTGGGTGGTGGTCAGTTTCTCACCATGTGGGATCTGGACCAATTGGGGCAGATGGGCGGCGGCTGGCAGGACCAGTACGAACTGTGCATGGCCGAGGCCGAAGATGCCCGCGCCAAGGCGGAAGGGCGCAAAAAGTGACCGCCACCGCTCCCCATATCCCTGTCTTGCTGGATGAAGTGATCGACGCACTCGATCCGCAGCCCGGCGACGTTATCATCGACGCGACCTTCGGCGCGGGTGGTTACACGCGCGCCATCCTCGATCGCGGCGCAACGGTGCACGCATTCGATCGCGATCCCGATGCGATTGCAGCGGGCGGCGCATGGGCCGAAACGAAAGACAGCCCGCCGCGCCTTGTTCTGCATCAGCGTCGCTTCTCCGAAATGGCGGAGTCGATGGCAGAGGTCGGCATCGCCCAGGTGGACGGCATCGCGATGGATATCGGCGTGTCCTCGATGCAACTTGACCAGGCGGAGCGCGGCTTCGCCTTTTCCAGCAACGGCCCGCTCGACATGACGATGAGCCAATCCGGACCGAACGCTGCCGATTTCGTCAACGAGGCGGATGAGAAAGATATCGCCGACGTTCTCTACCAATACGGGGAAGAGCGCCAGTCGCGCCGCGTGGCGCGTGCCATTGTCGCGGCACGCCCGCTTACCACTACCGGAGAACTGGCTGCGGTCGTGCGCAAGGCGCTGGGCCATCGTCCGGGCGACAAGAAGGATCCCGCCACCCGTTCATTCCAGGCCATTCGCATCCATGTGAACGGCGAACTGGACGAGCTTGAGCAGGGATTGCTCGCTGCCGAGCAACTGCTGCGCGAAGGTGGCCGGCTGGCCGTTGTCAGCTTCCATTCGCTGGAAGACCGGATCGTGAAGAAATTCCTGCGCGATGCCGCGAACGCGAACCCCCGTGTCTCGCGCCATCTGCCCGAAACGAACAGCCAGCCCACGGCCCGATTTGGCCAGCTTTCCAAGGCGATCCGTCCCTCGCAGGCCGAGATCGACCGTAACCCGCGCGCGCGCTCTTCCACCCTGCGCGCCGCCATCCGCACCAGTGCTCCTGCCAGAAAGGATGTCGCATGACACCGCAAAGCCGCATCCGTCGCATCGGCTGGATCGCCGCGCTTGGCACCTGCATCGTGCTGTATATTCTGCTGCACGTGAAGGTGAACGCGGTCCATTCCGATGTCGTGCGTGCCGAACGCGAAATCGTTCGGCTGGAAAACCAGAACATGCTGCTCGAAACCGAGTTCCTCACCCGTTCCAGCCAGGTCCAGCTGGCAGCCTGGAACCGCGTGGACTTCGGCTTCGAGGCACCGCGCGCAGAGCAGTTTATCGAAAGCCCACTCCAGTTGGCCAGCTTCGGCAGCCCCCGCGCAGCAAACGCGCCGCGACCGATTTTGCTGGCAGGCATGACCTCGGGCGAAGACATGCCAGAGTTCCCGCAACTAGTTTCACCGCTCACCGGAAAGCCCGTGGATGAGCGCGTGCTGGCTGGCGATGCACCCAGCGAGGGGCACCTCGCGGTTTCACTGGCGCCCGGTCCATTGCGCGTGCCTATCGCGGCATCGGGCGGCTTGCCCGTTGTTTCGGTCGCCATCGCAGGGGCTGGCAAACGGTGACCACCTACGCCGCCCCGCACACGATTATTACAGGGCCAGCGGGGCGTGTCGATCACCGACGCCGCGCCTTGCTGGTGGCGCGTCTGCGCCTGTTGCTGATTGCGCTGGCTTTCGTACTGATCGCGATGGCCGCGCTTGTCCGGATCGCCTGGATTGGCACGGTCGAGCCCGGCCCCACCGAACAATCCATGGCCGATGCGCTGCTGCCCCCGCGCGGCGAGATTACCGATCGCAACGGCGTGCCGCTCGCACGGGCCTTTCCGGCCTATGCCCTGTGGTTCAACCCGGCCGCGATGACAGAGGGCGGCGATGGCGGCCCTCCGCTGGTGAAATCGCCGGAGGAAGTGGCGAACGAACTGATGTCGATCTTCCCCGATCTGGACAAGCACGAGATCACCGAGAAATTGCGCTCCGGCAGGCCCGGCTACCTGCGTCGCCGCATCCTGCCCGAGGACGCCAATCGCGTGATTGCCCTTGGCGAACTGGCGCTGGAACTCCCGCGCGAGACCGATCGCCACTATCCGCAAGGCTCTCTGGCCGCGCATGTCCTGGGCTATGTCGCTGCCGATGGGAATGGCCGTGTCGGCATGGAATCGGTGCTGAACGATCAACTGCTCGATCCCGTTCGTCGTGCAGACCCGGTGGCGCTGTCGATAGATATGCGTGTGCAGGGCGCGCTTGAGGATGAACTGCGCAGCGGGATGAAGGCGGTGAATGCCGTTGGGGCGGCGGGCATCGTACTGGACGTGGATACTGGCGAAGTCATGGCGCTTGCCTCGCTGCCTGAATTCGATCCGAACGAGGTAAAATCGTCCGACGTGCGCGTGTCGCAGGAACAGTATGAGCGCGGTATCCTGGCACCGGCCTTCAATCGGGTGACCAACCAGGTTTACGAGCTTGGCAGCACGTTCAAGCCGCTGACGGTTGCAGCCGCCATCGACAGTGGATCGATCACCAGCCTCGCACGCCGTTATGGCGCTGAACCGTACAAGGTGCAGGGCCATACCGTGCGCGATTCCCACCCGCTGGGCGCTTCGCTCAACACACCTGAAATGCTGATCCATTCCTCCAACGTGGTCACCGGCCACATCGTCGATGAAATGGGAGCGGCCACGCTGCGCAAGTATATGGTGGACCTGGGCATGAACGAGCGGCCCTATATCGAGCTGCCCGCGCGCGGTTTCCCCATCTGGGAATCTGGCGATTGGTCGCGCATCAGGGGGATTACCGTGGGCTACGGCCATGGTGTTTCCGTTACCCCGCTGCATCTTGCCAGCGCCTATGCGGCGATGGTGAATGGTGGCATCTGGCGTCCGGCAACCTTGCAGCGGCTGGAACCGGGCCGTGCCCCGCGCGGCAGGCGGGTGTTCAAGGCCAGCACCAGTGCACGCATGAACCAGTTGCTGCGCATGATCGCGGTGTACGGTACTGGACGCAACGCCAATGCGCCGGGCTTCCGCGTGGGCGGAAAGACCGGCAGCGCGGAAAAGCCGGGCAATGGCGGCTATCGCCATTCAACGCTGGTATCCACCTTTGCCGCCGCCTTCCCGATGGACAATCCTCGGTTCGTGGTGATTGCCATGCTGGATGAGCCACAAGGCACGGTCGCAAGCTCTTTCCAGCGTACGGCGGCCTGGAATGCTGCGCCCATCGTGGGCCGCCTGGTGCCACGCATCGGCCCGCAACTGGGCGTTTTGCCCGATGCCAACCGCGATATCGATCTGACGGACCTTCGCCCGTTGGTAGGGGACTGAGCCATGCGTATCGACGATCTTGCCGAGCAGTTTGGGGTCGATGTCGGCGAGGCTGGCGATACTCGCGTGACCGGGTTCGCCATCGATCATCGCAAGGTGGCGCCGGGAAACGTCTTCGGCGCGTTCCAGGGCACTGCCGTGAATGGCGAGGATTACATTCCCGCCGCCATCGCCAGCGGTGCCATTGCCGTGGTGGCGCGCCCGGAGGCCAAGGTCGAGGGCGCGTTGCACCTGGCGGACGCGACGCCGCGCCGTGCCTTTGCCCGTGCAGCGTCGGGCTTCTTCCGCCCGACCCCGGAAACGGTGGTCGCCGTAACGGGCACCAATGGCAAGACCAGTTGTGTGGAGATGACGCGCCAGATCTGGCGCATGTGCGGCGAACGCGCGGCCAGCATCGGCACGCTCGGCGTCACCACGCCGGATGAAAGCGTGTCTACCGGGCTGACCACGCCCGATATCGTTACCTTCCTGTCGAACATGACGGGTCTGTCGCGCGAAGGTGTAACGCATGTCGCTTACGAGGCGTCGAGCCACGGCCTATCCCAATATCGCAACGAGGGTTTGCCGGTGCATGCCGGGGCGTTCACCAATCTCAGCCGCGATCACCTTGATTATCACAAGGACATGGAGGATTATTTCGCGGCCAAGATGCGCCTTTTTACCGAAGTCGTGGACGATGGCGGCACGGCCGTAATCTGGGCCGATGATGAATGGTCTGGCAAGGTGATCGAGATCGCCAAGGGGCGCGGCCTGACCGTTTTTACCGTGGGAGAGCAGGGCAAGGGGATTAACCTCATCGCCCGCAAGCCCAGCCCGCTGGGGCAGGAATTGAAGTTTGTTCACGGCGGCAAGGCCTACGCCATCCGCCTGCCCCTGATCGGGGCTTACCAGGTCGCAAACGCGCTGACATCTGCCGGGCTTGCGCTGGCAACCGGCACCGATCCGGAGCGGGTCTTCGATGCGGTTTCGCGATTGCAGCCGGTGCGTGGAAGGCTGGAGCGAGCGGTTATTTCTGCAGGCGGAGCGCCGGTATATGTGGATTACGCCCATACCCCCGATGCCCTTAGCGCCGCGATTGCTGCATTGCGGCCTCACGTGAATGGTCGCCTCATCACAGTATTCGGCGCGGGCGGAGACCGCGACACCGGCAAGCGCGTGCCCATGGGCGAAGCGGCTGCGGCGGGTAGCGACCTTGTCATTGTTACAGACGATAATCCGCGCGGCGAGGATGCTGCCAGCATTCGTGCCGAAGTGATGCGCGGCGCGGGTAACAAGGCGCAGAATATCGGCGGCAGGCGCGATGCCATCATCGCCGCCATCACCGAAGCGAACAGCGACGACATCGTGCTGATCGCGGGCAAGGGACATGAGCAGGGACAGATCGTGGGATCGGGAGACAGAATGAGGGTATTGCCGTTCGACGATGTGGAGGTCGCACGCGAGTGTGCCGCGCAGATCGCATCGGGGTCTGCGCAATGAGCGCCGCGCTCGACCTGCTGCGTTGGCCGCGCCGCAAGTCCGACACCGCGCGACTGGCGCTGTGGACGGCTGACGAAATTGCCGCCGCGACAGGCGGGACCGCTTATGGTGAATTTCAGGTTAGCGGCGTGGAAATGGACAGCCGCGATGTGCGGGGCGGAGACTTGTTCGTCGCCCTGAAAGGCGAAGCGATGGACGGCCATCGTTTCCTGGATGCTGCGTTTGCAAACGGCGCTGCTGCCGCGTTGGTGGACCGCGAGGTCGCTTACCCGCACGTGCGCGTTGCCGATACGACGAAAGCCTTGGAAGACCTGGCAGTGGTGGCCCGCAACAGGGCTGTTGCAAGGATCGTTGGCGTGACAGGCTCGGTCGGCAAGACCGGCGTCAAGGAAGCCATTTTCGCCGCCCTGGAACGCACCAGCCGCGGTGCCGCCCACCGCAGCGTGCGCAGCTATAACAACCACGTCGGCGTTCCGCTCAGCATGGCGCGTATGGCCCCGCGCAGTCGCTTTGGCGTGTTCGAGATGGGCATGAACCATGCGGGCGAGATTTCCGGCCTGACGGCGCTGGTGCGCCCGCATGTGGCCGTAATCACCACCATTGCGCCTGCCCATATCGAGAATCTCGGCTCCATGGAGGGGATCGCTGCCGCCAAGGCGGAAATTTTCGAGGGGCTTCAGAAAGGCGGTACCGCCGTAATTCCGGCTGACAGCGAGCATTTTGTACAGTTGCGCGATGCCGCGAAGGCTGCGGGCGCGAAAGTGATCGCTTTCGGTCGCAGCGCACAGGCCGACCTTCGCTTGCTCGATGCCATCCCTGATGGCTCGGGCGGTTCTCTCGTTACCGCAGCCATGGGCGATATGCGGCTGTGCTTCACTGTCGCAGAACCGGGCGAACACTGGATCGACAACGCCCTTTGCGTAATGGCCGCCGTGCATGCTGCTGGCGGCGATCTGGGTGCCACCGGACTGGCGCTGGCCGAAATGGGCGGGCTGAAAGGCCGCGGCGCGCGCATCCGGGCAAAGGTGCCGGGCGGCTATGCGTTGCTGATCGACGAGAGCTACAACGCCAATCCCGCATCCATGCGCGCGACGCTGGCGCAGCTGGGCCAGACCCCTGCCACGCGGCGGATAGCAGTGCTGGGCAGCATGAAGGAACTGGGCGATTTCGCCCCGGCTTTCCATGCCCAACTGGCGGAACCCATTGCCGCAGCCGGCATCGATCATGCGATCCTGGTAGGCGAGGAGATGCGCGCCCTTGCACGTGAGATGGGGAAAGACGCGAATCAGGCGCTTGGCAACGGCGCAACCTTTGCCCATTGCGATAATGCGGGCGAGGCAATCGCCGCCTTGCAGGAATTCGGGCTGGCCGGTGGTGACGCCGTTCTGGTGAAGGGTTCCAACTCGGTAGGACTTGCCCGCGTGGTGAACCATTTTACAGCCAGGGAAGGCTGACGCGCGCACTCATGCTCTATTTTCTTGCCGAGATGTTGAATTTCGAAGGGGTGTTCAACCTCGTCCGCTACCAGACCTTCCGTGCCGGGGCCGCCATGATGACGGCGCTGTTCATCGGCCTGATCATCGGCCCGAAATTCATCAACATGCTGCGTGTTCGGCAGGGCAAGGGCCAGCCGATACGCGCAGACGGGCCGGAATCGCATCAGAAGAAGGTTGGCACGCCCACCATGGGCGGGCTGATGATCCTTACCGCGCTGAGCATTTCGATGCTGCTGTGGATGGACCTTTCCAACCCGTTCCTGTGGGCCTGCCTCGCCGTGACGCTGGGCTTCGGCCTGATCGGTTTCCTCGACGACTATGACAAGGTGACGAAGAGTAGCCACAAGGGTGTTTCCGGCAAGGTTCGCCTGCTGGCCGAATTTTTCGTCGCCGGTATCGCCACCTACATCATCGTGCAGGAAGTGGGGTCCACCGCGCTTTATCTTCCGTTCCTGACGGAGACCGGGCTCGAACTGGGTTGGGCCTTTTATCCCTTCGCCGCCGTGGTGATCGTAGGCGCCGGCAATGCAGTGAACCTGACGGACGGGCTGGACGGGCTTGCCACCATGCCGGTGGTGATCGCGGCAGGTGCCTTCGCCCTAATCTGCTACCTTGTCGGACGTGCCGACTTTTCCGGATACCTTGGTATCCCGCATGTCCTGGCCGCTGGCGAGATGGCGATCATGTGCACCGCCATCATGGGCGCAGGCCTCGCCTTCCTTTGGTACAACGCCCCGCCTGCAGCGGTATTCATGGGCGATACCGGATCGCTGGCGCTGGGCGGCGCGCTGGGCGCAATCGCTGTTGCCAGCCATCACGAGATCGTGCTGGCCATCATCGGCGGTCTTTTCGTGCTGGAAGCTGTAAGTGTGATCATTCAGGTCTTCTGGTTCAAACGCACCGGTCGGCGGATTTTCCGCATGGCGCCCATCCATCATCATTTCGAACAGCTTGGCTGGAGCGAGAGCAAGGTCGTGATCCGTTTCTGGATCATCGCCCTTGTCCTTGCAGTCGTCGGGCTCGCCACGTTGAAGCTAAGGTGATCACGGCAGAGGCCTTTTCCGGGAAACATTACTGTGTGCTGGGCCTTGCGCGTTCGGGTCTGGCCACGGTGGAAACGCTGCTGGCCAGCGGCGCGCGCGTTACCGCTTGGGATCGTCGCAATGAACCCAAGGAGGCGTTGGCCGATCGTTGCACCATTGCCGATCCGCTGGAGATCGATCTTGTCGGTTTCGAGAGCATCGTGGTTTCCCCCGGCGTGCCCCTGAACACGCATCCCATTGCCGAAAAGGCGCGCGGGGCAGGGGTGCCGATCATCGGCGATGTCGAACTGTTCGCCCAGGCCCGGCCCGAGCTGCCGCCGCACCGCGTGGTCGGCATCACCGGCACCAACGGCAAGTCCACCACCACGGCGCTGGTGCATCACCTGCTCGACGAAGCGGGTGTGCCCACGCGCATGGGTGGAAACATCGGCCTGCCGGTGCTTGGGCAGGAGCCGCTTGATGATGGCGGTGTCTATGTGTTCGAACTGTCGAGCTACCAGATCGACCTTACCCGCTCGCTGGCCTGCGAGGCCGCGGCGCTGATTAACATCACGCCCGACCATCTCGACCGGTACGACGACTTCGCCGCCTATGCTTTCGCCAAGGGGCGCCTGTTCACCATGCAGGGGGCCGGACAATACGCCGTGTTCGGCTGCGAGGATGCGCCCACCAGCGCAATCCAGCAGGCCGAAGCTGCGCGCCGTCCGGAAGGGCTGGCGGTATGCGCCGATGCCTGGGCGTGGGAACCGTTCCAGAAGGACTGGCCCAGCCTCCAGGGGCCGCATAACCTCCAGAACGCCGCGATTGCCGCAGCCTTGACGCAGCGGCTGGGGATGTCGCGCGATGCTGTACTGGCGGGTTTTGCCAGCTTTGCCGGACTGCCGCACCGGATGGAGCGGATGGGCGAGGCTGGCGGCGTATTGTTCGTGAACGACAGCAAGGCCACCAATCCTGCGTCGACAGCTCCCGCGCTGGCAGCCTATCCGCCAACAGAGGGCAGGCCGCGCTTGCACTGGATTTGCGGCGGGCTGGCCAAAGAGGACAATCTCAACGATTGCACCCCGTATTTCGGTAACGTCGCCTGCGCCTACACCATCGGCGAGGCAGGCCCGATGTTCGCAGACCTGCTGGAACCGCATGTGCCGGTAGAGCGCTGCGAATTGCTGGCCGAAGCTGTCTCGCGCAGTATTGCCGCCGCACAGCCCGGCGACGTGATCATGTTCAGCCCGGCTTGCGCCAGTTTCGACCAGTTCCGCGATTACGAGGCGCGCGGCGATACATTTCGTGATCTTGCCGCCAGCATCGGCTGCGATGCCACCCCTGCCGAATGCGGGTTCGATTCAAGGTCGGCGGCATGAACAACACCCCGCCAATCTATATTCCGCGAAGCAACGAGGGCGAGAAACGCGCGCCCCGCTTCCAGCAAGACCGCAAGCGCGAATTGCGCATCTGGTGGCGCGAGGTGGATCGCTGGCTATTGTTTTTCGTCCTGCTGCTGATGGCGGTCGGCACGCTGGCCGTGGCCGCTGCATCGCCCGCCAGCGCCCATCGCCTGTCAACCTCCGAGGAAACGCTGCCAGATCTGTACTTCTTCTGGGCGCACATCCGCTGGCAGGCCCTGGGCCTGATCGTATTGATCGGGACATCCCTGTTACCGCGCGAAACGATGCGCAGGGGGGCGATACTTCTGGCTGGCGCCATGCTCCTGCTGCTGTTTCTGGTACCTTTCCTGGGCTACGAAGTGAACGGCGCCAAACGCTGGATCCGCATTGGCCTCAATCTCCAACCCAGCGAAGTGCTGAAGCCCGCCTTTGCCGTCACCCTGGCCTGGATACTTTCGTGGAAGCTGCGCGATCCCAAGCTGCCTGTGATCGGCATTTCGGGCGCGCTGGTTGGGGTGATCGTCATATTGCTGATGGCGCAGCCCAACCTTGGCTCGGCCGTTCTGTTTATCGGGACCTGGCTGGTGATGGTGATGCTGGCGGGCGTGCCACTGCAACGCATAGGCATGCTGCTGGGCGCGGGCGTCGCCGGGATGCTGGCCGCCTACCTGTTCTACGACAATGCGCGCCACCGCATCGATTCATTCTTCGGCGGCCCTACCGCCTATGATCATGTGGACCTTGCCAACCGCACGCTGACCGGCGGCGGCTGGACCGGCAGCGGGTTCTGGCTGGGCGAGAACAAGATGCGCCTGCCCGAAGCGCACACCGATTATATCTTCTCCGTGATCGGGGAAGAGATGGGATTGATTATCTGCGCTCTCATCGTGGTGCTGTATCTTGCCATCATCCTGCGCGTGCTGATCAGGCTGGTGGAGGAAGACCGGCTTTTCATCATCCTGGCGGCAACCGGATTGATCGCCTTCTTCGGTGGGCAGGCTTTCATCAACATTCTCGTCAACCTGCAGCTTTTCCCCAGCAAGGGCATGACCCTGCCCTTGGTCAGCTATGGCGGATCGTCGACAATAGCGCAGTGCTTCTCGATCGGCCTGCTGCTGGCGGTAACGCGGCGCAATCCCTTCCTCGCGCGGGAACCTTTCGACGTGCGTGACGCACTGGAGAAGGAGGACGATCTATGACCAGCTCTTCGCGCCACTTTGTTCTGGCCGCCGGTGGCACCGGTGGACACCTGACCCCTGCCTTCGCCCTTGCCCATGAACTGGAGCGGCGCGGCCACCATGTTGCGCTGATCACGGACGAACGCGGGAAGGCCATTCCCGGCAAGCCCGATTTCCTCACCGCGCACGTGCTGCCCGCTGGCCGTTTCGGCAAGAACCCCCTGCGCTGGCCCGCCGCGATCAAGGCCGTGCTTGAAGGACGCGCAATGTCGCAGCGCCTCTACGAGACAGTACAGCCCACTGCCGTGATCGGCTTTGGCGGCTATCCCGCCTTGCCTGCGCTGCTGGGCGCACAGGGGATGGATATTCCCACGATCATTCACGAACAAAACGCCGTGCTCGGCCGCGTAAACCGGCTGATGGCGGGCCGCGTGGACGCGATTGCCTTGTCCTATCCCGATGTCGATCGGCTGAAAGCCAAGTACGAGAAGAAGACCCACCTGGTCGGCAACCCGGTGCGACCCGGCGTCCTTTCGCTGCGGGACCAGGAATTTCCCGCCTTTACCGAGGATGGCCTGTTCCGTGTGCTGGTAACCGGCGGCAGCCAGGGCGCACGCGTGCTTTCGGAGGTTGTGCCGGATGGCCTTTCGATGCTGCCGCCTGCCTTGCGCAACCGCCTCCAGGTGACGCAGCAGTGCCGCCCCGAAGACCTCGATGCCGTTCGCGCACGATATGCCAACCACGAGATCCCAGCTGAACTCGCCACCTATTTCGAGGATATGTCTGCCCGCCTTGCCGATACGCACCTGTTTATCGGGCGTGCGGGTGCCTCCACCATCGCCGAACTGACGGCGGTGGGACGTCCCGCGATCCTGGTACCGCTGCCAATCGCCACGGATGACCACCAGGCGGCCAATACGCGTGAAATCGTAAAGGCTGGCGGCGCGCGCTCTATCCGGCAGGCCGGGTTCACTGCAAAGGAACTGGCCAAGCAGATCGCCGCCATGGCGCAGCGCCCCGAGACGCTGGCCAACGCTGCCCATGCTGCGTGGAATTGCGGCAGGCCCGATGCCGCCAGCGACCTTGCCGATCTTGTCGAAAGCTTCGGCGGGGCAGACATGATGGACGTGATCCGGGTGGGAGAAAACAATGCCCGCGGCGCATCCCAGCAAACCGCCCCAAATGGCGCATCGCGGGAAAGTGGCAAATGAAGGGCGTCGGGACCGATATCGGAACGATCCATTTCGTCGGTATTGGCGGCATTGGCATGTCCGGCATTGCCGAGGTGATGGATAACCTTGGTTACAGCGTGCAGGGTTCGGACTTGAGCGACAGCGCCCGTGTGCAGGCATTGCGAGATAGCGGGATTCCCGTGTTCATCGGCCATGACGCTGCCAATATCGGTGATGCTGCCGTTGTGGTGACGTCGACGGCAGTAAAGCGTACCAATCCCGAAGTTGCCGCGGCGCTGGATGCGCGCATTCCTGTCGTTCGCCGTGCCGAAATGCTGGCGGAACTGATGCGGTTGAAGCGCACGGTCGCCGTGGCCGGCACGCACGGGAAGACGACCACCACAAGCATGGTGGCAGCGCTGCTGGATGCAGGCGGCGTCGATCCCACCGTTATCAATGGTGGCATCATCGAAAGCTACGGCTCCAACGCGCGCCTGGGTGCCAGCGACTGGATGGTGGTGGAAGCCGACGAGAGCGACGGCAGCTTCCTGCGGCTGGACGGCACCATCGCCGTCGTCACCAATATCGATCCCGAGCATCTGGATCACTACGGCAGCTTCGACGCGGTGAAGGATGCATTCGTGCAGTTTATCGAGAACGTGCCGTTCTACGGCGCCGCGGTGCTGTGCATCGATCATCCAGAAGTGCAGAACGTGATCGCGAAGGTGCGCGATCGCCGGGTGATTACCTACGGCTTTTCCCCTCACGCCGATGTGCGGGCAGAGAATGTCTCGCCCGATGGCGGGGTAACGCGCTTCGATGCGGTGCAGCGTTTGCGCGATGGCAACGAAGTGCGTGTGGATGATATTGCCCTGCCCATGCCGGGGCGGCACAATGTGCAGAATGCCTGCGCCGCGATTGCCGTGGCGCTGGAGATGGGCTGTTCGCCCGATGCCATTCGCGATGGTTTTTCCCGTTTTGGCGGCGTGCGTCGGCGTTTCAGCCATGTCGGCACGGTGGCGCCCGATATTCGCGTGATAGACGATTATGCGCATCATCCCGTTGAGATCCGCGCTGTATTGTCTGCTGCGCGCGATGCGGCGAGTGGACGGGTGGTGGCTGTCGTCCAGCCGCACCGCTATACCCGCCTGCGCGATCTGCTGGAGGATTTCCAGGGCGCGTTCGGCGATGCAGACCTTGTCTATGCCGCGCCGGTCTATGCAGCCGGAGAAGATCCGATTGCAGGCGTGGACGAACACGCACTGGTTGAAGGGCTGAAGGCCCGTGGCCACCGCCATGCCGTGGCAGTGGATGGTCCGGCGGATCTGGCTCGCCAGTTGGCGGCGGATATAGAACCCGGCGATATCATCGTCTGCCTTGGAGCGGGCGACATCACCAAATGGGCAGCAAGCCTCGCCCAGGAAGTAAGCGAATTTCGCGTCACGGAGGGCGCATGACTGACATGATGCAACCCGGCGAACAGATGTGGGGCGATGAAGCGCCCGGCGCCGATGAGGCCCCCGGCGTTACCGGCAACGTGCCCCGCAACGTGCGGGGAGACCTGAAAGCCTCTGCGCCGCTGGCCAAGCTGGTCTGGTTCAAGAGCGGCGGCGCGGCAGACTGGTTGTTCGAGCCTGCCGATCTTGATGACCTTGTGACATTTCTTGGCGATCTGGAGCCTGCAACGCCAGTGATGGCGCTGGGCCTCGGGTCCAACCTCATCATCCGCGATGGCGGCGTGCCTGGCGTGGTCGTGCGTCTGGGCAAGCCATTCTCCAGCGTGGAGGCCAGGCGCGGCGAGGTGGTGGAATGTGGCGGCGGTGCGCCGGGCATACTGGTTGCCTCCACCGCGCGCGACGCTGGCATCGCAGGGCTGGAATTCCTGCGCGGTATCCCCGGCACGGTGGGCGGCTTCGTGCGCATGAACGGCGGCGCCTATGGCCGCGAGGTAGCCGATATCCTGGTGGATTGCGACGTGGTGCTGCCCGGCGGCAATCTTGTCACGCTGCCCGTGGCAGACCTTGATTATTCCTATCGCCATTCGCGCCTGCCCGATGGTGCCATCGTCGTTGCCGCGCGCTTCAAGGGCGTACCGGGAGACCCCGAGAAAATCGGTGCCGAGATGGACCGGATCGCGGACGAGCGAGAGAATTCCCAGCCACTGCGCACCAAGACGGGCGGCTCGACCTTCAAGAATCCGGAAGGCACCAGCGCCTGGAAGCTGGTGGACGAGGCCGGTTGTCGCGGCCTCACCATGGGCGGCGCGCAGGTGAGCGAGAAGCATACCAATTTCCTGATCAACACCGGCGACGCCACGAGTTCCGATATCGAAGGCCTGGGCGAAGAAGTTCGCCGCCGCGTGGCCGAGAAGACCGGCAGGACGCTGGAATGGGAAATCAAGCGGGTGGGGCGGCCATGACGCTGCCTGCGGATATTCATATCCTCGTCCTGATGGGCGGCTGGGCGAACGAGCGCGAGGTTTCGCTGATGTCCGGCAAGGGTGTGGCCGATGCGCTGGAAAATGCAGGCCACCGCGTGACGCGCCTCGATATGGACCGCGACGTTGCCGCTAAAATCCGCGAGGCCGCGCCAGATGTGGTGTTCAACGCGCTGCACGGCGCACCGGGTGAAGATGGCACGGTGCAGGGCATGCTGGACCTGATGGGCATCCCGTACACCCATGCCGGGCTGGCGACCTCGGTCATCGCCATCGACAAGGAACTGACCAAGCATGCGCTGGTCCCGCATGGCATCCCCATGCCGGGTGGGCGCGTGGTGCAGTCCGAAGAATTGTATGAGAGCGACCCGATTGCGCGGCCCTATGTCCTGAAACCCGTAAACGAAGGCTCCTCCGTGGGCGTCGCCATTGTTACCGACGACAGCAATTGCGGCAATCCGATCAGCCGCGACGCCAAGGGACCGTGGCGGGATTTTGCCACGCTGCTGGCAGAACCGTTCATCCGTGGGCGCGAGTTGACCACCGCAGTGATCGACACGCCGCAGGGCCCGCGCGCGCTGGGCGTGACCGAGCTTGTCGTGGCGAGCGGGTTCTACGATTACGAGAACAAGTATACCGAGGGGAAAACGGAGCATATCTTCCCCGCGCAACTGCCGCCGGAAATCGAACGGCTATGCCTCGAATACGCGATGCAGGCGCACCGACGCCTGGGTTGCCGCGGCGTGTCGCGCTCGGACTATCGCTGGGATGACGAGCGCGGAGAGGACGGGCTGTTCCTGCTTGAAACGAACACCCAGCCGGGCATGACACCGCTCAGCCTCGTCCCCGAACAGGCGCGCTATTGCGGGATCGAATACCCGCAACTTTGCGAGATGATTGTCGAGGACGCGCTGCGGCGCGCGGGCAAGCTTGAAAATGACCAGGCCGGATGATGGCCAGGACTAACTCCCGCAACACCAAGGGCGTGCGCCGGCAGGCGCGCGCACAGGGCACCAGCCGCAAGGTTCGCTCCGCGCGCAAGCAGGGCCAGTCGATCCTGGGCCGGATGCTGGGGCTGCTGCCGTTTACCGAAGAGCAGTTGCAGAAGGCCTTTACTATCCTGATCCTGGGCGGTGTTCTGGTGGGGCTGGCCTGGCTGGCGCAGGTCTCCGGAGCAACGGCAGTCGCGTCCGACCGTTTCGCGCACGTGGCCAGCAATGCCGGTTTCAAGCTCGCCCGCGTGGAGGTGCGCGGCACCGAGCGCATGAATTCGATGCTGGTGCACGAACGCGCCTTCGGTCAGCGCGATCTCGCCATGACGCGCGTCGATACCCATGGGCTGCGGGAAGACCTGCTGGAACTGCCGTGGGTGAAGGACGCACGCGTTTCGCGCCAGCTGCCAGACCTGCTGGTGGTGAACGTGGTAGAGCGTGAACCCCATGCAGTCCTGCGCCGCGCAGACCGCCTCATGCTGATCGATCCTGCGGGAGTGGAGCTGGAGCCGATTGCCGCTGCGGATGCGTCCGAATATCTCCTGATCGAGGGGCCGGGCGCACAAAGTCAGGTTGAAGCACTCGAAGTCTTGCTGGATTCCGCCCCTGCGCTGAAAGGCAAGGTGATCGCCGCCGAATGGGTAGGCAATCGTCGCTGGAACCTGACTTTCGATACGGACCAGCGCCTTGCGCTGCCCCAGGGCGATGATCGCTCTGCTGCGGCCTTGATCAGCTTTGCCCAGGCCGATGGCGTCCATCGCCTGATCGGCGGAGAAGTCGCCAGTTTCGACATGCGCAATCCGCCGCGCATGTACATGCATGTGCCGGGCCGTGCGGAACAGCAGGAATTGTCTATGCAGGCGCAACAGAACGGGGAAGAAACCTGATGGCCGCCAACCAGAGGATCGCGCGCGTTTTCGGCGCGGTGAACGTCGGTTCCTTCAGCGTATCGGCCATGATTGCAGCGCTGACGGAAGATGGCGAGATGCAGGTGCTGGGCAGCGGCCACCGCGCCAGCCAGGGAATCAAGCGTGGCTATGTGGTCGACATGGCCGCCGCCACCTATGCCGTGCGCGATGCGCTGGAGCGGGCCGAGAAACTGGCAGGCACCAGTGTCGACAGCGTGTGGATCGGATGTTCGGGCGCAGGGCTGGCCAGCGAAATCCGTCCTGTCGAGATCGGCATTGGCGGCAGGCGTGTGGAAGAAGAGGACATCGAGGCGCTGCTTATTGCCGCGCGCGGAAGCCTCGGCCCCGATGGGCGCACCGTCCTTCATGCCCAGCCGGCCTGCTATTTCCTCGATGGTGCGCATGGCGTTTCCAATCCCAAGGGCCTGCATGCAGACAGGCTGGGCGTCGATGTCCACGTGATGTTGGCGGACGGCGCGCCCGTTCGCAACGTGACAGAAGCCGTGCAGAACGCGCATCTCGACGTGGAAGGCCTTGTCGCATCACCGCTCGCCACCGGATATGCCTGCCTAACCGCAGAAGAACGCGATCTTGGCGTGGCGATGGTGGAACTGGGCGGCGAAGTCACCAATGTCTCTGTTTATGCCGGCGGCATGCTTGTGGGCCTGACGGCCATTCCGCGCGGGTCCGCCGATATCACCGATGCCATCGCCTCGGCCTTTTCCATTCGCCGCTTCCAGGCAGAGCGGCTGAAATGCGTTTGCGGTTCTGCCATCGCCAGTCCGGCAGACCACCGGGAGATGATACCCATAGCCTCCCCCGCAGAGGACGGCGCGCGCCCGGTTGCTCGGGGCGGAGATGGTACGGGCCAGGTTCCGCGTGCGGAATTGATCGGCGTGATTACCGGCGAACTCGACATGCTGATGAGCGACGTTGCCAAGGCGCTGGATTCAATGGGATTTACCGGCGGCGCGCCCGGTTCCAGCGCGCGACAGGTGGTAATTACCGGGGGCGGGGCGGAACTGGCTGGTCTGGCGGACCATGCACAGGGCGTGCTTGGCGTGCCGGTGCGGATCGGCAGGCCGGTGGCGCTCAGGGGGCTTCCCGAAGCGCATGGTTCGCCCGGATTTGCGACACTGGTGGGGCTGGTTCTCTATGCTGCGGAAGACCCGATAGACATCCGCGCAGTCGGATCGCGATTTACGACGACGGGCAGTTATGGCCCCCTTACAAGCCTGATGCGCGCGTGGAGCGCCATGCGCGAATACTTTTGATTGACCGCAATCTGTGGATAGTGCTGGCGAAAGCATCCTTTAGATTTACCCTTTATGGCAAAGACACCAATGGCAGATTCCTAGGCCTGCCGAGGAGACGATAAGATGAGCATCAATATTGGCCCGCCTTCGGTTGACGAACTGCGCCCGCGGATCACTGTGATCGGCGTGGGTGGTGCAGGTGGCAATGCCATCGCGAACATGATCGAGGCTGAGATCGAAGGTGTGGACTTCATTGTCTCGAACACCGATGCGCAGGCGCTGAACAGCTCCTCCGCAGAACACCGGATCCAGCTCGGCCCCGATATCACGCAAGGCCTGGGCGCAGGTTCGCGGCCCGAAGTCGGCCGCGCCGCCGCTGAAGAGACGGTGGAAGAGATAGAGCGCGCCCTGGAAGGCGTGAACATGGTTTTCATCGCTGCCGGCATGGGTGGCGGGACGGGCACGGGCGCTGCGCCCGTGATCGCGCAGATCGCCCGCGACAAGGGCATCCTGACGGTTGGCGTGGTGACAAAACCGTTCCTGTTCGAAGGCACGCGCCGCATGCGGGCCGCCGATAGCGGCATCGAAGAATTGCAGAAGCATGTCGATACGCTGATCGTCATCCCGAACCAGAACCTGTTCCTGGTCGCCAAGGCGGAAACCACCTTCAAGGAAGCCTTCATGCTCGCCGACGAGGTGTTGCAGCAGGGCGTGCGTTCCATCACCGACCTGATGGTGATGCCCGGCCTCATCAACCTCGATTTTGCCGACGTTCGCTCCGTGATGGGCGAAATGGGCAAGGCGATGATGGGCACAGGCGAGGGTGAAGGCGAAAACCGCGCCCTCGAAGCCGCCGAACACGCCATTGCCAACCCGCTGCTCGACGGTGTGTCGATGCAGGGTGCCAAGGGTGTGATCATTTCCATCATCGGCGGCGAAGACATGAAGCTGCTGGAGGTGGACGAGGCTGCGAACCACATTCGCGAACTGGTCGACCCCGAAGCGAACATCATCTGGGGCAGCGCGTTCAATCCCGATCTCGATGGCAAGATTCGCGTTTCGGTTGTTGCCACCGGAATCGAGCAGACGGGCGACATGCCGCGCGAAAATTCGCGCCCGCTGGACCTTTCGGCAGCGCGCGGACCGCGCAAGCCGAACCTGGCAATCCCAGCAGACAATGGCGAACGCGACGGCGCGGATGAAGAGCTGACAGCATCCACCGACGACGACACGCTGGACCTCGATGTCGCGGACGAAGCTGGTTCCGGTAGCGAGGAGCAGTCCGGCATGTCCGAGGCTTATGGAGAAAACTCCGACGATGGCCTGGCGACGCCAGCCGACGACCGCGGCTTTGGCCTGGATGAAGACGGCGGCTTCGGGAGCGATGACGAGGATTCGGACGATGCCGAGGGTGAAGAAGAAGGCACGTTCGACCTGACCGAAGAGATCGCGCAGGAAGATTCCGACTCGCAGGACGACGAGGAAGCCGGGCAGGACGAACTGTTGCTCGATGCAAGCCGCCTCGCGAATGCGGATGAGCCTGTTGCGCAACAGGGCGGTAGGCGCGCGCGTATGCTGGGCTCTGGTGGCGAGGGCGAAAGCAAGGGTGGCGATGCAGGCGGCGGTACTGGCGGTGCAGCCGCTGGCGGTGCAGCATCATCAGGCAGTACCTTGTTCGAACGAATGGCAAACCTCTCGCGCCAGGCACCCGAGACCAGCGATGACGACGATGATGACGACGACGAGGATAGTGGTGGTTCGATGCGGATCCCCCGCTTCCTGGGCCGCCAGAACAACCAGTAAGCCGGGCAATAAATCGGGCGAAGTGTTCTCGCACCATTCAGCGAGGACTGTATAATGGGGAACGAATGATACGTTCGCTTTCCAATACGTCGGCCCGGTTCCTGGCTCTTGTCGCCGCCTTCCCTGCCGCTGCTGCCTTGCCGTTACTTGCGGTGCCGGCGGACGCGCAGGAGGTGGTTCAGCCCTTGCCCGATCCCGCCGCAGAGACGCTGAACGATGCGCTGCGGCGGCTGTCACGTAATCCTGAAAGCGTGCCTGCGCTTGTGGCGGCGGGCAGGGCCTCGCTGGACCTTAACGATCTCGACGCGGCGCTTGGTTTCTTCTCGCGCGCGCAGGATGTTGCGCCCGAAGACACACGGGTGCTTATCGGCCTTGCGCTGGTGGCGGTTCGCCGCGGGCAGGCCGTAACCGCGCTGCAATTGTTCGACAATGCAGAGGCTGGCGGCGTGCAAATGTTGCCGTATGAAGCAGAGCGCGGGCTGGCCTATGACCTTGTAGGCAGAAACGACCGTGCTCAGCGCTTGTATCGCCGATCGCTCGCACGAGAGGATAATGCAGAAATTCGTCGCCGTCTCGCGCTCAGCTACGCAATCAGCGGCAACGCAGATGATTCGGAAACTATCCTGCTGCCCTTGCTCCAGCGTCAGGACCGCGGTGCCTTTCGCACCCGCGCCTTCGCGCTGGCCATCCTGGGCAACGAGCAGGAAGCGATCGCCATAGCCGAAACGATGCTGCCACAGCGTCTTTCGATACGCCTGGCACCTTACCTGCGATATATGCCGCGCCTTACCCCTGCGCAGCAGGCGGCGGCGGCCAACCAGGGCCGATTCCCGGCGGCTCGCGAGATCGGCACCGATACCTCCCGTATCGCCGGTTATGCAGATGTCGATACAGCCTCGCCCTCGGCGAGTACGAACCGCCTTGCCGATGCATCCGATCGGCTCGCACCCCAGGGCGAACCGCTGGGGCCTGCGGTTGCCGAACCAGCTGTAGCCGCGCCAGCCGTAGCAGGGCCTGTCCAGAGCTCTGGCGAACTTCCTCCTGTCGAGGAAGCGCCTGCCGTCGCTGTCGCACCACCGCCGCCCCCTGCCGTAAGCCAACCGGCATTTGCCGAGGCCGAGGACGTCCGCCCATCACTTGCGCTGACCGAATCGGCGCCGCAGACCTCTCCGCAAACCGAGGCCGAAGACATCGATCTCGCCGCGGCTTTTGCCGATTTCACTCTCGAATCGGCACAGGCTCCCTCGGCAAGGGTTCGCGCAGCACCGGGCGCGGTTGATATCACGGCGATCAAGCCTCCTCGCGAAGTGCCCGCGCCCGCAGAGCCCGCACCGCCTGCACATCCATCGCGCCATTGGGTTCAGGTGGCGACAGGTCAGGACACATCGGCCTTCCGTTTCGACTGGCGGCGTATCGTGCGCAATGGAGGTGGATTGCTGGACGATGCGGAGGCTTTTACCGCCTCATGGGGACAGACCAACCGCTTGTTGACCGGCCCCTTCGATTCCGCGAGCGCAGCGCAGGCCGTGGTGAGCGAACTGGCAGGCAAGGGCGTCGACAGTTTCCGGTTTACCAGCCAGGAAGGCGAGGAAATACAGGAGCTTGACTAAGGGAAACGTAGAGTTTTCCCCAAGTCATCCCAAGCCTTGTTCACACCTTGCCAACAGGCGAAACGGGTTTTGCCCGACGAACTGGACCCGCGCGATTGCGCCGCATACGGTTGCCGCTGCATTAAGCATGGCATGACGAATTTGCAGGCGCTCAAGCGATGAACACCGGACACGACATGATCGAAGAGGGGCAGGACGCGGCCCCCGTCGAAATGCTGGCGGCCCTGTTCGAGGCGAACGGCTGGGCCACCGAACAGACCAGCGATGACGAAGTCAGAGGCGAGGTTCCCGGTGCCTGGACCACCTACCAGGTGCGCGGCATCTGGCGGGTGGAAGACAAGGTCTTGCAAATCCTCTGCCTGCCCGAAATTCGCGTAGCCGACGAAAAGAAGCGCGATGCACAGGAACTGCTTGCCCGGATCAACGAACAGCTTTGGCTCGGCCATTTCGACATGTGGTCGCAGGGCGGTGTCATTCTCTATCGCCACGGCCTGATGCTGGGCGATGACGGACTGCTGAGCCTCGACATGGCGCAGCTTGCAGTGGAATCGGCAATTACCGAGTGCGATCGCTTTTATCCTGCGTTCCAGTTCGTGCTGTGGGGAGACAAATCTCCGGGTGATGCGCTGGATGCCGCCATGGTGGATGCAGCGGGCGAAGCTTGATTTCGCTGCGCAAGGTGCCAAGTCATCTCGCATGACATACGAATCAATACTGATGGTAGGCTGTGGCAACATGGCCGGCGCCATGCTCGAGGGCTGGTTGAAGGGCGGCGTGCCCGCCAGCACATTCACCGTGATGGATCCAAAGCGCGAGAGCTTGCCGGGCGATATTCCCGTGCTACGCGAGCTTCCGACGGAAGGCACATTCGATGCCATCCTGCTGGGTGTGAAGCCGCAGATGCTGGGCGATGTCGCCCCGCAGTTGCAATCGCTGGTTGGTCCGCAAACCACGATCCTTTCCATTCTTGCAGGGGTCCAGCTGGATACGCTGGAAAAGAATTTTCCCACTGCCGGCGCCAATGTGCGGGTGATGCCGAACCTGGCCGTTTCCCTGGGCAAGGCCCCTGTCGCACTGGCAGAGGCTGGCCTGGATGAGCCAGGCCGCGAAGACCTGTACCGATTGATGGCGCATCTCGGCACGCCAAGCTGGGTGGGAGAGGATCGCTTCGATCTCGTCACCGCGCTGGCAGGTAGCGGGCCGGGCTTCGTATATCGCTTCATTGATGCGCTGAAAGTTGCCGCCGTCCGGCTTGGTCTGGACGATCAGCAGGCCACCGAACTTGCCATCGCCATGACCGAAGGCGCGTCCGCGCTCGCCGCGCAATCCGAACACGATCCCGGCAAGCTTGCCGACATGGTTGCGTCTCCCGGCGGCGTCACGCGCAAGGGTCTGGATGTGCTCGACGAGAACGAGGCGATGACCCAGCTAATGACGAAATGCCTGCGCGCGGCACGCGATCGCAGCATTGAAATGTCTCGCGAGGCGCGGGATTGACACGTTTTCAAGGTTAACATCGGGCAACAGCGATTGAATCCGGTTTCACTTGAAAAGCACGCGCAATATGCCGATATTAAGGGCATCCGGCCCGCTATGTGAGGCCGGGCCAAAGGAGTTTTGGATACCATGGCAAATTGGAACGACAACCGTTCGACCCGCAGTGGGTTTGGGGTGTCGCCGAGCCAGACGGGTGATGTCGCTGGCAGCACGACCTTCGACGCCGGCCTGCGCAAGCACATGCTGTCGATTTACAACTACATGGCCTCGGGCGTCCTGCTCACGGGCATTGTGGCGCTGCTGACAGCGCGCTCCGGCCTGGCAGTGCAGTTCGCGCAGGGCCCGCTGATGTGGCTGGTCGCACTTTCGCCGCTGGCGATTGTCTTCGCGATGAGCTTTGGCCGCGACAAGTTTTCTACCGGCACCCTGCAGGCTCTGTTCTGGGGCTTCGCGGTACTGATGGGCCTCTCGCTGTCGACGATTTTCCTTGTCTACACGGGTGCGTCCATCGCACTGACCTTCTTCGCAACGGCGGGCGCTTTCGCCGGTCTGAGCCTGTTCGGTTACACCACCCAGAAAGATATCTCGGCCTGGGGGTCGTTTCTTATCATGGGCGTGATCGGCCTTATCGTCGCTTCGCTGCTGAATGCCTTCCTGATCGGTTCGCCCGGTCTTGAACTGGCCATCTCGGCGCTCGGTGTGCTGATTTTTGCGGGCCTAACCGCATACGATACGCAGCGTCTGAAGCACGAGTATCTGGCTATCCAGCAGATCAAGATGACCAACCCTTCCGCAGCTGCAGCTTTCCCGCTGGGCAAGATGGTAATCATGGGTGCGCTGTCGCTCTATCTCGACTTCATCAACATGTTCCTCTTCCTGCTGCGCTTCATGGGTGCAGCCCGCGAATAGGACGTCTTTTTCAAAAGCCTGTTTCGACAGGATAAATTATGGATACGATGCCCGGAGTGCAAATCTGCGCTCCGGGCATTTTCTTTGCCTTCAGCCCCCGCTAATGCTGCGCAAAATAACTGTGCTGGCGGCGGAACAACTGCGGCATATGAGGGATTTAGCGTAAGATTATGACAAAACCTCCCATTACTATCCGCGCCCTTGCAGCGGCCACCGGCGTCGCGCTGCTGGCCGCCTGCGCCACACCCCCGCCGCCGCCTCCGCCGCCGCCACCCCCGCCACCGCCGCCTGCTCCTGTGGTCGAAGCCGTCCCCTACCGCCCATTGCCGCCACCGCAGGCCGCCTACCAGCTGAACATCCCGGTAAAGGACGCGATGGGAACGCGACAGACGATCAACACAGGCCTGGGGGCGGACGAGACGGTCTGGCACTTCCGTTCCGGATGGAACGTCGCAGCGCTCAATTGCAGCCGCGAGGTCCACGCTCCGATCCTGGAGGCTTATGGCCAGATGCTGGTGGCAGAAGACAGCCGCCTGGACGCCGCGAATGCGGCGGTGGAGAACAGTTTCCGCGAGAAAGCGCGAGACAGTCTGGCGAACGAAGGTGCATCGACAGCGCGCGCTGCTGTGAACCGTGCGGCTCTGCTGCTGCGCGAAACGCATTCCACCGGCATTTACAACTATTTCGCGTCCCCGCCAGCACGCTCGCATTTCTGCAATACCGCGTTGGCAGTGGCGAACGACTACCTTGCTGCCCGGCCGACCGACTTCACGCTTTTTGCAACCGCCGGCTTGCAGCGGTACGAAATGGCGTTCGAGCAGTTCTATACCGCTTACGAGCGTTATCGGGTCGCCTCCAGTGACTGGGATGCCCGCTGGGGAGACCAGTTCGGCTATTCCCAGCCGGGCTGGGTGGCACTGTACGGCACGGCAGAGCAGCAGCGCGCGGCCGGGGTGGCGGTGCAGGGCTATGTGCCCGAAGATCCCGTCGGCGTGCCGGACACGGAGACAGGAGCGCTGATCCCGGTGATCACCCTTGATGACAGCAGGGCCAACACGCCGGTAGTGCAACCGGTGCCCAACGACGCGCAGGATAGGCCGTAAGAGGGCGGTTTGCCCCTTTACGTGCTGTCCTGTCTCTCGCTAAATAGGCTTCGGTTCCGCCTTCGCACCGTACTGCGGGCGGTCCGGCGACACTGGAACGGGGCCGTAGCTCAGTTGGGAGAGCGCGTCGTTCGCAATGACGAGGTCAGCGGTTCGATTCCGCTCGGCTCCACCAGTCTTCGCGCATCCCGGTTTGTCCGTGCGTTTTTGCGAGAGATTGCCGAGTAACTGGCGCGAAGACACAAAAGCGCATAAGGGCGCCCCATGCATTTCCTTGACCAAGCCAAGATCTTTCTGAAATCCGGCGCGGGCGGACCCGGCGCGGTCAGCTTTCGGCGTGAGAAATACATCGAATACGGCGGCCCCGACGGCGGCAAGGGGGGCAAGGGCGGCGACATCATCCTGGTAGCCGTGCCCGGCCTCAACACGCTGATCGACTTTCGCTATAACCAGCACTTCAAGGCCAAGCGCGGCAATCATGGCATGGGTCGCGATCGCACCGGCGCGGGCGCCGATGACCTGGTGATAGAGGTTCCCATCGGCACGCAGGTGCTGGATGAGGACAAGGAGACCGTCCTCGTCGACTTTACCGAGGAAGGCCAGCGCGTCGTCCTGCTGGAAGGCGGGATGGGCGGTCGTGGCAATGCCAGCTACAAAACCTCCACCAACCGCGCCCCGCGCCAGCACCAGCCGGGCGAGGCGGGTGAGGAGATGTGGGTCTGGCTACGGCTGAAGCTGCTCGCCGACGTCGGCCTTGTGGGCCTGCCCAATGCCGGGAAATCCACTTTCATCAATGCCGTTTCCAATGCGCAGGCAAAGGTGGGAGATTACGCCTTCACCACGCTGATCCCGAAGCTGGGCGTGGTGCGCCACAAGGGCCGCGAATTCGTGCTGGCGGATATTCCCGGCCTTATCGAAGGGGCAGCGGATGGCGCAGGCATCGGCGACCGCTTCCTCGGCCATATCGAGCGCTGCCGCGTCCTGGTGCACCTGATCGACATCAGTCATGACGATCCGCCCTCTGCCATGCGCATCGTGGAGCAGGAGCTGGAGGCATACGGCGCCGGTCTGGAAGACAAGCCGCGCCTGGTGGCCTTGAACAAGGTGGATCTGGCAGATGCTGAGCTGGCAAAAGGCTTTGCCGATGAACTGATCGAGGCAGGAGCAAGCAAGGTTTTCCCCGTCTCGGGGGCGACTGGCGATGGCATCAACGATCTGCTCGACGCGGTATTATCCTACCTCCCCGATCGCACGGCGACCGAGCAGCCGGGAACGCTTCCCTCGGATGATGTTGATTTTCCTGAAGAAAAGCCTTGGACCCCAATCTGACCTAGCATCCGGGCCAGTCAGGCCCTATCTGCCTGCCCATGCCCATTGAAACACTCGACGACTTTCGCAATCCCGAAATTTGCCGCCGCCTTGTCATCAAGATCGGCAGTGCCCTGCTGGTTGATGGTGCAGGCCAGGTGCGCGTGGAGTGGCTGCGAACCATCGTGAACGAGATCGTGACCGCGCAGGAGCGCGGGCAGGAAGTGGTGGTCGTCAGCTCCGGCGCGATTGCCATTGGTGGCAAACAGCTGAATTTCACGCATGGCGGCAGGCGGACGCTGGCCGAGGCGCAAGCCTCTGCCTCGGTCGGACAGATCGCCCTCGCGTCCACATGGTCCAGCCTGTTGACCGAACGGCGGCTGGTGGCCGCGCAACTGCTGTTGACGCTTGACGATTTCGAACATCGCCGCCGCTACCTCAACATTTCCGCAACGCTTCGTCGCCTGCTGAAATCCGGCGTGGTTCCCGTGGTGAACGAGAATGACACGATTGCCACCGGCGAAATCCGCTTCGGCGACAACGACAGGCTGGCCGCCCGCGTGGCGCAGGCCTGCGACGCCGATGGCGTAATGCTGCTGACCGATGTCGATGGCCTTTACGACCGCCACCCGGACCATCCCGATGCGGAGCGGCTGGAGGAGGTTCGCGGCGTTACCGACGAAATCCACGCCATGGCCGATGGCGGATCGGGATCCGGCCTTGGTTCCGGCGGGATGACCGCGAAACTGCTGGCGGCCGAGATTGCCGAACGCGCAGGCATTGCGCTGGCGATTATCGACGGCCAGCACGAAATGCCGATGGCTCGCGCGCTTGCAGGTCAAACGGGCACGCTGTTCCTGCCCAAGCGCGAAGACACGGGCCGCAGGGCCTGGATCGGTGGGCGCATGCGCTTCAACGGTGCGCTGACTGTCGACGATGGCTGCGTCGAAGCCTTGCAAAATGGCAAGAGCGTGCTCGCCACCGGCATCATCAAGGTCGAGGGCGAATTCGAGCGCGGCGACATCCTGCCGGTATACGACGAAAGCCGTCGCATGATCGCCAAGGGCGTGGTGGAATACGACTGGTCCGACGTGGTCTCGATCAAGGGGCACTCCAGCGAGGAGCATGAGGATATCCTCGGTCATACGCCGCGCTCGGCGGTGATCCACAGGGATCATCTGGTACTGTTATGACACTGGCCGTCACCGGCGGCACCGGCTTTGTCGGACAGGCCGTTCTCGATGCGGCAACCAAGGATGATCTGGCGGTGAGGGCGCTCACCCGGCGCGAACAGGAAAGCCGCGCGGGTGTCACCTGGGTCCACGGCGATCTGGCAGCGCATGAGGCCCTTCACGACCTGGCCAGCGGTGCGCATGCCATCATCCACATCGCTGGCGTCGTGAACGCCCCGGACTCGGCGGGATTCCACGCAGGAAACGTGGCGGGGACCGAGGCTGTGATCGGCGCGGCGCGGGAAGCCGGCGTCAAGCGGTTCGTCCATGTCTCGTCCCTTGCTGCCCGCGAGCCGGGCTTGTCGGATTATGGCCATTCAAAGCGCCTGGCCGAAGAGATTGTCCAGACCAGCGGACTGGACTGGACAATTGTACGTCCGCCAGCGGTCTATGGCCCGCGTGACACCGAGATACTCGAGCTGTTCAAGGCCGCGCGCTGGGGCGTTGTGCCCATGCCGCCACCGGGGCGAACGTCGATCATCCACGTGGACGATCTCGCCCGCCTGCTGCTGGTGCTTGCGGATGCCGGGTCGGACAGCGCTGCGCGGATATTCGAGCCGGACGACGGCAAGGAAAACGGCTGGAGCCATTCGGAGCTGGCGCATGCGATTGGCGAGGCGGTGGGCAAGCGCGTCTGGTCGCCAAATGTGCCGCGTTCGCTACTGCTGGGTGCGGCGCGGATAGACCGGGCTATTCGCGGCAAGGGGGCCAAGCTGACACCGGATCGGGCGCGCTATATGGCGCACCCCAATTGGGTAAGCGCGCCAGATCGTGCTGTGCCTGCGGCATTATGGCGGGCGGAAATCGATACGAAACAAGGGCTTGGCAGTACAGCTCGCTGGTACAAGCGGAACAATTGGCTCTGATCCCGCTGATATTGTTAACGCATGCACTTGTGATTGAAATTTCCCGCGCTAATCTGCCGACATCATATCAGGTAATCTTCCGAGGGGGTCGGAAGTTCAGTGGGGGAGTTTGCATGGCAAAGCGCGTAAAACCCGTTTCGCGTCGGTCCTTTGTTGCGCTTGTCAGCGGCGGCGTTGCTTCGACATTCATCAGCGCCACGGCAGCGGCACAGCAGACCGGGCGCACCGATAGCGATCCGAATGACCGCTCAGGGCATGGCCGCACCGGACTGACCGACGGCGATACCGGCAGCAGCGCCGATCGCGCACAATATGGTCGAGGGGGAAAGAGCGGCCTGACCGATTCCGATTCGAGCGATGCCGCGGGAAATGGCCGTGGCGGGAACGGGGTCACCGATTCCGATCCGAATGATCCGCTGGGCAACGGGCGCGGTAGTTCCGGCGTTACCGATGCCGATAGCGGGGCGAATTCCGATACCAGCGGTCGCGGACGCGGCAGCGGCACTGGCAACACCGACAGCGATCCGAATGACCGCTCAGGCTATGGCCGCAGCGGCATCACCGATTCCGACGATACCGACCGTGCGAGCTACGGTCGCGGACGCGGAACGGGTTAGGCGCTTTTCGCCTTTCGCACAGTTTGATCAAGCGGGGCCGGGCAATCCGGCCCCCTCTGCCTGGGCCCCATTCTTGAGGCGGGATTATGCAAAGCCAAACCAGCCCTCACTCGGTCAGCGATGCGCTGAAAATGCTGATCGCGCCGCTCTCGGCAGAGGAGTTTTTCAGCGACTATTACGAAAAGAGCTATTTCCACGGCGGTGTTACCCACGCTGCGATGGAAGAGTTGCTGAATATCGACCGCATCGACGAAATCATTGCCGATAGCGAGCTTCCGCCGACTTCGATTGCCATGGCCAAATCGGGCCAGGCGATTGATCGCGCCGAATATACCTTCGCCAATGGCGTGGTGGATCGCGGTGCAGTGCTGGATGGCTTCCGCGATGGATCGACGATTATCCTGCCGCAACTGCACTTTGCCGATGGCAAGCTCTACGAATTCTGCCTGGCGCTTGAACGCGCCTTCGGGGCGCGCACGCAAACCAATATCTACATGACACCGCCAGGCGAACACGGGTTCGGCGTGCATTACGACGATCACGATGTGTTCGTGTTGCAGGTTGCAGGAGCAAAGGACTGGGAGATTTATGGCGACCGCGAGAGCCTGCCCTATCGCGGCGAGGGCTTTCGCAAGGATCGCGACGACGTGGGCGAGTTGCAGGCCGAGTTCGTGCTGGAGACTGGCCAGTGCCTCTATGTGCCGCGCGGAACCGCACATCGGGCGCTGACCCATGGCAGCCAGCCGAGTCTGCACATCACCGTGGGGATACTCGCCCAGACATGGGCCGACTTCATGCTGGAGGCCGTGGCAGAGGCCAGCCTGCGCATTCCCGAGATGCGCCGTTCCTTGCCACGCGACCTGTTCTTCGATGCCGGCAACCGTGACGCGCACCGCGAGGCTTTCAGGCGGCTTGCCGATGCCATTGCCGACAGTGCCAGTTTCGACGCGACGCTGGCGGCGTTCTCCGGCAATTTCGTAAGATCGCAAGGCGGCCGGGTGCGCGGCGGCCTGAATGCGCTGTGCGAACCGATTGGCGCAGATGACCGCTTCGCCGTGCGGGAGAATATTCTCTATTCGTTCGAGGACGCGCCGGAGGGCAGCGAAGAGGGCAAGCAGATCGTGCTGGCAGGCGCAAGCCTGCCACTGTCGGAATCACTCGCGGGGCAATTGCAGGACCGGATCGAGGCCGGATCGCTGTCGAAGGGTGATTTTGCGGTCGACGACGCCGAAGAGCTGGACGACGTGATCGGCTCCCTTGTCGCGTATGGCCTGTTGATCCGCGCCTGATCGGCACCTGTTACAGGAAGGGTTCGTAACCCGGTGGCAGTTCGCCATCCTTCCCTTTGGGCACGGTGGTGGAGTGAATACCGCATTCGGTCTTGTCCCACCCGCGCCAGCGACCGGCGCGGGGGTCTTCGCCCGGCAGCACCGTGCTGGTGCAGGGGGAGCAGCCTACCGAAGGATAGCCCATCGCCTCCATCGGGTGACGCGGCAAATCGTGCTCTTCGAAATAGGCATCGAGATCGCCCTTGGTCCAGTCACCCAGGGGGTTCACCTTCATGCGGCCGTCTTCCACCTCGAACCGGGGCAGGTTCTGGCGCGTGTGCGACTGGAAGGCCTTGCGCCCGGAAATCCAGCTGTCGAGCGATTGCTTGGCCCGGCGCATCGGCTCTACCTTACGAATTTCGCAGCATCCGTCCGGATCATAAGACCAGCGCATGCCTGTCTCGTCCTTCGCTTCCAGCACCGCGGGATCGGGCTGCACCACGCTGGCGTCGGTAAAGCCCAGCAATGCAATCACCTGCTCGCGATAGGCGAGCGTTTCTTCGAACATCTTGAGCGTATCGACGAAGATGATCGGCACATCCCTGTTCGCCTGCGCCACCAGGTGCAGCAGCACGATGGCTTCTGTACCGAAGCTGGAAACCACACCGACGCGGCCCAGCGTGTCCTCGGCCAGCAATTCTGCGAGCATTGCCGGTGCAGGCACGCCTTCGAAGCGCGCGTTCAGCGCGTCGGCATCCGCCTGCGTGACGGCGGGAGCGGAATCGATCCGATCAATCTTGCGCGCAGCTTCACCCATGCCGCAGGCTCCAGATCGGAACTGCTCCGTCCGTTGTGGGCTGGTAAACGTGGTCGAACCGTTCCAGCGCAGCGGCGGCGTCGGTCTCGTTGATCGGGGCTTCGGGCGCGAAGGCATCGAAACCGCAGCGGCGCATGTAACGAAGCTGGTCCACCAGCACATCGCCCACTGCGCGCAATTCGCCGGTGTAGCCATACTCGCGCAGGATGCGCGCCGCAGAATAGCCACGCCCGTCGGTAAAACTCGGGAAGTTCACTTCTACAAGACGCAGGCGGGAAAGATGCGGCAACAGGTCACGCGCATTGTCGCCGGGCTCGATCCGCACGGCTTCGGCGTCGGGCTGGTCGAGAAATGCGTCCACCGTCACGGCAGCAATTCCGGCCTGCTCGTCGCTGCGAAAGCGTAGCTGCACATCGTCCCGGCCGGTGCCAAGGTCCACGGTGTTACGATCAGCCATAAAGCGCCTCCTTGAAGGTATCCATGCCAAGGCGGCGATAGGTATCGAGGAAGCGCTCCCCGTCCTCGCGACGCGCAAGATAGAGGTCGGCCACGGTTTCCACTGCGTCGACGATGCCATCCTCGTTGAAACCGGGGCCGGTGATCTTGGCCAGAGAGACGTCCTCCGCCTCGCTGCCGCCCAGCAGCAGCTGGTAATTCTCAACCCCTTTGCGGTCGACGCCAAGGATGCCGATATGACCGGCGTGGTGATGCCCGCAGGCGTTGATGCAGCCGGAAATCTTCAGCTTCAACTCGCCCAGCAGTTCCCCCTTGCCGTTGGCGGCAAAGCGTTCGGAGATCTTCTGCGAAACCGGGATCGAGCGGGCATTGGCAAGGCTGCAATAGTCGAGGCCGGGACAGGCGATGATATCGCCGATATTGTCGAGGTTGGCGGTGCCAAGTCCTGCCTCGTCCAGCTTCTGCCACAAATCGTGAAGGCGGCCGATTTCCACATGCGGGAGAATGATATTCTGCGCATGTGTAACACGGCATTCGTCAAAGCTGTATTCCTTCGCCAGTTCCGCCATCAGGTGCATCTGGTCTGCCGAAGCATCGCCGGGGATGCCGCCGACAGGCTTCAGGCTGATAGCCGCCGAAACATAGCCCGCCGCCTTGTGGGGCGAGCAGTTGCGATCGATCCACAGCGCGAAGTCCGGGTCGGAGCGGTCAGCTTTTTCTGGCAATCCGGTGCCAAATTCGGGCGGCTGGAAATAGCTGCGAATACGGTCCAGCTCGGCGGTGGGCGGTTCGATGCCCTGTTCCAGCAGGTGGGCGAATTCTTCCTCCACCTGCCGCGTGTATTCCTCCGCGCCGATTTCATGGACTAGGATCTTGATGCGCGCCTTGTACTTGTTGTCGCGGCGACCGTGGCGATTGTAGACGCGAAGACACGCTTCCGAATAGGTCACCATCTGGTCCAGCGGCACGAACTCGCGGATCAGCGGGGCGATCATCGGGGTGCGGCCCATGCCGCCACCGACATAGAAGGCAGCGCCCAGCGCGCCTTCGTCGTTCTTGACGATGTTGATGCCGATATCGTGCAGCCGCATGGCCGCGCGGTCCTTCTCCGACGCGATGACGCAGATCTTGAACTTGCGCGGCAGATGGGCGAATTCCGGGTGGAAACTGGACCACTGGCGCAGCAGCTCTGCATAGGGGCGCGGGTCCACCAGCTCATCCGCGGCGGCCCCGGCGTACTGGTCCGAACTGATGTTGCGGATGCAGTTGCCGCTGGTCTGGATGGCGTGCATTTCCACCTTGGCAAGATCGGCCAGGATGTCTCCGCAATCTTCCAGCTTGATCCAGTTGTACTGGATATTCTGCCGCGTGGTGAAATGGCCATAGCCGCGATCGTACTTGTCGGCGATGTCGGCCAGCGCGTGCATTTGCGCACCGCTCAGCGTGCCATAGGGAATGGCGACGCGCAGCATGTAGGCGTGAATCTGTAGATACAGACCGTTCTGCAGCCGTAGCGGCTTGAACTGGTCTTCGGTCAGCTTGCCCTCAAGGCGGCGGCGGCACTGGTCGCGAAATTCATCGACACGGGCATCGACCATCGCCTGGTCGTAGTGGTCATATTGATACATTTCAGATTACCCAGTCCCAGCCCATCTTCTCGGCCGCAGGTACGGCAAGATCGGGGCGAATGGTGGGGCCGAGTGCGCGCACCCGGTCCTTGATATGCGCCGGACGCGGACCGTCTTCGGTCTGCTCGGCATCGATGGCATAGGCAGCGTTGACGCGGCGCGCGGCGCTTTCGCTGGCGATGACGCTTTCGGCGTCCTCACCAGCGTCAACAGCTTCGGTGATATGCGTCGACCAGCCCTGGCCGTCCCACCATACGACAGCGCCCGATCTCAGGTCGTTTCCGGTCAGAATTTTCACGTTGCAGTTTCCCCGGTGGTTTCTTGGGCGAGTTGAACGAGCGCAGCATTGCCACGCGCTGTGACATGGCCGATCACGATCAGGGCAGGGCTCTGCACCGCCTCGCGCTCCACAAGGTCGGGAAGGCCCGCCAGCGGGCCGCGCAGCACGCGCATATCGGCGCGGCAGGCGTTTTCGATGACAGCGATAGGCATGTCGGGCGCCAGCCCGTCCTCCATCAGTTTCTCGGCGATCTGGCCCGAGGTTTTCACCCCCATGTAGATCACCAGCGTGCGACCCTTGCCTGCAAGGCCGGCCCAGTCCTGATCCGAAAGGCCCTTGCACTGGCCAGCCACGAAGCTGACGATGCTGGCATCCTCGCGGTGGGTGAGCGCAATGCCGCTGGCCGCAGCCGCGCCATTTGCGGCGCTGATGCCCGGCACCACTTCCACCGCCACGCCCGCAGCCTGCGCTGCTTCCATTTCTTCACCGCCACGCCCGAATACGAAGGGATCGCCGCCCTTCAGCCGCACGACATCACGGCCAGCCAGCGCCTCTCGCACCAGCAGTGCGTTGATATCGTCCTGCGGCAGGGTGTGTTTGGAGCGTTGCTTGGCGACAGAGACCAGCGTTGCATCGCTGCGCGCCATGGCAAGTATCGCCTTGTCCACCAGCCCATCATGCACGATGAGCGCCGCGCCTTCGATCAGCCGCGCTGCGCGCAATGTCAGCAAATCGGGATCGCCGGGGCCTGCGCCCACAAGATAGATCGTGCCTTTTTCCATGACCGCCAAAATGCGCGTGGCAGGGGCGGTCTGCCAGTGAGAAAGCTTTGGCGGTGCCCTAGGTCAGCTTTATCCACCGCGTCGCCAGCGTTCAGGCCAAACTGAATTGAAGCGCGTTGAGCACGCCGAGCACCGGCCACAGCCAGACGATATTGCGCGTCGCAAGGACAGCGGATAACAAACCTGCGACAAGCGCGACGTGCACCACCAGCGTGCCCAGCCAGGTGGCAGAAAAGCCGTTTTCCAGCAGAGAAGGGACCTGTGTCGCCGCGATGGCGAGCGCCACGAACCAAAGGGTGGTGCGGACAGACCATGCTCCTGCGAAAACGGCGAGGACAACGGCGACCACCAGACAATGAAGCAAGGTCCGTATCGCGATTTCGATCAGTTGTGCGGGCTGGACGGCATTCAGCATGGCAAAGGGATCGATCCGGGTTGTAGCCGAAGCGAAGTAGGCGGCCAGTCCGATCAGCGCAAAAACCACGCCGATGCCGAGTGATCGCAAGATATGCTTGTCAGGTATCAAGACCGCAGCACGGTCACGGCGGCTGACGATGAAAAGGAGAAGGGGCGAAAGGATCACAAGCCTCTTCAGGGCGGAGGTGATTGGACTGTCACCGGCATACATCCAACCTTGCCGTTGCAGCAGCGCGATCCCGATGGAGAGCGCCACTGCCAGGGCCAGTAACCCCACCTGTCGCCAGCGCCGTTCCACCACGTATTTCGCAGACGCCGGGATCAGGCGCGGATAGAGCAGGGCTGCCAGCCACGCCAGAACGGCGACCGCACCATAGGCGGTTATGATTCCCAGATGCTGCGTCATGACCCTTGTCTTTTGCCGAGGGCCTATCACGGTGTGTTATCGGAACGAAACAGTCTGGTCGGACTTAATCAGCTTTTCGTGGAATTGTTTTCCAGCCGCTGACCGATTGCTGCGACCAGCTGTTCGAAAGGCTCGTTTCTGCGCAAGTTGATGTCGTTTTGCGGGAACGGTATCTCGATGTCGTTCTCCTTGAACAACTGCCAGATCCGTTTGTAGACGTCGGAGCGGATGTTTGCGAGGCCACCCTCGGGATCGCGGATCCAGAAGCGCAGTTCGAAATCGACCGAGCTGTTGCCAAAGGCCATGATGTTGACGCGCGCCTTGGGCGTGTTGAGGATGCGCGGGGTCTCTTCCACTGCCTTGTAAAGCAGCTTTTCCACCAACTCCAGGTCGCTGGAGTAAGACACGCCGACAGGCGCCTTCACCCGCACATCGCGCGAGCTGTAGGACCAGTTGACCACCTGGTTGATCATCAGGTTCTCGTTCGGAATCAGGTATTCGGTCTGGTCCCGCGTAACCACTGAAATGGCGCGGATGCCGATCTTGCGGATCTGGCCGAAGCCCTCGTTGCCGGCAGAGTCCGCTACCGAGATCACATCACCGGGCTTGATTGACTTGTCCATCAGCAGGATGATCCCTGCGATCAGGTTACCGAAAGTCTTCTGAAGGCCGAAACCGATGGCAAGGCCGAAGGCACCGGAAAACACCGCGAGCGCCGTCAGGTCTATCCCCAGCAGGTCTATGCCGATCAGGAAGGCCACGGCCCAGATCACGATGGTGGAAATCTTCTCGGACAGCAGCCTTTGCGAACTGTCCAGCTTGGTCATCCGGCGCAAGGCAAAGCGGCTGAGCCGCGTAACTCCCCACGCGATGAACAGGACAAGCACGATGACCAGCATCAGCACCACGGCATCCCACACCGAAAAGCTGATCGAGCCGACTTCCAGCTTCGCGCTATTCAGCGTGTCGACGAAACCGCCCACGGTTTCGCTGCGTTCGGTCACGGCATCGCGCAGATCATCGGAAGTGGTGATGGCCGTCACGGTCTCCGGCTCGGGAAGGGGTGTTTCGACCGCATCCGGGATTGCCATCAGGGGCTCTCCCGTCTCGGGATCGATGATGGGCTCTCCCGTTTCAGGGTCGAGGATCATCACGGCTTCCTGCGGCGATGGAACGCCCAGCAGCGGTTCACCGGTTTCCGGATCGAGGATAGGTTCCCCTGTCTCGGCATTGCGCAGCGGCACGGCATCGGGATTTGTCTGCCCGGCAGGCGAAGTTTCTGTCGCTGTGGCGGAATCCGGCAGGGTGGCGCTGGCGCTCATGGTTTTCCCATTGTTTCAAACGCCCGGGCAAGATCGCCGATCAGGTCGCTGGCGTCTTCTAGCCCGATGGAAAGCCGCACGCCAAGCCCGCTGCCCTCGTCAATGCCGGGAGGCCACGGGCGCAGCGTATGAACGGGTGCCGGATCGAAAGGTATGGCAAGGCTTTCGAAACCACCCCAGCTGAAGCCGATGCCGAACAGGTCGAGCGCATCGATGAGGCGAGCGCGGGCTGCGGCGTCGACACCTGTGGCCAGAACGAAACTGAACAGTCCGCAGCCGCCGGAAAAATCCCTCTGCCAGATTGCGTGGCCAGGCGCGCCGGGCAACATGGGGCACAGCACTGCCGAAACTGCCGGATGGTTGGACAGCCACCTGGCGACTTCAAGCGCTGTATGGGTCGACCGCTGCAGTCGCACCTGCATCGTGCGCAGGCCGCGAAGGGCAAGGGCGGCGTCGTCGGGCGAGACCACCTGACCCATGAATTGCGCCTGTCGCCGGATCCGGTTGATAACGGGTTTTCCGGCAGCGGCGCTTCCCATCATCACGTCCGAATGCCCGCCAACATGCTTGGTGAGGCTCATCACCGATACGTCGCAACCATGCACCAGTGCCGGGAAGCCCAGCGGTGTGGCCCAGGTGTTATCGATGATCGACACGATACCGTGCCGCCGTGCGATGGCAGCGAGAGCGGGAATGTCGCACACTTCCAGCGTCAGGCTGCCGGGGCTCTCCAGCATTACCGCTTTAGTCTTGTCGCCGATCAGGTCCGCCAGGCTATCCGGCTCCAGCGGATCGAATGGCTTCGCGGTGATACCGAACTGCTTCAGCATCGAAAGCGCGATATTGCGCGTCGGTTCGTAGGCGTTGTCCGTTACCAGCAGCTCGTCGCCGGGTCGCAGCAACGCCATCAGCGTGCAGGCAATCGCGGCAACGCCGCTGGGGAACAGTTCCGTTCCATCGGCGCCCGGTTCAAGCTCGGTCAGCGCATCGGCAAGCGACCACTGCGTAGGCCCGCCCCGGCGACCGTAATAGAAGTGGCCGTCCTCGTTCGGGCGGCCGCCTGCCAGGTCTTCGCAGTCCTCGTACAGATGCGTGCTGGCACGCCAGACCGGGGGGCTGACCACGCTGCCCTTGCTGCCTGGGATGCTGATCCATTCCCGCTTGCGCCCCGCCTCGACAAGGCGGGTGGCTGGCTTGTGATCCTTCTCGCTCAAGCGATTGCCCCGCCGGCGTCGAAACCCGCGCCGGGGCCGGTTTCCTTCGGTGTATCGGGATCGGTTCCCCAATCGCTCCAGCTGCCATCGTACAAGGCGGCGTCGCTCTTGCCGATGATATCCAGCGCGAACAGCAGCACCGATGCCGTCACTCCGCTGCCGCAGCTGGTGATGACCGGCCGATCGAGATCGACCCCTGCCTGTGCAAACGCCGCGCGCAGGCCAGCTTCGCCCTTGAACGTGCCATCGGGGTTGAGAACCCGATCGAACGGCACATTGTAAGAGCCGGGTATATGGCCAGCGGCAACTTCGGGGCGGAAATCGGGTTCCTTGCCGGTGAAGCGCGGATTGTCGCGCGCATCGACGACCTGTTCTGCCTGCGTCTCCAGGTTGGCGAGCACATGGCGTTTGTCGCGCAGCTGCCCATTGCCGCCGGTGGATATGAAGGTGGACGGCGCAAACTCTGCGCGGCCATCTTCCACCGGTCGCCCCTCCGCCAGCCATTTCTGCATTCCGCCATCCAGGATTGCCACGTTCGAAATTCCGTAAAACCGGCAAATGAACCAGGCGCGGGCCGAAGTGCGCATGTCGCTGTTGTCGTAGAGAACCACGCGGTCCGCTTCGCTCAGGCCCAGGCGTCCCATATGCGCGTCAAACTGGGCGCGGGTGGGCAGGGCGGACATCACATCGCCTTCGGGATCGATCAGGTTCTTCAAGTCCAGAAAGCGCGCGCCGGGTATGTGCGCCTTTTCATATTCCGCCAGGGCTTCGCGCCCGGCCATGGGCAGGTGCGCCGAGGCATCCAGTATCACCAGGTCTCCCGCGCCCAGCTCTCCAGCGAGCCATTGGGTGGTCACAAGCGAAGTCATGACGGGGACGTAACGTGTGACACCCGTTTCGTAAATGGCCACGCGTTTCCGAAAAAGCATGCGCGCTTGCGCTGCAGGCCAAGTCGCGCCATTTGGCGTGCCATGAACGATATTGAGAATTCCGGTAAACCGCGCCATCTGGGCCAGACCAGTGCCTTGCCCGCGTCTCCTGAGGAGGCCGTGCTGGATTACGTGCCCAATCCGCGAAAGGGCGCGCTTTATCTCGTGCGCTTTGCCGCGCCGGAGTTCACTTCGCTATGTCCGGTAACGGCGCAGCCTGATTTCGCCCATCTGGTGATCGATTATGCACCAGGCGAAACCATCGTGGAGAGCAAGAGCCTGAAGCTGTTCCTCGGGGCATTCCGGAACCATGACGGCTTTCACGAGGATGTGACCGTCGGCATCGGGCAGCGCCTGTTCGAAGAGATGCAGCCGCGCTGGTTGCGCATCGGCGGCTACTGGTATCCGCGCGGCGGAATCCCGATCGATGTATTCTGGCAAAGCGGCACGCCGCCGGAAGGGTTGTGGCTGCCCGACCAGGGCGTCGCTCCTTATCGCGGGCGCGGATGACCAGTGTAAGTTAACGAATGTCTGAAAACTTGCGCGTATCAGACGGCGCAAATCCGGATCGACAAATTTAGGGGTTTCTATGCGTATTGTGATGATCGGCACGGGCTATGTGGGCCTGGTCTCGGGTGCCTGTTTTGCCGATTTCGGGCACGAGGTGATCTGTGTCGACAAGGACCAGTCGAAGATCGACGCCCTGCTGAACGGCGAGATCCCGATTTTCGAGCCCGGCCTGGATGAGTTGGTGGCCAAGAACGTGGAAGCGGGTCGGCTGTCGTTCACCCTCGATCTGAAAAAGGCGCTGCCGGGTACGGAAGCGGTATTCATCGCAGTTGGCACGCCTAGCCGCCGCGGCGATGGCCATGCTGACCTGTCCTACGTCTATGCCGCAGCGCGCGAAATGGCGCCGTTGCTGCCAAGGGCGTGGTCGTGGTCGACAAGTCCACCGTGCCTGTGGGTACGGGTGACGAGGTGGAGCGCATCATTCGCGAGGAAGCACCCGAGCTGGAGTTCTCCGTCGCCTCCAACCCTGAATTCCTGCGCGAAGGCGCGGCAATCGACGATTTCAAGCGCCCCGACCGCGTGGTGATCGGCGTGAACGACGAGCATGCGGAGACCGTGCTGCAGGAAATCTATCGCCCGCTGACCCGCAACGAATCGCCTCTGGTGGTCATGAGCCGTCGCGCGGCGGAATTGACGAAATATGCCGGTAACGCCTTCCTTGCCACCAAGATCGGTTTCATCAACGAGATCGCGGATCTGTGCGAAAAGGTGGGGGCGGATGTGCGCGATGTAGCCAAGGGTATCGGCCTCGACACCCGCATCGGCAATCGCTTCCTGATGCCGGGTCCGGGCTATGGCGGCAGCTGCTTTCCCAAGGATACGCTGGCGCTGCTGAAGACCGGGCAGGATTACGAAAGCCCGCTGCGCATCGTGGAGAGCGTTGTGGCCAGCAATGACCAGCGCAAGCGCGGCATGGGCCGCAAGGTCATCAACGCGCTGGGCGGCGGCGATCAGCACGGCAAGACGGTGGCGGTGCTGGGGCTGACCTTCAAGGCCAACACCGACGACATGCGCGACAGCCCGGCCATCAGCGTGGTGCAGGCGTTGCAGGATGCCGGCATCACTGTGAAAGCCTTCGATCCCGAAGGCATGGAGTCAGGCGAAGAAGGTGTTGGCGGGCGTTACCTATTGCGATGGCCCCTACGATGCGATGGACGGTGCCGATGCCGCCGTGATCGTGACCGAATGGGATACCTTCCGCGCGCTTGACCTTGATCGGGTGAAGGCCCTGCTTGACCAGCCGCTGCTGGTCGACCTCCGCAACCTCTACAGCCGCAGCGATGTAGAACGACACGGCTTCACCTATATCGCCGTGGGGCGATAAGTTACAGCGACTGGTGATGGTGCCGGTTAGAGGAAGAACGCTTGGCAGGACTGCGTTTAACGTCAGATGCTTCGCAGTATTCTCGAGACCGAACCGCGATAATCGGTGAGCTACACGCCAACGCTACTAGATAGCCGATAGCAGCACGCCAGATATCAGCCTTCACCCTGCCCGTTTGCTGCGCGGCCTTGCCGCCCTGAACACGCATGAGATTTTCCTGCGCGACCGTCGCCACCAGCGTTCCATCCTCTGCGAAAAAGTGGCCCCGGCTCAGGCCACGTCCCTTTCCTGCCCAAGGGCTATCGGTGGCAAAGAGATGCCATTGCCTAAAATCGGGAACTTCGTGAAACCAGATCGCATGGTCGAGACTGGCAAGCTGGATACCCTCCCTCGCCAGGGCGCACGCCATGCGGCAGCAACGCATTTCGAAGAAAAAGCATGTCGGAGGCATAGGTTAACTGCGCAAGACTGATTGCGGGGCCGACGGCCTGCTGCTCGCGGGCTCGCATCCACACGGCGGATTGCGGAGGATGCGGAGCGTCACCAAAAAGCGCGTCCGCAGCCAACGGAATGACCTCTACCGGTCGTCCCAGCCTGCTGATGATGGGCATGCTTTCCAGATCATCCTGCTTGCCTTCCATCTTCCATGCCCCGGCGATCGCGATATCAACGACGGGCGGCGAAGCGGCATGGTGAAACCCCTCTTCCTCCAGATGCATCGAAACAGTCATGGTCAGGATTGTGCTTGCCCTGATAGGCATCCACGCGCCGGCGCGCAAAGCTGCGGCCTTTGCCCAGGGTCGTTACGTCATAGCGGGGCGCGTCGGCGCGGCCCGTGCAGGAAATGGGCGTGCAGCGAATGGGCCAGCCGTGGGCCTTCTTCTTCGAGGCCGCCATCAGCGCCTGCGCCAGGGCATGGCCGCCGAACATTCGCTGGCCCACGCCTGCTCCGGGACAACCGATCCAGCTTTGCTCGCCGGCGCGTCCAGGCAGTTTCTGGAAAAGGTCGTCGTCAAGTGACAATCCGGTATGTTGCGGTCGCAAATCGAAGGGCCGGGAAATCGCCCCGGCCCTTCCTGGATATTTCAGCGGCCTTTCAGAAGCCGGCGCGCACCGTGACACCGTAGGTCCTCGGCTCGGCGAGATAGGCCGAATAGGTTTGCTGCGGCGCGACGAAGGGGGTGTTGAAAGCCACCTGCGTGTAATCCTTGTCGAACAGGTTGGTGCCCCACAATTCCACGGACCATGCGCGGTCCGGACCCTGAATGCCGATGCGGCCGTTCACGGTGATGAAGCTTTCCTGTTCCTTGCCGGAAGCAGGTCGGATCCGGTGTTGTAGGCGCTGACCGCACGGGCGTTGGCGAACAGCAAGCCGCGAAGTCCCGAACTGCCCAGTTCCGGTTTCCAGCTGAACGAGGTCGCCACCAGTCTCGGGCGCGTTCGATAGATTGTCGCCCGGCAGCAAGCGCAAAGCCGGATCGAGCGGCGCTCCACTGTCGCCCCCGATGAGATCGTCTTCGTAGCTGGTATCGGCATAGGTCATGCCGAAGGTCACCGTCAGGTCTGGCAGCGGATAAAGCGCAGTCTCAAGCTCGATACCCTGGGCAACGACGCCTGGCTGCACGTCATCCGGGCTGCACCGCCCGCCGTTGGGTCGGCGTCCTGATCCCCGCCACCAATCACATCGTGCCGCAGGAATTGATGTTCTGCACGAGGAAGACCGAGCCGTTGAAGGTGTTCAGCTGGAAGTTCGAGAACTCCTGCCGGAACGCCGCAACGCTGATCGAGAGCGGGCGACTGGTATTTCACGCCAAGTTCGAAAGCATCGACCGTTTCCTCCTCGAACTGCAAGGCGGAGGGATCGAGAGTGTTGACGTTGAAGAACGCGGGCACTGCCAGGGCAGAGCGGTCAAGGTTGAAACCGCCCGCCTTGTAGCCTCGCGAATAGCTGGCGTAGATCAGCAAGTCGGGGTTGGGCTGGTAAGACAGTACCGCCGTGCCCGTCAACTCGTCCTCATCGCGGGTGTCTGCCAGCGTCACGCCATCAAGCTCGGAAGTGGAGTTGCCCTGGCACGACAGCGAAAGGATGCCGCCCGCAATAGCCGGCCAGCGCAGGCACTTGCAGCAGCGGCGAGAGCAATTGCCTGTTTTGCGGACAGAACACGTTGTCATTGCCGAAACTTGCGTCGAAATCCTTTGTTTCGCTGGTGTAGCGCAGGCCCAGCGTCAGATCGAGCTTGTCAGTCAGATGCACGATATTATGCGTGAAAAGCGCGAAGTTCTCGCTTTCTGGTTGTAGATATCGCCAGTGCCGCCCACGTCGCGGACCTGCGCGAGATTGTTGATGCCCGCGATGATCAGCGGCGTTGCCGGGCCAAATGCGCCTACCGTTCCGGCGATGCAGGCGATATTTGGCCCGAAGCAATTGTCGGCCGCCGGATTGGCGAGGGCCGGGTTGATCAGCAGGGCAATGCGGCAATTTGCGAAAGTGCCGTACTGCGTGCCGAAACGCAGGTTGTCCTGCGAGCGCAGTTTCTCGTTCGCGTAGTATCCGCCTACCAGCCAGTCGAACCGGTCGTCGAACAAGGTGCCGTTGAGACGCAATTCCTGGGTGAAGGTTTCAAAAGAGCGCGCACCGCCAAATTCGTCGGGCGCGCGGTAAAGCAGGTCAACCGTGGTGTAGTCGGTATCCGAACCCTGGAAGTTCGAATATTCCCGATAGGCGGTGATGGATGTCAGGTTGACGTTGCCGAAATCCCAGTTGAGCTCCCCCGAGATGCCGTAATCCTCGGTTTCACCCTGGTAAGAGCCGCCCGCGGTGGGATAGATGTCGCGATTGAAGGTGTCTTGCGCAAGGCGCGCGGATCCTGCCCGAGGCCCAGCAATATATTGACGATCGGGTTCTCCGTGCTGGTCAGCGCGGGGCTGCCCGCGGCGGGCTTCGCAAACAGATCGAGGCCGGGGCTTACCCTGGCAAATGGTGCGAATTCGGGCTGCACGAAGGTGGCAGCGCAGCACGCCTCGTCCTTCTTCGAATAGTCCGCGCTCAGCCGGAAGCTTACGTCCGCCGTCGGTTCGAACAGGGCCTGGGCGCGAACGAGGTAACGGTTGCGATTGTTGACGTCGACGCCGTTCGTCACGTCGTTGTAGAAACCGTCACGCTCGAAATAAACGCCGTCCACCCGTGCAGCGACTTGTCGCTCAGCGGCACGTTAAATCCGCCTTCACCCTGATGGCATCATAGTTGCCGTAGGTGAAAGCGCCGTAACCGCTCAGATCGAATTCGGGCGGCGCCGTGTAGATATTGATGAGGCCAGCGGTCGAGTTGCGCCCGCCCAGCGTGCCCTGCGGACCGCGAAGGATTTCTACCCGTTCGAGTGGTCCGAGCTCGGAAAGCGCATTGCCCGAGCGCGAACGATAGACGCCGTCGATGAATACCGCGACCGAGCTTTCAAGCCCGGCGTTGTCGCCCACGGTGCCGATGCCGCGAATACGGGCCGACCCGTTTGCCTCGTTACCGGTGGAGGACACCAGCAGCGACGGGGCGATCTGGTTGAGTTCGCGAATATCGGTTGTGCCCGACTGTTCCAGCATCTCGGCTGAAATCGCCGACACGGCAATTGGTACGTCGGCCAGCGACTGGGCGCGTCCCTGCGCGGTCACCACGATCGTGTTCTCGCGCGTTTGCGGAGTGGTGGGCTCGTCAGGCTCGCTGACGTCCCCGCCTTCGGCCAGATCGTCCTGATCTGCGGGGGCTGCTGTGCCGCAGCCATGGATGGAAGGCAGAGTATTGCGCACGCTAATGCACTGTAGGCGATGGACTGACGATACGACGATTTCATAGTTCTCTCCCAACTAACCGTTTTTCTTAATTTTCTTCAGAGAGTATGCCTTCGGGCCTGGCGCGTCGAAGCCTTGTTCCTGCTTCTTACAGAGCGCGTAAGCCTATGTACGGCAATCTCCCCTTCTGCGTTTACCTTTGCGCGGTTCCTTCGGCATAGGCAAGTAATTTGAAAGTTGGGTATCCTCCTGTTGCAGCTCTGCATCACCTGTATGCG
>CAWAMU010000011.1:0-281546 GCA_963783265.1 uncultured Alphaproteobacteria bacterium | reverse complement strand
AACTGGCTGGGGCGGCAGGGATCGAACCTGCGAATACCGCTACCAAAAAGCGGTGCCTTACCACTTGGCCACGCCCCAGCAGTCGGGTGCCCATATAGCGGCGCGGGCGGGGGACGCAACCCGCCCGCGCGCTCTTTCTTCGGGGCTTTCCTGCGGGCTTTCTCAGGCGTCGGCGCGCTGGCGCACGGGATCGAACAGGCTGCGATCCTCAACCGCGTCGAAATCGGCGGCGGAATGGCGTTCCGGCATGGCCTTCGAGTTGACCAGGCGGCCACGAATAACCGCAGGCCGCGCGTCCAGTTCCTTCACCCAGCGACCGACATTTTCATACTCGTGCAGCGACAGGAACTTGTCCGATCCGCTGTAGGCGCCGTGATACAGATTGCCCAGCCAGGGATAGGCGGCGATATCGGCGATAGTCATGTCATCGCCAGCCAGATAGCGCGTCTTCCCAAGCTGGTTGTTCGCCACGTCGAAGATGCGCTTCGTCTCCATCGAGTAGCGATCGATGGGATACTTGTACTTCTCCGGCGCATATTCGTAGAAATGGCCGAAGCCGCCGCCGATGAATGGCGCAGTGCCGATCTGCCAGCTGAGCCAGCTGAGGGTTTCGGCGCGGCCCGGATTGGTCCTCGGCAGCAGATAGTCGAACTTCTCTGCCAGGTGGATCAGTATCGCGCCGCCTTCGAACACCCGGAACGGCGTATCGCCGGACCTGTCCTGCAAGGCGGGAATCTTGGAGTTGGGATTGAGATCGACGAAGCCTGACCCGAACTGGTCGCCTTCGGAAATCCTGATGATCCAGGCGTCGTATTCGGCATCGGAAAAGCCAGCTTCCAGCAGTTCCTCGAACATGATCGTGACCTTCACGCCGTTGGGCGTGCCCAGCGAATACAGCTGGAAAGGATGCTTGCCGACCGGCAGTTCCTTCTCTTCTCGCGCACCGGCAGTCGGGCGGTTGATGCTGGAGAACTGCCCTCCGCTCTCGGTAGGCTGCCAGACGGGTGGGCGGGGTATAGACGTCGGACATAGGCTGCTCTCCTGAAATAGGGTCGTGTGGGCAGGAAGATGGGTTACGGTTGGCAACGCCACAAGCCCGATCCGGGCAAGGCTTTCTAGCCCCCGTCTAAAGCTGTGCTTGCCCTCTCATACCGCTTGCTTGCGCCCTGGCTGCAATTGTGCTCATACTTTGCCCCAGGGTTGCGCACCGGGTCGCGAAAGACGGGGGTCTTATCGCGAGCATGCAGCCTGACGGCAATCTCACCCTGGCCGGTTCCAGCCGACTGCGGCTGTTCACCCTGTTCATCCTCTATGTCGCGCAAGGCGTGCCCATCGGGCTGTTCTGGTTTGCCATCCCCGCGTGGATGGCAGCGAACGGCGCCGATGCCGGCGATATCGGCTATGTGCTGGGCCTGACCGCGCTGCCGTGGACGCTGAAGCTGGTGAACGGCTTCATCATGGATCGCTATACCTTCCTTCCGATGGGTCGCCGCCGGGTTTGGATCGTGGGCGCGCAAATGGTGATGATTGCGCTGCTGGCCGCATGCGCCGTGGCCCGCCCCGGCGTGGAGGATATCCTGATCCTCGGCATTGCGGGCTTCGTGGTGAACATGGCGACCACGTTTCAGGACGTGGCCGTGGACGGGCTGGCGGTCGACATCATGGAGGAGGACGAGCGCGCCCGCGCCAGCGGCATGATGTTTGGCGGGCAGGCCATCGGCATATCGCTGGCAACCATGCTGACGGGCCTTGCGATCGCCAATTTTGGCCCCTCGGCCGCCTATCTGCTTGCCGCCGCCTTCATCGGCCTGATCACGGCTTACATAATCCTGCTGCGCGAGCGCGAAGGCGAACGCCTCCTGCCGTGGAGCGGCGGGAGCACCCATCCGCGCAACGAGAAAATCCAGCTTGGCGCCTGGTGGCCAATCCTCAAGACCACGGGAAAATCCATCCTGCTTCCCGCCAGCCTGCTGTGGCTTCCCGTCTTGCTGGTGAGAGGCTTCCACTATGGCATGTTCTCGGGCCTTACCCCCGTTATCGGTGCAAACGAGCTGGGGTGGAACGAGGCCGAAATTACCTCGCTTGTGGGGACGGCGCAGTTGGTGGCGGGCATTCTTGGCTTGACGCTGGGCGGCTGGGCCGGAGACAGGTTCGGAGCGAAAAAGGCAACGATCGTCCTTTTCATTTTGTACATGTCACTGTCGGCGGCGATGTTCGCGCTGCGCGACAGCTGGAGCGATCCGGACCTGTTCTACATCTTTGTCTATGGCTGGTCGGCGCTGGATATCCTGATCACCGTCGCCGCTCTGCCGATCTCCATGCGGCTGTGCAATCCGAAGGTCGCGGCCACCCAGTTCACGATTTACATGGCCTGTTCCAATTTCGGGATATCCGCCGGTGCCTGGATTTTCGGACTTTCCGAGGCATTTGGCGGGATGCGAAACATGTTCCTGGTCGTCTTTGCATTGCACGGCCTTGGCCTGCTGCTGATGCTGACGGTAAAATATCCCCGCCGCGCGGGCGTGCCGCGCGAGATCGTGGAGGAAGTCGCGGAGGCGCCGGGGCCAAGGCCCACGATTAGCTGATCGCCCGAGGAACCGCTTGGCATATCAGCCCGTTATCGCGGGGTCATGGCCACGCGACCCTCCAATCTGATCTATGTCGATGACAGCCTGCCGGGCATCACCCGCAAGGGTGCCGGGAAGGGCTGGGCCTACTACGATCCCGATGGCAAGCTGATCCGCAACCGCGCGGAGAAGAAGCGCCTGAACGCCATCGCCTTCCCTCCCGCCTATCGCGATGCGTGGTTCTGCCCGGCGCACAACGGCCATATCCTGGCCACGGGCTATGACGACAGGGGCCGCAAGCAATATCGCTATCACCCCGATTTCCGCAATTGGCGGGAGGGTGAGAAGTTCGATGGCTGCCTCGCCTTCGGCACCAAGCTGCCGCTGGCGCGCAAGCGTGTGGAGCAGGATATGCGCGCGCCCACCGTCAGCAAGTCACGCGCGGTGGCGAGCGTGGTACGCTTGCTTGACCTTGGCGCGATCCGCGTGGGCAACACAGGCTATGCCAAGGAGAACCGCAGTTTCGGCGCCACCACCCTGCGCCGCCGCCATGCCGAGGTGACAGGCCGCACGCTGCGCCTCAGCTTCAAGGGCAAGGGCGGCAAGCAGCGCGAGGTGGAACTGTCCGACGGCGCCCTGGCCCGCTGCGTCAAGCGGATGCAGGACTTGCCCGGCCAGCATCTGTTTCGCTGGCTGGACGACGATAACGACGCACATGACGTGACTTCGGGCGATGTGAACACCTATCTGGCCGAGACGATGGGCGGGCCATTCACCGCCAAGAATTTCCGCACGTGGCATGCCAGCGTCATGGCTTTCCGCTTGCTTGGCGAAGCGCAGGAAAAGCTCACGATCAAGGCCGTGCTGGAGCGCGTGGCCGATCACCTCGGCAATACGCCCGCCGTCACGCGCAAAAGCTACGTCCACCCCGCGGTGATCGACCTGATTGCCCGGCAGGAGGAGTGGCGCGAAACCCTGCGCCTGCCGCGCCGCACGCAATACCAGAACCGCTGGGAACGCGGGTTGCTGGAATTTCTGGAAGGGTCGCCCGGCGCCGAGGAACTGCTGGCCGCGGCCTAGGCAGATCGCGCGTGTCACGCCGGAGTCTTCAACGCGTAACATAACTGCTGTTGGGGAAGGGCATGATCCGTAATGCTCTTTTCGCCATCGCCCTGATCGCAATCCCCCTGCTCGGCATCCCCGTCGCTGCCAGTGCGGGAGACCTCTCCGGCAAGGTGCGCGATTCCGCCGCTGCGCCGGTGGCGGGCGCGCAGGTTGCGATACCCGAACTGGGCCTTGCCACGCTGACACAGGCCGATGGCACCTATCGTTTCGAAGGGCTGGACGCAGGCGAATATCGCATCGCCGTGGAACTGGCCGACGACGCCCGCCAGCACGCCAGCGCGCAGGTGCCCGAAACGGGCGAGGTCACGCGCAATATCTTCCTTTATTCCAGCGCGGCGCTGGATCATGCCCGCAGCGGTATCAATCCGGTCGAGGCCATGCTGGCCGAGGCGCTGATGGCGCAGGCGTGGGAAGAAGCCAGCGAGATGACCGCGCAGGCGGACGCCCGCGAAGAGCGCGCCGTTCCCGAATTCGCGGGCTGATCGCCAGCGCCACCCGGCATTTCCGGCATTTCGGCCCGCGCAGGTCTGCTGCGCGAGGAGGCCACCTCCACCGTTCCTGTCCGCATGGCAGCTTGTCCTCGCGCGTGACTCCGGCTTTTCGCTGGGGTAAGTGCTTGCGCCTGTAACCAACACGAAGGAATTCCGCCCATGCGCCGCACCCTGATCGCTCTCTCCCTGGCCGCCGCGCCGATTGCGCTGCTCGCCGCCTGCACGCCTGCGACCGAGCAATCCGGCGAAGTTGGCGGGTATGACATGCTGGCCAGCCGCGCGACGATTGCCGATGTCGATATGGCGCCCGACACATCCTATCTGACCGATGAGGAGCGGCAGGTGGTCAACCTGCTGATCGAGGCCAGCGGCTACATGAACGAGATTTACCTGCGCCAGCGGGGCGAGGGGCTGGTGGAATTGCGCGAGGAGATCGAGGCGGCTGGCGATGCCGACACGCTCGACATGTTCGATCGCAACTTCGGCCCGTGGGACTCGGTCGACGACAACCATCCGTTCTACGGGGATCGCGAGTGGCCAGAGGGTGCTGGCTTTTATCCCGATGACCTGACGCGCGAGGAGTTCGACGCCTATCTGGAAGCCAATCCCGACCAGCGCGACGACCTGATGAGCCCCTACACCGTGGTGCGCCGCGATGGGAATCGCCTCGTGGCGATCCCTTACAGCGAGGAATACGCCGAGTTCCTCCAGCCCGCAGCCGAATTGCTGCGCGAGGCCGCCGCGATCACCACCAACGCCAGCCTCAAGCGCTTCCTCACCCTGCGCGCCGACAGCTTCCTTTCCGACGACTATTTCGAAAGCGAAATGGCCTGGATGGATCTGGCTGACACACCCATCGAAGTCGCCATCGGCCCGTACGAGGTCTATACCGACCGGCTCTACGGCACGAAGACCGCGTTCGAGAGCTTCGTGACACTGAAGAACCCGGAAGAAAGCGCCGCGCTGGATCGCTACGTCGGTTACCTGCGCGATATGGAGGGCAACCTCCCCATCGATCCGCAATACCACAATTTCACGCGCGGCTTTGAAAGCCCCATTGCCGTGGCCGACCAGATCCACGGCGGCGGCGACAACGTGCCGGGCGTGCAGACCATCGCCTTCAACCTGCCCAATGACGAGCGCGTGCGCGAAGCCAAGGGCGCGAAGAAGGTGATCCTTTCCAACGTGCTGGGTGCAAAGTTCGATCGCATTCTCGACCCCATCGCCGATGTGGTGCTGGCGCAGGAACAGGCCGCGCTGGTCAGCCGCCGTTACATGCAGCTGTTCACGCTGTTCCACGAACTCAGCCATTCGCTGGGGCCGGGCTCGATCACTGTCGGCGGACAGCAGACCACGGTGAACGAACAGCTGCGAGAGCAGTATTCGGCGCTGGAGGAAAGCAAGGCCGATGTCATGGGCATCTACAACCTGCTCTACATGATGGAGCGCGGCGAACTGCCGAAAAGCGAGAAAAGCGAATTGCTGGCGACCTATGTCGCGGGCCTGTTCCGCTCCATGCGTTTCGGTATCGAGGAGGCGCACGGCAAGGGCGCGGCGGCGCAGTATGGCTACCTGCTGGAATACGGCGCTTTCGCCTGGGACGAGGACGCGGGCCACTACGTGATCGACGAGGACCGGCTGGTTTCCGGCATCACCGAACTGCTGCGCACCGAACTGATGTTGCAGGCCACCGGCGATTACCAGGGCACGATCGCCTTCTTCGAGCAGTATGCCCATCTCGACGAACATGCCGAGGCGGCGATTGCCGGGATGGACAATATCCCGGTCGACATTCGCCCGATCTATCCCGAGAAAATCTGACCGGATCAGGAGAAGCGGTTCAGTCCGGGCGGGAACGCGACGCTTCGCGCATGTGTTGTAACTGGCAGGAGGGCAATCCTCCTGCCGGCAACACTATCAACGGAGCGATCCCATGAAAGCCTACACCCTCACCGGATATGGCGACGCCAGCAATTCACAGATGCGCGAGGTGGAGCAACCGCGGCCCGGCCCTCGCCAGGTCCTCGTGAAAGTGGAGGCCGCCGGCCTCAATCCCGTCGATTACAAGATCCGCCAGGGCGCGCTGAAGCCGATCCTTCGGCTGGACCTGCCCGTGACGATGGGCAACGAAATCTCCGGCACGGTGGAGGCCTGCGGCAAGGCTGCAAGGCGTTTTCCCGTTGGCACACGTGTCTGCGCGCGCCTCGCCAAGGAGAAGATGGGCGCGTTCGCCGAATATGCCGCTGTCGATGAAGAACACCTCGCCCCTGTCCCGCCCTCGCTGGATTTCGCGCAGGCCGCGGCCATTCCGCTGGCCGGGCTGACGGCGTTGCAGGCCCTGCGTGACGAGCTGGGCGTGGGACCGGGCTTCCGCGTTCTGATCACCGCGGGTGCCGGCGGCGTGGGCACCTTCGCCATACAGATCGCCAAGGCGCTGGGCGCACACGTGATCACCACCGCATCATCGCGCGGGCGAGACCTTGTCGAACGCATGGGCGCAGACGAAGTGATCGATTACGAGAACGAGCAGTTCGAAGACGTGATCGAGCCGGTCGACGGCGCTTTCGACCTGATCGGCGGAGACACCCTTTCGCGCACCTTCAAGGTGGTGAAGGAGGGCGGCCGCGTCGTCTCCATCGCAGGAACGCCCGAACCGCGCACCGCCACGCGCGATCTGGGTGGCCGCTACGGCCTCGCGGCGGTGTTCTGGGCAATGAGCTTCGATCTGCGCCGCCAGGCCAGCAAGGAAGGCGTCGACTATCGCTACCTCTTCATGCATCCCAGCGGCAGCGAACTGACCTATCTCGTGACACTGGCCCAGCGCGGGCAGTTGAAACCCGTGATCGACGAGACGTTCCCCTTCGACCGCATCGACGATGCGATGGCCAAGCTGGAGAAAGGCCACGCCAAGGGCAAGATCGTGGTGACAATGGACGAGTGAAGGGCCTCGCGTATTTCGCGAACAGCGGACGGACAGCCTTACCCATGTTTTCGCGAGGAGCGGAAGTTCAGCTAACGACCCCTGTGTGGACGGCCCTCCGTTGGCAAGGTGTAAATTGAGCGTCGCATTGCTGGTTGGTGCGGCCATGTGTCCGGCCTGTTTATGTGGCTTTATTTGCCGCTGGCCATGATGCCATTCGCGCGTATCGGGTCCCGATCAATTGCTCGCACTCGAGGTGCTTGGGTCGGTATGGGTTTTCCCGATCCGGCGGTTTCAACCGGCTTTTTGCATCAGCTCCTTTTCGCCCTTTCCAACCTCTCAGGCACGTTTGGACGTGCCGTGTTCGTTACGCAGCCTGCGGTTCGCGGTAGCGCTCTGCGCTGGTCATCATCGCCCAGATATGCGCGCGTTCTTGTTTGCCAGCGCGACCGCCGCGACCTTGGCCTTGCGCCGTGCGAGCAGCTGGACCAGCCATGGCCGCTTGGTGCCGTTACGCTCAGCATAGCGGACCACTGCCATTGCGCCGACGATCAGCATCTGGCGCAGATAGTCATTCCCTGCTTTGGTTATGCCGCCAAGCCGCTCCTTCCCGCCGCTGGAGTTCTGCCGCGGCACCAGACCGATCCAGGCTGCCAGGTTGCGGCCCGAGCGGAAGATTGCAGGGTCGGGGACAGTTGCTACGATGGCGCTGGCCAGCAGAGGACCCACGCCGGGTATCTCCATCAGTCGGCGACCAAGCTCGGTGCTGCGCGCACTGGCCATGATCCGCCGGTCATTCTCGAGGATCTGCGCCTTCACGATGCTCAACTGCGCGACCAGCATCTCAAGGCATAGTCGCGCGTCTGCCGGCAGGCGGTCATCGGCAGGATCTGCAATGATACCCAAAAGCCGGTCGATCCCGTTACGGCCAATCGGCGCGATGATCCCGAACTCGGCCAGATGCGCGCGCAGCGCGTTCGACAGCTGTGTGCGTTGGCGGTTGAGGATGAGCCGAACACGGTGGAGCATCATCGCGCTCTGCTGCTCGGGTGACTTGATCCCGACAAAGCGCATGGTTGGCCGCGTGACCGCCTCGCATATTGCTTCTGCATCGGCCGCATCGTTCTTGCTGCGCTTCACTAGGGCTTCACATATTGCGCCGGCATCAGCTTTACATCATGGCCCAGCGCCATCAGCTCGCGGGCCCAGTAATGCGAGGATGCGCAGGCCTCGATCCCGATCAGGCAGGGCGGTAGCTTGGCGAAAAACGCCAACAAGCGGCCCCGCGTCAGCCGCTTTTGCAGCACAGTTGCTCCGTCAGCATCAACGCCGTGCAGCTGGAAAACAGACTTTGCGATGTCCAATCCTACAACTCGAATATCCGCCATGGTACTTCTCCTCCATCTGGAGCGGAGCAGACTACATCCCACTCCGCAGTAGGTGGAGAGCCGTCCACGACATCAATTGCGGACATTGGCTCAGTGCGTCAAAGGCATGGAGGCAAATTCGATTTAGTACGCCACCGAGGAGCCGCAGATGACCAAGAAGCTGTTGCGCGAGATGGGTTTCCTTTGCGGATTCGTGCTGCTGGCTCAGTGGCTCTTTGATGCCGTCCAAGGGCAGCCCTTTGACTTTCGTCAGGGGCTAATCATGGCATTCGGTGGCTGTGTCGGGCTTATCGTAGCCGCGAGGTGGCGCCTCAAGAAGGAGCGCTGAAGAGGCATCAGCTTTCCACCATACTTTCGGACAATCCCGAGAACACCTGGACCGACCATACGCAGACTGGCAGCTTGCGTTCCGGCTACGTTAGAAGCAGAAATTCAGCTAATGACCGAGAAAGGGACTCACCCGCAGAAAAATTCGTAAGTTCCACCCCTTCTGGAAGAGCGCCAGAAGAGTTGCGCGAGCCTGTAAGGCTTGTCCCACTCAGTATTTAGTCGATCGCTTCTTCGCCAGCTTCGCCTACAGACTCAATGTCTTCGCCCACGCCTTGAACCGTATTGCATGCAACGGCTGCCAGACTTATCGCGACCACTCCGAACGTCTTGAGCACCTTATTGATCATGTCACATCCTTCTATTCTAAAGCCTGGAGATTAAATCCAGTGATGTAAGAACCAAGGGTGGACTGGAACGTTCCTCCGATCCCGTCGTGGAATGAGGGCACCTGCGCTTACAATGCTCAAGAAAAGCCGTCCGCTCACCACCCCAATAGCTGACAATCGCTCACACTGCTCAGGCTCCTGAATGCAGACCGGCGGCAAATAATATCGTGTCGGTCACTCAGCCGTTGCTATAGACCACAGCTCTGGCAACCGCAGGGATTATGACATGAAGCAATTGATCTACCGCTCGCATCCCTTTGGATTTGATCGCGCCATGCTTGCCGGCATCCTGGTGCAGGCCCGGCGCAACAATCGTCTCAACGACATTACCGGCGCGCTCATATGTCGCCATGATCTGTATCTGCAACTGATCGAAGGGCCCCCCGCAGCGATTGATGCCCTCTATGCAAAAATCGCTGAGGACAATCGCCATAGCGAGGTCAGACTGGCGCTTTCCGAAGAGGTTGGCGAGCGTATGTTTCCGGAGTGGGAAATGCTGGACGATGAAATGCCGACCTTGACCTGGTCGCCGGACGAGGTCGCCGCAGGCGCGATCGAGGCGGCCACGCCAGAGGTTCTGCGCGGAGTCTTCGCTGAGGTTGCAGCCAAGGGCCGAGCCAGGGCATCCGAGGCTTAGGGAGTTTCAGTGGCCGTTAGTCGGCAGCTTTTCAAAGCCAGCCCGTCGGCAAATGACCCCGTTGCGGACTTTCAAACGCCGGTGAAAGTGTGAAAACCCGGTCGCCTTGCGTGATGCGCCTTGCGAGCCAAACGTGTAGTGAACGGGCGTGAAACCCAAGCTACTCACCACCATGCACGACTATTCGTTGCGGCAATTTGGCGCCGATGCGCTCGCTGGCATTACCGTTGCACTGGTTGCCCTGCCGCTCAGCATTGCCATTGCGATTGCGTCTGGCGCGCCGCCCGCTGCCGGACTGGTCACAGCAGTCGTCGCCGGTTTTCTCATATCCGCTCTTGGCGGTAGCCGGGTGCAGATCGGCGGGCCGACCGGTGCCTTTATAGTCGTCGTCTACGGTGTGATCCATGATCACGGCTACGATGGGTTGCTGATCGCGACATTGATGGCGGGGGTCATTCTACTTGCGGCGGGCCTGCTTGGAGCAGGGCGGCTGATCCGACACGTGCCGGAATCCGTGATCGAAGGCTTTACGATAGGGATTGCCATCGTGATCGCCGTCAGCCAGCTCAAGGATCTGGCCGGGATGGAGGGGGCCGCACTTTCAGCGGACTTCCTGCCCAAGCTTGAAGGCCTGTGGGCCATGCGCACTTCGACTGACCCTGTGGCGCTATCGATGGGCCTCGCGTCCGTGGCCGCCATTCTGCTCTTGCGAAAGGCCGCACCGCGCATTCCATGGCTCGTGCTGGTGGTCGCGCTGGCGAGCATAGCCGCAGCAGTTGGGCTGGCGCCGGTCGATACGGTAGCGGCGCGCTACGGCGATCTTCCCCAGGGCTTGCCAGTGCCTGCGCTGCCCCTGCTGCAAACCGAGCGGTTGATCGAGCTTCTTCCCGCAGCCTTCACGATTGCCTTCCTTGCAGGGATCGAGTCCCTGCTGTCGGCGATTGTTGCAGACCGAATGATCGGCGCCGCGCACCGGTCAAACGCTGAGCTGATTGCCCAAGGCGCGGCCAATATCGCATCGCCACTTTTTGGCGGCTTGCCCGCTACCGGCGCGATCGCGCGAACTGCTACGAACGTGAATGCCGGTGGGCGAACCCCGGTCGCTGGTATCATCCATGCAATGGCCGTGCTCTGCGCATTGCTCTTCATGGCCCCGCTGGCTGGCGCTCTCGCCATGCCCGCTCTGGCCGCATTGCTGGTAGTAACTGCGTGGACGATGAGCGAACCGCATCGCTGGCCAGAGCGGTTGCGGATGCCTCGTGCAGACCTGGCACTTCTCCTGCTCACCGCATTGCTCACCGTGCTTGCTGACCTGACAATCGCGATTGCGGTCGGAACGATGATCGGGCTTGCGCTGAGACTTTCGCGCCGCGAAATCGGGGCTCCACGCTGGCATACGCCGTTTCGCTGGGGTGGCGATGGCGGAGACGAGAACGACACGAACTGAAGCCGTCGTTGCGCTTCCCGCCCGATTTCAGACGCTCCCACCTTTCGGGGTGAGGAAAGTTGCGCTTGCTTGTGTTTGCCTGCCTGGCTGCGTTACACTGCCTTGGTGGGAAAGGGGGCCGTATCGTGCTCAAACATCTGTTCATTCTTGCAACTCCGCTCCTGGTCGCGGCTTGCGCAACCGATCGCGACGCGGAGGCTCTCTCCGACAGCGCAGCCGAAGGCAGGGCCTTTGCACAGGCAAACTGCGCCAGTTGCCACGCGCTTGATGACGGTGTTTCCCCCAGTCCGAACGCCCCCAGCCTGCGCCGTGCCGCCCACCGCTTGCCGGCTTGGGCGGTGGAGGCGTCGTTCGAGCGTGGTGTCCAGGTCGGCCATACGATGGAAATGCCGGTCTTCGTATTCGAAGACGGCGATATCGCCAATCTGCTCGCCTATCTGGAGGCGCTCAGGGAAAGAGAGCGAATGGCCGGATCCCAGCCGGTTGCCGGCAAGTAGCAGGCGGGCTTCAAGCCAATCGGTTTGCCGTATGGCAGGGAACGCAGCCCCCTCTTAGCGCGCGCCGCGCTCTGGCACCGGCGGCCTTCGCCCGCTAAAGGGCTGCGCATGACAGCCCCTTCGCCCATCGACAATGCTCCCATCCGCGTCGCCGCGCTCTATCGCTTCGCCACGTTCGATGATCCCGCCGCCCTGCGCGAGCCGCTGCTGGACGTGTGCCGCGCGAACGGTGTCAGGGGCACGCTGCTGCTGGCGAAGGAAGGCATCAACGGCACCATTGCCGGGGCGCATGATGGCGTCGCCCGCGTGCTCGACCACATCCGCAGCCTGCCCGATTGCGCCAATATCGAGGTGAAGCTCTCCGGCGCCGTCGCCATGCCCTTCCACCGCATGAAGGTGCGGCTGAAACGCGAGATCGTGACCATGGGGCAGGGCGATCTCGACCCTGCGCACAACGCGGGCACCTATGTCGACCCGCAGGACTGGAACGACCTGATTGCCGATCCCGACACCATCGTGATCGACACGCGCAACGATTACGAAGTGGCCGTGGGCAAGTTCGCGGGCGCGATCGACCCGAAAACGCCCAGCTTCCGCGACTTTCCCGAGTGGTTTCGCGCCGAGCGCGAGCGATTGCTGGGCGAGGGCGGGAAAGGGGGCAAGGCGCCGAAGGTGGCCATGTACTGCACCGGCGGCATCCGCTGCGAGAAATCCACCGCCTTCCTCAAGGCCGAGGGGGTGGAGGAGGTCTATCACCTCAACGGCGGCATCCTGAAATACCTTGAAACGGTGCCGGAGGAATTGAGCATGTGGCGCGGCGAATGCTTCGTGTTCGACCAGCGGGTGAGCGTCAGCCACGGCCTTGCGCTGGGCACATACGAACTGTGCTTCGCTTGCCGCCGTCCGGTGAGCCGGGACGACCTTTCCTCACCGCTCTACGAGGAAGGCGTGAGTTGCCCCGCCTGCCATGGCGAGCGCACCGACGAGCAGCGCGCCGCCTATCGCGAGCGGCAGCGGCAGGAAGAGCTTGCGGCGGTGGAGGGGCGTGCCCACGTCGGGGCGGTACTGCCCATGCACAAGGACCACGATGACGACGACTGACCGCATCCTCTACAGCTTTCGCCGCTGCCCCTACGCCATGCGCGCGCGGCTGGCGCTGGCGGTGAGCGGAACGCATTGCGAATTGCGCGAGGTAAAACTGTCCGACAAGCCGCAGGCGATGCTCGACGCCTCTCCCAAGGGAACGGTTCCGGTGCTGGTGCTGGCGGATGGCCCGGGTGATGGATCGGTAATCGAGGAGAGCATCGCAGTCATGCGCTGGGCGCTGGGCCGGAATGATCCTGAAGGCTGGCTGGCGCGCGACGATGCGGACCTGATTGCGCACAATGATGGTCCGTTCAAACACGCGCTGGACCACTACAAATATCCCAACCGCTACGACGATTGCGATCCGCTGCCCCACCGCGAGGAAGGGCTGGCGTTCCTGCGCGTGCTCGACGGCCGCATCGGCGCGCAGGGCCAGTTGTGCGGCACGGCTCGCGGGTTGGCCGACATGGCGATCTTCCCGTTCATCCGGCAATTCGCCAATCACGATCGCGAATGGTTCGATGCGCAGGATCTGCCCCATCTCCACCCGTGGCTGGCGGGCCATCTGGCATCGCCGCTGTTCAAGACGATCATGCAGCGCGAAAAGCCCTGGGTTGCGGGCGATGCGCCGATTGCGATGGCGCTCTAGGCCTCAGCCGATGCGGTGCACCCAGCCGTGGGTGTCTTCCACCGTGCCGCGCTGGATGCCGACGAGTTGTTCGCGCAGGCGAGAGGTCGTCTGGCCCGGTCCGCCGCTGCCGATGGTGAATTCGCCATCGCGCCCGGCCACCTTGCCCACCGCCGTCACCACCGCAGCGGTGCCGCAGGCGAAGGTTTCCACCAGCTTGCCGCTTTGCGCGTCGTCGCGCCACTGGTCGATCGAATACATTTCCTCGCGCACGTCCAGCCCCTGCTCGCGCGCCAGCGTGATGATCGAATCGCGGGTAATGCCGGGCAGGATCGTGCCGCGCAGCGGGCGGCGTGATCATGCTGCCGTCGTCGAACACGAAGAACAGGTTCATGCCGCCCAGTTCCTCGACCCACTTGTGCTCTGCCGCGTCGAGGAACACCACCTGGTCGTGCCCCTTGGCGAAAGCCTCTCCCGTGGGGACCAGGCTGGCCGCGTAGTTGCCGCCGCATTTCGCCTCGCCCGTGCCGCCGGGCGCGGCGCGGGTGTAATCGCTGATCCACACGGACACCGCCGGCGCGCCGGACTTGAAGTAGTTGCCGGCGGGCGAGAGGATTACGATGAACTTGTATTTCGTCGCCGGACGCACGCCCAGGAAATGCTCGTTCGCGAACATGAAGGGGCGAATGTAGAGCGAGCCGCCCTCGACCTCGGGAAACCAGTCGGCATCCTTCTGGACGGCCTGCTTTACCGCTTCGATAAACACGTCTTCCGGCAGATTCCGGCATGGCGAGGCGGCGGGCGCTGGCGTTGAAGCGCCTGGCATTGGCGTCCGGACGGAACAGCGCCATTGTGCCATCGGCCAGCTTGTAGGCCTTCAGCCCCTCGAAGATTTCCTGCGCATAATGCAGCACGCTGGATGCCGGATGGAGTGCAATTGGCTCGCACGGGCCGAGCGTGGCGTTGTGCCAGCCTTCTCCCTCGTCATAGTCGATCATCACCATGTGATCGGTGAAGATCTTGCCGAAACCGGGATCGGCAATCGCCTGCGTGCGGGTGGCACCGGGGACGGGGGCGGGATGCGGGATATGCTCGAATTTCATGGGGACGCCGATTAAGCGGCGGCGCGACGAGAGGCAAGGGTTTCACGCGCCGATTTCACCCACCTGCACGGAATGGAGCCCAAAAATGAGAAGGGCGGCTCTGCCATTGGCAGAACCACCCTTCGCATGGTCAGCGGTCAGTTAGACCGCCCACGAAACCTTACTCGGCGAGTAGAAGTTACCGAATATGCTCCGCATGGGTCATCACCGACCTCCCTGCTGAACCATGAGACATCGGATCACCTCCTTTCGCGCTTTGAGCCAAGGACCCTGCCGTTTCACCGCGGGCCAAGACCGCGTGTACCGCTGGTCTTGAAGGTAGTTTTGAATCAGTGAGTCGCTGATTGCAAGCCTCGAATTTCTGTTTTGAACATTTTATGTTTGAGCCCTCAAACGCCGGGCGGGGCGCGTCCGCGCCCCTTGGCTTTCCTCGCATTGGCTCGGGCGCGCGTTCGCGCTTGCGGTCGCTTTCGCGACCGTGTCCCGCGCAATCATCTGACGTAAGCGTTTGTCCGGTTCACGCCTAGTGAACCGCAAGGCCGAACGGCCGCCCGCAGGTGCGCCCGGAGCGAAGCGGAGGAGCACAGCGATGCCGAGGACAAAGCCGCGGAGGCGGCTGCGCAAACCAAACGACCCCTACCCCCGACAATCCTCGATCACGCGGGTGATTTCGGGCCATGCGGGCGCATAGACGGGTGCCATGCCTGCAACCTGAACCATGAAACGTCCCTTGGAGAAGGCCATGGCGTCCAGCAGGGGATCGCTCGCGGCCAGTTCGGCCACCACTTGCGGCTCGTTGGCGGAGCGCTGGCTGGCGGTCAGGCGACGGTCCTGCGTTTCGGTGCGGATCAGCATTTCAACCTGGCCTGATGCCGTGCCGCTGCGCACGATGGCGATGCGGCGAGTGACCGGGTTGCAGGCCAGTATCAGCTGCTGCGACTGCCCGGTGCCAAAGATGGCAAAGCTGGCATTGCGATCCGTGCTGTAACTCCAGTCACCCGGCGTCTGCGGCGCGTCCATCCAGTTGTCGAAGCTGGGTGTAACCACCTGCGTCGGCGCGGCGCCTGGTTGCGGCGTCGCGGCGGGCGTCGGCGCGGGGGAGGGGACCGGCGTCGGCTCTGGCGAAGGCGGCACGCAGGCGGCCAGCGCAAGGGTGCCCAGAAGCGCGGTGGCGGCGGTTTTCAGATCGGTTTTCATCAGCTGCATGCATCCAATACGCGCGAGATGCCCGGATGTGTCGGGAATTGCATTCTTTCGCCCGTCGGATTGGTCAGAACCACGACTTCGCCGGGCGTGGAGAAAGCATGGAAGATGGCAAGGCCCGGATCGATTTCGGCGGAAAGGCCGCCGTCCACCGGGGCCATATCCACCCGCGCCGCCTCGCCGCCCGCGTCGAGGCGCCACGCTTCGGGCGTTTGCGAACTGCTGGCAACGGTCATCGTCATCGTGCCGCTAACCTGTTCGCAACTGATGGAAAGACCGGGGACTCCGCCCTCTTCGCCAAAGTTGGCGCTTCCACCTTCGGGATTTTCGTTCACCGTCCAGCTGCCCGCCACCAGCGCGGTGCCATCGGGCGCAGCGGTGGGTTGGGGTGCCTGCGTCAGCACCGGTTCCGGCTGAGGGGTATCATCGGCCATTTCGGCGTCGTCGCTGTTGTTGCAGGCAGCGAGCAGCGCGCTGGCGAGGCTGAGAGTAAGGAGGTGGCGCAATGTCATCGGGATTCTTCCTTCTGGACGGGTGACCATTGCCGGTTCTATCGCTGCGCCGATGACCGAGCGCAAGCCATCTCGCAAACGGATCGACCAAATGCTTGTCGAGCGCGGCGAAGCTGAATCGCGGAACCGCGCGCAGGCGCTCGTGATGGCGGGCCTCGTGTTCGCAGGGCCGCCGGGTAAACTGGATCGTATCGGCAAGTCCGGCCAGCAAGTGGCTGATAACTGGGCGATCGAAGTGCGCGGACGCGATCATCCGTGGGTGGGGCGCGGCGGGGTAAAGCTGGCACACGCGATAAAGCACTTCGGCCTCGATCCCGCAGGTGCGGTGGCGATGGATATCGGATCCTCGACCGGCGGCTTTACCGAGGTGCTGCTGCATCACGGTGCGGATCATGTCTTTGCCGTGGATGTCGGCACCAACCAGCTGGCATGGAAGCTGCGGCAGGATGATCGGATCACCGTGCTGGAGCAGACCAATGCCCGCGCGCTGACGCCCGAAATCATCGACCGGCCCTGCAACTGGGTGGTGTGCGACGCCAGCTTCATCGGCCTTGCCAAGGTGCTGGAGGTGCCGCTGACGCTGGCCGCGCCGCATTGCCGCCTCGTCGCGCTGATAAAGCCGCAGTTCGAAGTCGCCCGAAACGAGGTGGGCAAGGGCGGCATCGTGCGCGACGAGGTGCTGCACCAGCGCGTGTGCGACGAGGTTTCCGAATGGCTGCAATCCGGCGGCTGGCGCATCGACGGGATAACGCAGAGTCCCATAACGGGAACAGAAGGCAACGTGGAATACCTTGTTGCCGCCTTGCGCGATGGCTGAGCGACAGCCAGATTGCCCGGCACCCGAATCACGGAGAAGCCTTCACCGATGAACCGCCTCGCTTCGCCTGCGCAATTGCGCGCCAGCCTGATCCGCTGGTCCCTTTTCATCATTCCCACGGTGATGTTGCTGGGTTTCGTGTCGGGGCAATGGGGCGGCAGTTCGGCAGGCAGTCCATGGTTCCAGGCGCTGGAGAAGCCTGCGCTGTTCCCTCCGCCTGCCACCTTCGGCCTCGTGTGGACCGCGCTGTATTTCATCATGGGCCTGGCGTTCGCGTTGGTCTGCGCCGCATGGGGATCGCGCTTTCGCATACCGGCGATCATCGCGTTCGTGGTGCACTTCGTGTTCAATCTCGCATGGTCACCGGTGTTCTTCGCGCGGCATGATATCGGCATGGCGCTGGGCGTGATCATCGCGCTGGACCTTGCGCTGATCGTTACCGTGGTGCTGTTTTTCAAAGTGCGCAAATGGGCAGGCGTGCTGTTGCTTCCCTACCTTGCGTGGGCGTTGTTCGCGACGCTGCTGAATTTCCAGTTCCTGCAAGCCAACCCGGATGCTGCGGAGCTAGAGGACACGGGTGCGGTGCAGCGGTACGAATTCTAGGTTGCCAAGCCGCACTCCCTCCACCACATTAGATCGTATGCAGAGCCAGAACCCGATCATCGCCGATTTCGTCAAACTCGCCAACAGCGCGGCAGGCACCTTTGCGGGGATGAGCCGCGAAGCACGCGATGGCGCGCGCGAGAAGATGAAGGAGGCCATGGGCGGCCTCGATTTCGTCAGCCGCGAGGAATTCGACGCGGTGAAGGACATGGCCTCGCTCGCCCGCGAGAAGGTGGACGATACTGGAAGCCCGGCTCGCCGCGCTCGAAGCCAAGCTGGGCGACAAGCTCTAAGCCGACCACTGTTGCCTGCTGAAAACTAGCTCGCTCTCCGAAAAAATTCGCCAGCCGTCTCGCTGTTGGCGAGCCTTGTGCAGCGCGACATCAGGCTGGCGGCATTCTCGTCCACGGCTTGCTGCCGGCGGTTTCCGTTGGGAAGCGATTGAATGCGGGCTGTCTCGTCCCGGATTGCCTCGAGGCGCTCGGTCCGGCTTGCCGCAACGGTCAGCCAGTCCTGCGGGTCCAGATCGTCGCGCTGATCGTTCAGGAAGGCAGCCAGTTCTTCCTGTTCGACATCGTAGCCGGCCAGCTGGTTGCACACGCCAGCCAAGGCCCACATCTCGGAATAGAGGGAGATTTCGTCCGATGTGGGCGCGCGTTCCTGCGCTTTGCCAGCGTGGCTCGATGCCACGGCCATGATGGCCGCGAAAAGATATATTGCCCGTTGCATCTGCCAATCCTCCACCAATCGTCCCGAACCGGAATACACCAATAGCGGGTCCGAAAAAATAGCCCCATTGCGCACAAGGCAGCAACACCGCACAGCAGCATTATCATGCATGTCCGCGCTCCTGCCATCCTGATCTCCGCCCGCCAGCACGGCGAAACGGCTGTTGTTGCGCGTTTCCTGACGGAGCAGTTCGGCATCGTGGCCGGGTATGTCGCGGGCGGGCGCGGACGCAATTTGCGACCCGTCATGATCCCCGGCAACCTCGTGGACCTCCAGCTTTCCGCGCGATCGGAAAGCCAGCTGCCCTTTGCCAAGGTGGAATTGAGCGAGAGCCGCGGCCCGTGGCTGGGCGAGCCGCTGCCCGCCGCCGCCATCGGCTGGATCACCGCGCTCACCGCCAGCGCCCTGCCCGAGCGGGAGCCATATCCGTCCCTTTTCAGCGCCTTGGAAGGCACGCTTTCCGCGATTTGCCAAGCGCCCAGCGCGCGCGGCTGGGCCAGTGCACTGGTGGGCTATGAAGTGCTGCTGCTGCGCGAACTGGGCTATGGGGGAGCGGGCGGAAGGCCGCAGGGAGAAATGGCACAGGTGCTGGAAGCGATGGACGCGCTTGGCCCGGCTCTCGATCACTACCTGCTTGCCGACCGGCGCGGAGACGTTATGGCGGCGCGCAATCGCTTGCGCGAAATGCTTGGACGGATAGCCTGAAATGAAAATTGCCCTCTTTGCCGGAGACGGTATCGGCCCCGAAATCATGGCGCAGGCGCGCCGCGTTCTCGATGCGCTGAACCTGCCCGGTATCGTGGTATGGGAAGGCGATGTGGGCGGCGCGGCCTATCGCCGGCATGGCCATCCGCTGCCCGAGGAAACGCTGGAAATGGCGCGCGCTGCCGATGGCGTGTTGTTCGGCGCGGTGGGCGATCCTGCATGCGACAATCTGGAACGGCACCTGCGGCCAGAGCAGGCGATCCTGGGCCTGCGTTCGCAACTTGGCCTGTTCGCCAATCTGCGCCCCGCCACGATGTTTGCCGGGCTGGAGGACATGTCTGCCCTGCGCCCTGAAATCGCGCGTCAGATCGACGTGCTGATCGTGCGCGAATTGAACGGCGATGTGTATTTCGGCGAGAAGGGCATGCGCACGCTGGATGACGGTCGGCGGCAGGGCTATGATTTCATGTCCTATGCCGAGGACGAGGTGCGCCGCATCGCCCACGTGGCCCTTCGCGCGGCGCAGGGTCGCGCCAAGGAAGGAACCGGGGGCAAGCTGTGCAGCGTGGACAAGGCCAATGTGCTGGAAACCAGCCAGCTGTGGCGCGATGTGGTGGTGGAAACCGCCGCCGATTATCCCGAGGTCGAGCTCAGCCACATGTATGTCGACAACGCCGCCATGCAGCTGGTGAAGGACCCCGGCCAGTTCGACGTGATCGTCACCGGCAATCTGTTCGGCGATATCCTGTCCGACCAGGCCAGCATGTGCGTCGGCTCCATCGGCCTGCTGGCCAGCGCCGCGCTGGGTGAACGGCAGACCGATTTCGGCACCTTCGGCATGTATGAGCCGATCCACGGCTCCGCGCCCGATATCGCCGGGCAGGGCAAGGCCAACCCGATGGCGATGATCCTCAGCCTCGCCATGCTGCTGCGCCATTCGCTGGGCCGCGACGAGGATGCCCTGCGGATCGAGACTGCCGTAGCGCAGGCGCTGCGCGATGGCGTGCTGGGCAGCGATCTTGGCGGCGATGCGGGCACGCAGGAAATCGGCGACGCGGTGCTGGCGCGTCTGTAATCTTCCCCTCCGGTAACCTTATGGTTAAGAATTCGCCTTAGGCGGGGGCAGATGGACATGATGACCGAGCAGTTCCAGCAGCAGATCGAAAGCGCCACGCGCGCTTGCCCGGGCGCAAGGCTCGCGCCCGCTGGAACTGGCCATCGTGCTGCCTACCCTGAACGAACGCGGCAATATCGCACCGATGGTGGAACGCCTTGAAAAGGCGCTTGGCCCGTCGGGCTGGGAAGCCGTGTTCGTGGATGACAATTCGCACGATGGCACCGCCGACGAAGCGCGTCGTATCGGGCAGAGCGACAATCGTATTCGCGTGATCCAGCGCATCGGCCGCCGCGGCCTGGCCAGCGCCGCAATCGAAGGCATGTGCGCTACCGCTGCACCCTTCGTCGCCGTGATGGACGCCGATCACCAGCACGACCCGGCCTTGCTGAACGACATGCTGGCGGCGGTGAAATCGGGCGACTACGACCTTGCCTACGCCAGCCGCTTTGCCGCGGGCGGCAATGCCGACGGCCTCTCCAGCAAGGGCCGCGAAACGGGGAGCCGTGTGGCCAATGCACTGGCGCGAAAGCTGACCGGCACCGAACTTTCCGACGCCATGAGCGGGTTTTTCCTGCTGCGCACCGATCAATTGCGCAAACAGGCGCAGGATCTGTCCGGCATCGGTTTCAAGATCATGCTGGACATCCTCTCCACCGCCCGCCCGCAGCTACGCGTAAAGGAATTCCCCCTGAAATTTGCCGAACGCCTTTCCGGGACAAGCAAGCTGGATCATGGAGTCGCGCTGGATTTCATCGCTGGCCTCTACGATCGCTACCTTGGCCGCATCATTCCCACGCGCTTTGCCCTGTTCGGCACGGTCGGCGGGCTGGGCGTGATCGTGCACATGGCGGTGCTGAGCCTTCTGTACCTGGTGTTCGGCAGCAGTTTTGCCTTGGGGCAGGCCGTGGCGACGATGGTGGCGATGACGTTCAACTTCTGGTTCAACAACCTGCTCACCTACCGCGACAGCAAGCTGACGGGCGCGCGCGAGATGTTTTTCGGCTGGTTGAAATTCTGTGCCACCTGCGCCGTGGGCGCCTTCGCCAATGTCGCGGCGGCGGCCTTGTTGCAGGCCAATGGCGTGGCCTGGTGGCTGGCCGCAATGGCAGGCGTCGTGCTCGCCTCGGTGTGGAACTACGCGCTGTCGAGCAAGTTTGTGTGGGGTCGTTTCAGGTAACGATTCTTTTTGGTGCGCAAGGTGAACCGGGATCGTTTGCTGGAGCCAGACACTCCCGAAAGTTCGATCCGGAGACGGAAAATATCCGTATGCCGAAACTTTATCAGACCTTCGCAGCAGCTTAACGATAAACCGTCCGATGCTTGTCGAAATCAAGGCTCTGTAGTATATATTGCAACGCAACATAAGGGAATCGGCGCATGGCGAAGTCTTTTCAGGCTTATGTCGATAATAGGGGCAATCTTCATAAAACGCCCAAGAGCGCGGTAATCGGCGATATTGCCGCCGCACTTGGCCGCGTGGGCGAAGAAGGCGGTCTGACAGAAGGCGTGGCCCGCCTGATTCTCGACAAGCGCGACTTCATCGAACAGGCGTTTAAGGACCTCGATTCGCTTGACCAGCGCAAGCCTGTGCAAATCGATCATACCGAGGGCGCCTCCGTGGAAGTGTTTGACCTGGAGGACCGGCGCAAGAAGGGCTGATGGCTGGACTGAAACCCGGCCTCGGCCAGGCAGCCTAGCGCCACCCTTGCGTCCATGCCCAGCGCAGGAAATCCTGCGGATCGTCCAGCGGCGCGGCCGTCAGGATCGGAAACCAGTAGATGAAGCACGCCAGCGCGCCCAGGCTGATGACCCAGCCGAGCAGCCTGTCACCGCGTTGCCACAGCCTCTCCACTCCCAGCGCCAGCGCCGCGCTCAGCGCCATGGCGGGGAGGAAATAGTGGAAGTAGAACTGCACCGCCTTGGGCGCGACGATCCACATGGCAAGGCTGGTGATGAAGACCACGACAAGCGCAATCGCATCCCAGCGCACAGCGCCCGTGCGGCTTTTCCAGCCCGCCCATGCGCACCAGCATAGCGCGACCAGCCCCGCCAGCATTGTAACCGGGTTGCCGATCAGCATCACGCCGCGATGCGCGCCGTCGACGGGCTCGTACAGATACCAGATCGCGCGGCGATTGATGATCCAGTCCCACCACTGGCTCTGGTATGGATGCGACTGTGGCACCTGCGTCTGCAGGGCCAGCATCTGGCGATGGAGATCGACCAGCCCGGCCACTTCGCCGGATCGGACTTCCCAGAACAGGTATGGCCAGAAGGTGGCGGCATAGACCAGCAGCGGCACCAGGCCCAGCCAGATGCCGGCTTCCCACAGGGTCATCCCGCCAACGGGCCAGCCGCGCGCCGACATCACCAGCCGCCTGCGCCCGGCGCTCCAGCGCGCGGCGAGAAAGGCAAGGCCCGGCAGGACGGCCAGCGGGATGGCGTTCCACTTGGATGCCATCGCGCAGCCCAGCGCCACGCCCGCTATCGCCAGCCGCCAGCGCGCGGTCTCGTTCTCGCGCAGGGCTGCGGCGAACATCCATGCCGCCAGCATCAGGAAGGCGACCATGAACACATCCAGCATGGCGATGCGCGCATGCACGAACAGCAGGAAATTGGTGGCGACGAAAAGACCCGTCAGCAGGCTGGCTTCCCGTGTTTCGCTGGCGAACCACATGGTGCGCATGGCGGCAAACAGTGCCAGCGTGCCGAACAATACGCTCATGATCCGCCAGCCGAGGGGTTCGTCTCCGAAAATCGCGATGCCCAGCGCGATGATCTGCTTTGCCAGCGGCGGATGCTCGACATTCAGCGCCCAATTCAGCTCCAGAACCGCGCGCGCTGCGGGGAGATAGTGCACTTCGTCGAAGAAGGGCGCACTCGGCATTCCAAGGCGCACGAGGCATGCAAGGAAAAAGCCGAATGCGATGAAGCAGTTCCAGCCGAACGGGTCACGGGGAAAGTCTGGCGGCGTGGTCATCGAAGGGGGGCGTTAATTGCGCGCGCGCCATAGGGCAATTGGCAAATGCCGTTGCTGTCCCTAAACGCGGCCTCGAAATGAAGAAAACCACCGGCACCGATCCTTCCGTTACCGCCACATGGCGTCCCGCAACGCAAGCCGTGCGCGCAGGCACCATGCGCAGCGAGCATGGGGAGACGAGCGAGGCGCTGTACCTCACCAGCGGCTACACCTTCGACAGCGCGCAGGAAGTGGCGGCGCGCTTCGCTGGCGAGGCGCAGGGCATGCAGTATTCCCGCTTCAAGAACCCCACGGTGGAGATGCTGCAACAGCGCATCGCCGCGATGGAAGGGGCAGAGGCGTGCCTGGTGCAGGCCAGCGGCATGGCGGCGATGACGAGTTCGCTGCTGTGCATGCTGAGCGCGGGCGACCACGTGGTGGCGGGCCGCGCCGCCTTCGGCTCGTGCCGCTGGATTCTCGACAACGTGCTGAACCGTTTCGGCATTACCCACACCGCGATTGACGGCACCGACAATGCCGCCTGGGAAGCGGCGGTGCAGGACAACACCAGGGCGTTCTTCTTCGAAACGCCCGCCAACCCGACGATGGACCTGGTGGACCTGGAATTCGTCTGCGGGCTGGCGCGCAGCAAGGGCATCAAGACCGTGGTCGACAACGCCTTTGCCACGCCGGTGCTGCAACGCCCGCTGGATTTCGGCGCGGATATCGTCGCCTATTCCGCCACGAAGCTGATGGACGGGCAGGGGCGTGTGATGGCGGGCGCCGTGTGCTCCAGCAGGGAGTGGATCGAGGAGAAACTCTCCCCCTTCCAGCGGAACACCGGGCCGATCTGCGCGCCTTTCAACGCGTGGGTGGTGTTGAAGGGGCTGGAAACCCTGCCGCTGCGCGCGCCAGCCCAAAGCGCCAACGCCCTGCAGGTTGCGCAATTCCTGGAGGATCGGGGCTTGCGCGTGCTGCATCCCGGCCTGCCCAGCCACCCGCAACACGCACTCACGCAAAAGCAGATGGTCGCCGCCGGGCCGATCTTCGCATTCTTCGCGCCCAGGAGCGGAGAGGCGGGAAAGGAGCAGGCGATGGCGATCTGCAACGCGCTGGACCTGATCGATATCTCCAACAATATCGGCGATGCCAAGTCGCTGATCTGCCACCCGGCCACCACCACGCATCACAACATGGGGGCAGAAGGTCGTGCCGCAGCGGGGATCGAGGACGGCATGCTGCGCATCAATATCGGGCTGGAAGACCCGCTCGACCTGATCGAGGATCTGGGCCGCGCGCTGGACCGGGTGGGGATCTAGCGCGCCCATCCAGAAGGCGCATTGTCTCCACAATCCGGCGGACCGAACCTTAAGTCCCCTTGTAGCAGCCCACAAATCCGCTACCTTGTGCGGAATGGCCCAGACCGCGATTCAATCCCTGTTCCAGCACGCTGCCATCACGGCAGGGGTGACGGTGCGCGTGGCGGTGAGCTTCATGCCCGAGCAATCGCGCGTGGGGGCAGGGCGGTGGTTCTGGGTCTATCACATCCGCCTGGAAAACGGCCGGGATGAAACCGTGCAGCTGAAAAGCCGCCACTGGCGCATCACCGACTCGAACGGGATGGTGAACATCGTCGACGGCGAAGGCGTGGTGGGCGAAACCCCGGTGCTGAAGCCGGGGCAGACGCATGATTACGTATCCGGCTGCGAATTGACGACGAACCTGGGCGCGATGGAAGGCCATTACACCTTCATCCACGCGGATGGGACGCAGTTCGAAGTGGCGATCCCCTACTTCCCGCTCGCCGCGCCTGCCGATAGCTCGGTATAACCGCTCCAACATCACAGCCGATGCAGCGCCCCTGACAGCGTAGGCTTGCCGCCGCGCTTCAGCTTTCCTAGAGGCGGTGACAGACAAGCCCATGAAACGCACCCACCTGCCTCTCAACGCCCTGCGCGTTTTCGATGCCGCCGCGCGGCACCTTTCCTTCACGCGCGCGGCAGACGAGCTGGCGGTGACGCCCGCCGCCGTGGGCCAGCAGATCCGCGCGCTGGAGGATGTGCTGGGCGTGGTGCTGTTCCGCCGCACGTCCAAGGGGCTGGAACTGACGGGAGAGGCCGAAGCCGGCCTCGATGCCTTGCGCGAAGGCTTCCTCCATTTCGAGGAGAGCGTGCAGGCGATGCAGGCGGGCCAGTCCTCCTCCAACTATGCCATCGCCGCCCCGCGCGAATTCTACGCGCAATGGCTGGCCCCGCGCCTTGCGGGCTTTCGCAAGGACAACCCCGATATCCGCATCCAGATCGCCGCCAGCGAGGATGCCGAGTTTACCGAGGCTAACCTCGATCTGGCCGTGCGGCTGGTGGAAGGTCCGGGAGAGCTGGAAGGCGTGCAGCTGGAACCCGGCCACCGCGTGGTGGTGGCGGCCCCCGGCGCGCCCGATGGCTGGATCAGCTGGCCCACGTTTGAAACACCCGACGGGCGAGAAAACCATCCTCACCGTGGGCAACGCCGGACAGGCGCTAAGCTCTGCGCTGGCTGGCCTTGGCCGCGTAACCCTGCCGCTGCCGCTGGTGGCAGAGGCGCTGGACGCGGGACGGCTGGAAGCCATCGGGGACCCCGAACCCTGCCGCCGCGCCTACTGGCTGATGGCCCCGCGCCCGCAATGGCGGCAGAAAAAGGTGAAGGCGCTGGTGGAGTATCTGGTGGACGACAAGGGCTGAGGACGGCTGGTTCTACGCAAGCTGGTTTAGGGGGCGAACGTCTGAAAATCAGGGTGGAAGCGGAAATCGATATGCCTATTTGAGGTTCAAACTCCTGCCTGGCAGCTTCGGAAACCATCTGGATTTGAAGCGTTCTGCCGAATGGAGGAGAAGAAATGCCGTTTCGTTTCGCAGTCCTCGCGAAGGTGGCAATTGCAAGCTTCTGCAGCTTCGCCGTCACATCCTGCGGTATCCCACGCGACCCACAGCTTACGACTGCGCTGGTGCAGGACACCGGCACAATACGGTTGGGTTGGGTGGAAGGTGCCGAGGCCGATCCTCACGCAGTGGAAGCACTTCGCAAGCTTCGCCAACGCACGGGTGCGCGACTGAAGATCACTCGCGCTGATAGCGAGACCGTGTTCGACGACCTTGCGGGCGGCAGGATAGACCTGGCCTATGGCATCCTTGCAAAGGATAATCCGTGGAGCAAGGAAGTCTTTGGCCGTGCCCTGGGCTGGCGAGCCCGCCCTCCTTCCCATGAGCCAGTCAGTCGATTTGCGATGCGTAACGGTGAGAACGGCTGGATCATGCTGGTAGAGGAGGCAGCAGAGACCTCGAGCAAAATTCCGCACGAAATTCGGAGCGACATGCGCCGCGCCAAGCAGCTCGAACGCTGGACCTTGGTGGGAATGGCGAGCGTGGTCATCGTCAGTACTTTGCCCATGGGCGGCAGCCAGGCGATGAATTAAACAGCGTTTCTCGAAGATCTGCTAGGCCTTGTCCCGGCGACGACATTTCTGATTGCAGCCCGGATGGAACCCAAGGACCCCACAAGGAAACATCCCTTTGGGTTTGTCCGCGTCAACAGCCTCGCGTTTCTAGCTTCCGCGGTCGTCCTGTCGGTGATGGGCCTCTGGTTACTATACGGCGGCGTCATGGCGTTATTAAAGCAGGAGCATCCATCGATCGGACCTGTGACGATGTTCGGTCACACAATCTGGTTGGGTTGGCTGATGATAGCAGCCCTGGTCTATTCGATTATCATCCCCACCGTCCTGGGCAGACTGAAAAATCCGGTCGCCGAAAGGCTGCGCGACAAGGTGCTCCATACCGACGCCCAGATGCAGAAGGCCGATTGGCAGACCGGCCTTGCGGGCATTCTGGGCATCCTCGGGATTGGCATGGGGTTCTGGTGGGCAGATTCCGCTGCAGCTGCGCTGATTTCGCTCTCGATAATCCTCGATGGCATCAAGAGCGTGAAAACAGCGTCGGCAGAGCTGCTTGATGGCGCGCCAAGAGAGCTGCGAGGTGGCGGAATTTCGCCCGAGGCGCTCCGCCTCAAGGACCGACTTCAGCAACGTTGGCCCGAAGCGGACGTTCGTCTGCGAGAATCCGGACGCTACATGATTGCCAATATTCGGGGCGTCGAAACGCCTCGAGATCCCCCCTCGCTTCGAGAATTGATGGGCGACGATCCGCATTGGCGTCTGGCAGAAATCAATTTCACACGCCGCCATTGCGCGCAGGAAGGTCTGAAGGACTAATCCAGCTTCGCGTGAAATCGTCCCACAGGCGGAGAATCTGTCCTGCAAGCCAGGGGTCGTTAGCCGACAGTCCGCTTTCGTCGTCTGCAAATCGACAAGACACCGGTAGCGCTCTCCCGCGCCCCTGCTATCACGGCCCCCATGCCGCACACCCCGATCATCACCACGCCGCGCTTTCATTGTCGCCCGCTGAAGGAGGGCGACGAAGACCGCCTTCTGGCCCGCCTTCTCCAGCGAGGAGGCGATGCGATACTGGGGGCGCGGGCCGTTCGAGACACGCGAAGAATTTCACGAATATCTGTTCGATACGCGCGGCACGTGGAACGGGCGCACCTGGATCTGTGAGCCACTGAGCGGCGGCGCGCCTGTCTTCCGCATGGTGGCCAGCAGCGATGTGGAGCAGGTGGCCGAGATCGGCTATATCATGGTGCCCGGCAATGGCGGCCGCGGGATTGCGCGCGAGTGTGTCAGCGCATTGATTACCCACCTGTTTCGGGTGGAGGATTTCCATCGCATCTTTGCCGATGCCGATCCGCGCAACACCCGCTCCAACGCCTTGCTGGAAAGCCTTGGTTTCACGCGCGAAGGGCACCTGCGCCACACGATGAAAACCCATATCGGCTGGTGCGATACCTGGCTGTGGGCGGTGTTGTCCGACGAGTGGCCCGAGTAACTGGCCGGAAATTCGGATTGAAAACGCCTGATTAGTCTATAACCCGCTAGGTTGAACTGCCTGCCTGACGGTAGGCAAGGTTCCAACAGGGGGAATACTTGATGTCGATCTTCAACCGCACTGCAATCTTGCTGGCCGGGGCCAGTTTCGGGGCCAGTTTCGGGGCCAGCGCTTTGCTCGCCCCGCCAGCCATCGCGCAGGTGCGCGATCTGGACGGGGCGCAAAGCGATGTGCGCGTCTTCCAGGGCGAAGTGGACGGGCAGGCGGCGGTGTTCCAGCTGACCGTTCCTGCCGACACCGCCTTGCAGATCGACGCGATTTCGCGCGACGGCTTCGACCCCGTCCTGCGCGTGCGGGACGCCAGCGGCGACCTGATCGTGGAGGATGACGACGGCGGTGGCGAGCTGAATTCGCGCGCCCGCATCGCGGCGCAGGATAGCAGCCGCCGGATCACCATAGAGGTCGACAGCTTCAGCGCCGAATGGGCCGAAGGGGACGGCAGCTATGGCGGCAGTTTCGACCTGCGCATCTCGACCAGCGACCATGTCGATGTGGGCACGCGCGCAGTCAGCTATGGGGCGAGCGAAACCGGCACGTTGACGGGGGAAGCGCACCTCTTCACCATGCAGGGCGTGGCCGGGCAGGCGGTGGAGATCGCGCTGGTTGCCACCGAAGACGGCCTCGATCCCTACCTGGAACTGCGCGATGCCAGTGGCGAGACGGTTGCCACCGACGATGATGGCGGGGACGGCCTCAACTCGCTGCTGCGCCATACCTTTGCGGACAGCGGCACCTACACCATCGCCGCCAGCGGACTGGGCGAAAGCGTGGGCGAATACCGCTTCCGCGTGCGGGAGCGGCGGGAGGCCACGGCGCAATTGCCCTTGCAGGTGATCGGTTTCGCTGACGAGGCGAGCGGAGAGCTGGCCTCGGGTTATGGCGAGACCGGGGAAGCGTCGCTGGTGCCGAGCCATATCGACTACCAGTTGAGCGATGCGGCGAAATCCGCGATCCGCGCCGGCAACGGAGAAATCTCGATCCGCATGAGCGGCAGCGGCGCGGGCGACCCCGATTTCGGCGGGGCAATCGATTCCTACCTCGAACTCGGCTTCGATACCCCGATGGGCTTTGCCGTGGTGGACAGCGACGATGACGGCGGCGGCGATCTGGACGCGCTGCTGCCGGTGGACCTGGGCCTGATCGCCGACCAGCCCGGACTGCTGGATATGTTGCGCATCCGCGCGCAGGGCTATGGCGGGACTGCCGGGGCCTATACGCTGGTAATCACACAAGGCATGGAAGCGCGGGCAGGGAGCGAGTGGGAAGTCGAGCCCTCGATCCAGTAGCCGCGGTTGATGGGCTTAGGCGGAGCGGGCGGAGACGTTCTCCCCGCCCGTTCCCTGGTCAGCCTTCCTTGGCGTCTTCCTCTGGCGCTTCATCGTCGCCGCCAACGGGTGGCCGGCCGGGGCGCGGGCCGATGCCGGGATCGTGGTCGAACGGCTGGGCGAAGCGGCTGCGGTCGTCGTTCTCGGCGGTCACCGCCTCTTCCTCGCCAGCAGCGACGCGGGCCTGCTGCGCACGGCTGGCGCTGATGTAGTCGCGCGGCATGTAATTGCCTTCGTGACAGGCGTATTCGTAGAACTGGTAGTCCTCGTCACGCGTCCAGGCGAGGCGGGTGGTCCACGGCTCCTCGTAAACCTGCGGGTCGGAGTAGGTGAGTTCGTGGATGATGGTGTTCGGGCCCGGTCATCGTCAGGCGCTCCACCGTCATCGCCTCTGTGCTCATCGGCACGGTGTTGAAGGCGGGCACGTCCATCGTGCCGGTGAACTGCGTGGCCATGTTCAGGGGCGCAGCGGCGCGTTCGTACACATCCTCCGTCGCCGCATCGCCCGAGACGATGTTGGTCGTCTCGATCACCAGCGTCTTGCCTTCCCACCAGCCGCGGCTGTTGCCCATCCAGGCCTCGACCGGCTCCTCCCACTTGGCGGCGTGGGCGGCTTCCTTGCTGTCGTAGAGCTTCACCACGCGGGTGCCGAGCATCTCCAGCATGATGGTGACATATCCGGGCGACTGGAACACGCGGATGCCGTTGTTGTAGCGGAAGGGGTACATCGAGGCGGGGAAGCCGCGCGACACGCAGCGGTCCCAGCTGTCGAAATCGTCCACCCAGTCATAGCCCTGTCCCGGCACCCAGCCGCTGCGGCCCTGCCGGAACAGTTCCATCGCCTGCGGGGTGAGCGCGGGCAGCTGCCCGTCGGCGGGGGAGACCAGCATGCTGGTGGACTTTGCCCAGTCCGTGTCGAGGAACCACTGCTCCAGCCCCGTGGTGCCCGACGCGCCGATGCCGCTCTCGTTGGCCTGCGTGAAACTGCCGTCCGCCCCGCGCGCGGCGGCCAGGCGGCGCTCGAATTCCTCGTCCGTCACCCAGTAGCGGTTCCCGTAGTGGGCGGGCCGCTGGAACAGGATATGCCCCTCGTTGATCGGCTCTATCGGCCATGTGCCGGTGAAGTCCCAGTCGCCCCACGGCAGGCGGTCGGGCGTGTAGTCGGTGGGGACCGGCGGAAGCTGCGTCAGGTCGGCAGGGCGTTCCTGCGCGAGGGCCGGAGCGGCGGGCAAGGCCAGCGCCATGGCCGATGTTGCAGCAAGGGCGAAGGTAAAACGGCGGATCATCAAACTCTCCCAGATTGATTTTGTCCGGCTTGTAGAGCGAAACGCGCCCGCGCTCAATCCTCTTGCGAATTCTCCCCCGCCAGCCCCTCATCCGCCAGCAGCCTGTCCGCCGCCTTGCGCCGCTCCACCATGCGATCCAGCTTGGCGTTGAGGCTGGCGAGCACTTCGGCCTTGCTGGGGCGCTTGGCGCGTTCCTCGGCCAGCACTTCGGCGCGGATGCGTTCGTACAGGGGATGGCCGGGCGCGATGTCGGGGCCGTAGCGGTCTGCGCGGCGATGGCGCAGGAAGAACATCACCAGCGCCTCGTTATGCCGCCGCTCCGTGCCCACCACCTTGCCGGCAGAGACGACCATGCGCTCCTCCCCCTCGATCGCGCGGGCCAGCGCACAATCCTCCAGGCGGGAGACGCCGCGATCCACCGCCCTGTCCCACGCGGCGCAAAACTCCTCCGCCCCGGCCTTCTGCCGCAGCTTGTACAAGGCCTCCATGCTCGCGCCGATGTGCTTGGCGGCCTGCGTGACGATGCCGGTGGCGGCGAGATGGGCGATGAACTTGCGCTGCCGATCGGGCGTGATGGAATTCCTGCGCGGCGCGACATGCGGAACAGGCGCGAAATCGAGCAACGGATCGTCCGCCGCCACGGGCGAGGGCGGGGCGGTGACGTAGCTGGTGGCCTGGCGAGGCGTGGCGCGGGGGCGCTGGGGGAGGGTCGTCGGTCATGCGCCGGGGTGGAGCATGGGGGAGAAGCTGTAGGGAAGCGATTTCTGGAATAGCCGGACGCGGACCACATTTTGTGCCCAAGACAGCGTCGTGCAAAAAGCCCTAATAATACTTGCATGGCTAACGTTTAGGCGAGATCACATTCTCAGCTTGCTTGTTTGTGATGGTGAAATGACGAAGAAAAGTAATGGCGAAAAGCCGACAATGGTCGCAAGCCAAATTAGCCATGGTATTGAAGATCACAAAGTCCTTCAAGATCGCAATGGCCGAGGCTTCAGAAAAAAATATTGCAGAGGTCGATGACCACCTGAAAAGGTTAAAGCAAATTTTCGGCGAGACTGATCCGGAAGGGATTGTCGCCGTCTTATGTTCGTATGGATCGATCCGGAGTGATCGAGGAGAGAATACGGAAGTCCGGTCTCTTTTATCTGGAATAGAACAATTTCATCTTGAACTACTGCTCGAACTCTACGCGACTTTTAGCGCGAGTGGCAGCCCTTCGGTTCCTGTTACGCCAAGCGTCATACAGGAAGTGATAGCTATCCTTAAGAAACTTGGAAGTACCTTCCTGTCTTTCAGAATTCGTTCGGGTATGAAATTGGATGATGCCAACAGTGCTCGCGATCGCATTCTAGAACGAACGAGAATGCACACGCAGTCAATAAGAAATTGGGCATTTTTTGACGGCGTAGAATATACGCTTAAAGCACTCTTTAGCGCGGAAGACGAGCCGTTTCGTAAATACCACGGATTTCGGCCTCAAGATGTCCTCGCCATATTTCAATGTTTAATGAACCACGTCGATGAGGCGCTTTCGCATCGGATCGAGGTGCTTACCAAGGTTGCGCGCGGCAAAAGGTCAATTGATATCTTGCGCAGATATTTCAAACTTGTTCCGGGGTTGACGGGGCGGCCGGAGGACATCCTAGAACAATTGGATCCAGATAGTGATCGGATGCAAGCTCTGGCAGCTGTCATGGGGCACTACGACCTTCATATTCCATTCCAAGTTGCAATGAGTTCGGAGGGAGCTTGCGGAGAAGACGGGCATAGAAGAGGCGACTGTCGACCTCGTAATTTCAAGATTTCTCGCTATCGCAAGTCGAAGCAGAACAATTCGATCTAGAGCGCGTGTTTCTCGCAAATAGATCGTGGGATCGCTTCCTCATAGTCTCAAATTTATATGGGATAATCTGCCCCTTACCGATGGCATTCTTCAGTCATTCGTTTCGCGTGCTGGACGCGCTCTACTCGGAAGCTGGTCGTCATGAGCGGCTTGCGAAGCTCCGCTCTCAATACCTGGAAGAAGAGTTGGAGAAGTTCGCAAAAGCCGCTTTCCCATCAGGTGTTGTGCGATCAAGTGTACCCTGGGAGTGGCAAGGTAGCTCGTACGAAACTGATTTGCTCGTTCAAGTAGATAAGGCAATTCTCATTCTTGAAGCTAAATCGCATCACTTAAAAGATGCTGCTCTTCGCGGTGCCGAAAACGCTTTAAAACGAAATGTCAGGCAAATCATCGGAGATTCGTCTAAGCAGGCAAATAGATTGGGGGATATTATCGCGCTAGCGAAGGGGGGTGATGTCCCGGCGGCAAGGGTCTGTCGTGATGCAGGCTTGCATGTTGACGATGCAACGTTTGTGATACGGCTATCGGTATCGTTGGAAGACCTTTCCTTCGTAAATGGCGCCAGCGATTTGATGCGGGAGGCTGGTTGGTTGGTCGACGATCTGCAAATTGCGCCGTTCATTTCCATCCATGATCTGAATATCTTGAAGGATATGCTTCGAAGCGAGGTGCATCTGCTACATTATTTCAATGAGCGACAATACATTGAACGCCTGGGGGAGGTTGTAGGTGACGAGATTGATCTGCTTGGCGTATACTTCGACAATCTTCTGAATATTTCCGTACCAGATGAAAAGTCGTTGATCATATTAACTGGAATGTCAGGCCCTATTGACCGACATTACCTCGCTGGTGATCGTGTTCCGAAGCCTAAAGTACATTCCTTTATTCGACCGATAATCAAAGTTATTCTAGAGAGAAAAAGGCCGGGTTGGACAGTATTCGCATTAAGTCTTCTATCAGCAGGTAGCTGGGACGAATTCAATGAAATCTCTGCGGGTTTCGGCAAACTAAAAAGCAGCGTCAAAAAGTCTGGGGGAGATCTAAGTGGCAACTTCATGCTTCAGGTTTCGCCTCCCGTAGCGCACCGACCACTTGTGATATTTTGCCTTTATCGTAAGAAATGGCGAGATAAAGTGAGGGCGATTATCCCAGAACTTGTTGGGGCCGCACTGGAGGGATCGCGGCAGTCGGCTTGTACGGTCGTTTGCCGAGATGTTGAACTCGTCGGCGGTCGCTGACGCGTTCTATTTTCTTGGCTATATCGAATAGCCTCCACCCCTTGACCCCCCACTCAAATCCAACTAAACGCACCCTCAACCGAGGCACCCCCCACCCAAATCCAACTAAACGCGCCCTCAACCGAGACCCGCTCCTGTAGCGAGTCTCCGGTCAGATAGAGCTGAACATTGCCGGTCATGTCCCGGGGCTCCCGCAAGGTGAGCCCTTTTCTATTGGAGCCGAGAGGCTCGGGGCAGCCGTCAAAGTAACCCGGTGCCGGAAGGTTCGGGTGGAGTGTTTCAGGCTCGCGTCGATGCAATCGGCCAGGCTCTTTGGGGCGTCCGGCGATGGGCGCGATCCCGATTATTCCTCCGGTGCGTCTGGCACTCACCTGTTGGATGCCCTCCGTCCGCCGATAGCGCAGAAGGCACCGTCCTCGACGGTGAAGAGAAACTATGCCGACAATTAACCAGCTGGTCCGCAAGGGCCGCAGTCCCATCGTCAAGAAAAGCAAGTCTGCGGCGATGATGAACAACCCGCAGAAGCGCGGCGTTTGCACGCGCGTCTACACGACGACCCCGAAGAAGCCGAACTCGGCATTGCGCAAGGTGGCCAAGATCCGTCTGACCAACCAGCGCGAGATCATCGCCTATATCCCGGGCGAGGGCCACAACCTCCAGGAACACTCTGTCGTGCTGATCCGCGGCGGCCGTGTGCGCGACCTTCCCGGCGTGCGCTACCACGTGCTGCGCGGCGTGCTCGACACGCAGGGCGTGAAGGACCGTCGCCAGTCCCGTTCGAAGTACGGCGCCAAGCGTCCGAAGTAAGTTTGGTGTGGTGGCGGCCCCTTCATGCGGGCCGGTGCTGCAAGGTTGGGTGCCAAGGCGCTCGCCGCTTTACCGAAGGAATTTGAAAAATGTCACGTCGTCGTCGTCCCGAGAAGCGGGAAATCCTGCCTGATCCCAAGTTTGGAGATCAGGTGCTTTCGAAGTTCATGAACAACCTGATGCTGGACGGCAAGAAGGCCGTTGCAGAAGGCATCGTCTACACCGCGCTCGACACTGTCGAGAGCCGTGCCAAGACCGATCCGGTGCAGTTGTTCCACGAAGCGCTGCAGAACGTCGCGCCCGCCGTGGAAGTGCGCAGCCGCCGTGTCGGTGGTGCCACGTACCAGGTGCCGGTCGAGGTTCGTCCCGAGCGTGCCCAGGCGCTGGCCATTCGCTGGCTGATCGGTGCGGCCCGCGGCCGTGCGGAAACCACCATGAGCGCGCGCCTCTCGGCAGAGCTGATGGATGCCGCCAACAACCGCGGCAATGCCGTGAAGAAGCGTGAAGATACGCACCGCATGGCGGATGCGAACCGCGCTTTCAGCCACTACCGCTGGTAAAATGTGCCGCATGAGGGCCGGGGCGAGGTGTCCCGGCCTTCAAGCCGTCACAATCGAGACTATATGGGGCGCGACCCTGAAATCGCCCTCGAACCCCAGTCGACCCGAACACTAAGGAATATGAACATGGCCCGCGACTATCCGCTGGAGCGCTATCGCAACATCGGCATCATGGCTCACATCGATGCCGGCAAGACCACGACGACAGAGCGTATTCTGTATTACACCGGCAAGTCCTACAAGATCGGCGAAGTGCACGATGGTGCCGCGACGATGGACTGGATGGAGCAGGAGCAGGAGCGCGGCATCACCATCACGTCTGCGGCGACGACCACCTTCTGGTCCGCCGAAGATGGCCAGGGCCCCAAGCACCGCATCAACATCATCGATACGCCCGGACACGTGGACTTCACCATCGAAGTCGAGCGTTCCCTGCGCGTGTTGGATGGCGCGGTGGCCGTGTTCGACGGAGTTGCGGGCGTCGAACCGCAGTCCGAAACCGTATGGCGCCAGGCGGACAAGTACAAGGTTCCGCGCATGTGCTTCATCAACAAGCTGGACCGTACCGGCGCCGACTTCTACTACTGCGTGCAGAGCATCATAGACCGTCTCGGCGCGAAGCCTCTCGTGCTTTATTTGCCGATTGGTGCCGAAAGCGATCTGCAGGGCGTTGTTGACCTTGTGAACATGCGCGGCATTGTTTGGGAGAACGACGGACTGGGCGCGACGTTCAACTACGTCGATATCCCCGCCGACCTCGCCGACAAGGCTGCCGAATATCGCGAAATCCTTGTCGAGCTCGCCGTTGAGCAGGACGACGAGGCAATGGAAACCTATCTGGAATCCGGCGAAGCGCCCGACGCGGCAACGCTCAAGAAGCTGATCCGCAAGGGCACGCTGGAACAGGCATTCGTGCCTGTGCTGTGCGGCTCTGCGTTCAAGAACAAGGGCGTTCAGCCCCTGCTTGACGCCGTTGTCGACTACATGCCCGCGCCGACCGACGTTGCCGCCATCAAGGGCGTCGTCCCTGGTGACGAGGACAAGGAAGAGACGCGTCCGTCTTCGGACGATGCGCCGTTCTCCGCTCTGGCGTTCAAGATCATGAACGACCCGTTCGTGGGCTCGCTCACCTTTACGCGTATCTATTCCGGCAAGCTCTCGAAGGGCACGGTCCTGAACTCGGTGAAGGACAAGAAGGAAAAGATCGGCCGTATGCTGCTGATGCACTCCAACAACCGTGAAGACATCGATGAAGCCTTTGCCGGCGACATCGTGGCCATCGCGGGGATGAAGGACACGACCACCGGCGATACGCTGTGCGATCCGTCGAAGCCGATCATCCTGGAGCGTATGGAATTCCCCGATCCGGTTATCGAACTGTCGGTGGAGCCCAAGACCAAGGCCGACCAGGAAAAGATGGGCGTTGCCCTCAACCGCCTGGCTGCCGAGGATCCCTCGTTCCGCGTTTCGACCGATCACGAATCGGGCCAGACGATCATCAAGGGCATGGGCGAGCTTCACCTCGACATTCTCGTCGATCGCATGAAGCGCGAATTCAAGGTCGAGGCCAACGTCGGTGCGCCGCAGGTGGCATACCGCGAGTCGCTCGCCCGCGAAGTCGAAGTGACCTACACCCACAAGAAGCAGTCGGGTGGTTCGGGCCAGTTCGGTGAAGCCAAGGTCCGCGTGATCCCCGGTGAACGTGGCCAGGGCGTGATCTTCGAAGACAATGTGAAGGGCGGCAACATCCCGCGCGAGTACATTCCTTCGGTTGAGAAGGGCATGCGCGAGCAGGCGGAAAGCGGTTATCTTGTCGGCTTCCCGATCATCGATTTCACGATCGAGCTGATCGACGGCAAGTACCATGACGTCAACTCCAGCACGGTGGCTTTCGAAATCACCGGTCGCGGCGCCATGCGCGAAGCGGCAGAGCGTTCGGGCATCAAGCTGCTTGAGCCCGTGATGAAGGTCGAGGTGGTGACGCCGGAAGAGTTCATGGGCGACGTGATCGGCGACCTTAACTCCCGCCGTGGCCAGATCCAGGGTACCGACAGCCGCGGCAACGCACAGGTTGTCGAGGCCAACGTGCCGCTGGCAAACATGTTCGGTTATGTGAACGAACTGCGTTCGTTCTCGCAGGGCCGGGCCCAGTACACGATGCAGTTCAGCCACTACGACGAAGTTCCGTCGAATGTGGCTCAGGAGATCAAGGAGAAGCTTGCCTAAGGTCAGGCAAGCGTCTAGGGGCGGCGCCTGATTCAATCGGGTGCCGCTTCCTCTCCCGATGAAATTCAATTTTTGACTAACAGAGGTTATTAGAAAAATGGCGAAGGAAAAATTCCAGCGGAACAAGCCGCATTGCAACGTCGGCACCATTGGTCACGTTGACCATGGCAAGACCACGCTTACGGCCGCGATCACCAAGGTGATGGCAGAAACCTATGGCGGTTCAGCCGTTGATTTCGCAAACATCGACAAGGCTCCCGAAGAGCGCGAGCGCGGTATCACCATTTCGACGGCACACGTCGAATACGAAACCGAAGCACGCCACTATGCGCACGTCGATTGCCCGGGCCACGCTGACTATGTGAAGAACATGATCACCGGTGCGGCGCAGATGGACGGCGCCATCCTGGTGGTGAACGCTGCTGACGGCCCCATGCCGCAGACCCGCGAGCACATCCTGCTTTCGCGTCAGGTCGGCGTGCCGGCTCTGGTCGTTTACCTGAACAAGGTTGATCAGGTTGACGACGAAGAACTGCTCGAGCTGGTCGAACTGGAAGTTCGCGAACTGCTGAGCGACTATGACTTCGACGGCGACAACATTCCGATCGTCAAGGGTTCGGCTCTGGCCGCTCTGGAAGGTCGCGATGACGAGATCGGCAAGAACTCCATCATCGAACTGATGAAGGCCGTTGACGAGCACATCCCGCAGCCTGAGCGTCCGGTTGACCAGGCGTTCCTGATGCCGATCGAAGACGTGTTCTCGATCTCTGGTCGTGGTACGGTTGTGACCGGCCGCGTCGAAACCGGTATCGTGAATGTTGGCGATGAAGTTGAAATCGTCGGCATCAAGGACACCACCAAGACGACCGTGACCGGCGTTGAGATGTTCCGCAAGCTGCTCGATCGCGGCGAAGCTGGCGACAACATCGGTGCGCTGATCCGCGGCGTGGGCCGTGACGATGTGGAGCGTGGCCAGGTTCTGGCCAAGCCGGGCACCGTTAACCCGCACACCGAGTTTTCGGCAGAGGTTTACGTCCTGTCCAAGGACGAAGGTGGCCGTCACACGCCGTTCTTCGCCAACTACCGTCCGCAGTTCTACTTCCGCACGACCGACGTCACCGGCGAGGTTATCCTCCCCGAGGGCACCGAGATGGTCATGCCTGGCGACAACGTGACGATCGGTGTGAAGCTGATTGCCCCGATCGCCATGGACGAAGGCCTGCGCTTCGCTATCCGCGAAGGCGGCCGTACGGTCGGCTCGGGCGTCGTCTCGAAGATCACCAAGTAATCCCGCTGCGCCGCAGGGCGCAAGTGGATAGAAACGGGCCCGGCCTCATCACGAGTGCCGGGCCCTTTTTATGGAGGCCGGATTTCGCCTGCGCCCTGTTCGTGCAAGGTTAAAAGCCGGTCTGCAAAATTGGCGCATTTCGGGGGTTGCAAGCAAGCGCTCTCCTCCGTATACGCGCCCCAACAGATGGAGATTCGTCTCCACCGCAACAAACTTATTCACAAGGCCGCCCGTTCCGGGAAACCGGGAACAAGCGGGGCGGGCCTTTTTATTTTGGCGGGTTTGAAAAGGCTCGCTCGGCTCTTTCGCATCGGTAGACGGAATTATGGACGCTCAGAATATTCGTATTCGCCTCAAGGCTTTCGATCACCGCGTTCTCGACCAGGCAACTGGCGAGATTGCGGACACGGCACGCCGCACCGGCGCGCTTATTCGTGGTCCCATTCCGTTGCCGACGCGTATCGAGAAGTTCACCGTGAACCGCGGCCCGCACATCGACAAGAAGTCGCGCGAGCAGTTCGAGGTGCGCACCTACAAGCGGCTGCTCGATATCGTGCAGCCCAACGCCCAGACGGTCGACGCGCTGATGAAGCTGGACCTTGCTGCGGGCGTTAACGTGGAAATCAAGCTCGCCTAAGCGGGTTTGCCGACCGGTCCTTCTGGTGGACCTTAAGCGACCAGAGAGTTTCGGGGCACCTACGGCCCCGCTGGATCGCCAGAACTCCTGGATATCCGGCAAGACATAGGGATACCGCCGGACCCCTCCTTTGCGGAGAATATGGGCCGGGCTGCGTCCCCCGTCTCGCTCAATCGGCAAGTTGTCGTGCGAGCATTTCAGCCCGGACGGGGCGATGCATGAAATTTTGGGCTGACAAGCATCTGGGGAATGGTCCCCTTGTGCCTCTGTTTAAGGAGTTTAGGTCATGCGCACTGGCGTGATCGCGAAAAAAGTCGGGATGACCCGCTTGTTCCAGGAGGATGGACGTCACGTACCTGTGACCGTTCTGTCGCTGGAAGGATGTCAGGTTACCGGGCAGCGTACAGCCGACCGCGACGGCTATTATTCGGTGCAGCTCGGCGCTGGCGATGCGAAGCAGAAGAACGTTGCCAAGCCGCAGCGTGAAGCCTTCGCCAAGGCCAATGTCGGCCTGAAGAAGAAGGTCGCCGAATTCCGTGTCGAGAACGAGGATGGTCTCCTTCCCGTTGGCGCCACCATCACCGCGGACCATTTCATTGCCGGCCAGAAGGTCGACATCACCGGCCATACCGTCGGTAAGGGTTTTGCCGGTGCCATGAAGCGCTGGGGCTTTGCTGGCCTGCGCGCGACCCACGGCGTGTCCATCTCGCACCGTTCGCACGGTTCGACGGGTAACCGCCAGGATCCGGGCAAGGTCTTCAAGAACAAGAAGATGGCCGGTCACATGGGCGATCGCCAGCGTACTCAGCAGAACCTGGAAGTCGTTCGCACCGATTCCGACCGTGGCCTGATCTTCGTTCGTGGCTCCGTGCCCGGCTCGAAGAATGGATGGTTGCTGGTTCGTGATGCCGTGAAGCTTCCGATGCCCGAGAATGCTCCGTTCCCCGGTGCGCTGCGTCGCAACGCCGACGAGATCGAGCACGAGGATGCGAAGCCGGGCATGATCGAGGCGGATGCCGCAGTCGAAACCAACCCCGATGTGACGCCGGAGATGCAGGAAAAGCTGATCCAGCAGCAGGATTCGGGTGTCGGCACCGAGAGCGGAACGCCCGAGGCCGATTCCAATGACAAGAACGAGGAGTCCTGATCGTGAAGGTCAAGGTCCAGAAAATCGACGGCAAGGCCGCCGGCGACGTTGAACTCAACGATGCCGTGTTCGGTGTCGAGCCGCGCGCCGATATCCTGCACCGCGTCGTGACGTGGCAGCTGGAAAACCGCCGCGCCACCGCTCGCCCGACGCGCGAGCGTTCGGATGTCAACCGCACCGGCAAGAAATGGGGCAAGCAGAAGGGTTCCGGCGGCGCACGTCACGGTGACCGCGGCGCTCCGATCTTCATCGGCGGTGGTAAGGCTCATGGTGCGCGCAAGCGTGACTTCGAGCAGCAGCTGAACAAGAAGGTCCGCGCGCTCGGTCTGAAGATGGCTCTTTCGAGCAAGGCAAAGAGCGGCCTCATCGTCGTCGACAGCCTTGATCTGAACGACGCCAAGACCAAGGCGCTCAAAGGCCACCTGGAAAAGAATGGCTGGAACGGCAAGGTTCTGATCATCGACGGTGAAAGCGTGAACGACGGCTTCCGCAAGGCTGCGGGCAACCTGCCTGGCGTCGATGTGATGCCGGCCGTTGGTGCCAACGTCTACGACATTCTCAACCACGACACGCTGGTCCTTACCAAGGATGCTGTCGAGAAGCTGGAGGCGCGTTTCAATGGCTAAGAAGCAAGATATCGACGCCCGTCACTACGACGTGATCCTCGCTCCGCACATCACCGAGAAGGCAACCCTTCTGTCCGAGCACAACGCTGTTGTGTTCAAGGTGGCGAACGATGCGACGAAGCCGCAGATCAAGGAGGCCATCGAGGCTCTCTTCGATCGCAAGGTGAAAAACGTGAACACGATCGTTTCGAAGGGCAAGAGCAAGCGCTGGAAGGGTAAGCCCTACAAGCGTTCCGACGAGAAGAAGGCAATCGTGACCCTCGCCGAGGGTCAGGACCCGATCGACATCACCGAAGGCGTGGGCTGATCCGATGGCACTGAAGAATTATAAACCGACAAGCCCGGCTCGCCGTGGCCTCGTCCTCGTCGACAAGACCGGCCTCCACAAGGGTGGCCCGGTCAAGTCGTTGTCCAAGGGTCTGACCAAGACCGGCGGCCGTAACAACAAGGGTCATGTGACCTCGCGCGGCAAGGGTGGCGGCAACAAGCAGAAGTACCGCTTCATCGACTTCAAGCGTCGCAAGTGGGACATGGAAGCGACTGTCGAGCGGATCGAATACGATCCCAATCGCACCGCTTTCATCGCGCTGATCAAGTATGAGGACGGCGAGCTGTCCTACATCATCGCACCCAACCGCGTTGCCGCTGGCGATAAGGTTGTCGCTGGCGAGAAGGTCGACACCAAGCCTGGCAACGCCATGCTGCTGGGTCAGATGCCGGTCGGCACCATTATCCACAATGTGGAGATGAAGCCGGGCAAGGGTGGCCAGATCGCTCGTTCGGCAGGCACCTATGTGCAGTTGGTCGGTCGTGACCGTGGCATGGTGATCGTCCGCCTCAACAGCGGCGAACAGCGTTACCTGCGCTCCGATTGCATGGGTACGGTTGGCGCGGTGTCGAACCCCGACAACCAGAACCAGAACCTGGGCAAGGCCGGTCGTCGTCGTCACATGGGCATCAAGCCGCTGACGCGCGGTGTCGCCAAGAACCCGGTCGATCACCCGCATGGCGGCGGTGAAGGCCGCACCAGCGGTGGTCGCCATCCGGTTACCCCGTGGGGCAAGCCTACCAAGGGCGCCCGTACCCGTAAGAACAAGCAGACGGACAAGATGATTATCCGTTCGCGTCACGCCAAGAAGAAGAGGTAAGGCACCATGGCACGTTCCGTCTGGAAAGGTCCGTTTGTCGAGCTGAGCCTTCTGAAGAAGGCGCAGGAAGCGCAGGAAGCGAACAACACCAAGCCGATCAAGACCTGGTCGCGCCGTTCGACGATCCTGCCCGATTTTGTCGGTCTGACGTTCAATGTCTACAACGGGCACAAGTTTGTTCCCGTCTCGGTCAACGAGGAAATGGTCGGTCACAAGCTTGGTGAGTTCGCGCCGACGCGCAGCTTCCCGGGTCACGCTGCCGACAAGAAGGGTAAGCGATAATGGCTAAGGCTAAAGCTCCCCGCCGCGTGGCGGATAACGAGGCGCTGTCTGTCGGCACGACCATTCGTGGCTCGGCTCAGAAGCTGAACCTCGTCGCCGCGCTTATCCGTGGCAAGAAGGCGGAAGAGGCGATGAACATCCTCTCTTTCTCCAAGCGCGCGATGGCCAAGGATGCGGCGAAGGTTCTCGCATCGGCAATCGCCAATGCCGAGAACAACCACGATCTCGATGTCGACGCTCTCGTCGTCGCCGAGGCATCGGTTGGCAAGTCGGTCACCATGAAGCGGTTCGCAACGCGCGGCCGTGGCAAGTCCACGCGCATCCTCAAGCCGTTCAGTCGGCTTCGGATTGTCGTTCGCGAAGCAGAAGAGGCTTAAGATGGGTCATAAGAGCAATCCGATCGGTCTGCGCCTGCAGATCAACCGCACCTGGGACAGCCGCTGGTACGCCGAAGGTGGCGACTATGCCAAGCTGCTCAAGGAAGACATCGAGATCCGCAAGCACATCATTTCGAGCCTGCCGCAGGCGGCGATCTCGAAAGTTGTGATCGAGCGTCCGGCCAAGCTGTGCCGCGTTTCGATCTATGCTGCGCGTCCCGGCGTCATCATCGGCAAGAAGGGCGCGGACATCGAGAAGCTTCGCGCCAAGCTCGCCACGATGACCGACAGCGAAGTGAAGCTGAACATCGTCGAGATCCGCAAGCCGGAGATCGACGCCAAGCTCGTCGCCCAGGGCATTGCCGATCAGCTGATCCGCCGTGTCGCCTTCCGTCGGGCCATGAAGCGCGCGATGCAGTCGGCCATGCGCCTTGGTGCAGAAGGCATCAAGATCATGTGCGGCGGCCGCCTCGGCGGCGCTGAAATCGCTCGTGTCGAACAGTATCGCGAAGGCCGGGTGCCGCTGCACACGCTGCGCGCCAACATCGATTATGCCGAAGCCGAGGCGCTGACCGCCTATGGCATCATCGGCATCAAGGTGTGGGTCTTCAAGGGCGAGATCCTGGGTCATGACCCGACCTCGCAGGATCGTTTGATGATGGAATCGCAGACGTCCGGCGTCCGCCCGGCTCGTTGAGGTAAAGAACCATGCTGCAACCGAAAAAAACCAAATACCGGAAAGCCTTCAAGGGCAAGATCCACGGCAAGGCCAAGGGCGGCACCACGCTGAACTTCGGCGCTTACGGTCTGAAAGCCCTTGAGCCGGAACGTATCACCGCTCGCCAGATCGAAGCTGCGCGTCGTGCGATCACCCGCGCGATGAAGCGCCAGGGTCGTCTCTGGATCCGCGTCTTCCCCGATGTACCGGTGTCGAAGAAGCCTGCCGAAGTCCGTCAGGGCAAGGGCAAGGGTTCCGTGGAATTCTGGGCTGCTCGCGTAAAACCGGGTCGGATCCTGTTCGAGCTCGACGGCGTTCCCGGTCCCGTGGCCGCGCTTGCATTCGAGCGCGCCGCCATGAAGCTGCCGATCAAGACGAAGGTCATCGCTCGGTTCGGCGACACCTCGCACCTGGGAGGCGAATAATGGCCGACAAGAGCAACACCGAAGACCTGCGCACCAAGACTGACGACCAGCTTAACGAAGCGCTGACGATGCTCAAGAAAGAGCAGTTCAACCTGCGCTTCCAGGCTGCGACCAACCAGTTGGAAGGTCCGGCCCGGGTTAAGGAAGTCCGTCGCCAGATCGCGCGCATCAAGACGCTTCAGAGCGAGCGCGCCAAGAGCGCTCAATCCGAAGCAGCGAAAGCGTAAGGAGTAGACAATGCCCAAGCGTATCCTGACCGGGACTGTCACCTCCGACAAGACCGACAAGACCGTGACCGTGCTGGTCGAACGCCGCGTGAAACACCCGCTTTACGGGAAGATCATCAAGCGTTCGAAGAAGTATCACGCTCACGACGAGAAGAACGAATTCGTCACTGGCGACAAGGTTCGCATCGAGGAGACCAAGCCGATCTCCAAGACCAAGACCTGGGCGGTAAAGGACCGTCTCGTCGCCAGCCGTGGCACCGAAGTGGAGGCCGACCTCGATGTCGCCGAAGCTACCCCCGGTGGCGCAGAGTAATCAGACGTAGGGAACTACCGGGCTGGTTAGGCCAGTCCCGGCAAGCCAATTGAGAAGGAACCGGATCGATGATCCAGATGCAATCCAATCTCGACGTCGCGGACAACAGCGGCGCCAAGCGCGTCCAGTGCATTAAAGTGCTGGGTGGCTCGAAGCGTCGTACCGCGTCTGTCGGTGATGTGATCGTGGTTTCCGTGAAGGAAGCCCAGCCACGCGCCCGCGTTAAGAAGGGCGACGTGCACCGTGCGGTTATCGTGCGCACCCGTAAGGACGTCCGTCGTCCCGACGGCAGCGTGATCCGTTTTGACAGCAATGCCGCCGTCCTGGTGAACAAGCAGGAAGAGCCGATCGGCACGCGTATCTTCGGCCCGGTTGTTCGCGAACTGCGCGGCAAGGGCTTCATGAAGATCATTTCGCTCGCACCGGAGGTAATCTGATGGCTTCCGCAAAGATCAAGAAGGGCGACACGGTCGTCGTGCTCTCGGGCAAGGACAAGGGCCAGACCGGCACTGTCCAGAAGGTCATGCCGAAAGATGGCAAGGTCCTGGTCGAGGGCGTGAACGTGATGACCCGTCACCGCAAGCCTTCGCAGGCTAATCCGCAGGGCGGCATCGACCGTATGCCTGCCCCGATGGCGATCTCCAAGGTCGCCGTTGCCGATCCCAAGGATGGCAAGCCCACTCGCGTCCGTTTCGAGGAAAAGGACGGGAAGAAGGTGCGCGTTGCCGTCAAGTCCGGGGAGACGATTGATGGCTGATTACACACCGCGCCTCAAGAAAAAGTACAGCGACGAAATCATCAAGGCGATGACCGAAAAGTTCGGTTACAAGAACGCCATGGAAGTTCCGCGCATCACGAAGATTACGCTCAACATGGGCGTGGGCGAAGCGAGCCAGGACAAGAAGAAGGTCCAGACCGCTGCCGAGGAAATGGAACGCATTGCTGGCCAGAAGCCGGTAATCACCAAGGCGAAGAAGTCGATTGCACAGTTCAAGCTGCGCGACGGCATGCCGATCGGTTGCAAGGTGAACCTGCGCCGTGACCGCATGTATGAATTTCTCGACCGCCTGGTGACCATCGCGATGCCGCGTATTCGCGACTTCCGCGGGGTCAATCCCAAGTCGTTCGATGGCAATGGCAACTACGCCATGGGCATCAAGGAGCAGATCATCTTCCCGGAGATCAGCTACGACAAGATCGAGAAGGTGCGTGGCATGGACATCATCGTCACCACCACCGCCAAGACCGACGACGAGGCGCGCGAGCTCCTCAAGCTGTTCGGTTTCCCGTTCCCGGCCGAAGAGGCCGAAGAGAAGGAAGCGGCGTGATCCGTTTCCCTGACCTGAGAAAGCAAGAGAGAGCTTAAGTCCAATGGCGAAACTGAGTTCCATCAACAAGAACGAGAAGCGCAAGAAGCTCGTTCAGAAGTACGCAGCTAAGTACGAAAAGCTGAAGGCAATTGCCGACGATGAGTTGCTCGACGATACGGAGCGCCTCATGGCTCGCCTGAAGATGGCCGAACTGCCGCGTAATGCGAACCCCACCCGTGTGCGCAACCGCTGCACCACCACCGGCCGCCCGCGCGGCTACTACCGCAAGTTCGGGCTTAACCGCATCGAACTCCGGAACCTGGCCAACAAGGGCTTGATTCCGGGCGTGACCAAGTCGAGCTGGTGAGGACCTGACGAATGGCTATGACCGATCCCCTGGGTGATATGCTCACCCGCATCCGCAACGGCCAGCAGGCGAAGAAGGACTCCGTCCTTTCGCCCGCTTCCAAGCTGCGTGCAAACGTGCTCGAAGTACTCCAGCGTGAAGGCTACATCCGTGGCTATTCCGAGGATTCGAGCGGCAAGCACCCCGCGCTGCGTATCGAACTGAAATATTTCGAGGGCGAACCTGCAATCAAGCATGTTGCCCGCGTCTCCAAGCCAGGCCGCCGCATCTACTCGGGCTCGAAAGAGCTTCCGGCAGTGCGCAACGGCCTTGGCATCACCATCGTCTCGACGCCGAAGGGCGTGCTTTCGGACAACGAAGCGCGCAACGAAAACGTCGGCGGCGAAGTGCTTGCGGAGGTATTCTGATGAGCCGCATTGGCAAACGGCCGGTGGCGCTCCCCAGCGGAGTGACCGCCAAGACCGAGAATGGCACGCTCACCGTGAAAGGCCCCAAGGGTGAACTTTCCATGAGCATGTTCGACCTGATCGAATACAAGATCGAGGACGAGGAAATCCAGGTCAACCCGATCAACAAGACGCAGAAAGCGCGTCAGTTCTGGGGCATGCAGCGCACGCTCGTGCAGAACCTTGTTGACGGTGTGACCGAAGGTTTCACCAAGGTGCTGGAAATTACCGGCGTTGGTTATCGTGCGCAGGCACAGGGCAAGAAGCTGAAGCTTCAGCTCGGTTTCAGCCACGATGTCGATCTCGACGTGCCGGAAGGCATTGACGTGAAGACGCCCGATCAGACCACGGTCGAGATTTCGGGCATCGACAAGCAGAAGGTCGGGCAGTTCGCTGCCGAGATCCGCGAATGGCGCAAGCCTGAGCCTTACAAGGGCAAGGGTGTGAAGTATCGCGGCGAGTATATCTTCCGCAAGGAAGGGAAGAAGAAGTAAGATGGCAAAGCTTTCCCTCTTTGAACGTCGCCGCCGCCGCGTGCGGACCGCGCTTCGCAAGCGTTCGGGCGACAAGCCCCGTTTGTCCGTGCACCGCACCGGCCAGCATATCTATGCCCAGATCATCGATGATTCCGATGGCCGCACCGTTGCCGCCGCCAGCACGCTGGGCGTCGATGGTTCGGGTGCGAATGTCGATGCCGCCAAGAAGGTTGGCAGCGACATCGCCGAGGCCGCCAAGAAGGCTGGCGTGACGACTGTCGTGTTCGATCGCGGCGGGTTCCTGTTCCATGGCCGCGTCAAGGCGCTGGCCGATGCCGCGCGCGAAGGCGGGCTGGAGTTCTGATGATGGCTGACGAAACCAACAACAACGAAGAGACCAAGGTCACGAACGAGGGCTCGACCCCGACGCCGACCATGGCAACCACTGAAGCGGCTGAGAACCAGTCGCCGGCCCAGGCCGACGATGGCAACGCACGTACCCGCGATAACAATCGTGGCGGCGGCGGCGGTCGCGGCCGTGGTGGTCCCGGCGGTCCGGGTGGCGGACGTGACAACAATCGTGGCGCGGGTCGTGGCCGTGGTGGTCGTGACGATCGTCGTGGTGGCCGCGGTGGTGATGATGATGGCGAGGAGCTGATCGAAAAGCTCGTCCACATCAACCGCGTCGCCAAGGTGGTGAAGGGCGGCAAGCGCTTCGGTTTCGCCGCGCTGGTCGTGGTGGGTGACGGCAAGGGCCGCGTGGGCTTCGGCCACGGCAAGGCTCGCGAAGTGCCGGAAGCCATCAACAAGGCAACTGCTGCTGCCAAGAAGAAGATGATCCGCGTGCCGCTGAAGGAAGGTCGTACCCTCCATCACGATGGCAAGGGTCACTTCGGTGCTGGCCGGGTTGTCGTGCGTTCGGCACCTGCGGGTACCGGCATCATCGCCGGTGGTCCGATGCGTGCCGTGTTCGAGGCGCTGGGTGTTGCCGACGTGGTGACCAAGTCGGTCGGCACGTCGAACCCGTATAACATGATCCGCGCTACCTTCGACGGCCTGACCGATCAGTCTTCGCCGAAGTCTGTCGCGCAGCGTCGCGGCAAGAAGGTTGCAGACCTGCTGGGTCGTGGCGGCCAGGTGAGCGAAGCCGAGGCCCAGGCCGAAGCTGAAGCGATCACGGAGTAAGTTCAATGGCTACCATCAAGATCAAGCAGATCGGTTCGCCGATCCGTCGTCCCGAAAGCCAGCGCAAGATCCTCATCGGTCTTGGCCTGAACAAGATGCACAAGGTCGTCGAGCGCCAGGATACTCCTGAAGTTCGCGGCGCGGTGGCAAAAGTCCCGCACCTTGTGGAGATTGTGGAGGGTTAAGTCCCGCCGCAATCGGCAAAACAATTTGACGGTTGTGGCCCGCTGACGTAGCGGGCCGCATCCATTTCAACAGCGCGAACAAAGCGAAAGCGAGTGCAGACTATGAAACTTAACGAAATCCGCGACAACGAAGGCGCTCGCAAAGAACGCATGCGCGTCGGCCGGGGCATCGGTTCGGGCAAGGGCAAGACCGCCGGCCGTGGCCAGAAGGGCCAGAAGAGCCGTTCGGGCGTAGCCGTAAAGGGCTTCGAAGGCGGCCAGATGCCGCTCCACATGCGTTTGCCAAAGCGTGGTTTCAACAACCCCTTCGGCAAGGATTACGCCGAAGTGAACATCGGCATGATCCAGAAGCTGGTCGACAACGGCAAGCTCGATGCCAAGTCCACGATCGACCATGCTGCCCTGAAGGCAGCGGGCGTTGCTCGCGGTGGCAAGGACGGCGTTCGGCTTCTTGCGAAGGGTGAACTTTCCACCAAACTGACATTCAATGTCGCCGGTGCCTCCAAGGGTGCCGTTGCGGCCGTTGAAAAGGCGGGCGGCAAGGTCGACGTGATCGATCCCGGCAAGCCCGAGCACGAGAAAAAGGCTGCGCGTCGCGAAGCCAACAAGGCCGCCAAGAGCGCCAAATAACAGGATAAGGGCGCGCGCGGGTTCGACAACCGGCCCGCGCGTCCCTATCTAGCCTTCCTGAGCCGGGAGGGACCGGCGCAAAATACCAGGATTTAGATACTTCTCATGGCATCTCGCGCCGACAACATCGCCAGCTCGCTGAGCTTCTCCAACTTCAGCAAGGCTACAGAGCTCAAGCAGCGCATCTGGTTCACCGTCGGTGCGCTGATCGTTTTCCGCTTTCTCAGTTTTGTGCCGCTTCCGGGCGTCAACCCGCTGATCCTGGAAACACTGTACGACCAGACGCGCGGCGGCATCCTCGACATGTTCAACATGTTCTCCGGCGGTTCGCTGGAGCGGATGAGCCTGATCGCGTTGGGCGTGATGCCCTATATCACCGCCTCCATCGTCATTCAGCTGGCTGCTTCACTGCATCCCAGCCTTATGGCGCTGAAGAAGGAAGGCGAGGCCGGACGCAAGAAGCTGAACCAGTATACCCGCTATGGCACGGTGTTTCTCTGTGCCATCCAGGGCTGGTTCCTTGCCAGTGGGCTTGAAGCCTACGGTGCGCAGAGCGGGCTGCAGGCCGTGGTCGATCCCGGTATCATGTTCCGCGTGGTGGCCGTTATCAACCTTGTCGGCGGCACCATGTTCCTGCTGTGGCTGGGTGAGCAGATCACCGCACGCGGCATCGGTAATGGCGTTTCGCTCATCATCATGGCGGGCATCGTTGCCCAGTTTCCGACTTTCACGGCCAACCTGTTCGAAGGCGGTCGCACCGGCTCGATCAGCGGAGTACTGATCGGCGGCCTGATCGTGATGGTGGTCTTGCTGATCCTCGTGATCTGCTTCTTCGAACGCGCCCAGCGACGGTTGCTGATACAATATCCGAAACGAGCGACCCAGCGTGGCGGGATGCAGGCCGACCGTTCTCATCTCCCCCTCAAGCTTAACACCGCCGGTGTTATCCCGCCGATCTTCGCCAGTTCGCTGCTTCTGCTGCCGCTGACGATTACGCAGTTCGCCGGTAATTCGGTCGATACGACCAGCACCTGGGGCGGGGTGATCGTCACGCTCAACCAGTATCTGGCGCATGGCCAGCCGCTTTACATGCTGCTGTACGGCGCGGGGATCATGTTCTTTGCCTTCTTCTACACCGCGGTTGTCTTCAACCCGGAAGATACGGCTGACAATCTCAAGAAAAATGGTGGCTTCATTCCCGGTATCCGGCCAGGCAAACGCACCGCCGATTATCTCGATTATGTGCTGACGCGTATCACAGTGGTCGGGGCGATCTATCTGACTGCGGTCTGCATCATTCCCGAGTGGGGTATTGCGCAGACGGGCCTGCCGCTGTTCCTGGGCGGCACCAGCCTGCTGATTGTGGTCAACGTCACCGTCGATACCATCAGCCAGATCCAGTCGCACCTGCTGGCGCACCAGTATGGCGATCTTATCAAGAAGGCCAAGTTGAAGGGCCGGATGCGCTAGACTAGCGCTGGAGGTTCTTCAAAGAGGGGATTCGCTTTTCATGAACATCATCCTTCTGGGGCCTCCGGGCGCGGGCAAGGGCACCCAGTCCGCCAACCTGGTAGAGCATCATGGGATGCGCCAGCTATCCACGGGCGACATGTTGCGCGCTGCCGTGAAGGCGCAGACGCCTATTGGCATCAAGGCCAGGGAAGTCATGGATCGCGGCGAGCTTGTTTCCGACGAGATCGTATCCGCGCTGATCGATGCCGAGCTGGCAGCTATGGGCGACGATGTTGGTGCCATTTTCGACGGCTATCCCCGAACAGAAGCGCAGGCGGTCGCGCTGGATGACATCCTCTCCAGCCATAATCGCAAGCTGCACCATGTGATCGAACTGGTCGTGGACGAAGAAGCGTTGGTCGACCGAGTTACCGGTCGCTTTACCTGCACGAATTGCGGCGAGGGCTATCACGACCGGCACAAACTGCCTGCCACGCAAGGTGTGTGCGACAAGTGCGGTTCGACCGATTTCAAGCGCCGTCCGGATGATACCGAGGAAACAGTGCGCACGCGGATGAAGGAATATCGCGCCAAGACCGCGCCGATCCTTCCCTACTACGAAAAGCGCGGCATTGTTCAGCGCGTCGATGGCATGGCGTCCATCGACGAAGTAACCACCGCGATCGAGAAGGTGTTGGCCTCCCGATAGGCCTCGCGCTATCCTTCTCCCATCAGGAGAGGGATCATGAAGTTCGCAACAATCGCTATTCCGGCCAGTCTGCTTGCCATCGGCTTTGCCAATCCTGCAGCGGCAGAGGTTGTCGAATCCACGTCGGGTGGTTTTGCCACGCATGACAGTGCGGTTGTCGCAGCGGATCGCCAGGCCGTCTGGGAGGAGCTCGTCCACCCGGAGAACTGGTGGAGCCACACCTGGTCCGACGACTCCGCCAATCTGAGCCTCGATCCGGTTGCGGGTGGTTGTTTTTGTGAAACGATACCCGCGCCGGGAGACTGGCCGAATGGCTCGGTGGAGCACATGCGGGTCATCATGGTGATGCCCGGCAGCACCCTGCGCATGTCAGGATCGCTTGGTCCGTTGCAGGCAGAAGGACTGGCCGGGACGCTTACAGTCACCCTGGAGGATGCAGCCGAGGGCACGCGCATCAACTGGGACTATATTGTCGGGGGCGAAGCGCGCTTTCCCGCAGCACAGTTTGCGACTGTAGTTGACGGTGTGCAGTCCGAGTTTCTCGACGGTCTGGTGCAGCGCTTGGGCGGACCCGTGGGGCCGGTTGTCGACAGCGACTGACTTGGATTTTGACTAGGCGTCGCTCGCAAGGTATATGATGCCTATCGGAGCGGAGGCGCTCCTGCGTGCAGCGGAACTTTCCGTATGCGCGCTTTCGGCTGTTGACGCGGGAGGGGAATCACCCTATCTGCGCCCTCTACTCGTCCATTAGTATCGATCGTCACTATCAGGCGGCGGCCTCTGGCAAGCCTCCTGTTTTTGCTTTCGACACATACGGGACGGGTTTTTGTAGCTATGAGATAGGGGCGCCGTGTTGGTGCAATCCCTGTGGAGCATGGAGAATTAAGTGGCTCGTATTGCCGGGGTAAATATCCCCACCAACAAGCGCGTTATTATCGCGCTCACCTACATTCACGGTATCGGTCCCACCTCCGCGAAGGAGATCGCCGACAAGATCGGAATTGATCATTCGCGCCGTGTGCAGGATCTGTCGGACGCCGAAGTCCTGCAAATCCGTGAAACCATCGATGCTGATTATTCCGTGGAAGGCGACCTTCGTCGCGAGACCTCGATGAACATCAAGCGTTTGATGGACCTCGCCTGCTATCGTGGCCTGCGTCATCGCAAGGGCCTGCCCGTTCGCGGTCAGCGCACCCACACCAACGCCCGTACCCGCAAGGGCAAGGCCAAGCCGATCGCCGGCAAGAAGAAGTAAGCGAGGGGGAACCTCCGCGCTTTTTCCTTCTTTATAGATACGAGGAATACAACAGATGGCACGCGAACCAGGCCGAGTAAGGCGCCGCGACAAAAAGAACATTTCAAGCGGTGTTGCGCACGTCAACTCCAGCTTCAACAACACGATGATCACGATCACCGATGCACAGGGCAATGCGATCAGCTGGTCCAGCGCCGGCGCAATGGGATTCAAGGGCAGTCGCAAGTCAACGCCGTATGCCGCGCAGGTCGCTGCAGACGACGCCGGCAAGAAGGCCGCCGAACATGGCGTGCGTACGCTTGAGGTAGAGATCAAGGGTCCGGGTTCGGGCCGTGAAAGCGCGCTGCGGGCGCTGCAGGCGGTGGGTTTCACCATCACCAGCATCCGCGACGTGACGCCGATCCCGCACAATGGTGTGCGGCCGTCCAAGCGTCGCCGCGTCTGATCGAAGCCTGCCGCGAGGGCCATGAACCGGTCCGGTCCTCGCAAACAGTCACTCGCATCGGCCGCGGCGCTCCAGCGCTCCGCGGCTTTTGCGCCACGAAATACCTTTAGGGGAAGTCCATGTCCGTCAATACGAAGAACTGGCAGGAACTGAAGAAGCCCAACACTCTCGAAATCAAGGAAGGCGCAGACAAGAAGCGCAAGGCGACGTTCGTTGCCGAGCCTCTCGAGCGTGGTTACGGCCTGACGCTGGGCAACGCCCTGCGCCGTGTCCTGCTTGCCAGCCTTCAGGGTGCCGCCATCACCTCGATCAAGATCGAGAACGTGCTGCACGAATTTTCCAGCCTCGCCGGCGTGCGCGAGGATGTTACCGACATCGTCCTGAACGTGAAGCAGATCGCGCTGAAGATGGAAGGCGAAGGCCCCAAGCGCCTGCAGCTTTCCGCCACCGGCCCCGGTGAAGTGAAAGCCGGCGACATCGCGGTTACCGGCGATATCGAGGTGCTGAACAAGGATCTCGTGCTGTGTCACCTGGATGAAGGTGCCACACTCAACATGGAATTGACCGCCGACACCGGCAAAGGTTACTCCCCCGCAGTGCAGAACCGTCCGGCCGATGCGCCGATCGGCCTGATCCCGGTGGATTCGCTCTACTCGCCGATCAAGCAGGTCAGCTACAAGGTCGAGAACGCCCGCGTTGGCCAGGAACTGGACTTCGACAAGCTGTCGCTTTCGATCGAGACCGACGGCACCGTCACTCCTGAAGATGCCATCGCCTATGCGGCGCGCATCCTGCAGGACCAGTTGACGCTGTTCGTCCACTTCGAAGACGGCATCCCGCAGCCCTCCAGCGCCATGATCGGCGTTGCAGCAGAGCCGCAGGAAAGCGACACCAACCAGCTCAACCGTTACCTTCTCAAGAAGGTGGACGAGCTGGAACTGTCGGTGCGTTCGGCCAACTGCCTCAAGAACGACAACATCATCTACATCGGCGACCTGGTCCAGAAGACCGAAGCCGAGATGCTGCGCACGCCGAACTTCGGCCGCAAGTCGCTCAACGAGATCAAGGAAGTGCTGTCCAGCATGGGCCTGCGTCTTGGCATGGACATCCCCGGGTGGCCGCCTGAGAACATCGAAGAGATGGCCAAGAAGCTGGAGCAGGAACTGCTCGGCTGATGATCAACCAGATCAGGAAGCTGCATGCCGAAAAGGGCGCCAATTACCGCGTCACAGTGCGCTATATGGGCGACAAGCAATGGCATGTCTGTGAACTGGTCGATGTTGACGATGTTGGCGTTGCCGTGAACGCCGGTGGCGAAACCATCGGTATTCCCTGGACCGGTCTTGCGGCGATCAGCTTTCGCCCAACCGGCAGCTGAAGACAGATTACCGGCTCACCCTTGCTGAAGGCATGGGCGGACCGTAAATAAAGGCGAAGGTGGCGGCCTTAACAGCCACCGGGATCGGGGTACCTCATACGGCCCCCCTACGAACTGGAGTATAGAATATGCGTCACGGTATTTCTGGCCGCAAGCTCAGCCGCAAGTCACAGCACCGCACCGCCATGTTCCGCAACATGGCTGCCGCGCTGATCAAGCACGAGCAGATCCTCACCACCACGGCCAAGGCAAAGGAAATGCGTCCCTATGTCGAGAAGCTGATCACGCTGGCAAAGCGTGGCGGCCTGTCGAACCGGCGCCTTGCCCAGGCCCGCTTGATGGATGATACGCAGTTGAAGAAGCTGTTCGACACTCTGGCCGAACGTTATGCCGATCGTGACGGCGGTTACACCCGTGTCATCAAGGCCGGTTACCGCGCCAGTGACGCCGCTCCCATCGCCTACATCGAACTGGTGGACCGTGATGAGGATGCCAAGGGCCAGGACAGCGGCCCGGTGATGACCGAGGATGAATACGAAGACGCCTGAGTCTTCGCACAAGAAACACCCAAAGGGCTGTCGGCGCGATCCGGCAGCCCTTTTCTTTTGCGTGGGCTGTGGCAGAAGACCGGGCATGATCCGAACCAGCATTGCCGCAGCCGCCTCGCTGCTCCTCGCCATCCCCGCTGCAACCCCCGCTTTCGCACAAGCCCTTTCGCAGGACGAGATGCAGGGCCGGTATGACCGCGCCCTTGCCGCCGGATACAAGGCTCTGTTCCTGTGCAGCGCCATCGCCAATGCCGAACGCAACGGCGCTGCGCGCTCGCCGGAGAGCGTGATGGAATGGGAACTGACCGGAATACAGGCTCCGCTGGACGAGATTGTCCGCGATCTGCCCTATCGCATCGTGCGACAGGGGCAGGCCGACACCGTCGAAGACGCCGCCGATATCAGCAGCGCAGATGGCTATGTGCAGAGCACAAGTATCGTCCGGCGGGTTGAAGTGGAGTGGGCCGGCGACATGCCTGCCCGCATGGCGGTCCATGCACCGGATGCTGGCTGCAACCTCCTGCCGATCGGCAGCACTGCGCCTGCTGGGGGCGAGCAACTGTTCGCAACAGCCAATGTTTCCGCCTCGCCGCTTTCCACGGCGCCTGCCAACGCCGCGCTAGACGCCGTTGCCGCGCGTGCTTTCGAAACAGACTTCGGAGAAGACAGTCGCACGACAGCAATCCTCGTCCTGCGCCAAGGCACTATCCTGGCGGAGGGTTACGTACCCGATTTCGGGCCCGACGTGCCGCAGCGGACCTGGTCTGTGGCCAAGAGCATTGCAGCAACGCTTGTTGGCGCCGCCGTGCAACGCGGCGAAGTCGATGTCTCCCATCGGGCGGGCCTGGGCGCGGGGGAGGGCGATCCACGCGCTGCCATCACGATAGACCACGCGTTGCGCATGGCCACGGGCCGCTATTCGGACACCAGCGGCAGCCGCACCGATCCGCTCTATTATGGCGGGGCCACGGTGGAGGAGCACGCCACGGACTGGCCGCTGGTGCATCTGCCGGGCACAAGCTGGCGCTATGCCAACAATGATACGCTGATGGCCATCAGGGCGGTGCGCGATGGCTTCGATGCCCATCCGCCTGCCGAGTTCTTCCGGCAGGCCGGAATGTTTCACACGGTGGCAGAGACGGACTGGCAGGGCGGATATATTCTCTCGAGCCAGGTCTGGACCACCGCGCGCGATCTGGCCCGCCTTGGACAGCTTTACCTAGATGACGGGGTGTTGCCCGATGGCACGCGCATCCTGCCCGAAGGTTGGACGCAATATGTCTCCGCCCCCAGCGGTCCGCAACCGGATGGCGAATGGGGCTATGGCGCGGGCTGGTGGATCATGAGCGGGTTTGAAGGCATCCCAGACGATGCCTTCGCCGCACGCGGAAATCGCGGGCAATACGTCGTGGTAATCCCCAGCCGCGACGTGGTGATCGTGCGGCGCGGTGAAGACCCGGCAGGTGGCAGCGGCTTTGACATCGCAGCTTTCACACGCGATGTGCTGTCGGTGTTGGCGCAATAGGGCTGGACCAAGGGCGCGGTTGAAACTGGATAAGGACTGGTTACATAGACAACCAGATCGAATTATCCGGAGATTTCATGCGCTTCCCCATTATTGCCGCCTCGCTGCTTGCCGCCACCGCAATTCCCGCTAACGCGCAGGATATGACTGCACCAGACTATCCCGAGACCCGGCAGGGCGACGTCGTTGACTCTGCATTCGGCGAGGAAATTGCCGATCCCTACAGGTGGCTGGAAGAAGACGTTCGCAATAGCGAGGACGTGGCAGACTGGGTAGCGCGGCAGAATGCCGTCACCGATGCCTATCTGGAAGAACTGCCCGCGCGTGACTGGTTCGCCAATCGCATTGGTGAGCTGTATGATTTCGCACGTTACTCCGTGCCGGTGGAGCGCGGTGGCCACTATTTTTACACCGGCAATTCCGGCCTTCAGAACCAGTCGCCGCTGTATGTGCGTGACAGCCTGAAGGCAGAGCCGCGCCTGCTGATTGATCCCAACGAATGGGCCGAAGATGGCGCGACCGCGCTTTCGGGCTGGGTGCCGTCACCCGATGGCAGCAAACTGCTTTACAGCGTGCAGGACGGCGGCAGCGACTGGCGCATCCTGCGCGTGATGGACGTGGCGACCGGAGAACAGATCGGCGGCGAAATTCGCTGGGCCAAGTTCACCTCTCTGAGCTGGGTCGGCGAAGATGGTTTCCTCTATTCGCGTTTCCCTGAGCCGGAGGAGGGCGAGGATTTCCAGGCGCTCAACATGAACCAGGCGGTGTATTACCACGCCCTGGGCACCGATCAGGCCGACGACCAGCTGGTGTTTGCCACGCCTGATCACCCGGAGCGTAACCATACCGCGCAAACCACAACCGATGGGCGCTGGGCGCTCGTCACCTCCTCCACCGGGACGGATTCGCGATACGAGGTGAACCTGATCGACCTTTCGCAAGGCTGGGACTCGCGCGTTCTGGTGCCCGGTTTCGAGAACAGCTGGAGCCTGATCGACAGCGTCGGTTCGCGCCTGTTCTTTACCACCAATGCCGATGCGCCGCTCTACCGCGTGGTTTCCATCGACATGGACGATCCGCAGGCAGGCTGGACCGAAGTGCTGGCAGAGCGCCGGCAGCCGATCGCCAGTGCATCGCTGGTTGGCGGGCACCTGGTGGTCGAATATCTCGAGGATGCCTCGTCTGCGGCGTACATCTACACGCTGGAAGGCGATCTGGTGCGCGAAATGGAATTTGCCGGTCTCGGCAGCGCCGGGGGTTTCTATGGCTCTCCCGACGATACGGAGATGTTCTACGGCTTCTCCAGCTTCAACCGTCCAGCGACGATCTATCGCTATGATGTCGCCAGCGGTGACGCCACCGTGTTCGCAGAACCCGAACTCAGCTTCGACCCTGACGACTTCGTGGTCGAACAGCGCTTTTACGAAAGCAAGGATGGCACCCGCGTGCCCATGTTCATCATGCGCCGCGCCGATGTTGCCGCCAGCGGAGAGGCCGTGCCTACGCTGCTATATGGCTATGGCGGCTTCGACGTCTCGCTGACGCCCGGTTTTTCCACCAGTCGCCTGGCGTGGGTGGAAGCGGGCGGTGCCTTTGCGCTCGCCAACATCCGTGGCGGCGGCGAATACGGCAAGGCGTGGCACGATGCCGGCCGCCGCGCGAACAAGCAGAACGTGTTCGACGATTTCGTTGCTGCCGGTGAATTCCTGATCGCCGAAGGCGTCACGCCGAAGGACGGCCTTGCCATCCAGGGCGGTTCGAATGGCGGATTGCTGGTGGGTGCAGTGGCGAACCAGCGGCCAGACCTGTTCGCAGCGGGCAATGCTGCCGTGGGCGTGATGGACATGCTGCGTTTCGACCAGTGGACCGCCGGTCGGTATTGGGTGGATGATTATGGCTACCCCGACCGCGAGGAAGACTGGCGCATCCTGCGCGCCTATTCCCCGTTGCACAACATCAAGGCCGATACGGACTATCCCGCGCTGCTGGTGACGACGGCGGACACGGATGATCGTGTGGTACCGGGGCACAGCTTCAAATACACCGCTGCCTTGCAGGCGAAAGACCTGGGGGAGCGCCCGCAATTGATCCGGATCGAGACTTCGCGCCGGTCACGGGTCGGGCAAGCCGACAGACAAGGCAATCGAAGAAGCATCTGATATTGCTGCATTCCTCGCCTACTGGACGAACCTGCAACCGAGTGAATAATTGCGTTCACATAAGGCGGCACTTTCCTGAACATTTCCTAACACGCGAGTTCAGCGTCACCTCACGGGGTCTTTCCTATAACTGCTCTCACAGGTGGCAATCCCGTCACCCGGACGAACAAGGAGAGACCCCATGAAGTCCATTACCAAAGCTCTCGCCAAGGGCACGCTAGGAACCGTCGCGGCAGGTGCGATGGCAGTGGCCTCGGCGTCTCCCGCCGTAGCGCAGGATCGCTATGACCGCGATCGTGACGATGGTATTTCCGCCGGTGAAATCATTGCCGGGGCCGTAGTCTTGGGTGGCCTTGCCGCCATCCTCTCTTCCGGCGACAATGATCGGTATGATCGTTACGATCGTTATGACAGGCGCGGTTATCGCGACGACTATCGCGGTGGCTATGGCAACAGCCGGACTGCCGTGGAACAGTGTGTCCGCGCCGCAGAACGCTCCGCCCAACGCTACACCGGTAGTCGGGCCGAAGTTTACGAAATTCGCGATGTCGACCGCGAACGTCGCGGTTACGAGGTCAAGGGCCGGATCGCCGTCCAGGAATATCGCGACCAGCGTCGTGGCTGGGGTGATCGCCGACGCGGTGATTACCGTCGCGGCTATCGCAATTCCGGATGGGACGAAGGTCGCTTCACCTGCGATGTCCGTAACGGACGCGTGGTCGATCTCGACTTCAAGGGCATCCGTGGTCTTTGATCGCTGATCCAAACAACCTTCCAACCCGCAGGCGGTTCAGGCTGACGTCAGTCTGGACCGCCTAGCCTTGTCCGCAATCCGAAATCCCAGGGGGAATTCCATGATTCGCAAGCCCATCTCTTTCGCCAGCGCCGCCGCCGTTGCCGCCGCGCTTTCCATGGCGGCAACCCCTGCCGCGGCCGCCGAGATGCCTGCCATCGGCGCAGCGGCTGACGCGCACCTTTCGGTAAATACGGGCGATCCGGGCGAAGCCAACCAGTATCGACGATATCGCGGGCACCGCCACCGTGATCGCGGGATCGATGCGGGCGACGTGATTGCCGGTGTCGTGGTTCTGGGCGCGTTGGCCGCCATCATCGGTTCTTCCAACAGCAATCGCGACAGGGATCGCCGGGACGACCGGCGTGAACGCGTTCGCTATGACGATTCCCGTGAGCGGAATTACGAGAGCAGCGGTGTCGAAAGCGCGGTCGACATGTGCGTGGACCAGGTGGAATATCGCGACAAGCGCGTGGAGAATGTCGACCAGGCGCAGCGATCTGCCAGCGGATGGAATGTCTCGGGCACGCTGAGCGATGGTGAACGCTGGACCTGCTTCATCGACAATGGCGGCGACATTCGCAGCATCGATTACGGTGGAGCTGGTGCCTACTCACAGGCACCCGCCGCAGTATCGGGTTCGCAGCACAGCGATGCCGCCTATCGCAACGCTCGCGCCACCACGCGCACCGCCGCCGATGGGGGCTACAGCTACGACGATGTCGGTCCAGCCGCCTCTGCACCCGATGCCGACGGTCCGCGTCCGGCCTATCCCGGCGGCCCGCTACCGGGTGAGGACGGCTATGATGAAGACTGGCAGCCCGATACCAATGCAGACGAAAGCGAGTGGGAAGGCGACGGTCGCTACACGACCGCACAGGCCCCCGATTTCGAGCAGCCCGCGCGCTAGTCGCTGACTTCCCGCGAATAGGCGGGTAGCTCTATCCGCCAGAACATCGCCGCGCCGCGCAGGGCAAAACCTGCCAGCGCGGCAATTCCCATCGCCCAGGCTTGCTGCATCCCCAGCAGGATCATCACTCCGCATAGCGAAGAGGCGAGAGCGGCCGCCGTCACATAGAGTTCCGGTCGCATCAGGATCGACGGCACGCCCGCAATCACGTCGCGCACGATGCCGCCCACGCAGCCAGTCACCACGCCAAGGATGATCGCGGCCAGCGGCGCGACATCGAAGGCCAGAGCCTTGGCCACGCCCAATGTGCTGAACAGGGCGAGGCCCAGCGCATCTGCCCATTCAAGCCAGCTGCCTTCCCACCACTTGCGCGGCGTGAACCACGCGATCAGCGCGCAGATCATGACGACCGGCACGACCCAGAAATCGCGCAGCCAGAAAGCCGGCACGCCCAACATCGCATCACGCACCGATCCGCCGCCAACGCCCGTCAGCAAGGCGAAAAAGGCGCAGGTAACGAAGGTCTGGTTCAGCCGCGCGGCCAGCAGGGCACCCGACAGCGCGAACACTGCCGTGCCACCAAGATCGAGAAACGGGGGCAGAACGGGAGCGATCACGTCGTCTTTACCCGCGCTTTACGCCGCCGGAACATCAGCACGCAGCCCAGCAGGGACCCGATAACGCCCAGCGCGGCGAAAACGATCAGGATCGGATGGCTGGTATCCTCGCGCGTTTCCAGATCCATGATGTGCAAACCCCAGACAAAATCGAACACGCGCCACCACCCGCTGCGCAAGGCCAGCACTTCGCCGGTCTGCGAATGGATATAGATGTGCGTATCGTCGGCAAAGCGCGCCTGCCAGCTGTTCACCGGCGTGCGCAGATCCATCGGGGCGCTATCGGCGGGATAATAGGTGAGCGATTCCAGCACGGCATCACCGGCGTAGGCAGCATCGGCAATCGCGCGTGCGTCATCCTCAAGCACAGGATTGTAAAGCCGCCCGTCGCGGGGCGAATAACGGAAACGGGCGCCATCCTCTTCCACCACGATCCAGCCGGGACCATCATAGAAGCTTTCCAGTCGGACGCTCCGTACCGTCCCGTCAAGCCGCGGCATTACCAGTGCCCGGGTCTGCAACGGCGGCAGTTGCGCGCGCAAATGGTCGCCGTGCACGTATTCGATGGGGTGCCACACCATGATGAGGCCGGTCACCGTCCACATCAGCACGGGCACGCCCACCAGCCAGCCAAGCCAGATGTGCCATTTGGCGAATTTGCGCATGAGTTGCTGCTTTCCCATGCGCGCCCGATAGGCGCTTCGCTTGCGTCCCGCTAGTCGGTTGCGAAGAGTTTCGACCGATCGGCAAAGGCCTTCATTTCGATGGCATTGCCCGCCGGATCGCGGAAGAACATTGTCGCCTGCTCTCCGGGCTGGCCTTCAAAGCGCACGCGCGGCGCGATATCGAACTGCACGCCCTTTTCGACAAGTCGCGACGCCAGCGCCTTCCACTCCGCCATTTCCAGCACGATGCCGAAATGCGGCACGGGTACGTCATCGCCGTCGACGGGATTGGTGCCATGCCCGGCCTTGGCCACGATGGAGGGCGCCTGGTGCGCCACGATCTGGTGGCCGTAGAAATCGAAATCGCACCAATCGTTGGTGGACCGACCTTCGCTACAGCCCATCACGTCGCCCCAGAATTCGCGCGCGGCCTGGAGATTGTCGACGGGGAAGGCGAGGTGGAAAGGGGAAAGCTGGGTCATCTCTGGGGTATCCTGTGCAGTCCGAAGGCAAGGCCGAACCCCAGTATGGGGGCAGCGCCATACCCGATCAACGGGGTGGGGTAATTCGACATCAGCGCCATGATCCCGAAGCCGAAGAACAATCCGGCAAGGGTGAAACGCTTGGCCCGGTCAAACGGGATGGCGAAGAGGATCAGGAAGAAAGCAGCGACCATTGCCGCAGCGAGCGAGAGGCTGAGGAGAATGCTCTGGCCCGCCGCCTCGACCAGAACGCGCTCCACGAAAGGCTGCGGAGCCAATTGCCCGATCATTGCCATCTTGATCGACGCGAAAAAGCCGATTGCGGCGACCACCCCCACTTTCCAGTCCTTGGTGACATGATGCAGACCGACAGCTGCGAAAGTCAGCGCGAAACCGGTCGCAGCGTCGGGCTGGAGATAGCAGGCAGCCAGCGCCGCCAGCAGGATGGGCGCGGCAAGCTGGCGATTGCGTGCGGCCAGCATGCACAGCGGCGGGGTGGCCAGCATGCCCGTGTGCAGCACCAGCGGGCCGAGCGGAAGCCAGCGCACGACGCCATCTCCGCTAATAGACTGCAACTGCGGGCTGATGGCCAGCGGCGCCAGCAATACGATCAGCAAAGCGATGGTGAGCAGGTGGCGGCTGGCGGCCGTATGCGGTCCGCGTCCTGCAAGGATCCACAGGCCGGCAAGCGCCAGCGCGCCGATATTGGTAAGCGCATAGTGCGAAGGCGCGCCGCCCATCGCCATGTACAGCGCGCCTGCCAGCACCGGGATAGCCAGCGCCGCGATCGCGGGGAGGCGATCCCGCAATGACACCTCAGATATGGATCGGCTTGCCCTGAACCCCCATCGCCGCCTCTTTCATGGCTTCCGCATGGGTGGGGTGCGCATGGCAGGTGTAGGCGATGTCTTCGCTGGTTGCGCCGAATTCCAGGGCGAGCGCGGCCTCCGCGATCATGGTGCCTGCGACAGACGCAATGGCCCATACGCCCAGCACCCGGTCACTTTCAGCCTCAGCAATGACTTTCACCAGGCCATCGGGCTCGTGATTGGTCTTGGCGCGGCTGTTGGCCATCATGGGGAACTTGGAGGTCTTTATCGCTGTCTTGTCGCCGCCCATCTTTTCGATGGCCTGTTCCTCGGTAAGGCCCACGCCGGCGATTTCGGGCCAGGTATAGACGACGGTGGGAATCACATCGTGGTTCACGATGCCGGTTTCACCGGCAATCCATTCGGCAACGGCAATGCCTTCATCCTCGGCCTTGTGGGCCAGCATGGGGCCTGGCACCACATCGCCAATGGCGCGCACGCCTTCGACGCTGGTGCGGAATTCGCCGTCGATCTCGATCTGCCCGCGCTCGTTTGTTTCCAGGCCGATGTTGTCGAGGCCCAGGCCATCTGTGTTGGGCTTGCGGCCGATGGACACCAGCACGCAATCTGCGGTCATCGTCTCTTCGTCGCCGCCCTTGGCAGGCTCAAGCGTAAGCGTGGCTGTCTTGCCCTTCACGCTGACGCCGGTGACCTTGGTGGATAGCTTGAATTCGATGCCCTGCTTCTTGAAGATCTTGCGCGATTCCTTGCGGATGTCGGCATCCATGCCGGGCAGGATCTCGTCGAGGAATTCCACGCATGTGACTTTCGCACCAAGGCGGCGCCACACGCTACCCAGCTCCAGTCCGATCACACCGCCGCCGATCACCACCATGTGTTCCGGCACCTTGGGCAGTTCCAGCGCGCCGGTTGAATCCACCACGATGTGCTTGGAATTGTCGACTTCGACGCCGGGAAGGGGCGTGACGCTGGAACCGGTGGCGATCACCACTTCCTTCGCCGTCACCTTTTCGCCGCCGATTTCGACGGTGTGCGCATCCACGAATTTCGCGTGGCCCTTCTTCCAGTCGACCTTGTTCTTCTTGAACAGGAACTCGATGCCCTTGGTGAGCCCGTCGACCGCTTCGATCCGCTGGCCGTGGAGTTTGTCCATGTTGAGCTTGGGCGTCACTTCGATGCCCATGTGCTCCATCGTGCCATTGGTGGCAGCGTCGAAATATTCGGACGCGTGCAGCATGGCCTTGGAGGGAATGCAGCCGACGTTGAGGCAGGTGCCGCCCAGCCGGTCACGGCTCTCGGCACAAGCGGTCTTCAGGCCCAGCTGCGCAGCGCGGATTGCCGCGACATAGCCGCCGGGACCGGCACCGATGATGAGGACGTCGTATTCGTATTCAGCCACGTCTTCTACTTCCGCTGGCTGTCGTTTGTTCGGCGGCTTCTTCCGGTCGAACCGGTATTGGCCGCACATTCGTTGACGATGGCCTCGATCGTTGTTCCCTGCTTACATCATCCATCGTCAGGTCGGGATCGCTCACAAAGGTCTCGGCGACTACACTCGCACACTTCGCTCACCGGCGCGCAGCAGCGATGCCTGCGCGTTCTCGGCAACCTGTCTGGCACTGTGCGACGATCGTGTTGCGAACCTCTCCCTCGATTGCGTCGCCCGCGATATCCGAAGCCGCATCGCAAGCGTGCAAGAGACAGGCCACACAGCAATAATTGCTACAATTCTTCTTAACATTCTCTGGGTTCCCTGAGCCTCACAAATCGATCAGCATCCGCATCGGATCTTCGATCGCTTCCTTCATGATCTTGAGCGCGGTCACAGCCTCGCGGCCGTCGATAATACGGTGGTCGTAGCTCAATGCCAGATACATCATCGGGCGGATCACCACTTCGCCATTCAGCGCCACGGGCCGGTCTTCAATGCGGTGCAGGCCCAGCACGGCGCTTTGCGGCGGGTTGATGATCGGCGTCGACATCAGCGATCCGAACACGCCGCCGTTGGAAATGGTGAAGGTGCCGCCCTTCATGTCTTCCATCGTCAGCTCGCCTTCCTTGGCGCGCTTGCCATAATCGGCGATGGCGAGCTCGATCTCGGCGAAGCTCATCTGGTCGATGGAGCGGACAACCGGCACTACCAGACCATTGGGCGCGGATACGGCGACGGAGAGATCGACGTAATCATGATAAACGATCTCGTCGCCCTCGATGTAGGCGTTGACCGAAGGGACATCCTTCAGCGCCAATGCGGCAGCCTTGGCGAAGAACGACATGAAGCCCAGCTTGATGCCATGCTTCTTGGCGAAGGTTTCCTTGTAGGCTTCGCGCGCCTCGATCACGGCGGTCATGTCGCAATCGTTGAAGGTGGTGAGCAGCGCGGCCTCTTCCTGCGCGCCCTTCAGCCGCTTGGCGATGGTCTGGCGCATGCGCGTCATCTTCACGCGCTCTTCGCGGCGCTCACCCCCCGATGCTTTCTGAGCGGCGGCTGATGCGGGGGAGGGTGTGGGCGAAGGCGCGGGCGCTGCGTTTGCGCCCTTGGATTTGGCCGCGGCCAGCACGTCTTCCTTGGTCAGCCGCCCGTCCTTGCCGGTGCCCTTGATGGTGGTGGGGTCCACACCGTGTTCCAGCACCGCGCGGCGCACTGCGGGGGACATGGTGGGCGCATCGCCGCCCTTGCTGGCGCCCTGATCATTATCATCGTCGGGCAGCTTTTCGATCTCTTCAGCGCTTTCCTTCGCCGCGTTGTCGGCCTTCGCTGCAGCCGGGGCAGGCGACGAGGACTTGCCTTCCGCGCCTTCCTCGATTTTCGCGATCACCGCGCCGACGTCCACCGTGTCGCCCAGCTCCACGGTAAATTCGGAGAGCACGCCCGCAACGGGCGAGGGGACTTCCACCGCTACCTTGTCCGTCTCAAGACTGACGATCGGCTCATCGGCTTCGACCGCGTCGCCCGGCTGCTTGAGCCATTCGCCGACGGTGGCTTCGGTGACCGATTCACCAAGCGAGGGGACTTTAACTTCGGTTGCCATGATTAGCGTTCCTTGCGTGCCTTTTTAAAAGGCTCTTACTTCGTGTTGCGCGTCTTGCGCTTTGCAGCGGTGGTGCCGCGTTCGGAAAGGCCCAATGCGACAGAGACCAGCGCCTCCTGCTGCGCCTGGTGGCGCTTGGCAAAGCCAGTTGCGGGCGATGCGGCTTCTTCTCGCCCGGCATAGCGCGGGCGCATGCCATCGTGCCCGGCGGCGGCAAGGGCATCCTCGATGCGGTTCTGCACGAAGAACCATGCGCCGTTGTTGTGCGGCTCTTCCTGGCACCACACCACCTCTTCGAGATTTTTCATGCGCTTCAGGCGCACGGCCAGCGGTTCGCCGGGGAAGGGATAGAGCTGCTCGATCCGCACGATGGAGACATCGTCCACGCCTTCTTCGTCGCGCTTTTCCATCAGGTCGTAAGCGACCTTGCCCGAACACAGCACCAGGCGGCGGACCTTGTCGTCCGCAATCTCGGCCTTGTCGGAAAGGATGCGCATGAAATGGCTGTCGCCCTTGAACCACTTGCCATCGCTTTTTGCCATCGGATGGCGCAGCAGGCTCTTGGGTGACATGATGACGAGCGGCTTGCGGAACGGGCGCAGCATCTGCCGGCGAAGGACATGGAAGTAATTCGCCGGGCTGGTTATGTTGCAGACCTGCAGGTTATCGTTCGCGCACAATTGCAGGAAGCGTTCGAGGCGGGCGGAGGAGTGCTCCGGCCCCTGGCCTTCGTACCCGTGCGGCAACAGCATCACCAGGCCGTTGGCGCGCTGCCATTTCACCTCGCCCGCAGCGATGAACTGGTCGATCATGACCTGCGCGCCATTGGCGAAATCGCCGAACTGCGCTTCCCACAGAACCAGCGTCTTGGGATCGGCGAGGCTGAAGCCGTATTCGAAGCCGAGCACGCCGAACTCGCTGAGCGTGGAATCATACACTTCGAACTTGCCATGCGGCAGCGTGGCGAGGGGAATGTATTTCTCCTCGTTCGTCTGGTCCACCCAGATGGCGTGCCGCTGGCTGAAAGTGCCGCGCCCGGAATCCTGGCCGGACAGACGTACGCCGAACCCCTCTGTTACCAGGCTGCCGAAGGCCAGCGCCTCTGCCGTGGACCAGTCGAAGCCCGTGCCGCTGTCGAACATCTCGCGCTTGGCATTCAGCACGCGTTGCAGCGTCTTGTGCACGGTGAGATTGTCGGGGACCGTGGTCAGCGTGCGGCCCAGCGAATTGAACAGCTTTTCCTCGATCGCGCTGTGCACGTTGCGCCGCGCGGTTTCGGGATCGGCTGGCTTGTGCAGGCCGCTCCAGCGTCCGGCAAACCAGTCCACCTCGTTGGGCTTGTAGCTCTTGCTGGCCTCGAACTGCTCGTCCAGATGGGCGATGAACTGCTGGCGGATTTCGGGGGCGGTACCTTCTTCCAGCACGCCTTCCGTCTTCAGCCGTTCGGAATAGATTTCCGAGACGCGCGGATGCTGCTTGATCTCGTCATACATCATCGGCTGGGTGAACTTGGGCTCGTCACCCTCGTTATGGCCGAAGCGGCGATAGCACCACATGTCGATCACGACGTCGCGCTTGAACTTCTGGCGGTATTCGATGGCCAGCTTGCAGGCGAAGGTAACGGCTTCTGGGTCGTCGCCGTTCACGTGCAGGATCGGCGCCTGAACGCCCTTGGCCACATCGGAAGGGTAAGGGCTGGACCGCGCGAACTTGGGGCTGGTGGTAAACCCGATCTGGTTGTTGATGATGAAATGGATACAGCCGCCGGTGGAATAGCCGCGCACGCCGGAAAGGCCGAAGCATTCCCACACCACGCCTTGCCCCGCGAAGGCAGCGTCGCCGTGGATCAGCACGGGCAACACCTGCTCGTGGTCGTCCAGATCATCGCGAAAAGCCTGCTGCGCGCGGGTCTTGCCCAACACGACCGGGTTCACCGCTTCGAGGTGGGAGGGGTTGGGGACCAGCGACATATGCACCTTGATCCCGTCGAACTCGCGATCGGTGCTGGTGCCGAGGTGATATTTCACATCGCCCGATCCGCCCACGTCATCGGGATTGGCGGAGCCGCCCGAAAATTCGTGGAAGATCACCTTGTATGGCTTTGCCATCACGTTCGCGAGTACGTTCAGCCGGCCGCGATGGGCCATGCCGTAGATGATTTCGCGCACACCCATGGAGCCGCCGTATTTGATCACCGCTTCCAGCGCGGGGATCATGGCTTCGCCGCCGTCGAGACCGAAGCGCTTGGTGCCGACGTATTTCTTGCCGAGATAGTTCTCGTATTCCTCGCCGCGGATAACCGCCTGCAGGATCGCCCGCTTGCCTTCGGGCGTGAACTGGATGGTGTCTTCCGGGCTTTCGAAATGGTCCTGCAGGAAACGCCGTTCCTCGGTATCGGCGATATGCATGTATTCCAGGCCGACGTGCCCGCAATAGGTGTTGCGCAGCGCCGCGTAGAGTTCGCCGACCTTGACCCATTCGAAACCGAACGCGCCGCCGACGTAGACTTCCTTGTCTTCCTGCCCTTCGAAACCGTGCCATTTCAGCGTCAGTTCCTCCGGGTTTTCCTGATGGGACAGGCCGAGCGGGTCCAGCTTTGCGCCCAGATGGCCGCGAACACGGTAGAGCCGGATCAGCAGCATGGCCTGGATGGAATCGCGCGCCGCCGCCTCGATACTGGAGGAATTGGTCGGCCTGCCAGCCTTCGCAGCAGCCTGCTTGACCGCGGCGACCATGTCGGTCGGGTCCATGGCCTGCGCCCATTCGCCGCCATCATCGTTCAGCGGCCAGCGCGGATTGCTCCACGATGGGCCGGGCTGCGCGCCTTCCTGCGACGGCATCTCAGGGAGGAAATTCTGCGGCTCTTTACCCATCATGGGCCTCGCGATTCTGTGTTACCGACATGCCCACTACGGGCGAGCGGTTATGCCAGTTCCTTCAGCAGGGCATCCAGCGTGGTGCCCAGTTCGGATGGCGAAGGGGAAACGCGGATGCCCGCATCTTCCATCGCCGCAATCTTGTCGTCCGCGCCGCCCTTGCCGCCCGATACGATGGCACCGGCATGGCCCATGCGGCGGCCCGGAGGCGCCGTGCGACCGGCGATGAAGCCGACCATCGGCTTGCGGCGGCCCTTGGCAGCTTCCTGCTTGATGAACTCGGCGGCTTCCTCTTCCGCGCTGCCGCCGATTTCGCCGATCATGATGATCGACTTGGTGGCATCGTCGTCAAGGAACAGGTCGAGCACGTCGATGAAGTTGGTGCCGTTCACAGGATCGCCGCCAATGCCCACAGCGGTGGTCTGGCCAAGGCCGACTTGCGTGGTCTGGTGCACGGCCTCGTAGGTGAGCGTGCCGGAGCGCGAGACCACGCCCACGGTGCCCTTCTGGAAGATGGAGCCTGGCATGATGCCGATCTTGCATTCGCCGGGCGTCAGCACGCCGGGGCAGTTCGGGCCGATCAGGCGCGACTTGGTGCCGGAAAGCGCGCGCTTCACCATCACCATGTCCATCACCGGAATACCTTCGGTGATGCAGACGATCAGTTCGATCTCGGCCTGGATGGCTTCGAGGATGGCGTCGCCCGCGAAGGGCGGCGGCACGTAGATGCACGATGCGGTGGCGCCGGTGGCTTCCTTGGCTTCGCGCACGGTGTTGAAGTTGGGCAGGCCGATATGCTCGGTGCCGCCTTTGCCCGGCGTCACGCCCGCAACCATCTTCGTGCCGTAATCCAGCGCCTGCTGGGTGTGGAACGTGCCGGTGTCACCGGTCATGCCTTGCGTGATGACCTTGGTGTTCTTGTCGACGAGAATGCTCATGGCAATCGTCCTTATATCTTGAGAATGGGAGAGTTTAAGCGAGCGAGCTATCCAGCCCCTTGCAAGCTTCGAGCAGTTCCTTGACCGCATCGACGCTGACCTGGAGGTTGTTCTTTTCCTCGTCCGATAGTTCGATCTCGATCACGCCTTCGATGCCGTCCTTGCCGATCACGGCGGGCACGCCAACGTAGAGGCCGTCGACGTCATACTTGCCTTCCAGATAGGCCGCGCATGGCAAGATGCGCTTCTGGTCACCCAGATATGCCTTCGCCATCGCTGATGGCGCTGGTGGCGGGGGCGTAATAGGCGGAACCATTGCCCAGCAGTTGCACGATTTCGCCGCCGCCCTTGCGAGTGCGGTCCACGATCTCGTCGAGGCGGCTTTCGGCAACGCCCTTGATCTTGGCCATGTCCTTCACGGGAATGCCGTTGATCGTAGAGTAGGAGAGCACGGGCACCATCGTGTCGCCGTGGCCGCCCAGCACGAAGGCGTTCACATCCTTCACCGAAACGTCGAACTCCCACGCCAGGAAGGTGGCGAAGCGCGCGCAATCCAGCACGCCAGCCATGCCGACGACCTTGTTGTGCGGCAGGCCGGAGAATTCGCGCAGCGCCCACACCATCGCGTCCAGCGGGTTGGTGATGCAGATCACGAAAGCGTCGGGCGCATTGTTCTTGATGCCTTCGCCGACGGCCTTCATCACCTTCAGGTTGATGCCCAGCAGGTCGTCACGGCTCATGCCCGGCTTGCGCGGCACGCCGGCGGTGACGATGATGACGTCTGCACCGGCGATATCGGCATAGTCATTGGTGCCGGTGATCTTCGCGTCGAAGCCTTCGATGGGGCCGCACTGGCTCAGGTCCAGCGCCTTGCCCTGCGGCATGCCCTCGGCAATGTCGAACAGGACGACATCGCCCATTTCCGCTTTTGCCGCGAGATGGGCGAGGGTGCCGCCGATCATGCCGGAGCCGATAAGGGCGATTTTCTTGCGTCCAGTATTCGTGGCCATGGGAATGCCTTTGTCCTGTATCGGGCGCGTCAGCCTGGCAAGGATGACGGTCCAGCGCCCACGCGAGACTCGCCATCCGAATTCGATGGGGCCGCCCTAGGCTGCACACAATACCATTGCAACAGTGAATTCAAGCAGTTGTTGCAAATAGTTTGCAATAGCAATAGCTGGACCCGCATTGCTTTAACGCACTAAAGCAAAGGACGCGGGCGCGCGCAAATGGTTCCCCTGCCAAAGCTGCGGCAGCGAAGATGGGCTTGCGGTCGATTTGCCGAAAAGCGGCGGTGCCGGGCCTCTCAGCCGCCAGCCTGCGCGGGATCGTTGATCCGGTGCGCCATGCGTCGATCCAGCGCGCGGCAAATCTCCAGCCACCATTCAAAGGTTTGCCGATCGCCCGCATTGGATGCGGCAAGCGCCTGCTGACGGGCGTGGTCTGCCGCTGCCAGCCCGTGCTCGGCAAAATGACGCAGGGCGGCGTGGAGGTGCGTGCTTTGCACCTGCTTGCCGCGGTTGTCGTTGGCCGGTCGAAAACGCTGCGCACGCGCCATGTGGCGCGGCATCCGGCACTGGGCGCGTTTCAGGGAGGCGGCAAAGCGAATGGGCATGGGGTGCGAGGTCCGATGTTTTATGTTGGCCGCTTGTGGCGACGAACAGACCTATACCCACGCGCCACTAAGCGAAGGTTGGAAGGGATGGTTTCCGAAATCTTTCCGCTGAATTTATCAATCATTCGGCGATTTGATGCGGGGGCACCGGGGCGAGGGCCGTTCAGGGACGTTCGATCCAGCGGCCACTGTTGGCATATTCGCTGCGGACCCGGCCTGCCGAGGGCAGCCGGTCGTTGGTAACTAGCGTTGCGGTGGGCGTTGCAGCAGGGACAGGCGCGCTCGCGGGCACAGCCAGCGCAACAGTTTCCAGCGAAGGCGCATTCGCCAGCGCCACAGCGTCGGGCCCGCTGGCGGGTGTCGCAGCGACGCGCCCCGGCTCGGGTTCTCCGCCAGAATGGCGGAAGGCAAAGGCCGCGCGCTGGCCTGCCGCGCCCGGCCAGCGATAGAAGACATGCGCGCCGATTACCGTGGTTCGGGCAAGGCTGGGCGCCCAATAGGGGCTGACGGCCAGCGTGTGGTAATGGGTGGAAAGGCCCACAGGCTCGTACACCGCGCCCGCCAATGCCGCACGGGCGATGCGGCTGGCGCGTTCCCACCCTCCGCGCGATGGGCGTCGCGCCAGCGATCCGTCACAGGTGAAGCTGAACTGGCAGCCGGTCTGCCGTGTCGATCCCTGGAACACCACGCCGCAAACCGTATTGGGCCATGCGCTGTGCGCCACGCGGTTCAGCACCACCTGCGCCACGGCACTCTGCCCGGCGGCGGATTCGCTGGCGGCTTCATAATAAATGGCGGTGGCAAGGCATTCCTGCGCGCGCATGATATCCATGCCGGTGCCCGATGCCACCAGCGCCGCAGCGGCAGGGCCAACGGTGACTGGCGCGGGAGAGGCTAGCTCGGCCATTCCAACCGCTCCACCTTGCGCGGGGAAAGCCGCGGTGCCGGGCGGTGTGTCGGCAAGGTAGTAGAAGGCGGAGCCGGGGAAGCTTTCGCCCGGTGTCTCGAAACCCATCGGTTCTATCGTGGCAGCGGTGGCTTGCGCGATCTCCGGCTCGAACGCGGTTTCCGCTGCAATCGCGGGCACAGCCAGAACCGCGGCCAGCACGCCAATCCGCCGAAACAGCGAGACGCGGCGCGATTTGCGCGCGCGGCACCGCTCTGCACGACGCTGGGCAAGCAATTGCTGCGGGGTAAGGCGGGCGGTCTGATCCACGCTGCGCCGATAGCCCTTCGTGATTGTGCGATCACCACCGATGAAGGTTCCGTCTCACACAGGGACGCCGCTTACCCGGCCGTTAACCACGACCCGGGAGGCATTGCGCACCAGCGGGGATGCGCCTAGTGGGAGGGCGACGTCACGGGTTATCCGAGAGATCGGATCTAAGAGGGAAGCGGGTGAAACCCCCGCGCTGCCCCCGCAACTGTGACCGGGGAGCGATGCGCCCCAACGCCACTGCCTGAAAGGGTGGGAAGGCGGGCGCAGAGCACTGATCCGGGAGCCAGGAGACCTGCCTGAGACTGTCGCTTACGCTGCCGGGCGGGGTGTACCGATAGCCAGCGGGAGAGTGCCTTTACAGGTGCTCCCTCCGTCACAAGCGACGTGTTCGCTTTTGACTGGAGGTTTTGTGCATAAATATCTGTTTCTTGGTGTTTCCCTAGCTGCGATCGCGGCTCCTTCCGTGGCGCAGGAGGAGGCTTCGATCACCGTCACCGCCACCGGCACGAGGATCGAGGTGGAGGATACAGGGCAAGCCGTCACCGTGATCGGCAAGGACGAGATCGAGGCCGTTCAGGGCGCGGACCTGACGCGCATCCTTGAACGCGCGCCCGGCGTCGTCACCAGCCGCAATGGTGGCACGGGCAGTTTCACCGGCGTGCGCCTGCGCGGCAGCGAGGCGGAGCAGGTGCTGACCGTGATCGACGGGGTGCGCGTGGCCGATCCTGCCGCGCCATCGGGCGGATTCGATTTCGGCACGCTGCTGGCGCTGGACCTGGCCAAGCTGGAAATCCTGCGCGGCTCCAACTCCACCATCTGGGGGTCGGATGCCATTGGCGGCGTGGTTGTCGCCTCCACCCGCGCGGAGAGTGGGCTGCGGGCAAGCGCCGAGTACGGCGCGCGCGATACCGCCAGCGCCGCTGTTTCCGGCGGGCTGGCCGATGCCGATATCGGATTTCTCGGGCTGTCGGGCACGTGGTTCTCCAGTGACGGAATCTCTGCTGCGGAAGCGGGAACGGAAGCGGACGGGTTCGAGCAATGGGCGCTGAATGGCCATGCGCGCTATTATTTCAACGACCGTTTCGAGGTGTTCGCCCGCAGCCGCTATGCGCGAGGGGAACTGGAGATCGACGGCTTCCCTGCGCCCGCCTTCACGCTTTCCGATACCGATGAGGTGCAGGAAACCCGCCAGCTGACAGGCTCCACCGGCGCAGTGTACGATACCGGCGCGCTGTTCGTCTCCGCCGCCTACAGTTTCGCCGACACGGACCGCGACAATCTTGACGGCACCGGGGCGGAGACTTTCACCAGCCAGGGCCGATCCGACCGGTTGGAGGTGCGCGGCGAGTGGCGGCCCATCGGCCCGCTGCTGCTGCATTTCGGTGCGGAGAACGAGTGGACCAGCTACCAGGCGCTGTTCGACGCGGGCGAGGATACGCGCATTTCCGGCGCCTACGTGCAAGGCGGTATCGAGTGGAACGCCATCTCCGGCCATATTGGCGCGCGGGTGGACGATCATGCCGATTTCGGCACGGCGATAAGCTTCGGCGCGGATGCCAGCTATGAAGTCGCGCCCGGCTGGCGGCTGCGGGGCAGCGTGGGGGAGGGGTTCAAGGCACCCAGCCTGTTCCAGCTGCATTCCGATTTCGGCAACATCGCGCTGGAACCGGAGCAGAGCACCAGCTTCGACCTTGGCGTGGCCTATGGCGAGCGCACCTTGTCGCGGCGGCCGGTGTACGGCGCGGTCACGCTGTTCCAGCGCAACACCGACAACCAGATCGCTTTCGTCAGCTGCTTTGGCGAGACGACAGGCATTTGCGCGAACCGTCCGTTCGGCACCTACGACAACGTCACCCGCACCCGCGCTCGCGGGGTGGAGGCAGAACTCTGGGCTCGGCCTGCGACGAACGTGACACTGGGCGCAGTATATTCCCTCACCGACGCCGAGAACCGCGACACTGGTCTGACGCTGGCCCGCCGCCCGCGCCATGCCGCGACGCTAACGGGCGAATGGCGGCCACTGGAAACGGTGATGCTGGGCGCGGATGTGCGGATTGTTTCGGGCACCTTTGACGATGCTTTCAACACGGTGCGGCTGGAGGGCTATCAAACGCTCACCCTGCGCGGCAGCTGGGACGTCAGCGAGCGGGTGCAGATATTCGGCCGGGTCGAGAACCTGTGGGACGAGGATTTCCAGACCGCGGCGGGCTATGCGACGGCGGGGCGCGGCGCGCATATCGGCGCGCGGCTAATTCTATGAAGCTGGCCGCTGCCCTCGCGCTCTTGCTGACTGCCTGTTCGGGCAGTCCGGCGGCGAATGTCGCCAGCGACCAGCCCACCATCGTCAGCCTGAACCCCTGCGCCGACGCGATACTCGCAGAAATCGCCGCGCCGGGGCAGGTGCTGGCTCTCTCTCACTACAGCCACGATCCGCGCGCCAGTTCCATGCCTGTCGATAAGGCGATGCACTACGCCATCACGGGCGGAACGGCGGAGGAAGTGCTGGCGCTGGCACCCGAGATGGTCGTGGCCGATCCCTTCCTTTCGCCTGCCACGCGCCGCGCGCTGGAGCAGGCGGGCATCGCGGTGGAAAGCCTGGGGCTCGCCGGATCGCTGGACGAGAGCCTTGCCCAGATCGATGCGCTGGGCGCGGTAACCGGCAATGCGGCGCGGGCCAATGCCCTGTCCGAGCAGATCGCGCAAAGCTGGGACGCGCATCGCTGGGCGGGAGAACCGGTCTCTGCCTTGCTGTGGCAGCAGGGCGGGCTGGTGCCCGGCGAAACGTCGCTGGCCCATGCCATGCTGGCGCAGGCGGGCTTTGCCAGCCATTCGGCGGCGCGCGGGCTGGGGCAGGGGGCTTACCTGCCGCTGGAGCGCGTGCTGGCCGATCCGCCGCAGGTGGTTATTGCCACCGGCGACGAACGCGCCGCCGATCATCCGGCGATGCGCATGGCGTCAGACACGGCGCGTTACGAATTGGACCCTGCATTGCTGTATTGTGGCGGCCCCACCATCCCCCGCGCTCTGGACCGCCTGGGCGAAATCAGGCGCGCTGTGGGATGACGCGCGCCAACCTTATCCTGATCGCGCTGCTGGTGATTGCCGTGCCTTTGTCGCTGCTGGCGGGGCGCGTCTGGATTGATCCGGACGTCACGCCCAACGCCGTTCCCATCCTCGCCGAACTGCGCCTGCCGCGCGCGGTGCTGGCGCTGGTGGTGGGCAGCGGTCTTGGCGCAGCGGGCGCGGCGATGCAGGGCTACTTGCGCAATCCGCTGGCCGATCCCGGCCTCTTCGGCATCGCGCCGGGAGCGGCGCTGGGCGCGGTTATTGCGCTGTATATCGGCGTGGCGAGCGCCATCCTGCTACCTTTGTTCGCGCTGATTGGAGCGGGCGGAGCGATGGCGCTGCTGGCGCTGATTGCCGGACGAACGGCAAATCCCGCGCATGGCATCGCGCTGTTCACGCTGGCGGGCATGATGATCGCCAGTCTTGCCGGCGCGCTCACCTCGCTGGCGATCAGCCTTGCCCCCAACGCCTTTGCCATGAGCAGCATCGTGACCTGGCTGATGGGCGCGCTGACCGATCGCAGTTGGGCCGACGTGATGCTGGCCGCGCCTCTCACCCTCGCGGGCCTTGTCCTGCTGTGGCTGGCTGGCCGCGATCTGGACGCGATGACGCTGGGCGAACCTGCCGCGCGATCGCTGGGTGTGCAACCGGGGCGGCTGATGGCGCTGCTGGTGCTGGGCACCGGCCTTACCGTCGGCAGCGGCGTGGCGGTGGCGGGCATCATCGGTTTCGTCGGGCTGATCGTGCCGCATCTGGTGCGCCCGCTGACGGACAAGCGCCCCTCCAGCCTGATCGTACCAAGCGCACTGGCGGGCGCACTGCTGGTGCTGGTGGCCGACGTCGTGTGCCGTATCCTGCCGCTGGTGACGGAACTGCGGCTCGGCATCGCGCTGTCGCTGATCGGCGCGCCGTTCTTCCTGATGCTGCTGCTGCGGATGCGGAGGGGACTGGTATGACGCTCGCCGCGCGCAGTCTGACTATTGCAAACCGCTTGCAGGATGTGACCACTTCCCTCGAAACCGGCACCATTACCGCGATCTGCGGGCCGAACGGTGCGGGCAAGTCCACGATCCTTTCGGCATTGGCGGGCCTGCTCGATCACGACAGCGGTGAAGTCCTGCTGGATGGCACACCGCTGTCAGCCATGCATCCGCGAAATCGCGCGCAGGCCATCGGCTATCTGCCGCAATCCGCCGAAGTCGCCTGGGATGTCTCGGTCGCCAACCTCGTCGCGCTGGGCCGCCTGCCGCATCGCGACCGCGGAAAGTTTGCCGTTGCCCGCGCAATGGCCGCAACTGACCTGTCCGACTTCGCCCATCGGCCCATGTCGACCCTATCGGGAGGGGAGAAAGCGCGCGCACTGCTGGCCCGCGTGCTGGCGGGGGAGCCGCGCTGGATCCTGGCCGACGAACCGCTTGCCGCGCTCGATATTGCGCACCAGCTCGCCCTGCTGCGGGTGCTGCGCGCCGAAGCTGACAAGGGCACCGGCGTGGTGCTGGTGCTGCACGATCTCTCGCTTGGCGATGAACCATGCCGATCGCGTGGTGGTGCTGGATAATGGCCGCCTGAAAGCAGACAGCGCCCCCGAAGAGGCGCTGTCGCTTGATAACATCGATGAAGTCTGGGGCGTGAAAACGCGTTGGCTGGGAGATCCCGGCCAACGCGCTCTCATCACCGAGAGCTAGACCGCGCCATCGGCCCCGTCGACGCCGGTGGTGTCGTCATCTTCCGGGATCAGCCCGCGTGCTTCCAGCAAAGGCTCGACGCGCGGATCGCGGCCGGTGAAGTCGCGGAACATCTGTTCGTAGGTCTTCGAATGGCCCTGGCCGAGGAAGGTGTTCACGATGCGATCGCCCATTGCGCGGGTCATGCCGCCATTTTCGGCGACATAGCTGTAGGCGTCGTGATGCAGCATTTCCGTCCAGGTGTAGGCGTAATAGCCGGCGTCATAACCATGCTCGAAGATATGGCGGAAGTATGGCGTGCGGTAACGTGGCGGCACAAGATCGCTGCGCAGGCCAATGCGTTCCAGTGCGGCGGCTTCGAACGCCATGATATCGGCAGGTGCGGGCGCGCTGGGGTCCATCGAATGCCATTCCATGTCCAGCAGCGATGCGGCGATCACCTCGCCAAAGCTGTGGCCCTGGTTGAACTTGCTGGCACGGTCGATGGCCGTGATCAGCTCGTCCGGGATCACCTCGCCGGTTTCGTGATGGCGGGCGTAGCGTTGCAGCACTTCCGGCACGGCGGCAAAGTTCTCGTGGAACTGGCTGGGGAATTCCACCCAGTCACGCGCGGTGTTGGTGCCCGACAGCGACGGATACTGCTGATTGGCAAAAATACCGTGCAGCGCGTGGCCGAATTCGTGGAACATCGTCGTCACGTCGTCCCACGTCGCCAGCGCGGGCTGGCCTTCTGCGGGAGGGGCGACGTTCAAGGTGTTGGTGATGACGGGCTTCAGGCCAAGCAGGTGGCTCTGTTCGATGAAATTGCTCATCCACGCACCGCCACGCTTGGAATCGCGGCTGAACGGATCGAAGTAGAACAAGGCCTGTTCCTCACCATCGTGGAAGACGGTGTAGACCTTTACATCGGGGTGATAGGTGGGGATGTCGGTGCGTTCCTCGAAGGTCAGGCCGTAAAGCTGGCCGGCCATGTAGAACACGCCGTCTTCCAGCACCTTGTCGACCACGAAGTACTGCTTGATCTCCTCGTTATCGAGGGCGTAGCGCTCTTGCCGCACCTTGGATGCGTAATATTGCCAGTCCCACGGGGCGAGCGTGAAATCTTCCCCGTCAGCCTCGATACGCGCCTGCAAGACGGCAGCTTCGCGTTCCTGCGTCGCGCGCAGGGCAGGCACCATCTCGGCCATGAAGGATATGGCAGCGTCGGGATCGGAAACCATGCGATCGTACATCTGCCAGCTGGCGTGGCTCGGCTCGCCAAACAGCTGGGCGCGGCGATTGCGCAGGCCGATCACTTCCTGGATCAGCGGCAGCGTGGATGCCTCGCCCGACTGGTTGCGGTTGATGCTGGCGCGGAACAGACGCTCGCGAACGTCGCGATTGTCGAGCTGCGCCAGTTGCGGCACGCCCGAGGTGTTGCTGACCGACAGCATGAATTCGCCGGGGCGACCACGTTCCGTGGCAGCGGCGGCAGCGGCTTCGATCTGGCCGTCGGACAGGCCGGAAAGGCTCGCACGATCGCTCACGAAAATCGCGCCTTCGTTCTGGCCGGTGGTGATCCGCTGGGAAATCTGCGCGGACAGCGAGGACAGACGCTCGTTGATCTGGCGCAGCTCGGTCTGCTGCGCATCGCCAAGCTCTGCACCGCGATGCACGAACTCGTCATAGGTGGTTTCCAGCAGCATCGCGTCTTCGGGCGTCATGCTCATTGCGGCGCGATTGTCGTAAACCGCCTTCACGCGCTGGAACAGCGTGGGATTGAGGTAAATGCTGTCATTCATCGAAGCGACCTGCGGAGCAAGCGCCTCGTCGGTGGCGGCGATGGTATCGGTGATGTTGGCGCTGACGATCTGGCTGAATGCGCCATATGCGCGGGCAAACACCTGGCCCGAACGCTCCATCTCTACCAAGGTGTTGGAGAAGGTGGGCGGATTGGGGTTGTCGGCGATAGCCTCGACCTCGGCCAGCTGGATCGCAATGGCTTCCTCGATGATGCCCTGCCACTCGCCTTCGTCCACCTGGTCGAACTGCGGCGCGTGCATGTACAACGGCGAAGGCTCGGCAAAGACGCTGGTCGCTTCGGGGATTACCGGATTATATTCGGCGGTACCGGGCAATTGTGCGGATGCGTTCATATCGGCATCCTCCATAGTGGTGCAGGCGCTGGCCAAAGCGGCGATCATGGTGGTGGCGAGAAGGGTGGATTTGCGCATTCGGGCGTCTCTTCCTTGTGATGGTTATTATCGTGCCCGGAGAAACGGGCGTAGGTGGTTACCTGTGAAACTTGGCGCATAGTCCTAACGATGCAAGCTGCCAAGAGCCTGAACGATTCGGTCAGGAGGAGGTTTCCGCAAGCTGAGCGGTGCTGGCCGCCGCTTCTGCCAGGGCCTGGCGATTGACGGTAACCAGGCGTGGCCGCCCGCCCGGTTCCCCGGGGCTCAGCCAGATCGCGCCAAGCTCGAAGAAGCCACCCTGCTCGGGCACGACGGTCATCTCTGCAAGGTCGAGGCCGCGCATCAGCGCAAGCATCTCGGGCGAGAACACTTCCTCGAAATCGCGCTCGGCAAGGTCGGTGTCCTGCAGGTCGCGGCGGTTGCCGCTGGCATCGATAAACAACAGCGGAATGTCCAGTTCGCGCAGCAGTGCATCGCGGTCATTACCCGATGCTGCCTCGCGCAGGTCTGACAACGCGGCTTCGTATTGGCTGGCGCTGGTCCCGGTGGCGCAAGAGATGAGCCCACCCTCGGCAAGATCATTGGCACGGTCGAAATTGCGGTCGGGCGTGATCTGCTGGTCCCATACCACCAGCAGGCAGTCGCGTTCCGCCTCCACCACGGCGGACCCGGCCTGCGCCGGGATATCCAGTTCGCCCGTGGTATCGAGCGCTATCGGCTCCTCGGCAGAGCAACCGCTCAACAGCACAAGACCCGCCAGCGCGGCAACGATACAGGCCGGGGCGGGTCTTGCGGTTGGTGTTTCTAAAAAGCGGGTCATTGTTCGTCAGATGGAGCGGGACTGGGCCGGGCGCAAGCGTGCGCCGTCAGGTGCTGGCCTGGCCGGCGATATCGACCTGGACAGCGCGGGGATCGTCGTAGGCTGCTTCCATGAAGATCGATTGCCTGCGCTCGCTGCGGTATTCCAGCCCGCGCGCGACCCGTCCGGATGCCGTGGTGTATTCAAGCTGCTCGGCGATCCTGTCGTAATCGGCCTTGGCAATCGCCGAATTCAGACGCGGGCTCTCGTTCTCGGAGACATTGCCTTCGCCGACATTGTAGACAAGGTCGACAAGCGCATCGAATTCATGCTGGAAGATCGGCAGGTCGCCGACAAGGCGCTTCACACCGTTTTCGGCCTTCTGGAGGTCCTTTTCCAGAAATTCGATCGCCTGGGCATAAGTGATGCGATCACCTACCGAGAGGCCGTCTTCCGGTGTCAGAAGATGACCGACACCAACGGTGGGATAGCCCGCGACGTCGCGATAGACCACAAGGCGCACGCCTTCCTCTTCAGCCAGCGCCTCCTTCATGGTTTCGCTAACTCGCAGGTCGAGCGCGTGAACGCGCTGCTTGGTGGGATCCAGATCGGAAAACGAGATCGAATACTGCGGGTCGAAGGTAGAGATATCCGCCGCGCCGGTGCTCAGGCCCATTACAGCCGCCGACATGGCCACCGCAGTCTTGCGCTTGCGCATTCGGCCACGAAGGCTGGCACCAAGTTCTCCGCGATGCTTCTGGCGCATCCGCTTGATAAACTCCTGCACCATTTGCCCGCGCATCCAGCGCAGGGCCGGGCGCAGTTCTTCGCTGTTCGATGCCTTGCGAGGATTGGGGCTGGGTGGATGGGTAGAGCCATCGCGCGGATCGGACCGGGCGGGTATGGCTTCTGTTTCGATGGGGGCTTCGATTGCTGCCGCGTTCGACATAAAAATCCTGTTGGTTGTGGAGACCAACTTTCCGATGTCAAAGGCGCTGGCCTGCCGTGTATCGTTTCACCCTATCAACGGACGGAAGCCCCACTTGGTCCTCGCTTCGTCCCGTCACACGCTCGCCCTGTAGGGTCGACCGAGAGTAGCGATGCGGCACCGCTTGTCTTTGAAACTTATGCAAAATTCGTGCGAAGCTACGGAAACTTTCTTATCTCGGAATAGAGTGCGCCATTCGGCGTCAGGTCACTTTCGTAAAGCGAAAAGTCGGTTGCTTGCCACGGGCCGAGCGCCAGGGTGCCGTGGCGGTGCAGCCAGTCGCCGATCATTCCGCTGCCGGAATTAAGCCGGGCGAGGGTAATGTGCGGTACGAATTTGCGCGTTTCGGGCCGCAAGCCCGCGCGGCGGCAGGCCAGTTCAACCCGCATCTGCAAATCATCGAGTGGAGGGCTGGGTGCCACCCGCGCCCAGATCGCCTTTGCGCGCCTGTTGCCTTCGAAATGGCCCACGCCTGAAATGGCGAGCGCAAAGGGCGCGAAGGTCAGCCCCTCCAGCGCGGTTTCCACATCTGCCGCAACGTGACGATCCACTTCCCCGATGAAGCGCAGCGTGATGTGGAGGTTGTCGGCATCCTGCCAACGTGCGCCCGAAATTCCCTCCATCGTGTCGAGCAGGCGCTCTGCAACATCCTCGGGCGGGCGAATGGCGATAAACAGGCGGCGCGACGACATGCGGGGGAGATGGCAATCGCGATCCGCGTCGTCCAGCCCCCGCAATGCGGCGAGGTCGAAGCCAAACCGGTCCAGAGCATCGCTGCCAGCCATTTCGAAGCACGGCCATACGATCGAACTTGCTTGCGCGCATGAGAACATTATAGGAACATTTGCGGCCATTCCTGCCGTAATGAAAACACGGCCTTCAGGCCCACTGGATTATCCCAGGGTCAGGCCCCACTTGGACCGACTATGGCTCTTACCAAAATCTCCGTCAAAGGCGCGCGCGAACATAATCTGAAGGGGATCGACATAGATCTCCCGCGCGACAGCCTCATCGTCATCACCGGTCTTTCGGGCAGCGGCAAAAGCTCGCTGGCGTTCGACACCATCTATGCAGAGGGGCAGCGGCGCTATGTCGAGAGCCTCTCGGCCTATGCACGCCAGTTCCTGGAGATGATGCAAAAGCCCGATGTGGAGCATATCGACGGGTTGTCGCCGGCCATCTCCATCGAGCAAAAGACCACCAGCCGCAACCCGCGCTCTACCGTGGCGACCGTTACCGAGATCTACGATTACATGCGCCTGCTGTGGGCGCGGGTGGGTGTGCCCTATTCGCCCGCAACAGGTCTGCCGATCGAGGCGCAGACCGTGTCCAACATGGTGGACCGGGTGATGGAACTGCCCGAGGGAACACGGCTCTACCTGCTCGCCCCCGTCGTGCGCGGCCGCAAGGGCGAATACCGCAAGGAAATGGCCGAGTGGCAAAAGGCCGGCTTCACCCGCGTGCGCGTGGATGGAGAGATGTACGCGATCGAGGAAGCGCCCGCGCTCGACAAGAAGTTCAAGCACGACATTGAAGTGGTGGTGGACAGGCTGGCGGTGAAGAAGGGGCTGGAAACGCGCCTTGCCGACAGCTTCGAAACCGCGCTGAAATTGTCCGAAGGGCTGGCCTTTGTCGATCTGGCCGATGGCGTGGTGCCGGGGCGCGAGGATGATGCAGAGGGTGGCGGCGCGATGAAGGGCGCTGGCCTGCCCGCCAACCGCATCGTGTTTTCCGAGAAATTCGCGTGTCCGGTATCGGGCTTCACCATCGAGGAGATCGAGCCGCGATTGTTCTCCTTCAACGCCCCGCAAGGCGCGTGCCCGACGTGCGACGGCATTGGCGAAAAGCAGCTGTTCGACCCGCAGCTTGTCGTTCCGAACGAGGAACTGACGTTGAAGAAGGGCGCGGTGGTGCCCTGGGCCAAGTCCAACCCGCCGTCGCCCTATTACATGCAGGTGCTGGGCAGCCTTGCGAAGGAATACGATTTCGATCTCACCACGCCGTGGAGCGGGCTGACGCCCGAGCAGCGCGACATCATCCTGTACGGCACCAAGGGCAAGCGCGTTCCGCTCACCTTCAAGGACGGGCGCAAGCAATACACCGTCAGCAAGCCGTTCGAAGGCGTGATGGGCAACCTCAACCGTCGCCTGGCGCAGACCGAAAGCGCGTGGATGCAGGAGGAGCTTTCCAAGTTCCAGACCGCCAACCGTGCGAGACCTGCGGCGGCGCGCGCCTGAACCAGAAGGCGCGGGCGGTGAAGATCCCCGGCACCAACGGCATTACCGACATCAGCCAGCCCACCCGCTATTCCGTATCGGACGCGCTGAAATGGTTCGAGGACCTGCCCGGCCATCTGACCGACACGCAGAACCAGATCGCCAAGGCCATCCTCAAGGAAATCGTCGAGCGGCTGGGCTTCCTCAACAACGTCGGCCTCGACTACCTCAACCTCGATCGCACCAGCGGCACGCTGTCGGGCGGGGAGAGCCAGCGCATCCGCCTTGCCTCGCAGATCGGCTCCGGCCTGTCGGGCGTGCTGTACGTGCTGGACGAACCCAGCATCGGCCTGCACCAGCGCGACAACGATCGCCTGCTGGAAACGCTCAAACGCCTGCGCGACCTTGGCAACACCGTGATCGTGGTGGAGCATGACGAGGACGCCATCCGCGCCGCAGACCACGTGGTGGACCTTGGCCCCGGCGCGGGCGTGCACGGCGGCGAAGTGGTGGCGCAGGGCACGCTGAAACAGGTGCTGAAAGCCAAGAACTCGCTCACCGCCGATTACCTGACCGGCCGCCGCCGCATCGAAGTCCCGGAAAAGCGCCGCAAGGGCAATGGCAAGAAGCTGACCGTGCACGGCGCGCGCGCCAACAACCTTGACAACGTCACCGCCTCCATCCCGCTGGGCACCTTCACCTGCGTTACCGGCGTATCGGGATCGGGCAAGTCCAGCTTCACCATCGACACGCTGTACGCCTCCGCCGCGCGCACGCTGAACAACGCCCGCGTGGTGGCAGGCCCGCACGACAAGGTGACGGGGCTGGAATACTGCGACAAGGTGATCGAGATCGACCAGTCGCCCATCGGCCGCACCCCGCGCTCCAACCCCGCCACCTACACCGGCGCCTTCACCAATATCCGCGACTGGTTCGCCGGCCTGCCGGAGGCGCAGGCGCGCGGATACAAGCCGGGCCGCTTCAGCTTCAACGTGAAGGGCGGCCGCTGCGAGGCGTGCCAGGGCGATGGCCTGATCAAGATCGAGATGCACTTCCTGCCCGATGTCTACGTGACGTGCGAGGAATGCGGCGGCAAACGCTACAACCGCGAAACGCTGGAGGTGAAGTTCAAGGGCCTCTCCATCGCCGATGTGCTGGACATGACGATCGAGGATGCGGAGGGCTTCTTCAAGGCCGTGCCCCCCATCCGTGACAAGATGCACATGCTGAACGAGGTGGGGCTGGGCTACGTCAAGGTGGGCCAGCAGGCCACCACCCTATCGGGCGGAGAGGCGCAGCGCGTGAAACTGGCGAAGGAACTGGCCAAGCGCAGCACCGGCCAGACGCTGTATATCCTCGACGAACCCACCACCGGCCTGCATTTCGAGGACGTGCGAAAGCTGCTGGAAGTGCTGCACCGGCTGGTGGACCAGGGCAATTCCGTGGTGGTGATCGAACACAACCTGGACGTGATCAAGACCGCCGACTGGGTGCTGGACCTCGGCCCCGGCGGCGGCGTGCGCGGCGGCGAGATCGTGGCGCAAGGCACGCCGGAGGAGGTTGCCGGGGAACCGCGCAGCTACACCGGGCAATATCTGCTCCCGCTGCTGGAACGACAGGCGGAGGCCGCAAAGGGTTAGGCCCCTTGCATATGGCGGGGCCGGGCCTAACGTCATGTTTCACCATGACAAAGGATACGCCCATGCTCCGCCAGTCTGCCATCTCTGCCGTCGCCGTTTCGGCAACCCTGATGCTGGGGGCCTGCGCCTCTTACCCAGAGCGTGACGCACTGGATTTCGGCACAAGGCTCGCCGCCGATCTGGATGGCGGCAACGCCGTGGGCAGCGCGGGCGATCCCGATGGCACCGGCGATTTCCTCGCCGCGCTGAGCGCCGGTGGCCGCATGTGCTACCAGATGGAGGCGCAGGGCACCGCCCTGATCACCGCCGCCCATATCCACGAGGGAACGGCTGAGGTGGCGGGAGGCGTGGTCGCCCCGCTGATCACGCCCCAGATGGGCCAGCGCGCCAACGCCTGCACGCAAGACATGATCGCCAGGAAGACCTCTCCAAGGGGATCCTCGCATATCGAGCGCTTTATTCCCACTTACAATCCGCAGGAATTGTCTCTGGCGCCAACTAAAAGCTCTGCTCAGCGACCAATCCAATACTCTGTCATGGCAATCTCCCGATATGGCAATTTATCAGGAACTGAGCATTGTACGTGCTTATTTAAACGGACTATTATTTTCGCCATCGGAACTTTCTTAAACTCTACTTGATAACCATCTTTCTTTATTCGAGTAATCTCGGCGTTCAGATTTTAACGCCGAATAGGAGTATTGCCTCAAGTAGAGAGACCGGATTTCCGTCGAGCATGTGCTCCCGAAGAGCAAGTGAAGGTTGATATTCAGTCATAGACAACACCAAGGTCTTTTAGTCTGTTCCGCAAAAATAAGGGATTTAAAATCTCATCGTCAATGTAACAAAGAACGTGGTCTATAGAAAGTATTTGCCAACTTTTCGTTTCTATTGCTAAGCAAGTTTCGTAGGAAAAATAATTTGCGGCGTAAGGGCGATCTTGGTTTGATCGTCCCAATTCTTTCTCGATAAGCTTAGTGAGCTGACGCGCTTCCATCAACCGCGATGACGAACTGTCGCCGAGACTTTTTCCGATAATTCAAAAATCGCTGCGAACAGCTCTGGCTGAGAATTTCCCGCTTTTGTTGCCCAGCATCCAAGTTCCCTCTGCTACATGGAGGTTCTCAAACTTAAATTGTCAAGCAATTACAGAATGCATTCCCAGTATGGCACGCCTCATACCGGAAATTTTACCGCAGGCATTGTTACAGAATTTTCTCCCTTCCCTACACCCCCCATTCCATGCCTCCCTCCGCGCCTAACCACCGCACCAAGGAGGCACCGAAATGACCAAGCCCACCAACCAGTACCCCGTCGAAGTCACACCCGAGGGCGATCCTCGCCCCAGCGCCACGCGAACGCGTGGCTCGCCCATGTCCAGGCCGGGCGCATCGGCCAGCCGACTGCGCTGACCGAGGCGCAGCGGCTCAGGATCGAGCGCAACGAGCGGATCGTGCTCGGGCGCTAGGGGGCGGTAGGGGGCGGGGCGGCCTCTCGGCCCCTCGCGCACGCATATCAGGGCGGAAAGGCTTGCGCTTACTCCGCCTTGCGGCTTGCCTCTTCCGGCGGCCACGGCCTCGCGCCCATCCGGCTTCGCGCGCCCCATGGTCCAGTTGCTCTGCATCCGCACTTTCGGGTTGGGCGCGCACCAGATTTCGCCGCTGTCGTCCAGCGCCGTCACCCAGATCAGGTTGTGCTCCGGCCCGTAGTCGATCACGGCCATCGCAAGGCCCTTTCCCCTATCGAGGATGAATACGGGCAGCGGCGGGTTGAGCTGGGTGAACATGGCGCGGTCTTTCCGGTGTGGCCGATGGGGGTGGTAGGATAGAACGCACGGCGGGGCGTTTCGGGCGGAACCTTGCGAATTGATATGTTTGTCAGCGCTCTATGGGGCGTGACGGAGATCTTCCCTACAGGCCCGCATATGTGCCTCGGTGCGCGGTTCGATTTGTTTGAGCCTCAAGCGCCGGCGTTCGCATCCGCTCACCTGGCTTTCGCGCTACCTGCGCGGCGGCCGTTCGGCCTTGCGGTCGCCTTGGCGACCGGTGCTCGCCACGCAGGAGCCTCGCATGACTGTCCACACCACGCCCGACACCACCAATCTCGTCCCCCTGCGCCCGCGAACGCAGCCCCTGCAGCCGGCCCTGCGCCGCTTGCTCACCCCGCCAAAGCAGGCGGCGTTCTGCAAGGCGCTCGCCAATCATGGCAATGTGCGGCTGGCGTGCCGGGCGGTGCAGGTTTCTCCGCAGACGGCCTATCGCGCGCGGCGGGCTTCGCCTGCGTTCCGGCGGTGCTGGGATGCGGCGCTGGTGATCGCGCGGATCATGCAGAGCAGGTGCTGGCGGATCGCGCGATGAACGGGGTGGAGGAAAAGGTCTTCTACCACGGGGAGGAGGTGGCCACGCGCACGCGCTTCGATTCGCGCCTGCTGCTCGCCCACCTGGCGCGGCTCGACAAGCGGGCGGAGGCGATGGAGGCGTGCGACACCTGCGACACCGCGCTGCTGGGGGAGCATGATTTCGATGCGGCGGTGGAGGCGCTGGAACAGGGCGCGGATGCGGCGCCAGATTTCCCGGTCATTTTGCCCCCGGCGATTTTGGCCCAGGACAGTGTTCCATGTGTTCCACATTAGCGCCCGAACCGCGGCACCCACGGGATCGCGACTGGCCCGTGCTGGACCTGGAATTGCGGCTGTCGCTGATGGCGGAGGCGCTGCCCGCCGATGCGCAGGCGCTCAGCGGGATGGATGACCGTAGCTGGCGCCTGTCAGAGCCGGAGCGGCTGGCGGCCTTCGAGAAGGGCGAGGCGGAATGGTGGTGCGCGCGCGAGGAGACTGGCGCGCTGCACGCGGAGTAGCGCCTAGCTGTCGAGCAGTTCCAGCTCCACCCGGCCATGGCCGGAGCCCACGATGCCAAGCTGCTCTGCCGCGGCGCGCGACACGTCGATGTCGCGACCGCGCACGAAGGGTCCGCGATCGTTCACGCGGACAACCACCGATGCGCCGTTGCGCGTGTTGGTCACCCGCACGCGGCTGCCGAAGGGCAGGGTCTTGTGCGCGGCGGTGAGCGCATTCATGTCGAACCGCTCCCCGCTGGCGGTGGGGCGGCCGTGGAACCGGCGGCCGTAATAGCTGGCAACGCCGGGGCCGATGGGGGTGGCGGTGGGCTCAGCGGGCTCGATGCTGGTGATGTCCACCGCGTGATCGGGCAGGGCGGGTTCGATCGGCTCTGCAAAGCGGGCGAAGGCGTTCTCGAACTGCGCGGCTTCGCTGGGCTGGAAGGCGGGCTGGGGTGCTGAGAGCTCGGCGCGGGAGGCGGCATTGTCGGCCGCGAACTGCGCGTCCTGCGCCCGGCTTGCGCCCGTCGCCCCCAGCAGCGCAAGCGCGGCCAAGGGAGTGATCCAGCGCAGTGCGCCGCGTGTCAGATTGGTCCTGTCCATGGCATGGGAGATAGCCGAGGGGGGTTAAGAGGGCGAATCCGCGGAGGGTCCACCATCCCGCCACCGGGGCAGTCCGACGCGAAATGAGGCGAAAATACGACGAACCGTTTCGGGGAGTGGGAACGCGGGAATGGTTAACGAAAAATGGGGTCGGTATTGCTACCGACCCCACTCTCACCGACGTGTGGACTACCACGAAGGGCAGTACTTTACGCCTGACGTGTCTCCTGCGGACCCGAAGGTCCAGCGCGGATATGTCGTCCGGCGCTCGCGCCGGTGCCGGATAGGTGCCTGGTTCTGTGTGGTGGTCCAGAGGACCGGTCCTCACAGGGCTGGCGGCCTGTCCGCAGCCGGATCATTGTCTGGCGTCTCAAGCGGTTGGGCTTGCAGCAAGCTGCGCGCTTCACCATCGACGCCGGGACTTGGGTTCCGGCCAACCGATGAAAGTCTGTGCGGTTTCAACAGTCCGAGAGTTCGTTACCCGAAGGTATTGCTCTCTCTTTCCTACGCCGCGATCATTCCATCATCGCGTCGAGTTCGCTTCGGTTTCCGCTTCCCTGCTTCGGCAGGCGAGACAGGGAGGCAATCCGTTTTCGCTCTCGATGAATTGAGAATGCGCCGAGGGCCTGAGTTCGGGCAAGCGCGCAGGGGCCGACTTATCCACTTTGCGACGAAATGCCGGTGGACAAGGGTGGATAAGTCAACGTCCTGGCGTTTCAGCAGAAACTATCGCTGGACTTCGCAAATGCAGCAGGAAAGGCCGGATCTACCGCTTTCGATCCCGTGCTGCCAGCAGGCGCAGGCGCAGGGCGTTCAGTTTGATGAACCCTCCCGCATCCTGCTGGTCGTATGCTCCCGCATCGTCCTCGAACGTCACATGCGCTTCGGAATAGAGCGAGTTGGGGGACTTGCGCCCCACCAGATGCGCGCCGCCCTTGTAGAGCATGATCCGTACGGTGCCGTTCACCTTTTCCTGGCTGAGATCGATGGCGGCCTGCAGCATCTCGCGCTCCGGGCTGAACCAGAAGCCGTTGTAGATCAGTTCGGCATAGCGCGGCATCAGCTCGTCCTTCAGATGAGCCGCGCCGCGATCCAGCGTGACCTGCTCGATGCCGCGATGGGCAATGGCGTAGATCGTGCCGCCGGGCGTTTCGTACATTCCGCGCGACTTCATGCCGACAAAGCGGTTCTCGACCAGATCGAGGCGGCCGATGCCGTGCTTGCGGCCCAGGTCGTTCAGGGCGGTCAGCAAGGTGGCGGGACTCATTGTCTCGCCATTCAGCGATACGCCGTCGCCCTTCTCGAAGCCGATCTCGATGTATTCGGGTTCATCCGGAGCATCCAGAGGGGAAACCGTGCGCGAGAAGACGTATTCGGGGGTTTCCTCCCAGGGATCCTCCAGCACCTTGCCCTCGGAAGAGGTGTGCAGCAGATTTGCGTCGGTGGAGAACGGCGCTTCGCCGCGCTTGTCCCTGGGCACGGCGATCTGGTGCGCTTCGGCCCAGGCGATCAGCGCGGTACGGCTGGTAAGATCCCATTCGCGCCACGGGGCGATCACCTTGATATCGGGATCGAGAGCGTATGCGGAAAGTTCGAACCGCACCTGGTCATTGCCCTTGCCGGTGGCACCGTGGGCGATGGCATCGGCGCCGGTTTCATGGGCGATCTCGACAAGTCGCTTGGAGATCAGCGGGCGGGCGATGGAAGTGCCCAGCAGGTAATCGCCTTCGTAGCGGGCGTTGGCGCGCATCATCGGGAAAACGTAATCCCGCACGAATTCCTCGCGCACATCTTCGATATAGATGTGCTTGTCGGGAATGCCCATCGCGCGGGCCTTCTCTCGCGCGGGCTCGATCTCTTCGCCCTGGCCAAGATCGGCGGTGAAGGTGACGACTTCGAGACCGCGTTCGGTTTCCAGCCATTTTGCAATGACGCTGGTATCCAGCCCGCCGGAATAGGCGAGGACGACGCGTTTGATTTCAGACATGACCGATTCCCGTTGCAGAATATTGCGGGGCGGCGGTTAGCAGCGCGCTTCGCTTATCGCAAACTAGTCTATCTCTTTCGCGCCCAACTGCGGGTTGAGGCGGGTGACGTAATTCAGCCAGGCCTTCGGGCGGCGCAGGTATTCTTCGGGTACATCCGCCTCCAGCCCCGCGGCGCGGGCCAGCGCGGCGACGAAGTGGATGCAGTTGTTCTCGTCCAGGTCGTAATATTTGCCCGGATAGTCGCGCCAGGCCAGCACGGTTGCCAACAGGCGGCGATACTGGCGATCGGACACGGTGACCGTGAAATGGCGATTGGTTTCTGCAATCGTACCTTCGGTCTCCGTGAGGATCATGTGTTCCGCAGGACCGGAGGATATGGCCTCGATCGAGTTGCGGGCAGAGAAGCCGTAATTCTCGAAAACGCGTGTTCCATCCTCCAGCTCCCCATCGAACACGACGAAGGTGTGCGGGTAGCGTCCCCAGAGGACAGAGCCGTTGAACGAGTGGAAATGGACCTGAACATCCGCATGTGCGGGGCTGGCCATGGCGAACATGGCGCAAACCATGAGCAGGCCGGCAAGGAAGCGGGAATAGAAACTGCGGATCATGGTGCCAGGTCAAACTCCGGATGGTGGAACCCCTCCCACATCTTTGATCAGGCGAGGGAAATACAGTGCCAACCCGCCAGCGCGCAAGAGATAGCTGGCCGTCATCGCAATCCATGCTCCGGTGTTGTCAAACGGACGCAAGGCCAGGTCGAGCGCGATATAGAGCACTGTCGCCACCACGCCTGCGTTGCGCAAGGCCCTGCCGCGCGTGGTGCCGATAAAAACGCCGTCCAGCAGCCAGCTTGGCATGCCGAGCAGAGGAACCAGCGCGGCGAAAGGAAGGTAGGCGCGCGCAGTTTCGCGTACCCCGGCATCGGTCGTGAGGAAATCTATCAGCGGCCCGCCCAGCAGCAGGAAGGCCAGCGCCAGCACCGCGCCGCTGGCCAGGGAAAACTCCCCGGTCAGGCGGACCGCTCGCATGAAGCGCGGCTTGTCGTTCTGGCCAAAGGCGCTGCCCACACGCTCCTCCGCCGTAAAGGCGAAGGCATCGAGGATGAAGGCAGAGAAGCTGACGAATTGCAGCAACACGTGGTTGGCCGCCAGTGTTTCCGCACCCAGACGTGCCCCGGCGTTGGCGAACCAGGTGAACAGGATCAGCAGCGCAACGGTGCGGATCATGATGTCGCGATTCACGGCGAAAAGCTTCGCAAGGCGCGTACGGTCGGTGAGCAGGGAGCGGGGCGTGCGGGCGATGATGGCCAGTACGTTGGCACCGGCCACGCGGCCCACGATCAACAGGCCCAGAACCAGCGCGATGCCTTCGGCGCAGGCGGTGCCGAGGCCCACGCCATAGGCTCCGAAACCCAGTCCCCATACGAACCAGATGTCGAGGCCGATATTGGCCACATTCATCACGATCTGGAGAGCCAGAGCCTCCCGCGTGCGGCCAAGGCCCAGCAACCAGCCGTTGATGGCGTAAACGGCCAGGGCCGCGGGCGCGCCGATAAACCGGCCCTGCATATACCCGCTGGCCTCGCCATCCACGGCTGGCGTCCCGCTCATCACGGCCAGAGCCGCTTCGCGCAAGGGCCAGCTGATCGCGAGCAGGACGAATCCCAGGCCGATGCCGAGGGCCAGCGCGCGCAGCAGCAGCGCCTCTACTTCGGGCCGATCTCCAGAACCTTGTGCCTGCGCGGTCAGCCCGGTCATGCCCATGCGCAGGAAGCCGAATGTCCAGAACACCAGCGTGATGATCGTGGCACCCAGCGCCACGCCCGCCAGCGCGATTGCATCACCCGTGCGACCGATCACGGCGGTGTCGACAATACCCACCAGCGGCACCGACGCCTGCCCAAGCATGATCGGCCAGGCCTGCGCGAAGATAGCACGCCGGTTAAGGGGAGCACTGGTGGTCAACGTCTAGCCGGCAAGCAGCTTGCGTTCCGCCTCTTCCATATATTCACGCGAAAGCGGCAAGGTGTAGCGATTGCGGCAGTACTGCACCTGGAAGTTGCACAGGCCGCCCCATTCAAAGGTGGAGACCGCTGCGCCGAGATAGAAGGTCCACATGCGGAAGAAGCGTTCGTCGAACATCTCGACGATGGCCTGCCGGTGTTCCATGCAGCGGGCATACCATTCGCGCAAAGTCCTGGCGTAATGAACGCGCAGCACTTCCACGTCGCTGGCGATGATGCGCACTTTTTCGCTGGCTTCCATCATCTGGCTGAGGGAGGGGATGTAGCCGCCGGGGAAGATGTATTTGCGCGTGAATGCTTCTGCCGCCACAGGGCTGCCGAACCGGCCAATGGTATGCACCAGCATGACCCCGTCTCCCGTCAGCATGCGTTTGCAAGCACGGAAGAAGGTTTCGTACTGCGGCACGCCGACGTGCTCGAACATGCCGACCGACACGATCCGGTCGTAAGTCTCTCCGCGCGCGGCAAGATCGCGGTAGTCGACCAGTTCGAAGGTAACCTTGTCCGATACGCCAGCCGCCTCGGCGCGCTCTCTTGCGAGGGCGAGCTGTTCCTTGCTCAAGGTAATGCCGGTGACTTTCACGTCTGCCCGGCTGGCGAGGAAGATCGCCATGCCGCCCCAGCCGCAGCCGATATCGAGCACGTGATTGCCCGGCTCCAGCATCAGCTTGGCGGCGATATGAGCGAGCTTGGCCTCCTGCGCCTCGCTCAGCGTCATATTTTCGCGCGGCCAATATCCGCAGGAGTATTGCATGTGCTCTTCATCGAGCATCAGCTTGTAGAGATCGTTGCCGATATCGTAGTGATGCGCGACGTTATCTCTCGATGTGAAGGGGTTGTTGAAGCTGTCCTTCATATACGCGAGGCGTTTGAGCGCGCGGCGGTGCAGGGCAGTCGGGGCGAAAGTGCGCTTGGCCTCCCAGGGGGAATTGCGGCGCACTACCTCGATCAGTTCCAGGATACCGCCGCGCTCCATGATGATGCGGCCTTCCATGAAGGCCTCGCCCACGCCCAGTTTGGGATCAAGCACGATGTCGCGGATCACCTTCCTGTCCGCCAGGCGGATTTCGACATCCGGGTAGTCGGGATGCGGGGTTCCGAACTCGCTCACCGACCCGTCGTGGTAGGTGATCTTCAGAGTGCCGCGTTCGATCGCCTTGCCGATTACCCGGTCGATGAGGTTGCTGCCCATATGCTTCTCCTATCGTTGTTTTCCCGGCTGTTAGCTACTCCGCAGCTTCTTTTCTAGCCGGGTCGAGGTGCCACTGCGGTGCTTCTTCCAGCTCGCGCAGGCGCTCGCTTTCCTCGTATACGAAATCGCCCGTCATCGGGATCGCACCTCGGTCCTTCACGTAGATCATCTGCCAGTTCACCAGGGAGCCATGGCGGAAGCTCTGCTCCGCTCCCGCAAGATAGAATTGCCACATGCGGAAGAATTCCTCGTCGTAGAGTTCGACGAGTTCTTCGCGATGCATGGTTGTGCGGTTGTACCATTCCTCCAGCGTGTGGCTGTAATGGAAGCGCATGGCCTCCACATCCATCACCTGCCAGCCCGCCTTCTCGCTCTCGGTCACGAGTTCTGAGAGGGCAGGGATATAGCCGCCGGGGAAGATGTATTTGCGCGTCCATGCATCGGTGAAACCGGGAGGGCCGGCGCGCCCGCAGCAGTGGCTGAACATCACGCCCTTGGGCGCCAGCAGCTCGTGGGTTTTCTTCATGAATTGCGGGTAATGCGGTGTTCCGACATGCTCCAGCAGACCTACCGAACTGATCCGGTCGAACGTGCCTTCAACGTCGCGATAATCCATCAGCGCGAACTTCACCTTGTCGGAAACGCCTGCTTCCTTCGCCCGCTCCTTGCAGAAGGCGATCTGATCGGGCGCGAGGGCCACGCCCAGCACTTCTGCGCCGTAATGCTTGTTCAGATACAGCGCGAGGCCGCCCCAGCCGCAGCCAATATCCAGCACGCGCAGGGGCCGGTCCATCTCGCGCGCCTGCTGCATGTACATCTTGGCGGCGATATGGGCCTTCTTGTCGAGCTGCGCCTTTTCCAGGCTGACGTCGGGCGTGCGGTGATAGCCCATGGTGTATTGCCGGTCCTCGTCGAGGAACAGTTCGTACAGGCGCCGCGTCAGGTTATAGGTATGCTCGGCATTCTTGCGTGCCTTGGTTTTCAGGTTGACGCTGTCGATCCTTGCGGCGGTCTTCTGCGCGAGGCGCTTTAACGGGCCCTGGGGTTGCAGCGCCTTGTCGCCGTGCACTTTCGCCTGGCTGGTCACATACAGCACCATGTCGCGGATATCGTGCGGCTCCTCAACGGTCAGCCAGCCCCACATGTAGGCCTCTCCCGCGCCGACTTGCGGATAGCGGGCGATATGGCTGGAGGCTTTCTTGCTGGAGAGGCGCACCCTGATCGGCTCGCCATATTCGCCATTCACGTCTCCGCCGGGACCGTATTCGTAAACCTTGCCGTCGTAGTCGGTGATCACGAGCTTTCCTGCCCGGATCAGTTTTGTCAGCATCTTGTCGAGCAGCCACATAGGCGTGAAGTCCCCCGCATCGCATGTAAGAAGTCCGCGGGTTTGCGGGCCGTTTGGCGGCCTGTCAATTCTGCGCTAGCATCCCTCCCCATGAGCGGGAACAAGACCATGCCGACCAAGGTCAGCGTCGAGACTTTCATCGACAGTGTGGATCACGCGCGAAAGCGCGAGGAAGCGCATGTGCTGGATGCATTGTTCCGCAAGGTGACGGGAGAGCAGCCCGTGATGTGGGGGCCAGGCATGATTGGCTATGGCAGCTATCACTACAAATACGAAAGCGGACGTGAAGGCGATTTCCTGCGCACCGGGTTTTCCCCGCGCAAGGCCAAGCATTCGATCTATCTCATGGGCGGCTATTGCGAAGACGTGACCGCGAGCAGGAACGAGGACCTGCTCGCGCGCCTCGGCAAGTATTCGCGGGGCAAGAGCTGCCTTTATATCAACAAGCTTGCCGACGTTGATCTGGGCGTCCTGGAAGAACTGGTGCGGATAAACTGGGAAGCGATGAACCGGGTCTATCCGCCCGAAAGCTGATCAGATGCCCGCATACCACTGGTAGCCGCGATCTTCCCAATATCCGCCGCCACCTTCGCCGATGTCGTCCAAGCTGGCGACTGCTTCGATACCGGTGAGGTACTTGGCGTGTTTGTAGCCCAGTTGCCGCTCGATCCGCAGCCGCAGCGGAGCGCCGTTGCGAACGGGCAGTGCTTCACCGTTCAACTGGTGGGCGATGATGGTTTGCGGGTGCAGGGCATCGTCCATGTCGCAGCTTTCGTAGTAGTCCGCGCCGTTGAGGTTATCGGCGCAGCGGAAAACGATGAAGTTCGCTTCCGGCTGCACGCCTGCTAGCTTCCAGGATCCGCGACAGTTGCGGGCCGGTCCATTCGCCGATGGCGCTCCACCCTTCCACGCAATCGTGCCGCGTGATCTGCGTGCGCTGGGGCAGGGCGCGGATATCGTCCATCGTCAACGCGCCGGGGTTGTCCACCAGTCCGCCAACCTCCAGTCGCCAATTGGCAAAACCCTCTGCCTCGGCGGCTCGATAGGCGTCGGTATCGACCGTCAGGCTGCCGTTGCCACGAAAATATGGGGAGAGATCGGCCCGGCTGTATTCGGGCGCCATCGGGATGCGCCCGGCGCCCAGCGCTCGGTGCAGCCCGCGATGCCAGCCTTGTGCACCGTCCACCAGCTTGCCGAACCACTCCGAACTGCCAATCTCGTTGCACCCGGCGAGGAACGCGGCGCCTGCCGCCACCAGGAAATTACGCCGCTGCATCGTCGCCTCCTTCGGCCTTGCCACCGGTAATCATGTCACGAATCTGCCTGATCGGTCCGGCGGCAAGAACCAGCAGGATGTGGACGACAAAAAATGCAAACAGCGCCCATGCGGCGAGGAAATGAATGGACCGCGCGCTCTGCCGCCCGCCGAAAATCTCTGTCATCCATGGCCAGGCCGCTTCCATCCCGGGGCTCATCACCATGCCTGAGAAAATCATCAGCGGGATCAGGACCAGAATGACGCCGGCATAGGCGATCTTTTGCAGGATGTTGTATTTGCCGTCGCCATGCTCGAAGTTGAACTTCAGATGCTCGCGAATGTCGATCCAGATGTTCGACGGTTTCCATTCGCGCGCGTTCGCGAAAATGTCGCGCTTCATGTGGCCGTTGGCGAAAGCAAATATCATGAAGGCCAGCAGGGAGAAACCCAGCACCAGGCTGAGCAGTACATGCCAGTCGCGCGCCGCAGCCAGGCTGTAGTAGTCGGGAATGGTGGCCCAGCCGGGAAAACGCGGCACTTCCAGCCATGCCTGTTCCGGGAGGAACCCGTCGTCACCCCAGTAAAGCCGGCGATGGGCGTTGGAAATGTTCAGGCCGCTCATGAACAGGATGATGAGCGCGGCCGCGTTTACCCAGTGCCAGATGCGGGTGGAAAGCGTGTGACGTTTGCGTGGTTGCTTCCGGGTCTTTCCCATCAGTTCTCCCCATCTCTTTCCAGGTAAATCACATCGCGCGGCTGCGACAGCAAGTGCTGTCCGGAATCTATGTATAACGACTGGCCCGATGCCAGCGGCCCTTCTGCCAGAAACAATGCGCCATCGGCAACTTCGCGAGCGGCGGTATGGCGTTCGAGCAGGTTCAGGCGGTGCGATCGCTCTGCCTCGGCGTTGCTCTGATCATGGCTGGGCAGGATCGCGCCGGGGGCCAGCGTGTATATCCGATCCTGATCGCGATGCACCATCGCCATCATCCGTGCAGCGATGTCGGCGGCGGACTTGCTCATCGTGTAGCTGAAGAAATCGGGGTTGAGATTGGACAGTTTCTGGTCAGTTACCTGCACCACGCGCCGTCCCTTGCGGCTGGCAGCATTGGCCAGGTAGGTCTGCGCAAGAAGGGCGGGGGAGGCAGCGTTGATCCGCATTGCCCTGCGGTTCGTCTCCATATCCAGCGCGGCTGCATCATCGGGTTCGAAGATAGATGCCGAGTTGATCAGGCAGCGCCAGTCGTCCAGCTTTTCCGCCAGTTCGCGCACCATGGCGACCGCGGCATCGAGATCCATCAGATCGCACTGCACGACCTCGGCGCTGGGCAGTTCGTCCGCCAGAGACTCGGCTGCTTCGACCGATCTGTTGCAATGGATAACGACATGCCAGCCCGCCTCGCCGAACCGGCGACTGATCGCACCGCCGACGCGTTTTGCGCCACCGGTGACAAGGACGGTCTTGCGCGTCATGGAAAAATGGACAAAGTCAATTGTGAGAGCGCTCGCATGTTCCTACGATAGTGACGAGCGCCGGGGACACAACCGGACTTTTGGTATGGGAGAGGTTTATGGAATTGCGCTTGGGCTTTGCTGCATCGCTGGCAGCGATGGCACTGACTTTCGGCACCGCGCAAGCGCAGGATGCGCCGCCCGCTGCTCCGCCGTCTTTCGGTGGTACCGAGCTGGGCGAGGGACCCTGGGATTTTCATACCGAACACGGGCCTGTCCATCTCGAAACTGTCGCCCGGCTGGAGCGGCCCTGGGGTATCGCTTTCCTGCCCGAGGGCGGGATGCTGGTGACGGAACGTGTCGGCCGGTTGCGCTATATCGCGGCCGACGGAACGCTCGATCCTGAATCCATCGCCGGGCTTCCCGACATGTACACATTTGGCATCGCCGGGCTGAAAGGGATTGCCCTGCACCCGCAATTCGCCACCAACCGACTGGTTTACATGGCTTATTCCAAGATCGATCCGGAGGATTCGAACAATTCGACCCTGGCCGTGATGCGGGGGCGTTGGGACGCGGGTTCGCATGAACTGGCCGATGTGGAGGACATTTTCGTTGCCGACACCTGGTACGGCGCCATGCCATTGCCAGAACGGTGTTGCGGGCAGGGCCCGGCCTTCGGCTCTTACGGCGGACGCCTCCTGTTCGATCCGGATGGCCACCTGTTCGTGACGAGCGGAGATCGTAACTACGGCGAGCAGGTGCAGGATCCAACCTCCCACTATGGCAAGATCTTCCGCATGACCGACGAGGGCGGCGTGCCCGAAGGCAACCCCTGGGTCGGCATGGAAGGGCATGAGCCGCTGGTATGGTCCACCGGGCACCGCAACCCGCTGGGGCTGGCGTATAATCCGACAACCGGAGAGCTTTGGGAGAGCGAATTCGGCCCGCGTGGCGGGGACGAAGTCAACCGCATCCTGCGCGGCGGCAATTACGGCTGGATCACGGTGACGCAGGGAATGCATTACAATGGGCAGCAGGCACAGGGCATTCGCAATGTCGATGGCATGATCGATCCGGTGCTGGTCTATGGACCGCCCAGCTTCAATCCCGGAAACCTGATGTTCTACACCGGCGATATGCTGGCAGACTGGCAGGGCGACATGTTGCTGGGCAGCTTTACCCAAGGCCTGCTGCGATACGATACGGACCAGGTGGGAGTGCCGATGGGAGAGCCCGAGCACCTGCTAGAATCGCTGGGCCAGCGCTGGCGCGACGTGCAGCAGGCGCCCGATGGCAGCATCTACCTGCTGACAGATGAGACCGAAGGGGCAGTTCTGCGTCTGACTGCAGGCGAGTAACTCTCAGCCAGCGCGGACCTCGGTCATCACATTGTAGCGCAGAACCTCATCATCGCTGAGGCAATAGCGCGAGCTGGGGTTGGCATCGTTGGCAACCGCCTGTTGCTGGTACATGACTTCGGTCAGCAATAGCCGGCTTACACCCATGCGGATCAGGAAATCATTGTCTTCGCTCGCCAGCATGGCGCTGGATTGCTCGATCTCGCCGATCAGCTCGGCCGTTGCCTGCGTCCCGTCCATACGGCTCTCCGCAATCAGAGACCTGTCGCCCGTGTGCGTGAACATATGCACCATGAATATCCCGCCTGGCTCAACTGTCCGGGCAAGGCCGCCCATGAAGACGAAGTTGCACGCCGAAAAGCAGGTCCAGCCTGCTGGTATGCGGGTGGCCAGCGCATAATTGCGGATAATACGGCCAGCCTCGTTGCCGGCGCGGGCGTCGCCCCCGCGCGATCGGAACCAGACTTCACCGATCATTGGATCGGCCTCGATGGCCTCCCGCAATCGCGCGGGAAGTGTGGAATCGACGACGCCTTCTGCCAGCAGGACATTCATGCCTTCACCCTCACGGGTGGTCAGCGTCATCCGTTCGGCCGGTCCCCAATCTGGCTGTGCAGGGCAGGTGGGATTCTGCGTATCCATCGCAGATTGCGCGGAGAGCGAGGCGAAGGCGCCCAGCGCCAGTAGCGTGCGACCGATCCGGTTCATGCCGCGATGGCGTAGCGCGGCGAGGGTGGTCGGCGACACATGCGCTTGTCGGCGCGCGTTTCCTCGCCGGAGACGATGATGATATCCGATACCGTGATGCAATCGAGCCCGCGCGCTTGCGTATCGTCGCGTGCCGTTACGGTAGAGCGGCCAGAAACCCCTTCGCGCGTTTCCGATACCCAGGCCGCGGTGCTGCCCACTTCGGCCCCGCCATCCTCGTCCGTTCCGCGCGTTGCAACCACCGTGGCCTCGGCGGCTTGCCGCTGCTCTTCCGGATCGAGTTGGCAGGCAATGGCCGTCGTCAGCTGGTCGGTAAATTCACCCATCGGTACGAAGGTGGGAAGGCCCGTGCGCCGTGCCACATCGCGCCCCGCACGGCCAAGGATCCCGCCAAGGATTGCACGGCCCACGTCGGGGCTTGAGTCCAGCTCGCACTCTTCCTGCGTCTGCTCCTGATCCTCATCTTCGTCATCATTGTCGTCAGCTGCGCTGCGGGCATCGTTGATGATGCGGCCTATACCCCCGAACTGCGCCTGCGCAGGCGCGGCAAGACTGAGCAGGGCCAGCGGAGTGGCGATCAATCCTGCGATCCGAATGATGTGTCTCATGCTGCTCGCCTCGTTCACGGAAATAGGCAATTGCCGGAAAACCCGGCAGGTTTTGCAATTTTTCAGGGAACTTACGTGTCGCCCCGGCGGACGTCAACGTGAGGCGGATCGCGCCGGTATTACTCGGGCACGTTCGCGCGCAGATCGGCCAGCCATACATCGGCCACCGCATCGCTGGGTGCGCGCCAGTCTCCGCGTGGTGACAGGGCACCGCCCGCGCTCACCTTCGGCCCGTTGGGCAGGGCGCTGCGCTTGAACTGGCTGTACTGGAAGAACCGCCGTACGAAATTTTCAAGCCAGCGGCGAATTGTCGGCAGGTCATAGGAATTCTTCAGTGCATCGGGAAATTCATGTGGCCACATGCCTTCCTCGGCATCCCGCCACGCATGCCAGCACAGGAAGGCCGTATGGCTCGGCTTCTGCCCCCAGCGAATGGTGTGGTGGAGGAAGAAGTCGTTGAGCTCGTAGGGTCCGATGATGCTCTGGGTGCTCTGGATATTGCCATCGGCATCGGCAGGGACCAGTTCCGGGCTGATTTCGGTTCCAAGCACGGCTTCGAGAGCATGGTCCACGCCGGGATCGAACTGGTTCGTTCGCGTGGCCCAGCGGATAAGGTACTGGATCAGCGTCTTGGGAACGCCCGCATTGACCGCGTAATGGCTCATCTGGTCGCCCACGCCATAGGTGCACCAGCCAAGCGCCAGCTCCGAAAGGTCGCCGGTCCCGATCACGAAACCCTTGTGATGCCCGGCCAGCCGGAAAAGGTAATCGGTGCGAAGACCCGCCTGCACATTCTCGAATGTTACGTCGTATTGCGGTTCGCCATCGGCGTAGGGGTGGCCCATATCGCCCAGCATCTGGTGCGCGGCAGGTTTGATATCGATTTCTTCGGACGTTGTTCCAAACGCTTCCATCAGTTTCCAGGCGTTGGCCTTGGTCTCATCCGAAGTCGCAAAACCGGGCATCGTGTAGGCGCGGATCATGGAACGTGGCAGGCCCAGCATGTCGCAGGCCTTGGCCGCCACGATCAACGCGTGGGTGGAATCGAGCCCCCCCGAGATGCCGATTACCAGGCTTTCGGAAGATGTCGCCTTCATCCGGCGCATCAGCGCATCGACCTGAATGTTGAATGCCTCGTACGCGTCGTGATCCAGCATGTCCTGCCGGTTGGGGACGAAGGGGAACCGGCGGATGGGACGGCGCAGGCCGATATCGCCGGGGACATGGCCGTGTTCGAAGCCGATGGTGCGATAGCTGTCCTCGGGCCTCCCGGCATCTTCGGCGGCATCGTTGAATGTCTGCATGCGCATCCGTTCGTTCAGGATGCGCTTCGTATCGACGTCGGTCACGCACAGTTCGGGATTGAGATCGAAGCGAACGCTTTCCACCATCAGGTCGCCCAGCTCATACACCATGCCCTGGCCGTCCCACGAAAGATCGGTCGTGCTTTCGCCAAACCCGCTGGCGGAATAGGCATAGGCGCAAACGGATCGAGCTGGAACTGGCGCGGCAAAGCAGGTGCCGCTCATCCGATTTGCCGATGGTGATGTTGCTGGCGGAAAGGTTCAGCAGGATGGTTGCCCCGGCCAGTGCGGCCATCGTGCCCGGCTGTATCGGGCTCCAGAAATCCTCGCAGATCTCGATCCCGAAGGTAAAGCCGGGCAGGTTTTGTGCAGCGAAGATCAGGTCGACGCCAAAGGGGATTTCCTCCGCGCCGATCGGAATCCAGAGGTCGCGACAATTGTTACCCCGCGCAAACCAGCGTTTCTCGTAAAATTCGCGGTAATTGGGCAGGTAGCTTTTTGGCACCGCGCCCAGCAATTCACCCTGCGCGATCACGAGGGCGCAATTGTATATACGGCCATTGCGGCGCAGCGGCGCGCCGATCACCAGCACTGGTGTAAGGTCTGCGCTGGCCTGCCTTATGGCTTCGATATGCGCCTCCACACTATCGAGCAGTGCCGCCTGGATAAACAGGTCGTCCAGGGCGTAGGAGGACAGGCACATTTCGGGATAGAGCAGCAGGTCGACATGCTGCTCGTGCGCCATTCTCGCCTGTTCGATAATCGCCTCTGCATTGTAGGCGACATCGGCCGTGCGAACCTTCGGGGTGCTGGTGGCAACGCGCACGAATCCGTGCGTGTGCATATCGAAGAATGGGTGGGTTTCGGCGCTCATGCATCGCGCCATAGCCTGAAACAGTCAGCCATGGGAATTGCCGACGAAAAAACGCCGCCGCTCCGATGAAGAGCGACGGCGTTTTTCTGTGGTTTGGCGTTGCCGGGTTTAGCGGCAGCGAGCCTCGCCACGATCGATTTCACGGCCCAGGACTGCGCCAAGGGCAGCGCCCAGCAGGGTGCCCACCGTACGATCACCACGGGTGTCGATGGTGCGGCCGACAAGGGCACCACCGGCGGCACCGATGATCAGGCCCGTCGTGCCGTTGTCACGTTCGCAGTAATAGCGGCCATCGCGGCCCTGCCACACGCGGTCGCCCCGGCGGACCTGGCGCGGTTCGTAATAGCGGCCACGATCGTCATAATCGCGGTGACGGCGCTGGTCGCGATAACGACGGCGGTCACGGCGATCGTCACGGTCGTAGCGAACTTCGTAACGGTCGCGATCGTACCGGTCGTGCCGGTCGTTGTCGCGGTAGCCGTGTGCGGGGGCCCATGATGGCGGGCCATGCTGCGCCATGGCAGGTGCGGCAGGAATTGCCAGCGAGGCGGCAGCGATCGCGAGGAGTGACTTTTTCATGGGCTCTTACCTTTCCGATTCGAATTGCTTTCGGGTTTGTGAAACCCTTTTCGTTCATCGAACCGATACCGAACATGAACAGCCTGTTGGATTATGCAAATCAGGATGAGGCGTTGATTTTCGTCGATCAGTCGAGCTTGCGCGCAGTTATCGCGATCCAGTCGCGCTCGATCTTGTCGAGGCCGCCTGCCCGGTAATCCTCCACCTCGTCAAGTTGCCACCCGGCAATGCGGTAAAGGTCCAGCAAATGTTCGCGCGGCGAGAAATTGTAGAGCCGACCGAAGGAGTCGCGGGCATCGCCATCACCCAGTTTGTAATTGGCGAAGAACCAGCCATCCATGCGCGTGGCACGGTGGATTTGGAGGAGCACATCGTCAAGCCCTGCCAGCGGCTGGTGGTGAAGCGAAGCGTGGGCCCAAACCGCGTCATAGGCTGCAACTGAGGCCAGTTCATCGAACCTCAGCAGGCGCACATCCTGCCCGGTCCGCTCCCGCGCCTTGGTGGCCATGCCCCTGGAGCCGTCCGTCATATCCACGGTGAAACCGCGTTCGATCATCCGGCTGGCATCGCGCCCGCCGCCGCAACCAAGCTCCAGGATATGAGCGCCTTCCGGCAACTTTCCGAGAAAGCCGTCAAGATGTCGCGACGGACCCTGGGCGAAGCTCATCGTGTAGCTGGGCGCCTCGCGATCGTAGAAAGCGATGGTGGCTTCGTCGCTCATGCGCCAGCGACGGCTTCTGCTGCCTCACGGTCACGCTGCGCGCGGCTTTTCTTTTCTGCGGAAGTCTTCAGCTGGCCACAGGCTGCATCGATATCGCGCCCGCGCGGCGTGCGTACGGGGGCGGAGATGCCACCTTCGAACACGATGTTGGAGAACGCCTTGATCCGCTCCGGTGTCGAGCAATCGTAATTGGCGCCCGGCCATGGGTTGAAGGGGATCAGGTTTACCTTGGCTGGCAATTTATACTGCTTCAGCAGCCGGACGAGTTCGCGCGCATCATCATCGCTGTCGTTCTTGTCCTTGAGCATCACATATTCGAAGGTGATGCGCCGGGCGTTGGATGCGCCGGGATAATCGGCGCAGGCCTGCAACAGTTCTTCCAGCCCGTACTTTCTGTTGATGGGCACGATCTCGTCACGAATTTCCTTGGTCACAGCGTGCAGCGAGACTGCAAGGTTCACCCCGATCTCCTCTCCGCAGCGCGCCATGGCGGGCACCACCCCGCTGGTGGAAAGCGTAATGCGGCGCTTTGACAGGGCGAGGCCGTCGCCATCCATCACCAGCTTCAGCGCGTCGCGCACATTGTCGAAATTATACAGCGGTTCGCCCATGCCCATCATCACTATGTTGGTAAGCAAGCGCCCATCGGCAGTATATTCGGCCTCGTCCTCCACCTCGGCAAAATCCATCTTGCCCTTGGGCCATTCGCCCAGGGCATCGCGCGCCAGCATCACCTGGCCCACGATCTCGCCCACGGTCAGGTTGCGCACCAGCCGCATGGTGCCGGTGTGGCAGAAGGTGCAGTTGAGCGTGCAGCCCACCTGCGAGGATACGCACAACGTTCCGCGATCGGCATCGGGAATGAACACCATCTCGAACTCGTGCCCGTCCGGCGTCCGGAGCAGCCATTTGCGCGTGCCATCCGTGCTGTGCTGCGCTTCCACCACATCGGGGCGGCCAACGACGAAGCGCTCTGTCAGCCACGGGCGCATGGTCTTGGCGATATCCGTCATCGCCTCGAAATCTGTCACGCCGCGATGGTAGAGCCAGTGATACACCTGTTTTGCGCGCAGCTTGGCCTGCCGCGTGTCCAGTCCGGCCCCTTCGAACAGGACGGCGATATCCTTGCGGGGCAGACCCATCAGGTCCACGCGTCCATCCTCGCGCGGCGTAATCTCACGCGCAACGGGAACCGGGTCTACTTGCCCGGGAATGCTCATCAGTGTCGTATCGGCCATGGGAACCGCGCATATAGGGATATTGGGCGCGTTTGGAAAGCAGGCGTGTTTGCGGGCACCGCCCGGCGGTTCCGGCGGCGGCATCGCCAGAACGCACGGAATAGTCGACGAAACGGCAGGAACCGCGATTTCGATGCTGATCCGGGTGTATTTTGCGACGAGATGCGGGCTAGCTGTGCGCTCGCAGGAAATTTTCAGAACGTTCCCGTCGTTCGTCGAACTGGCGACGCAGTTCGTCGAGGAGAAATGTTGCAGAAAAACAACAGTTTCGTTGTAGTGCTGTGTTCATGAAACGAAGTTGCCATCCGCCTCATTGTGGCTGTCCATGCACGGGAAATTTCGTGCTGAAACAAAGAATGGAGTACACAATGAAAAAGGGTATCGCACTCATCCTCGCATCGGCTTCGGCAACGGCTCTGGCCGTCCCGGCAGCCGCTCAGGACAATTCGGCCTTCACCGGCCCGCGTATCGAAGGCATCGCCGGATACGATATCAGCAAGGCTGGCAGCAGTGTCGATAACGACCTGAACGACGAGGACGACCAGTCCATCGACGGCTTCATGTATGGCGTAGGCGTCGGCTATGATGTCGCTGTCGGCGGCATCGTGCTGGGCGCGGAAGCCGAGCTTAGCGACTCGACTGCAAAAACCGAGGTGGTCGACGGCGATCTGGAAGACCTTGGCTTCGGAGCTGAACTGAGCACCGGGCGCGACATCTATGTCGGCGCGCGTGCGGGTGTTCTGGCAGGCGACAACCTGCTGGTTTACGCCAAGGGCGGTTACACCAACGCACGATTCAACCTGCTGGCCGACAACGGTACGGACGAACTCGAGACCGATCTGGATCTCGACGGCTGGCGCGTGGGTGCCGGTGCCGAATACGCCATGACCGAAAACACCTTCGTGAAGCTGGAATACCGCTATTCGAAGTATTCAGAAGGCGAATTCGACTTCAACGATGACGCTTTCTTCGATGACGATACTGGCGAAAGCGACCGCTTCGATGCCGATCTCGATCGTCATCAGGTTGCCGTCGGTTTCGGCTATCGTTTCTAATCGAGATAACCAACCGTATCAGGGGCCGGGGGAGCAATCCTCCGGCCCTTTTGGTATCTAGCGCAATTGTGCGCAGCCGACCTGCGCTGCATCCAGCGCGGTTGCTGCGCCCTCCAGCGAGTAGCGGTCGGAGAAGCGATTACCGTTCTTGTCCGTCGCGCTGATTGAAAGGCGGCTGCCTGAACGCATGGCTGCCAACACGGCTGCATCTTCGCGTGCGCTCGCCGCCCAGGCGTCACTGCCGCCGCCCGTCAGATCGAACCGCTGCCCGCCGATGGCAAGCCGCACGCGTGGGTTGGCAGACAGTTCACGGCTCAGACGGAAATGCACTTGCCCGCGAATGTTGCGGCGGGGCCATGTGCCGACACTTGCGTAGGGATCGAAATCGCGGCGATTGCGGGTCGCTTCGGCGGCGGCGATTGCATAACAGCGCGGCACATCGGGATCGCGGAACGCGCCCCACTGGCCGAACACGCCGAGGCTGTCTTTCGCCAGCACTGGTGCGGCGAATGTAAGGGCAACGCCGCAGGCAATCAGGGAAATGGCAATCCGCATCGATTGTCGTCTTAGGCCAAGTTGAACGACAGTCAAAATCGGACTCGTTTCATCCGATATTTCTGGATTTTTTCCAACATTTCTTCCATATGAACGGAACGGGAAGGGACACCGGAAAAATTGGCCCCAAGACGAAAGGACGCCCTCGGCATAGCGCCGGGCGGTGCGCGATACGATGAGCCTGCTTGCCGATTACAACCTGCCATTTGCCATCTCTTTCGGGCTGATGGTGCTTGCCCTCGTGTTGCAATTGATCGGCCTTGGCGATTTCGATTTTGCCGGAGATGCTGAGATCGACGTCGATCTGGACGTCGACGCGCCCGATTTCAACGCCGCCGCCGTGGAGGCGCCGTCTGCTGGCTTTGGCGGAGCTGTGCTACTCCTGCTGGGGCTGGGCCGGGTTCCCCTTATGGTATGGCTGATGGTGTTCCTGTTGCTGTTCACGATGATCGGCCTGGGCATCCAGCAGTTTGCCACGGATCTCACCGGCGCACCGCTTTACGCTGGCCTTGCAGCGCTGTTTTCCGGCGGGGCGAGCCTCCCGTTGACTTCCGGCCTGGTGCGCCCGCTGGGCCGCCTGCTTCCGCAGGATGAAACTACCGCGGTGGGGATCGGCAGCCTTGTCGGTCGCCGGGGCACAATCACCACCGGCAAGGCCGCTCGCGGCTCGCCGGCCAGAACGAAAGTGCGCGATCGGTTTGGCCACGCACATTACGTCATGCTCGAGCCACATGAGGATGCGAGCGTCATTCACCAGGGGGACGAGGTATTGCTCGTGCGCCGCGAGGGAAACATGTTTTTCGGCATGCCCCTGGCAGAGCGCAAGCTGGCACCAGTGTCCTGAATCTAGATAAAGACAGGAGAAGAAATGGAGAGCTTTTTGAACCTTGGCCTGATTGGCGTTGCCGGGCTTGTGATCCTCGCGTTGACGGTCCTCATCTTCCTTTTGAAGATGTATCGCCGCGCCTCGAAGGAAACCGCCTTCGTGCGGACGGGTGCTGGCGGCGAGAAGGTTGTGATGAACGGGGGCGCGCTGGTGTTCCCGATCTTCCACGAAACCATGCCCGTCAACATGAACACGCTGGTGCTGTCCGTCATGCGCCGCGATGGGGAGGCGCTGATTACGCTCGACCGCTTGCGGATCGACGTGAAGGCCGAGTTCTACGTGCGTGTGAAGCCCGATAGCGAAGCCATCGCCATGGCCGCGCAGACGCTGGGCCAGCGCACGATGCAGCCCGAAATGCTGAAGGATCTGGTCGAAGGCAAGTTCGTCGACGCGCTGCGCAGTGTGGCGGCAGGCATGACCATGAACGAACTGCACGAACAGCGCGCCGACTTCGTGCAGAAGGTGCAGCAGGTTTCGTCCAACGACCTCGCCATGAACGGGCTGGAGCTGGAGTCGGTGTCGCTGACCGGTCTCGACCAGACCAGTATCGAGCATTTCAACGCCAATAACGCGTTTGATGCCGAGGGCCTGACCAAGCTGACCGAGCAGATCGAGGCGCGCAAGAAACTGCGCAACGATATCGAGCAGGACACGCGCGTGCAGATGGAGACGAAGAACCTCGAAGCGGACCAGCGGTCGTTCGAGATAAGCCGCGACACCGAATACGCGCGGCTGGGGCAAGAGCGTGAAGTTGAAGTGCGGCGCGCAGCCCAGATGTCGGAAATCGCCACCCAGCAGGCAGAGCGCCAGCGCGAAGCCGATGCCGCACGGATCGAGGCTAAGAAGCAGGTCGACGCGCAGCAGATCGAGGCTGACCGCCAGGTGGAAGAAGCCCGCATTGACCAGGTCCGCGCTCTCGAAATCGCCCGTCAGGAACAGCAGATCGCCGTGCAGAACAAGTCTCGCGAGGAAAGCCAGGCCAGGGCGGAAGCCGACGCGGCCCGCGCCACGGCTGTCGAAGCGGAAGAGCGCGTTGCAACCGCCCGCGAGAGCGAGATTGCCGAACGCCAGAAGAAGATCGAACTGATCGAAGCGACCAAGCAGGCCGAGCGTGACGCGATCAAGATCCGCGTCGATGCAGAGGCCGACAAGGATGCCGCAACCAACCTGGCCGAAGCCGCCCGCCGCGAGGCAGAGGGTGAAGCAGACGCTACCAAGCTGCGCGCCGAGGCTGACCGTGTACGCTTCGAAGTGGAAGCCGCCGGCCAGCGCGCCGTGAACGAAGCTGCGAACATCCTGTCGATGGACCAGATCAGCCTGCAGACCAAGCTGGCACTGCTCAAGGTGTTGCCGGAAGTCATCCGCGAAAGCGCCAAGCCGATGGAAGCGATCGACAGTATCAAGATCGTGCAGGTGGATGGCCTGACGCAAAGATCTGGCGCGCCGGGCACCACCGCGAATGGTTCTGGTGGTGGCAGCGGAAACCTTGCCAATGATGCCGTCGCCGCAGCGCTGGCCTACCGCGCGCAGGCGCCTGTGCTGGACGGACTGATGAAGGAACTGGGCCTCGACGGGTCTTCGCTCGGCAAGCTGGTGGAAGGCGCGGCCAATGGCAATTCTGCCGAGGCTTTCGGTACGATGCCGGAGTTGAGCGACGCAGCGGGCACTCCGTCGCTTTTCGATACCGAAGCCGACAACGCCGATGCCAGGCAGAACGGTGCCAAGCCCGGCAAAGGAAAACAAGGCAGTGTCAGGAAAGACATTGCCCAGAAAGACAGGGGCGAAGAGGCCGCCGAATAAGCCCTTTTCCGTATGAAAAAGGGGCGGGCGTGGTCATGACCGCGCCCGCCCCTTTCATTTGCGCTTTCGCTATTCCGCCATCAGCGCATCGATCTCGTCGATCTCTCCCTGAAGCTTGCGTGCAGCCCATTTGTTGAGTGCATAGACACCGATGAAAAATGCCACGGGCAAGATAAAACCTGGCAGTACCGAGAGCGGCGGCAGTTGCCATTCGCTCACCGGGAGTGACAGAATTGGCGAGGCCAGCACCACCAATCCACCGGGTATCAGCGGCAACAGATACCATACGAAGATGCTGTTCAGCGCATCGCGTTGGCGGGCAAGATCGCGCCGCCGGTAGTCCAGGACGGAAAGCTGTCCGCCATGCGTCGGCGGCGTCAACGGACTGCCGCGCTTGTGAAGTTGCCACAGGACCACCAGCGTCCCGCCCACGACAAGCGCGCATCCAATGCGCAGCGCCAGCAGCGGCGCGCCTACGGCACCGATGCCGAACATGACGATGACGAACAGTCCGGCCGCATATTCGATCCAGTTGCGCCGCACGATCTTGCGGCGAAACTTGTCAGCACGTTTGCGCAGCTCTTCCAGCGGGGGAAGGGGGGCGGCAGCGCCGCCGGATTGCCAGCTGTCTCGGGCGTATTCTTCGGGGGTCATTGGGTGTTCCCTTCGTGGTTCAGGGCATCGCCAAGCAATGCCTTCAATCTATGGATACGAGTGGCGACCGCACCGGAGGACAGGCCGGTAACTTCGCCGATCTCGGCGGCGGTCAGGTCTTCGAGATAAAGCAGCATCACCTGCCGATCGGCGGGCTTGAGATGATGGACCGTGGCCATCAGTCGATTGCGCAACTGGTTTTCTTCCGTTGCCGCCGCCACGTCGTCAGGTGCAGCAAGCTCAGCCATTGCGTCCAGCCCGACAAGTTCGCCGGGCTTTCGGCGCAGGGCCGTTTGCACGTGGCTGACCGCCACATTATGGGCGATGCGGTAAACCCAGCTTTTGACCGAGCATTGGCCTTCGAAATACTCGAAGCTACGCCAAAGCTCGGCATGGATATCCTGCACCAGATCACGCGCCAGGTCGGCATCGGCTTCGTAACCGCGCGCCAGTCGTTCTATCGCGCCGCCATAGTGCCGGGCGGCGCTGCGATAGGCTTCATCCTGCGATTGCCTTGTCTCATCCACGGTGTTTTTCCCTCTTGCCATGGAAGGGTAGTCTGCTGCGGGACGCAAGTCTTACACGGCGAGCGAGATTTTTCTTTCCCGGCAGTTGGCAGTCAGTAGGGGAACGGCACCGCGCTCCTTCAACAGTCGCTTAACCTTGACGCTATACCGTTGGAATATCTGACGGAGACGCATGTAATGGGATGTGAAGCCTGCAAATCGGGAAAGGGGCTGGATTTCGGTATCCGGACCGCATTCCAGCCGATTTTCGATGTCCGCGATGGCAGGGTCTTCGCATACGAAGCGCTCGTGCGCGGCGCGAACGGTGAGGGGGCCAAAGATATCCTCGGCCGCGTAACCGCCGAAACACTTTACAGCTTCGATCAGGCCTGCCGCGTCGCCGCGATCAAGAATGCCGCCGCCGCAGGTCTGCTGGAAGGCGATGCGCGCCTGTCGATCAACTTCATGCCGAATGCTGTCTATTCACCCATGGCCTGCATTCGCCTGACGCTGGAAACGGCCAGGCAGGTGGGCATGCCGCTCGACCGGTTGATCTTCGAATTCACCGAGAACGAGCGGCTGGATACCGATCATGTGCGCGACATCCTGCAGGCCTACAACAAACTGGGTTTTGCCACCGCGCTGGATGATTTTGGCGCAGGCTATTCGGGCCTCAACCTCTTGGCCGACATGCAGACCGATTACGTGAAGCTGGACATGGCGCTGATCAGGGGCATCGACCAGTCAGAGCCACGCCGCCAGATCGTTTACGCGATGGTGCGCCTGCTGGAAGACATGGGTCGAACGGTGGTGGCCGAGGGGATAGAGACGCGGGGCGAAATGGATGCGCTTTGCGATATCGGCGTACACCTGATGCAAGGCTTCCTGCTGGCGCGTCCGGCTATCGACAGGCTGCCGGTATGGCCCGAAGACGCGAAGTTGACCCGCGCGGCCTGATACGCTTGATCTAGCTTTCGGCGTCGCCTGGATAGCTGATCGCCAACACTTCCCATTCCTTCACGCCAACGGGAAGGCGGACGGTGCGCAAATCGCCCACCTCCGCGCCGCGCAAGGCGCGGGCGATGGGGCTGGACCAGCCGATCCGGCTTTCGCTGGCGTCCTGTTCCTTGTCTCCCACGATGGTGACGGTGCGCTCCTCGTCATCCGAGCCATGATCTATGGGCGCGATGGTGACGGTGGCGCCGAAGAACACACGGCTCCTGTCGGGCTGCTGGCTGGGATCGACCACCTTGGCGTGCTTCATCACCTTGGCGAGATAGGACAGCTCGCGGTCGATCTCGCGCATCTTCTTGCGGCCATAAAGGTAGTCGCCGTTCTCGCTGCGATCGCCATTGCCCGCCGCCCAGCTGACGATCTCCACGATCTCTGGCCGCTCCTTGCCGAGCAGGTGATCATAACGCGCCTTCAGGGCGGAAAGGCCCGCGGGGGTGATGGGGCTGGTGTTGTCGGGGGAGGGCATCGGGTCTTTATAGCGCAGTCGAATTCTTGGGCTAGGTTGGATGTCTGTTGGCGGTCCCACTGCAGATGCCCAGCTTGTTTCGGAACTGCAACCTCGCCCCAGCAACCGTCTACTACATTTGGCAAGTAACAATCCTGCTAGGCATGAAGATCAAGACGATCTATCGTATAGATTATGGCATCATCAGAATTCGTCGACTATTACGCTGTTCTTCAAGTCCGACCAGACTGCGAAGCGCGCATTTTGGAGATGGCATACCATCACTTTGCCAAGATGTACCATCCTGACAACGTCGAGACCGCAGACGAAGAACGTTTTTATGAAATTGTCGAAGCCTACAAATCGCTGAAGGATCCTTCAGATCGCGATAAATACGATGCAATTTATGCAGATCAACCAGTTAGGCAGGGCGCCGCTTTCAACCAAGCATTCGAACTTGGCCTAGACGAGAAAACCGCACTTAACGATGCAGAGGTTCAGAATAACCTGTTGCTGGCACTTTACAGAAGGCGTCGTGAATATCCTACCGACGCAGGCCTGGTCGGCTGGCTCTTGCAGGAAAGTCTCGGAATCGATGAGAAAAGTCTTGAGTTTCACATCTGGTTCTTAAAGTCGAAAGACTTCATCAACATCGATGAACAAGGAAAGCTGGCAATCACTGTAACCGGGGTGGACCAGATAGTTTCGCAAAGCCGGATGAAAAAGGCGGAGACGCTACAGATCACCCGCCCCCGTAAACCGGGAGCGGACGAGTAAAAATTGATATTCCGCTGACGGGCGGCTCGCCACCCCCGCCCATGTCCCTACGCCTACCGCAGAAAATCCGTTACATGGCGCGGCCCGCCGGCCCTGCCGGTGCGTTCGGGATAGAGGTGTTCGTACACCACCGCATTTTCCACCACGCGCTGCACGTAGTTCTTCGTTTCGAAGAAGCCGATTTCCTCGATCCAGCGCAGCCAGTCGCCTGTCTGGCGCGGGTCGCCGTTTTCGCGCAGCCACTTGTTCACATTGCCGGGCCCGGCGTTGTAGGCCGCAATGGCGAGGGGGTAGCTGCCGTCGTAATAGGCAATCAGTCGCTCGATATGGTTGGAACCCAACTGCATCGAATAGCTGGGATCGTCGATCAGACGGCTGGCGGAATATTGCACGCGGGCACGGCGCGATTCCTCCTGCGCGGTGGCGGGCATGAACTGCATGAGGCCGCGCGCGCCGGCGTGGCTGATCGCGTTCTCGGCAAACTGGCTCTCTTGTCGGGCAAGGGCGTGGATCATCGTCCAGTTGGTGCCCGCAGGGGTATCCAGCGTGGGATAGCCGATGCGGGTAAAGCCCTCGTGCCCGTCGGACATGGCGGCATCGGCAAGGTTCACGGCAAGGTCACGCCGCCCGATTTCGCGGGCAAGGTCTGCCACCAGCATATGCTCGCCCACCGTCTCTGCCTGGTCGGCGATGGAGCGGTAGAAGCGAATGCCCGTGCTCCACGGCGCATCGCGGGCGACTTCGGCCACGGCGCGGGTGATGGGGGCGGAGAGGAACTGCTGCCGCTCTGCCATCGTCGGCTCGCCCTCCGGCTGCGCGTCGAAGCTGGGTACATCGCGGCCGAGGCGATCCAGCGCCATCAGGCCGTAGAAGCGGTCCGCGTAATCGGCGGCCATCTGGTAGTAACGGTTTGCCTCTTCGATATTCCCGGCACGGCGATAGGCCTCGCCCGCCCAGAAAAAGCCCTTGGAACGGGTCTGCGGCGTGCGCGCGGCGGCGCCATACTGGTAGAACAGCGGCGCGGCTGCTGCGCCATCGCCCAACTGCCACAGCGCATTGGTGCCGCCCAGCCACATCAGCGAAGTGTAATCGTCACGCAGACGGTATTCGCCGGTGGAGATGTCATATCCGGGCTCGAACGCCTCGATCGCGCGCTGGGCCACACGCACCGAATCACGCGAGTTGGCTGAGCGGGCCAGGCGAGAAGTTCTGTCACCCACGCGGTCTGGTCGAACGGGATGGAAGAAAGCTGCGGCCCGTCCACGATATTGCGCACGGCAGCCGAGGTCTGGCCTTCCTGGCGCAGTTCGCGGCTGCGGTTGTAGAGATAGCCGGGATCGGCCATCGCGCCCGGCGCATTGGTCGCCCCGTCGCCGCCCTGGAGGATGGCGAGGCGCGCCTGGAACACCTCGCGCTTCTGCGCCGAGACGTGCGCGAAAGCTGGCGCGCTGCGGCTTCGGCATCGCGTTGCCACAGCAGGGCATCCATCCGGCGATCCTGGTCTCCCTGTTCGAATATCTGTCCGAAATTGGCAGAGAGCGAAGCCTCGGCGGTCGGGCTCATCTCGCCGCCGCGCCATGCCTCGAGCGCCCAGCGCTGTGCCGCGGCGCGATCCTGACCCATCAATGCCAGCGCGTAATGCGCCTTGGCATAATTGGTGACAGGATTTTGATTCTCGAAGAACCGTAGCAGCGTGGCGGGATCGACAAACTCCTCCCGCAGGCGCTGTTCGGCTCGGGCGCGCAACGTCGTCTCATCCGGGAAGCCCGGATTGGCGAGCAGGAAGCTGGCGTAATCGGTGAACGGGCGCTGCGCCTGCCGGTCTTCCCACAGGGTTTCCCAGCGGCTGATCTGCGCCGCCATGGGGCCGGGCTGCTGGGCGACGAGTTGGGCGCGATTGCGATCCCACTCGCCCGCATCCTGGGCAAAAGAGGTGGCAGGGGCGGCCATTGCCGCGACGATTGCTATGAGTGGTAATCTGACCATGCTGGACATAATGGCAGGCGCATCCTTATCAGGCGCTGAATACATATTCCCTCCAAACGGGTAAGGCTATTGGGAAATGGCGCCCTTTCGGCGCGAATTTTCCGATGAGTTCATCTTTTCACACCAACGCACGAGAGGCGTAAAATGTTCTCAGGATCGATCCCCGCTCTGGCCACGCCGTTTGCAGGCGATGTTTTCGACGAGCAGGCGTACCGCCGCTTTATCGACTGGCAGATCGACAATGGCACAAGCGGGCTGGTGCCCTGCGGCACGACCGGCGAAAGCGCCACGCTGGACAATGACGAGCACCACAAGGTTATCGCCGTCTGCGCCGAAGTTGCGGCGGGCCGCGTGCCGGTGATCGCGGGCGCTGGGTCCAACGATACGAAAACCGCGCTGTGGCATATCAAGGAAGCGCAAGCCGCCGGGGCCGACGCGCTGCTGCTGGTCGCGCCGTATTACAATCGCCCGTCGCAGGAAGGGCTGCTGGCGCATTTCAGCTACCTGGCGGAACGCGCCGAACTCCCCATCGTGCTGTATAATGTTCCCGGCCGCACGGTGACGGATATCGCACCTGCAACGGTGATCGAACTGCACCGCCGCTTCCCCGACAAGATCGTGGCGATCAAGGATGCCAGCGGAGACCCTTCGCGCGTCGTGACGCACCGCATGGGCGCAGGACCGGATTTCTGCCAATTGTCCGGCGACGATCCGCTGGCGCTGGCAGGCTATGCACTGGGCCAGGTGGGCTGCATTTCTGTAACCGCCAATGTCGCGCCAAAGCTGTGCGCCGATTTCCACGCTGCGGCGGCCAAGGGTGATTTCGCCACCGCGCGCGAATTGAACGAGCGGCTTTACCCGCTGCACCGCGCCATGTTCTCCGACGCCAGCCCCGCACCGGCCAAATACGCGCTGAACAAGCTGTTCGACTGGTTCGCACCCGATGTGCGCCTGCCCATCGTGCCGTGTTCGGATGCGGCAAAGGCGGCGGTGGACGAGGCGATGGAACTGGCGGGGATCGCTTCGTGAGAGCCGGGATACTCCTCGGCGCCAGCGCCCTGGCGCTCACATCCTGCGCCACCGTGCCCGGTATCGCGCCGCCTGCGCTGGATGTGCTGGCGCGCGATTATCTCGCATTGCAATTGGCCATCGGGGAGAAAGACCCCGGCTATGTCGATGCCTATTACGGGCCGCCCGAACTGGCCGAGCTGGCTCAGGCGCGCAACGGCGAAACCTCGCTTGGCGAATTGCAGGCGCGGGTCGTGGCGCTGGATGCCACGCTGGGGCTGATCGAAACTGATGCCGACTCGCAGGAGGCCGAGCGGGTCCGCTACCTGCGGGCCATGCTGGGCAGCGCCAAGGTGCGCCTGCGAATGCTGCGCGGCGAGAAAATTGCTTTTCAGGACGAGGCCGAGGGCCTGTTCGGCGTACGGCCCGAATTGATCGACCTTGCCACGCTGGACCCGGTGCTGGCACCGAATCGAGGAACTGGTGCCGGGTGATCCGTCGGACGGTCCGCTGAACGAGAGGCTGAACGCCTATCAGGACCGCTTCATCATCCCCAACGATCGCCTGCCCGCCGTGATCGACGCCGCCGTTGCCGAATGCCGCGCGCGCACCCTGCCGCATATTCCGCTGCCGGAAAGCGAGAGCTTCGATCTCAACCTCGTCACCGACAAGCCGTGGGGCGGGTTCAACTATTACCAGGGTGATTATCATTCGGTGATCGAGATCAACACCGATCTGCCCACCAGGCTGGACCGCGCCGTGGATGTCGGTTGCCACGAGGCCTATCCGGGCCACCATGTTTATTCCACTTTGATAGAGCGGGACCGGGTGAACAATCTGGGCCAGATCGAATTTACCCTGCTGCCGCTTTATTCCCCGCGCGCGATCATCAGCGAAGGCAGCGCCGAATACGGCGTGAAACTGGCCTTTCCGGAAGACAGCCAGCTGGAATATGAGCGTGACGTGCTGGCCCCGCTTGCGGGAATCGATGCCAGCGAGATCGAACAGTATTACGAATTGCGAGAGGCGCTGGACGATTTGTCGGGCGCCTATTATACCGTGGCCGCCGCCTATCTGGACGAGACGATGACGCGCGAGGAAGTGATCGAGGCATCGATGCGCTATCGCTTGCTGAGTCGCGAACGCGCCGAACAGTCGCTGCGCTTCATGGATACCTATCGCAGCTATGTGATCAATTACGGGCTGGGACAGGACATCGTTGGAGCGGCGGTGGAGGCGGGCGATGCTGCAATGCCGACCCGCTGGCAGCGTTTCATCGGTATCCTCAGCAATCCCACCTTGCCCGAAGACATTATGTAGGTCTGCGATCCTGGGGCGGCGCAGGATTGCTTTGCGCCGTGCCACTCCCTACATGCCGCCACCTTATGGCACGCCCCAAACCCGCCACGTTCGACAAGCAGAAGGTCGTCGCCGAGAATCGCAAGGCGCGGCACAACTATTTTATCGAGGAAACTTTCGAGGCCGGTCTGGCCTTGCAGGGAACCGAGGTGAAGGCGTTGCGCGGCGGCGAGGGCAGCATTGCCGAAAGCTATGCCGAGGTGCGCGACGGGCAGGTGTGGCTGATCAACGCCAATATTCCCGAATTCAGCCACGGCAACCGCCACAATCATGAGCCAAAGCGACCGCGCAAGTTGCTGCTGCACGCCCGCGAAATCGGCAAGTTCGTGGGCGCGGTGGAGCGCAAGGGCATGACGCTGGTGCCACTGTCCGTATATTTCAACGGGCGCGGTCGCGCGAAGGTGGAGCTGGCTCTGGCCAAGGGCAAGCAGGCGCACGACAAGCGCGCCACGATCAAGGATCGCGACTGGAAGCGCGACAAGGCGCGGATCATGAAAGAAAACTCCTGACGTTCAAAAATAAGGCGTGGGACGCCTGCGTCGGGGCCAGCCGGAAAATTTCAGTAAGAACCGTGGCTTTCCGTTAAGCGATGGTTGTTATCCATTCGTCTAAAACCATCTAGATATGGCCGCGCAAAGGAGTATGGGCTTTCCTATGATGGACAAGGCAAAAAGGTGGCTTTCGGCCCAGGTGCCGAAGATGCCCAAGCGGGACGAGATGGCGAAGAATTGCTGGCTCGCGCCTGTTGCCGGCAACATCGCCCGTTCCGAACTATGGCGCTTTACCCGTCGCAGCGTGCCGCGCGGTGTGGCGCTGGGTGTCTTTGCCGCGTTCATCATTCCGCTGGGCCAGACTTTCCTTGCCGTTGCGCTGGCGCTGCCTTCGCGGGCCAACCTGCCGCTTGCTGCGGTGACCACGCTGATCACCAATCCGTTGACCGTCGCCTTCTGGGCGGTAGTTGCGCACAGGCTTGGCCAGTTCGTCCTCAAGGTGGATGCCGGGATTTCGGGCACGGCCAACCAGCATATTCAGAGCACCTGGTTCCAGGAGTTTGCCCAATGGGCAGAGATTGCCGGCGTTGCCGCCTTCGGCTTCGTCCTGCTGGCCGTGGTGGGCGCGGCGATCGGGTATCTGGTGGCCAGTTTCACCTGGCGCTTCGTCGTGGCGCGCAAGTGGGGCAGGCGTCCAGCCAGGATCAAGACGCCGCAACCGGCAGAGTGAATTCTTTCGGACATTTGCTGGATTTGCCATCTAGGGTGCCTGCCAAGCCGGTGCTAAAGCGCTGCCGATGAAGATCGTTGAAGCGCAGGAATCCCGTCGACTGATCGATGGCATCGCCGTGGCTGCCGCCGTGCTTGCCAGCATTGCGCTTATCCAGTTTGCGACAGACAGCTCCACGGCCACGCTGGCTTATGCCGGCGGCCTGGTCGTGCTGGGACTGATCGCTTTTGCCGCCGGCCGCGCGCATGTGGGCGCCGACAGCAAGCCGGAGCAGGACGTTCCCGACTGGTCGGTTACGGTGGCGGCCATAGAGCGTTCCGATCTGGCCGTTGCCATCACCGATCGCGCCAATCGCCTCGTCTGCGCCAATGCCACTTTTGAATTGTGGTTTGGATCCAGCAATGCGCCGCCGCGCTTGCCGATTGACGGGCTAAGTGCGGAAAAGCTCACGCGGCTGGCCCGCGCTGCCTGGCGGGACGGGCAGGGCGGTGAAACCGTCACCATCGCCGATGAAGAGAAAACGTGGGAAGCCGAGGCCGTGCGCGCGGGCGGCGGGGACGATTACCTCGTCTGGCGATTCTCGCCCGTGCTCCGCAGTAACCCGTTGGCCGGGATGGGGAGCCATATCACCGGCCTGTTCGGCACGGTGCTGGGCGCTGCGGGTATTGCCGTTGCGCTAGTCTCTCCCGACGGCATGGTGCGCGCCGCGAATCCGGCGCTTGCACGTCGCGCGCTGGGGGATGAAAATGCCAGCATGTCGGGGCAGGAATTCGTCCGCCTGCTGCGCTCCGACGATCGTGAACGGATCTTTTTCACGCGCGAGGGGCAGAAGGGCTCTCCGCAAACGCTGGTGCAGGTGCCGCTGGTCGATCCGGCCATTGCTGCCAGCGAGGCGGTGCCGGGCAAGGCCGCCGCCGAAGCGCCATCCATCATGTTGCTGATCGACAGCGGCATCGGCCTTGGCGGCTGGGGTGGTGAAAGCAAGGGGCAGGCAGCACAGCTGGAAAACCTGCTGGAACAGTTGCCGCTGGGCCTTGCCACTACCAATCGCGACGGCAAGTTCCTGTTCGCCAATCCCGCGTTCCGGCGCGCGTCCGGCATCGGCGCCGATTTGCCTCCCTATCCATCAGACCTGGTGGTGCCGCGCGACAAGACGGCCATGTCCGATGCCGTGCGCCGCTACGGCCAGGGTCCCGCCTCCAGCGGAGACGTTGCCGTGCGCATGCGCAACGAGCCGGAGGAGCCGATCAGCCTGGGCCTCGCCGGTGTTCGCGGACTGGGAGAGGCGGCAGTGCTGCTCTCCCTCGCCGACACCACGGAGGAAGCCCGGCTGAAGCGGCAGGTTGCGCAGGCCACCAAGATGCAGGCGGTGGGGCAACTGGCAGGCGGCGTGGCGCATGATTTCAATAACGTGCTCACCGCGATTATCGGCTATTGCGACCTCATGCTGCTGCGCCACACGCCGGGCGACAGCGACTATGACGATATCCAGCAGATCCGGGCCAATTCCAACCGCGCCGCCAGCCTGACGCGGCAATTGCTCGCCTTCAGTCGGCAGCAGACCCTGCAACCCGAAGTCCTGCAATTGCCCGATGTGCTGAGCGAGGTTTCGCAGCTTCTCAAGCGTCTGCTGGGCGCCAAGATCACCCTGAAGGTGCGGCATGATCGCAACCTCGGCTCGCTGCGCGCCGATCCGCGCCAGCTGGAGCAGGTGATCATCAACCTCGCCGTGAACGCGCGCGATGCCATCCAGGCCAACGGCGGCGGGGAAGGGGCCAGCGGCACCTTGTCCTTCGCCACCCGGCGAGTGGAAGCAAGAGACATTCGCCGCATGGGCAGCGAGATTATCCCGGCAGGCGCCTACACCGTGCTGGTGGCGGAAGACACCGGCGGCGGCATTCCGGCCAATGTGCTGGGCAAGATATTCGAACCGTTCTTCACCACCAAGGAACAAGGGAAAGGCACCGGCCTCGGCCTTTCCACCGTCTACGGCATTATCAAGCAGTCGGGCGGTTTCATCTTCGCTTCCAACGCCAAGGCACCGGACGGCGGCATCAAGGGCGCGCGGTTCACCATCTACCTGCCTGTATACGAGGCTTCGGAAGAGGAACTGGCGCGCAAGGTGGAGGAGGAGAAAGGCAGCGAATGGTCGGGCGGCGGCTGCATCCTGCTGGTGGAGGACGAGGACATGGTGCGCGCCGTGGCGGAACGGGCGCTGGCGCGGCAAGGCTATGACATCGTTACCGCCACAGACGGGGACGAGGGGCTGGAGATCGTCAAGACCGGCAAGTACGATTTCGACATCGTCGTTTCCGATGTGGTGATGCCCAGCATGGATGGTCCCGCGATGGCCCGCGAAATCCGCAAGCTGCACGGCAATCTGCCGGTCCTGTTCATGTCCGGCTATGCCGAAAGCCAGTTGCGCAACGAGATCGACATCGAGGCGATGCACTTCATCCCCAAGCCTTTCAGCGTAAAGCAAATTGCCGACAAGGTGGGAGAGGTGCTGGCGAACCCGCGCAAGGGCAGCTAGCCTCCTGGGGTTGGCCGTGATGGGGCATTCATGGCCGATACAGGTCGTGATACTCTATATCATGGCTGCAACACGGGGAGGGACCGCCAAATGACATTCCGCAAGACAACCGCCGCACTGCTGGCCGCAACCATGTTGGCGCTGCCGGCTTCGGCGCAGCAGGGCGAAGAAACCGCGCAGGGCGATGTTTCTGTCACCATCTACCAGAACGGCCAGTCGCTGGTTCAGGATATCCGCCAGCTCGACATTGCGCGCGGCACGACGCGCATCGAATTTCCCGATGTCAGCGCGCAGATCCGCGCCGCCACGCTCAGCTTCAACGCCGATGACACTGCGATTGTCGAACAGAACTTCGATTTCGACCTGCTGACCCCGACCAAGCTGATGGAGAAAGCCATCGGACGCACCGTCACCCTGATCCGCACCAATCCCGCCACGGGCACCGAGACCCGCGAACGCGCCGAAGTGCTCTCTACCGTGGGCGGCGTGGTGGTTCGCATCGGCGACCGTATCGAAGTGCTGCGCGACGATGGCCTGCCCGTACGCGTGGTGTTTGACGAAGTGCCGCCCAACCTGCGCGCGCGGCCAACCCTCTCGGTCACGCTCAATTCCAGCCGCAGCGGCATTCGCGATGCAGCGATCCGCTATCTCACCCCCGGCCTTGGCTGGACCGCCGATTACGTCGCCTTGTTTGACGAGATGAATGGCACGGTCGACATGCAGGGATGGGTCACGCTCACCAACTCCACCGGTACCACCTTCCACCAAGCCGATACGCTGCTGGTGGCGGGCGATCCGAACGGCTCTCGCAATGCCCCACGTGCCGATCTTGTGCGCCCCGGCACGCAAACCGCCGATCGGGAGCGGCTGGGCGATTTCTATCTCTACCCCATCGAAGGCCGCACCACGATTGCCAATGCGCAGACGAAGCAGGTCAGCTTCCTCGATGTGCAGGGCGTGCCCGCCCGCCGCGTCTACACCATCGGCGCAAACTGGCTGGCGAGTGACGATGATTTCCGGCCTGCCTCCAGCGCCATCAGTTTCAATTCCAGCCGCGAAGGCGGGCTTGGCGATGCGCTGCCCGCGGGCACGGTGCGCTTCTACCAGCGCGACGCGCGAAGGCAATCCGCAATTCATCGGCGAGAACGGCATCGGCCACACGCCGATGGGCAGCACCCTCTCCCTGCGCACTGGCGATGCCTTCGATGTCTATATGAAGGCCGAGGTCGAGAAACGCGAACGCATCACGGCCGCCGAATACGAGGCCAGCAGCCGTTATCGCGTGATCGAGGACGGGGAGGTTGTGCGCGAAGTGCAGGTGGACCGCGCAGTGACATATTACCGCACCACCATGCGCTACACCTTCACCAACGCCAAGCCGGAGCCGGTGGAGGTGGAGCTCACCCAGTCGGGCCTTGGCCGTTACTGGTGGGGCTGGGATTACCGCGTGGTGAGCGAAGATGTGGCGGGCGAACAGCTCAACATCGACAATCGCCTCTATCGCGTGTCCGTGCCCGCCAATGGCGAACGCGAGGTTCGCGTGACATACGAGACGCGGTTCTAGGGCGGGGGACATGGCCCGTTCGGCCCTCCTTCTCTTGCCGCTGCTGGCACTTTCTGTTCCTGTCGCCGCGCAGCAACGCGCAATTGTGGAGGCTTCGGAGCCGGAAAGCCTTGCCGTCACCGTCTATCGCGATCCCAATCGCGGCATTGGCGGAACGATGAATACGGATTGGCCGCAAGGTTTCGCGATGATCAGCGAGACGCGCACCGTCACCCTGCCGCCCGGCGAATTGCGCATCGGCTTTGAAGGCGTCGCGGAAGGCATGGTGGCCGTCTCCGCCATCGTCACCGGACTTCCCGGAGGCACGATAGAGAAAAACCGCAATGCAGACCTGCTCAGCCCGGCGGCGCTGGTAAACGGCAGCCTCGGCAACCGCGTCACGATCACGCGCACCAATCCCGCAAGCGGCGAAGCGGATAGCGAGGATGCCATCATCCGCACCCGCGCCGATGGCGGCCTGGTATTGCAGACGCAGGACGGTTTCGAGGCTGTGCGGTGTTCCGGTCTGCCGGAGCGCCTGACTTTCGACGATGTGCCCGATGGCCTTTCCGCCGATCCGATCTTCTCCATCGACACGCGCGATACCAGCGGCGGCACTTACACCGTCACGCTCTCTTACCTTGCCTGGGGTTTCGATTGGGAAGCCAGCTACGTCGCCACCCTGCACGAGGGGCGCGATAATGACGATGTGCGTTTCGATCTCACCAGCTGGCTGACGATCCTCAACGACAACGGGCAAAGTTTCGCAAACGCCGAACTGATGGCGGTTGCCGGCACGCTGAACGTGACGAGCGATTTGCAGGGCCTGTCCGATCCGCCAACGGCGCGCCCGCTGCGCCTGACCTGCTATCCCATCGGCAGCACGGCTGCAGGATCGCCCGTGCCGCGTCCCGGCTATCCGCCGCCTCCGCCGCCGCCACCGATGGCCATGGCCGCTGGTGATAGGATCGTCGTGACCGCCTCGCGCGTCCAGAACGAGATGATGGAATTTGCCGCGCCGGTCGCCGTGATGGCCGGGGAAGAACAGCTCGGCGATCTGAAACTTTACCGCGTGCCGGTGCCCGTGGATGTAAATGCACAAGGGCTGAAGCAGGTCGCGTTCCTGCGCGAGGAGGGCGTTGAAGGCGAACTGGTTTACGAGGCGGATTGCAGCCCGTGGCTATGGGACGCAAGCGAGCCACGCGCGGCGCGCATGCTGCTGGAGACGGTGAACGACGAGGATCATGGCCTTGGTGCCGCGCTTCCCTCCGGCACGGTTTCGGTGTTCGAGCGGGGGCCGCGCGGAGAACTGCTGGTGGCAGAGGAAAGCCTGCGCGATTACGCCTCCGGCCAGGATGTCGAGCTTTCGCTGGGCGCATCGTCACAGGTGTTCGTCGGTTGCAACTATGCGGGCGATGAAGATCCACGCGGCAATGGGGCAAAGTGGATGGATACGCGCGCCACGCTCACCAATGCGAATCCGCATCCTGTAACCGTGCGCCTGGAATTGGGCTCCCCCGGCCAGTGGCGGTTCCGCGGTCTTCGCGAACGCCTGCGCAACGGCCAGCGAATCATTCTGGTCGATGTTCCGGCCAATGGAACGCGAGCCGTCAGCTGGGAAGTCGGCGAAGTCACGGAATGACTGCCTGATCCGGCTGAAAACGATAGATTTTCGCGCTTCCGGCATCAAATCCAACAAAAATCCCGTTCCACTCTTGTTCTTTTGGAACAAAGTGGGTACACCTGCTTCTGTTGAAGAGTTTAACGCGACCCTAGAAAGCTGACGGAGGCCATGTCATGGCAGGTGCAAATCTCAAGCTCGTAGAAAAGGAATCCAACGTGGACCGTCAGAAGGCGCTCGACGCCGCGCTTGCGCAGATTGATCGCGCATTCGGCAAGGGCTCGGCAATGAAGCTGGGCCAGAAGGAAACGATGAATGTGGAGTTGATCTCCACCGGATCTCTCGGGCTCGATATCGCCCTCGGTATCGGCGGTCTGCCCAAGGGTCGCGTGATCGAGGTCTACGGGCCGGAAAGCTCGGGCAAGACCACGCTGGCGCTCCACGTGCTGGCCGAATGCCAGAAGGCCGGAGGCACGGTTGCCTTCGTCGATGCCGAACACGCGCTCGATCCTATCTATGCCCGCAAGCTGGGCGTCGACATCGACGAACTGATCGTCTCTCAGCCCGACACGGGCGAGCAGGCGCTGGAAATCGTCGACACCTTGGTTCGTTCCAACGCGATTGACGTGCTGGTGGTCGACTCCGTCGCCGCGCTGGTGCCGCGTGCGGAGATCGAGGGCGAAATGGGCGACAGCCACGTTGGCCTGCAGGCCCGCCTGATGAGCCAGTCGCTGCGCAAGCTCACCGGCTCCATCAACCGCTCCAAGTGCATGGTGATCTTCATCAACCAGCTGCGCATGAAGATCGGCGTGATGTACGGCAATCCGGAAACCACTACGGGCGGCAACGCCCTCAAGTTCTACGCTTCTGTCCGCCTCGACATTCGCCGGACCGGCGCAATCAAGGATCGTGACGAGGTGATCGGCAACTCCACCCGCGTGAAGGTGGTGAAGAACAAGGTCGCCCCGCCGTTCAAGCAGGTCGAATTCGACATCATGTATGGCGAAGGCATTTCCAAGATCGGCGAGATCCTCGATCTGGGCGTGAAGGCCGGCATCGTCGAGAAGTCCGGCTCCTGGTTCAGCTACGACAGCGTGCGGATCGGGCAGGGGCGCGAGAACGCCAAGACCTTCCTCAAGGAAAACCCTGAAGTTTGCGACAAGTTGGAGGCTGCCATCCGCAGCAAAACCGACGAAGTCGCCGAGGAGATGATGACGGGCCCGGACGCGGAACCCGAAGACTGATCCTCAAGAAGGCCGTCGGAGATATTTATCTCCAGGACAGTGTTCCATGTGTTCCACATTAGCTGTGGATCAAGGATCACCGGAGGCCTTGCGAGAGCGGAGCCGGCGCCAGGTGGGTAATTCGAACCACCGACGCCGGCTTCTTCGCATTATGGCGATTGTCCCATGCCGGACAGGACGGTAGTCTGCAACGCAACGTGGGAGACGCGAGTTGGTAGACAAGAGTGAGTGGCAGGGCAGCAGTGGCGAAACCTGGGCCGCGCAATGGCGGCGAACGGATCGCAGTTTCACTCTCCTGACCGAACGTCTCCTCCAGCGCACGCGAGAATTCAGTTTCAGCGAAGTGCTCGATATCGGCTGCGGCGCGGGCGAGCTGTCGCTTGCCATTGCGAGAGGCAGACCGGGTGTATCGGTCACCGGTGTCGACGTGTCTCCTCAACTCGTCGCGGTCGCAAAAGAGCGGGGCAGCCAACTCGGCAATGTCCAGTTCGTTCTCGCGGATGCCGCGGAATGGCAAAGTGCGAGCGGCACCGCGCCAGACTTGCTGGTTTCGCGTCACGGCGTGATGTTCTTTGCCGATCCTGCGGCAGCTTTCTCCAATCTGGCGCGGCAATCGCGGTCGGGCGCCTCCTTGTTGTTCTCATGCTTCCGCGAAGTTGCGCAGAATCCCTTCTTCACCGAGATAATCCGCCTGCTTCCGAAAGCGGCGCCGCCGATGGACCCGTCCGGGCCAGGTCCGTTTGCCTTTGCGGAAGAGGATTGGGTGATCTCCATCCTCCGCTCGGCCGGGTGGGAAAACATCAGCTTCGAGAAGCACGATTTCCCGATGATTGCCGGAGCAGGAGAGAATCCGGTGGAGGAAGCGGTCAAGTATTTCTCTCTGATTGGCCCGGCGGCGCGTGCCGCCGCCGAAATGGAGGCCGGCGCGAGAGAACGCTTTCTGGGCCGTGTTCGCGACCTATGCGCGCGCAATTGTCGCGAGGGTATAGTCTCGTTGCCAGCGGCCGTATGGATTGTTTCGGCACGCAAGGCCGGTTAGTCGCGCGAGGCGGCTTGCCCGAGCGCCATTTGGCTCCTAATTCGCCCACATGACAACAACCACAAACGATATTCGCCGCGCATTCCTGGAATACTTTGCGGCCAGCGAGCACCAGATCGTGCCTTCCGCACCCTTGGTGCCATACAACGATCCGTCGCTGATGTTCGTGAACGCGGGCATGGTGCCTTTCAAGAACGTGTTTACCGGCATGGAGACCGCACCAGCGCCGCGCGCCACAAGCAGCCAGAAATGCGTCCGCGCTGGCGGCAAGCACAATGATCTCGACAATGTCGGCTACACCGCGCGCCATCTGACATTTTTCGAGATGCTCGGCAATTTCAGCTTCGGCGACTATTTCAAGGAACGGGCGATCGAACTCGCCTGGACCATGGTCACCAAGGAACTGGGCCTGGATGCCGACCGGCTGACGGTTACAGTCTATCATACGGACGACGAGGCGTTTGACCTGTGGAAGCGCATCGCCGGACTGCCCGAGGAACGCATTATCCGCATCGCCACGAAGGACAATTTCTGGGCGATGGGCTCCGATGGCCCCTGTGGCCCGTGCTCGGAAATCTTCTGGGATCATGGCCCTGACGTTGCCGGCGGACCTCCGGGGTCGCCCGATGAAGATGGCGATCGCTTCGTGGAGATATGGAACCTCGTTTTCATGCAATACCTTCAGGAAGCTGATCAGATTTCTGGTGATCTGCCGCGCCCCAGTATCGACACGGGAATGGGGCTGGAGCGGATTTCCACCGTGATGCAAGGTGTTCACAACGTCTTCGACACGGACACTTTCAAGACAATCATCTCGGCTGGTGAAGAACTTTCCGGCGCGAAGGCGGAAGGCGATGCACTTGCCAGTCACCGGGTGATCGCAGATCATTTGCGTTCGACAAGTTTCCTGCTCGCCGATGGTGTTCTGCCCTCGAATGAAGGGCGTGGCTACGTTTTGCGTCGCATCATGCGCCGGGCGATGCGACATGCGCACTTGCTGGGCACCGACAAGCCACTGATGCACCGTCTTGTGCCCACCCTGGTGGGTGAAATGGGACAGGCCTATCCTGAACTCGGGCGCGCGCAGGCGCTGATTACCGAGGTTCTCGAGCGCGAAGAAAGCCGGTTCCGCCAGACGTTGGAAAAGGGTCTGCGTCTGCTCGATGACGAAGCCGGATCGCTGGGCGAAGGCGACAGGCTGCCGGGTGAAACCGCCTTCAAGCTCTACGACACCTTCGGCTTCCCTTACGATTTGACCGAAGACGCATTACGCGCCCGCGGGGTCGGCGTTGATCGTGAAGGTTTCGATGCCGCGATGGCGCAGCAAAAGGCGGCGGCGCGCGCGGCATGGAAAGGCTCCGGCGCAGCGGCGGACAGCGAGCACTGGTTCGATATCGCCGAACGCGAGGGGGCGACAGAGTTTACCGGCTATACGTCGAGTGAAGGCGAAGGCCGCGTGGTGGCGCTGGTCGTCGATGGCAAGGAGGTGGACCGCGCCGATAGCGGGCAGGACGTGCTGGTATTGACCAATCAGACCCCGTTTTACGGCGAGAGTGGCGGCCAGAGCGGCGATGCCGGCACTATCACCGGCGACCATCGCCTTGCCATTGCCGTCAGCGACACGTCGAAACCGCTTGGCCGCCTGCATGCGCATCATGGTGTCATACAGTCCGGGCAAGTCAGTGTCGGCGATACGGTACACCTGGCCATCGACGCCGAGCGGCGCGACAAGATCCGCGCCAACCACTCCGCAACGCACCTGGTGCATGCCGCATTGCGAAATCATCTTGGCGATCATGTGACGCAGAAGGGATCTCTCGTCGCAGAAGATCGCTTCCGCTTCGATTTCTCTCACCCCAAGCCGCTTTCGCCTGCCGAAATCGCCGCCATCGAAGCCGAGGTGAATGCCGAAATTCGCGCGAACGAAGAGGTGCGCACGCAGTTGATGAGCCCGGATGACGCAATCGAGGCAGGCGCAATGGCCCTGTTTGGCGAGAAGTACGGCGACGAAGTGCGCGTGCTCTCCATCGGACGCGCCGATACGGACGGCTCCGGCCGGAAATACTCGGTCGAATTGTGCGGCGGCACCCATGTGAAAGCCACCGGCGATATCGGTCTGTTCCGCATCATTTCCGAAAGTGCGGTTTCTTCCGGGGTCCGCCGGATCGAGGCGCTGACCGGCGAAGCGGCGCGACGGTGGATCGTTGGCCGCGAGGAAGCGCTCAAATCCGTAGCTGCAACGTTGAAGACCGCGCCGGACGAGGTCGAGGCACGGGTCGCGGCGCTGGTGGACGAGCGAAAGTCGCTGGAGCGCGAATTGGCCGAGGCCAGGAAACAGTTGGCGCTTGGCGGTGCAGGTGGTGCGGCGACGAAGGCCGATGAGGAAATTGCCGGGGTGAAATTCTCGGGTCAGGTGCTGGAAGGCATGGACCCCAGGGAATTGCGCGGCCTACTGGATGAAGCCAAGGCAAGAATGGGCTCGGGCGTCGCGGCGATCTGTGCCGTCAATGATGGAAAAGCTGCCTTTGCGGTAGGTATTACCGAAGACCTGATAGCCAGGATAAGCGCAGTTGACCTGGTTCGCGAGGGCGTTGCGGCCCTGGGCGGGAAGGGCGGCGGTGGTCGCCCCGATATGGCGCAGGGCGGCGGCCCTGATGGCGACAAGGCAGAGGATGCCTTGACCGCCGTGCGCGAGGCACTGGCGGCCATCGGCGGCTAGAAGTCAGTCGACGCGATTTTGTGAAGCGCGTCGACGGTCGCCCTCGCTGCCACGGGGCACATCCGTCATATTGCGGGTTGCGCGACCATGTTCATCATCGGCGGCGACATTCTTCGGCTTGAACTTCTCGTCGTTCGGAGTTGGCTTGGTGGGGTCTTTTTGTTCGCTCATGGGGTATTCTCCTTTTCCCACCAACGCGCCAACCCGCCTGTATTTCCAAGAAATCTCAGCTTTTCGCCGTACTTGTGCGCAGCTTCGGCTTGTTTTCCAGCGCCCCATTCTCGCGAATCTGTTCGCGAAACTCATCGCGCTTTTCGTGAATGGAGGCGATCACCGGCCCCATCGGAACACCAAGATCGACAAGCACAGCTTCGGATAACTGGAGCGAACTTTCCAGGGTTTCCGGCACCGCCGTGGACGCTCCGCTGCGGTAGAGTTCTGCCGCATGGAAACTGTCACGCGCACGGGCGATGATAGGCAAATCCGGGTGCGAGGCGCGCAGCTTTTTCACCAACCGCTGGGCCAGTACATGCTCGTCCATCGTCAGGATCACGGCAGGTGCCTGATCGATACCGAGGTGATCGAGCGAGTCCGATCGCATTGCATTGCCGAAAACGGCGTAATACCCGTCGCGTCGGGCTTCCTCGATCAGGTCGCTGTCGGCATCGACGGCGACGTAAGCTTTCTCGTGCTTCTCCAGCATCTGGGCGACAAGCCTGCCGACGCGGCCAAAGCCGACGATGATCACGCGCGGGGTTTCTCTGTTGCCGTCCACCTCATCCAGCGTGGGGGCAGGTTCTACCCGGCGTGCGACGTAGCGGCCCAACAATGCCAGCAGCGGCGTTATGGTAAGGCCGATGGCAGTGACGATCTGCCAGAATTGCGCTGTGCCGGGCTGCACCAGCAGGGCGCTGGTGGCAGCGGCGAGCACGATCAGCGTGGTTTCCGACGGACTGGCCATCAGGATACCGGTCTCTGTCGCGGTGCTGCGCCGCGCGCCCATCAGACGCAGCAGAACGCCGGTGACGACCGCCTTCAGCGTCAGCACGCCGACCACAGCGCCCAGAATCATCCAGAGGTTGTTCCAGATGGTGGCGAGGTCGATACCCATGCCCACGGTGATAAGGAATATGCCCAGGGCCAGGCCCTTGAACGGCTCCATGATACCTTCGACTTCGGTGTGATACTCGGTCTCCGCGATCAGCAGGCCGGCAATCAGCGCGCCCACGATCGGGGAAAGGCCAACGAATGCCGTCGCAAGGCTGGCGCCGATCACCACCAGCAGGCTGGCAGCAAGGAACAGTTCGGGACTTTTCGTGCGCGCGGCCTGCGCGAACAGCTTGGGCAACAGGAAACGGCCTGCCACCATCATGATGAAAACCACCAGCAGGCCCTGCCAGATCGTTTCAAACAGGCTGACTGCCCCTTCTTCCGCTGCAAATGGCGCAAGCGCGCCGAGCAGGAAGATGACCGGCACGATCATGATATCTTCGAACAACAGCATTGATAGCGCAGCACGGCCCACGGGCGTGTTGGTGCCGGATATCGGCAAAACCAGTGCGGTTGAGGAAAAGGCGAGGGCAAGGCCAAGCGCCATCGCGCCCGTCCAGTATTGCCCCATCATCGAGAGGATCGCGGCGAGGAGCGACCCGATCACCAGCAATTCCAGTGCCCCCAGACCGAAAACCAGCTTTCGCAATTGCCACAAGCGGTTGAAACTCAACTCCAGCCCGATGGCAAACAGCAACAGGATGATGCCGAATTCGGCAAATGGCTCCAGCCGTTCCTGATCCGTAATCGTGACATAGGAGAGCCAGTCATAGCTGGGCACCATCCGCCCGAGGCCGTATGGACCCACAAGCAGGCCTATCAGGATAAAGCCGATAATCGGGGTTACGCGGAAGCGCGCGAACAAGGGAATCACGATTCCGGCCGCGCCAAGGATGACGAGCGCGTCCTTCATGATCGGAGAAATGGCTTCGGCACCGTGCATTGCCAGCCGTTATCAAAGATCGAGAAGCGTTTAACAACCGATATATTGCGTTGCAGCGCGGCAGGTCGACATAGAATGGCAAGTTTACCGACACTGGTGACATGCGCGTCACGGGCTGTATGCAGGGCGCCATGCAGACACCGACATTGATCTCGCTCGCTTTATATTTTGTCCTGATGCTTGGTATCGGGCTTTACGCCTGGAAGCGGTCTACCGAAGACAGCGAAGGGTACCTGTTGGGAGGGCGCAACCTGCCTCCCGCCGTTGCGGCGCTGTCCGCAGGGGCGTCTGACATGTCGGGCTGGCTGCTGCTGGGATTGCCCGGCGCGCTGTACCTTTCCGGCCTGGTGGAAGCATGGATCGGCATTGGACTGTTTGCAGGCGCGGTTGCCAACTGGTTCATCGTTGCGCCGCGCTTGCGCCAGCAGACGGTGGATTACGGCAATGCGCTGACGATTCCGCAATTCCTGGCCAATCGCTTTCCTGAAAACGCCATCGCGCTGCGCGTGATTTCCGCGATCATCATCGTGATCTTCTTCGCGGTCTATTCCGCGGCAGGACTGGTCGGCGGCGGCCTGCTGTTCGAAAGCACCTTCATCGATACGCCGGTCATGGGCTTCAGCCCATATATGGCAGGTGTGCTGCTAACTGCATTGGTAGTGCTGGCCTACACCATGGTGGGCGGCTTCCTGGCCGTTAGCCTGACCGATTTCGTGCAGGGCTGCATCATGGTGGTGGCGCTGGTGGTGATGCCGCTGGTCGTGCTGTTTGGCGATGGCTGGGGGGCGACAGGCGAGGCGCTGCGCGCCGTCGATCCGAACTTCCTCAGCTGGTTCGGCGGATTGACCGCAGTCGGTTTCCTGTCGGCTATCGCATGGGGGCTGGGTTACTTTGGGCAACCGCATATCATCGTGCGCTTCATGGCCGTCAGGGAAGGCGGCATTCCGGCGGCACGCAACATTGGCCTTGGCTGGATGCTGGTGGCGCTGATCGGCGCGCTTGGGGTTGGCCTTGCGGGCCGTGCCCATGTCGAGATGAACGGGCTGACGCTGGAGAATTCGGAGACTATCTTCATCCTGCTTGCGAACACGCTGTTCCACCCGTTCGTCACGGGCTTCCTGCTGGCAGCGCTGCTGGCGGCGATCATGAGCACGATCTCCTCGCAATTGCTGGTAAGTTCGAGCTCGTTGACCGAAGATTTCTACCGCCTCTTCCTGCGCAAGGATGCAAGCGAAACGGAAATGGTGAACGTGGGCCGCGTATGCGTGGCGCTGGTTTCGGTGGCGGCCATCCTGATTGCGAGCGATCCTGAAAGCGGCGTGCTGGCACTGGTCGCCAACGCGTGGGCAGGCTTTGGCGCGGCGTTCGGCCCGCTGATCATCCTCTCGTTGACGTGGAAGCGGATGACTGGCGCGGGCGCAGTTGCCGGGCTGGTTACGGGCGCTGCGGTGGTGATCGCCTGGATCGCGCTGGGCTGGAACGGTGAATTCCTGGGCGGACCGGGCGTTTACGAGATCATTCCGGGCTTTGCGGCCGCATGGTTGGCAATCTGGCTGGTGAGCAAGTCGACGGCCAAGGATGCGGAAGCAGCAGGTATTTCGCCCGCAACGCGATAGGAAACTGGCCACGGCCTGCGGCGAAGCTCAGGCGGCGAGGCTCCGTTTGAAGCGGGCGGTCAAACCCTTTCCCGATCCCTTTGCCGCGTAAAGTGCGTCATCGGCATATTCGCGCAGCTTCGAGACGGATTTCGTATCATCCGGCAGGCATGCATAACCAATGCTGACACCTACACGAACCGGCGGACGATCGGGGATCGGATAGGGTTCCTTGCAGATTGCCGTTAACAATCGATCGGCAATTCGGCACGCCGAGTCCGGATCCAGGCCTGGAAGAACAGCGAGGAACTCGTCTCCACCCAATCTTGCGAGAATGTCATCTGGCCGGACGACGGATGCATGCGTCGTGCAACCTGTTCCAGCACGTGATCACCGGCCGCATGGCCGAATTTGTCATTGATCTCCTTGAAGCCATCCAGATCCATGGCGACGATCGCCAGCATCCTGGTGGAGTCCAGATCATCGAGCCGCCAATCCAGTCCGCTGCGATTGAAAAGCCCGGTCAGAGGATCGCGGCGGGACTGTTCAAGATTTGTGCGCTCTGCAGTAAGCGCGCGCACCATTGCGGCGCTGTAATTGTTGACGATCTGCATCGCTCCGAACAGGAAGAAAGGCGTCATCAGAGCGAGGATCAGGTACCAGGGGTTTCCGGTGGCCAAGGCGCCCGCCACGAAAGGGAAATCGCACAGGCACACCAGCAGTAGCGCAAGCCTGGGCGCCGCGTAGTTACGGGCGCAAAGAGGGCCAGTCAGCGCCATCACCATCGTGGCGCTCAGAACCATCAGAACTTCGTCGCCTGTCTGCATCGCGAAGAAGGCCGTCAGCCCTTGCAGCGCGCACCATGCACAGGAAAGCCAGATCGACCAGTCGCCGCGCACTTCGCGCTGTCGGGCGCCGCTGCGCGACTGATCGCGAATGCACAGCAGGCGGGCGAGAAATATCAGACATTCCAGCGCCGCCAGTATGGTGAAGACCTGGGAACCGTCGCGCGCGATGCTGGCCCCGCTTACGATCAGTCCACTGATCGCGCCCATGACGATTGCCCCGGGAGAGGAAAGGAGCTGCGCGAGCAAGTGAGGGCGGATCTGATCCGCCACCGATCTGCCGGGATCGGTGAGCCATTGCAGCGCAGGACTGTGCAAGCGCAGGCGTATGCTGCCATTGTTCATTGAGGCCCCTGTCTCTCGGTGGAAAACAGATGGCAGAAAATCAATGAAATCAGGTTAATGGGGGTCTGAGGGCTTCTCCTAACCCCCACCAGGCCCATGCTGGTGCAATGGCGGCGGACCGCTGATGTCTGCCGCGTCTCCGCCGGAACCCTTTTGCTCCCACTCGATACGATAGAGGTCGAAGCGGCGGTCGGCCAGGTTGCGGACGGTGCCTTCGGCGCGGGCCCAGGCAAGGTCTGCCAGGTTCACGTCGCTGATCGTAAGCGTTTCCACGTTCTCGGTGGCTTCGGCGGCGATGCCATCGCGGGCGAAGGGGAAGTCGCAAGGGGTGAGGATGCAGCTTTGCGCGTACTGGATATCCATGTTCGCGACATTGGGCAGGTTGCCCACGTTACCGCTCATCACGACGTAGCACTGGTTCTCGATTGCGCGGGCAGCGGCGCAATAACGCACGCGCATGTAGCCCTGGCGGCTGTCCGTGCAGAACGGCACGAAGATGATCCGCGCGCCCTCATCCGCCAGGCGGCGGGCCAGTTCGGGGAACTCGCTGTCGTAGCAGATCAGCACGCCCACAGGTCCGCAATCGGTCTGGATCACGTCCACCGAATCGCCGCCCCGAATGTTCCACCAATAGGCTTCGTTAGGCGTGGGGTGGATCTTCTCCTGTTCGTGGGTCGAGCCGTCACGCAGGCACACCATCGCCACGTTGTGGATGTCGCCATCCTCCATGCGCGTGGGATGCGAGCCGCCGATGATGTTGATGTTGTACTTCAACGCCATCTCGCTCAGCGCCTCACGAATGCGCGGCGTGTATTCGGAAAGCAGTTCGATGCTTTCCATTGGCGAGAGTTCTTCTTCCTCTGCGCTTAGCAACATCAACGTGAAAAGTTCGGGAAAAAGGATGAAGTCCGATTCGTAATCGCTTGCAACATCGACGAAATAGCGCACCTGGCGCATGAATTCGTCGAAGTCCTTTACCGCGCGGGCCTGCATCTGGCAGGCCGCCACGCGAACGTTCTCCACCCCGCGAGGCACGCGGGCCTTGGGGCTGGCTTCCTGGTCCACGAAGGGATTGCGCCACACCATGTGCGTGGCAAAGGCGCGGCTGCGCTTGTCCTCCGGCAGATAGTTGGGAAGTATGCCGATCGGCTCGAACCCGTTGGCCAGTTGGAAGCGGAGCACGGGGTCGTGGATTTTCCCGTGGATCACCTTCTCGAGGTAGTCTTCGGGGCCATCTACACGCCGCCAGCTCCTGGAAAGGTTGGGCATGCGTCCGCCAAAGACGATACCCTTCAGCTCAAGCTGTTCGGCCAGCTTTCGGCGTTCTTCATACAGGCGTCGCCCGATGCGGGTGCCGCGTGTCTTGGGATCGACGCAAAGCTCGTAGCCATACAGCCAGTCACCTTTCGGATCGTGACGGCTGCCATAGCCCTTGCCGGTAATCTCGTCCCAGCCATGCGGTCGCAGCGCCTTGTCGCCGCCGATCCGAATCGACGCGCAATAGCCGATCAACTTGTCGTCAAGGAACGCGACAAAGCAACCTTCGCGGTAGTTGTTCAACTGCCCGCGAATTTCGCTCTGCGTATAGGGGACAAAATCTACATACACGCGCTTGGCGAGAGCGGCGATCCTGCGGATATCACCGATCTCTGCCTGGCGTACTTCGAGGCGGGCCTTGGTCATGGCCGCAAGCCTAGCAGACTTATGCCAGCCCCTGTTTCTTCATTTCGGCCTCAAGCCCCTCGACGATGGCTTCGAAGAACTGCTCGGTGGTCATCCAGCTCTGGCTGGGGCCGATCAGCAGGGCGAGGTCCTTGGTCATCTGGCCGTTCTCGACGCAGGAGATGCAGACCTTTTCCAGCGTCTCGGCAAAAGCGACCACGTCGGGCGTGTTGTCGAACCGGCCGCGATACATCAGGCCGCGCGTCCATGCGAAGATGGAGGCGATGGGGTTGGTCGACGTCGCCTTGCCCTGCTGGTGCTGGCGATAGTGGCGCGTCACCGTGCCGTGGGCAGCTTCGGCTTCCACGGTCTTGCCGTCGGGGCTCATCAACACGCTGGTCATCAGGCCAAGCGAGCCGAAGCCCTGCGCCACGATGTCGGACTGCACGTCGCCGTCGTAGTTCTTGCAGGCCCATACGAACTTGCCGTTCCACTTCAGCGCGGCGGCAACCATGTCGTCGATCAGGCGATGCTCGTAGCCGATGTCGGCTGCCTCGAACTTCTCCTTGAAGCCTTCGGTGTCGAACACTTCCTGGAACAGGTCCTTGAAGCGGCCATCATACTTTTTCAGGATGGTGTTCTTGGTGGAGAGATACACCGGCCAGCCACGATCGAGGCCGTAGTTGAAGCTGGCGCGCGCAAAGTCGCGAATGCTCTCGTCGTGGTTGTACATCGTCATCGCCACGCCAGGCTGGTCGAAGGTGTGGACCTCGAGGTCGATGTTCTGGCCGTCGTCGCCTTCGAACACCATGCGCAGCTTGCCTGCGCCGGGGATCAGCGTGTCGGTGGCGCGGTACTGGTCACCAAAGGCGTGGCGGCCCACCACGATGGGGTCGGTCCAGCCGGGCACCAGGCGGGGCACATTGTCGATCACGATCGGTTCGCGGAAGATGGTGCCGCCGAGGATGTTGCGGATCGTGCCGTTCGGCGAACGCCACATCTGCTTGAGGTCGAATTCCTCGACGCGGGCTTCGTCAGGTGTGATGGTGGCGCACTTTACGCCAACCCCGTATTTCTGGATGGCTTTCGCGGAATCAACGGTGATCTGGTCGTCCGTCTCGTCACGCTTTTCGACCGACAGATCATAATACTTCAGGTCAACATCGAGATAGGGCAGGATCAGGCGTTCACGGATCCACTGCCAGATGATCCTTGTCATCTCGTCGCCGTCGATCTCTACGATGGGGTTCTTGACCTGAATCTTCGCCATGGGTGTGCTGCCTCGTCTTGGAATCTGTTTCGGATTTGCGCGCCTCTTAGCAGGGACGTGCTTGTGCGCAAGTCGTCCGGGCGGCGTTGTCATGGGCTGGCGCGATGCGGCAGCGCTCTGCAAGGTCGATGACAAGCGCCGGCGCAAGCTTCGCGAGCGCCAGCGCCGCAGCGGCGCCAAACCGAGTTTCGGCCATGAACCGGGCCGCCTTCGCCAGTTGTACGGGCGGATAGGCACGGGCGGCAAAAGCGCGCTGGAAAGACGGGGCCGATGCGGCACCTCCCGCAAGCCAGTGTTGCGCGGCCATGGTGCCGCTGGCGATGGCGATGGACATGCCTTCGCCTGCCAGCGACGGGATCACGGCGGCCTGGTCTCCCAACCGGAACAGGCCGGAAGACGTGTCGCGCGCAATCCAGCCGTAAGGCACCGCGCCGATTGTCTCGATGCGCGCCTCCTTCCAGTCGCTGCCAAGACGGCCTGCAAAATCGGCATTCCGGTCGGCGACCTGCTCGAGGAGGTGATGTCGGCGCACCTCCTGCATCTGCCAGGGCGGATTTGCGCAGGGCTAGGCAAATATTTGCCGAACCATCTTCCTGCAGCACGATCCCCGCATAGCCGCCACGGAAAAGGTGCAGTTCGATGGCAGAGCCAACAAGGGCTGCGCGTTCCATGCTGGCGGGAAGCCTGATGCGCAGGCCAAGCGCCGGGTCGTTTCCGAAGCGCGGTCGACTGTATCCCCGGATATCGTGCTTGCCGGTGGCCAGAAAAATGGAATTGGCCGTCCACTCCTTGGCCTGGCCCTGTGCCGATCCGGCGGAAAGCTTGCGTATGGTGTCGATTTCCATCCGCGCACCGGCAGCAATGGCGCAGCGGCGCAAATGGCTGTCCAGGGCATGTCGAGAAAGGCCGAGGGCGGGGTGCGGGAGTGGTGTGTCCGCCCTGCGCCCGTGGGCGAACAACCGCAGGTGATCGACCGGATGGCCGCCAAGCTCGACAGTGTTTACGCCCATAGCCTGAAGCTGTGCCAGCGTGCGCCAGCTCATGAACCCGCCGCAAAGGGGATCGCCTACGGTTTCGGACCTATCAAGCAAGACAGGGCGACAACCGGCGCGCGCCAGTTCCATTGCAGCAGCACATCCGGCGGGACCGGCGCCAAGGACCAGCGGTGTTTCGCCTAGCGTATGCACGAGACGCACAGGCGGAACGGGAATTTGCGCTGGACGCGCGCGCCGCTCACGTTGGCGTCGGCCAGCATGTCCTCCCATTCGTCGGGACGAAATGATCTGGCGATGGAGGTCTGCCCGTCCATCCGCACGATGCGATGCAGGCCCGCCAGTTGCGATAGCACGGGATAGCCGAAATAGCTGGCGGCATGGCGGTGCAGGTCGTTCACGAACCAGCCAATCCGCGCCTCGCTATCCATGACTTGCAGGAACAACAGCAGTTCGGCGCGGGTCATGTGATGGGCGACGAGGCTGGAGATTATGAAATCCCATTTCGTGTCCATCAGGTCCGCATAGTCCCCGGTGCGGTAGACAATCGGCATTTCCGGAGGCGTGGCCTCTCGTGCGGCGGGTTGGCTACGCGGGTTGAGATCGACGCCGACAAGTTTTGCGTCAATGTGCCGCGCCTTGGCCCATTTGGCGATCTCGCGGAGCATATCGCCTTGACCAAAGCCAACATCGAGCAGGGTAAAGCTTTTGTGGCCCTTCAGGGCATGGCCGAGAAATTCCAGCGTAGGACGATAACCCAGCGTTAGCCGGTTCACCTTGGCAAGATCGGCCAGAACGGCGCGGTAAACGGATTCGGGCAGCGCCGCGTCGTCCATCAGTTCCTGTGCGTCGTGGCGTTCAGACAGCATCGCCATTCACCCAGCCGAAACGCAGGCCTTCCATTGCCAGGCCAGGGCCAAACGCAAGCGCGATGCCGCTTTCGGGGCGTTCGCGCGCCAACCGTTCCAGCACGAAGAGGACCGTTGCAGAGGACATGTTGCCGAAATCGTCGAGCACGCCCCTGGAAGCGTCAAGCGAATGGGAAGGGAGGGCAAGGCTGCGCTCCACGGCGTCCAGCACCGAGCGCCCGCCCGGGTGAACGGCCCAGGCGGTTGGTGCCTTGTCGCCCAGGATGGTTTCGCGCGTGGTGTCATCATCCAGTGCATCCGCCAGCCGACCGGGAACTTCTCCTGACAAATGCATGGCGAAGCCGCTGTCACCAATAGTCCAGGTAATCAGCTCGTCGCTTTCCTCCAGTGCGAGCGAAAGACCGGCGCCAAGTGCCAGCCCGTCGCCATGCGCGCTGACAAGCGCGGCCGCCGCACCATCGGCAAACTGCCCCATGGCCAGCAGGCTTTCGATATCGTCGGTTTCCTGAAGGTGCAGCGAACAAAGCTCCACCGAGACAGCCAGCACCTTTGCCGCGGGGTCGGAACGGACGATGTGCCCGGCTGTCCGCAACAGGGTCACGCCAGCATAGCAGCCCATGAAGCCGATGGAGACACGCTCCACAGTGGCGGGCAAGCCAAGGCGACGGGCGATCAACTGGTCGAGGCCCGGCGCGATAAAGCCCGTGCAACTGGCAATCACGAGATGCGTCACGCCCTCTGTGGATGGCAGACCTGCAATTGCTTTCATCGCAAGATCGGGCGCGCTGGCGGCATATCGCCGCATGCGCGCAGCCGTACCCGGCTCCTTGCCCGTCATGTAAAAGCTGCCGAAATCCAATGCTGCATCACCGCCGGAAAGTACGGAATAGCGATGGGATATCCCACCGCGCGATTCCATCCGGCGAAATAGCTTGGCCTTGCGCTCATCCTGCAACTGGCTGGCCGCCCATTCCGTATAGTGAGAATGAACATCGCAATCGGGCACAGCCGTTGCAATGGTGTTGACGCGCGGGGCGCAGGTATCGATTTCTACGGACATTCAGGAACCCAAACGGTGACCGAGGCCGATGGTGCCCGTCACCCGCAGAATTTCGCGCGTGCAGCCTCATATTCGCCAATCAACTGCTCGCAGATATCCCTTGTCGGACGCACTTCGCGCACCGCGCCAGTGCCATGACCTGACGACCAGATCGTTTTCCATGCCTTGGCCTCTTCGTTGAGCGACATTTCGCCAGGCGCATCGTGCAGGGTTGCCGCGTTCAGGCTGGGGGTGAGGAAGTTTGCGCCGACACCCGTCACCTTGTCGGTGTAGGAAATGTCTTTTGCGCTGGCCCCGATCATCATGTCCTTCTGGCCCTGCGGCGCCAGGCTTTCGGTGGCAGCGATGAAATGGCTGCCGAAATAGGCATAATCGGCACCCATCATTTGCGCCGCAGCGATATGACCGCCGTGGCTCATCGAACCCGAGAGGATCAGCGCGCCGTCCCAGAATTCGCGTATCTCGCTGGTGAGGGCGAAGGGACTGAACGTTCCCGCATGGCCACCCGCCCCGGCTGCGACGGCGATGATGCCGTCTACGCCGGCTTCGGCAGCCTTTTCCGCATGGCGGCGCTGGATCACATCGTGAAACACCAGCCCGCCATAGGAATGCACGGCCTTGACGAGATCGGGGACAGCACCGAGCGAAGTAATGACAAGCGGAACCTTGTGCTTGATGCATATCTCCAGGTCGGCCTCTACGCGGGGGTTGGAGCCATGAACGATCAGGTTGACGCCGTAGGGTGCGTCGTCGTCCCCAAGCCGCTCCTCGATCTCGCACAGCCATTCGTCGAAGCCTTCGACGGTGCGCTGGTTCAGTGCGGGAAAGGTGCCGCAAAGACCCGCCTTGCAGCTCTCCACCACAAGATCGGGACCGGAAACGAGAAACATGGGAGCAACGATGGCGGGCACTTTCAGCCCGTCAGCGAAGCTATCCAGTGCGGCGTTCAAAATGCGTCCTCCGGCATATCCATCATGCTGCCCTTGCCGCTGGTAATTGCCATCATCTGTGCCATTGCCGGGGGCAGAAGGCGATCGAAGAAGAAGCGTGCGGTCACGATCTTGGCCTCGTAAAACGCCTTTTCCCCGGTGCCTTCTTCCAGCTTGGCATAGGCAATCTTTGCCGCCTTGGCAAAGCAGTAGCCCATCGCCACAAAGCCCAGCAAGCGCAGGTAATCGGTTGCCGCGGCACCCGCTTCCTCAGGGTCTTTCATACCCTTTTGCGCGATATGGCCGGTGGAAAGCTGCAAAGCGCCGAAGGCCTGCTGCAATCCTGCAACCATCTTGCCGATATTTGCGTCGGACCCATGGTCCTCGATGAATTGCGAGACAGGGTGGAAGAAGCTGCGCAGGTTGCGGCCCATGCGATCGGGCAGCTTGCGGCCCACCAGGTCCAGCGCCTGAATCCCGTTTGTGCCCTCATAAATCTGCGCAATGCGCGCATCGCGGGCAAACTGCTCCACACCCGTTTCCTGGATGTAGCCGTGACCGCCATGCACCTGCACGGCGATATGCGCGCTCTCATGGCCAAGATCGGTGAACAACGCCTTCACCACCGGGGTCATCAGGGCGACGAAATCCTTGGCGCGCTCGCGTGCCTCGGGTTCCTTCGCGGCATGTTCTGCATCCAGCGCGCGGCTGACCCATGCGGACACCGCACGGCTGCCTTCGTTATAGGCGCGCATCGTCATCAGCATGCGGCGCACATCGGGGTGAACGATGATCGGATCGGCAGGGCCGTCCGGATTCTTCACGCCCGAAAGCGAGCGACCCTGAAGGCGATCCTTCGCGTAATAGACAGCCGACTGGTAGGCGATTTCGCCCACGCCAAGGCCCTGGATGCCCACGGCCACGCGTTCGGTGTTCATCATCGCGAACATGGCTTCCAGCCCGCGGTGCGGCTTGCCAACCAGCCAGCCCTTGGCGTCTTCGAATGACATCTGGCAGGTTGCCGATGCTTTCAGGCCCATCTTGTGTTCGATGGCGGTTGCCGTGGCATTGTTGAAATTGCCGGGATTGCCTTCGTCATTGGGCAGGTACTTCGGCACCAGGAACAGCGAGATACCCTTCACGCCGGGAGGGGCGTCGGGCAACCGCGCCAGCACCAGGTGCACGATGTTGTCGGTCAGGTCGTGATCGCCAGCGCTGATGAAAATCTTGTTGCCGGTGACAAGATAGCTGTCGTCATCCTGCGGCACCGCCTTGGTGCGCAGCATGCCAAGATCGGTGCCGCAATGCGATTCTGTCAGACACATCGTGCCCGTCCATTCGCCATTGGCCATCTTGGGCATGTAGAAGTTCTTGAGGTCGTCGCTGCCATAGGCTTCGAGCGCCACCATCGCGCCGCCGGTAAGGCCGGGATAGAGGCCAAACGAAAGGTTGGCGGAGCAGGTCATTTCCTCCACCATCTTGCCGATGGCGTGGGGTGCACCCTGGCCGCCCCATTCCTCGGAAACGCCGAGACCGGCCCAGCCACCTTCGCAGAATTGCTTGTAGGCATCCTGGAAACCGTCGGGCGTGCGCACGACGCCGTTCTCGATCCGGCAGCCCTGCTGATCGCCCGGCCAGTTGATCGGCAGCAGCACGTCGCGACACAGCTTGTTGGCTTCCTCGAGGATGGCGTTGGTCACGTCATCATCGAAATCCTCGAACCCTTCGAGGTCGCCGAAACCGTCGTCTTCGTGCAGTTCGCGAATGTTGAAACGCATGTCGCGGATGGGGGCTTCATAGACTTGCATTGGACAAATCCTCTCTATCAGTTGCGCAGTGGCTTGCCGGTTTCGAGCATGTGCTCGACCCGCGCCTGCGACTTGGGATTGCGGACAAGGCGCATGAACGCTTCACGCTCCAGCTTCAGCATATCGGCTTCGGTCAACGTCTCGGTCACATCGGTGTCGCCGCCCGACAGGACATAGGCAAGTTCGCCCGCCACGGTGACGTCGTGATCGGTGGCCTTGCCCTGGCGGTGGAAGCTTTCCACGGCCAGTTCCAGCGCGGCCTTGCCGGTGGGGCCGGGCAGACGATATTCCGGCTTTTCCGGAGCTTCGTAGCCATCGACCATCGCCAGGGCGCGCTGTTTGGCATCGAACAGCAGGCGATCGCGGTTCATGCTGATACCGTCGTCGCGGCGCAGGAAGCCGTATTCCTTCGCCTCGGTTGCCGACTTGGCGACCGTCGCGGTGGAAATGATTTCAAACGCTTTCGAAACGGCAGGCATCGGGCCATTGGGGTGGCGTGGATTGTCCTGCCAGCGAGAAATCATCTCGCCGCAGCCGCCCCAGCCGGGGATAATGCCGACGCCGCATTCCACGAGGCCGATATAGGTTTCGGCATGGGCCTGCACTCCATCGGAATTGAGGCAGATTTCGCAGCCGCCGCCCAGCGCCATGCCGAACGGTGCGGAAACGACGGGGAAGGGCGCGTATTTCAGCGCCTTGTAAGCATCCTGACCGCCCTTGACGCTCTTTTCCACTTCGCCCCATGCGGCAATGTTCATCGCGAACAGCGCAAGGCCAAGGTTGGCTCCGGCAGAGAAGTTGGAGCCTTCGTTGTAAACGACCAGCGCCTTGTAATCCTTCTTCACCAGCGGAATGGCTTTCTGGATCAGCTTCATCACCTGCTCGTCCAGCGCATTCATCTTGCCGGTGAATTCCAGCGCTACAACACCGTCGCCTACATCCCACAGCGCGGCAGAGCCGTTGGCCATCAAGGGCTCGCTGGAAAGCTTGATATCTTCCAGAAGCAGCACGCCTTCGGCACGCTCCACATCGTGATATTCGCCGTCGGTACCCAGATACTGGCGTTTGCCGTCCTCGATCCGGTAGAACTTGCGGCCATCGGCCTTTTTCAGGATCTCGGGCACTGGAATGCCATCGGCCTCCAGACGCTCCACCAGATGGGCAACCCCGATCTCGTCGATCATCTCGAACGGGCCGGTCTTCCAGTTGTAGCCCAGCTTCATGGCCTCATCGATACCCAGCACGGTTTTCGTGGCTTCGGGAACGATGCTGGCAGCATACGATAGCGTCGGGCCGACGATGGCCCAGGCGTAATCGCCAACCTTGCCCTTGTCCGAAATAAGCGCCTTCAGGCTCTTCTTCGCGGCTCCACGAACGATGCCGGGGCGGGCTGCGGCGCGATATTCGCCGGACTTCAGATCCTTGGCTTCCTTCACCTTATTCCCGCCTTCGCGGTTGATGCGATAGAAGCCACCCTTGCCCTTGCGGCCCGTATAGCCTTCCTTGATCATGCTTTCGATCAATGCCTCGCTGCGGGCGATCTTCTGGTAGGGATCATCCTTGGGCAGCGTACTGGTGAGGCTTTCCATCAGGTGCGGCATCAGGTCGATACCCACCAGATCGACGAGGCCGAACACGCCGGTGCTGGGCACGCCCATGGGCTTGCCCGCGATCTCGTCCGCTTCTTCTACCGTCAGCCCCTGGTCGAATGCAGCGTTGACCGCCGCCTGGATCCAGAACGTGCCGATACGATTGGCGATGAAACCGGGCGAATCTTCGGCGTCTACGGGGGTCTTGCCCAATTTCCGGTCAACAAACTCGCGAACCATGTCCACCGTGGCGGGGTTGGTCTGCGGGCCTGCAACCAGTTCGATCAGCCGCATGTAGCGCGGTGGATTGAAGAAGTGGGTGATCAGGAAATCCTGCTTGAACGCGTCCGACCGGCCATCGGTCAGGTTTTCCAGTGGGATCGTGGAGGTGTTGGAAGATACCGCCGTGCCCGCCGTGCGAACCTCTTCCAGCTTGGCGTAGAGGTTTTGCTTGATGTCCAGCCGTTCGATGATGGCTTCCACCACCCAGTCGCACTCGGCAACCTTGCCAAGATGATCCTCGATATTTCCGGTTTCGACCAGCTTGGCCGCCCGCTTGCCCATGAAGGGGGCGGGGTCGGTCTTGAGCATTTTTGCCACCGCGCCCTCGGCAATGGCGTTGCGATTGTCGCCTTCCTTGGGAACGATATCCAGCAGCAGCACGGGCACACCGGCATTCGCGATCTGGGCGGCGATACCGGCACCCATCGTGCCGGCACCGATCACGCAGACCTTCTTGATGGTTGCATCAGCCATTATGCAGTCTCCAGCACGGTTGCGATGCCTTGTCCGCCACCGATGCACTGGGTGACGAGAGCGTATTTCTTGCCTTCACGTTGCAGCAGGCTGGCGGCCTTGCCCACGATGCGCGCACCAGTGGCACCCAGTGGATGCCCGATGGCAATCGCGCCGCCATCGAGGTTGATCTTCGATTCGTCGATGCCAAGGTCTGCGATGCTGGCGAGGGACTGGCTGGAGAACGCCTCGTTGAGCTCGATCACATCGATATCGTCTATGGTCAGGCCGGCACGCTTCAGTGCCTTTTTCGATGATTCGACAGGGCCAATGCCCATGATTTCAGGCGCGCAGCCGGAAATCGCCATGCTCTTCACCTTGGCCATCACCTTCAGGCCGTTCTTCGCAGCGTAATCGGCGCTGCACACCAGCAGGGCGGCAGAGCCATCGGTAAGGGGAGAGGCGGTTCCGGCGGTCACCGTGCCATTCTCGTCAAAAGACAGCTTCAGACCAGCCAGACCTTCGGCGGTGGTTTCGGGGCGGGGGGTGCCGTCGGTGTCGATCACCGTGCCATCGGGCAGGGTGTAGGGGACGATCTCGTCCTTGAACGAGCCCTTCTTTACTGCATCGCCAGCCTTCTGCTGGCTCTTCAATGCGAAGGCCTCCTGCGCCTCCCGCGACAACTCGTACTTCTTGGCGACGTTCTCTGCCGTGTCGCCCATGCCGATGTAGGCGGCACTGCGTTTGGCAAGTTCAGGGTTGGGCATGGGATTGAAGCCGGTCATCGGAACGCGGCTCATCGACTCGACGCCCGCGGCGATGAACACTTCACCGGCACCCATGGCGATCTGGCCCGCAGCATAATGCACCGCGCTCATCGAGGAGCCGCAGAAACGGTTCAGCGTCATGCCGCCGATGCTCAGCGGCAGGTCCGCAAGGAGTACGACCAGTCGCGCGATGTTGAAGCCCTGCTCCCCTTCCGGAAAGGCGCAGCCCATCAGCACGTCCTCGATATCCTCGGCATTCACGCCGGTGCGTTCGATCAGGCCCTTGATCGTATTGGCGGCCAGATCGTCAGGGCGAACTTTCGCCAGTGCGCCGCGGTAAGCGGGTTGAAACGGGGAGCGGACATATCCTGCAATGACGACATCACTCATGGTTCTGACTTGCCTTTCTTTTTCGCGCGTTGACCTTTTGCGTCGAATGATTACGATAAAGTATGTAACCTGACGTATACGTCAAGTAGAGACAAATCAAGGCGCAGTTTCGCGAGATTTGCGCCAGATATGGAAAGGATGTTTCATGATTGAGGCGGCGGTGACGTCCCACCCGCTCGATCCCTCCCGGATCCTGGATGCAGAGGGCAACATTCGCCCACGGCTGCTTACCGAAAGCTTCGATCGTGCGACTACCCTTTATCCCGACCATGTCGCGATAGACTTTCTTGGAAGAGAGTGGACCTACGGCGAACTCGGCGAGGAAGTTGATCGAGTTGCGGCAGGGCTGCAGGCTCTCGGGTTGAAAAAGGACGACCGTTTCGGCCTGTGCCTTCCCAACACGCCTTACTCGGTAATCCTCTACTACGCCGTCCTGCGCGCGGGCGGTGTAGTGGTGCAACTCAACCCGCTTTACTCCGATAGCGAAGTCGAATTCCTCATCACCAACTCCGGCGCGAAAATGGTGGCAGTTCCCGATCTCGAAATGCTCCATGCAAAGGTCGCGGCAGCCTGGGGTGCCGATGACAGCGCAATGGAACGCATCGTCCTTTGTTCGATGGCCGATGTCCTGCCGTTCTGGAAAAGCCTGGGCCTGCGCACGCTCAAGCGATCCTCGCTTGCGAAGAAGCAGGGTCGGGATTACCTATTCCCAATACAGCGATATTGCCGCTCACAAAGGTTCTCTCCGCCCGGTCGAGCAGGATCCATACGACGTAGCAGTCCTGCAATATACAGGTGGAACGACCGGCAGGCCAAAGGGTGCCATGCTCACCCATGCCAGCCTTGCGGCAAATTCGGCCCAGATGTTGCTGCACATCGGCGAGGAGCGCGACCAGCAGGAGCGCACTTTGGGCGTGCTGCCGCTGTTCCACGTCTTCGCGCTGACCTGCGTGCTGAATTTTGGCGTGGAAATTGCCGCAGAACTGGTGCTGCTTCCGCGATTTGAAATGGACGAGGTGCTGGCGACGATCAAGCGCAAGCCCCCCACCATGGTGTTCGGCGTACCCACGATTTACAATGCGCTGGGATCGTTGCCCGATGACAGGGTGCCCGATCTTTCTGCAGTGCGCACCAGCATATCCGGCGGCGCGCCGTTGCCGCTGGACGTGCGCTTGCAATATGAGGCGCGCACGGGCTCTCCCGTTTCGGAAGGCTACGGCCTGACGGAGGCATCGCCCATCATCACCAGTAATCCGCTGCTGGGACGCCAGCCCGTGAAAGAAAATTCCGCCGGACCTGCCTTTCCGCACACCATCGTCGAAATCCGTGATCCTGAAACCGGCGCGTTCATGCCGCAAGGCGAGCGCGGCGAGATTTGCGCGCGTGGCCCACAGCTGATGAAGGGATACTGGAACAGACCCGACGCAACCGAAGAAGTCTTTATCGACGGTGCCCTGAAGACCGGCGACATCGGTTACCTGGACGAGGACGGATATCTCTTCATTGTCGATCGGATCAAGGATCTGATCCTTTGCAGCGGCTACAACGTCTACCCGCGTGCGATAGAGGACGCGGCATACCAGCATCCGGCCGTGAAAGAGGCTGTCGCCATCGGCATCCCCGATGATTACCGCGGCGAGGCGCCGAAATTGTTCATCGCCCTGCACGAGGGTGAAGAACTCGATGCAGGGCAGTTGCATGCATTCCTGAAAATGCGACTCAATCCCATCGAAATGCCCGACGCCTATGAGTTCCGCGACGAATTGCCCAAGACGCTTGTCGGCAAGCTGGAGAAAAAGCAGTTGGTGGCCGAGGAGAAGGCAAAGGCTGAAGCAGCCAGGGCCTACGCCTCGGCAGACGCCAGTACATCCGATGGGGGCAGCGCATGAGCGAACCGGAGCCACGCGGACCGGGCGACATGCCGGGGTTCGAAGACATGAAGCAGGGCGATCTGAAAAGCATTGCCGAAGCATCGGAGGCGCTGGGTGTTACCCAGAGGACATTGCGCTTCTACGAGGACAAGGGTCTGATCCATCCAAAGCGGGTCGGATCCATGCGGGTCTACTCAAGGCGCGAAATGGGGCGGATGCAGTTGATCCTGCGCGGCAAGCGCCTTGGCTTCAGCATTCGCGAAATCGGCGAATTCCTCAGCCTTTACGATCACGACCCCGATCAGGTCGTGCAAGCCCAGCTCATGCTGGAGGCCACGCAGGAGAGGCTGTCCGAATTACGCCACCAGCGCGAGGCTATCGACCAGACGATCAGCGAACTGGAGAGCATCGAGGCCATGTCCCGTCGCCATCTGGCGACACGATAAAACTAGGGCAGCATTTGTTTTCGGCAATTTGGCCGCGAATGGTGGGCGTAGCAAGGATTGAACTTGCGACCCCTACGATGTCAACATAGTGCTCTACCACTGAGCTATACGCCCGCACCATTCGGGATGGGCCGTCAACATACCGACGGCAGGCGGGCCATCTAGCGCCGCCCCAATCGTTTCGCAAGAGGATCGTTTCGCAAGAGGCTAAAAACCCGTTAGAGTGACACCGCGACGCTATCCTCGAACACGCGTTCCACTTCCATGACCAGGTCTTTCAGGTGGAACGGCTTGGACAGCATCTTGGCATGCGGCGCATCGCGATTGGCTTTCAGCGCCACGGCGGCGAAACCGGTAATGAACATCACCTTCGTCGACGGGCTCAGTTCATTGCAGCGCTGTGCCAGCTCGATACCGTCCATTTCCGGCATCACGATATCGGAAAGAAGCAGGTCGTAGATCTCCGTTTCCAGCATGGGCAGCGCTTCGGTGCCACAAGACACCGCCATCACCGAATAGCCGGCATTTTCGAGCGCCCGGGTAAGATAGGTGCGCATCGCATTGTCGTCTTCGGCCAGCAGGATACGGATCATGCGCTCGTCTCTTCCAGTGATTGCTTGTGATGATCATCTCTAGGCACATTCGCATTAAAAATCTGCACCCTATCGGCACCTGCCCTGCAATGGGACAGCATGTCTTTGACATGGGCATGGTTCGCGGCCAGCAAAGGTTGCGATGAGCGAACGCAATCCTGGCACTCCTGATTCGCAGGCGATCACTGGCGGTCTTATTCCTGGCGGGGAGGGGCAGCCTGCATATCTGCTGCATCGTCATCAGACGTCGGCCATTCCGGTTATCATTGCCGTTCCTCATGCCGGGCGGGAATACCCGGCCAGCCTCGTCAATCGCATGCGCCATCCGGGCGAGGCGGCCCCGCGGCTGGAGGATCGTTATGTCGATCTTGTTGCCCGCAAAGTGGCCGAAGCGACGGGCGCGGCGTTGCTCGTCGCCAGTGCGCCGCGGGCCATGATCGACCTCAATCGGTCACCCGAAGATGTCGATTGGGAGATGATTGCCGGGCCGCGCAGTGGCTATGTGCGGTCGCGGCTAGCCGTGGGTCGCCGTTCGCGCAGCGGCCTTGGCCTCGTCCCGCGGCGCCTCCCCGGATTGGGGGAACTGTGGCGCCAGCGCCTGCCGGCTGCCGAGCTGTCGCGGCGCATCGAGCAGGTCCATGCACCCTATCATCTGGCGCTCTCCCAGACGCTGGAGAGCTTGCGTGATCGTTGGGGGGCGGCGCTTTTGCTCGACTTGCACTCCATGCCGCCTCTTGGCCCGAAAACCGGAGACAATGCTGCGGTCGACTACGTCATCGGCGATCGCTTCGGTGCAGCGTGCGAAGGCCAGTTGGTAGGAGCCGCTCTGGAACATCTCGACGCGAATCGTGCTCGTGCAGCGCACAATCGGCCTTATGCGGGTGGCTACGTGCTGGATCGGCATGGTGCCCCGGCAAGAGGGCTTTCGGCGATGCAGCTGGAAATCTGCCGCGCCATATATCTCGATCCTCAGTTGCGAGAGCCGGGCGACGGGCTCGAAGCGGTGGCCGAGATGGTGACAGGCCTTGTCATGCGCTTGGCGAGCGAGGTGGTACGAACCGCAAGAGGGTTCTCGCAAGCAGCCGAATAACCCACGAAAAAACCGCCCCGTGCATTAAGCACGAGGCGGCCAAGGTTCAGGGAGGAGGCGCGCCGAAGCGCACCTATCCGACCAGGCCATGAGGGGAGCCGGCCGGACAATGCAGAGATAGGCCTGCGTGCAAATGTTTCAAGGTCACATGGACCAAAGGCGGCCCCGCGGGACCGCCTTCGTCTTAGCAAACGGGCATCCTGTCGGAGCCCTTCGCCGATTCTCAGGCCTTGGTAGCACCACCGTTGGCGGCTGCGCCCGCAGGGCCCTTGCCAAGCTCTACCTGGCGGGCAAAGATGTTGCGCATCAGGTCAAGCGAGAACAGGTGGGCGAAAATCAGCGGCAGCAGCCCGTTCTCATTCCACTTGCGCAGCTGGTCGCCACGCAGTTCGCGCAGCTTGTCCTGGTTCACCATGCGGAAGCCGCGATAGGTGTAAGGCTGATCGGGATTGTCGGCGCGGTTGATGGCGATTTCGCCGTCCATCAGAAGATCGTGGTCTTCAAGTTCCTTCATGAAAAGCTGGGTGCGGTTGCCCGCCTCTTCGAACTTCTCGCAGAACTGCAGCAGGCCCTTGGTGTGCTCGCTGGGTTCCTTTTCGCCGGTAAACAGCGGCTGGCCATCGTCGAACTTGCCCACCAGATCGGCGCTGGGATCGAAGCAGAGCGACAGATTGTCGGAATTCTTGTCCAGCTTGGCGAGGAGGAAGGGATAGCGGCGGATATAGGCGGGGATGTACGGCGGCGTAACATCGCGCGGGGCGCCGTCGTCGTCGAAGAACACGTTCACGCCTTCGTTCAGGCCCATCAGTGCCAGCGGCACGGAGCGTTCGCCGGCAGAGAACACGATCGGGAAGCTGCGCTGCGCGGCGGGAAATTCCTCAACCGTCAGCGGGATCGCATGCTGGCCTGCAACCCACGGTGCCTTGTCGACCGAGCGCGCATGCCAATCGCCGTGGTCGTTGCTGTTGAGGGGGATCAGTTCCTTGTAAAGAACGGGCAAACTGGCTTTCGGCTGGCTAGCCATCATACTCTCCGATTAAATTGGATATCCGGCATCCGACTGAAGTGTCAGGATCCACCTAAGACTTTCCGTGAAACTCGCGCCGGGGCCTTAAAGCGACTTTGACTTGGTTTCAAGCGGCACCAGCTTGCCGGGGTTGAGAAGGCCTTTCGGATCCAGCGCATCCTTTACCTGCCGCAGGATCGCCAGTTGCGCAGGATCTCCCAATCGGCCCAGCTCGTCACGCTTCAATTGGCCGATGCCATGCTCGGCGCTGATGGAGCCTCGCCAGGCGGTTACCTCGTCATGCACGAAGGCGCTGATGGCCTTGCCCTCGGTCTCTTCCCATTCGCCGGGCGTGGCACCCTTGGGCGCAAGCACGTGGAAGTGTACGTTCCCATCTCCCAGGTGACCGAAGGCCACGGCTGTGCTGCCCGGGAACGCCTTTTCCACCTTGGGCACCGCATCGGCGACGAAATCCGCCATGTCGGGCACGGGGACAGAAATATCGTGCTGCATGGCAGGCCCGATGGCGCGTTCGGCAGGCGCGATTTCGTCTCGCAGCATCCAGAAATCTTCCGCCTGGGCCTCGTTGCGGGCGATGGTCGCATCGGCCACCAGCCCTTCTTCAAAAGCGCTCTCAAGCAGGTTCTGGGCAAGACCGGGCAGGGCATCGGCGCCGGAGGCGTCGGCGGTCAACTCGATCAGCACATTCCAGGCATGATGTTCCTGTAGCGGAGGGCGGGCGTTGGGGCTGTGGGCCAGCACCGCCTCCAGCGAATGGCGCGGCATCACCTCGAAGCCCTCCAGTGCATCGCCTGCCACACGTTCGGCGTGCAGCAGCAGCTTGCGCGCGTCGCGTATATCTTGAAGCCCGGCCCACAACACAGCGCGATCCGCCAGTGCAGGCAACAGGCGCAAGGTGGCAGCGGTGACGATGCCCAGCGTGCCTTCGGAACCGATCAGCAATTGCTTCAGGTCGAACCCGCGATTGTCCTTCTTCAGCGGACGGAGCGAATCGAAGATGTCGCCATTGGGCATTACCGCTTCGATGCCCAGCACCTGTGCGCGCATCGATCCATGTCGCAACACCTGTGTGCCCCCCGCGTTGGTGGAGATCAGCCCGCCGATGGTCGCCGATCCCTTGCCGCCCAGGGTCAGCGGAAACCGCAGATCCTTTGCTTCGGCCGTGTCATGCAGGTTCTGGAGGATGACACCCGCCTCGCAAGTGATCTGCCGCGCATCGACTTCGAAATTGCGCACTGCGTCCATCCGGCGCAGCGACAGGACCATGGCATCGCCGCTCTCGTCAGGCGTCGCGCCCCCCGACATGCCGCTGTTGCCGCCCTGGGGCACGATCGGAACGCCATGCTCGCTGCACAATTTGACGAGCGCGGAGACCTCCTGCGTCGTGGCAGGGGAGGCAAGGCCAATCGCGCGCCCGGTAAAACGGCCACGCCAATCGGTTAGCCAAGGGGTCACGATCTCGGGATCGCTGGTCCAGCCCCGCGCCCCTAGCAGGCTGGCGGCCGCCTTTGCGAAAGTGTCTTTCTTGCTCATTGCAGAACCGTTGCCAGCATTGTGCCTGTCTTGCAAAGGGGGAACGACAGGTTAAGCCATCATTCAATCCGCGCTGCTAATCAGGCTAATTCCTCGGACGGAGATCGGACGCAAGTTCGTCGCAATACACCAGCCAATGAAACGCATCGCAGCCCTTCTCGCGTTTGTCGCATTGCTTGCCCCGGTTTTCGCGGCGCAAATGCCTGTGCGCGTCGCGGCGCAGGATGTGGGCGGGCTGAGCGGGCCGCAAACCTCGCTTCCTCTTGGCCTCGGTCCCTCGCATATCTCTGCTCCGACCTTGCTAGACGAGGCGCATATCCCGCCCAAGGCGAACCAGGTGCGCATTCGCCAGCGTGTGGTGGTGCGCGTGTCGCCTGCTCCGCCGCGCGCCCGCTCACAGATGATGGCAGACCTTCCGCGCCGCCCGATGCGCCGGAATTTCGAAGAGGTCGAGCATGACGATTGCGTTGACGTAAGCAACATCGTCGGGGTTCAGCCCACAAATGACAATCGTCTGCTGTTTTTCACACAGGAACGTCAGGTTCTGGCCGCCCGGCTGGAGCGGTCTTGCGTCGCACGGGCGTTCTACGCCGGTTTTTATGTGGAGCGCAGCGAGGACGGGCAGCTTTGCGTCGCCCGCGACCTGCTGCAATCGCGGGCCGGGGCCAGTTGCGAGGTATCGGAATTCAGCCGCCTGGTGGCTGTTAGCCAGTAACACCGTTACCCTCGTAAATCTTGACTTTCGCCGCCTCTGCTGCATAGGGCGCGGCACGTGAATGGCGCGACGCAAAAGCGCCCCCTCTAATATCCGGACCTGACGCATTGACCACTTTCGCCGATCTCGGCCTATCACCTGAATTGCTCAAAGCCGTGGAGGAGGCCGGATATACCGTGCCAACCCCGATCCAGGCCGAGGCAATTCCGGCAGTGCTGATGATGAAGGATGTGCTGGGCATTGCGCAGACCGGCACGGGCAAGACGGCCAGCTTCGTGCTTCCCATGATCGATGTGCTGGCCAGCGGCCGCCGCCGCGCGCTGATGCCGCGCAGTCTGATCCTGGAGCCGACCCGCGAACTGGCAGCGCAGGTTGCCGAGAATTTCGAGAAGTACGGCAAGAATCACGATCTCAAGATGGCGCTGCTGATTGGCGGTGTGCAGATGGGTGAGCAGGTGAAGGCGCTGAACGATGGCGTCGATGTCCTGATCGCCACTCCGGGCCGCCTGATGGACTTGTTCGAGCGCGGCAAGATCATGCTCAATGCTTGCGAGCTGGTGGTGATCGACGAGGCGGACCGGATGCTCGACATGGGGTTCATCCCCGACATCGAGTTCATCTGCGACAAGCTGCCCGACCAACGCCAGACGCTGCTGTTCAGCGCCACCATGCCTGCGCCTATCGAGAAGCTGGCCAAGAAATTCCTCAACAATCCCAAGCGCATGGAAGTCAGCCGCGCCGCGTCCACCAACGAAAACATCACCGCGTTCAAGATTCCGGTGAAGAACCGCGAGAAGCGTAGCACGCTGGAATGGCTGCTGCGCAACGACCTGGTGGATACCGCGATTGTCTTTTCCAATCGCAAGACCACGGTGCGCGAACTGAACAAGGCGCTGCAGCGCAACGGCTTTGCCAGCGGAGAAATCCACGGCGATATCGACCAAGCCACCCGCAATGCAGAATTACAGCGTTTCAAGGACGGCGAGATCAATATTCTTGTTGCGAGTGACGTTGCCGCACGGGGTCTGGATATCAAGGGCGTATCCCACATCTTCAATTACGATACGCCGTGGCACCCGGACGATTACGTCCACCGCATCGGCCGCACGGGCCGCGCGGGGGCCAAGGGCCGCGCATTTACCTTCGTGGGTGAAGGCGACGATGAAGCCATCGACAATGTCGAGAAGCTGACCGGCGCGAAGATACCCGTTTTCGGCAGGAAGGACGTCCGCGTCGAACTGCCAAAGGCCAAGGCGGAACAGGACAAGCCCAAGCAGGACGGACCAAGCCAGAACGGGCCGAAGCAGACGGACGATGCCGAGGAAGAGCGCGAGGAAAAACCAAAACGCTCCCGCTCGCGCAAGGATAATGGTGCTGAGGCCAAACCGGAACGCAAGCCGCGCGGTGAGGCACGAAGCGAGTCCCGATCCGAGCCCCGAGCCGAGCACCGGGAAAGCAATTCCACCGAGCGCAAGCCCAGCGAAAGCAGGCAACGCGAGGACAAGCCCGAGCGCAAGTCGGGCGGACAGTCGCGCCGTCACAGCCAGGAAGAAGAGCCTGTGCCCGCCGGCGAATGGAACGGGCCGAAGCCCGAATTCCTGAGCTTTGGCTTCAAGTGATGGCTGGCTGGGCCGGGTGGCTCAGCCGTCCAGAACCATCCGGGCGACCTCTTCGACCTTTCCGGTAACCAGCAGCGGACTGCTGCCCACCATGCCGACCAGCGTCTGGCCGTTCTCGCCGGTGCGCAGCCATGCGATATTGCTGGCGACCACGAGATAATCGCCCCCGCGCGAATGTAGTTTCACGAATTTCATCGAAGTGCCTCCTGGCGAAGCCAAGTGTACGCTGCCGCTCTATTTTTTTAGTTAACGCTGCGCTGGTCGTTGATCCGAATGCGGCGAGATATATTTCTGCGATAGACATAGTTGGTCGTGATTTCGGACCGGGCCTGCGAAACGGGAACGATACAAGAAGGGCGGGAATCGCAAATGTTCAAGAATGACACAGCGGGCTCAGGGCTCTTTGCCGGAAGCGGAGATCCACCCGGCCCGCGCTGTACGTTTCGGTTGATCAAGAAGGCGCAGGACCGGGCCGAGGCGGAAGACATCGAGTTCGACGCTGCGGGCATTCCCGAGGCAATCGAAACAGCTATCCAGGAGTTCGGTTCTGGCGAGGTCGAGGTGCATGTAGCAGGTGGGCGCTCTTATCTGTTGCGCATTGCCGCTCACAAGGCGTGGTCGCTTGAACCACTCTATAACCTGAAAAGCGATGGTTGAACTGCGCGTTCAGAATCGGCGATCACTCAGATAGAGATAGTCAGAGGTGAAGTCTGCCAGATCGCGCAGGGCTTCCCAGTTATGGATCTGGACTTCTTGTCCCCGGAAGGAGACGAGTCCCTCTTCGCGCAAATCCTTCAGCATCCGGTTCACATGCATTTGCGTGAATCCCAGGCATTCGCCGATCTGGGTCTGGTTGAGCGGCAAATAGTAAGTGTGATCACTTGCGAGCCCCACGACCTCGGACCGACAATACAGCTCGCAAAACAGATGCGCGATGCGCGCCTTCCCCGAACGCGAACCAATGTTCATGATCCATTCGCGGTGGATCGAGGCATCGACCATCGTCGTGAACCACAATATCCGAGCAAGGCGAGGCGACTTCTCGATCAGCTCGGAAATGTCGTGGTGATAGAATTTCACGATCTTGCATGGCGAAAGCGCGCAAATACCATGATCGAGAACTTCGAGCGGATATGAATGGAGGTCCACGAAATTGCCGGGGATCTGGATTTCCATGATCTGTCGATTGCCTTCGGGATCATCCTTGCATCGGCAAGCGTAACCCTCGAGGATCAGGGAAGAATATCCGATCCGCTCTCCCTCCCGCACGAGGTATTCTCCGGGTTCATACACCTTCGTTTCGGCCATGCGTTCTTCCAGCAGACCAGCCTCGGCGACGGAGAATTCATAGCGTTTGCGCACGGTCGAGATGAACTTGCCGATGTCTGGGCGTTGCCCTTCATCGCGCTCGACCGACACCCTTTTCTCGTCTTCACTCACCAAAAATTCCTCGAACTTCCAAGTGTTTGACCCCCTGCAAGATGCCGCCGGGCGGGAACCAGTGTCGCACACTTCGGGAAATTGTCCCCCAGCGCAAGGGAAACAACAAAAGTTGTTATGCCAGCGTTACAAAACTATCGATGACCCGCTTCGTCCCGGCCTTCTCGAAATCGATTTCGAGCTTGTTGCCTTCCTGACCGATCACTTCGCCATAGCCGAACTTCTCGTGAAAGACGCGTGCACCCAGCGCCACGTCGCCACGCGGCTGGGCAGCGAAGCTGGCGGCGGAGCGGCTGGGTTCCTTCAGGCGGGTCTGCTTGGTGTCGTAGCCGGTGGCGAGCGCGCGTTGCCAACCTGGCCCCCGGGCGGAGGAGCGGTCCGGCCTGTCACGCGACACGTGGGCGAAGGGGTCTTCGGTTTCGCTCCAGTTGGCCTGCCACAGCGATTTGCCGCCGGTCATGGTGGTTTCCTGCTCGATATGCTCCTCGGGCAATTCCTCGATGAAGCGACTCGGTATGGAACTTGTCCACTGGCCATAGATGCGCCGGTTGGCGGCGTGCATGATGGTACAGCGGCGGCGTGCGCGGGTGATGGCGACATAGGCGAGGCGGCGTTCTTCCTCCAGGCTGGCGAGGCCGCCTTCGTCGAGCGAGCGCTGCGAGGGAAACACGCCTTCTTCCCAGCCGGGCAGGAAGACATTGTCGAATTCCAGCCCCTTTGCAGCGTGCATCGTCATGATGGTGAGCTTTTCTTCGTCGCTAGCGGCATCATTGTCCATCACGAGGCTGACGTGTTCGAGGAAATCGCCCAGCGTTTCGTATTCCTCCATCGCGCGGGCGAGTTCGACGAGGTTGTCCGCCCGGCCCGCGCTTTCGGCAGATCGCTCGGCTTTCAGCATGGCATCATAACCGCTTTCCTCCAGCACTGCGCGCATCAGTTCGGACGGGCTGACCGCCTCGCTCATTTCGCGCCAGCGCAGGAAATCGCCCATCAGCGCGGCAATGGTGTTGCGGGCGCGTGCGGGCAATTCGTCGCTATCGGCCAGTTGCAGCGCGGCAGCGGCAAGTGGAATTCCCTGCGCGCGGGCGTGCTGGTGCATTTTCTCCAGCGTCTTTGCGCCAAGGCCGCGCTTGGGCTGGTTGTAGATGCGTTCGAAAGCGAGGTCGTCTGCCGGCTGGGCAACCACGCGAAGGTAGGCCAGCGCATCGCGGATTTCGGCACGCTCGTAAAAACGGAAACCTCCGATAATGCGGTAGGAGAGGCCGATCTGGATGAAGCGATCCTCGAACTCGCGCGTCTGGTATTGCGCCCGCACCAGGATAGCGACCTGTTCCAGGCTGGCACCCTCGCGCTCCAGCCGTTCGATTTCCTCGCCCACGCGCCGCGCTTCCTCGGGTGCGTCCCACACGCCGATCACGCGGACCTTCTGGCCTTCGGGAAGCTGCGTCCACAAGGTCTTGCCCAGTCGCTGGCTGTTCGCCTCGATCAGCCCACTGGCAGCAGAGAGAATTTGCGGGGTGGAGCGATAATTCTGCTCCAGCTTCACCACTTTCGCGCCGGGAAAATCCTTCTCGAACCGCAGGATGTTGGCGACCTCCGCCCCGCGCCATGAATAGATCGACTGGTCGTCATCCCCCACGACGCAGATATTCTTGCGCTCCTGTGCCAGCAGCCGCAGCCACAGGTACTGCACGGCGTTGGTGTCCTGATACTCATCCACCAGGATGTATTTATAGCGCTGCTGGTAGCTTTTCAGCACGTCCGAGTGCTGGCGGAAGATGTTGAGCATGTGCAGCAGAAGATCGCCGAAATCGCAGGCGTTCAGCGCCTTCAGCCGCTCCTGATAGAGGCGGTACATCTCCGCCCCCTTGCCATTGGCGTAGCTCTCGTTGTCCACCGCCGTCAGGTCCGGAGGGTTGAGGCCCCGGTTCTTCCAGCTATCCAGCAACCCTGCCAACTGGCGCGGTGGCCAGCGCTTCTCGTCGATCTCGTGTTCGCGGATCAGGGCCTTGAGCAGTCGCAACTGGTCATCGGTGTCGATAATGGTGAAATTGCTTTGCAGGCCGACGATCTCGGCATGGCGACGCAGCATCTTGGCACAGATTGAATGGAAGGTGCCCAGCCACGGCATCCCTTCCAGCGCGCCACCAGTCAGCGTGCTGACCCGCTCGCGCATTTCGCGCGCTGCCCTGTTGGTGAAGGTGACGCAGAGTATTTCGCTGGGCCACGCCAGCCGTTCGCGCACAATATGGGCCAGCCGGTGGGTGAGGGCGGCAGTCTTGCCGGTGCCTGCTCCTGCCAGCATCAGCACCGGCCCTTCGGTCGTTATCACCGCCTCGCGCTGCGGCGGGTTGAGATGGGCGAGCCATTGGGGCGTGGCTGCGTCGGGAAGCGTGTCGCTGCCTGAAATCGGATGAGGTGGGGGACTGGGTCACATGCGAACAGCTAGGGAACACAGCCGCGTCGTGCAAGGCGCGCGACGAGATGTGGAACTTGAGGTTTTCGGAACAGCATCGCGGATTGACCCGTTGATTGGGCAAGCGCCACGACGCAAAACGAAACAGGAGATACCTCATGAACAAGGCAATTCTCGCCGCCGCCACAGCCCTTTCGATGGCTGCAATTCCTGCTGCCGCCCAGGTTAACAATGTCGATGACAAACGCGACATGACTGAAGCACAGCAGACGATGTACGACGAACTCGATGCCGATCAGCGCACCATGTTCGACAGCTACACGCCTGACCAGCAGACAATGTATTATGGTTGGAACGACGCCCTTCGCGGCTACTACTGGTCGCTCGATCAGGATGAGCAGAACGCCTGGTGGTATCTCAACGATCAGCAACGGGTAACGCTGTTCCAAATTCAGGCACCTGAGCAGCGCGAAGCTGCCTGGACCTCCATCATTGCACAGGTTGACGAGATGGAAGGCGATTCGGCCTCGACCAGCCAGCAGGCATACAGCAACACATCGAACACGAGTTCGGATGGCGAAATGCGGTGGGCCAGCAATGCCGTGGTTCAGAATATTCCCGCCCCGCACCAGGGCGAGTATCCGGTCTGCGAAAGCGATGCCGACGATAATTGCATCAATGCATGGGCCGCTGGACAGCGTGGACCCGGTGTTGATCGCCCGCTGAACTATTGGCCGGGTGAACCTTCGAGTTCCTGATAACCAGAGAGAAAGGGCCGGAATACCGGTCAATAAAGGGCCGCTCCCACAAGGAGTGGCCTTTTTCATGGGGCGGAACCTTGGCGGAGGAACGCGGTTGTTTCCCTATCTGAGAATTACGGAAAGGACTTTCCGATGAAGAAGCTACTTGCGGTAGCCGCCGCTTCCGCCACGCTGGGACTAGGCACCCTGGCGCTCGCCGACGATCATATGACCAGCACCGGCTGGGAGATTGTCGAACGCAATGATGACGGGAAGGTAACCAAGGTACGCAAGGACGGGAAGACCGTCGATGTGTGCATGAATGAAGACCAGGACGGCTGCATCAATCCGCGCGCTGCGGGCCTCGATTGGGGTGATGTGCCACTGGATTACTGGCCAGGCCAGCCTGCAAGCCAAAAGGACTGATCTGCGGACTGTTCCAGGTCGCCCCTAAGCGGCATCGGGCCAGCGTAGCAGCACCAGCTTCGCCGGCCCCGTGCGACGTTCGGTTTCAATCTCCAGCGCCTTGATCGTTACATCGTCCTTCGCGCCCGCTTCCAGCGCGACCCAGGTTTCCGGGCCGATCCAGCCAAGCCGGGCCAGCCGGTCTATCGCCACTGCGCCCGCATTGGTGCCATAGGGCGGATCGAGCAAGACGAGGTCGCGCGGCAGTTTTGCCGGGCCAAGCGACATCACCGATCCAGCCACCACTTCGCACTGCTGCTGGGCGCGCAGGCTGGAGATATTTTGCCGCAAGGTTCGAATGGCGGCTGCATCCTGCTCCACGAACAGGCAATTGCTCGCGCCGCGAGACAAAGCCTCCAGCCCCAATGCGCCCGATCCCGCGAACATGTCCGCCACCGACAGTCCCTCGAAGGAACCAAGGCGGCTCGCCAGCATGGAGAACAGCGTTTCGCGCGTGCGATCCGCAGTCGGGCGGGTTGCATCGCCAGCGGGCGCGCGCAGTTGCCGCCGCTTCCATTCTCCTGCGATAATTCTCACGAACCGTGCCCTGACTTGAGCGAGGTGCGGAACCTCTCGATATCTTCCTTGCGAATTTCCACTGCTCCGCCACGCGGAAGGTCTGCAAGGCCGAACGGACCATAGGCAATGCGAATCAGGCGGCTGACTTCCAGCCCCAGATATTCCAGTACGCGGCGTACTTCGCGGTTCTTGCCTTCACTCAGCGAAAGCTCGATCCACTGGTTGCGCCCCGTGCGCCGCTCAAGGTTGGCATCGATGGGGGCATAGCGCATGCCTTCGATCTCGACCCCGTCCATCAGGCTTTCCAACTGCTCCTGCGTCACCTCGCCAAATGTGCGCGCGCGATAGGTGCGCGGAATGTCGGAGGAGGGCAGCTCCATGGTGCGCTTGAATTCGCCATCATTGGTGAGCAGCAGCAGGCCTTCGGTGTTCAGATCCAGCCGACCGACCGGCATCAGGCGCGGTGTTTCCTTGGGCAGGGCGTTGCGCAGCGCGTCGTAAATGGTCGGCCGCCCCGAGAAATCCCGCTCTGCCGTCAGCAGGCCGGTCGGCTTGTGGAACGCGAACAGCCGGGTGCGTTCGGGCTTGCCCACCAGCTTGCCGTCAACGCTCACGCCTTTGAGCGAGGTAAGAAAAGTGGCGGGAGTCTTGACGACCTCGTCACCGATCTTCACCCGCCGATCCTCGATCATGCGTTCGACCTCGCGGCGGCTGGCGACACCCGCGCGGGCAAGCAATTTGGCGATGCGATCGCCTTCGGGCCGTTCTTCTTGGGACATTCGATGGCCCATAGGCGTTGAAGGCCTGTTCATCCAGCCTTCCATTGGCGTGGTTTACGTTTAGACCGATTGTTCGCACCAAAGCGGAGAGACATTTATGGCCGAAGCGGCCGCCGAAACGAAGAAATCCAAGCCCGGCTGGCGCACGCTGGCCCGTTCCCTGAAAAACCCCAAGAGCGGTTTCATGGCGCTGTTCGGCTTTGCCAGCGGCCTGCCGTTCGCGCTGTTCCTGGGCACGTTGTATGCCTGGCTTTCGGAAGCCGAGGTGGAGCTGGAAACGATGGGCGTTTTCTCGCTGATCGGCCTTGCTTATGCCTTTCAGTTCCTGTGGTCACCCTTGATCGACAAGGTCTCGATACCCGGTTTCCGCAAGCTGGGGCGGCGCAAGCAGTGGATCGTGCCGGCACAGATATTGCTGGGCGTGATCCTGATTGCGCTCAGCCTCTCCAACCCCACGAACGAAGCGATCGGCTGGTTCAGCCTGCTGGCGGGCATTGGCGCGCTGGCCAGCGCCACACAGGATATTGCCATCAACGCCTGGCGTATCGACGTGGCCGACGAGGATGCGACGCTGGATATCCTCTCCACCGTCTACCAGATGGGCTTCCGCCTTGCCGCGCTGGTGGGCGGCGCGCTGGGCCTGATTATCGCGGCACGCATCGGCTGGCCCCAGACATACCTGATCATGGGCGGGATCCTGCTGGCTATCGGCATTGCCGGACTGTTCGCTCCCGACAGTAACGCGGGCGAGAATGTCGACGGCACGATTGACGACGACCTGCTGCTGAGCCTGCGGAAAAAGGGCGAATTGAAGCCCAAGATCCGTGCCCGCGCGCTGGCGGCGGTTGGCTTGCTGTGGGCGCTGGCGATCGGCGTCGTGCTCACCTTCATGTACATGTCGCTGGCCTTTCCTCCGGAAGAGCGGCCCAATCCCACCGATTTCACCGTGAATTACGGCCCCTGGATCATCGTGGCCACGGTAGTGATCCCGGCGCTGATTGCAGGCTGGCTCGCGTCCCAGAAGAACAAGGGTGTGAACGTGATGACGGAAGACCTGCCTGAACGGGCGGGCAATTCCTATGCCATCGATCACCTTTATCGCGCGCTGGTCATGCCTCTGGTGGAATTTGTCGGCCGTATCGGCTGGTCGCTGGTGCTGATACTCTCGCTGGTGCTGACGTACCGTATCTGTGACGCGATCTGGGGCACGTTCGCCTATCCTTTCTACCTGGGAGAGCTGAACTACACCAATGACGAGGTGGCCTTCGCATCCAAGTTCTTTGGCGTGGGTGCCATCATCGCCGGGCTGGCCTTTGGCGGATATCTGCTGACGGTCATCGGCCGCATGGCAACGTTGACGCTTGGTGCGCTGATCGCTGCGCTTACCAACCTGCTCTATGCCGATATGGCTGCAGGCGGCGCGAACATGCAGGCCGCCAGCGATTTCATCGGCTTTTCCGCCCTGATCAACTTCATGGCACCGTTCGGGTCCGACGCATTGCCGCGTCTGACTTTCACGATCATGTGGGAAAACCTGGCCATCGGCATCGCAGGGGCTGCTTACGTGGCGTGGCTCAGTTCCATCGTATCGAAGAAATATTCCGCCGTGCAATATGCGCTGCTGTCCTCACTCACCCTGCTGGTGGGCACGCTGGGGCGTGGTGCGCTGGGCGAGATGATCGAGAATCAGGGCTATTACGACGTTTTCATCCTGACCACCCTGATCGGCCTGTTCGCCGTGGTGCTGTGCGTGTTCGAGTGGATCCGCGTCAGCCGCGCCGGCAGGGACTCAGGGGTGGTGACGCCGGATGCGGCGGCGCAACCCGCGGAGTAAAGCGGAGCCTGCCTAGTCGGGAAATTCGCGGTTCAGCGCGAGCACCTTGCCCGCCAGATAAAGCGAGCCGCAAATCAGCACGGTGGCCGGACCTTTGCGGTGATCTCGTAGCATCGCAATGGCCGATGGCACATCGGGCGCCGTCTGGCACGACGGGACGATTTCGCACGCAATTTCCGCCAGCACCTGTGGATCGACGCAGTCATTTCCCGGGTATCGCAACCGCAGTTACGCTGCCCAGTTGCGGCCCAAGGATAGCGAGAAAGCGCCGCGCGTCCTTTGCCGCCATCATGCCGATAACGGCATCGACAGGTTTCAATGCGTGCCGCTCAAGATACTTGGCGATGGCCACTGCAGCATCGGGATTATGCCCGCCATCCAGCAGGAATTCCTTGTCCGGCAACAATTCTGTCAGCGGGCCATCACCCAGTCTTTGCAGCCGCGCGGGCCAGCGGGTTTCGCGAATACCTTGCGCCATTGCCGCTGCTGAAACCGTCACCGTATCCTGATGCCGCAGCATGGCGACGGCGAGCGCAGCGTTGTCCGCCTGATGGGCACCAGGCATGGTGGGTAGGGGCAGGTCCAGCCGCCCGTGCTTGTCGCGATAGGCAATCGCATCGCTGCCTGCTTCGGCCCACCAGTCCGACCCCCGCATGTGCAACGGCGCGCCCGCCAGGCCAGCGCGACGTTCCACCTCTGCCGCGACATCGGGCGAGTAGCCTTGCGTCACCAGAGGGGAGCCGGGCCGGGCAATGCCCGACTTCTCGAAAGCGATGCGCACCATCGGATTGTCCGTGGGGGAGGGGGCTTCGGGGTCTTCGTTGAGCAGGAACTGCTCGTGATCGATGCCAAGGCTGGCGATGCCGCAGGCGGCTGGGCGTTCCATCACATTGGTGGCATCGAAGCGCCCGCCGAGACCCACTTCGATCACACAGGCGTCGGCAGGTTCGCGTGCGAAGGCGAGGAAGGTGGCAGCCGTGGTAACTTCGAAGAAGCTGGGCGAGAGATCGCCTGCGGTGTCCAGTACCTCCTCCAGCAGGCTGGCCAGCATGGCGTCTGAAATCAGCTCTCCGCCAACGCGGATACGCTCGTTATAGCGCACGAGGTGCGGCTTTGTGGCGACGTGGACGCGCAGTCCCTCGGCCTCCAGCATGGCGCGCAGGAAAGCGCAGGTAGAGCCCTTGCCATTGGTACCGGCGACATGGAACACCGGCGGCAGGCGCTTTTCCGGATTGCCCAGGCGCGCCAGCAATTCATGGATGACGTCCAGTCCGATCCGGCCTTGCGGCAGCGACAGGGCACCCAGCCGGTCCAGCTGCCTTTGCACCGCCGGATTTTCGGAAATCGCGAAATCTTTCATGGCGAACCGCGAACCGTGCCGTCAGGCAGCTTTGGCCGGAGAGAGATAGTCCAGCAGCTGCGCCAGCGTGGCGCGCAGTTCCTTGCGATGCGTCACCATGTCCACCATGCCGTGCTTGTGCAGGTATTCGGCGCGCTGAAAGCCTTCGGGCAATTGCTCGCGAATGGTTTCCTGAATTACACGCTGTCCGGCAAAGCCAATCAGGGCGCCGGGCTCTGCGATATGCACATCGCCCAGCATGGCATAGCTGGCGGTGACGCCGCCCGTGGTGGGATCTGCCAGAACCACGATATAGGGAAGGCCGGCCTCCTTCAGCCGCCGCGTCATCACCGTGGCGCGTGGCATCTGCATCAGGCTGAGAATGCCCTCCTGCATGCGCGCACCACCAGCGGCGGTAACGCAGACAAAACCGCATTTCTCCACCAGCGCACGCTGGGCCGCGTTGCAGAAGGCGTCGCCCACGGCCATGCCCATGCTGCCGCCCATGAAGGTGAAATCCTGCACGCCCACTACGGCCCTGTGCCCTTCGATCTTGCCGAAGGCAGCGGTGAAGGCATCGGGGTGCGGATTGCTGGCGCGTGCCGCTTTCAGCCTGTCGATGTAGCGTTTGCTGTCCTTGAAGCGCAGCGGATCTTCGGTGACCTTGGGCGGGGCGAGCAGCTCGAAACTGCCTTCGTCCAGGATTTGCTCCAGCCGGGTGTCGGCACCGATGCGGCCATGATGGTCGCAATTCGGGCACACGCTCAGGTTCTCTTCGTATTCGCTGCGGAATACCATCTCCTGACATCGCGGACACTTGATCCACAGGTTGTCGGGGGATTCGCGCTTGTTGCCAAAGGGCAGGCGCTCTCTAACACGATCTAGCCAACTCATGGGTGCCGCCTATCGGGCAGAATGCACGGCATTGGCAAGTTTTTCGACCAATGCGCGCAGGTATTGAGGGGCGTTATCCCCATGCTCGGCCACCAGTTCCACCAAGGCAGAGCCAACGACAACGCCGTCTGCGACCCTGGCAATGGCATCTGCCTGCTCTGGCGTGCGTATGCCAAACCCTACTGCCACGGGCAGGTCCGTGTGCTGCTTGATACGGCTCACGTTGGCCTCGATATCGGCCACCGCCGCGCTTTGTTTGCCGGTGATGCCAGCCACGCTGACGTAATAGAGAAACCCCTGCGATTTATCGAGCACCATGGGCAGGCGCGCCTCGTCGGTGGTGGGGGTGGCAAGGCGGATAGGGGCAATGCCCTTGGCGCGCAGGGCGGGGCCGAGATCCTCGTCCTCCTCCGGCGCAAGGTCCACGCAGATCACGCCGTCCACGCCAGCCTTGGCCAGCGCATCGGCAAACCATTCCGGCCCGCGCCGCACCATCGGATTGGCATAGCCCATCAGCACCAGCGGCACATCGGGATGGCGCTGCGCGGAAATCGGTGGCGATTTGCAGCACATCGGCGGTCTTGGTGCCCTTGCCCAGCGAGCGGATATTCGCCGCCTGAATCGCCGGGCCGTCGGCCATGGGATCGGTGAAGGGCATGCCGAGCTCGATCACATCGGCGCCGCCTGCGACCAGCGCATCCAGATTGGCCGCAGTGTCTCCGTCGCCTGCGGTGATGAAGCAGACGAGGGCGGGGTGGGGCTTGGCGAAGGTGTTGGAGAGGCGGCTCATGATTGCGGCTTCCCTAGCCCCGCAGCTAGGGCAATCACAAGCAGCAACTCTATGCCTGCGGATGGCGCCATCAGGGAGCGTTGATCTTCGATGTCCTCGACAAGATGCCGGGGCAGAGAGGATGAACCCGATTGGCAGTCCGGATCAATAAGAACACACCTGCGCAGTACGGGTGGAAAAGTTCACATCTCCACTCCCAGCGCCTCGGCCACGGTGAAGATGTCCTTGTCGCCGCGTCCGCACAGGTTGGCGAGCACGATTGCGTCTTCAGGCATTTCGCGCGCACTTTTACGATGGCGGCGATGGCGTGTGCAGGCTCCAGCGCGGGGATGATGCCTTCGGTGCGGCAGAGCAGCTGGAAAGCATCCAGCGCCTCGGTATCGGTGGCGTAAGTGTATTCCACGCGGCCCGATTCCTTCAGCCACGAATGTTCGGGGCCAATGCCGGGATAGTCCAGCCCTGCGCTGATCGAGTGGCCCTCGGTGATCTGGCCGTCCTCGTCCTGCAACAGATAGGTCTTGTTGCCGTGCAGGATGCCGGGAAAGCCGCCCGCAAGGCTGGCGGCGTGTTCGTCGCCGTCGAGACCGCGGCCTGCCGCTTCCACGCCCAGCATCTTTACCGATGGATCGTCGAGGAAGGGGTGGAACAGGCCGATGGCGTTGGAGCCTCCGCCGATGGCGGCCACCAACAGGTCCGGCAGGCGGCCGGTGCGCGCCAGCATCTGTTCGCGCGCCTCGCGCCCGATCACGCTCTGGAAATCGCGGACAAGCTCGGGATAGGGATGCGGTCCGGCGGCGGTGCCGATGATGTAGAAGGTGTCATGCACATTGGCGACCCAGTCGCGTAGCGCCTCGTTCATGGCGTCCTTCAGTGTGGCGCGTCCGCTGGTGACGGGCACCACCTCGGCACCCAGCAGCTTCATCCGGAAGACGTTGGGCTGCTGCCGCTTCACATCGGTTGCGCCCATGAAAATGGTGCAGGGCAGGCCAAAGCGCGCGCACACTGTGGCGGTGGCAACGCCGTGCTGGCCCGCGCCGGTTTCGGCGATGATGCGCGTCTTGCCCATACGCATGGCGAGCAGGATCTGGCCGATGCAATTGTTGATCTTGTGCGCGCCGGTGTGGTTCAACTCGTCACGCTTGAACCAGATTTGTGCGCCTTTGCCCTCGGGCGCGTCCTTGCGCAGTTCCTCGGTGATGCGCGGCGCATAATAAAGCGGGCTGGGGCGGCCGACATAATGTTCGAGCAGATCGTCGAACTCGGCCTTGAAGCTGTCGTCTGCCTTGGCGGCGGTATATTCGCGCTCCAGATCCAGGATCAGCGGCATCAGCGTTTCGGCGACGTAGCGACCGCCGAACTGGCCGAAATGGCCACGCTCGTCAGGCTGGTTGCGGAAGGAGTTTGGTTTGCTCTCGGTCATGCATGCGCGATTGGCAGAGCGTCGCGCCCAAGTCCAGCGAGTCTAAGGACCAGTAATTGCCCCGCGCGGTGCGGCTGTTACGCAGCCTTGGCGCGCGCGGCCTTTGCGGCTTCGCAGAATGCCTTGATCTTGCCCAGATCCTTGACGCCGGGTTCGCTTTCCACGCCGGAGGACGCATCCACCAGCGGCGCGCCGGTGTAGCGGATGGCATCGGCAACGTTCTGCGCGTTCAGTCCGCCCGCCAGACCCCAGGGTAGTACATGGCGATGGTTAAGCAGCAGGCGCCAGTCCAGCGCCAGGCCGTTGCCGCCGGGCAATGCGCCGCCCGCTGCATCATACAGCAGGCGATGGGCGCAATCCTTGTACTTCGCCGCGCGCTCCAGCGAAGCGCGATCTTTCACGGCAATCGCCTTCCAGATTTCCAGGTCGGAATTCTGGCGAATCAGCGAAATCCATTCCGGTTTTTCCTGGCCGTGCAATTGCACCACGTCGGGCTGGATTTCCTGCAGGGCCTCTGCCGTGGGCTTGGGCTCCATGTTCACCGTAAGCAGCACAACCTTGACGTTTTTGGGCACGCGCGCACGGAGCTTCGCCGCATCTTCGATGGAGACGTGGCGCGGTGATTTCTCGAAATGGACAAGGCCCACGTGCGTTGCGCCCGCCGCAACGGCGGCATCGATGGATTCTTCGGTGGAAAGTCCGCAGATTTTAATGAGCATGTCGGCCATAGCACTCACCTAGTGACCCCCGGATGGTTGGGGAAGGGTTAAGCGCTGCCATCAGTGTGAGAAAAAACTTTCTACAGCGTCGCTTCGATATCGCGGGCGGCCTGCAGGGGATCGTCCGCGCGGCTTATCGGGCGACCAATTACCAGCACCGATGCGCCATCATCGCGTGCCTGCCGTGGAGTGACAACGCGCTTCTGATCGCCTGTTGCCTTGCCACCGGGGCGAAGGCCAGGGACGACGAAGAAGCCGTTCTTCCACTGTCTGTGCACCGCGCCCACTTCCTGGCCAGAACAAACGATCCCGTCCAGCCCGCTGGCCTCGGCCAGTTCGGCCAAACGCATGACATGGTCGTGCGGGGCGCCTGAAACGCCGGTGCGTTCAAGGTCGCGTTCGTCCAGGCTGGTCAGCATGGTGACGGCCACGACTTTGGTGTTCTCTCCCGCAGCAGCCTTGGCATCCTCCATCATGGCGCGCCCGCCGCTGGCGTGCACTGTCATTATGGCAGGCTCCAGCACATGCAGCGATTGCATGGCACCCGCGACGGTATTGGGAATGTCATGCAGCTTGAGGTCGAGAAAAACCGGCAGACCAAGATGTGCGATTTCATTCACGCCATGCGCGCCGTGGGCGCAGAAGAATTCCAGGCCCAGCTTAACACCGCCGATATGGCCCTTGACCTTGCTTACCAAGTCCTTGGCCGCGTCCAGTTGTGGCACGTCGAGTGCCAGATAGACCGGATTGCTCATGCCTTGGTCTCGTCCTCACCGATGTTTCCGGGCCGGGCGGTAACCCCGGTATATTCCTCCTCGCTCGACGATCGCAAAGGCGTCTCCGGCTCGGGATGCACTGCCGGCTCAGACCGTTCGTCCTCCACGTCCGGCCTCGCTACGGGCGTTGCCGCGGTGGTGCGGGCAGCATTCTCGAGGCTTTGGACCTTGCGCTGCAACCGCCACTTGCTGGCGCGGTGATACAGCCACATCGGGACAAAGCCGATGGCGAAGGAGACGATCACGATGGCCGGAATTTTGGTATCCACCACGATGCCCTCCCAGATCCGCACGGTGACCGTAGGATCCCAGTTGGCAATGGAGAACAGCAGCAGGCCTACCAGCAGCAGTACCCAGATGACTGTGCGAACGATTTGCATGGCTTGTTTCCTGTCCTTGATATTTTACCGAATATGCTAGGCGCTCCCCTCCGGCTTGGGAAGGGCGCGTCCATCAGTCTGTAAACACACGGTCGAAAATCGTGTCGACATGCTTGAAGTGGTAATCGAGGTTGAATTTCTCCTCGAGTTGCTCGTCGGTCATGGCCGCTTTCACTTCATCATCCGCCTTCAGCAGTTCCAGAAGCGACATCTCTCCGTCCGACTCCCACACCTTCATGGCGTTGCGCTGCACCAGTCGATAGGCGTTGTCGCGAGTGATGCCGGCCTGTGTCAGCGCCAGCAGTACGCGCTGCGAGTGGACAAGGCCGCCCATCTTGTCGAGATTCTTCTGCATCCGTTCCGGATACACCAGCAGCTTGTCCACCACGCCGGTGAGGCGGGCCAGCGCGAAGTCCAGCGTGATGGTGGCATCAGGGCCGATGAACCGCTCCACGCTGGAGTGGGAGATATCGCGCTCGTGCCACAGGGCTACGTTTTCCAGCGCGGGCAGGGCATAGCCGCGGATCATGCGCGCCTGGCCCGTGAGGTTTTCGGTCAGGATCGGGTTGCGCTTGTGCGGCATGGCCGACGAGCCCTTCTGCCCGGGGGAGAAATACTCCTCTGCCTCCAGCACCTCGGTACGCTGCAAATGGCGCACTTCCACCGCCAGCCGCTCCATGGAGGAGGCGATGACGGCCAGCACGCTGAAATACATGGCATGGCGATCGCGCGGGATCACCTGGGTGGAGACGGGTTCCGCCACCAGACCCAGCTTCTCCGCGACATAATCCTCCACGCGGGGATCGATATTGGCGAACGTGCCGACCGCGCCGGAAATGGCGCAAGTGGCGATTTCGGCGCGGGCGGCCTGCAGGCGATTGCGGCAACGGTCGAACTCGGCATAGGCCTGCGCCAGCTTCAGGCCGAAGGTAGTCGGCTCTGCATGGATGCCGTGGCTGCGGCCGATGGTGGCGGTGTACTTGTGCTCCTGCGCGCGGCGTTTCAGCGCATCCAGCAGGCCGTCGAGATCTTCCAGCAGGATATCGGTGGCGCGCACCAGCTGCACGGCCAGTGTGGTGTCGAGCACATCGGAACTGGTCATGCCCTGGTGCATGAAGCGCGCCTCCGGCCCCACTTCGTCCGCCACCCAGTCGAGGAAGGCGATCACGTCGTGCTTCAGCACGCGTTCCTTCTCGTCGATGGCGGCAACGTCGATCTTGGGGTTGGTGGCCCACCAGTCCCACAGCGCCTTGGCACCGCTTTCGGGCACCACGCCCAGATCGGCCAGCTTCTGCGTGGCATGGGCTTCGATCAGGAACCAGATCTCGTACTTCGATTCCGGCTCCCAGATCGCGGTCATGGCAGGGCGGGCGTAACGGGGGACCATCGTGAACTCCGGGAAACTGGGTGGGGGATATGGCAGCGCGGCTAGGCCCTGCGCCCGCGATTGGCAAGATGCCCGCTATCGCGCCGTTGCTTTCTATGCGGCTTCATGGTGAGATTACAGTAATATCCCGGCTCTATAAGGTTCGGTGAACAGGGGAATTTCATGCACAAGTCCTTCGCCGCACTACCACTTGTCGCCCTTGCGATCAGCGCGCCTGCCTATGCGGGGGAAGAACCGCTTTACCAGCCGGCGCCAGCGTGGGTGGAGGAAGCGAACGTGCAGGATGTCCTGTCCGACGAAGGTCCGGCCACCTTGCTGTATGATTGGCAGCACCGGCTGGAAGATGGCGTGGCCTGGGCCTATCTCGACTGGGTCCAGCGCATCGACAACCCGCAATCGCTGATGCAGGCGAATACGCAGACGCTGCAATGGCTGCCGGACAAGGGCGACCTGATTGTCCACCGACTGGAAATCATTCGCGATGGCGAAGTGATCGACCTGCTGGAGCAGGGCGTTACCCTGGACGTGCTGCGCCGTGAACAGGGGCTGGAAGAGCGGCTGCTTGATGGCAGCCTGACGGCCACGGTTTCCGTGCCCGGGCTGAGGGAGGGTGACATGCTGCGCATCGCGCACACTATCTCCACCGATGACCAGGCGATGGGTGACGAGGTGCAGGCCGTGCAGTTCCTGCCCAGCGAGCCATGGCAGGTGGGCAGCGCCCGCGCCGTGATGAGCTGGCCTGCCGACGAGGATATCCGCTGGGACGTGGAAGACCGCGTTGAACTTGAAGAACCTGAATTGCGCGACGGTTATCGCTATTTGCAGGTCGACTTGCCCCTGGCCGAAGCCGATCCCGTGCCGCAGGACGCACCTTTCCGCTATCGCCGCCCCGCCGTGCTGCGCGCCGGCAGTTTCAGCGATTGGCAGGAAGTTTCAGCCGTGATGGCCCCGCATTACGATACAGCGGCGAGGGTGGAAGCGGATTCCGATGTGGCCGGCCTTGCCCGCGATATCATGGCGAAATCGGACGATCCGCTGCAACGCGCCGCGCTGGCCGTCCGGCTGGTGCAGGACGAGGTAAGCTACCTTCTCAATGGCCTCGACGGCGGGAACTACCTGCCGCAGTCCGCCGATGAGACGTGGGATGTGCGCTATGGCGATTGCAAGGCCAAGTCCGTGCTTCTGCTTTCCCTGTTGCGAGAAATGGATATCGATGCAGAGCCGGTGCTGGTGAGCACGCAGATGGGCGATGCCATCCCCGAACTGCTGCCGCTGCCCGCCGCATTTAACCATGTCATCGTACACGCCATGATCGACGGCACGGATTACTGGCTGGATGGCACCAGCGCCGCCACGCGCCTTGCCACCATCGCCGATGTGCCACCGTTCCATTACGCGCTGCCTTTGCGCGAGGGCGGGGCCGATCTCGTGCCGATGCAGCAGCGCGACCTGGCCGTGCCCCAGATGCAGGTGGCTGTCACCGTGGACCATTCCGCCGGGGTCGATTTCCCCGCACTGATGTCAATGGAATGGCGGTTGAGCGGTCCTGCCGCCGCCGGAATGGAAGCGATGGTGGATGCCGACAACCCCGCCATGCTGCAGCAAATGGCGCAATCCGTTGCCGGGCAGGGCCAGTCGCAAATGCAGGTGAGTGCGCTGGACATCTCCTACGACGCCGATGCCGCAGTCGCGATAATCGAGGTTGAAGGCATTGTGCCCCCGCAATTCGAATGGACTGATGGTCGCTTGCGGTCTGTCGTGGAGGCCGGCGATGGATTCGAAGGCTTCAATCCCGACCGCGCCCGTCCCGCATGGCGCGATATTCCCGTGGCAACACCCGGCCCGATGCGGCAGGCGTTCGACCTTACGATGCTGCTTCCGCAGGATGGTGAGGGTTTCGCTCTGGAAGGCGATCGCGAGCTGGAAGCAGGTTTCGGCAACATGCGTTTCACCCGCGAATCCAGCATTGCCAGCGGTGAAATGCGCGCCGCTGCGGAAACCTTCAGCCTTCTTGGGGAAATCGCTCCCGACGACCTGCCCGAAGCCCGCCGGTCAGCGCGCAGGATCAGCAACAGCTCTCTGCAACTGGTGCCGCCCGAAGGTGTTACCTGGCGCTGGGAGCTTTCCGACAGCCAGCGGGCAGAGCGGGCTGCTCCGATCCTTGCTGCCTATGCCAGCGCAATCGAATTTGCGCAGGACGACGATTTCGGGCCGCTGATCGGTCGTGCCCGTTTCCTTGGCTCGATCTACGATTTCGACGCGTCGATGGATGATTTCGACACCCTGATTTCCGAACAGCCCAGCGCATGGGCCTATACCCAGCGATCCTGGCTGCAGCGCACGCAACGCGACTATGACCGCGCTCTTGCCGACCTGCAATCTGCCTATGAACTGCAGTACGACAATGGAACCGCGCGGGAGATTGCGCGTGAACTCGCCTATCAGGGCCGGATCGAGGAAGCGCGCGACCTGCTGGGTTCCCTCGCCGTGGCGGATGAGGAAAGGCTGTGGCACCTCGACATGCTGGCCACGGTCGCCGCTGCCGACGGCGAACTGGAGATCGCGCGCGAATTCATGGCCGATGCGGTGGCAGAGGCTCCGCAAAGCGCCGACGCGCTGAACGCCGATTGCTGGTTCCGCGGCCTGTGGAACACCGGGCTGGAGGACGCGCTGGAGGTTTGCACCCAGTCCATCGAACGCGCCAGCAATGCCGCGGCCGCGCTGGATAGCCGCGCGCTGATCAGATTCCGCCAGGGCGACTATGCGGGCGCGATCACCGATCTGGATGGTGCGCTGGCGATCTCACCGGGTCTCGCCGAATCGCACTATTTGCGGGGCATGGCGAAGATGCATGCCGGGGTGGATGGCGGCGAGGGCGATGTGGCGATTGCCCTGCGCATGGCACCGCATCTCGCCGATTTCTACTCCAGACACGGGATCGTCGCGCCCTAGATTAGGCCCTTCGCCCGCATGGAGACATGCCCCTCCCGCCCCACGATCACGTGATCGTGGACCATGATGCCAAGCGGCCTGCCAGCCTCGGCAATGTGCTTGGTAATCTGGATATCCGCGCGGCTTGGCTCGGGATTGCCGCTGGGATGGTTGTGGACAAGGATCATCGCTGATGCGCCAAGATCCAGTCCGCGCTTGATGACCTCGCGCGGGTGGATGGCAGCTTCGTCCACCGTGCCATCGCCGAAATGATGATCCAGCAGTAGCCGGTTCTTGGCGTTGAGGTACAGCACGCGCACCCGTTCCGTGTGCAGGTGCGCCATGTCGATGGCGAGGTAATCCAGCAGGGCCTGCCAGCTTCCAAGCACTGGCTTGTCCTGAACCTGGCTGCGGGCCATGCGGCGGGCGACCAGCGCTGCGATCTTGATCTGGGCGACGCTTGCATCGCTGATACCCTTGACCTGTTTCAGCGCGGGCGGCTCTGCATTCAATACGCCTGCCAGTGTACCGAACCGTGCCAGCAGCGCCTTTGCCATCGGCTTGGTATCGCCCCGCGCCAGCGCGCCGAACAACAGGTATTCCAGCACTTCGTAATCGGCCAGAGCTTCCGCCCCGCCGCCCAGCAGCCGTTCGCGCAGCCGGGCGCGATGGCCCGATGCATTTGACCCGGTTGCCCCTGATTTTCCAGAATTTTGAATGTCCTGCGCCACGCGGCCCCTCACGCCCCTTCAAGCTTTCATTGCCTTTGTCATCGCACTCGCGCAAGTGTCGATGGCAATGGCGCAGGGTTCGCAAGAGACGGTTGAAACGCGCCCACCCGGGCGTAAGCGTCGCATATTGCGCACCGCTTTGCGGGTCTTCATCCTGCTTGTGCTGGTGGTTGCTGCGGTCGCCTGGTTCCAGCGAGAGCGGATTGCCGACAATGTGATCGCGGACACGCTGGCCGAACGCGGTATACCGGCGACTTATACCATAGATAGCATCACCCCGGCCAAGCAGGTGCTGTCCGATATCGTGATCGGCGATCCCGACAGGCCGGACCTGACGGTGGAGCGCATCGAGGTTCTGGTCACGCCGCGATTTGGTCTGCCCGATATCACGGAAATCCGGCTGGTAAGGCCGCGCCTGTTCGGCACCTTGCGCGATGGCGTGCCCAGCTTTGGCGCTCTCGATCCGCTGGTGTTTACAGACGGTGAGGGGCCATTCGAGTTTCCGGCGCTGAACCTTGCCATCGACGATGGCCGCGCGCTGATGGAGACCGATTATGGCCGCGTCGGCCTGAAGTTGAGTGGCAGCGGCCATTTGCGCGGCGGTTTCGCCGGGGTGCTGGCCGCCGTTGGCCCCGATCTTTCTGGCGGCGGCTGCAGCGCCGAGGATGTTACACTTTTCGGCAATATCTCCATCGACGCAGAGCGCCCCGAATTCCACGGGCCTGTGCGCTTCGCCGCGTTGGACTGCGAGGGGAGTGGCCTCGCCATTCGCGACACGGGTATTGAGCTGGATTTGCAGGCAGAGCGCAACCTGGTCGAATACGAAGGCGATATCGCATTCGTATCGGGTTCGGTTGGCATTGCAGACATGCAGGCAGCCATGCGCGGCGAGGGGGGTTTTACATGGCAGGATAGCGATCTCAACATTCGCTATGACGTAATCGCAAGCGATGCGGACACGCCCTATGCTGCAATCGGGTCTCTTGCGCTTGAAGGGCGGGTGCGCGCGCTGGACAACTTCCAGCAGGTTGAAATCGAAGGAGACCTTGCCGGAGAGAACCTGCAAATGGGCCAGCAATTGCTCGCTGGCCTTGCCAACGCCCGTTCCGCAAGCGGCGGCACGCTGCTGCATCCTTTGCTTGCAAGAGTGGAGCAGGGTCTTGGCCGTGAACTTCGCGGCAGCACGATTTCGGCAAGCTTTACTGCCCGAAAGCTGGAGGCGCGGACCAGCATCTCGATCCCCCAGGCATCGCTGCGCGGCGGCAGCGGGGCGACGCTGCTGGCGCTTTCACGGGGGCAAGTTGCGATGGGCGCGGGTGCGGGCGAGATCCCCCTGTTCTCCGGCAATTTCCAGACCGGCGGGGCAGGCTTGCCAAGCATTTCCGGCAGAATGGAACAAGTGGCCGGCGGCGCATTGGAACTGCGCATGACGATGCGTGAGTATTCTGCGGGGAATGCCAGCCTGGCCTTGCCCCAACTGCGCATGGTGCAAGGGCGCGGCGGGCGCATCGTGCTGGAAGGTCGGGCATTGGCAAGCGGCGCACTCCCCGGCGGATTTGTCTCTGGCCTTAACCTGCCGTTGGATGCCACGCTTTCACCCGGCGGGGAGCTTGCCCTGTGGCGCGGATGCCGCAACCTGCGCTTCGACAGGCTCACCGTCGCCAATCTCGCGCTGGGTCGCCAGACGCTTACCCTGTGCCCGCAATCCGGCCAGCCAATCCTGCGCTACGGCGATAGCGGCCTGCTATTCGCCGCCGGCACCGATGCGCTCAGCCTTTCTGGTACGCTGGCCGAAACGCCAATCCGCCTGCGTTCCGGTCCGCTAGGTATTGCCTATCCCGGCGCGCTGGTCGCGCGCGATCTCGATATCGAGCTGGGTCCGGAGGGCAGCGCCCAGCGATTCACCATCACGGACCTGCGTGCCGATCTTTCCGCACAAACTCTCGGCGGCGAATTTGCCGGGGCAGATATTTTCCTGGCCTCCGTCCCGCTCGATATTTTCGATGCCTCGGGAAATTGGCGCTACGTCGATGATCGCCTGCTGATTGAGCAAGGCAATTTGCGCGTGGAGGATCGCCAGGAACGCGACCGGTTCGAGCCGCTGGTTGCCCGCGATGCCACGCTATCCCTGTTCGACAATCTCATAGAAGCCGATGCCGTGCTGCGAGAGCCCGTGACGGGCCGCGCGATCAGCGATGTTCGGATCGAGCACAATCTTGGTACCGGCACCGGCCACGCCGATCTGAACGTGCGGAGCATTACTTTCGACGAGAACCTGCAACCTGCTCCCACGGCGGCCCAGTGCCTTGATAGCCCCGTTTCTGCCCAACAGATGCCACGCGGGCTGACTTGCCTTGCGCTGGGCGTTGTCAGCAATGTGGAGGGCACGGTGACGGGCAGCGGGCGCATCGACTGGAACGAGGTCGAAGTGACCTCCCGAGGACAGTTTACCAGCGATTTGCTCGATCTTGCCGCAGCGTTTGGTCCCGTGCGCGGCGCCAGCGGCACCGTGGTGTTTACCGACCTGCTCAGCCTGACCACCGCGCCGGACCAGCGTATCGCCATCGAAGCCGTCAATCCGGGGATTGAAGTGCTGGACGGCGAAGTCTCCTTCCAGCTGCGCAATGGCGAATTGCTCGCTTTGCAAGGCGGCAGCTGGCCTTTCATGGGTGGCACGCTCACCCTGCGCCCGGTGGATATCCGTTTTGGTGTCGAGGAAGTGCGCACCTATGTCCTGGTGATCAATGGCCTGGAAGCCTCCCGCTTTGTTGAACAGATGGAGCTGGGCAACCTTGCCGCATCGGGCACGTTCGACGGCACTGTCCCGATTATCTTCGACGAAATGGGCAATGGCAGGCTGGAGGCGGGCGTCCTCAGCTCCCGGCCGCCCGGCGGCCATGTCTCATACATAGGCGAACTGACCTACGAAGATGTCGGCTTCTTCGGAAATCTGGCATTCTCCGCCCTGCGCGATCTCAGCTATGACAGCATGACAATCGCCATGGACGGCCCGTTGACGGGTGAACTGGTGACGCAAGTCCGGTTCGAGGGGATCGGGCAGGGCGAGACCGCCGAAAGCAACATCGTTACCCGGGCGATTGCAGACCTGCCGATAGAATTGCGCATCAATATACGCGCGCCCTTCTACAAGCTCATCACCTCCATCCGCGCGCTGTACGATCCCAGCGCCGTCCGCGATCCGCGCGATCTTGGCTTGCTGGGCAATGATGGCGTCATTCTGCGCGATGCTGTTGACCAGGAAACCGTGGATGAGCGCGATGCCGAAGCGGAAGCAGAGGCGCAGCGCGAGCTGCTCGAAGCGCTCGATTCGCTCGACGATGAACCCGACAACGATGAACCCGATATTCAGCCCCAGGAAAGCGAGGCCATGCCATGATGCACGCGAAATTGACGAATTGCGCCCATCGCGCGCATAAGTCTCCAATGAGGGGGGCATCGCGCAAACAGGCCGCAATGATGGCGATAGTGGGTCTGATCCCGCTTGCCGGGTGCATAACGCTGGAAGCACCTGACGAGCCGATAGTGATCGAACTCAACATCAATATCACGCAGGAAGTGATATATCGCCTGGCGGAAGATGCCGGGAATACGATTGAAGAAAACGCCTCGATCTTCTGACGGGCGTATCGCGAGGGAGCGAGAACAATGACGAGTGGCAAAAATTTCCTGAAAATCGCCGGAGCCGCCGCGATGCTCGGCATGCTTGCCTCCCCTGCACAGGCGCAGCGCGATCCCGCATACCAGTCCGCCCGCGACAGTGGCCAGGTGGGAGAGAAGATGGATGGCTATCTCGGCATCGTCGGTGCCGCAACGCCCGATCTTCGCCGCCTGGTGGACGACATCAATATCCGCCGCCGCGCCGTCTATGCAGAGCAGGCGCAGGCCAACAACGCCACGCTGGAGGAATACGCCTTCACCGCTGGCTGCCTCGCCATCTCGCGCACCTCATCGGGCGAGATGTACCAGGCACCCGACGGAAGCTGGCAGCAGCGCACCAGCGCCCCACCACGCCGCGATCCGCGCTGTCCGTAGGTGTGCGAGGGTTAAGGCTCACTTCTCCGGACGTCATTTCGCCAGGGGCTGCCTTGGCCGCAGCCAGGACATGGGATGCTAAAAATCACGTGTCGCCCATCTGGGTTCAGCTATTGTCATGGGCCGCTCCTCACACCCAAATCCCGACATCTACCCGGCAAAACGCCGGGAACACCCTTTTCCGTATAGTTCACCCCCCTTATAACATCGCCCCACCGGTTGACTCGCCAACACCCCCCTTCTAAGGGGGCGGCGCCCTCGGCGGGTAGCGCGTTGCGTGTGTCATTTTCCTCACCTAGAGAGATCGGCATGAGTGACGACAAACCTGCACGGGAACCCATCGGCGAAGATGCGCGGATCGACGCGCTCGAGGAGCGGTTAAAAACCGCACGCGAGCGGGAAGAGAAGCGCAACGCGCCGCAGGTCAAAGGCTCCGATGCCAGCTACAAGGCTGGCAACAAGGCGCTGGCAGACCTGCTTGGTGGGCTTCTCGGTGGATCGGTTGTCGGATATGCCATTGGATGGCTGACCGGCTCCAATCCCTGGGCCCTGTTGATCGGCCTTTTCCTCGGGATCGTGGTCGCCTTCAGGAATATCATTCGGGCATCCAACCAGCCGCCTTCGGGCGATTGAGCGGATAAAACGCAAGGGTTTACACAGACGTGGCAGTCGCAGGCGAAACAGCCAAGGTCGATCCGATGCACCAGTTCACCATCGAGCCCCTGCTCGGTGCGAACATGGACGTCGCGGGTTACAATATTGCGTTCACCAACTCCGCGTTGTGGATGCTGATCACGGCCGTGGTGCTGTGGATATTCATGCTTGGCGGCATGAAGCGCGAGCTGGTGCCCGGCCGCTGGCAGATGACGGTGGAGACCTTCACCGGCTTTATCGACGATATGCTGGAAGCCAACGTGGGCAAGGCGGGGCGCAAGTATGTGCCCTATATCTTCAGCCTGTTCATGTTCATCCTGTTTGCCAATCTGCTGGGCCTTATGCCGTTGGGTCTCATCGGGCTGCACCCGTTTACTTTCACCAGTCACTTCACCGTTACCGGCGTGCTGGCGATCCTCAGCTTTGCCATCGTGCTGGTGGTAGGTTTCTGGAAACACGGCCTGCATTTCTTCAGCCTGTTCGTGCCCAGTGGCACGCCGCTGATCATGGTGATCTTCATCGCCCCGATCGAGCTTATCTCCTTCATGTTCCGCCCCTTCAGCCTCGGCCTGCGTCTGTTCGTTGCCATGATGGCCGGGCACGTGTTGCTCGAAGTGCTGTCCAGCTTCGTGATCGACGGCTGGAACGCCGGCGCCGGGTTCGGTCTGCTTGTTGGCGTGCCCAGCTTTGTGCTGATGGTTGCCATCTGCGCACTGGAAATCCTGGTCGCCGCGATCCAGGCCTACGTGTTTGCGCTGCTCTCGTCGCTCTACATCAACGACGCCGAGAACTTGCATTAGGTTTTAGACTCTTACTTTAACGAATTCACTTGAAAGGATAATCTCATGGATCTCGAAGCTGCGAAAATGGTCGGTGCTGGCCTCGCTGCAATCGGTGCCGGCATGGCCGCACTGGGTGTGGGTAACGTGTTCGGCTCATTCCTCGAAAGCGCTCTGCGCAATCCGGGTGCCGCAGACGGCCAGCAGGGTCGCCTGTTCATCGGCTTCGCCGCTGCCGAGCTTCTCGGCCTGCTGGCGTTCGTCGTTGCAATGATCATTCTGTTCGTCTGATCGACATCGATTTGACCGGTCGGACGATCCGCGTCCGACCGGCCACACCCTGACTTCGCCCCCACAGACGGAATCCGTCCATGCCCCAGATAGCCCAATTGCCCGAAATCTGGTCCAGCCAGCTGTTTTGGCTGCTGGTCATTTTCGGCCTCGTATATTTCGTCGTCGGTCGTGGCATGGTGCCGCGCGTGATGGATACCGTCGGGCTTCGCGACAAGCAGATCGCAGACGATCTTGCTGCCGCCCAGTCTGCACGCGATGCCTCGGATGAGGCAGAAGAAGCCTGGCGCCAGCGTGAGAACGCCAATCGTGAAGCAGCACAGGCGCTGGTGAACGAGGCGAAAGCCAAGGCGCAGGCGTCTACCGAAAGCAAGCTGGCCACGGTGCAATCGCGCCTGGACGCGCAGATGGCCGATGCCGAAGCCCGCATCGATGCCAGCCGTGCCGAAGCCGCCGCCGAGATCGAGACCGTGGCTACGGAAGCGGCGCAGGATATATCGGCGCGCCTCGCCAACATCAATGTGACCAAGACCGAGGCCCGCTCGGCAGTGAAGAAGGCGATGGCCCATGGCTAATCCGACCACCGCGCAAGAGGTGCCCGAAGTTTTCGCCACGGAGCAAGCGCAGATCGAGGTCTCCGACGATCACGGCGGCGCAACCCACGCAGAACCCGAACTGCTCGGTCTCGTGCCGTTCCAGTGGGTTTCGATCGCGATGTTCGTGCTGCTGCTGATCGCGTTTCTCGGGGCCAAGGTCCACAGGACCATCGCCGGTGGTCTCGATAACAAGATCAAGGCCATTCGCGACAATCTGGACGAGGCCAAGCAGTTGCGCGCCGAAGCAGAAGCCCTGCGCGAGGAATATGCTGCCAAGATCGCTGGTGCCGAGAAAGATGCCGAGGCAATGCTCGACAATGCCCGCCGCGAGGCCGACGGTATTGTCGCCAAAGCCGAAGAAGACACCGCTGCGATGGTCGCGCGCCGCGAACGGATGGCGCAGGACAAGATCGCCGCTGCCGAACGCCAGGCACTTGCTGATCTGCGCGCCAGGGCAGCCGATGCCTCGACCGCCGCTGCCGCGCGTCTGATTGCTAAAAACCACGACGCCGCCGCCGACAAGGCGCTGGCAGACGAGATGATCGCCAATCTCTGATCCCGTAGCCAGGTCTTTTCCGGGCTGTTGAACACCGAAAAAGAAAGGCGCCGCAGTCCTTGGGATTGCGGCGCCTTTCGCTTTTCGAACCTGTAGCGGGGCTTTCTAGCGGTCGACCATCGTAACCCGCAATGTCTGCCCGCGGTTACTGGTCACCGTCTGGGTCTCGCCGACCATCATCGGTTCGTAAGGCCAGCATTCCTCGCCACGCGGCGCAAAGGCAACGCACACAGTATCCTCATCCCGGAAACCCCATACGCCGTCCACGATGGGTCCCCCCTCCTGGATCAGGATTTCCATTTCACCCCCCGGCTGGAAATTGATGCGGTTCTCCAGTCCGTCCTGCGTCACGATATCGACGGTTCGCCCTTCGAGTTCGGCAGGCCAACTGGAATAGGGTTCGATTTCCGAAGCCGGAATGGTCTCTCCAGTCGCGCCCACATAGGGGACGCAAGCTGTCAGTGTTGCCGCAGCGGCAAGCGATAGGATGGCGGGTAATTTCATTTGGTCTCTCCTGTTACCACCAGGAGAAATACGTAGGTCTCCATCTATGTTCCGAGAAACACTGGATATCCCCGCGTCAAGATTCCCCGGTTCTATCCTGAGAGTCGGTCTCGATACCATCACCAGCCTCTGGACAGACCAAGGCGTGCGACCTCTTCACAAGCAGGCAGAAATGCGCGTAGCATGGCGGGAGAAAGGGCGCGCGACGCGTCTCGACAAGGGGAATGGTGATGCATGTTGCGGTACTGGGAGCAAGCGGCAAGGGTGGCTCCGAAATCGTAAAGGAACTCATCGCTCGCGGACATACCGTTACCGGGATTGCCCGCAGCCCAGAGAAGATCCCGCAGCTGGATGGCGTCACTGCCAAGGCAGGCGACGCTGCCAAACCTGCGGAGCTTGCCGCGCACCTTGGCGGCGTTGATGCCGTTATCAGTGCAATCCATTTCGACGTATCGTGCGAGACGCTGCTGAACGCGGTCCGGCAGGCCGGTGTCAGCCGTTTGCTGATCATGGGGGGCGCAGCCAGCCTGCTGGGGGCCGATGGCGTGATGCTGTACGATTCGCCGCACTTTCCGGAAGACATCAAGCCGATGGTAAAACCTGCAATCGACTTCCTGGAAGAACTGCGCGGCGAAACCGAAATCGACTGGACCTTCTTCTCTCCCGCCATGCTGATTTTCGAGGGCGAACGCCAAGGCCCCGGCAGCTTCCGTGTTGGTGGCGATGAACTGGTGACCGATGCCGAGGGCAATTCAAGGATCAGCTACGCCGACTATGCCATCGCCATGGTGGACGAACTGGAGCAGCACCAGCACAGCCGCAAGCGGTTTACCGCAGCATATTGAGCAGAAGCCTTTGTGCTGAACGACTGGCTACGGCGTTTCGACTTAGAAATTGTCCTTCGCCGCCCTGAGCGCGGCGAAGGTTTCGTGCGGGGCGTCGCCGCCCCAGCGCGCCTGCATGGCCGGATCGTCTGCCCGAAGGAATGGGTTGGTCTTCAATTCGCGTGAGAGGGGAAAGGGCACGGTCGGCGTGTCCGCCGCGCGCTTCTGGTCAATCTCGGCGGCGTAGGCCTGTAGCGCGTCATTTTCAGGATCGGCGTGAAGCGCGAATGCTGCGTTGGCCTTTGTATACTCATGCGCGCAATACAGCGTGGTGTCTGCAGGCAGGCTCTTGATACGCGCAAGACTGTCCCAGAATTGCGGCGGCGTGCCTTCGAACATGCGGCCGCAACCCAGCGCAAACACACTATCGCCTACGAAAGCCATCCCGGCGTCAGGCAGGTGATAGGCAATGTGCCCCATCGTGTGCCCGCTAACATCCATCACCGCAGCGCGATGATTACCCAGCGTCACGGTGTCGCCATCGCGCACAGTGCGGTCTATTGCGGCGATCTTCTCGGCCTCCACCAGCGGCGCGATGATCTTGCAGCCGGTCGCCTCCTTGATCGCCTCGTTTCCACCGGCATGATCCGGGTGCCAGTGGGTGTTCCAGATCTGCGTGATCGTCCAGCCCTTGGCCGCTGCCTGCTTCAGATACTCATCGGCATCGGGAGTGTCGATGCAGGTGGTCTCACCGCTATCGGGATCGTGCAGTAGGAAGCCGTAATTGTCCGACAGGCAGGGAAACTGGTGAACTTGCAGCTGGCTCATTTTTCATCCCTTCCACGCGGAAAGCGTTTCGTCTGTTCGGCCACGGCGACCCAAGAGTGTCGACTTCCTCACGGCGCTGGCAAGCCCTGCAATGGCACATTACACCTGAGGCTTCGCCAGTGATTGTGGCGGAGAGTTGTCCGCATTGGCAGCTTGCTCTCGTCCCCCCATCTTACACCACCTGCAGATGTAGGAAAGGCCCGCCCGGATCGCTCCGGACGGGCCTCTACCCATTACCTTACGAAGTGGCTTTGGAGATTACTCCTTGTCGCCTTCCTTCTTCAGCGCCGCGCCGAGAATGTCGCCCAGCGATGCGCCGGAGTTGGCGGAACCGAACTGTGCAACAGCTTCCTTCTCTTCGGCGATCTGGTGCGCCTTGATGGAGAAGTTGGGCTTCTTGGAACGGTCGAAACCGGTGACCATCGCATCCATCTTCTGGCCGGCCTGGAAACGATCGGGACGCTGTTCGTCACGGTCGCGGCCCAGGTCCGAACGCTTGATGAAGCCGGTTGCGCCATCTTCGCCAACCTGCACTTCGAGGCCGCCGTCGCGGACTTCCAGCACGGTGACGGTGACGACTTCGCCGCGACGCAGCGAACCGGCGCCAGCAGCGCCTTCAGCCGAGGGAGCACCTTTTTCAAGCTGCTTCATGCCGAGCGAGATACGCTCCTTGTCGACATCGACATCGAGAACCACGGCTTCGACTTCTTCACCCTTGCGGTGCAGCGCCAGCGCGTCTTCGCCGGAGATGCCCCAGGCGATGTCGGACATGTGAACCATGCCGTCCACGTCGCCGGGAAGGCCGATGAACAGGCCGAACTCGGTAGCGTTCTTGACTTCGCCCTGCACGGTTGCACCAACGGGGTGCGCTTCGGCGAATTCTTCCCACGGATTGCGCTGGGCCTGCTTGAGGCCGAGCGAGATGCGACGCTTCTCGGAATCCACTTCCAGAACCATCACTTCCACTTCCTGCGAGGTGGAGACGATCTTGCCCGGATGCACGTTCTTCTTGGTCCAGCTCATTTCGGAAACATGGACCAGGCCTTCGATGCCGGCTTCCAGTTCCACGAAAGCACCATATTCGGTGATGTTGGTGACCTGGCCGTTGACCTTGGCACCCACCGGATACTTGGCGCCAACGCCTTCCCACGGATCGCTTTCCAGCTGCTTCATGCCCAGCGAGATACGCTGCGTTTCGGCATTGATGCGGATGATCTGCACGGTCACGGTCTGGCCGATCTCGATCACTTCACTGGGGTGGTTGACGCGCTTGTAGCTCATGTCGGTGACATGCAGCAGGCCGTCGATACCGCCCAGATCCACGAAGGCACCGTAATCGGTGATGTTCTTCACCACGCCATCGGTGATCTGGCCTTCGGCCAGCTTGTCGATCAGTTCGCTGCGCTGTTCGGCGCGGGTTTCTTCCAGCACGGCACGACGCGAGACGACGATGTTGCCGCGGCGACGGTCCATCTTCAGGATCTGGAAGGGCTGCGGCACATCCATCAGCGGGGTCACGTCACGCACGGGGCGGATATCGACCTGCGAACCGGGCAGGAAGGCCACGGCGCCGTCGAGATCGACGGTGAAGCCACCCTTCACGCGGCCGAAGATGCGGCCTTCGACGCGCTTGCCTTCGCCAAATTCGTTTTCCAGCTTGTCCCAGGCGGCTTCGCGGCGGGCGCGGTCGCGGCTGAGCATTGCTTCGCCGTCGGCGTTTTCAACGCGGTCGACGAAAACTTCGACTTCGCTGCCGACGCTGAGACCATGCTCGCCATCGACGCGGGAGAATTCCTTGAGGTTGACGCGGCCTTCGCTCTTGAGGCCGACATCGACGACCGCCATGCCGTTTTCGATTGCGGTGACGGTTCCCTTGACGACGCGACCTTCGAAGCCGCCCTCGGCACCGCCGAGTTGTTCGTCAAGCATTGCCGCGAAATCGTCGCGGCTCGGATTGGCAGAAGTAGCCATGTAGTGGTGTTCCTAATCAATCATTTTACCGGCCACCCAGTTTGTCTGGGGGTCTTGTCTCCGCGCCCCGCGGGATTGCGAGAAACGGGCAAAAGGGCCGAACTGCCCGTACGACCTCGTGTCGGCACGGGCGTCCTCCGGGCGGCAAGTTCGCGAATACGCAAACTATCATGGCATGGGCGTCGTTGCGCCCCGGTGGAAAGCCGACCATGATGGCTTGGCATTCGCGGACATGTTATCCGTCCATCGAACGGACGCGCGCCTAGGCGAAAACGCTGGTCAAACGCAAGGCGAAAGCGACTCTGGCCAACAGCGAGGCGCGGCTAATGTGGAACACATGGAACACAGTCCTGGGGCAAAAACCTTTCCGCTTGCCGGATGGCGGATGGGCGGGGCAGGAGCGGTGGAAATCGGCACGCATGGCCTTGTCTTCCTGCGCCGCGCCATAGGGTGTAGGGAAGCGACGATGACCATCGCGCAGCAACTGTCGAAATACCGCGAATATCACTGCGATCATCGCAACGTGCTGACCCATGCTGTGGGCATTCCGATGATCGTGCTCGGCATCACCACGCTACTGGCGCGGCCCGTGCTTGCTGCTTGCGGGCTTTGCCGTCACACCGGCTGTCGATCGCAGGTGTGCTGGCCGCCGCCTGGTATCTGCGGCTCGATTTGCGCACTGGCCTGATCATGGCTGTGGTGCTGGCGGCTGTTCGTTGCGCTTGGCACGCGATCGCCGCAATCTCCACGGCGGCCTGGGTGGGCGGCGGCGTAGGCCTGTTCCTGATCGGATGGGTATTCCAGCTCGTCGGCCACAAGTTCGAAGGTCGCAAGCCAGCCTTCGTCGATGACCTTCGCAGCTTCCTTGTCGGGCCGCTGTTCGTAATGGTGGAGGGGCTTTTCGCACTCGGCCTGATGAAGGGTTTGCACGAGGATATCGAACAGGCGGACTGATCCGCCGATCAGCAAAAGGGGTGAGGCCATGAAGCTTCGAACGGCAGGCGTGGCAGCGGCGGCGCTGTTGTTGGCAGGGTGCAACGCGACAGCGCAGGAAGCCGGCACCGACCCACTCGACCAGACCGAACGAAACAAGCAGATCGCGCGCCAGTTCTATGAGGAACTGTGGTTCTCGCAAAACACCGAGGCCTATGCGGATTTCGTGGCGGACGAATATGTCGTTCACGATATCGGCTCGCGCAAGAACGTGACCGAACCGGCGATCGAGCAGAAGATCACCGCCGATCGCTTTCACAGCTTCGGCAACCTCAGCGGACGCATCGATTACCAGATTGCCGAGGACGACAAGGTTGCCACCCGCTGGTTTATCTCGCTGGAAGCTTCACCGGAAGCGCAAGGCATGGGCATGACGAGCTTCGAGGACGTGCCCATCATCAACGTCTTCCGTTTCAATGAGGATGGCAAGATCGTGGAAATATGGAACCACCGGCACGATGTCGATCTGCCGCGGCCGAACGGCCCGCCACCGGAGCAGGCGACAGTCGAGGGCTAGGCCCGTCCCACCCGCGCCAGTTGTCGATCATGCCAAAGCGAAAGCAGCAATAACGCCAGCGCGAGCCGCCGATCAAGGCACATCAGCATGTCCCATTGCGTATCCCAGGGATCGCCCTGTGTTCCCAGAAATTCGTCCGCGCCCTGACCGAGTGCCATCGCAGCGCCGAATTCGATCAGCTCGTAAGTGGCGCTGACGGCGAGGCAGCAGGCCAGCAGCAGCGTGGTGAGCAACCAGCCGGGGCGCAGAGGGGATAGCCGCAGCAGCATCTCGCGAAAGACGATGGCCGGCACGAAGCCCTGCATCAGGTGCCCGAACCTGTCATAGGGATTGCGTGCCAGGCCCAGCCAATCCTGCACCTCGAAACCGATGGGCACGCGGGCGTAGGTGTATGCGCCGCCCAGCATCAATACGAGCCCGTGAAATCCGATCAGAGCAAGGGCCAGCGGTGTGAGCGGAAAGACGCTGCGCGTCAGCCACAGCACGGGCAGGGCGATCAGCACCGGCGCGACTTCCATCAGCCAGGTCGCGCGGTCAAAAGGTTCCCAGCCGGACCATACCAGCATCGCGCCCCATATGGCCGATAGCAGGGCGAGGGCGCGCGTCTGGTTCACGATCAGGGCTTTTTCGTGGCTTCCAGCACGGCGTCGATAGCGGCGGCGATGCTGGCGTCCTTGTCCAGCGCCGTGGTGTCGAGCACGAAGGCGTCTGGCGCCACGGTCAGCGGAGCGGTCTCGCGGTTGCGGTCACGCTCGTCGCGGCGGCGCAGGTCGTCCTCGATCTCCAGCAAAGTATGGCTTTCGCCGCGGTCGCGCATTTCCTGCCAGCGGCGCTGCGCGCGCGCTTCCACGCTGGCGGTAACGAACAGTTTCGCGTCCGCATTGGGCGCGATCACCGTGCCGATATCGCGCCCGTCGAGCACCGCGCCGCCAGCTTGGCCCGCAAATGCCTGCTGCCGCTGGAGCAACGCCCTGCGCACGCCCGGATGCACCGAGACGCGGCTGGCGAGCCCGCCCGTCGCCTCGCTGCGCAATTCGGGATGGCCGAGCAGTTCGTCGGGAAAATTGGTGGCCGAGAGGGCTTCGGACGGATCGTTGGGGTCGCCGCCATACAGGGCGACCTGATAGCCCACGGCGCGATACAGCAGGCCGGTATCGAGATGCGGCAGCCCGAAATGCTTGGCGAGCGCCTTGGCAATCGTACCCTTGCCGGAGGCGGTAGGGCCGTCGACAGCGATTATCATCCTTCGCGCGCTCCTTCGTCGGTTCGCTTGCGCCCGCGAAGGGCCTTGGTCAGCCCCCAGATCGCGATGGCCGCCCAGAACCCTTCCAGCACCAGGCTGGGCCAGTTGGTATGCACCAGCAGCGATACAGTCAGCAATGCGGCACCTGCCAGATTGGTGCCGTGCAAGATCCACGGATTGGGTTTCTCCACCGCCGTCAGGTAGAAATAGGCCCCGATGATGCAGGCGGTGCCGAAGAAACCGATGATGGCATAGATGTCGAGCTCCGCGGTCACCCGGATGCAGCCTCAGTTGTAACTGGCAAAGACGGACAGGCCGGCGTCGCCGAAGGCGATCACCTGGTAGGGCTGGGTCCGCTCGCCCATTTCCATGCCGGGTGATCCGATGGGCATTCCCGGAACCGCGAGGCCACGCACGCCTTCGGGGCGCTCCTCCAGCAAGCGGGCGATATCGGCGGCGGGCACGTGGCCTTCGATAACATAGCCGTCGACAATCATCGTATGGCAGGAACGCAACCGGACAGGCACGCCGTTCGCATCTTTCACGCTGCCCATGTCACTGCTCTCGCTCACTGCAACTTCGGCTTCCATGCCTTCGCGAACGTGGTCGGCCCAATGGTCGCAGCATCCGCAGTTTGGATCCTTGAACATGGTGTAGGTTGCCGCCTGCGCGACGCTGGAGCATGCCGCGAGCGACAGCAGGACGGGTGCGATGATACGGCGAAGGGCATGGTTGGTCATTGGCATTCTTTCCGGTTTGAAAGCCCAACCTAGCTGGTGGCCGCAGCCTTATCCAGCAAGGCTTCGAAGGTAGGGAAACTTGTGGCGATGGGGCCAATGTCGTCCACGGCCACGCCATTGCGGCTGGCAAGACCTGCCACGGCCATGCTCATCGCGATGCGATGGTCGAGATGGGTGGTGACTTCCGCGCCTTCGGGCGTGCCGGGCAGGGGATCGCCGCCGGTGCCTTCGATCACCAGCCCGTCCTCGCGTTCCTCGACCTGCGCGCCTGCCAGTTTCAGCGCAGCGGCCATGGCGGCAAGGCGATCCAATTCCTTCACGCGCAATTCTTCGAGGCCTTTGGTGATGGTGGTCCCCTGCGCCAGCGCGGCCGCCACAAACAGCACGGGAAATTCGTCCACCATTGCAGGCACCACGGCGGGATCAACCTCCACGCCGTTCAATGCCGAGTGCCTTACGCGCAAGTCTGCCACCGGCTCCCCGCCGACTTCGCGCCGATCCAGTTCCTCGATATGGCCGCCCATGTCGCGCAGCACATCGAACAGCGCGGCGCGCGTGGGGTTGAGGCCGACGTTCTCGATCACGAGGTCGCTCCCTTCCACCAGCAGCGCGGCAACGGTGAAGAATGCGGCGGAAGAGGGATCGCCGGGAACAACGATATCCTGCGGCTGCAACTCCGCTTCTCCGTAGATACGGATCACCCGCTCGCCATTCTCCTCGCCCACTTCCAGTTTCGCGCCAAAGCCGCGCAACATCCGTTCGGAATGGTCGCGCGTGGGAACGGGCTCGATCACCGTGGTAATGCCAGCCGTGTTGAGGCCCGCCAGCAGCACCGCGCTTTTCACCTGTGCGCTGGCAACCGGCAGGCGATAGGTTATCGGCACGGCGGGAGAGATACCGCGCAGCATCAGCGGCAGCGTGCCTCCGGGGCTGGCTTCGAACGACGCGCCCATCTCGGAAAGCGGCTCGATCACCCGGCCCATCGGGCGTTTGGAAAGGCTGGCATCGCCGGTAAACATCGCGCTGATTGGATGGCTGGCGACAAGACCCATCAGCAGCCGCGTGCTGGTGCCGCTGTTGCCCATGTCCAGCGCCTGATCGGGTTGCAGCAGCGAGCCGACGCCGACGCCGTTGATCCGCCAGGTTCCGTCTTCGCCGCGTTCCACTGATGCGCCCATTGCCCGCATGGCAGCGGCGGTGGCCAGCACATCCTCGCCTTCCAGCAGGCCGGTAACGCGCGTCTCCCCAACGGCCAGCGCGCCCAGCATGATCGAGCGGTGGCTGATGGATTTGTCGCCCGGAACCCGGATGTGCCCGGTCAGCGCGCCCTGGTTCGTAAAGCGTTTCGGGGAGGGCGGGTTGGAATGGCTCAAGGCTCTGCCTATCTGGTCAAGTTCGAGCAGGCGCTTTGACAGCGGCATGGCCCTATGGCAAGGCGCGCCCGCTCGCGATTCCGCAATCTCGCCCAAACGGTACGAGGAGTGGATAGCACGGAAGTTTTCCCGGAACCCTCCGGACGAAATTAAGGACATACACATGGTCAAAGCAGAATGGGGCACCAAGCGCACCTGCCCCAAGTGCGGTGAACGTTTCTACGACCTGGGCAAGGAAGACCCGGTCACCTGCATCGAATGCGGCAACGAGTGGACGCCGGAGCCCGTGCTCAAGTCCAAGCAGCCAATTCCGTTCGAGGAAGAGAAGAAGGACGAGAAGAAGGAAGCGGATTCCGATCTCGCCGATGACGATCTGGATATCGACGTCGATGACGACGACGATTCGCCGGATAATGATGTCGACCTCGGCGGCGATGACGATCTCGGCGTGAAGACCGCCGATGATGAGAAGGAAGACGATAGCTAAGCTGTAGCTTGGTCGTGAGCGCCTGCGAGCGCCGCGGCGTCGTTGTTTTCCGCTACCGGCGTCCTCGGTGCGTCCTCGCTGAGATGCGCAGCAAGCTGCGCCCGCTGTGCGGCGGCCGGTCGGCCTTGCGTACCGCTAGTCGCGAATCGACCAAGCACCGCTGGTTGACAGTTGGCGCAGCGACAGCGGACGCGAATAGCGACCGCAGGACGATTGCGCGCCGAGGCGCAATGCGAGAAAGCGACGCATTTGCGCGAAACCCTGGCGCCGTCCGCCAAGGAACAAACAAAAGGGGTTGCACAAACTCTCGGCCCCCGAATAAAGGGCCACCTCCCGCCGCCGATGGGTAGCCACTGGCAGAGGGAAACCGCATCTGGTAAGATGCGGATACGTCGATGGACAAGGGGCCTTAGCTCAGCTGGGAGAGCGCAACACTGGCAGTGTTGAGGTCAGCGGTTCGATCCCGCTAGGCTCCACCATCGAAGCATGGAAATACCGCCCCGCCGAAAAGCCGGGTACAATATTGAGCGGGCCTTCGGGCTCACGCTGGCTGACGAGGTTTCGTCCGCCGGCGTTTTTGGCATTTGGCGGATATCCGCCGCAAAGGAGCAACAGACGCGCATGTTCGATACGCTGTCCGATCGCCTGAATAGTGTCTTTGACCGCCTGCGCGGTCGCGGTGCGCTGGGCGAACAGGATGTGCGCGATGCCATGCGCGAAGTGCGTGTTGCGCTGCTGGAAGCCGACGTGGCGCTGCCCGTCGCGCGCGATTTCATTGCCAGGGTTACAGAGCGCGCCGTTGGTCAGGAAGTCCTGAAATCGGTCACGCCGGGCCAGCAGGTCATCAAGATCGTCAATGACGAACTGGTGACAATGCTGGGCGGCGAGGACGCGGGTGCCGGTGACGCATCGCCCATCAACCTCGACGTTCGCCCTCCTGCCGTAGTGATGATGGTGGGTCTGCAAGGTTCGGGTAAAACCACCAGCACCGCCAAGATCGCCAAGCTGCTGAAGGACAAGCAGGGCAAGAAGCCGCTGATGGCCTCGCTCGACGTCAATCGTCCCGCAGCGCAGGAGCAGCTGGCGATTCTGGGTGAACAGGCTGGCGTTGCAACGCTGCCGATCGTGCCGGGCCAGCAGCCGGTGGATATCGCCAAGCGCGCACTGGAATCTGCGAGGTTGCAGAATGTCGATGTGCTGCTGCTCGACACCGCGGGCCGTCTGCATGTCGACGAAGCGCTGATGGCAGAGATGAAGGCGGTCGCGGGCGTTTCCAACCCTGCCGAAGTGCTGCTGGTCGTTGACGCACTGACCGGTCAGGATGCCGTCAACGTCGCGCAAAGCTTCACGAGCGAAGTGCCGCTGACGGGCGTTGTCCTCACCCGCATGGATGGCGATGCGCGCGGCGGTGCGGCGCTTTCCATGCGCGCCGTTACCGGCAAGCCGATCAAGTTTGCCGGTACGGGCGAAAAGCTGGACGCGATCGAGCGGTTCCATCCCTCGCGCGTGGCCGACCGCATTCTTGGCATGGGCGATGTCGTGTCGCTGGTGGAACGGGCGGCCGAAACCATCAAGGCCGAGGAGGCCGAGGAACTCGCCAACCGCATGATGAAGGGCAAGTTCGACCTGAACGACCTTCGCAAGCAGTTGCAGCAGATGCAGAACATGGGCGGCCTTGGCATGCTGGCGGGCATGATGCCCGGCATGAAGAAGGCCAAGGCAGCGATGGCCAATGCCGATATGGACGACAAGGTGCTGGTCCACATGGATGCCGTCATCTCCTCCATGACGAAGAAGGAGCGGGCCAATCCCGCGCTGCTGAACGCCAAGCGCAAGAAGCGTGTTGCGGCGGGCAGCGGGCGCAGCGTGCAGGAGGTGAACAAGATCCTCAAGATGCACCAGGAAATGGGCCGCGCCATGAAGCAGATCAGGAAGATGGGCGGCATGAAGGGCCTTGCCGCCATGTTCGGCGGCGGTGGCGGCATGGGCGGCGCGCCCAGCGGCGCACCGGGCCTGCCAGGCGGCGGAATGCCCGGACTTCCCGGCGGGCAAATCCCCCCGGAAATGCAAGATTTTCTCAAGAAAAAATAAGCTTAATCAAAGAATTTGAATTGGAAAGGTAAACTACAATGGCAATCTCCCTTCGTCTCTCACGCGGCGGCGCCAAGAAGCGCCCTTACTACCGCATCGTGGCTGCCGACAGCCGCCGTGCCCGTGACGGCAAGTATCTGGAGCAGCTGGGCACCTACAACCCGATGCTCCCCAAGGATTCCGAAGAGCGCGTGAAGCTGAACGAGGACCGCGTGCGTTACTGGCTGGGCGTTGGCGCCAAGCCGAGCGACCGCGTGCTGCGTTTCCTCGACGCTGCCGGCATCATGGAACGTGAAGCCCGCAACAACCCGAACAAGGCCAAGCCTGGCGAAAAGGCCACGGAACGCGCCGAGGAAAAGGCCACCAAGGCAGCCGAAGCCAAGGAAGCTGAAGAAGCTGCCAAGGCCGAAGCCGCTGCTGCTCCCGCCGAAGAAGAAGCGCCTGCCGAGGAAGCTGCCGCTGAAGAAGGCACCGCTGCTGAAGCCGCGGATACTGCCGAAGAAACCAAGGAAGAAGCTCCCGCAGAGGAAGCTGCTGCCGAGGAAGCTCCGGCCGAGGAAGCCAAGGCTGACGAAGCACCGGCAGAAGAAGCCAAGGCCGACGACGAGAAGTCGGAAGGCTGATCTGCTCGCTATCCCGGCGCTGGTCGGGATAGCGCATCGGGCGCATGGCTATGACCAACACCAAACCCGTCACTCTGGCCGCCGTTATCGGCGCGCACGGCGTGGCGGGTGAAGTGCGTCTGAAGCTTTTTGGCGAAGGCGTGGAATCGCTGAAAGGCCACAAGGTCTTCAACGATGGCGCTTTCACGCTGAAAAAGGTGCGGGACGACAACAAGGGCGGGGCCATTGCGCGCCTTGCCGAGGTTGATAGCCGTTCTGCGGCAGAGAAGCTGCGCGGCACCACGCTCACCGTCCCGCGCGAAGCCCTGCCGCCCCTGCCGGAAGGCGAATATTACCACGCAGACCTGCTTGGCCTTGCCGCCGTCTCCACCACGGGAGAGGCGCTGGGCGACGTGATTGCGGTGCAGAATTTCGGCGCGGGCGATGTGATCGAAATTCAGCGGCCACCGCAAGATGGCAAAGCCGGCAAGACCTTCATGGTCCCCATGCGCGTGGAGGCCGTGCCCGGCTGGGATGCCGAGACGATCACCGTGGCCGAGGATTTCGCCGACCAGTAGCGCGCCGCCTTGCGGCAACCGTCCTGTCGCGCTAATACACCTTTCGGGACGACAGGCGAAGGACAAGAAACCATGTGGCTTTTATGGGTTGTGCTGGCCGTTGCACTGATCGCGGCCATGTCCGCTGGCTTGGCGCTGGGCATGCACCTGCTGTTCCCCCGTATGGCAGAGCGCGCCCGTATTCTGTGGGCTTCCGGTCTCGCTGCTTTTCTTCCCATGAGCCTCGCCTTCGGCGGCTTTTTCATGGACGGAAACGTGAGCGGCGACGACTTCTGGATCAGCACGATGGCGCTGGTGCTGCTCGCCTTCCTGATCCTTTCTGTCTGTTGCCTGCCGCCCGCCTATCTGGCGACGACCCGCTTGGCGCGTGGAAAAGAGCAGGCGTCCGAGCTGGGGACGGACGAGCCCGAACTGATCGAGGGCTGATCGGGAACTCCTGCTGCTCATGGTGTTGAATCATCATGAGGAAAATCTTTGCCAGCCCCGCTGTCATCGTCCCCATGGCCTTCATGGCTGCCTGTTCGGGCGGAATCGACGATGCACCTCCAGCCAATACCGACCCCGGCTCCGGTCCCGCCGAAACCCGCCCTGCGGGCGAAATGCAGAGGATCGTGAAGGAAGGCCGCATCGAGCAAGGCACAGAATGCCTGGTGCTCGTCACGCCCGATGGAGAACGATGGGCATTCAACCAGTCCGAAGGCGATTTCGGCGCCGGCAATTACGTGGAGATCGTGGGAGAAATCGCCGATGCCAGCTTCTGCATGGAAGGTGAGGGCACGATCATTCCGGCCTCGATATCCGGGTTGCAACCTCCGGCTCAAGACCGCGACCCGGCGCGCGCGGGCGGTGTCGCTCTGACACAAGAATATGTCACCGGAAGCTGGACCGCGCCCGGCATCAAGGCTGATTGCGATCGGCCCGATTTCCAGATTTCAGAAAGCCCCGGCGCGATGGTGATCGAGACCAGCGTCAATGGTGTCCCTGAAACGGGGCGCGTCGTGCTGGGCAATTACCCGCGTATCGACTGGGACGATCCGCTGCCCGATATGCCCCTAGAAAGCCGCGGACCCGATGGGCTCGCCGTGCTGCGTCCAGCCACCGATGCCGAATATGACCCGGTAGAAGTCGGCGGCAATCCGATTGTGGGCGACGGGGTGGAATTCATCAAATGCGGGTGACCGGCCTGGACTGAACATGGCGGCCCGGACCTCCGAGTGGGCGAACGAATTGCGCGCAGCGGGTTTACTGCCTAACGCTGGGGCATGATCGACCAGTATCTCATTTTCATCGCCGTGATCGCGATCCCGTTTCCCATCGGCTTCGCGCTGGCGCACTATCGCCCGCACAGCAACAGCCTGAAGAACGCGGCCCTCGCGGCGATCCCTGTTGCACTGCCATGCTTTGCCTATGCCATCTGGATCGCGCTGACGCAGGACCTGGCCTGCCCCGCCGAAGGGCCGTGCGAGAACATGGCGCAGCTTTGGCTGATGGCTTTCCTTGTCATCGGCGTGCTGACAGCCGTTACCGGCTTCGGCGTCGGCCTGCTGGGCGATGCCTATGCGCGCAAGCGGGCCGAGAGAGGTGAGGGATGACCTTCGCCGCAACCATCCTCACGCTCTATCCCGAGATGTTTCCCGGGCCCTTGCGGCAGTCCATCGCCGGCCGCGCGCTGGAGGAGCAGAAGTGGTCGATCGACACCATCCAGATCCGCGATTTTGCGACAGACAAGCATCGCACCGTGGACGATACGCCTGCGGGCGGCGGGGCGGGCATGGTGCTGAAGGCCGATGTGCTGGGCGGTGCGGTGGACCACGCCATTAGGCAGCAGCCCAAGGCACCAATTCTCGCCATGACTCCGCGTGGCGCGCCCATCACGCAGGCGCGGATTCGCGAGATCGCGTCCGGGCCGGGCGTGACCTTGCTTTGTGGCCGTTTCGAGGGGTTTGACGAACGCATTTTCGAGGCGCGCCCGCAGATCGAGCAGGTCAGCCTTGCAGATATAGTGCTTTCGGGCGGAGAACCCGCGGCGCTGGCCATACTCGATGCTTGCATTCGGCTGCTTCCCGGCGTAATGGGCGCGGCTTCCAGCGGGACTGAAGAATCGTTCGAGGACGGCCTTCTTGAGTATCCGCAATATACCCGACCTCCGGAATGGGAAGGGCGCACGATCCCTGAAGTGCTGCGATCGGGGGATCATGCGAAGATCGCGGCGTGGCGCAAGCAACGCAGCGAGAATGACACACGGTTACGCAGGCCGGACCTATGGGAGCGCCATGGTGGAGCTCCGGGCCAGTCTGCCTCTGATGCGCGGCGAAAAGACAAGGACTGACCAATGGGTCTGATTCAAGAGCTCGAGGCGGAAGCCATCGCAGCACTCAAAGAGGGAAAAGAGATTCCCGAATTCCGCGCCGGTGACACGGTTCGCGTCGGCGTTCGCGTCGTCGAGGGACAGCGCACCCGCGTACAGAACTTCGAAGGCGTGGTGATCGCGCGTTCGAACCGTTCGATCAACTCGAATTTCACCGTTCGCAAGATCAGCTTTGGCGAGGGTGTGGAACGCGTGTTCCCGCTGTATTCGCCGAACATCGAAAGCATCACCGTGGTTCGCCGCGGTATCGTGCGTCGTGCAAAGCTGTATTACCTGCGCGGCCGCACCGGCAAGCGCGCTCGTATCGCCGAACGTCGGGACAACGTCGCCAAGTAAGCGCGACGGTTTTCTCGAACCGCACATGAAAAGGGGCGGCTTCCCAGAAGGTGGAAGCCGCCCCTTTGTCGTTTGCGCCCGTATCGATCCAACCGGGACCGGAAGGTGACGAAGTAACCGGGGTTGCCCATTGCCCCTTGCGCGAATTTGATGGTGGACGGTTAACACCGGGTTTCGAAACCCACCTGGCGTCAGATTAACCATGACAGCCCGCTTGCCTTTGCCCGGGACAAGTGGTTGATGCGCGGCCATGGGTTCCAGCAAGCTCAGCTACAATGCCGCTTTCGCGATGGCCGTGGGCGGGATGATAGGGGGCGGCATTTTCGCCACGATGGGCGTGGTGATCGCCGTTGCGGGGAAATGGGCCTGGGCCAGCTTCCTCATCGGCGGGATGATCGCACTGGCCACTGCGCATTCCTATTCCTGCCTGACCCGCCAGCTGGACAAGGCAGGCGGGGCTTTTGCCTATCTGCACGATCTTGGCCATGACCGCATCGCCCGTATCGTCGCCTGGGCGCTGATGCTGGGCTATACGCTGACGGTCGCGGTATATGGCTATACCTTCGGAGCCTATCTCGCCCATGCCGTCGGCGGACCGTCCTGGCTGCCGCAGGCGGCGGCCATCGGTTCCATCGCCATCCTTGCCGGTGTCAACCTGATGGGCGCGGGCGAAAGCAGCATGGTGGAAATCGTGGTGGTTTGGGGCAAGCTGGCGATCCTCGTCGTGCTGGCCATGATCGGCCTTGCGCATTGGGACCCGGCGCAGCTTGTCGCCAGCGAAAGCAGCGCGTCGGGCATCGGCGGCGCCATTATCGGGGCGGCCACGGTGTTCATGGCGTACGAGGGCTTCCAGCTGCTGGCCTATGATTATGACGAGATGGAAAACGGGCAGGAGGTGTTCGGCAAGGTCATGATGACCGCCATTCTCGTGACGATCGCAGTGTATATCCTGGTGGTGCTGGGCACGGCGATGCTGGTGGGCGGCGATGCCATAGTCGAACAGCAGGAGATCGCGCTGGCAGAAGCTGGACGCGCCGCGGCGGGCACGCCGGGCCTTGTCGCGGTAACAATCGCCGCCGTGTTTTCCACCGCCTCTGCCATCAACGCCACCATCTTTGCCACCGCCCGGCTGGGACGAGAGGCGGCCGAAGAAAGCGATATGCCCGCACTCTTTGGCAAGACCGACGGGGAAGGGGTGCCCTACGCTGGAGTCCTCGTGATCGCCGTTATCGCCAGCGCGCTGGCATTCTTCGGAGCGCTGGGACAGTTGGTGCAAGCCGCGAGCTTCGTCTTCCTCGCCGTGTTCGCCATCGTCAATGCCATCGCCTATAAGCGCAATATCGCCCAGCGCCCGGTCGCTATCTGTCGGCTGCATCGGGGCGGTGCTGGCCATCGTGTTGCTGGCGCTGCATCTGGCCGGTATCGTCTGAAACCGCCTTTGCTGTTGCATGTGCGAAAAGGCGCGCTAGCTAGCGCGCGTCTATCAATGGAGTGAATTTGAAATGGGTTACCGGGTTGCAGTTGTCGGAGCGACGGGAAATGTCGGGCGCGAAATGCTCGCCATTCTTGCAGAGCGGGAATTCCCGATGGACGAGGTTGCCGCCGTAGCCTCCTCCCGGTCGACCGGCATGGAGATCGAGATCGGCGACAGCGGCAAGATGGTGAAATGCAAGAACCTTGAGCATTTCGACTTTGCCGGCTGGGATATCGCCCTGTTCGCCTGCGGCAGCGCGGCCACCAAGACCTATGCGCCCAAGGCCGCCGCTGCGGGCTGCGTGGTGATCGACAACAGCTCCCTTTACCGCATGGACCCCGATGTGCCGCTGATCGTGCCGGAAGTGAACCCGGACGCCATCGACGGCTACAAGAAGCGCAACATCATCGCCAACCCCAACTGCTCCACCGCGCAGATGGTGGTGGCCCTGAAGCCGCTGCACGATGCCGCCAAGATCAAGCGCGTTGTCGTCTCCACCTACCAGTCGGTTTCCGGCGCGGGTAAATCGGGCATGGACGAACTGTTCGAACAGAGCCGCGCCATTTTCGTGGGCGACCAGGTGGAGGCGCGCACCTTTACCAAGCAGATCGCCTTCAACGTCATCCCGCATATCGACGTGTTCATGGATGATGGCTCCACCAAGGAAGAGTGGAAGATGGTGGTGGAAACCAAGAAGATCCTCGATCCCAAGGTGAAAGTCGCCGTCACATGCGTGCGCGTGCCCGTGTTCGTGGGTCATTCAGAGGCGATCAGCATCGAGTTCGAGAACGAGATTTCCGCCACCGAGGCGCAGGATATCCTGCGCGAGGCACCCGGTATCATGCTGGTCGACAAGCGCGAGGACGGTGGATACGTCACTCCCGTGGAGGCCGCGGGCGACGGCGCCACCTACATCAGCCGCGTGCGCGAGGATTCCACCGTGGATAACGGGTTGATCCTGTGGTGCGTCTCGGACAATCTGCGCAAAGGGGCTGCTCTCAACGCGGTCCAGATTGCCGAACTGCTCGGCCGTCGTCACTTGCAGAAAGGATAACGTCCATGCGCCGTCTCGCTCTTATTGCCCTTCCGCTGATGCTTGTTGCCTGTGGCGATGCGTCCGACGAAGGAGACGGTCAGGAGGCCGCCGATCCCGCGATGAGCGAGGAGAACCCGCTGGCAGACGCCGCGATCGACCTGCAAGGCACCGGCATCGTGATTCCCGCGCAATCCGGTTTCGAGGAACTGGCCGTGCCGTTCGGCTCCGCCCGCGCGCCGACAGAAGCGACGCTGGGCAATGTGCTTGGCAGCGCCGTGGACGAGACCGATACGCCCAACGAATGTGGCCTGACCTACACCGCCTACGCCGGGGTGAGCCTGAATTTCCGCGATGGCCAGTTCGTGGGCTATTGGGCGGAACCGCCCTACGTCCCCGAAACCACGCGTGCGGCAATGCTGGCGGATGAGAATATCAGCATGGTCGAAGGCAGCACGGTGGGCGAAGAATTCGTGATCGGCGCCGCTGAAGGTCCGGACATTGCCGGCCTGTTCGATGGCGAAGGCGACGATGCAGGCGTGCAGGCGCTGTGGGCAGGCGAGAACTGCATCGCGCGATGAGCGCCCCGACACGCACCACCATCACCACCCCCGACGGCACGAACATCGCCCTTCACAGGCTGGGCGAGGGTCGCCCCGTGCTGATGCTGCATGGCCTGTTTTCCAGTGCGGAGATGAACTGGGTGAAGTTTGGCCATGCCGCGCTGCTGGCGGATAACGGCTTTGAATGCATCATGCCCGATTGGCGCGTGCATGGGGATAGCGATGCGCCCACCGATCCGGCGCTGTATTCGCCCGGCGTGCTGGTGCGCGATGCGCTGCATATCGTCGAAACGCTGGGGCTGGAGGATTACGACCTCGTCGGGTTCTCTCTGGGCGCGCGTACGGCCACGAGCGCCGTGATTGCGGGGCTTGACGCCGCGACGGCTGGTGCTGGGCGGCATGGGGATAGAGGGGCTGTCCAACTGGCAGAAACGCAGCACGTTCTTCGTCGATATGATCGACCGTTTCGACGAGATCGAACGCGGCGATCCGGCGTTCATGGCCAAGAGTTTCATGAAAGCGCAGGGCATTGATCGCACCGCCGCGCGCCTGTTGCTGACGCAGGGCGTGGAGGATATCGATATCGCCCAGCTTTCGCGCATTTCCATGCCCACGCTGGTGTTGATCGGAGACGAAGACCGCGACAATGGCTCGCCCGAGAAACTGCGCGATGCCTTGCCCGATGCGACAATGGCGGTGGTGCCTGGCAATCACATGGGCAGCGTGACCAAGGCTGACATGGGCCGTGCGATTGTGGAATTCCTGGCTTAGAGTTTCTGGCCTGAAGTCTCTGGCCTCAAGCCTCGAATACGGTTGGCGCACCCGACATAAAAAAGGGGCGCCACCGTTTCCGGCAGCGCCCCTGTTTTTGTGTCAGCTTGAAAAGCTTCAGGCGTTCTCTTCGCCTTCGGCTTCTTCAGTCGAAGCATCTTCAGAAGCTTCGTCGCCGTCTTCCGCGGGGGGCAGGTCGCCCAGTTCGCGGTCGGGGTCGAGCTCTTCCTGGAAGCCTTCGCCAGCAATGGCGCGGGTTTCTTCTTCGGCAGCCTGCTTGAGGATGTCGACGCCCTGGCTCTGCAGTTCGGCTTCGTCTTCGGAGCGGGCGACGTTGGCCTTTACCGTGATTTCGACTTCGGCGTGCAGCGCGATGGTGACATCGAACATGCCGATGGTCTTGATGGGCGCGCCCATGATGACCTGCTTCTTGTCGATGTCGTGGCCCTTGGCAACGAGACCGGCGGCAACATCGCGCACGTTGACAGAACCGTACAGCTGGCCGGCGTTGGAGGCGGCGCGGATCAGAACGATCTCTGTGCCTTCGACGGTTTCGCCCTGCTTGGCGGCTTCGGTGCGCTTCTCGGCGTTCTCGGCTTCCAGCTTCTCGCGGTTGGCTTCGAAGACCTTCTTGTTCGATTCGTTCGCACGAAGGGCCTTCTTCTGCGGCAGCAGGAAGTTGCGGGCATAGCCGTCCTTCACGGAGACGATGTCACCGATCTGGCCGAGGTTGCCGATGCGTTCGAGGAGAATGATATCCATGATGTATTCTCCTTACTTCACGATGTAGGGCAGCAGGCCCAGGTGACGGGCGCGCTTGATCGCCTTGGCCAGTTCACGCTGCTTCTTTGCAGAAACGGCGGTGATGCGGCTGGGCACGATCTTGCCACGCTCGGACATGAAGCCCTGCAGCAGGCGCACGTCCTTGTAATCGATGACGGGTGCGTCCTTGCCGTTGAACGGGCAGGACTTGCGACGACGGTAAAACGGGCGGGCCATCAGTTACGCTCCTCACGGTCGGAACGGCGCTTCTTGTCGCGGTCGTTCTTGCGCATCATGGCGGACGGGCCGTCTTCATGCTCTTCAACGGCGATGGTGATCCAGCGGATCACGTCTTCGTTGATGCGGTTCTGACGCTCCAGCTCGGCCACGAGAGAACCGGGTCCCTCGATGTTGAGCATCACGAAATGCGCCTTGCGGTTGCGGTCGATCTTGTATGCGAGGGACTTGAGGCCCCAGGTCTCGGTCTTCACGACCTTGCCGTCATTTGCTTCCACGATTTCCGTGGCGGCCGGCAGCAAGCGCGTCAACCTGAGCCTGGCTCAGATCCTGACGCGCGAGGAAAACATGCTCGTAAAGAGCCATGCGTGCTTCCTTTCAATTTATGCCGATCGCTGACAATCCCGCGCGGATCGCGAGGTGCCCCTCCGGCTTTCTTCGATTTCCCGCGCTGGGCACAGTTTGCCCGTAATCTGCGGAAGGCGGGCACATAGCGCAATTGCGGACGATTGCAAGCGTGGTAAGAGGCGGTGAGAGAGGGAGAAATCGTCCATGCGTATGTGCCTTGCCGCGGTTGCCGCCATGATGGGCTGCGCCGCACCTGCCGCCGCCCAGGAAACGCCCCGACTGGTCCATGTTTTCACAATCACGGCAGAGCTGGATGACGCGATAAGCGTGGGCGAGACCGTGCGCGGCACCCGGCGGATCATTCCCATCACCGGCGGACAGGTAGAAGGCGAGGCGCTGAACGGCACCATCCGGGCAGGCGCGTGGGACTGGCAGATCGACCGGCCCGACGGCTGCACCGAGCTAGAGGCGGACTATTTCATCGAAACCGCTGACGGCGCGATGATCAATGTCGTCAACCGTGCCGCCATTTGCCCGCCAGCAGAGGGCGAAGCACCCACGCCGATTTTCACCAGCCCGCAATTTGAACCGCCGATGGGAGAATACGAATGGCTGGGGCAGGGCACCTTTGTCGGGCAGTTGCAGATGGCTGACGATCACCCTGTGCCCGCCGTGCGGATCGCGATATATCGGGTGGAATAACGGACGATGGGCACTTCTCAAGCCCTCCAAGCGTTGGCAAGCGAGCATCTCACATAATCTGAAGCGGAGAATTCCATGCCAGGTGGCCTCGTAGCCCTGCTAGACGACGTATCGATCATCGCCCGCACCGCCTCTGCCAGCGTCGATGACATCGCCGCCGCCGCAGGGCGCGCCGGGTCAAAGACAGCGGGCGTGGTGATCGATGATGCGGCGGTAACTCCCAGCTACGTGACCGGCCTTTCGCCCGCACGCGAATTGCCGATCATCTGGAATATCACCAAGGGCAGCCTGAAGAACAAGCTGCTGATCCTGTTGCCCGGCGCCGTCTTGTTGAGCGAATTCCTGCCGCAAGCCATCGTTTTCATCCTGATGCTGGGCGGTGCCTACCTCTCCTACGAAGGTGCGGAAAAGGTGATCGAGAAGCTGGGCGGCCAAAAGCACGGCAAGACGGTGGACGATGTGATCGAGGATCCCGTCGCCTTTGAAAAACAGCGGACATCGGGCGCGATCCGCACCGACCTCATCCTTTCGGCAGAGATCATGGCGATCACGCTGAACGAAGTGGCTGCCGAGGACCTGATTACCCGCGCCGGTGTGCTGGCGATTGTTGGTGTTGCCGTGACGGTGTTCGTCTACGGCGCCGTCGGCCTGATTGTGAAAATGGACGACATCGGCCTCCACCTGAAGAAAGAAGGTGCGACAAGCGCGGGCCGCAAATTTGGCCAGATGCTGCTTTCCGCCATGCCCAAACTGCTGGTGGCACTGTCGTTCATCGGCACCATCGCCATGCTGTGGGTTGGCGGCGGCATCATCCTGCACGGCCTTGCCGAAATCGGAATTTCCGGGCCGGAGCATTGGGTGGAAGGCATAGAGCACGGCGTTTCCGCCATTGCCGGCGGCTTGTTCGGATGGCTGACCTTTGCCGGGCTATCGGCGGTAACCGGCCTCGCGCTGGGCGGGATTATCTTCTTCGTTCTGCACAAGGTGCTGGGCCTGGGTCACGAGACCGGGGCGGGGCACTGACCCTTCAGGCAGCGTCGCGTCGTCTCTCGCGGCGCCGGCTCATCAGCCATGCATCCTCGCTTGCCCAGTTGCGGCCATCTTCGGCCTCGATCCGACCATCGGGATGCAGGATCACCCAACCTTCATCATCCACGGCGCGCGGATCCAGTACCAGCGGGGTCAGCCGCCGATCCTGCGCGACCTGCCAGCCCATCACGTTGCTCTTGATCAGTTCGACCTGGTTATCGTCGAAATAGGCGTGGACCATGTAAGTGCCGGGTGCCGCATCCAGCATGCCGACGCCTGACTGGCGGTAACTTTTCTGCATGGTGCGACTCTCTTGCCCTTCGTCCAACTGCAATCTGCGGACAGGTATAACCGCCAACCCTTGCCAAAGGCTTTCAGGTTAGATCGTTAGGTGCTCACACCCGCTCCAGCAGCCCTTGCGCAAACACCGTCAGCGTATCGTCGCGCGCGCCCATCACGGCCACGCGATCACCGGCCCGCGCGATTTCGGCGATGCGATCCCCGCATTGCTCGCGCGTTTCGTGGTATTCGGCATTACCGCCCGCATCCTTGATAAGCTGCACGATCCGCTCGCTGCCGACGCTGCGGTCCACCGTCCCGCCGAAATAGACGGGCGCGCACAGAATTGTGATATCATCCGGCCCCAGCTCTTTCGCGAAGGTCTGCGCCAGTTCGGTGCCCATCTGTTTCAGCGGGCCGTAGCCATGCGGCTGGAAGAATGCGATCACGCGGCCTTCCTGCGATTTCAGCGTGCGCAGCGTGGCGCGGGCTTTTTCCGGGTTATGGCCGAAGTCGTCGATCACCGTCACGCCGTTTTCGCTGGTGCCGATTACGTCGAAACGGCGGGCCAGCCCCTCGAAACTTGCCAGCGCCATCGCGGCGTCATGGACCTTGACACCGGCGGCAACCGCCGCTGCGATCGCCGCTAGCGCGTTTTCAAGATTGTGCCGCCCCGGCATGGGCAGGCGCAGCGAATGGCCAACATCGTCGCGGCGGTCCACCAGCAGTGCGTCGGTCTCGTTCTCGCTTTCGATGATCGTGCCCGGCTCGATGCCGAAGGTCGCCTCGGGATTATCAATCGCGAAGGACATCACCGACTTGCATTTGCGTGCCAGCAATTCCGCATCGTCATCATCCAGATTGACGACGGCAGTATCAGCGCGGCGCAGGAAATCGCCGAACAGCTGGCGCAATTCCTCCATGCTCTTGTGATCCAGGCTGATGTTCAGCAGCACCGCCACGGTGGGATTGTACAGCGCGATGGAGCCGTCGCTCTCGTCCACCTCGCTGACGAACACATCGCCGCTGCCCACAACGGCGCTGGCGAAGGGATTTGCAGGCCCGGCAAAGTTCTTCATCACCGCGCCGTTCATGATGGTGGGATCGCGCCCGGCTTGTTCCATGATCCAGCCCAGCATCGCGGTGGTGGTGGATTTGCCGCTGGTGCCGCCAACGGCCAGCGAACAGGGCGCGGCGTTGAACAGGCGGGAAAGCAATTGCGCGCGGGTGACGCGCGGGCAGTCCAGCGCCTTTGCGCGCGCGATTTCCGGCACGGTGTCCTCTATCGCCGCGCTGGCCACCAGCACCTGCTCTCCGCTGGTCAAGCCGCTGCCATCCTGAGGGTACAGATCGAATCCGTGCGATTCGAGCCAGTCAAATTTTTCCGGCGTCCGCCCCTGGTCGCGGCTGCGGTCTGATCCGGCGACCTCTGCCCCCAGCCCCTTCACGATCTGGGCCAGCGGCAGCATCCCCGATCCTCCGATGCCGCAGAAGAAATAGGATGGGGCCAATGCGTTTTTCGATTCATTCATGGGGGAAGTGACTATGCGGGGCGTGGCACTTTGTGAAGCCGGTGTTAGAGGGAAACTCGATGAAAACACGCATTACCTGCCTTTGCCCCGGAAAGCCCATTCGCCGCCAACGGGCAGAGGCCGTGATGGCGCTGGCGTCTGCCGAGTTTGCGCAAGTGGACTTGTCTTTCCACCCGCAGTGTTTCGAGGTGGACGGCCATTTCGCCGGAGACGACGCCACGCGCCGCGATGCCTTCATCGCCACCGCCAACGATCCCGCTGTCGATGCGATCTGGTTCGCCATGGGCGGCTACGGCTCCAACAGGATAGCCGAACCCGCGATCGCCGCCCTGACCCAGCCCGCGCGAGAAAAAACCTATCTCGGTTATTCCGACGCGGGCACGATGCTGGGCGCGCTGTATCGCCGCGGCATAGGCCACCCGGTTCACGGTCCGCTGGCGGGCGATATCCGGCGCGAGGGAGGAGAGGACGCGGTGCGCCGCGTGCTGCGATTCCTTTCAGGCCAGGATGTGGCGCTTGAGGCCGGGCTGGACGCTGGAGAGAACGGGCGGCCCAGCGTCGCCTTCAACCTGATGACGCTGGCCATGCTGTGCGGCACCGATCTGATGCCCGATCTTTCCGGCCATGTCGTGCTGGTGGAAGAGGTGGCTGAACATCTTTACGCCGTGGACCGGTTGTTTTTCCACATTACCCAGCACCTTCGCGGCATTGCCGGATTGCGACTGGGCCGCATCGGCGACATCCCGGAAAATGACCGGCCTTTCGGCATGAACGAGGAGGAAATCGCCCGCTATTGGTGCGAGCGCACCGGCATTCCCTACCTCGGCCGGGCCGATATCGGCCATGATGCGGCCAATGCGATTGTGCCCTTCGGTGTTGCGCATGGCGCAAACGGGGCATAGTCCCGCGCCGGAGATAGAGGAGTTACCATGATAGCATTCGTATTCCCCGGCCAGGGAAGCCAGAAAATCGGCATGGGCGTAGACCTTGCCGAAGCCAGCAGCGTTGCGCGCGAAGTCTTTGGCGAGGTTGACGAGGCGCTGAACCAGAACCTGGCCCGCCTGATGGCCGAAGGGCCGGAATCCGAATTGACCATGACGGCCAATGCGCAGCCAGCGATCATGGCCAATGCCATTGCCGTTGCGCGCATCCTCGAAGATGGCGGCTTCTCGCTTTCCGAAAAAGGCGATGCCGTTGCCGGGCATTCGCTGGGCGAATATTCCGCGCTCGCCGCCGTGGGCGCCTTCACCCTCACCGATACTGCCAAGCTGCTGCGCACGCGCGGCATTGCCATGCAGGACGCCGTGCCGATCGGGCTTGGCTCCATGTGCGCCTTGCTGGGCGCAGACCTCGAAAAGGCGCAGGCGCTGGCCGATGCCGCTGCCGAGGGGCAGGTATGCGAAGTGGCGAATGACAACGATCCCGGCCAGGTCGTGCTCTCCGGCCATGCCGAGGCCATCGAACGCGCCATCGCCATGGCCAAGGATCATGGCTGCAAGCGCGCGGTAAAGCTGCCGGTGTCTGCGCCTTTCCATTGTTCGCTGATGCAGCCCGCTGCGCAGCGCATGGATTTTGCGCTGAAGGACACTCCGCCGCAGGCATTCCGCCTGCCGCTCTATGCCAATGTCACCGCTGCCGAGGTTACCGACCCTGCGACAGAGCGTGACCTGCTGGTTGAGCAGATAACCGGCCGCGTGCGCTGGCGCGAAAGTGTGCTGGCCATGCAGGATGCAGGCGTCTCCCACTTCATCGAACTGGGCGGCAAGGTCCTGGGCCCGATGATCCGCAAGATCGCGCCCGATGCCACCGTCACCAGCGTGACGACGATGGACGATATAGAAGCGCTGGCGAAGGAGGTATGACCATGTTTTCACTCGAAGGAATGACCGCGCTGGTTACCGGCGCCAGTGGCGGCATCGGTTCGTCCATCGCCTATGCGCTGGCGCGGCAGGGTGCGCGACTGGCGCTGTCCGGCTCCAATGGCGGCAAGCTGCGCTCTTTTCGCGAACAGCTGAATTCCGAAGTGCCGCATCCCGATAATGATGGGCATGTCGAGATCACCTGCAACCTGTCTGACACTACCCAGGTGGAAGAACTGATCCCCGCCGCCATCGATACCCTGGGCAAGATCGATATCCTGGTGAACAACGCCGGGATTACCCGCGATAACCTTGCGATGCGGATGAAGGACGAGGAGTGGGACGAGGTGATCAAGATCAACCTTGAATCCACCTTCCGCCTGATGCGCGCCAGCGCCCGTCCGATGATGAAGGCCCGCTTTGGCCGCATCGTCAACATCACCAGCGTGGTGGGTGCCACGGGCAATCCGGGCCAGATGAATTATTGCGCCGCCAAGGCCGGCGTCGTCGGCATGAGCCGCAGCATGGCGCAGGAACTGGCCGCGCGCGGCATCACGGTGAACTGCGTCGCGCCGGGCTTCATCCGCTCGGCCATGACAGATGCGCTGGACGACAAGCAGAAGGACGCGATCAATGGTCGCATCCCGATGGGCCGGATGGGCGAGGGCAACGATATCGGCGCTGCCGTGGCTTACCTCGCATCGAAAGAGGCGAATTACGTCACCGGCCAGGTGCTGCATGTGAATGGCGGCATGGCGATGCTGGGATAAAACTTCAACTTTTCCCCAAGGAATCTGCGTTGTCGCATCCGAATCCTTGCCCGCACATGCACCTGCGCTAAGGATGGTGTCGCATTATTTACCGGCGCAGCCATGCGAATCCGGGTTATCCCGGCACCGCAGCGTCAGAGTATGGGGATTAGATTGCCATGAAGGCCACCATCGAACGCGCGAAATTGTTGCGCTGCCTGTCCCACGTCCAGTCGGTGGTGGAGCGGCGCAACACCATTCCGATCCTTTCCAACGTGCTGATCGAGGCGGACGAGAGTGGCCACATCAAGGTGATGGCGACTGACCTCGATCTGCAAGTGACTGAAAGCCTGGAAGCCAACAGCGTGGAAAGCGGCGGCGCGATCACCGTATCGGCGCACCTGCTGTTCGATATTGCGCGCAAATTGCCCGACGGCAGCGAGGTTTCTCTGGAAACGGCGGAAAACCGCATGACCGTCAAGGCCGGGCGCAGCCGTTTCTCGCTGCCCACGCTGCCGCGCGATGATTTTCCGGTAATTGTTGAAGGCGATTTGCCGACCAGTTTCGAACTGCCCGCAGCAACGCTGGCCGAGCTGATCGATCGCACACGCTTCGCCATCTCTACCGAAGAGACGCGCTACTACCTCAACGGCATTTTCTTCCATGTTGCGGAGGAGGACAAGCCCGTGCTGAAGGCGGCGGCGACCGATGGCCATCGCCTCGCTCGTTTCACGCTGGACCGCCCCGAAGGCGCCGAGGGCATGCCCGATGTAATCGTGCCGCGCAAAGCCGTGGCGGAACTGCGCAAGCTGTTGGAAGAGGCGATGGAAGGCAATGTCGCCATCGATCTCAGCCCGTCGAAAATTCGCTTCGCCCTTGGCGGTGCGGGCGGCGTCGTGCTCACCAGCAAGCTGATCGACGGCACTTTCCCCGACTACAGCCGCGTGATCCCCACCGGCAATGACAAGCTGCTGAAGGTCGATCCCAAGGCCCTTTTCGCCGGCGTCGACCGCGTGGCCACCATTGCCACGGAAAAGACGCGCGCCGTGAAAATGGGGCTGGAGAACGACAAGGTCACGCTGACCGTCACCAGCCCTGACAACGGCAACGCGGTCGAAGAGGTTTCTTCGCAATACGGCTCCGACGCGATGGAAATCGGCTTCAACGCCAGTTACCTGAAGGACATCCTCCATCAGATCGATTCCGACACCGTGGAAATGCACTTCGCCGATGCCGGAGCGCCCACGCTGATCCGCAAGGACGAAGGCAGCCCGGCGCTTTATGTTCTGATGCCGATGCGGGTGTAGGTCTTTCTGGTCATCCCGGAGGGAATCCGGGATGGCGAGAGCCTTAGCTCCCCGCCCGGATCATCGCCTCGATATCGACGAATTTCTCGCGCGGAGCGCCTTCGCGGGCGGCTTGGGCTTCGGCCTCCTCGATCTTTTTCCAGTCGCGGAACGTGACCACGTCGAGGCCTTTTTCGGCGGCGAAAGCGTCGAAGCTTTCACGGCCTTTCCTGCCCTCGCTGCCGAGCGAGCCATCCTCGATATCGGCGGCAATTTTCTCAACGATTCCAAAGCCGCCGGGCTTGTTCGTGCCGATGGTGCCCGACGGGCCGCGCCGCGCCCAGCCGACGCAATATAGGCCCGGCAGGATGCGCCCCTCGTCATTGGCGAAGCGGCCTTCGCGTTCTTCGAATGGCACGCCGGGAATGGGCGTCGTGCGGTAGCCGATGCAACTGATGACGAGGTCTGCGGGCAGGCGCTCCACCTTGCCGGTGCCCACCGCCCGGCCTCTTTCGAGCCGCGTCTGCTCCACCTCCACCGCTTCCACTTTCCCGTCTCCGATCAAGGCCCTGGGCTGGGCGAAGAAGGCAAATTCCACCGCGATGCGCTTTTCGCCGCGAATATGTTCGGGCGTGGCGGCAAATTCGCGCAGGATGGCGACCGATTTTCGCAGGCCCGGCTCGAGGATGGCATCTTCCGCCTCGTCGGGAAGGTCGCTCTTGTCGATATGCGGCGCGGCGTGATCCAGCCGGCCCAGTTCACCCAGTTCCTTCGGCGTCATCATGATCTGGTGCGGTCCGCGCCGCCCCAGCAGGATCACCCGTTCGATATTGCTGTTGCCCAGCGCATCCAGCGCGTGGCCGACGATGTCCGACCCATCGAATTCATGGTCTTTCTTCGACAGCATGCGCGCCACATCCAGCGCCACGTTGCCCATGCCGATCACCACGGCAGTCTTGCCGGAAAGATCGGGATCGAGGCCGGCGAATTGCGGATGTCCGTTGTACCAGCCGACAAACGCCGCGCTGCCGAAACTGTTGGCCAGATCCTCTCCGGGGATGCCCAGTTCCCGGTCCAGTGGGGCACCGGTTGCCAGCACGACGGCATCGTACATGTCCTGCATCTGCGCGATGGAGATATCCTCGCCCACCGCAACGTTGCCCACGAAGCGGACATTTTCGCTAAGCGCGGTCTTCTCGTAGCGGCGAGAGACGCCCTTGATCGACTGGTGATCGGGGGCGACGCCCGAGCGGATCAGGCCGTATGGTACGGGCAGCTTGTCGAATATGTCGATCTGCACATCTTCGCCAAATTCCTTCTGCGCTGCCTCTGCCGTGTAATATCCTGCGGGGCCGGAGCCGATAATGGCAATATGTCGCATCCAAGGTCTCTCCCGAACGAATGGCGCGCTAAATCCGGTGTTTAACGAATTAACCCAATCCGGCAATGGACGCGCCGCCGCCAGACGGGAAAAAACCTTGCGATTCAGGTCCGCGAGTTAACCGTTCTTCAAAGGCCTCTGGGGCATTGGCCGACCATGGACCGTTCCCCAGGCAAGGCTATCGACAGGATCAGGAGGGTGGCTGCACCTGCGCAGCGGCCGCCTCCGCCTGCGCAACAGCGCAATCCTGCGCCAGCCAAAGCTGTGCCGAAGGGGCTTGAGCCACTATTTGCCGATTCTCCCGCAACCGCCGAAACACGCGGATCGGCGGAGATGGATCGACGCCAGACCAAGCGCCGCGAGGCGCTTCGCAGCCGCCAGACCAAGCCCACCATGAATGCGCTGATCGAGCGTGAGCTGTTCCCGCGTTCATGGCCGTTCCTGGTCATGGGCCTGATCGGGGCGATCCTGGCGGCAGCCAATGCCGCCGAATCGCTACCCAACATGCTGCCGGGTCTGGCGCTCGTGCTGTCGGTTGCCGGCGTACTGCCCATCAGGCGCGTGTGGAGAGCCGTCGCGGGTCGCAGCATGCCGGTCATGGTGACAGGCGCGGCGCTGGTGGTTGTCGCGCCGCTGTTCCTGTTCGGGTTCGGGATGATCCGCTGGACCATGGAAGACGGCATCGCATGGGATGTAACGGTCGCTGCCCTGCTGGGGGTCAGTTCGATTGTCGTTGTCTACCTGCGCCGCCAGCCAGCCATGATCTTTGCCGCGCAGATTGCGATCTGGTCGGCCGCCGTCGTCGCATTCGGCTCCCTCGTGGGCGGCCTCGCCGTGCTGGGTGGACTGGGCGTTGCCGTGATGGTGACGCGTGAGCAACTGATCCAGCAGGCGAAGGAAACCGAATACAAGCGGGCGCAGGAACGCATCGCCACCCGTGCGCAGGACATTCTTACCGATTACGAGGAGACCGGGCAGGGCTGGTTCTGGGAAATCGATCGCCGGTCGTTGCTTACCTATATCTCGCCGCCAGTGGCGCAAGCCCTCCGGATGAAGCCGGAAAGGCTTATGGGACAGCCGCTGACGCGCCTTTTCGATCTTGCCGATACCGGCGAAGAGGGCGAGCGCACCTTGCTTTTCCATCTTTCGGCTCGCTCCTCCTTCACCGAACTTTCGGTGCGCGCGGCCATCACCGACGAGGAGCGCTGGTGGTCTGTGTCGGGCCGCCCGCTCTTCGATCATTTTGACAATTTCATCGGCTTTCGCGGGTCGGGGACCGACCTGACGGAGCGCAAGCGCAGCCAGGAAAACGCCACCCGCCTGGCACGCTACGATTCCCTCACGGGCCTCGCCAATCGTTACCAGATGAGCCAGGCGCTGGAGAAAATTCTTTCAGCGCCGCATCAATCCAACCGCAATTGCGCGGTCTTCTTGCTCGACCTCGATCGGTTCAAGCAGGTCAACGACACAATGGGCCATCCCGCTGGCGATGCATTGCTGAAGCAGGTCGCCCAACGGCTTGAACGGGCGGTCGGCAAGAGGGGGCAGGTGGGCCGCCTTGGCGGCGATGAATTCCAGGTCATCATCCCCACGCGCGTCGATCGCGATACGATGGCGGAGCTTGGCCGCGATATCATCAATTCGCTGTCGCAGCCCTATTCCATCGATGGCCAGCGTGTCATTATCGGTGCGTCGACGGGTATCGCGATCGCTCCCGACGATGGCGATACCAGCGAAGAGATCATCCGCAATGCAGACCTTGCGCTGTATGCCGCAAAGGATGGCGGGCGAGGCCGGTATCACTTCTATTCGCCAGACCTGCATGCCGATGCCGAGGCGCGCTCGCAAATGGAGGAGGATTTGCGCGATGCGCTGTCCAAGGGCGAGCTGGAGATGTTCTACCAGCCGATAGTGGCGATCAGCACTGAAACCATCACCGGCTTCGAGGCACTGATGCGCTGGCATCACCCGGTAAAGGGCTGGATCTCGCCGCAGCGATTCATCGAGTCCGCCGAAGACACCGGAATGATCCAGCAATTGGGCGAATGGGCGCTGCGCCAGGCGTGCGAGCAAGTGGCGAAGTGGCCGAAGGAAATCCGCGTCGCGGTAAACGTCTCCCCCTTGCAATTTGCCAACCCGCAATTGCCCAGCATCGTCGCCAATGCCATCGCTCAATCCGGCATCAAGGCATCGCAACTGGAACTGGAAATCACGGAAACCGTGTTCCTGCAGGATGGCGCAGGAACAGAGGCGATGTTCAATTCCCTGAAGAACCTCGGCATTCGGCTGGCGCTGGACGATTTTGGCACCGGCTATTCCTCTCTCGGTTACCTGAAGAAGGCGCCGTTCGACAAAATCAAGATCGACAAGAGCTTCGTGCGCGGGATTACCGTGGAAGGTAGCCGCAACGGCGCGATCATCGCCTCCATCACGAGCCTGGCGCACAGCCTTGGCATGGAAACCACGGCAGAGGGCGTCGAGACCATGGACGAACTGGACCTGGTGCGCATGCACGGGTGCAGCCATGTGCAGGGTTATATTTACGAGCGGCCGTTGGAAGTGAGGCAAGCCGATGCGCGGCTTGCTGCCGGGCTTGATGCAGTTGCGCGCGGTCCGCGTTGCAGCAGGGCACCGCGCCAGACCATGCTCCGCAAGGTGGTGATGGATCACGATGGACACCTCTACAATGGCACCATCCGTAATATCTCGACCACCGGCGCCATGATCGAAGGGCTCTGGAATGTGCCCGTCGGCACGATATTCAATGTGCAGATTTCGCAGAGCCGGACTGTCACTTGCACCACCCGCTGGAGCACGGATGACCGGATGGGGGTGGAATTCGCCGATGCACTTGAACGCGATGCTGCCGGACGCATTGTCGCGATCGAGGGCGCAGCCCCAAGACCGCTCAAACCCGAAGAGTTGAAGCAGGCCGGCTGACCCATTCCCCAAGGGCGAACCCTTAGGGGTTTGGTAACGCTGATTGTTTAGGACGAAACCGGTAAGATCGGTGCAATGCGCCGGAAGGCCGACGGGCCGATAATGGAGAAGGCGTTTCATGGGTGTTCGCGGCATCTGGAAGGGTTTTGGCGGCAATGGTGCCGACCCTGTAAGCGTGCCCGACGCTGAAGCGGCCGCCGCCAGGGTCTCGGTCGCAAGTGACCGCGACCGGCTGGAGATGCTGGAGAGTTTCGAGGCAAGCGACCTTGCATGGTTCTGGGCCACGGATGCCGAATGCCGCCTGACGTACCTCTCTGCCAAGGCGGTTGCCCAGTTCCGGGCGGATCGCGCGGTCATCGGTCAGCCGGTTGCAAAGATCCTGCAGACCGTGAGCGAGGAAGAGGACCACATCGAGGCAAAGCCCATCTCCTACCTGCTCGGTTCCCGATCGAGTTTCACCGAGCTGGTGGTTTCCATCAATGGCGAAGAAGGTAACGAGAGCGCCTGCAAATGGTGGCTGCTGACAGGGCGTCCGCAATTCGACAAGAAACGGGATTTCGCGGGCTATCGGGGTACGGTGAAGGATATCACCGCCACCTATCAGGACAAGCGCAAGACATCGCGCATGGCGGCCTTTGATGCGCTGACGGGCCTTTCCAACCGTCACCGCATGACGCAGCGGCTGACTGCAGCGCTGAACGCCTACAAGATCGAGAAGCGCAGTTGCGCGCTCATCATGCTCGATCTCGACCGCTTCAAGCAGGTCAACGATACGCTGGGCCACCCCGCGGGCGACGAACTGCTGCGCCAGGTCAGCCAGCGCCTGCAGCGCGTGGCGCCGGCCGGCGCCGAAATCGGCCGCATCGGCGGAGATGAGTTCCAGCTTATCGTTCCCGACCTCGATGATCGCGGCAAGCTTGGCGACAGCGCCAATCGCATGATCCAGATGATCTCGCAGCCCTATTCCATCGAAGGACGGCGGGCGATCATCGGCACATCTGTCGGGATCGCGGTTGCTCCCTATGACGGGGTCGAGCCGTCCGAACTTGTAAAGGCTGCCGATCTTGCGCTGTATGCCGCCAAGGGTGGCGGGCGTGGCCAGTTCCGGTTCTATTCCAACGACCTGAAAGAGAACGCCGAAGATCGTCGCGAAATCGAGGAAGACCTGCGCGACGCCATTGCGCGCGACGAACTCGAAATGCGCTACCAGCCGCAGGTCGATGCACGGCTGCACACCGTCCGCGGGTTCGAGGCCCTGATGCGTTGGGAGCACCCCGAACATGGCCCGATTTCGCCAGGCGTATTTATCCCTATCGCCGAAGACAGCGACATGATCGATCAGATCGGGGCATGGGCGCTGATCCGGTCTTGCCGTGATGCGGCAGACTGGCCGGGCGAATTTCCGGTCTCGGTCAATGTCTCGGCGCGACAATTCATGAATGAGGATCTGCCCGGAGTGGTCGCCAGGGCCCTGTCCGAATCCGGGCTACCGGCGTCGCGACTGGAGCTGGAAATCACCGAGAGCGTCTTCATGGGCGATATCGGCAGTGCACAGGCCATGTTCGCCAAGCTCAGGAAACTTGGCGTGAAGCTTGCGCTGGATGATTTCGGCACCGGCTATTCCTCGCTGTCCTACTTGCGGCAGGCACCGTTCGACAAGATCAAGATCGACCAGAGCTTCGTGCGCGGTTGCGCCGATGACGACCGATCCGGTCGCGCCATCATCAGTGCCATCACCAGCCTCGCGCGCGCCATGGACATGACCACCGTTGCCGAAGGCGTGGAAGCGATGGACGAACTCGAAACCGTCGCATCGCTTGAAGTGGATACTGTGCAGGGCTTCATATTCTCGCGCGCGGTGTCGCAGGGCGATGTGCTGGCGAAGCTTGAGTCGGGCGAGTTGCGATACGAACCCGTGGGCCCTGCCAAGCATCGCGCCCAGCGTCGCACGCTGTTCCGCCGGATCGGCGTGGTCCATGAAGACCATCACTACATCGCCATGTTGCGAGACCTTTCCCGCACCGGTGCGCGTATCGAAGGCCTGCTGGATGTGCCGATCGGAACGGATCTGGTGATCGACCTGGGGGAAGGACAGATCGTGGTCGGCAAGGTCCGCCGTTCCCAGGATGCGACGCAGGGCCTGGAATTCGAGACACCGCTGGTGTCGGACGGGGCAGGGGGGCTTTGCACGCGTCACCGGGTATCGCCCTACATGCTCGCAAACGTAGGCATGCCGTTGCAGGCGTTGCAGAGCGGGCACCACCTTGTCGCCGCGGCTGCGGGTGCTGGCTCTGGTTCGCGCCCGCGCTTCATGCAGGTGGATCTGGGTGGCGGAGCGTCTCGCGCCGGATAGGGCACATATTCGGGCTGACGCATATTCAGGCTGACAGTTCATCGGCGCCCCGCTAAAGGCGCGCCATGACCGAATTGTCGCGCATCCGCAATTTCTCCATCATCGCCCACATCGACCACGGCAAATCCACGCTGGCGGATCGCCTGATCCAGCATTGTGGCGGCCTGACGGAGCGCGAAATGTCCGAGCAGGTGCTCGACAACATGGATATCGAGAAAGAGCGCGGCATCACAATCAAGGCGCAGACCGTGCGCCTGAACTACACCGCCAGGGATGGCGAGACCTACAGCCTGAACCTGATGGACACGCCGGGCCATGTCGACTTCGCCTATGAAGTCAGCCGCAGTCTTGCCGCCTGCGAGGGCGCGCTGCTGGTGGTGGACGCGGCGCAAGGCGTGGAAGCGCAGACTTTGGCCAACGTCTACCAGTCGATAGAGCACGACCACGAGATCGTGTGCGTCATCAACAAGATCGATCTGCCCGCAGCAGAACCGGAGAAGGTGAAGGCCGAGATCGAGGACATCATCGGCCTCGACGCCAGCGACGCGGTGCTGACCAGCGCCAAGTCCGGCATCGGGATCGAGGATGTGCTGGAAGCGCTTGTCGCCCGCATTCCGCCACCCACTGGCGACCGCAACGCCCCGCTGAAAGCCATGCTGGTGGATAGCTGGTACGATCCGTACCTTGGCGTCGTCATCCTGGTGCGGGTGATGGACGGCTTCCTGCACAAGGGCCTCAACGTCAAGTTCATGCAGGGCGGCACCGAACACCTGGTGGACCGCGTGGGCTGCTTCAGCCCCAAGCGCACCGACCTGCCGGAAATCGGCCCCGGCGAGATCGGCTTCATCACCGCGCAGATCAAGGAAGTGGAACAGGCCCGCGTGGGTGACACGATCACCACGGTGAAGGGCGGGGCGACCGCGCCGCTCAAAGGCTACAAGGAAGTGCAGCCGGTGGTGTTCTGCGGCCTCTTCCCGGTCGACGCCGCGGATTTTGAAAAGCTGCGCGAATCCATCGGCAAGCTGCGCCTGAACGACGCCAGCTTCAGCTACGAGATGGAAAGCTAGCGCGGCGCTGGGCTTTGGCTTTCGCGCGGGTTTCCTTGGCCTGCTGCACCTGGAGATCATCCAGGAACGCCTGAGCCGCGAATACGATCTGGACCTGATCACCACCGCGCCAAGCGTGGTGTACCGCATCCACCTTGCCCACACGAAGAACGAGGATGCCAGGAGTCATCGACATTCACAACCCCGCCGACTGGCCGGATGTGAACCGCATCGAGATGATCGAGGAGCCGTGGATCAAGGCGGTGATCTACACGCCGGACGAATATCTCGGCTCCATCCTGAAACTGTGCCAGGATCGGCGCGGCATCCAGACCGACCTCACCTATGTCGGCGGGCGCGCGCAGGTGACCTATGAACTGCCGCTCAACGAGGTGGTGTTCGATTTCTACGACCGCCTGAAATCCATCAGCCGCGGCTATGCCAGCTTCGATTACGAGCAGATCGGCCTGCGCGAAGGCGACCTTGTGAAAATGAACATCCTGGTGAACGCGGAACCCGTCGATGCGCTGTCACTGATCGTTCACCGCAACGTGGCGGAAGAGCGCGGACGCGGCATGTGCGAACGCCTGAAAGACCTGATCCCCCGGCACCTTTTCAAGATCCCGGTGCAGGCCGCGATCGGTGGCAAGATCATCGCCCGCGAAACCATCGCCGCCATGCGCAAGGACGTGACCGCAAAGTGCTATGGCGGCGACATCAGCCGCAAGAAAAAGCTGCTGGACAAGCAGAAGAAGGGCAAGGCCCGGATGCGCGAATACGGCAATGTGAGCATCCCGCAGGAAGCGTTTATTGCGGCGCTGAAGATGGGTGAGGAGTAGTTTGCGCACCCGCTCATCTTCAACACTTCGGATACGAAATTGGTAGCAGACATCGGCTAACGAGACTCAGCAAAGGAGCACGAAGTAGTTTTCCTCCGCTGATTTTTTTGGCGGGTTGTGCATGATTTGTTCCGAAGTTAATCTCATGTGATGTTTATCAATCATGCTGATCGCTTTCTGGACCAATTGATCGAGGCAGTTCAGGTTTCTCCTGGCCGATACGAAGACGCAATAAAAACCTATCGGTCGCTATGTAGCTGGTTCGAACGCGACGATTCCACGCTAAAGGAGTGGGGGCCAAGTTCCTATCTACAAGGGTCTTTCCGGCTAGGGACTGCCATCAAACCTACAACTGAGGAAGATGAGTATGATCTCGACATTGTTGTCGAACTTCTTCGCGGCAAGGACCAAATTTCCCAAGCCGGTTTGAAGTCCGCGGTTGGGGTTGAGGTCAAATCTTACGCCAAGAGGCACGGTATGGGGCAGCCAAAGAATGCTCGTCGATGCTGGACTTAAGAATACGCAGAAGGCTCTCGATTTCACGTTGATACCTTGCCCGCAATTCCTGACGCAGCAGGGATGCGCGAATTTTTGGAAAGCCGCTCGCTGCATACCGATTACGCCGACGGCGCGATTGCTATCACTGATAAGACGGATGCGAACTTCGAAGCCATCCATCCAAATTGGCCAGCAAGCAACCCAGCGGGATATGCTGGCTGGTTCGAGGGTAGGATGGGGCAAGTCTTGGCTGCGCGAAAAGCTGCTATCGCACTTGCGGAAAGCCGATCAGTGGACGATGTTCCAACGTATCGTGCTCAAACACCTCTCCAAAAATCCGTTCAAGTTTTAAAATTTCATCGCGACAAGATGTTCGCCGATGACGGCTCGGATAAGCCGATCTCGATCATAATCACGACGCTCGCCGCGCATGCTTATGGGGGCGAGACAGATACTGCATTGGTGCTCAATACAATCCTTCAAGATATGGATAAATTCATTGAGCCAAGGCAGGGTGTCGATTGGGTGGCTAATCCCACCAATGGATCAGAGAACTTCGCTGACAAGTGGGTCGAGTACCCCCAACGTCGAGACAATTTCTACAAGTGGCTGGATCAGGTTAGGGCTGACTTCCAGAGTATTTCAAATGCCTCTGACCTAGAGCGAGAAGAGCTTATCGCGGAGGCGTTTGGAAATGAAGTTGTTGCTAGAGGATTTGATAAGAAACAGTTGCTTCGAGAGTGGGAAAAACGTGTTGCAATATTCTCAAACCATCGCGAAGCACCACCATGGAATCCGAGTAATCAAGGAAGAGTGTGGATACACAAAGCGACTTGGGCAACGCCCGGGACGTTTCGTACAAATCCTTTTAGCTCAGATTTTAAAGCAATTCCAAAAGGAAGAGATCTCCGATTTTATGGACGAACTGATGTTCCCAAGCCTTAAGAGGTCTATTGGCAGATTGTGAATACTGGCGATGAGGCTGAGCGAGCGAATTGCGCTCGAGGTGGATTTGAAGTCGGCGCAGTGACTTCTGGAAAAATTATGCGGAAGGAAGGGACTGCCTATCGGGGATCACACACGATTGAAGCTTTAATCGTCAAGGATGGCTATCTGGCCGCGAGAAGCGGACAATTCATCGTTAACGTTCAATGATGTTTACTGATCGAAAAAGCAAATCGCTTCATAAGAGGCGCGAGCGACTTCCTTGGCCTGATGGGAAACCGTTCAAGATACTCTCGCTCGACGGAGGTGGTATTCGTGGCGTTTACGCGTCCACGTTGTTGCGGCTAGTTGAAGACGAATTTGGTTCATGCACTAATCACTTCGATCTGATTGCAGGTACTTCTACGGGAGGGATTATCGCTGTTGCACTTGGCCTTGGAGTTTCTGCGAAACAAATCGATCACCTTTATGTCGTCGAAGGTGAGGAAATTTTCCCTAAGTCTAATTTTCCACCTCTGCGTTTTTTTCAGCAACTATTCGGGCCAATTCACGATCATCGAGTACTAGAAGAAAAGCTAAAGACAAATTTCGGCCTACGCCTGTTTGGTGCATCTGATAATCTTCTTGTCATCCCAGCGTTCGTAGGACCGGAACCGCAACTTGCGGTTTTCAAGACCGATCATCATCCGGACTATAAGCGGGATTGGGAGTTCTGAAGCTTGGCGGATCGCTAGGGCAACATCCGCTGCGCCCACGTTTTACAGCGGACACGGGGAGCCGGATGGGTATTTTAGACGGCGGAGTTTGGGCCAACAATCCAATCTTATGCGCGGTGGTCGAAGCTCTGACGGCATACGATATCTCGCCCAGTGATATTTGGGTGTTATCATTGGGAACTGGGAGTTCACTTAAAAACCTGAAAAAAAGCGCAATCAGATCGGGATTTGTTGGATGGCGCAAGATTATCGATGTAGCGATGGGACTCACTGCTGACAGCGCGCTAGGACAGGCGCGATTGCTCATCGGGCCTGAGTTCATTCTGAACTCGACCCCACAGGTTGCCAGAATATCGGCCTCGATGATTGGCATAGTGCGGTTCGGTTGCTTCCTGAATCCGCATCGTGCGACTTTCTTAATCGGAGAAAAGAGATTGGCGAGTTCTTCTCTTAAAGATGCGCTCCAAGAGAACGATTCTATACGGGATAAGACGTTGGTTGTGGTATCTGGCACGTCTTCTTAATCCCGGTCCCCTCCGCCCACAACGCCTCCACACTCTCAGCCTTCAAAAACCCGCGATGCACTCGCACCTGTCCCGGCTTCTCGCGTTTCATTTGTTTAGTCCCTCAAGCGCCGGGCGGGCGCGTCCGCGCCCCTTGGCTTCCTCGCATTGGCTCGGGCGGCCGTTCGGCCTTGCGGGCCGCTTGTGGCGGCCCGTCTGGTGCTAGCTTTCATCGGCTGCGCCTCCTGTTTCACCGATAATCTCCCAGCCATCGTCCGCCTCGCGCGGGGCGTGGTTTGGCAGCAGTTTCTGCATTTCGGGGCTGGGTTTGGGCACTTCCCATTCCTCCTCCTCCGCCTCGGGTTGGTCCGCGTTGGCGGGGTGATGCGGGTCGGTCCACCATTGATAGCCGGTTGCCTTGTCCTCCGCCTCCAGCGCCGTAAACGCGTCCCACGCGGCCCTGGTGCGGGGGCTCATCGCTTGCAGGCGGCGTTGATGCACCGCTGCAATCTTGGCGTTCAGGCTTTCCAGCGTGGCGCGCTTTGCATGCGGCGCGGCTAGGGCGCGTTCGCTTTCCCATTCGGCGCGCCATTGCTTTTTCAGCATCTTCAATTGCCACTTGTCGGACCCGTTCAGCGCCTTTGCGCCGCCGCCGTGGCAAAGCGTTCCGGCGCGCGGGCGCGCAGCATGAACATCAAGAGCTGGTCATTATACACCTGCCGCGTGCCCACGAACTCGCCATAGGCAAAGACGGGCTGCTCCACGCCGTTCAGCGCGCGGTCCATCGCCACGTCCTCGATCCGCTGCACGCCGAGATCCAGCGCGGCTTCCCATGCCTCGCGAAATTCCTCCGCGCCGGGCTGGCCGGCGCAGGTAATACACGCTCTCCGGCGTCAGGCCCACGCTGCGCGCGGCGCTGGTGACGCTGCCGGTATCGGCCAGGCCTCGATGAAGCGGCTCTGGCGCCAGGCGTACCCGCCGTTCTGCGCCCTTCTTGCGCGGCACCGGGGTGAAGGCGGGCAGGGTGGCGCGCGCCGGGCGCTTTGCGGCTGCTCGGGCGTGGTGGAGCGGGATCGGCGGCGAACGGACATGCGCGCAGGGTCGTGCCCGTGTCGCGCCCGGTGTCGTGGAAGGTGTCGTTGCCCGTAGGCCGCGCCGCTCAGGGCGGGCGGGGTCTCGCGGGGTCTCCGGCAATGGAGCTGCGGCGGAGGCGGGCTGCGCCGGACCCACCCAGGGCGTCGTCATATTTTTGCGACGTCGGTGAAAAGTTGTCCACCTGGTTGGACAGGACAATGAAGCTGCCGAGCAGGGTCATCGCGAGAAGCGAGGCAGCAGTCCGTATTCGATGCCGGTGGCACCTGTATCGTCTGTGAAAAGAGCTTTTGCCATACCCATGCTGAAGTCTCCATTGCTTAACGCGACGATCCCCATTGCCGCGAGTGTGCAATGGCAGAGCGCGGTTAATCTGGAGTGTGTGGGCAGGGTTAACGGTGGTTAAGCAGTGCCGCCGGGCCGTCAGCTTACGATGTCCTCGTATTTCTCGGCCGTGTCGCCATAGCTGCCGTCCACCACATTGCCCAACTCGTTAAAGCCCGACATCGCCGCCATCGCGATCAAGGATGCGATCAGCCCGTATTCGATTCCGGTCGCGCCGGTCTCGTCGCCCAGGAGTTTGTGTGCAATTCGCATAACCAGGTCTCCAATATGTAACGCGACGGTCCCCACTGCCGCACATGCAGAATGGAGGACGACCGGTTAGCACCGGCCTGTCGAACGGGGTTTCGCGATGTCGTTAAGACGAAATTGAGGACGATCGCCCGCGGATTGCCGGTGGATTGAGGGGGCCTGGCGAGCGCGGCTCAGCCCGGCTTCCGGGCTGACACGAGCGAGTAATAGCCACCCCCGCTGCGGCATGCGCGCACATCCTCGAACCCCGCGCCTTCCAGCAATTCGCGGAATTCCGGCAGCGTGTATTGCTTGCCCAGCGTGCCCATCAGCATCATCAGGCTGAAACTGGCCGCCTGCCAGGGGCCGGTGCCGTCATCGTCCATCAGGATTTCGTGCAGGAATATTCGCCCGCCGGGTTTCAGCGCGGCAAAGCTTTTTTGCGACAGCAACGCGTTCGTCTGCTCCGACCAGTCATGATAGATGTTGGCGAAGAAGTGCGCATCGTGCCCGGCTGGCCATTCCTGCTCGAACATGTTGAGTCCGCAGGTCGAGATCCGCTCCTGCAAACCGGCGGCGTCGACATGGATTTGCGCTTCGGCCACCATCTCTCTCAGGTCCAGCAGCGTAACCCGCATTGCCGGATTGGCGCGGGCAAGCTCGATGCCATAGACGCCCGATCCGCAGCCCACGTCCAGCAGGCTGTCGACCTCGCCGAACACCGGTTGCACCGCCGCGCCGCGCGCGGGTCCCATGGAATGGGCGTGCATGAAATCGGAAATGCGCTTGGCGACCTCGGCGCTCATTGTGCCGCGTTCCCATTCCGGTCCGCCCGCCACCTTGTTTTCCGGCCGCACGCCGGTGCGCACCATGGCAATCAATTCGGCATGGAGGGGGATGGTCTCGCGGAAGCGGAAGAGGAAGCCGCCCCAGTAACCTTCCGCCTCGGGATGCAGCCACATGCGCGCAGGCGGCATTGCAGACCAGCGCATATCGCGCCTTTCCACCACGCCGATCGATGCCAGCGCCCCCAGCAATACACCCAGCGCGCGTTCGTTGACCGAGAGCGAGCTTGCAAGTTCGCCCGTCGTCATCGCGGAATTGCCGATGGCGGCGAACACGCCAAGCTCATCCGCCACGGTCACGGCAGGCAGGGTGAATTGCGATTGCCAGATATCCCAGATGGCACGATCATCTGTGCCGGGCGGTAGCGGTCCCATGCGTGTCTCCCTCGTTTTCTTGTCCGGCTATAGCGCAGTGCTTGCCGCTAGCCAGCCTGCCGTGTCATGATAATAACAATCGTTAGGAAACGATGTGCAGGAAACAACGGGGAGGATCGGAAGGAAACATGGCCATCGTGGAAGGCAGCGTAATCGAGGACAGCGCCCGGCAAGTCCGCGCGCTGATGCGGTATGTCGACGAAGGCGATTTCGTGACCCGCCGCTATGTCAGTCAGGGAAAGGAGCTTAACACCGGCACCTATTCCGATCACGAGGTGACAATTCGCGATGGCATGCCGATCCGGGATCACTTTACGCTCGATACTCACGGCTTCACCCTTGCCAGATCGTCCACTGCGGTGACCGACTTCCACGACAAGGCCCAGGTAGACCGGTTGTATGAGCGAGAAGTAGAGGCCGATGTCATCCGGCTCACCGGGGCGGACAAATGCGCCGCGCGCGGATGGATGCTTCGGACCAGCGCGGATTTGAGCGCGCATGCCAGCCAGAAGACCGAGGGCTACAAGCATAGCGGCGGACTGCAGCCCCCCGCTGGAGAAGCGCATGTCGATGTCAGCCCGACAACGGCGCAGCGCATGGCCCGGGCAACCTACGAACAGTGCTTTCCGGATGGACCCGGCTTCAGGCGTTTTCTCATCACCAGCCACTGGCGCAGCTTCTCTCCGCCGCCGCAGGACATGCCGCTGGCCCTGTGCGATGGACGAACAAGTTTTGGCGGCGAGGAAAAGGAAAACACCCTTCTGGTCGTGGATGAATTTCCCCAGGGGGAGGCGTTGACGGCACCGGTCTCGGGCGAAAACCAGATGCTGGCCGCCACGATTTTCTCATACCACCCGTCCCACCGCTGGTGGTATTTCGCCGGAATGCAGCGCGAGGATGTGCTGCTGTTCAAATTTCATGACAGTAATCACGATGTTACGTGGCGCTGTCCGCACTCGGCCTTCATCGATGGTTCTGCCCGGTTCGCAAACATTCGCGAAAGCATAGAATGCCGCAGTGTGGCATTCTGGGAATAATTGTTCACAAAGCCGCTTTCCCGCGCAACACCCTGACCCTGATAATTGTTTCATAAATGTCACACGAAACGATCTCCTGTGAAACCTGTTCACTGGAGCGTTGTGCGGCGCGGCACAATCGTGTTTGAGGCGAAATCAGGAAGGGGGAGTTTGGACGCTGATAGCCAGAATTGGATGAAAATTCATGGGCCGAGGCAGACTTCCTTCCAACAGATTCTCCCACTTACCAGGAGCATTTTAATGATTATCAATAAGAAGAAGGCCTCGCTGCTCGCGAGCACCGTGATTTTCGGATCGCTGGTGGCTTCGCCTGCCTACGCGCAAGTCACGCCCCAGGATCCCACTCTCGAGCCGGGCGCTGCCGCAGACACGATTATCGTCACCGGCTCGCGCATTCAGCGTCGTGACACCGACACGGCTGCTCCTGTCGCTGTTGTCGACAGCGAGGAATTCGAGCTGTCGGGTACGGTCAACGTCGAGAACGTTGTCAACACCCTGCCGCAGGTCGTTCCCGGCACCACCTCGTTCTCGAACAACCCCGGTAACGGCACGGCTTCGCTGAACCTGCGTGGCCTCGGCGCTACCCGCACCATGCTGCTGGTCAACGGCCGTCGCTGGATGTTCTACGATGCGAACCAGATCGTCGACCTCAACACGATCCCGCAGTTCCTGCTGGATTCGGTTGACGTTGTGACCGGTGGCGCATCGGCCGTTTACGGTTCCGACGCTCTGGCCGGTGTTGTCAACTTCCGCCTGCGTGACCTCAATGGCGCCGAATTTGGTGGCCAGTATGGCATCACCGATGCTGGCGATGGCGACCGTTACGAAATTCACGGCGCGCTCGGCACCGATTTCGCCGATGGCCGCGGCAACGTGACCGTTTACGCCGAATACTACAATCGCGACCCGATCTTCCAGGGCGATCGTGGCTTCTCCGAGTTCAACCTTGGCGGCGATCCGCTGGTTCAGGGCGGTTCGTCCTTCGTTCCGCAGAGCCGTCTTGCCTATCAGGGCAATGTACCGACTGCGGATCCGGTGCTGGTACGCGTTTTCGCCGGGTGGCGCGAACGCCTTCTTCGATATCGCCCGGTTCCGCCCGTCCCTACAACGGCGCGACCGACTTCTATAACTTCGCACCCGCCAACTACCTGCAGCTTCCGCAAGAGCGTTATCTGCTGGGCGGCTACGGCAGCTACGAGATCACCGATTTCGCAGAAGTTTACGGCGAGGTCACCTACGTCAACAACCGCGTTGACGCAGAACTCGCCCCGACGCCTGTTCAGCTGAACAACGTTGCCCTGCCGTATCGAAGCCCTTCTTGCCTGCTGGCTTCATCAGATCCAGGCTACCCGTGACCAGTTCGCTGCAGCTCGACGCGCTTGGAAACCGGTCGACTCAGGCCAACTGACGACTCGGCGTGCTCGTGCAGTTCAACCGTCGTCTTCTCGAAGGCGGCAGCCGTGCGAACCAGGACGAGCGTAACTCGTTCCGTATCCTCGGCGGCCTGCGTGGCGACATCACCGATTACCTGCAATACGATGCGTACTACATGTATTCGCGTACCCGTAACGCCAACATCCAGCAGGGCAATCGTCTCGCGTCTCGTGCCTTCCAGGCAGGCCTCGACGGCACCGGTCACTCCTGATCAACCCCTTACGGTCTGAACTCGCTGAGCCGAGGACATGGTCGATTCCTTCATCATCCAGGCGCAGAATGGTGACATTTCCGCGCTTCAGGTGGCGTCGGCGGTCCTTTCCGGTACCTTCGGCGATTTCGCACTTGGTGCTGCTGAGCCGATCGGTTTCGCAGTCGGTGGCGAATATCGCGAAGTGAGCGCACGTTTCATCCCTGACGAGTTCCTCGCCTCGGGCGACGTTGCTCGGCTTCAACGCTGGTGAACCGACCCAGGGCGGCTACAATGTCAACGAAATCTTCGGCGAAATTGCTATCCCGTTCGAAACCGAAAGCGGCATGCGCTTCGAGATCACCGGTGCAGGCCGTTACTCCGACTACTCGCTTGAAGCGGTTGGCGGCGTGTGGACCTACGCAGGCTGGTGCCGAATTCTCAGCCGATCCCCGACATCACCTTCCGTGGCCAGTATCAGCGCGCCGTTCGTGCGCCGAACGTCAACGAACTCTTCCAGGGCTCGGCTGTCGGCTTCCCCGGTGTGGTTGACCCTTGTGCCGGTAACGGTACGTCTGTCGGCGGTCCGACCCCGACCGGTTCGCTTCGCGACTTCTGTATCGCCAATGGCGTTCCGGCTGGCAACATCGGCATCGTTCCGCACAGCGGCAATGGTCTGAACCCGGTCATTCAGCCGGATCCGCAGATCCAGGGTCTGTTCGGTGGTAACCCCGACCTGTTCGAAGAAACGTCGGACAGCTACACCTTCGGTGTCGTGCTGCAGCCGACCTTCATTCCCGGTCTGACGATCACGGCTGACTACTTCGACATCACCATCGATGACGCGATCATCACGGTGCCGCCACAGACCGCGTTCGATCTGTGCTTCATCACGGTGCAGGATCTTAACGCTCCGCAGTGCGCCGGTTTCGTTGGAACGCGTGATCCGTGACCGGTGCGTTCACGCGTGACAATCCGCCGCAGTTCGGCGTTGCCAACGTCGCCCGTCTCGAAACGCAGCGGTATCGACCTTCAGGTCAACTACGGTATCGACCTGCCGTTCTCCGTTCTGGGCAATGGCGCGTCCGATCTGAACCTCTCGTTCCTCGGCACCTGGACGGAATCGAACCTGCTGGCACCTGACCAGACCGATCCGACAGACACGATCGAGTGCGCCGGTGAGTTTGGTCTCGAGTGCGGTGAACCGCAGGCTTCGTTCAAGTGGACGTCGCGTGCCAGCTATGTCGATGGTCCGCTGACCTTCTCGACCCGCTGGCGTCACCTGTCCGCAGTGGACGATGACGATCCCTCGTTCGACTACTTCGTCGAGCGTATCGCGTGCCTACGACCTGATCGACCTCACGCTGTCATACGACTTCCGTGAATCGGTAACGTTCACGGTTGGTGTGAACAACGTGTTCGACACCCTGCCTACCAACCCCGTGTTCGACGCCAACGGCGTTGTGACGAACAATACCAACACTCTGCTGCTGGGCGATCGTAACAACGGTGAGCAGGCCAACACCTACCCGAGCACCTACGACGTGCTGGGTCGCGACTTCTTCGCATCGGTCCTGTTCCGCTTCTAAGCGACAGACCGAAGCGAATATTCGCCAGAAAAAGGGGCGGGGGACCATGTGGTCTCCCGCCCTTTTTCATTCGCGTTTAAGGCGCTCGGAATAAATATGCTGCAGTGTCGATCAGGAAACGAGGCGGAAGATCCTGAAATCGGCGAAGGGTTTCGGCGAAAGGTCGCTCACCAGTTCCCGCTCGGATTCGAGGTCGAGCCCGACATCCGCAAGCGTGCGAAGCAGCGATTCCCGATCGCTCACGCCTTCCGCTGCGAGTTCCAGCGAGGCGATACGTCCCAACTCGTTGGCGGCCTGCCCGCCGATCTCTTCCAGTAAGGCTGCGACATTTGCGGGATTGTCGCGTCGCCCGAGGTGGAGTGTCTGGCGAATGGCTTCGGCAATTTCCCGCGCTGCCGAAGCTTCGCCGAAAAGCTCTGCAGCTTTCTCGGGGGCAGCGATAATCGCGGGCGGCAAGGCGGCGATGCCCGCACTGCGGAGCCCGAGACTGTTGCGCGCCAGCTTGAGCAGACCTTCCTTTTCAAGCGCCCAGTCGAGTTGCTCCCGACGTTTGCGGTTGTGCGAAACGATTGGCCCATCCAGCCGATGGGTCATTGCAGCAAATCGTCCCTCGGGCCGCAACACGCGTGCCACTTCGCGGGCGATCTGCGGCATCTCGCCATACTCGAAGCCGAACTGGCTGGTTACCGCTGCAAAATGGCCATCGGGCAGGGGAAGGCTTTCCATATTCGTCCCGGCCCTGATCTTGCTGCCCCGCGGCGGCGGGGGCAGCGTGGCCGCCCGGTCTATGCCCAGCAATTTAAGGTCCCGCCGCTTCTCCAGCAATTGTGCCATCACCCGGCCATTGCCGGTGGCAAGGTCGAGAACCCTCGCCTTGGAGGGCAGGTTCCTTGCGAATTCTTTCCACGCCGCGCCCTGAGCCCTGTCGTATGCCTTGCCAGCTTGCTGGCACCAATCCACTTTCGCCTTTTCGGTGACGGGTCTGCCGTTCCCAAAAGGTGTTCCAGGCATCGTGGACATTCTCTGCGGTCATCAAGGCTCCACCCTGTGCTGGACATCGAACGCAACCGTCATGCGCCGACCGTCGGAAAAGGGGCGTGTTCCGTGGTAAAGCGTGCTGGGAAACAGTGCGAGATAGCCCGGTATCGGGCGAAGCGTATAGCGCGGCTCGAGATCAATGCGCAGCTTTGGCGGAGGGCGACCCAGTTCGATGTGCCCGGCCATGTCGCTGCTGTCGCCTAGTCCATCGGGCAATTGGCAATAAAGCGCGCTGGAAATGATGCCTTCGGGATGAAGGTGCGCCGCGTGGAAATCACCGCCGCCGGAAAGCCTGACGGACCAGGAACCAGCGATGAAGAGACTCGCCTCGCGAAAACGGAGCAGGGGGTGTTCGGGATCGAACTGCCGGCAACGACGAGCGATAATCCTCAAGCGCTGACAGGAGCGCCTCATGCAAGCGTTGCAGCTCCGGCTCGGCGCGATCGAAAAGGGATCCGCGCGTTTGTGTGCCGCCGCGCAACGACTGACCAAGGGGGAAGGCTGAGTTGTCATGGAGGCGGTGCAGCAGCGGCACCGCGTCGCGCAGCACCGCGTCCCCATCTGGCAGCTCGACCATCTGCACCAGCCCTTCCTGCCCGTGCAGCCATTCACCGCGCGGATCGTCAGTCAATCGCCAGAGGAAGTCTCGCACGGCCCAAGCGTTGATATGCAAGGGGTTTTCAGCAATCACCCGGTCAAGCAGCGCGCCGCAACGGTCGTAATCATGTTGCCCCAGCACGTATCGTGCTTCCAGCAGCCAGCGATCAGGGTTCTGGAGTGTCAGCCCATCGAACAGGCTCTGTGCCTGGGCATCCTCGCCGATAATTCCGGCGTAGCTGGCCTGGAGCAGGGTAAAGGTCTGGTCTTCGGGGAAGCGGCGGGCGGCGCTTTGCGCTCTCTCCATCGCCTCAGGAAACAGGTCGTGCTGCTCCAGCACACGGATGTGCTCGCGGGCGATTTCGGAATTGTCCGGGAGCCGTGTTTCGGCCTCGGCAAAATGGCTGGCGAAATCGTCCTCACCTTCGGCCAGCCTGATCTGCGCCAGCAACCGCAGGGCGTCGATCCATTGCGGTGCCTGCGCTACCAATTGTACGGCAAGTTCGCGTGCTCGCTGTTTTTCTCCAGCAATATCCAGTGCTTCGGCAAGGCCGAGCCATGCTTCTGCATCAGTTCTGTTGAGCGTCAGGGCGCGTTCGAAGAATTGCACCGCATCGCTTGTCCCACGCTCCAGCGCGACGCGGGCCCGGCCGTGAAGGGCTTTCGCCCCGGCCGGGTTCAAGGCGATGCTGCGGTCGTACCAGGTCTCGGCCTCGGCCAGATCGCCCAGGCTACGCGCGCAGCTGGCGCGGACGGAGCAATAGCGCGCATCCCCCACTCCTTCGCTTTCCAGCGGTTGCAGCGCGGCCAAGGCTTCTGCGTGGCGGTCTGAGGCGGAAAGCGCAATGGCGAGATTGACCACGTATTCGGCGCAAGTCGGTGCCAATTCGGCAGCTTGCCCGAAGTAGCGCGCGGCGAGGCGGGGATCAGGCAGCTTCATCGCCAGATTGCCCGCGCTGTTTGCCAGCGAGGCGTTACCGGAATGCTGCTGCAGGGCGGTATCCAGCAGTTTTAGCGCGCCCGCCACATCGCCGCCTGCCGCCAGTGCCTGCGCCTGCGCGCGGTATTGATCGGGCGATGCACTCACCTGTCGCGCAGCCACCCGCTGATGGCATAGCGCCCGCGCGGCGCGAACGGCGGCACATAGGTCACGGCATGGGATTGTGGCACGAGGAACAGGTTCAAGGTGTTGAAACGCGGCATGAAGCCGGTCTCGATATTCCCTGCCTCATCATAGAAAACCAGATATCCGCCCCAGTCTGGATACCAGTCATCGATCGTGAGGTTCAGCACATATGCGATCCGCCAGCCTTCTGCCACGTGGCTGTCGTTATGCTTGCCGAGGAAGTGATTGGGGCCAAAGCAACTGGCATGGCCATCGGCCTTGACCAGTTCAGGAATCCCGGTGATCTCGCGCATGAATTCCAGGAAATCGGGTGCGTTCAGATATTCCAGCAACAGATCGTGCGGACCACCGGGATCCCACCCTTTTTGCAACCCCTCCACCAGCGAATAGCGGTGCGAGCGGTAGGCATAATCACGCGATGCGGCAGCCTTGTCGGTTTCTTTCACCAGTTCCACAACCTGCTGGCTCATGACAGGATCGCGCAGATCGCGACCGCGCCAGCCCCGCGGCTTTGCCGTGGCACCCGCCTGCAGGGCCACGCCCCATTCCGTTCCCCGCACAAGAATGCCGCGTAGTTCGCGTGCGGTCTCCTCGGTCAGGATGTTGTCCACCTGCATACGCTTGTCGGCGGCAAACCGCTTTGCCAGCGCAACGCGATCAAGGTTCGGATTGAGTTCGAAAAGGGCTTTGGCCATGGCCTGTGCCTATAGGAAACCGGGCAGTTTCGCGCCAGTCCCCCGGCAAGGTCATCGTCCAAAAAGTAGACCCGCCGTGACGGCTTCCTCCCTGAAGCCATCGCCGGCGGGTCGTTACGATACCTTGCCCTGTCTGCCAGTTGGATCTGGGTCCGTGTCGCATCTTACCCTGCGTACGGGGCGGGGCACGGTATCGGTTCGCGAGAATATCACGCGCGGTTTCAACCGCGCTGTTGCTGCTGCTCCTGCGCACGGGCGGCAATTTCCCGATCGAATGACTCGACCGTTTCGCGATAGCAGCTGCGCGATTCCGCGCTGGGCAAGGCCGGGCCCGGAAGTGCGCCGATCGATGCCGCAAACCTCTTCTGCTGCCCGGGTCAGGCGACGTTCCAGCGTCTCCTGGCCTGCCTGCGTGGAAAGATCGAGGTCGCTGTAGCGCACTTGAATGGAAAGCGTATCAGCGTTGCCTGCAACGGCGGGGGTGGCAATCATGGCACTCGCTGCGAGGGCTGCGGCCAGTCCGGCTTTCATTGAAATCATGGTCATGGTTTTTCCTCCTCTGGTGTGCTCCGGCCCCGTAACGTCTGGGGGGCTGGACCGGAGCGATGAGTGTTATCTAGACACGTCGCCGGGGCCGGGGCATCTCCTGCTCGACAGGGCTGTGGCTTGGTTCGACCAAATACGAACAGGTTCGACTACCAGTCGACCGGAGCCGACAAATGTCGATGTGCTTTCGCACGCAACGATCCTGCGCAGTAGGCTCTCTGTGCGAAATGAAGGGCAATCGTGGAGACCGGGCGTGCCGGACCCGAGAGAAAGCGGTAAAGTCTTGCGTACTTCACTTGGCGTTCAGCGTGAGGCTAGTTATAGGCGTGCCATGATCGCGAAGCTTTCCATCCGTAGCGCGCTGCTGGGCGCAACCTCCGCCATGTTGCTCACAGGCTGCGCTGGTGGCGGCGGCAGCAGTGCCGCAGAGACCGACCTTGCCTATGTCGCGCGCGACGTCGAATCGCTGTATTCGGCTGCCAAGGGGCGACTGGATCGCGGTGATCTTGCTCTTGCCGCCGGACTCTTCGACGAGGTGGAGCGCCAGCATCCCTATTCGCCCTGGGCCCGGCGTGCCCAGTTGATGAGCGCGTTTTCCTATTACGCCGCGCGCGATTATACCCGCGCCATCCAGTCGGCCACGCGGTTCCTCTCGATTCATCCGGGTAACCGCGACGCGCCTTATGCCTATTACCTGATCGCCATCAGCTATTACGAGCAGATCAGCGATGTGGAGCGTGACCAGGCTATTACGGAGCGCGCCCTGCAGGCGCTGACGGAAATCGTCCGCCGCTATCCCGAAAGCCCCTATGCCGACGACGCGCGGCTGAAGATCGACCTGGTGAACGATCACCTGGCGGGCAAGGAAATGGAAATTGGCCGTTTCTACCAGCGCACCGGCCAGTGGCTTGCCTCGCAATTGCGGTTCCAGAACGTGATTGAGGATTACCAGACCACCAGCCACACGCCAGAGGCGCTGTACCGTCTTACGGAAAGCAGCCTGGCGCTTGGCGTTCCTGAAGAAGCACAGCGTTATTCTGCCGTGCTGGGGGCAAATTACCCCGGCAATGAATGGTATGAAAAAGCGTTCGACCTGATGCAGAAACACGCACCGGATCGCCTCGGCGGCTGATCCGCAGCCGCGTCAGGTGCCGTAGCGCCACTCCACGTCGGACTGTTCGCGCCGGTTGAGTTCCAGCAGGTCACGCATTTCCGGCACGTGCAGCGAACGGTCGACCCGGACACCGGCCAACCCGTCGTGCGCCCAGCGAACGGTGCCTTCGATTTCGAAATCGGAAGGTGTCTGGATCACGACCTTGTCGCCCATCTCGAATTTGTGGCGTCCCAGATTGCTGATGCGCGCGCCCTGCTGCGACAATTCGATCAGCAGGCCGGACACGGTTTTGCGGCCGTCACGGCGCAATTCCACCGGCAGCCGTGTGGCATATCGTTTGTGCGACCTGATCGTGAGCACCGACATCTCGGCCAAATCCTCGTGTTGCGGGTCTCCAGTAACGCAGAGAATGGTTAAGAAAGCCTAACCATCCACCTTTTGCAATGCGCCAGTCGTTGCGCTGCGATGGGCTGCACCGTAAAGCCGGTGGCAGCTATGCTCACCGCGCTTTCTATCCGGAATATCGTGCTGATCGAGGCGCTTGACCTGGCCTTCGGGCCGGGGCTGGGCGTGTTGACCGGCGAAACGGGCGCGGGCAAGTCAATCCTGCTCGATGCACTGGGCCTTGTGCTCGGCAATCGGGCCGACTCCGCACTGGTTCGCAGCGGAGAGGATCAGGCCAGCGTTACCGCCACGTTCGAGTTCGCCGCTTTGCCACCATCTGTGCAGGAAGCGCTGGACGAGGCGGAAGTGGAAATCGAACCGGGCGAGCCCTTGCTCATCCGTCGCCGCCTCAAGGCCGATGGCGGGTCAAAGGCTTTTGTGAATGACCAGCCCGTAGGCGTGGCGCTGCTGCGATCCCTGGCTGGCGCCTTGGTCGAACTGCACGGCCAGCATGATGATCGCGGCCTTGTGAACCCGCGCGGCCACAGGGCCCTGCTGGATCGCTATGCCGATGCCGATGTGGCGGGCGTTTCGGCTGCATGGGATGGCTGGCGCAAGGCGCGCGAAGCGCTGGAGCAGGCGGAAGGCGCGATCGAGCAGGCGCGCGCCGACCAGGACTTGCTGCTGGCGCACCTTGCCGAGCTTACCAATATCGAACCGCAGGAGGGGGAGGAAGAGGGCCTCGCCAACGCCCGCGCCGATATGCAGAAGGGCGAGAAGCTGGCGGGCGACCTGGAAGACCTGCGCACGGTGTGGGACGGATCGGATTCGCCGCTTGCCTCGCTTCGGGTCGCCGCGCGCAAGCTGGACCGGATTGCAGAAGAACATCCGCTGCTGGCAGAGGCGTTGGGGGCCCTGGACCGCGCCGTGATCGAAGCGGGCGAGGCGGAGGAGAAGCTGCAATCTGCGGCCGAGGCGATGCACCACGATCCGCTGGAACTGGACCGGATCGAGACGCGCCTGTTCGAACTGCGGGCGCTTGCCCGAAAGCACTCGTGCCAGGTGGACGAACTGCCCGAAGTGATGCGCACCATGCGCGCAAAGCTGGATGCCATAGAACAGGGCGATGCGGACCTTGCCGATTTGCAGAAGGCCGAACGCGATGCCCACCAGGTTTATCGCGCAAGGGCAGAGGCGTTGCATGCCAACCGCGTGACCGCCGCGATGGGGCTGGATGACGCGGTTGCCGCCGAACTTGTGCCGCTTGAAACTCGATGCCGCACGCTTCAAGACCGCCGTGGCGGAGCAGCCGGAAGAGAGATGGGGGCCGCAGGGCATGGATACGGTGGAATTCCTGATCTCCACCAACCCCGGCGCGGATTTTGCGCCGCTCACCAAGATTGCATCGGGGGGCGAGCTTTCGCGCTTCATCCTCGCGCTCAAAGTGGCGCTGGCTGAGCAGGGCGGGGCGGCCACGGTGATCTTCGACGAGATCGACCGCGGCGTGGGCGGTGCAGTGGCGAGCGCAATCGGCGAAAGACTGGCGCGGCTGGCTTCCGACGAAGGGCAGTTGCTGGCCGTCACGCACAGTCCGCAAGTGGCCGCGCGCGGGCGCATCCATTACATGATTGCCAAATCGAGCGAGGGCACGGTGACGAAAACCTCCGTCGCATCGCTGGACGAAGCAGGACGGCAGGAAGAAATTGCGCGCATGTTGAGCGGCGCGGAAATAACAGATGAGGCCCGCGCACAGGCGGATCGTTTGCTGGAGGGTGCTTGATGAAACGGATTTTCCTGATTGGCGCTGCGATGACGGCGCTGGGCGCGTGCGTTACAACCAACGGCGACATGGGGTCGCCCGATCCCCTGCCATCGCTCGCCGCGCAGAAAGACACGCCTCGCCTCGCCATGCTGGAGCATGTGCTGGGCCAGTATTTCGCATCCGATATTCCCAACCCGCCCACCGTCTGCGCCAGCTGGCATGACGGGCGCGAGGAAGAGGCCCTGCCGCCCGAAGAGGAAGTTGCGCTGATCGCCCGTTTCCCGCAACTCGCCCCGATGTCGCGCTGTTCTCGCACCCCAAACGGGTGGCGCGATACGGAGACCGAAGAGGCCGCACTGGTCTTTACCCTGCACAATTTCACCTGCACCAGCGAAGAAAGCTGCACCGCCTGGGGCGGCTATCGCTCGAATGGCGACAATTCGATGAGCTACCTTTATCGCGGCGAATGGAACGGCGCGCAGTGGCAGTTCGCGCGCGACCCGAGGATCATCGCCGAGTGAACGAGAAGGTTTCCGAAGCCGAAGCCGCCAACGAGCTGATGCGGCTGGCGAAGCAGATTGCGCACCACAACCGGCTGTATCATGCCGAAGATAATCCCGAGGTTTCCGACGCCGAGTACGACGCGCTGGTGCGCCGCAATGCCGAACTGGAGGAGCAATTCCCGCAGCTGGTCCGCGAGGACTCGCCCAGCAAGGCCGTGGGGCACGAAGTGGCCGCTTCGCCGCTGTCCAAAGTGAACCACGAGGTTCGCATGATGAGCCTCGACAACGCGTTCTCGGACGAAGAGGTGGAGGAATTCGTCGCCCGCGTTCGCCGCTTCCTCTCGCTGGATGAGGATGAGCCTGTCGCCTTCACCGCCGAGGACAAGATCGACGGACTTTCCTGTTCGCTGCGCTACGAGAAGGGCACGCTGGTGATGGCTGCCACGCGCGGCGATGGGCAGGTGGGGGAGAACGTCACTGCCAACGTCCGCCACATTGCCGATATTCCGTTGGAGCTTTCCGGCGATGCGCCCGCTGTGTTCGAGGTTCGCGGCGAAGTTTACATGGCGAAAGAAGACTTTACCGCACTCAATGCTGCGCAGGAAGAAGCGGGGGGGAAGCTGTTTGCCAACCCGCGCAATGCCGCCGCCGGATCACTGCGCCAGAAGGACGACAGTGTCACCGCGAAGCGCAAATTGCGCTTCTGGGCGCATGGCTGGGGCGCTGCGAGCGAAGTGCCGGGCGATACGCAACTGGCGGTGATGCAGCGGATCGCAGAGTGGGGCCTGCCCATCTCTCCCGATCTGAAATTATGCAGTGATGTGAAGGATATGCTGCAGCATTATCGCAGCATCTCCGAAGGCCGCGACGGCCTGCCGTATGAGATTGACGGGGTGGTCTACAAGGTAAACCGGCTCGACTGGCAAAAACGCCTCGGCTTCGTGGCGAAGGCTCCGCGCTGGGCGATGGCGCACAAGTTCCCGGCAGAGCGCGCCGAGACCGTTCTGGAAAGCATAGATATCCAGGTGGGCCGGACGGGCAAGCTGACACCGGTCGGGCGATTGGCCCCGGTGCTGGTAGGCGGCGTTACCGTTACCAATGTCACCCTGCACAATCGCGACGAGATTGCGAGGCTGGGCGTGCGTCCCGGAGACCGCGTGGTAATTCAGCGGGCGGGCGATGTCATCCCGCAGGTGGTGGAAAATCTCACGCGCGACGAGGACAGGCCCGCTTTCAATTTCCCCGACCATTGCCCGGAATGCGGCAGCGAAGCCGTGAGCGAGGAAGGCGAAGTCGATGTGCGCTGCACGGGAGGACTGATCTGCAAGGCGCAGCAGTTCGAGCGGCTGAAGCACTTCGTCAGCCGGGCTGCGCTGGATATCGATGGCCTGGGCGAAAAGACCATCGCCGAGTTCCTGGAAAAAGGTTGGCTGGACAATGGCCCCGCCGACATCTTTCGCCTGGAACCAGCGGCGGGACGAAATTCTCGCGTTGGAAGGCTGGAAGGAAAAGTCGGTCGACAATTTGCTCGCCAGTATCGAAGGCAGGCGTTCCCCCGATGCGTCACGGCTGCTGTTCGGCCTGGGTATTCGCCATGTCGGCGCAGTGACGGCGCGCGACCTGATGAAGAATTTTCACACGCTTCCCGCTCTGCGCGAAGCCGCCGAGAAGTCGCATGCAGGTGATGAAGAGGCCGCAGCATCGCTCACCAGCATAGACGGCATCGGCACCGCGGTGGTGGAAGCGCTGGGCGACTTCTTCCACGAAGAACACAACCGCACCGTCTGGGACGACCTGCTGTCCGAAGTCTCACCGCCACGTTACGAGGTGGAAACGATGGACAGCCCCGTGGCGGGCAAGACCGTGGTGTTCACCGGCAAGCTGGAAACCATGAGCCGTGACGAAGCCAAGGCCCAGGCCGAGAGACTGGGTGCGAAAGCCTCTGGCGCGGTCAGCGCGAAGACGGACCTGCTGGTGGCCGGTCCGGGCGCAGGCTCCAAGCTGAAAAAGGCCGGGGAACTGGGTATCGAGGTGATCGACGAGGCGGGCTGGGCCGCCATCGTTGCCGCCGCAGGATAGCGCCCAACGCCAGCTAGTCGTTCGGCATCAGATGGATCTCGCGCACGCATGATGTATCGCGCTGTTCCAGCGCGAAGACCACGGCACTTGCGATATCTTCGGGTTGCAGCTTTGTCGGCTTGCCTTCGTCAAAGAAGGGCGTGTCCACCATTCCCGGCGTAATCACCGTGCAGCGCCCGTTCCATTCGCGCATTTCCTCTGCCAGATTGCCGGCAAATCCTTGTATGAACCACTTGGTGGCGCCGTAGATCGAGCCCTGCATGTGGTCGCGCCCGGCCTTGGAGCCGGTGACGACGAAGCTGCCCTTGGTCTTGCGCAGATGCGGCAAGGTGGCGTGTGCGGTGTACAGCACGGCCATGATGTTGAGATGCACCATGTCGTGCCATTCCGACGGGTCGCCATTCTCCACGCCGGGATTTTCCACACCCTTGCCTGCATTGGCGAAGACGGCGTGCAGCCCGTCGAAATGGTCCACGGTCCTGGAGACGGCCCGTTCCAGTTCATCGCGATCGGTGACATCGCAAGGCACGGCCAGCGCAGCCGGGCCCAGTTCGCCAGCCAGTTTCTCCAGCTTGTCTGCGGAGCGAGCCAATAGCGCCACATTCCATCCGGCTTTGGTGGCGGTGCGAGCGGTGGCGGCGCCGATACCGGATGAAGCGCCGGTAATGAGGAGTGTCCTGTTCATCGTGTTTCTCTTGCATTGCCTGGGGTATGCAAATGCAATGAACGGGGCGGGCGCTGTGTTCCGCTTGCCCTGCTGTTCCGGAGGCGCTGAGCTGACCTTGCGGTTGGTAGTCCAGTCCGCGCTAGGCAGTCTGTCCGGGCCAATCGATATTGCCCCTGCCAAGTTCGCGCAGGTCGAAATGCGTGCGGATATGGTCCAGCACGGCAGGATAAAGGGGGACGTGGAAGCGCAAACCGGCATAGGGCTGCTCCTGCCAGCGTACAGTCGCGTCGATCGGACCGATGGGGCCGATCTTGATCGTTACCGAAGTGTTGCGCGGAAGATAGCCCACCCGATCGAAGATGCGGCAGCCCTGATCCGAAAGGTCGACGACGGTTACGTCACGTTTGCCTGTGCCGGTGCGCAATTTTCCAACGATGGAAATATCGTGCCGTTCGGCGCCCCGTTTGGCCATGCTCGCTCACCATCTCTTGTCTCAATATCGATCCATGTTTCCTATCTGCATCTATTTCCAGGAACAATGATGATGTCGCTAACAATTGATAGGTAGTTAACCTTGCCGAAGGGTCGTTATCCCGTTGAGAATCTGTTTTTTTCCGGCTTCGGGATCCACTTCATCACCCCTCCTGCGAAGGGTGTCCAGACACCCATTCTCACGCCTGCTTCGGCCAGTGTGTCGCCCACCCAGCTGTTGCAGTTGTTGGCCATCGAATAGGTGCCCGCAGCCTCGTAAAAGGCATCGTCGGCGTAGGTGCCTTTCAGGACTTCGCGAGGCTGTCCGGCAGGCAAGTCGGGCAGGGGTCGTTCGATCGCGGCGACAAGGCGTTCGTATTGGGCAGCAGTGATGCGCAGCGGACGATGGTTCGGCCCGGGCATGGGGCGCACATAATGGCTCACCCGCATCAGGGCATCGCCGCCAACGGTGGCAATGCGCAGCGCGGTGCCAGCCTTCAACTCTCCCCAGGTCGGTACGTGCAGGAAAACCTCGCGCTCTCCCCAGCCGATGGAGAGGTGCGTGGGCACACGGCCAAGGGCATCGGGCGTGGCGGCGCTGGGAAAGCTCGTCCGCCAATCCTTTGCCTCCGTCACCACCGGCACCACGATGCTGGTGTGCGTGCCGTTTGTTTCCACCAGGATTTCAACGCCATCGGTCGCGCGGGCTTGTTGGGCAACAGCGACACTTTCAGGGATCGAACTGCCGATCCAGCCTGCCAGCGGATAGCCGACGATCACCAGTGCCACGAAGGCCGATGACAATCCCAACAATCCGCAGCAGACGGCGCATGTGCCCTTGATCTCCTTAACCCGTAAATCGTCGACGCAACCAGAGTATGCTCCAGTCGCCGTTCACGATACGGCGGTGGATACGGAAGCCTGCCTTGCGATAGGCGGTCCGCACATCGTTTTCCTGCCGTTCCAGCAGTCCTGCCAGCAATATGCTGCCGCGCGGCGCCACGGCCTCTGCAAAATCATGCGCCATATCGATCAGCGGGCCTGCAAGGATATTGGCAATCAGCAAGTCATAGGGTGCGCGCGCCTGCAGGGCGGGATCGTCCATGCCATCGGCGATCAGCATGGCAAATTCACCGCGCCCCGTGCCCAGCGGCAGATTGTTCAATTCGCAATTATACACGACCGCCGGGCCGCAGACAGGGTCTATATCGCTGGCCGTGGCAAAGGCGCACGGCCACAGGTCCAGCGCGGCAAAGCCAAGCAGTCCCGTGCCGGTTCCGATGTCGGCGATGCTGCGCGGGTGCAGGCCCTGCGCGTGCATGATGTCGAGCATCTGAAGGCAGCCTGCGGTCGTTTCATGCTGGCCGGTGCCGAATGCCTGCGCCGCAGGGATTACGAATTCGGTCAAGGCAGGATCGTTCAGCATCTGGTGATCGGGCGTGCGCACGCGGAAGCGCCCGGCGCGGATTGGCTCAACGCCTTTCTGGCTTTCCGCAACCCAGTCGGTGTCGGGAAGTTTCTCGGCGAGGATGGGAGGCACCGGATCATCGAACAGCGAATGCACGGCAGCGCGCTCTGCCTCTCCGGGTTTGCCCTGGGTGTAGGCATCCAGCCGCCAGGTGTCGGGCTCCTCGGGATCGACCTCGAAGCCGGTGAGAACGATGCTCTCGTCCCAGTCCATTGCTTCGTCACGCCGGTCGAGCGCGGTTTCCACGGCCTGTCTCGAGGCAACAGCAGACAATTTCCAGCTCATTGTGCGGCCTCCATCGCCAACCGTTGTTCCAGCCGTTCCAGCCGATCGGCAGCATAGGCGGCGCAATTCATGCCCTTGGTAATATCCCCTGCCACCAGCTTGCCACGCATGTCGCTGGCCGAAGGGTGGGGCGTGAGCAGGATATCGCAATCAAGCGCGGCGAGTCGCGAAATTCCGTCGCGGAAAGCCTGGAGGTAGGCGGGATGGTCGAGGAAGCGATAATCGTCGCTGGCCACGGCGGACAGGCTGTCTGCGTAGACGATGGTCTTGCAATCCGTGCCCTCGCAGCTTTCCCACTGCCAGGTCAGCGCGCCGGGCGTGTGGCCGGGCGTGGCGATGGGCGTGAAGGTGAGGCCTGCAATCGTCACCGCCTCCCCCGGTGTGATTGCGGAGACCATCTGGCTGGCAAGCGGACGCATGGCGGCGTGCGTTCCGAACTGCGGATCATCGCTGGCCGCGACGCCGGTTTCGATCACGGGCAGGGCATTGGGCGACGTCAGCACCGGTGCGCCGCTGTTCTGGTTGATCCACCACAGACCCCCCACATGATCGAAATGTTCGTGGCTGGTCAGCACGGCGCGCAGGTTCTGCGGCTGGAAGCCCAGCGTGCGGATATTGCTGAGAACCACCCGTGCGCCATCGCGCGTGCCGCTGTCGATCAGCACATGACCGTTTTCTCCGGCCACCAGAATGGCCGAAATGCCGCAGGTGCCGACATGATAGGAGTTGCCGTGGATGCGAAAGGGCTCGGCGCGCTTGTCCCAATCGTCCCAATCCTCGCACGACGCGGTCCATGCCGCAGCCGGTGGCGCATTCGTTCGCGCGGCATCCAGCACGGCGATGCTGGCAAGGGGTACGGGCGGTTGCGGGGCGACGCAGGCGGCAAGGGCAAGGGTCGCGAGCCCGGTCGCCAGTCTAGCGAACATAGCTCGCGCCGTTGGCGTCGATCACCGCCCCTGTCATGCTGGGCGGGGCATCCAGCGCGCAGAACACCGCGATATCGGCGATTTCCTCCGGCTCTGCCACGCGGCCCAGCGGGATGTCGGCGAGCAGGCCTTCGCCGCCCCGACTGTCCAGATAATCGCCCGCCATGCTGGTATCGGTGAAGCCCGGCGTGATGGCGTAGGAGAGGATACCTTCGCCGGCATAGGCGCGGGCGATGGTCTTGTGCATGGCCACCATTCCGCCCTTGGCCGCCGCATAATGCCAATGCGCCGGCGAATCGCCGCGGTAGGCGGCGCGGCTGGCGATGTGGACAAGACGGCCGGGCGTTCCGCGTTCCTGCCAGTGGCGCACGGCAAACCGGCTGAGTTGCGCAGCGGCGGTGAGGTTGATGCGCAAGGTGTCCTCCCAGCGATCCAGCCACTCGATGTCGCTGGCATTGAGCGGTATTTGCTCGAACAGTCCGGCATTGTTCACCAGCACGTCTATCCGACCATCGAGATGTGCCAGCGCCTCTTGCCACAGCATCTGCGGAGCGGGAGGATCGGCAAAATCGGCGGCAATCGTGCGGGTGTCCAGCGCGCGGGTGGCGTGGCCCATCACGTTGCAGCCGCGATCGGCCAACTGGTCGGCAATCGCCTGGCCGATACCTCTGCTGCTGCCTGTTACTAGGATATTGGTCATGGGCGTACCTCATAGCGAGGGGCATCGCACTGGGAAAGGCCGAGAAGTCGCCAGATCACGGCCATCAGGAATTTTTCCCAACCTGCCCGAAGGCCCGCTTGTCACACGCGCTACAATCGCTAGAGCGGGGGGCAACACCCTGGGCACTCAATAACGCGACGGGACAAGACATGGCTAATCGCCCGCTTTCACCGCACCTGCAAATCTGGAAATGGGGGCCGCACATGACGGTCTCCATCCTTCACCGCGTCTACCGGCGGCGGGATGGCCTCGTCGGCCTCGGCGTGCTGCTGTGGTGGCTGGGCGCGCTGGCCAGCGGGCCTGACGCTTACGAGACGTTCCACACCCATGCCTCCAGCTGGTATGGCATGGTGGTGCTGATCGGGCTGACCTGGGCATTCTTCAATCACATGAGCTCTGGCCTGCGCCATTTCGTGCTGGATCTGGGCGCAGGTTATGAAATCGAAACAAACCGCAATTTCTCCGTGGTCTCGATCATCGCGGGGATTGTGCTGACTGCGGCCTTCTGGGCCTTCATCCTGCTACGCTAGGACGAGATATTATGGGTAACGGAACTTCAATCGGCCGCGTGCGCGGCCTTGGTGCAGCACACGAGGGACCGCATCACTGGCTGATGCAGCGCTTCACGGCTGTCGGCAATCTTGTGACGGTGCTGTTCCTCGGCATCTCGCTGGCGCTGATGAACGATTATTCCTACGCTGGCGTTTCCGGCTGGCTGTCCTCGCCCCTGCCGGCCTTCATGCTGGCGCTGCTGGTGATTTCCACCTTCTGGCATGCGCGACTGGGCCTGCAGGTCGTGATCGAGGATTACGTGCATGAATCGGGCAGCAAGTTTGCCGCGATTCTCCTGCTCAACGTGGCCAGCTTTGCCGGTGCCGCTTTCGGCCTGTTCTGCATCGCCAGCCTTGCTTTCTCCGGAGGAGCCGCCTGATGGCCCGCAAAGAGACTTTCGAAATCAACGGCCGCGCCTACCCGATTATCGACCATACCTACGACGTTGTCGTTGTGGGTGCCGGTGGATCCGGCCTGCGCGCCACCATGGGTTCAGCCGAAGCCGGTCTGAAGACCGCCAACATCTCCAAGGTGTTTCCCACCCGCAGCCATACCGTTGCGGCGCAGGGCGGCATCGCCGCATCCTTGGGCAACAATACGCCCGACCACTGGTCATGGCACATGTATGACACGGTGAAGGGTGCAGACTGGCTGGGCGACCAGGATGCCATCGAATACCTTGCGCGCGAAGCGCCGCAGGCCGTGTACGAGCTGGAGCACGCCGGTGTGCCCTTCAGCCGCAACGAGGACGGCACGATCTACCAGCGCCCCTTTGGCGGCCACATGCAGAACATGGGCGAAGGCCCTCCCGTGCAGCGCACCTGCGCCGCAGCGGACCGCACCGGCCACGCGATGCTGCACGCGCTCTACCAGCAGAGCCTGAAGTACTCGGCCGATTTCTACATCGAATATTTCGCCATCGATCTCATCATGAAGGACGGCGCCTGCGTTGGCGTGATCGCCATGTGCCTGGACGATGGCACGATCCACCGCTTCCGCAGCCACGGCGTGGTGCTGGCGACCGGCGGCTATGGCCGCTGCTACTTCACCGCCACCAGCGCCCACACCTGCACAGGTGACGGCGGCGGCATGGTGCTGCGCGCTGGCCTGCCGTTGCAGGACATGGAATTCGTGCAATTCCACCCCACCGGCATCTACGGCGCGGGCGTGCTGATTACCGAAGGCGCACGCGGCGAGGGCGGATACCTCACCAATTCGGAAGGCGAGCGGTTCATGGAACGCTATGCGCCTTCCGCAAAAGACCTCGCCAGCCGCGACGTTGTTTCACGCTCGATGGCGCTGGAAATGCGCGAGGGTCGCGGCGTCGGCCCCGATGGCGACCATATCTACCTGCACCTCGATCACATTGCGCCCGAAGTGCTGGCCCAGCGCCTGCCGGGCATCACCGAAAGCGGCAAGATCTTTGCCGGTGTCGACCTGACGCGCCAGCCGCTGCCGGTCACGCCCACGGTGCATTACAACATGGGCGGCATTCCGTGTAACTACCACGGCGAAGTCGTGACCATCGGCTCGGATGGCAATCCCGATGCCGTGGTGCCCGGCCTGTTCGCCGTGGGCGAGGCGGCCTGCGTTTCGGTGCATGGCGCCAACCGCCTGGGTTCCAACTCGCTGATCGACCTCGTGGTGTTTGGCCGCGCGACCGGTTTCCGCCTCAAGGAACTGATCAAGCCGGGCCAGTCGCATGACGAACTGTCCGCCGACAGCGCCGAGTTCGCGCTGACCCGCCTGGATCATTTCCGCCACGCCGACGGTGGCTCTCCCACCGCCGAAGTGCGCAAGGAAATGCAACAGACGATGCAGAAGCACGCTGCCGTGTTCCGCGACAGCGAGCTGATGTCGGCAGGTGTCGCCTCGCTGGCCGAAACCAACAAGCGGATGCAGGATATCAAGGTCCACGATCGCTCGATGATCTGGAATTCGGACCTGATCGAGACGATGGAACTCGACAACCTGATGTCGCAGGCCGTGGTCACCATGTCCTCCGCCGAAAACCGCAAGGAATCGCGCGGCGCCCATGCGCACGAGGACTTCCCCGATCGCAACGATGCGGAATGGATGAAGCACACCGCCGCATGGTTCGAAGGCTGGGGCGGCAGCGGCGGCGAGGTGAAGATCGACTACCGCCCGGTCCACGAATACACGCTGACCGACGATATCAACTACATCGAGCCGAAGAAGCGGGTGTATTGATGCGCCGGCCCGCTGTTCTCGTTGCTGCACTGGCGACCGCGGTCGCCACACCCGCCGCGGCCCAGCTTACGCCTGCCGAGGATACCATCATCGAAACCGTCGAGGCGGGGTTCGAGGATGATGTGAGCTTGCTGGAACGCATCGTGGTGCAGAACAGCGGCACGCATAACCATGCAGGCGTGCGCGCGGTGGCCGATTTGCTGGTGCCGGAGTTCGAGGCGCTTGGCTTTACCACCGAATGGATCGACCAGAGCCATGTGAACCGCGCCGGGCATCTGTTCGCACGGCACGATGGCCAGCCTGGCACCACGCGGATGCTGCTGATTGCGCATCTCGACACCGTGTTCGAGCCGGAGAGCCCGTTTCAGGATTTTACCCGCGAAGGCGATCGCGCCACGGGTCCGGGTGTCGAGGACGACAAGGGCGGTATCGTCGTGATCCTTGCAGCCCTGCGCGCCATGCAGGCGGCGGGCACGCTGGACGATGCCAACATCGTTGTCGCCATGACCGGGGACGAGGAAGACGCGGGCGACCCGCTGGAGCAGGCGCGGGCGGACCTGTTGGCGGCTGGCGAGTGGGCCGATGTGGCGCTTGGCTTTGAAGGACTTTCCATCGAAGACGGGCGTGATTTCGGCGTGGTTGCACGGCGCAGTTCCAACAGTTGGCAACTGACCACGACCGGCGAAACAGGCCATTCCAGTGGCGTGTTCGGAGAAACCGCAGGCTATGGCGCGATCTACGAGATGGCGCGAATCCTTGACGCGTTCCGCCGTGAATTGCCGGAGGAAAACCTTACCTTCAATGTCGGCCTCGTGGCTGGCGGCACGCCTGCTGAACTGGCGGAGGATGGTCTTTCTGCCACCACCAGCGGCAAGACCAATATCATTCCGCCCATCGCCGTTGCGCGCGGCGACTTGCGCACGATCTCGCAGCAGCAGACGGAAAACACCGTGGCGGCCATGCAGGCTATCGTCGACGAGAACTTGCCGGGCACCGACGCCGAAATCGCTTTCGAGATACGCTATCCCCCCATGTCGCCCACCGACGGCAACCGTGCCTTGCTGGTGCGACTGAACGATGTGAATACCGATATGGGGCTGGCGGTGATGGAAGAATTTCCGCCGTCGCGCCGGGGTGCCGCCGATATCAGCTTCGTCGCGCCGGTTGTGGATGCCGCACTGGCGGGGATGGGGCCGAATGGCGACCTTGGCCATGCGCCCGGGGAAAATGTGGATCTGCGCAGCTTCACCCGGCAGGCGCAGCGCGCGGCAATCCTGATGAGCCGGTTGGCGCAGGAAACGCCTGCGCGCGATTAGGCGTCAGTCGCCCGGGCCAGGCTGGACCACCCGCGCCTCTGTAATCACCACCGGCTCGGCCAGCATCTGCCCTTGCATCCAGCCTTCGCCCTTCTCAGGGTCAACCGGCGCTGCATGGATCGCCTCGACCACGTCCATGCCATCGGTGACATAGCCGAACACGGCATAGCCATTGCGCCACACCGGATCGTCCGCATCGGGCTTGGCGTCGAGGCCGGTCTGGTCGCCCACCATGATCGAGAAGTCGCCATTCGCCGTCCCCGGCTCGCCCATCGCCATGGACAGCGCGCCGCGGGTGTGGGTGAGGCCGGTCTGCGTGGTCGGCTCGTGCTCTATGCCGGGCAGCACGCGTTCGGGATCCCACTGCGTGCCGCCCTGGATCAGCCCGTTGGGCTGGTCGCCCCAATCGATCTGCATGGCGCGGTAGAACACCGTGCCGTCTAAGCGGTCCTCCTCCACATAGCGCAGGAAATTGCCCGCCGTTATCGGCGCGCGCTCGGTCTCCAGCGCGATCACGATGTCGCCCATCGTGGTTTCCAGCACGACACTCGTGGTCTCGTAATCGGGTGAAAGCGGCGCGTTCGCTGACTCCTGTGCGCTGAGCGGCGCGGCCATCAGGAGGCCAGCGAATGGGGCGGACAAAGCGAATCGTTTCAGCATGTTGGCCATTTTGCCTTGCTCTGGCCAATTCACCAAGCATTCAGTTCGTCGCTCACAATGCACGGTTCGTCGTAGTCAAACAGGGAGCAAGAACGATGGAACGAGAACGAAGCCCCGGCATGAAGCTTGTTCTCGCCGGACTTGTGGCAACTGTGCTGATCGTGCCGCTGCTGATGGTTTATGCGCTGGTGTATGACCGCGAGAGCCAGTCCGAGCAGGCGCAGGCACAGATTGCGCAAGGTTGGGGCGGGCCGCAGACGGTAACGGGGCCGGTGCTGGTGATCCCCTTCACGGCGCAGACGATCGAGGCCGAAACGATCGACGGCGTGGTGACGGAGCGGCGTCGGCAGGTGCGGCGCGAATTGTTCGTATCCCCGCTGGAGCAGAAAATCGACACAAGGCTCGATCCCGATCGCAAGGGCTACGCCATCTACCAGAGCGTGGTCTATTCCGGCACGCTGGAAGGCACCGCCCGTTATACAGTCACCAGCGAGCTGGAACGACTGGATATCCAGCGTGACCAGCTGTTGTTCGATGAGGCGGAGCTGCGCTTCGGCATTTCGGACACGCGCGGCCTATCCGACGGTGCCAGCGTGGTTGCAGGAAGCGAGCGACTGGAACTCAGCCCCGGCAACGGCCCGCTTGCCACCGGCGGTTCGGGCTTTTCGGCACCTGTGTCCGGCTGGGATGGCGAAGGACGACTGGACGTGCGCTGGAGCTACGGTCTGCGCGGAACGCAGTCGCTCTCGCTGGTCCCGCGCGGCGGGGAAACCGAATGGAACGTCACCTCGTCCTGGCCGCATCCCAGCTTTACCGGAGGATATTTGCCAGAACCCTCCCTGACGCAAACGACATCGGACGGCTTTACCGCGGTTTATCCCGGCATCACCAACCTGGCTTTGGGTCAGGGCCTGCTGTCCCTCTCCGATCAGGGTACCGGAGGTCCTCCGCCAGCAAGCACCGGCAATCGCGACGATGAGCGTGTACGAATGGCAAATGGACAGGGCGCGCAGACTGCCACCATCGGGCTGGTAGAGCCGGTGGATCTCTACAGCCAGGTTGATCGCGCGGTGAAGTATGGCTTCCTGTTCATAGGTTTCACTTTCGCCGCGCTGCTGATGTTCGACATTGTCGGCGGCGCGCGCGTGGCGGCCGCGGAATATTTGCTGACCGGGGCCGGGCTGGTGCTGTTCTTCGTGATGCTGCTGGCGTTTGCCGAGGTGATCGGCTTCTCGCTTGCCTATCTCGTCGCCGCAACGGCGATCATCGGCTTGCTGACCGCATACAGCGCCGCGATCCTTGGAACCTGGCGCAGGGCAGGGTTCATCGGGGTGATGCTGGCGGCGCTCTACGGCCTGTTGTTCGTCCTGCTGAACGAAGAGACCTATTCGCTGGTGATCGGATCGCTGATGCTGTTCGGGACATTGGCGGGTATCATGTATGCCACGCGCGATGTTGACTGGTCATCGGTCGGTCGCAGCGAGGATGGGGAGATCGCCTGAAGCCGAATGCGAGCACAAGCTGGGGCCGGGTCAGACCACATCTCAGATCACGTCGCGGATCAGCCCCAGCTCCTTCGCCTTTTCACAACCGATATACCAGTTCTCCGGGGCGCGGTCCTGCACCTCCTCGAAAGTTACCTGGCTGCCTTCCACGATGTCGCGGAAGCCCTGCTCCTCGATGTCGATGGAATGCTCGATCTCGTTGAGGGCGGCATGGAGCTGGTCGGTGCAGCTTTTCAGCGGACCGGAAAGGTTGATCGTCTTCGTAATTTGCCGCTCGTGTATCAGCAGGCTGGAATTCTTCGTCATGTAGCGGTGGCTGACGGGAAAGCCCGCCATGAAGGTGGCACCAGCGGAATAGACGGCTGACTTGCCGAGGAAGTAGATTTCGCGCCCGGGTTCGCGCAGCAGGCGGACATCGTCTGCCATCGTGCGCGCGACCTCGGGACTGCCACCCAGCGTGGTGATCGCGATGACCAGCGGCCCCTCTGTGGGAGCAGCGTTGAGCTGGTCGCGGAATTCGGCATACATCGCTTCGTCCACGCTGCCGATCAGGCGCAACTGCGGGCTGGTGAGGACGGTCTGGCTTCCGGTTCTTGTACTCATTCCATGGCAACTGGCGCAGGGGCGAGCCGTTCCTGTCAGCGCGAACGCAGGTTCTCGCGGGATAGTTGTGCGGGGCTGGTCTTGCCCATCAACCGCATGGCGCGGGTGATCTCCTGCGAGAGGAGGTTGACGGCGCGCTCCACGCCTTGCTCGCCCGCAGCCGCCAGCGCGTAAAGATACAGTCGTCCACCGCTGGCGGCCCTGGCGCCCATGCTGAGTGCTTTCACCACGTGGCTGCCGCGGGTGACGCCGCCATCGAGAATGACCTCCACCCGGTCGCCCACGGCATCGGCGATTTCGGCCAGTTGGTCGAACGGGGCGCGGCTGCCATCCAGTTGCCGCCCGCCGTGGTTGGACACCATGATCGCATCCACGCCCATGTCTGCCGCGCGCCGCGCATCGCCCACGGACATGATTCCCTTCAGGCAGAACTTTCCGCCCCAGTCATCGCGCAATTGCTCTGCCGCCTGCCAGTTGAGGCCCGGATCGAGCATGGAATCGAAATAGTCCTGGATAGAAATCGCCTTGCCGCTGCCTGCGTCCACGTGGGTGGAAAGGTTGGGCAGGTCGAATTTCTCCCGCAACATGAAGTTCAAGGCCCACCTGGGGTGCATGGCATAGGAAAGCACATTGGCAGGCGTGAAGCGCGGCGGGGTGGTAAAGCCGGTGCGCTTGCAGCGTTCGCGGTTGCCGGAAACGATCGTGTCCACCGTCAGCGTGATGGCATCGAAATTTGCCGCCCGCGCGCGCTCCACCAGCGCGGCATTCAGGCCGCGATCCTTGTGGTAGTAATATTGCAGCATCTTGGGGCCGCGCCAGCGCTCGCCCACTTCCTCTATGCTGACGGTGGATAGGCTGGAGATGCCGAACCACAGGCCATGTCGTTCCGCCACGGCGGCCACGGCGCGCTCGCCCTGCCAGTGGAAGATGCGTTGCAGCGCCGTGGGGCTGAGCATCAGCGGCATGGACGTTTCGCGGCCCATGATCGTGGTCGTCAGGTCCAGCCTGTCCGCACCCACCAGCACATCGGGCACCAGGTCAACATCGGCAAAGGCGGCGGTGTTGCGCTCACGCGTTGCCTCGTCGTCGGCCCCGCCGTCGATATAGTTGAAGACGGGGAAGGGCAGGCGCCGCCGCGCCAGTTCGCGGAAGTCGACGATCTTGTGGCAATCGGAAAGCCGCCTCACGCGGTAGTCGTTCCGGTCCTTCAACGCATGTTCCCCTTACCAGCCAGCCGGGGCCTGCCAGTGCCGGCATCCCCAGGCAATAGAACTTTCGCAATGCCGAGGGGCGAGCCCGCGCGTTTTTGCACAGCGCTTCCCCGCTGGCAGAAAGTTCCACCGGTAACTTGCAATCGGTCGGGGTTCAGACTACAAGCGTAATCGTAACATTGACAAACGTAATCGTTCGGGGAGGACGATGTGGCTGCCAAGACCGACACAACCCAGGATGACGCCGGGGCAGAGCGTATCAGCGATGCCGAACATGCGGTGATGGAAGCGCTGTGGAAGCGCAGCCCGCAAACCGCTGCGGAAGTGTGCGAACGCGTGTGCAAGGATCGTGACTGGTCCATTCCCACAGTGAAAACCCTTTTGTCCCGGCTTGTGCAGAAGGGCGCGCTGGCAACCCAGCCTGACGGCCGTCGTTTCCTCTATACCCCGCTGATCGCCCGTTCGGCCTATGTCGGCGGGGAATCGCGGCGCCTGGTCAATCGCCTTTTCGGCGGACGCGCTGCACCGCTGTTCGCACATCTCGCCCAGTCCGAAGCATTGAGCGAGGATGACATTGCGGAAATCGAAAGCATCCTGCGGGAGTTGAAGAAATGAGCGGGCCAGCGGGGATCGGTTTGGGAGACTGGATGGTCGATACCTTTATCTACACCGGCCTGCTGATCGCGCTGGTGCTGCTGCTGCGTCGCCCGGTGTCGCGCTGGTGCGGGGCGCAGGTGGCCTATGCGCTATGGGCGCTGCCGTTCCTGCGTTTCGTCATGCCGCCCATCGTGCTGCCCGCTTGGATGGCCCCGGTGGAGCAGCAAGTCGCAGCACCGCCGTCGGAGCCGTTGATGGTCATCATTTCCGAGCCGGCGAAAGTTAGCGCGGCTGCCGAAGTCGCCGCGGCGCCGATGGTGGGCATTGCCGTTTCAGACCTGCTGCTGCCGCTCTGGATCGGCGGCGCGCTGGTGTTTATCGGCTGGCGTATCCGGGAATACGTGCTGATGCGCCGTCACCTGCTGGAACACAGTATTCCCGTGGGAGATGCAGGCAAGGTGCGGCTGGTGGAAACGCCCGCCGTCACCGGACCCGTCGCCTTCGGCATTGTCGACAAGGTGGTGGCGCTGCCGCCCGCCTTCATGGCACATCACGACATCAAGGCCCGCGATCTGGCGATTGCGCACGAGCTTGCGCACCATCGCGGCCACGACCTCGTTGCCAACTTCGCGGCCCAGCCGCTGTTGGCCTTGCACTGGTTCAATCCGCTCGCCTGGTGGGGCTGGAGAGCGATGCGCAGGGATCAGGAGGCAGCGTGCGATGCGCGCGTTGTCGCTGGCCGTGCGCGGTCTGAACGGGCTGTCTATGCCGAAGTGATTGCCGGCTTTGCCGCTGGCGAACACCTGGCCTTGGCAGCTCCCATGGCTTGTCCGGTGCTTGGCGAGAAATCGATCATCCATCGTTTGAGGAGCCTCACCATGTCCGAAGTTTCATCCGGCCGCCGCCGCCTTGGCATCGCTGCCATCACCACCACCGCGCTGGCCCTGCCGCTGACGGCATCGATAACCTATGCGCAAAGCGAAGCGCCGCTGCCGCCCGAAGCGCCGCTGGCACCGCAGCCGCCAGAGCCGCCGCTGCCGCCCGAAGCGCCCCAGCCGCCCGTGCCGCCAGTACCGCCGTCTGTGGCGATGATGGACGGGGAGGGGGAGCACGTGATCGTGCATGTCGACGAGGAAACGGGAGAGCGCCGCGTCATCCGGCACCGCGTCACGCGGGACGGACCCGATCGGAACGAGGAACAGTTCGAGGCCAGGATGGAGCAGATCGAGGCCGAGATGGAGAGCCGCGAAGCGGAGATCGAAGCGCGGGTCATGGCAGCGCAGGAGCGCGCCCAGCACGCAGCAGACAGGGCCGCGCATGCCGAGGATCGCGCGATCCGTGCCCGCGAACGGGGCGAACACGCCCGCGTCATGGCGGCTCGCCTTGGAGAATTCGACTGCGATGAGGCGGGTGCCAGCGGCGTGATCGAACGCGATCTGGGCGATGGTCGCAAGGCAACCATCGTCTGCGAAACCGAAATTCACGAGCGTGCGGCGCGCCAAAGCGCCGAACTTTCCATGCAAGCTGCGGTCGTAGGTCTTCGCGCCGCGCTGGAGGCTATTCGCGATAACTCGATGATACCGGCCAGCGAGCGCGCGGAAGCCATTCGTGAAATGCGCGAAGCTATCGAGGAACTGGAGAGCGAGACACGCAACCTGCGGCGGACGCAAGCCCGGGCGCAAAGCAAGCTCGGCAACTTGCCACTTGCCGCACCCAACGCTCGCCTATCGGCTTTCGCCATGGACTGGCAGGGGTGGATGGTGTCCCCGGTTCAGGCGGTTACGCCCGTGCGGATGACGATCCCTGCACCGACATCTGCAACCGACGCGGATTGCGACCGGGATTCGCTGCCGGAAGCGCTAACGATCCGCGTCTGATCCATCGACGGGCTGGACGACGGGATGCGAGACGAAACGCGTTCCGTCTTCGCCTATGACTTCGCGCTGTGCGGGTTGCGCGGGAACAAGCGATTCTCCCTGTTCCATGGCAACCAGCATTTCCTGCGGCATGGGCCGCGCCGGATAGGGACAGCTGCGTGCTTCGCCCAGACCCTTCAGATAGGATCGGCGCATCAGGCCGGCGGCAATCGCCTGCCGGAACTTGTATTCGTGGTCATTGGCGCCCGAAATCTCGCGGATGATGCCGCGGAACGGGATGAACATGCCGATCGCGCTTTGTGCCACGCCGGTCACCGAAAGGCGGGCTTCCTCGTCGGGCTGGGTATCGACATCGTCGCCGAGAACCGCATCGAGGTCGCCAATGCCGCGCAGGATGTTGGCGCAATCGTCCAGCCCTTCGTTGGCGTAGGGGTTTTCCTGCGCCCAGATGAGAATGGGCGGGATGGGATCGCGCGTCAGGTTGAGGTCGGTCAGCGGCGTCATGGCCACATCGGCCACGTTCGGCGTGCGGTCGGTCACATCGTCTTGCGCGCTGGCGGGAAAGGCCAGCGCCACGAGGGGAAGGGCAAGCATATAGCGAAGTTGGGTCATGTCAGATCCGCAAATAGGTGGAATCACATTGTTCGTCGTCCCCGGTGCGCATTCCCAGTTGCAGCGCTTCCATGCGCTGCTGGCTGGTGCCGTGGGTGAAGTTGTCGGAGCTTACGCGCCCCTGCGTAAGCGTGTCGTCGCCGATGGCGGCGGCGGCATTCATGCCTTCCTCGAAATCGCCGGGTTCGATGGCGTTGCGATTGCGGCCCGCCCATACGCCGGCATAGCAATCGGCGTGCAGTTCCATGCGCACCTGCAACTGGTTCTGCGAGCGCGGGTTCTGCTGTTGCGCGCTGCGGATCTGGTCGGAGATACCGGTGATCGTCTGCACGTGATGGCCATATTCATGCGCCACCACGTAAAGTCGCGCGAAATCTCCCCCTTCGCCGGACATCTGCGCAAGCTGGTCGAAGAAGGACACATCGATATACATGCGCTCGTCCGCCGGGCAGTAGAATGGCCCCATCCCGACAGAGCCGGAGCCACAGCCGGTGTCGAAGCTTTGCGCGGTGGCGAAGCGCAGGCCGGGGCCGCGGAACTGGTCGCCATAGCCTTCCTCGGCGAAGCGCGCGGCCCATGTCTCGTTGAGCGAGGTGAGCGCGTTGCAGCTTTCGCGGGCATATTCGTTGGAGGAGCACACCGCCGCCTCGTCCTCGTTCGCGGGCGCGGATTGCATCTGGCCCTGGCCCTGCTGCATCCCTTCCACCGTGGCGGCGGTCTGCATCGGATCGAGGCCGAACACGAAATAGCCGATGGCCGCGATCACGATGGTGCCGCAGCCAAGGCCGCCAGCCTTGCCCACGCCCCGCCTGCCACCGGTGGTGCCCACATCGATCTTGCTTGTATCGAACGGATTCAGTCTCATTGTGCGCCCTCCCGCGGCGAAGCATGTTGTCAATGCCACGCCATCGTGTTTACGGCACAACAAGCTGACCGCAAATCAACAGTATGGAGACACGAATGTTCCTCGAAGGCAAGCGCGCACTGATCACCGGATCGACTTCGGGCATTGGCCTGGCCATCGCCCGCGCCTTGCATGCCGAAGGGGCGGAGGTGGTTCTGAACGGCTTTGGCGACAAGGCGGAGATCGCCAGCTTGTGCGAGGAACTGGGCGCGCGTCACATCAACACCGACCTCACCACGGTCGAAGGGGCCGAGGAATTGATGGCGGGCGCGGGCGGGGTGGATGTGCTGGTCAACAATGCCGGCATGCAGCATGTCGCCCCGGTGGAGGAATTCCCGGTCGACAAGTGGAACGCGATCATCGCGTTGAACCTCTCCAGCGCATTCCACACCGCGCGCCTTGCCGTGCCGCATATGAAAAAGGCGGGCTGGGGCCGCATCATCAACACCGCCAGCGCCCACTCGCTCACCGCCAGCCCGTTCAAGAGCGCCTATGTCGCCGCCAAGCACGGCATCGCGGGGCTTACGAAGACGCTGGCGCTGGAACTGGCCGAGCATAACGTCACCGCCAATTGCATCAGCCCCGCCTATGTCTGGACCCCGCTGGTGGAAAGCCAGATCCCCGACACCATGAAAAGCCGCGGCATGACCCGCGAGCAGGTGATGAACGACGTGCTGCTGGCCCGCCAGCCGACCAAGAAATTCGTGCAGGTGGAGGAAGTGGGCGCGCTTGCCGCCTTCCTGTGCCGCGACGTGGCGCAGAACATTACGGGCGCGAACTACGAGATCGACGGCGGGTGGACGGCGCAGTAAAGTGAGTGTCCGCTAACGACCCCATTGCGGACGTTACCTTGCAGTGCAAATGCCTCTGAGATCTGCTCGTTCTTGTCGATGGCATCTTGGCTGATCGAACGGCATGCCGCAAGCCAGTCCAGCGTCCATGCGCAGAATCCTCGCCGTAGAGCTGAATCGCTCGCTGTCGCTCCGATCTTCGAACTCAGGAATCGAAGGCATTGCCTCGGTTGACTGCGACCAGTTTGGAATCGACCATGCCGACCTGTCACGTGCTCATTGCGAGAAGCGAGACATTCCGATTTCACGCAATTGGCGAACGCAGGGACTCGTGAAAGATTACAACGACGGTGTCTCATGGTCAACGAACGTAACCTGAATATCGGCCGGATGGCGAGATCAGCTTCAGATGAACATGTGCAGAGTAATGGGCAACGCTATGTACTAGTTCGGAGATGTTCTGCACTAATCTGCGTCATGCATGATCGACGCTCTGAGTCAATGTCAGCTCACCACCCCATTCCCGCCATTCCGCTCTTTCCGCACCTCGCCCCCTAGCGATTGTCGCATAGTGCGTTTACATGGGCCGCCACGAATCACCCGACCTATGAAGTGGCGCCCCCTATGGAAATCCGCACCGGCCTGACTTTCGATGACGTGCTATTGCAGCCCGCCGAAAGCAACATCCTGCCCTCGCAGGCCAGCATGAAGACGCAGCTGACCCGCGAAATCGGGCTCAATATCCCGATCATCTCGTCCGCGATGGACACGGTGACCGAATCCGAGATGGCGATCGTGCTGGCGCAGTTGGGCGGGCTGGGCGTGCTGCACCGCAATCTGACCGTGGACGAACAATGCGCCGCCGTGCGCCGTGTGAAGCGGTTCGAGAGCGGCATGGTGGTGAACCCCATCACCATCACCCCCGATTCCACGTTGGGCGATGCGCAGGCGTTGATGACCCGCCACAATATCAGCGGCATCCCGGTGGTCGCGCCCGATGGCAAGCTTGTGGGCATCCTCACCAATCGCGACGTGCGCTTTGCCGACAATCCCGGCCAGCCGGTGAAGGAACTGATGACGAGCGAAAACCTCGCCACCGTCAGCGAAGCCGTGACCCAGCACGAGGCGCGCAAGATCCTGCACCAGCGGCGGATTGAAAAACTGCTGGTGGTGAATGACGCTTACCAGTGCGTGGGCCTGATCACCGTCAAGGATATCGAAAAAGCCGTGCTCCACCCCGATGCCACGAAGGACAAGGGCGGCCGCCTGCGCGTTGCCGCTGCTACTACAGTTGGCGACAAGGGTTTCGAGCGGACAGAAGCGCTGGTGGATGCCGAGTGCGACGTGATTATCATCGACACCGCGCACGGCCATAACAGGGCCGTTGGTGAGGCGGTGGACCGGGTGAAGAAGCTCTCCAATTCGGTGCAGGTCATCGCGGGCAATATCGCCACCGCCGATGCGGCGCGCTCGCTGATCGATTCGGGTGCGGATGCGGTGAAGGTGGGCATCGGCCCCGGCTCCATCTGCACCACGCGCATCGTGGCAGGCGTCGGCGTGCCGCAGCTTACCGCGATCATGGACGTTGCCAACGCCTCTGGCGATGTGCCGGTGATTGCCGATGGCGGCCTTCGCACCAGTGGCGATGCGGCAAAGGCGCTGGCCGCCGGTGCCTCCACCGTGATGATCGGCAGCTTGCTGGCAGGCACGGAAGAAGCGCCGGGCGAGACGTTCCTGTATCAGGGCCGCAGCTACAAGGCCTATCGCGGCATGGGCAGCGTGTCTGCCATGGCACGCGGCAGTGCGGACAGGTATTTCCAGCAGGATATCAAGGACCAGATGAAACTGGTGCCCGAAGGTATCGAAGGCCAGGTGCCCTACAAGGGCCCGGCGCGCGATATCATCCACCAGTTGGTCGGCGGCATCAAGGCGGCGATGGGCTACACCGGCAGCGCCACGATTGCGGACCTGAAAACCAACGCCAACTTCATCCGCATCACCAACGCAGGCCTTTCCGAAAGCCATGTGCACGATGTCAGCATCACGCGTGAGGCGCCCAACTACCCGACGCGCTAGGCTGGAAGCATAGTGCCCGTATTTCCTACCGTGGAAAACGGGCGCAAGTTTCAGGCCATGCCGATATCGATCATCGCCGCGACTGCCGGTTTTGCGGAAAGTTACACATTCTCCAACAGGTTTGCCCTGCAAGCCTCTGGAATAGAGATGAATTCGATAGAATCGGAATTTTGCAAACGGGGCGATCAGCGTTCCACATTGGAGCCACTATGACCCCCGCAGCACGTATCCAGGCCGCTATCGAGATTCTCGACGGCATCATCGAAGCCGCCAAGGACAATGGCCCTCCGGCAGACCGGCTGGTGGCCGACTGGTTCAAGAACCACCGCTTTGCCGGATCGAAGGACAAGCGCGCCATTCGCGAGCATGTTTACGACGCCATCCGCGCTTGCGGCCCCGTGCCTGCCACGGGTCGGCGCGCGATGCTGGGGCTGGTGGAAGAACAGCCGGACTTGCGCGAATTGTTCAACGGCGAAGGCTATGGCCCGCCGAAGATCGGCAAGAACGAGAAACCGGCAGAAGGCGGCATCGCGCCGGAATGGCTGGAAGATCGCCTGATCGGCTCCGCCATCGGACAGGATGAGGCCGAGGGACTGTTGTCGCGTGCGCCGCTGGACGTGCGGATAAACCGCCTGAAGGTTTCCGGCGATCTGAATGATCTGCCGGAAGCGGGCGAGACACTCGCCTTGCCGGGTGCCCTGCGCTTCCCGTCGGGCACGCAGCTTTCGAACTGGGACGCCTATGAGCGCGGCCTGATCGAGGTGCAGGATCTGGGCAGCCAGATCGCGTGCTCTGCCGTTGGTGCGCAACGCGGCGAAACCGTGATCGACCTGTGCGCCGGGGCAGGGGGCAAGACGCTGGCGCTGGCGGCGGCAATGGCGAACGAGGGCACGCTGATCGCCGCCGATACCGACAAGCGCCGTCTGTCGCAGCTTGGCCCTCGGGCGGAGCGCGCCGGGGCGCAAATTGCTGAAACCGTGCTGCTGGATCCGGGCCGCGAAATGGAAGCGCTTGCCGGATGGCAGGGCGAGGCGGATCGCGTGCTGGTGGACGCGCCCTGTTCGGGCACCGGCACATGGCGTCGCAATCCGGAGGCGCGGTGGCGGCTTTCGCCAGCAGAACTGTCGCGGCTGACCCAGCTTCAGGCGCGGCTGCTCGATATTGCGGCGCAACTGGTGAAACCGGGCGGAAGCGTTACCTATGTCACCTGTTCGCTGCTGGACGAGGAAGGGGCGGGGCAGGTCGCCGCCTTTCTTGCCGATCATCCGGACTGGCAGGCGGAAACGCTGGATTTGCCATTGGGATCGGCGAGGGGGCCTGGCATGCGGCTCACGCCGTCCCGCGACGGAACGGACGGATTTTTCATCGCACGTATATCTAAGGCGTGTTAACAATCGGGTGAAATGGACGCTTACCAAACCTCTTACCCGTCCAAGCTCAAGGAGTACGCAATGCGTTTCGGACCTGTCGCCGCCGCCCTTTCCCTTGCCCTGGTTCTGCAGGCGAGCATCGGCAACGCGAGTGATTACGAGGTCGATCCGCGGGCGCAGGCATTGGTGGCAGAAGGCCGCGAGGCGCTCAAAATGGGCAACACCCAAAGCGCGATCGATGCGTTCGAGGCCGCGCTGGCTGTCGATCCCGGTTACACCGCCGTCTATATCGACCTCGCCGACGCCGCCCGCGTCGAAGGGTTGCAGGGCAAGGCGATCCATTTCTACCGCGAGGCGCAGGAGCGCGATCCCGAAAACCTCGCCGCTATCTCGGGTGAGGGAGAAGCTCTGGTGGAAAAGGGCGCACTGACCGCTGCCCGCGAAAATCTTGGCCGGCTGGAGAGCCTGTGCGGCGAAACCTGCGTGGAAACGGTGCAACTCGCCGCCGCCATCGACCGCGGCCCGCCGGTGCTGACCGCCGAGGCCGTCTCGTCGGACGAAGAGGTCACGCAGAACTAGGGCAGGGTCAGAACTTGCCCTTGAAGCCCGCGACGATCGTTGCGTAGATCTCGCGCTTGAACGGCACGATCAGCTCGGGCAGCAGATCGGGATCGACCCATTTCCATTCGCAGAATTCGGGATGCTTGAACGCCTCGAGGTCGATATCGCTCTCCTCGCCGGTAAAACGCACCAGGTACCAGACCTGCCGCTGGCCCTTGTATTTGCCGCCCCATAGCTTGCCCTGCAATTCATCGGGCAGATCGTAGTAGAGCTCATCCTCGAGGCGGTGGATGATTTCCAGGTGGCGGGTGGTGACGCCGGTCTCCTCCCCCAGCTCGCGGAACATGGCTTCGTCCAGGTCCTCGCCTTCGTCCACGCCGCCTTGCGGCATCTGCCACCAATCGCCTTCCTTGTTGTCGATCCGCTTGCCGACAAAGGCTTCTCCGGCGGCGTTTATCATCATCGTGCCAACGCACGGGCGGTATTTCAAATGGTCTGATCTGGTCATGCCGTTGGCTTAGTGTGGTGGACACTTGAATTCCAGCCATTGCGGGCCAAACAGAAAAACTTGATTGTCTCAAGCGGACAAGGAACCTAGGTCGCCCCCTAACGCTGGGGACTTAGCCCCCAATGCCAAAGCGGCGTGCGGCAGAGAGAGTTTTACATGGCGACACAGACGGCTGGCAAACAGCCCGAGACACAAGCACTGGATTCGATGGTGGTCCGCTTCGCTGGCGACAGCGGCGACGGCATGCAGCTGACCGGCGGGCAGTTCACCCTGTCCACCGCGCTGGCGGGCAACGACCTTGCGACCTTCCCCGATTTCCCCGCCGAGATTCGTGCACCGCAGGGCACGCTGTTCGGCGTCTCGGCGTTCCAGATCAATTTCGGCAGCCGCCAGATCAATACCGCCGGCGATGCGCCCGATGTGCTGGTGGCGATGAACCCGGCGGCGTTGAAGGTGAACCTCGCCTCGCTCAGCCCCGGCGGCCTGATCATCGCCGACAGCGGCGCCTTTACCAAGCGCAACCTGGAAAAGGCGCATTACGACGCCAATCCGCTGGAAGACGGCAGCCTTGCCAAGTTCGACCTCCTGGCCTTCGATATCTCGGAACTGACAATCGAGGCGGTGAAGCCTTACGGCCTTGGCAACAAGGATGCGCTGCGGTCCAAGAACATGTGGACGCTGGGCCTGGCGCTGTGGATGTTCGATCGTCCGCGCGAACCTATCCACGATTGGCTGAAGGAGAAATTCCGCAAGAGCCCGGATATTGCTGATGCCAATATTGCAGCGCTCGATGCCGGCCATGCCTATGGCGAAACGGCTGAGCTTTCCGGCCCGCTGAAGCAGGTGGCGATGCCGCCGCGCCCGGTCGCGCCGGGCCTTTATCGCACCATCACCGGGGCCGAGAGCGTGTCGCTGGGACTGGTGGCTGGTGCGCAGCTGGCAAATTTGCCGATGTTCTTCGGCGGCTATCCCATTACCCCTGCCAGTGCGATCCTGCATCACCTCGCGCGGCTGAAGGAATTCAACGTCACGACCTTCCAGGCGGAGGACGAGATCGCCGCGATCTGTGCTGCGCTGGGGGCAAGCTATGCGGGCCAGCTGGGCGTCACCAGTTCGTCCGGTCCCGGCATCGCGCTGAAGACAGAGGCGATGGGGCTGGGCATCATGGTGGAATTGCCGCTCGTCATCGTGAATTCCCAGCGGGGCGGGCCGTCCACCGGCCTGCCTACGAAGACGGAACAGAGCGATCTCTACCAGGCCGTCTACGGCCGCAATGGCGATGCACCCATGCCGGTCATCGCTGCGCGCAGCCCTGCCGACGCCTTCGATGTCGCTATAGAGGCGTGCCGCATCGCGACGCAGTACATGACGCCCGTCATGCTGCTGACCGATGGCTATATCGCCAATGCGGCGGAGCCATGGAAGGTGCCCGACCCTTCGACCTACGAGCCGTTTCCGGTAAAATTCATGGAAAGCCTGCCCGAGGGTGAGGTAGAGTTCCTGCCCTACCGGCGCGATGCCAAGGGCGCGCGTCCCTGGGTGAAGCCCGGAACGCCCGACCTCATGCACCGCGTCGGCGGTATTGAAAAGCATGAGACCACCGGAAATATCGATTATTCGCCCGACAACCATCAGCGCATGACGGAACTTCGCCGCGACAAGGTGCTGGGCGTGGATGTGCCCGATCAGGAGGTTTCCTGGGGTGAAGATAGCGGTGATCTGGTCGTCGTCGGCTGGGGCAGCACCTACGGCCCCATCAAGCAGGCGGTGAACCGCTGGATCGACAAGGGCGCGAAGGTTTCCCATGTGCATGTGCGCCACATCTGGCCCCTGCCGAAAAACCTTGGCGACCTGCTCTCCGGTTTCAAGCATGTGCTGGTTCCCGAAATGAACACCGGCCAGTTCAAGACGCTGCTGCGCGACCAGTTGCTGATCGACGCCGAGAGCCTGACGAAGACCAGCGGCCAGCCTTTCCAGATTGCCGAGCTGGAAAAGGCCATCGGCAACTGCCTCGATCAGAAATGCGGCGGCAGGGTGAAGGTGAATGACCAGCAGCTTCCTGGCCTTAAGCAAGGCTATGACGATGGCTCTCTGCGCGACGACCAATCGCCGCAGTCGAGAGGTTAGAAAGAGCATACGGATATGAACGAACTCACCAAGATCGAAACCACGCTGAAGGACTGGGAAACCGACCAGGAAGTGCGCTGGTGCCCGGGCTGCGGCGACTATGCCATTCTCAAGGCGGTGCAGCGCACCTTGCCGCAGCTGGGTTGTGACCCGAAGAACACCGTGTTCGTATCCGGCATCGGCTGCTCCAGCCGGTTTCCCTATTACATGGAAACCTACGGCTTCCACACGATCCACGGGCGTGCCCCGGCCTTTGCCACGGGTATCAAGCTGGCCAATCCCGATCTGGATATCTGGATGGTGACGGGTGACGGCGATGGCCTGTCCATCGGCGGCAACCACCTCATGCATGTGCTGCGGCGCAATGTGAACATGCAGATCATGCTGTTCAACAACGAGATCTACGGCCTGACCAAGGGGCAGTATTCGCCCACCAGCCGGGAGAATACGCGCACGCCGTCCACCCCGCTCGGCTCCGTCGATCATCCGGCCAATCCGTGCGCGTTCGCGCTGGGCAGCGGTGCGCGCTTCGTCGGGCGCGGGATCGACGTGTCGAAGAACCTGCCCGATGTGCTGAAGGCGGCCCATGCGCACCAGGGTGCCGCCTTCATCGAGATTTTCCAGAACTGCATCGTCTACAACAAGGACGTGTTCGACGATTTCGCGAAGCCCAAGGGTGCAGACCAGCAGCAGCTTTGGCTGGAGCATGGCAAGCCCATGCTGTTCGGCACCGAGAAGACCGGCGGCGTGAAAGGGCTGAAGCTCAACGCGCAGACGTTGTCGTTCGAAGTGGTCGACGTGCCCGATGGCGACGCGGAGGCGGCCGGTGTTCTGGTGCACGACGCCACGAACAGGATGCTGGCGCACATGCTGGTGGAACTGCCCTTCGGTGAATTCCCCATGCCTCTGGGCGTGATTTACGATAATCCCGCGTCCACCTACGAGGCGGTTGTCCACGAAGAAAAGCGCCGTGCCAGCGAGGGCAAGGACACCAGTCTGGCGGCGCTGTTGGCCAAGGGCCAGACATGGACAGTCAGCGGAACCGCTGCGGACCCGGTCTAGCACTTACTTGCGCACTTCATGACGCAAGCTTAAGACAAGGCGTTACCTGTGCGAGCGTATGGGGGACGACTGCGGTGTCGTGCTGCGGTATGGGCAACGGGGAAACAGTATCATGCGGATGGCAGCTCCTTCCGAGCTGGTCCAGGACGGGCGAAGTATCTTCCGCTCCTTCACGGTACAGGCGCTTGCCTGCGTGTTGCTGGGCACTTTGCTGCCACCGTTTTTCTACTTCGGCGGGGAAGCCGCCGCTTTCCAGAGCGCCACCCTGCAGCATAGCCTCATCGCTTCGGTTATCGCGCTGGTGGCGGGCATTTTCTTCGCGCGCCGGGTGAATATTTATCCCGGCGTCAAGCAACTGGGCGCAGTGGTGCCCACCTTCATCGCCAGTTTCGGCGCGGTGGCGCTGGTGATCCTGGCTTTCCGTTTCGATTATTCGAACCAGGTCCTTCTACTGAACTTCGTGGCATCCGTCGCTGCATATATCGGCGTGATCAGCCTTGCGACCAAGGTCGGCCGTTCCACCTTCTACGCCGTGCCCGGCGGTCGTATCGATCGCCTCGCCAATGTCGGGTTGGTGGTGGAGGTGCTGCCCACGCCCGCACTGCCCGCGCACGAGGGCGCGATCATCGTGGCGGATTTGCACGCCGACCTTGATGAAAGGTGGGAACGGCTGCTGGCCAGTGCTGCACTGGAGGGCGTGCCGGTTTTCCACTTCAAGCAGGTTTACGAGGCTGCGACGGGCAAGGTGTGGGTGGAGCATCTTTCCGAAAACAGCTTTGGCTCGCTGCTTCCCAACATGACCTTCATGCGGCTGAAACGCCTGTTTGACATGGCCGTGGTGCTGGTGCTTTTGCCACTGCTGTTCGTGCCGTTGCTGGTAATTGCGCTGCTGGTGAGGCTGGATTCGCCGGGGCCGATACTGTTCCGGCAGGAAAGGGTGGGCTTCCGTGGCCGCCCGTTCAAGGTCACCAAGTTTCGGACAATGCGTGTGGAGACGCTGTCCGATTGCACGGAAGAGCGCCGCGCCCGCGCCATCACGGACGAAAACGACCCGCGCATCACGCGGCTTGGCGCTTTCCTGCGGCGCACGCGGATCGACGAATTGCCGCAGATGTTTAACATCCTGCTGGGCCACATGAGCTGGATCGGCCCACGCCCCGAGGCGCTGGACCTGAGCAACTGGTATCAGCAGGAAATCCCGTTCTACGACTACCGTCACATCGTGCGCCCCGGCATCACCGGTTGGGCACAGGTGAACCAGGGCCACGTTACCGAGTTGCAGGATATCGACCACAAGCTGCAGTTCGACTTCTATTACATCAAGAACTTCTCCTACTGGCTGGACTTCCTGATCCTGATGCGCACCGCGCAGGTAGTTTTCAGCGGACACGGCGCGAAATAGGCGGGTATCGGCCGGGGCATCATTCCCCTGACGATAAGGACGGGCCTGCGCTGGCCCTTTGCCAAACCGGCCCTATGGTCCCCGGTCGATGGATAATCTCACCCACTCCCTCACCGGCGCGCTGATCGGGCAGGCCGGGCTCAAGAAAAAGACCGGCCTGGCCATGCCCGCGCTCATCATCGGTGCGAACCTGCCCGATGTGGATGCGGCATGTTTTTTCTGGCTGGAGGGGGTCGAACATCTCGCTTTCCGCCGCGGCATTACCCACGGGCCAATTGCCTTGGTGCTGCTTCCGCTCATGTTGGCGGGGCTGCTATGTGCATGGGATCGCTGGCAGGAGACGCGCGGCAGGCGGCCCGAAGGGAGGTTGCCCGTACATTTCGGCTGGCTTTTCGGGGTGGCGCTGATCGGCTGCCTGACCCATCCGGCGCTCGACTGGCTGAATGTCTATGGCATCCGACTGTTGGAGCCATTTTCCAGCCGCTGGTTCTATGGCGATGTGCTGTTCATCATCGACGTTTGGCTGTGGGCCATGCTGATCGGCGGCACCTGGCTTTCGCGACGCCGCGAAAAGCGCGGCGGTGACTGGCGCGGCGCAGCGCGGGCGGCGCTGGGGCTTTGCGGTATCTACCTGGTCGCCAATTTTGCCATTTCCCAGTTTGACCGCGCGGGGAACACCGCCTTCGTCGAAACGATTTCCTCGCCTCCGCCACTGGCTTTCTGGCAGCGAGAAAGCATTGGAGTAAGCGGCAGCGGCAGTTTCTTCGTCGATGGAGAGCGGATCGGCAACACGCCGCTTTCTGCCTGCAACCTGGCAGCAGCGCGCGCGCAAAGCGAGCAGGTGGATGCGTTCCTGTTCTGGAGCAGGGCACCCGTCATCACGAAATTAGCGGACGGCAGTTACCTGCTTGGCGATGCGCGCTATTACGGCGTGGAAGATGGCCGGTTCAGCGTAACCCTGCCCGATGGTCTGTGTTCGGAACCGGGTGGAAGTTGATACCGTTGCCCGGTTGAAGGGGAACACGATTGTCCGAACCTCAAATAGTCTGGCTGCGCCGCGATTTGCGCCTTTGCGACCATGCCGCCTTCACCGCCGCCGCGCAGGCAGGTCCGGTGATACCGCTCTATATCCTGGATGACGAAACACCGGAAGATCGCAAGCTGGGCGGGGCCAGCCGCTGGTGGCTGCACCATGCGCTGGCATCGCTGGAAAAAGATCTGGGCCGTCACGGCTCCAGGCTGATCCTGCGGCGCGGCAGCGTGTGCGATGTCTTGCCGGAATTGGCCAAGGAAAGCGGTGCGAAAACAGTACACGCCCTGCGCCATTACGAACCGTGGTGGCGGCGCGCGCAGGGCAAGTTGAAAGATCAGCTGGATCTGCAATTGCACGACGGCAATTACCTCCTGCCCCCCGGCACGGTGACCACCGGCAGCGGAACGCCTTACAAGATTTTCACCCCCTTCAAGGATTCGATGTTCGCCGCTATCGACGGTTTCGACATCCTGCCCGAACCCAGCATTTCCAGCCCCGAAAGATGGCCGAAAAGCGATACGCTTGGCGATCTCGGCCTGTTGCCGACCACGCCCGACTGGTCTGGCGGTATGGCTGAATTCTGGGGCGACCAGCACGGCACCGCCGCCGCTATGGAGCGCTTCGATACGTTTCTGGATGTGAGCAAGAACTACACCGACGATCGCAATTTGCCGAGCGAAGATGCCACCAGTCGCATGTCGCCGCACCTCCACCACGGCGAAGTCAGCCCGCGAATGTTGTGGGATGCGATGGGCCGCTATGGCAGCGATGGTGCACGCATGTTCCGCGCAGAACTGGTCTGGCGCGACTATGCTCAGAACCTCGTCTGCCAGTTTCCGATGTATGGCGAGGAGCCCTACCGCGAGCTTTACGGCACCGATTTCTGGCGCAATCCCAATCGCGGCCACGTGATAGAGGAGGAGCTGGAAGCCTGGCAGAAGGGCCGCACGGGCTATCCCATCGTCGATGCCGGGATGCGCCAGCTTTGGGCAACCGGCTGGATGCACAATCGCGTGCGCATGATCGCCGCCAGCTTCCTCGTCAAACACCTGCTGATCGACTGGCGACATGGAGAGAAGTGGTTCTGGGATACGCTGGTGGATGCCGATTACGCCAGCAATGGCACCAACTGGCAATGGGTCAGCGGAACGGGCGTCGACAGCAACATGTTCGTGCGAATCATGGCCCCCCTCAGCCAGAGCGAGAAATTCGATGCCGGGGATTATATCCGCGAATGGGTGCCCGAACTGGCCGATCTTGACGATCCCTACATCCACGATCCGGAGGCGCATGGCTGCAAGCCGGAAGACTATCCCGCCAAGCTGATCGGCCACAAGGAAGCGCGCGAGCGGGCGCTTGCCAATTACCGTGAGCACAAGGGTTGAGAACACCTTGAGATAGCGGCGCAACGACGCCATAACGCGCGCCATGAATGCGGGTCATGCAAGGGGAGAAGTGCTGCTGGACAGCGGTGAGCGTTTCGGGGTGAAGCCCGGCCTGCTTGCGCGCCTGTTCGTGCCCGCCGTCTCCCGAATTCTCGATCATATCGACGCAGGGCTTGCCAGCGGCACGATCCACGGCACCTTGCCCGACGGCACCAAACGCACATTGGGCGGCAATGCGCCGGGTTTCGAATGCGAGGTGACGCTGCACGACTGGCGCGCCTTGCTGCGGCTGGCAACGGGCGGTTCCGTCGGCTGGTACCAGGCCTGGGAAGCGGGCGAATGGTCCAGCCCCGATCCGGTGCCGCTGTTCGCGCTGTTCATGGACAACGCCGTGTCGCTGGGCGATGCCGCGCGTGCCAAGGGGCCGTGGCGCTGGGCGGCAAAGGCGATGCATGCGCTGAAACGCAACACCCGCGAAGGCGCGGAAAAGAACATCCACGCCCATTACGACCTCGGCAATGATTTCTACGCCAGCTGGCTGGACCCCACGATGACCTATTCCAGTGCGCTGGATTACGGGCATGACGGGCTGGAGGCGGCGCAGCATCGCAAGTGGGATGCGCTGGAAGCCCGGATCGGCAACGCCGAGAGCGTGCTGGAAATCGGTTGCGGTTGGGGATCGCTGGCCGCGCATCTGGCGCAGCAAGGCCGCGATGTCACCGCTATCAGCATTTCGGAACGCCAACTGGAATGGGCGAGGGCGCGCAAGCCGGGGCCGGAGTTCCGGAAACGCGATTATCGCGACATGGCAGGTCAGTTCGATGCCATTGTCAGTGTCGAAATGGTGGAGGCACTGGGGCGCGAATACTGGCCCACCTTCATGGATTGCGTCGCCCGTAACCTGAAACCGGGCGGGCGCGCGGCGATCCAGTATATCTCCATCGCCGAACCGATTTTCGAAGATTATGCCGCCAGCGCCGATTTCATCCAGGCCTATGTCTTTCCCGGCGGGATGCTGATCCGCACCAGCGAATTTCGCGAACTGGCCCAGCAGCGCGGCCTGCGCTGGACCGACCAGCGCGACTTCGGCAACGACTACGCCGAAACGCTGAAATGCTGGCGCAACCGTTTTGACGCAGCGTACAAGGACGGGCGCTTGCCCGATGATTTCGACAAGCGTTTCCGTGACTTGTGGCGCTTTTATCTCATGTATTGCGAAGGCGGTTTTCGTGGTGGCGGGATCGACGTTCACCAAGTTACCCTGGTAAAGGACCTTTAGTGACGAAATGGATTCTGGGCGTTGTCGCCGTGCTCATGCTGGCGGCAGGTCTCTTCTGGCTGTCGCTGGACGAGGACCAACGCGGCGTGATTGCGAACATGCCCACGGATCGCGATGTGCTGTTCTGGCCCGAAGATACCCGCACGGCAGCCTTCCGCGCGCTCGATGCCTTTCCTGCGCTGGCACAGGCGCGCGTGATCGAGGCTGGCGAGGCGACCTATCCACTTCCCGAAGGCGAGCCGCTGGAGCTGGCGGATTTCGACCTTGATGCCTTCATGCAAAACCAGAATGCGGCCGCAGTGGTGGTGGTGCATGACGGCGAGGTGGTGATGGAGCGCTACGGCCTCGATTTCAGCGCGGACGGCAAGTGGACCAGTTTCTCCGTCGCGAAGAGCCTCACCTCCACCCTTGTCGGCGCGGCGCTGGCCGATGGCGATATCGACAGCCTCGATGATCCGGTCAGCAAATACCTGCCGGACATGCGTGGTTCCGCCTATGACGAGGTAACCATCCGCCAGTTGCTGACCATGAGCAGCGGCGTGAAATGGAACGAGGACTATGACGATCCGCAATCCGATGTAGCCCAGTTCAGCGAACATGAGCCCGAGGATGAAAATGTGGATGCACTGGTGGACTATATGCGCCAGCTTCCACGCGATGCAGAGCCGGGCACGCGCTGGCAGTACAACACCGGCGAAACGAACCTGATCGGCGTTCTGGTGCGCGAAGCCACTGGCAAGAACCTGGCAGACTATCTTTCGGAAAAGATATGGGCGCCCTTCGGCATGGAGCAGGATGCAACCTGGATCCTTTCCAGCAGCGGCAGCGAAATTTCGGGTTGCTGCATCCAGGCCAGCACCCGCGACATGGCGCGGTTCGGCCTGTTTACGATGGGCGGGGGCATGGCAGGCGGGGAACGCGTAGTGCCCGAGGGGTGGTTCGAAGAGGCGACCGATCCCGTTTTCGAAACCGGACGTTTCGATCGCGGCTACGCCTATCAGTGGTGGACCTATCCGGGAGGTGCCTACGCCGCCAGCGGCCTTTACGGCCAGGGTATCTTCGTCGACCCGGCGCGCAAGCTGGTGATCGCCACAAATTCGAACTGGCGGCAATCCACCGGCGATGACGGCGCGGGCGCGGAACGCAATCGCTTCTATGCTGCCGTGCAGGCTGCCATCGATGCGCGCCGCGGGCAAGACGGCATTCGCGTCGGCGGCCCGGCAGAGCCGATGGTGCGGCAATGATTACGTCGGACGACGCAAGAATATAACTGGCGGTAACGGGGGCAAGGCCCTAACGCGTCAGCCTATGGCTATCGGCACCTCTCCCAAACGCACACCCTATCCCCGCAGCACGCTCCAACGCTTCGCGGTTCTACTCGCAGTGATATTGCAAATCGGCGCGACCTTCCTGCCCAGCCTCGGGATCGGGGAAGACATCGGCAGCCGGTCCGACGCGACCCGTACGCTGATTACGCCAGCGGGCTGGGCCTTTGCCATATGGGGGCCGCTATTTGCCGGCTCGGCCCTGTTCGCGATTTACCAGGCGCTGCCGTCGCAAAGATACAGCGCCTTGCTCAACCGTATCGCATGGCCCACCGCGGGAGCGTTCGCGTTGAACGGGCTTTGGGCACTTTACACGCAAATCTACGCGCTGACGATTGCATCCGTGATCATCATCGGCGTTTCGCTGGTGTGCATCCTCATCACATACCGGATTCTCGTTCACCTGGATCGTGATTTCACGGCGGTTGAACGGTGGGTGGCAATGCTGCCGCTCAGCGCGCTTGCAGCGTGGCTGACGGCAGCGACGATCGTCAATATCTCGGCGACCCTGCTTTATTACGGAGTGGGGGCCGAAAGCGACCATATCATGCTTGCGGCCGGCATCGTGGCGGTCGGCGGGATTATCGCGGCGGTGGCCGTGTGGCGAGGGCGGGGCAATCCCGTTTACGCGGCGGTATTCCTGTGGGCTCTGCTCGCCATTTATTCGGCAGGCGGACAATCGGCGCCTGCCATAGCTTTTGCCACGATCGCGGCGGGCCTGCTGGTGCTAGGCAGCGTTTTGATGAAATTGCGCCATGCTGCCAACCGGAAGCATTGGCTGGGCTAGGTCAGCCGCGATAGGTGCCGTCGCCGCGAAAGCGGGCCAGGATGTTGTCATGCACGATGGGTGACAGCAGGTTGGTAAAAGCACAGCCGCACTGGCCGTTTTCCCACCACACCGTTTCGGCCTGAAGCGATTCGAGGCCAGGCAGTGTCAGCCAGCAGACAGAGCCAGGGTGCATGCGGTTCAGCGCGGTTGCCGAAAAGCCCGACAGCGAAAGATCATTCACCACCGTCTGGAACGCGCGCATTCCCGATCCGCGCAACTGTGCCGGGATCATGATCCTGGTGCGCGGAGCACTGCGATCTTCCTGTGCAGCAATATCGTAGCGGCCCATGGTGTTCTGCATGCTCATCGCGGCAAAGTTCCCGTCATCTGGCGTTTCATACCGCAAGCCCCACGCGGGCGTTGCTTTGCACAGAATGTCGGAGGCTGCTTAACAGGACGCTAAACCCTGTGGTTAACGCGGCGTTTCCACTCTTTCGCGGTGAAGATTGGGGAAATCCTTTACCAGCATTTCTGCAATGCGGTCGCCCACCACCTCTGGCGGCTTCACCGACTCGGGATCTTCACCCGGATAGGCACGTGCGCGCATGTCGGTGCGAGTCGCGCCCGGATCGAGGATCCCAACGCGGATTTCGGAAATCCTCTCGATTTCCTTGGCATGCGATTCCAGCAGGTTGTCGAAAGCGGCCTTGCTCGCGCCATAGGCACCCCAGAAGGGGCGCGATTCGGCACCTACAGAGCTGGTGAGGCCGATGATCCGGCCAGCCTCGGCCCGCTTCAGCAGCGCATCGAAATGGGCCAGCAGGGCCTGCGTCGACAGCACGTTCAGGGTCAGCGCCTGGTTGAACTGCTTGCCATCGATCTGCGTGACCGGCGTCAGAGTGGGAAGCTGGGCTGCACAGATCACCAGGATGTCGAGCTTGTCCCAGCGTTCTGCAATCGCCTGTGCCAGCCGACCGATGCTCTCGCCATCGGTCAGGTCGAGCGGGGCGATGGTGGAGGTGCCGCCAAGGTCGTGAATGTCATCCTCCACGCCCTCCAGATCCTTCACCTTGCGCGCGGTGAGGACGACATGCGCACCCTTTGCGGCCAGCGCCTTTGCCGTGGCAGCGCCAATTCCGCGGCTGGCTCCGGTGACGAGCGCGACCTTGCCCGCGAGTGGCTTTTGTTCAGCAGTTTCAGTCATTCAGGCGACCTTGTTGACCGGGAGTGAGAGCTGCGCATCTTCGTCTTCCTTGTTGGAAAGATCGGTCAGCGGCGTGGGATATTCACCGGTGAAACAGGCATCGCAATATTGCGGGCAGGCATTGTCACGGCCTGTCAGTCCAACGGCGCGATACAGGCCATCGATCGAGACGAAGGCAAGGCTGTCTGCCTGGATGAATGCCTGCATCGCGGCCAGATCCATGCGGCCAGCCAGCAGTTTTGAACGTTCGGGCGTGTCGACGCCGTAGTAGCAGCCATGGCCGGTGGGCGGGCTGGCCACGCGGAAATGCACCTCCGCCGCGCCTGCATCGCGCATCATCTGCACGATCTTCAGGCTGGTGGTGCCGCGCACGATGGAATCGTCGATCAGGACTATGCGCTTGCCTTCCACCAGCAGGCGGTTGGCGTTGTGCTTGCGTTTTACACCGGCATGTCGCGCGCCGTCCGATGGCTGGATAAAGGTGCGGCCAACGTAATGCGAGCGGATGATCCCGAGCTCGAAAGGAATGCCGCTTTCCTGCGCGTAACCGATGGCGGCAGGCACACCGCTGTCAGGCACGGGCACGACAAGGTCGGCATCGCAGGGCATTTCGCGCGCCAGTTCCGCACCGATATTCTTGCGGCTTTCGTAGACACTGCGCTTGTTGAAGATGGAATCGGGCCGGCTGAAATACACGTGCTCGAAAATGCAGGGGCGTGGGCGGGTCTCGCCAAAGGGGCGGTGGGACTGCACGTTGCCGTCGAAATCCACCTCGACAAGTTCGCCGGGGTCGACCTGGCGGGTGAACTCCGCACCCACCACGTCCAGCGCCACGGTTTCGCTGGCAAACACCACGGCATCGCCCAGCTTGCCCATCACCAGCGGGCGGATGCCCATGGGATCGCGGCAGGCGGCCATTCCGCGCGGCGTCATCACGACCAGCGCATAGGCCCCTTCCACCATCCGCAAAGCATCCACCAGCTTGTCGCGCATGGTGGGATAGCGGCTGGTGGCCACAAGATGGATGATGACTTCGGTGTCCGAGGTGGACTGGAAGATCGCGCCTTTGCTGACCAGTTCCTGCCGCAGCCTCATGGCGTTGGAGATGTTGCCGTTATGCGCAACGGCAAAGCCGCCGCTGGCAAGATCGGCATACAGCGGCTGGATATTGCGCATGCCCGATCCGCCGGTGGTGGAATAGCGCACGTGCCCGCCGGCCATATGGCCCGGCAGTTCCGAAATCGAATCCTCGGAAGAGAAATTGTCGGCCACGTGGCCCAGCCCGCGGCGAGTGTAGAACTCGGTCCCGTCGAAACTCGTGATGCCGACGGCTTCCTGCCCGCGATGTTGCAGGGCATGCAGCCCCAGCGCGCAAGCGGCAGCAGCGTCAGTTCCGCCGATGATGCCGAACACGCCGCATTCTTCATGCAGCTTGTCGTCACCGTCACCGTTCAAAAAGGGATGGGTGAAGTTCATCTATTTCCGTTTGTAAGCAGCAGCGCTGATCCAATGGCGATGTTGCGGTTCGATTACAAGGGGGCTGTCGTGTCTTCGGACGTTTCGTGCGCCCGTTCGATGGAGTGTTCGCGCTGCAGTCGTTTTGCCAGCAGCGAGCATCCGGCGGCATAGACAGCGCCGACGGACCACCCGGCAAGAACATCGCTGGGCCAGTGCACACCCAGGTAGACGCGCGTCGTCCCGATCAGAAGTGCCAGGGCAATTGCGACGCCGATAAGGAACACCTGCACTCGCCGGCTTTCCTGCGAGCGCGCCAGCAAGACCGCCAGCGTGAGATAGACGATGGCCGAGTTCATCGCATGACCACTGGGAAAGCTGGCCGAACTCACCTCGACCAGGTGCGGAACGATCTCCGGCCGGGCCCGGTTGAACACGGCCTTGATCGCGACGCTCAGGATCGCACCACCCGAGACCGCCAGGGCGACAAAACCGGCCATCCTGAACTTGCGCAGCGCCATCAGCAGCCCGACCACCACGACAGTTATCAGCGTAAGAACAGGAGCGCCGCCAAGCGCGGTGAAATCGATCATCCATCGCTCGAGCCAGTGCGGCCCGATGGGAATTGCCGGATCGGCAACCGTGCGCAGGCCGGTGACCACGGCCTTGTCCATGGCGAAAGTATCGCCCTCTGCCACTTCGGAGGCGAGCTTGCTGAAACCGAAAAGTCCGATCGCCACAGCCAGGAAAGTGACGAGGATCCGGGAATCCGGACGATGCGGCTTGAGGAATTCCGAAAGCTTGTCCGGCAAATGTGCAAACAGCTTAGTCATCTTCCGCCTCAACGCACGGGATGATCGAGAGTTTCGCCCTGCGTCGATCGGAGCCAAGTTGCGCGTAGACTGGCAGCCTCATGCGGATGAATTCGGTTTGCTAGCCCTCGCCAGGTCGTTTCTCAGCTGGCCTGAGCCGGTGCCCGATAACTACACCAAGCGCCGCACATATCAGGGCGATTGCAGTCGGATAACCCGGAATGAAGAAATCCAAGGTGAACGCAACGCAGATTGCTGCAATCGCGACCGCAATATCATACATGAAATAACTCCCGAAAGCGTCGTGCTGCCTATCATCGGACCTGCCGCGAACGCAATCGGATCGCGCTGGACAGCCTGTCCAAGATGAGGTCGTTGACAGCCAGGCAGCTTTCGGAACAGAAATGCACAAAGCACTCAGTCCGCTCGCGGAGTGTGTGGGTTGATGCTCCTGGGTCTTGGTCTGGGGTGGGAAGCTGACCTTCGCCATCAGCCGTTTGGACCGCTCGAATTCGCCAAGCGCCTGATGAGAAAGTCGCTGCACCAACGTCATCGGTAGCAACCTCGCAAGCAATGCAGTACCGCAAGACCGATAGCTCCCATTCTCAGTCGATGAACTGACCTCAATGCCTTCGATCGGCATAGAAAGTGCGGCCACTCCGCTGGACCATTCTCAAGACCCGTAATTGCTGGTTAAGTCACTCGAACAACGACAAATTTACTGACAGTGACAAGCGCAGCACCCTTCCACGTCCGCAGACAGCAAAAGGCAGGTCGCGGGACAGACTCGATCGATCGTGGCCAGCTTCCGGCCGACACAAATCGATCCGCAATGGGTTCGCTAGCCGACTGGCAGCTTTCCGGTGCGCGCTTCTCGATAGCGGACTTTCTGCAGCCGGCCCAGCAGCGACAATGCAGCGTCCCGACGGCATATCGATCAACCGATCCACATCGTTGGGCATCAAGGAGCCAGCACCCGAGGTGCTCGCGAAAGGTATACATTTAGGGCAGCCCACTCGGTTCTTTCGATTCAAGACGTGATTGCACTGCAGGGCGCGTCAAAGACCTGCTGCGAAGGCGAAATCGAGCAGCCGCTTCGCTCGACCCCAAGTTCCTCGAAACTGTGGTTTTCTTTCCCAGTGCGCAGTTCGACGCATCAAACTTGCGGATTCGTTATGCGAATGGTATCATTGTTAAATGAGCAGAACCTTCAGCTGCCCCCTTCGCGGCCAAGTGGCCGTTCGCCGCTCGGTAGAGTTTCATCTCACCGACTGGTTCAACGAGTAGTCCCGGTCCGCGCGGGATAGGCGCGGATTTCGGGCACGTCGTCTGAACTGACAAGACTGCCATCCGACATTCCGGGCCCGTCCCCGACCATTTCGCCACACGACTTTTGTCGCGAATAGCGGTTCGAGGGATCACACAATGTCTTCACATATGAAATTTCGTATCGGTGCCACCAGCGCCGCCGCCCTGCTGCTTGCAGGAATTTCCACATCTGCGCTTGCGCAGTCCAACCCCAATCCTGGCGATCCGGATGCCGATGCGGATGTTGCCAGCACCGACGACGCGATTGTCGTCACCGGAAGCCGCATCGAAGGCCTGCCGACCGATGGCCCGGTCCAGACGCTGACAGTCTCGCGCCAGGATATCCTGGAATCCGGTGCCGGCACCGTCATCGAAGTACTGCAGGATCTGCCGGTTGCCGTTGGTGGCGGGGCCACCTTCTCGACAGCAACCGCGGGGCCGCTTTCGTCTGACACGCCCGTGGGCGCGTCTGCGGTTTCTTTGCGCGGCCTCGGGGCATCCTCCACGCTCACGCTGATCAACGGTCGCCGTGCGCAGATCAGCGCCTTTGCCCGCGGGCAGGAGAGCTTCATCGATGCAAGCTCCATTCCGCTTGCCGCGGTGGAACGGGTAGAAGTCCTCCCCTCTGGCGCCTCCGCCATTTACGGGGCCGATGCCGTTGCGGGTGTCGTGAACTACGTGCTCCGCAACGATTTCGAAGGGCTGGAACTCAGTGCCAGCTACGGCAATTCCACCGCCGATACGGACGAGGGACGCTATAATCTGACCGCCGTTGCGGGCGCGCGAATTGGTGACCGGAACTCGGTCATGCTGGTGGTGGACTATTTCAAGCGGAACCCCTTCTTCCTGCGCGACCGGGCGATCAGTCGCGACAGTTTCCGCCCCAGCCAGCAGGGTTTCTATCCCAGTTTCAACGATCTGTTTCTCCAGTTCTTCGACCAGACCGAGGAACCGGGCGATGGCGGTTGCCCTGCGGACGACTTCGGCACGGGCAACCTTGGCGAATTTTGCGAGGTGAACACCAACGCCTTCGTCTCGGTACAGGATCGGCTGGAGACATTCGGCGGCCTGTTTACGCACCAGTTCGAGATTTCGGACTCGATAACCTGGTACAACGATGTGCTTTACAGCCGCGTTGAATCGCGCGGCGTCAGTTCGCCCGCCAACTTCTCGCGCGCGCCGATTGATCCCGAAAATCCCTTCTGGCCCGCAGCACTGCAGGACGATATCGTGGCGGAAGGATCGTTCGAAGGGGCGAGCGACTTCAGCGATTTCTTCGGTTTTCCCATCTATGCCTGGGGCAAGATACCCGAGCCGCGCGCGGTTGAAGTGGAATCCGACAGCTACCGCATAACTTCGGGCTTCCGGGGCGAAATCAGCGACGACTGGAATTTCGACGCCGCGTTCCTGTACGGCGGCAACGACCGGGTGCAGCGCGGCCTGTCAGGCCTCGTTATTTCCCGGAATTTCTACGATCTGAATCTCGGTAACGTGTGCACCGATGGTTCGCGCGTGGAACGCTGGGACGTTGATCCTGGTCGACCCGATGCCGACTTTATCGGCGATACCTGCGAAGATGCTGGCAAGACGACGCTGTGGTACAATCCGTTCGGCGGTCAAGCCTCGCAAGAGGATGGCGTTGCCGAGTTGCTGGACACGCAAGCCGAGCGCACGGGGCGTTCGCGGCTATATTCCTTCGATGCCAGCGCAAACGGAACGCTTCTGGAAATGCCGTCTGGCCCGCTGAAGGCAGCATTCGGCGGTGAGTTCAGGCGGGAAACCCTGCGTGATACGCCGTCCGGCGCTGCCGTGGCGACCATCGCCAACCCCGAGCCGATCCTCGGCTTTTCCTCCACCAGCGCGGAGGCCGACCGCAACAGCTGGGCTGTCTACGGAGAGCTCTACGTGCCACTGGCTGACGGGCTCGATCTGCAGCTTGCAGGTCGGTTCGACGACTTCGAAGGGTTCGGCAGCGACTTCAATCCGAAAGTGGCCGTACGCTGGGAGCCGGCACCGTGGATCGCCCTGCGCGCCAATTATTCCACGTCGTTCCGCGCCCCTTCGCTGGCGCAAAGCGGGGCGGGCGTTCTGCTGAGTTCCTACAGGGTCGATTGCGAAGCCACCCCCGGCGCCTGCGACGGCGATGCCACCGCAGATGGAGAGGCCCTGCTTTCCGAGGATGTCGGCAATCCTGATCTGGGTCCGGAAAATGCCCGCAGCTTCGGCGGTGGTCTGGTCTTGTCTCCGACCCCCGATATCGAACTTCGGGTCGACTACTGGAATATCCGGCACGAAGACCTTGTCGGGATTGACGAGGACGACTTCATCCGGCGTGCGCTGGCGGGTGAATTCTCGGTTGTGGGTTCCGGCGAATTGCCGACCGGTACGCCGGGGCTGGAACTTGCCAACGGTTTCGTGACCGACGCCCATTTCCAGATCACCAACCTTGGCTTCCAGAAGACCGACGGCCTCGACTTTGGCTATACGCATCGCCTGGGCGCGGGCGCGGCAGGCGATTTCACGCTGGTTTTCGATGCCACGAAGATCTTCAATTTCGAGCGCAAGGCATCCGAGGCCAGTCCGCTGGAGCAACTGGCGGGAGACTATCTCTACCCCGACTTCATCGCCAGCGGGAAGGTGCGGTGGCGAAACGACAGGTGGAGGGCGACCGTTTCGGGCCACTACAAGAGCGGCTATCGCGACGATCCCACCAGCCGGACCCTCGAGGCGCTGGGCCTGCCGCTCGATGCGGAATACCAGGTCGACGACTACCTGACCTTCGATCTCAGCGTCAGCTACGACTTCGCCGAAGACAGCTTCATCCAGCTGGCGGTGAGGAATGTCCTCGATGCCGATCCGCCGCGTGTGCTCGGCTCGTCCGCCAATGTCGATCTCTTCAATCATGATCTGATCGGCCGCTACGCAACCTTGCGCGTGACGACGCGCTTCTGAGGTTACAAGGTCGACGCCGGGAAGGCCGGGATCTGCTGACGCAATCGGCAGATCCCGGTTCCGGCGTGTTGGGAGAATTCGATGCTGCAAGAAAGCCAGGCCGCCGAAGCCGACGGGGAAAGCGTTGATCCGCAGGTCTGGCGGATGCCCGACACCCTGCTGATCATGTTTGCCCTCGCGCTGATCGCCTGGGCGGCGACCTTCGTGTTCACGCCGGGGCAATTCCAGGTTGCCGGCGATCCGGCGCGGATCGTGCCCGGCAGCTATCAGGCGGCGGAAGCCGTCATGCCGGCACCGATCCTGGGAGGAGAGGAGCGCGCCGGTTTCCTCGACTTCCTGTTTGCGGGCCTTGTCACCGGCGATCGCTATTCCCCGACCGTCGGGCTGATGGCCTTCATCATAGTGCTGGGCGGGGTGTTCGGCATGATCATGCGCACCCGCGCCATCGATGCCGCGCTGGAGGCCTCGTTGCCGGGCGGAAAGGCACGGAGCGAAACGCTGATCCTGCTGCTGTTCGTCTGTTTCTCGCTGGCAGGCGCGATCTTCGGCCTGTCGGAGGAGGCGATTGCGCTTACCCTGATTCTCGCTCCCGCCCTGTGCCGTGCGGGATACGATTCGATAGCGGCGCTGCTCGTCTGCCTGGGTGCGAGCCAACTCGGCTTTGCCACAAGCTGGATGAATCCGTTCAGCGTCGTCATCGCCCAGAGCATTGCCGGTCTCGCCCCCATGTCCGGAATGTGGCCACGTGTCGCCCTCTGGGCCGTTTTCACCGCGGTTGGGGCAACATTCACCTGGCGCTATGCTCGCGCGGTCCGACTGCGCCTGCGGCCAGGCGTCGGGACGCTGCACGACATCGCTGCGCAGCGTTCGGCTGGCGCGTTTGGAGTTGCTCACCTGCTGATCCTGCTGGCGCTGCTGGTCGGGGTTGCATGGGTGGCATGGGGTGTCACCACGCGAGGATATTACCTGCCCGAGATCGCAGCGCAGTTTTTTGCTGTTGGCATCGCGACTGCCGTTATTGCCCGCTTGGGTGGTATCGAAGGCGGCTCCACCACCGAGATGATGGATGCCTTTCGCGATGGCGCGGCGCAATTGCTGCCTGCAGCCCTGATCGTGGGCGCGGCCAAGGGCATCATGCTGGTGCTGGGCGGAGACGATCCTGCCAGTGCGTCACTCCTCAATGCCTTGCTGAATGGCCTCGCGAACCTGACAGCGCTGGTGCCCGACTGGTTGACCGCCTGGGCCATGTACATCGCGCAGAGCGTGTTCAACTTCGTCGTCTCGTCCGGCTCCGGCCAGGCGAGCATCACCATGCCGATCATGGCGCCATTGGCAGACCTCTCTGGCGTCACCCGTCAGACAGCGGTGCTGGCATTCCAGTTGGGCGACGGGCTGACCAACCTTGTCGTTCCCACGTCGGCCACCTTGATGGGTTGCCTTGCTGCGGCGCGAATATCCTATGGCACCTGGCTCGCGTTTGTCTGGAAGCCGATGCTGGCGCTGATGCTGCTGGCGAGCCTTGCCATGATGCTGGCACACGCAGGAGGATTTTGATGGTGCGCAACAAGTTGATCGCCCTGACGCTGGCGATGCTGGCTGCGGCCTGCACCGTGCCCGGTGCGCGCGCCGAGCCGGGCACGCTCGTTATCGTTGGCGGAGGGCTTGAACCTGACAACGCGGAGGTGTTTTCGGCATTCCTCGACGCACGCCCATCCGATGCCCCCATGATTGCAATCATCCCTGCTGCATCGGGCGAGCCGACCCGGTCGGCAGAGGCGTTCCGCGAAACGTTGATCGCCCATGGTTTGGAGGCGGATGTCATCGAAGTGGTGAGGATTGCGACCGAGGACGATCCAACCACCACCGAGATCGACGAATCCCAATGGGCCACCAATGTCGCAAACCCGGAAGAGCTCGCGCGGATCGCACGGGCAGGCGGCATCTGGTTTACCGGCGGTGACCAGTCGCGGATCACCGGGCTTCTCCTGGACGCGGCAGGCCGCGATACGCAGATGCTGGCAGCGATCCGCCAGCGGCTGCGCGATGGTGCCGTGATCGGCGGTACGTCTGCCGGCGCTGCTATCATGAGCGACCCGATGATCACGCAAGGGGACACTCTCTCGGCGCTGTTGCCGGGTACGCAGGGAGAGCCTCTCCAGACCGGTCAAGGGCTGGGCTTTGTTGAAGGCATGCTGGTCGACCAGCACTTTGGCGAGCGAGCCCGCCTCGGTCGTTTGGTCGCAGCTCTCCTGCTGGACGGGCAGCCGCACAGGACAGGGGTGGGCGTGGACGAAAACACCGCCATTGTTCTTCGTTCGGGCGGCACCACGGCGCGTGTTGTCGGCACCGGCTATGCGACCTTCATCGACGCCCGCGCGGCACAAGTGGGCGGCGGCGAGAGATTTGCCGCCTCCAACCTCAGCCTTTCGCTGGCTGCCAGCGGCGATACGATCGATCTTGCAACAGGATCGGTGATGCCTGCAAGTTTCAGGAACGGTACCGTTGGCAACGAATACCATGACAGTCCGCCCATCGCCGGAGGCGGCATGGCGCTAGGCGCAACTTCCCTTGCGGACGTTGTTGGCGAGGGGCTGCTGGATAATTCCGCTGCGCAAGCGGTGGAACGGCAGTCGTTCTCGAACACTTACGGGGTGACCTACCGCTTCACCCAGAACGATGCCTCCCGCGGGTGGTGGGGTCGAGGTCCGGATGGCGCGGCTCGCTACGCCTTCGAAAAACTTCGCTTCGACATCGAACCGATCGACGTAATCATTAGAAGAACAGGAAACTGATGTCGCAAAAGCATGTAATCGCCCTGCACGGCGGGGCTGGGGTGAAGCCTCAGCAAGACTATTCCGAAGTGGAAGCGCACCTCGGCCAGCTTGTCCGCGAGTGCGAGGCAATGTTGGCTGCGGGCGAAGAGGCAATAGATACCGTCGAGCATGCCGTCGCCAGCATGGAGGATAGCGGACTTTACGTGGCTGGGCGCGGCTCGGCCCCCAACGAACTGGGCATCGTCGAATGCGATGCCGCGATCATGGACGGCGCGCGGTTGCGTGCTGGCGGGATTTGCGCGGCGGTGGGCGTTGTTCAGCCGATCAGCGCAGCCCGCGCGGTGCTGGAGCACACGCCCTATGTCCTGCTGGCAGGGGACGGCGCGCGCGCCTTCGCACTCGAGCAAGGCCTGGAAATGGTCGAGAATGCAGAAACGCATTATCGCCTTCCAGTCGGGGTTGATCGCGAAGAGACGCTCCGGCTCGACGAAGGGCTGGCGCATGGTACGGTAGGCGCGGTTGCGCTCGACCGGCGCGGTGCCTTGGCCGCGGCAACGTCAACCGGCGGATTGCTGGGAAAGCGGGCGGGGCGGGTGGGCGATACACCCCTCACCGGCATTGGCAATTGGGCCGACCGCGACATAGCGATAAGCTGCACCGGCATCGGCGAAGCGTTCATTTACGCGGGCGGCGCCCGCGATCTGGCAATGCGCATGGCCTATCGCGGGGACAGCCTTGATCTGGCGGGCCAGGAACTGCTGCATGCCGTCGCACAGCGTGGCGGAGATGGAGGGCTGATCGCGGTCGACCGGAAAGGCAATTTCACCATGCCGTTCAATTCTCAAGGCATGAAACGCGCCATCGCCGGCTCGGATA